>NZ_JABVAX010000009.1:110000-114590 GCF_013404595.1 Jannaschia marina | reverse complement strand
CGACGGACAACCACCGGACGTGGTCTACCGCGCCGGCACGACGATCATGCAACCCGACCAGGAGGCCCAGAGAGTAGCTTAGAAAACGCCAGATCCTGTCCAAGGATCGGGGAGCACCTCACTCGAACACATCTCCGGCTTCTTCAAGCGCATGCAATTCTTTGGCGTGGAGATCATCACGAAAGCCGAGGGGACGATCACGGAGTTCCATATCGGCCTCGGCGGCACGATGAACGCCTTGTTCCTCAAAAACCTCGCCCAGAAGACCCATCGGGGCCTCGAAGGCCGTGTCCGCAGCGGCAAGTCGGCCAGGGGCAAGAGCTACGGCTACGACGTCGTCAGGACGGCGCTTCCGGACGGGACGCTCACCGCCGGCGACCTCGCTGTAAACGCTTCCGAAGCCGAGGTCGTCCGGCGGGTCTTCTCGGCCTATGCCGCTGGACAAAGCGCCCGAAGCATCGCGATCGAACTCAACGCCGAGGTCATCGCCGCGCCGCGCGGATCGTCGTGGTCCTTCTCGACGATCTCGGGAAACTGAAGCGCGGGACGGGCATCCTGAACAACGAGCTCTACATCGGCGCGCGGATCTGGAACCGGCAGCGCTTCGTGAAGGATCCGGGCAGCGGAAAGCGCCAAGCCTTTCCCAATCCTCCGGAGGCCTGGATCCGCGAAGACGTCCCGGACCTGCGCATCGTCGATCAGGATCTTTGGGACGAGGTGAAGGCCCGGCAGGGAGCCACGCGGTCCGAGATCTTCGAGGCGCGCGATCGAGGTGATGGTCCCCAAGCACACAAGGCTCGGCGGGCGCAGTACCTTCTGACGGGAACGGCCGAGTGCGGGATGTGCGGGGCCAACTACATCATGATCAGCGCGGAGCGAATGGGATGCTCGGCGGCGCGCAATCGGGGGACCTGCGAGAACCGCAAGACCCTGAAGCGTGTCGATCTCGAGGAACGCGTCCTGGGCGGGCTACGCAAACGCCTCATGGCCCCGGACATGATCCGGACCTTCATCGAGACGTTCCAGGAAGAGGCGAAGCGGGATCGACGGTCTTCCGAAGCCGATCGCGCGAAGGCGAAGCAGGAACTGACCAAGGTCAAAGGTGAGATCGACAACATCGTCGAGGCCATCGCCCAAGGCATGTTCCAGTCGAGCATGAAGGCGAAGATCGACGGGCTGGAGACGCGCAAGGCCGAGTTGGAAGCCGCATTGGCCGCCCTGCCCGCTGAGGAACCCGTGCTCCTGCACCCAGGACTGGCGGACGTGTTCGCGAGGAAGGTCGAGGGTCTGATTGCGGCTCTGAATGAGGAGGGCGCGAAGACCGAAGCCGGCGAGCTGATCCGTGGGCTGATCGATCGGATCGTACTGACGCCGGACACGGATGCGCCGAATGGGCACGTCGTCGCGCTTCAGGGGGAGCTGGCGGGTATTCTGGGGCTGTGCGGCAAGTACAGCAGCGGCCCGGCCATGGCTCGCCGATCGGGCGTTCGTTCTTGGCAAGGGACGGTGGTTGCGGGAGTAGGATTTGAACCTACGACCTTCAGGTTATGAGCCTGACGAGCTACCGAGCTGCTCCATCCCGCGACACTTTTTGCGCTACCGCCCGGAGGGGCTGCTTGAGCGCTGTGTTTTGCGCTCCCGCCCGGAGGGTGGTTTGAGCGCGGTGTCTTGTCATCGTTTTTCGAGAGATATCGGGTGTGTTTGTTAGGTTTGGCGGTGACCTACTCTCCCACGCCTTAAGACGCAGTACCATCGGCGCTACAGCACTTAACGGCCGGGTTCGGGATGGGACCGGGTGTTTTGCTTGCGCTATGACCACCAAACCGAACAAACACACCCACCGGCCTCGCAAAGCGAGGTCCGGAGTGGGATGAGCGTCCTTCGAAGAAGGGCGCGGTCCCACCCGCTGGCCGCTTTACGCGCCGGGATGTCACATCGGTTTCCAAGCCAAGCATCTGAGTGTGGTGTGTATGCTCTTGATCTTGCATGGCGTGCGCCTCGCGGGCACGCCGGAGCCAGTCTGCTACTGGATCAAATCAAGCCTATCGGACAATTAGTACCGGTCAACTGAACGCATTGCTGCGCTTACATCTCCGGCCTATCGACGTGGTGGTCTGCCACGGTCCTCAGGGATACCTTGTTTTGAGGGGGGCTTCCCGCTTAGATGCCTTCAGCGGTTATCCTGTCCGATCATAGCTACCCAGCATTGCCATTGGCATGACAACTGGTCCACCAGTGGATCGTTCACCCCGGTCCTCTCGTACTAGGGGCAACTCCTCTCAAGTATCCTACACCCACGGAAGATAGGGACCGAACTGTCTCACGACGTTCTAAACCCAGCTCACGTACCTCTTTAAACGGCGAACAGCCGTACCCTTGGGACCTGCTCCAGCCCCAGGATGAGATGAGCCGACATCGAGGTGCCAAACGATGCCGTCGATATGGACTCTTGGGCATCATCAGCCTGTTATCCCCGGCGTACCTTTTATCCGTTGAGCGATGGCCCTCCCACTTGGGACCACCGGATCACTATGGCCGTCTTTCGACTCTGCTCGACTTGTCAGTCTCGCAGTCAGGCTGGCTTCTGCCATTGCACTCAACGAGCGATGTCCGACCGCTCTGAGCCAACCTTCGCGCGCCTCCGTTACTCTTTAGGAGGCGACCGCCCCAGTCAAACTACCCGCCACAGAGGGTCCCGGATCCGGATGACGGACCGCGGTTAGATATCAAGCGAGGCAAGGGTGGTATCTCAAGGAAGGCTCCACGCAAACTGGCGTTCACGCTTCGAAGCCTACCACCTATCCTGCACATGCCTGGCCTGATACCAGTCTGAAGCTGTAGTAAAGGTGCACGGGGTCTTTCCGTCTAACCGCGGGTAACCTGCATCTTGACAGGTAATTCAATTTCGCTGAGTCGATGTTGGAGACAGCGGGGAAGTCGTTACGCCATTCGTGCAGGTCGGAACTTACCCGACAAGGAATTTCGCTACCTTAGGACCGTTATAGTTACGGCCGCCGTTTACCTGGGCTTCAATTCAGAGCTTGCACTCCTCCTTTTAACCTTCAGGCACCGGGCAGGCGTCAGACCCTATACGTCGTCTTGCGACTTCGCAGAGCCCTGTGTTTTTAGTAAACAGTCGCCACCCCCTGGTTTGTGCCCCCAGCCCCTAGTTGCCTAGGAACCGGGCCTCCTTCTCGCGAACTTACGGAGGTATTTTGCCGAGTTCCTTCAACATCGTTCTCTCAAGCGCCTTGGTATTCTCTACCAGTCCACCTGTGTCGGTTTCGGGTACGATCTCATGTGAGGCTATTTCCAGGAACCGCTCAGCTGCCCATCCAATCCGATAAGGATGAACAACACCTGCGATCCGTCACTTCTCACTGGCCCGGGAATATTAACCCGGTTCCCATCGACTACGCCTTTCGGCCTCGCCTTAGGGGTCGGCTTACCCTGCTCAGATTAGCTTTAAGCAGGAACCCTTGGACTTTCGGCGACAGGGTCTCTCACCCTGTTTGTCGCTACTCATGTCATCATTCTCGCTAGTGATCTCTCCACCCGATGGCTCACGCCCGGGCTTCATCGAAAGCTCCACGCTTCCAGGGCACCCCGAGAGGTGCCAAAGAAGCAAAGAGCTATGTCACACTACGCTCCGCTACCATGCACTATGTGCATCCTCGGCTTCGGCTCATGGCTTGAGCCCCGTTACATCTTCGCCGCAGGACAACTTGTTTAGACCAGTGAGCTGTTACGCTATCTTTAAAGGATGGCTGCTTCTAAGCCAACCTCCTGGTTGTTTTGGTCGTCCCACCTGCTTTCCCACTTAGCCATGAATTAGGGGCCTTAGCCGGAGGTCAGGGTTGTTTCCCTCTTCACGACGGACGTTAGCATTCGCCGTGTGTCTGCCATCTAGTACTCCCGGGTATTCGGAGTTTGGTTAGGATCAGTAAGCCTGTGGGGCCCCATTACCCATCCAGTGCTCTACCCCCCGGGGTATTCGGATGACGCTCTACCTAAATAGATTTCGCGGAGAACCAGCTATCTCCGAGTTTGATTGGCCTTTCACCCCTAGGCACAACTCATCCCGACCTTTTTCAACAGGTGTGGGTTCGGTCCTCCAGTTGGTGTTACCCAACCTTCAACCTGGTCATGCCTAGATCACTCGGTTTCGGGTCTGATCCCACGAACTAAAACGCCCTATTAAGACTCGCTTTCGCTGCGCCTACACCTATCGGCTTAAGCTTGCTCGTAAGACCAAGTCGATGACCCATTATACAAAAGGTACGCGGTCAGGCCTCAAGGGCCCTCCCACTGCTTGTAGGCGTCCGGTTTCAGGTACTGTTTCACTCCCCTCGTCGGGGTGCTTTTCACCTTTCCCTCACGGTACTGGTTCGCTATCGGTCAGCAAGGAGTACTTAGCCTTCGAAGGTGGTCCTCCGATCTTCAGACAGGATTTCACGTGTCCCGCCCTACTTAATACGTCCCTCAAAGCTTCTCATACGGGGCTGTCACCCACTCTGGCGGACCTTCCCAGGTCCTTCTGATCACTTATCAGGCTCGGCTGGTCCCCGTTCGCTCGCCGCTACTAGGGGA
>NZ_JABVAX010000009.1:60000-105000 GCF_013404595.1 Jannaschia marina | reverse complement strand
CACGTGCCGCCGTCGCATCTGGCGCGGTTCGCTGACGCCCACGGAATGGGCGATCACCTCGACTTCCTTGACGATCCCCTCCGCATAGCGCGCGACACGGCGCCATTTGTCCTCGACGACAAGGCCCTTCTGGAACCGCTTCTGATGCGTGGTGATGCCGGTCGGACAGGTGTTCTTGTTGCACTTGAGTGCCTGGATGCAGCCGAGGCTGAACATGAACCCCCGCGCCGAGGTCACGAAGTCTGCCCCCGCGGCCAGCGCCCAGGCGATGTCGCCCGGGTTCACGAGTTTGCCGCTTGCGACGAGCCGGATGCGGTCCTTCAGCCCCGCGGCATCGCGGAGACCGGAGACCATCGGCAGCGCCTCGCGGATCGACATGCCGACGAGGTCGATGAGCGGCATGGGCGCGGCCCCGGTCCCGCCCTCGCCGCCGTCGATAGTGATGAAGTCGGGCGCGCTCGCCACGCCCCGGCGGGCGATGGCCTCGAAGAGGTCGAGGAAGGGCTCTTCCGCACCGCCAACCGTCTTTATGCCGACAGGTTTGCCCGACACGTCGCGGATACGTGCGATCAGGTCGAGAAGCTCATCGGGCGTCGCCGCCTCGGCATGGCGGTTCGGCGAGATGCCGGCCTGACCCACCTTCAGCCCACGGATCGCGGCGATCTCCTCGTTGACCTTGGCCGCGGGCAGGATGCCGCCCTTGCCCGGCTTTGCCCCCTGCGCGAGCTTCAGCTCGAACATCCTGACCTGCGGATGGGCCGCCACCTCCCGCAGCTTCTCGTCCGACAGGTTCCCGTCCTCGTCGCGCACGCCGAACTTCGCCGTGCCGATCTGGAAGACGATGTCGCATCCGCCCTCGAGGTGATAGGGACTGAGCCCCCCTTCCCCGGTGTTCATCCAGATGCCGGCCTCCTTGCAGCCCCGGCTGAGTGCCTGGACGGCGGGCTTGGAGATCGCCCCGTAGGACATGCCCGAGAGGTTGAAGATCGAAGGGGCCACGTAGGGCTCGCGCGCGCCGGGGCCGATGACGAGCGGGTCGGTCTTGGCCGCCTGCTGATCGAGCGGTGGAAAGGCGGCGTTCACGAAGAGCGGCGTGCCAGGCACGTTGATATTGCGGGTGGACCCGAAGGCCACCGTGTTGCCCTTGCCGTCGCAGGCGCGCTTGACCCAATCGCGCTGCGCCCGGTTGAACGGAAGCTCCTCCCGGTCCATGGCGAAGAAATACTGGCGGAAGAACTCCCCCAACTCTGTGAAAAGATGCCGGAACCGGCCGATCACCGGATAGTTGCGCCGGATCGCGTCCTCGGTCTGCGTCCGGTCGACGACGAAGAAGACGAGCGCCAGCGCCACCCCCACCCCGATCGCGAAAACGAACCCAAGGGCCAGGAACTCGATCACCCAGGCCGTCCACTCCACCATGATCATCGCGCTCTCCTGCTGCTGCGCGGATCATCGGGCGGTAGGGCCTATCGCGCAAGTCGGAGCGAAGCCGATGACGGGCACGTGTTTCACCGGTGACGGGGGACGGGCGACCGTGGCGGCGGAGATGTCGACCATCGAGACGTCGCATTCGGCATTATGCGACCGAAGGACAACCACATCTTCGTTCGATCGGGCCGGACCAAAAAGAAGAAGGCCCGCCAGTTCGGCGGGCCCTCTTGCGTCAATGAACGACCGCATCCTCGGGCGGCTGCTTGTCGGAGGTCGAAACACGATCCCCGATCACGAGCCCGTCCGTCCCCGCGCTCACCGGGATCACGCTGTCGTCGCCGATCTCACCACCGAGCAGCATCTCGGCCAGCGGGTTCTGCAGCGCGCGCTGGATCACCCGCTTGAGGGGCCGCGCCCCGAAGACCGGATCATAGCCCTCGTCGGCAAGCCAGGACCGCGCCGCGTCATCGAGCTGCAGCGTGATCTTGCGACCTGCAAGACGCCGGGCAAGACGCGCGATCTGGATATCGACGATTCCGTCCATGTCCTCGCGGCCAAGGCGGTCGAAGATGATCGTCTCGTCCAGCCGGTTCAGGAACTCGGGCCGGAAATGCGCACGCACCGCGTCCATCACGTCCCGCTTGGCCTGGCTGGCGTCTGCCCCGTCGGGCAGTCGGCTCAGCGCCTGCGCCCCGAGGTTCGACGTCAGGATGATCAGCGTCTGCTTGAAGTCGACGGTCCGGCCCTGGCCATCGGTCAGAACGCCGTCGTCGAGCACCTGCAGAAGCACGTTGAACACGTCCGGATGCGCCTTTTCCACCTCGTCGAAGAGCACAACCTGGTAGGGCCTGCGCCGCACCGCCTCGGTCAGGACACCGCCCTCGTCGTAGCCGACATAGCCCGGCGGTGCGCCGATCAGGCGGGAGACGGCGTGCTTCTCCATGAACTCCGACATGTCGATGCGCACCATCGCGCCATCGTCATCGAAGAGGAACTCGGCCAGCGCCTTCGTCAGCTCCGTCTTGCCCACGCCGGTCGGCCCGAGCATCAGGAAGCTGCCCAGGGGCCGCGCCTCGTCGTTGAGGCCCGCGCGTGCACGGCGCACGGCGTTCGCCACGGCCGTCACCGCCTGCCGCTGTCCGACGACACGACGGCCGAGCTCGTCCTCCATCCGGAGGAGCTTCTCGCGCTCGCCTTCCAGCATCTTGGACACCGGCACGCCGGTCCAACGCTCGACCACGCTCGCGATCTGCTCGGGACGAACGGCCTCCTCGACCATCATCTCGTCCTCGCGGCTCTCGGCCTCGGCAAGCGCCTTCTCGAGCTCCGGGATCCGCCCGTATTGCAGCTCACCCGCACGGCCGAAGTTGCCCTCGCGCTTCGCGGTATCAAGCTCAACGCGCGCCTGATCCAGCTGCTCCTTGAGCGCGCGCGCCGTGTCGAGCTTGTCGCGCTCGGCCTGCCAGATCGCCGTCATCTCGGCCGACTGCTGCTGCAGGTCCGCAAGCTCCTTCTCGAGCTTCTCGAGCCGGTCCTTCGAGGCCGCGTCATCCTCGAGCCGGAGGGCCTCGACCTCGATCTGCTTCTGCAGGATGTCGCGGTCGAGCGCGTCGAGTTCCTCCGGCTTCGAGTCGACCTCCATGCGCAGCCGCGAAGCCGCCTCATCCACGAGGTCGATCGCCTTGTCGGGCAGGAAGCGGTCGGTGATGTAGCGGTTCGAGAGCGTCGCCGCGGCCACCAGCGCGCTGTCGCTGATGCGGACGCCATGGTGCAGCTCGTACTTCTCCTTGATGCCGCGCAGGATGCTGATGGTATCGGGCACCGTCGGCTCCTCGACGACGAGCGGCTGGAACCGCCGCGCGAGCGCCGCGTCCTTCTCGACGTACTTGCGATACTCGTCGAGCGTCGTCGCGCCGACGCAATGCAGCTCACCGCGCGCCAACGCCGGCTTGATGAGGTTCGCGGCGTCCATCGCACCGTCGGATTTGCCCGCGCCCACGAGTGTATGCATCTCGTCGATGAAGAGCACGATCTCGCCCGCCGCGGCGGTCACCTCCGAGAGCACGGCCTTCAGCCGCTCCTCGAATTCGCCGCGATATTTCGCACCGGCAATGAGCGCGCCCATGTCGAGCGCCATCAGCCGCTTGTCGCGCAGGCTCTCGGGCACGTCGCCATCGACGATTCGAAGGGCAAGCCCCTCGGCGATGGCCGTCTTGCCGACACCCGGCTCCCCGATCAGGACGGGGTTGTTCTTGGTGCGCCGCGACAGAACCTGCATCGCACGGCGGATTTCCTCGTCGCGGCCGATGATCGGGTCGATCTTGCCTTCGCGGGCCGCGGCCGTCAGATCCCGCGCGTATTTCGTCAGGGCCTCGTAGGTGTCCTCGGCGGAGGCGCTGTCGGCGGTACGCCCCTTGCGCACATCGTCGATCGCCGCATTGAGCGCCTGCGCGTTGACCGCACCGGCGTCGAGCGCGTCCTTCGCCTTCGACTTCACCATGGCAAGCGCCATCAGCACGCGCTCCACCGGGACGAAGCTGTCGCCCGCCTTCTTGGCGACCTTCTCGGCCTCGTCGAGCACGCGGGTCAATTCACGGCTCAGGTAAATCTGCCCCGCATCCCCGGACACCTGCGGCAGCTTCGCCACCGCGATATCGACTGCCTGCCGCACCCTCTCCGGCGCACCGCCGGCGGCGGTGATGAGGTTGGCGGCCATGCCCTGTTCATCATCCATGATCGCCTTGAGCAGATGCTCCGGCATCAGCTGCTGATGCCCCTCGCGCGCCGCGATCGTCTGGGCGGCCTGCAGGAAGCCGCGCGCGCGTTCCGTGAACTTCTCCACGTTCATGTCGTCTCTCCTTCGATAAGCACCCGGCGTGGCACCGCCCGACATCGGCACGGTCCCGTCTGGGCCTCTGTCTTCAGATGGGGAGCGACGGCGCGCGTCTCAAGGCTCGCCCCTTTGCGACCGGGACAAAAGCGAACCCCCGCGCCGGGGCACGGGGGTCGAAGTCTCGGCGGTTCGGGCGGCGTCAGGCGTAGACGCTTTCCTTCCCGAAATGCTTCGTCAGCATATAGTAGATCACGGCGCGATACTTGTTGCGCTCGGACTTGCCGTATTTTTCGATCACGGCATGGATCGCCTCGTCGAGCTTGGGCCCGTCCGACAGGCCCAGCTTCTTGATGAGGAAATTGTTCTTCACCGTCTCGAGCTCGCCCGGCTGGCTGGCGGCGACGGTCTCGCTGTCGGCGTTGTAGATCGACGGCCCGCAGCCGATGGTCACCTTGCGGAGCAGATCCATGTCCGGCTCCTCTCCCACCTTCGTGCGGATGGCGTCGGCGTACTTGCCGATCAACTCGTCACGTTTGCTCATCGAATCTCCCCCATTGGTCGCAGTTCGGACGCTCCTTGCGCCTCGGCCGGATGATTGCCGCACGGGCTGCGAAAATAAAGGAAAAGTTACCCGGCTGTCAGCGGCAGAGACCCCAGCCGCGGCTTTGCATGTGAAAATGGTCGGCGTGCAGCGCATTGTAATCCGGTCCAAGGACCGTGACGAACCAGGTGCAAGCCCCGTCCCGCGCCGCCTGCCAGAAGTCCGATACCGCGCCCGCGCCGCTCCAGCTCTCGCGCAGCTCCAGTCGGCGGCCGTCCGCAAGCGTCACGCCGCGCACGTCGATCGCCTCGCCCGTCGCATGGGTGCTGAGCCGTGTGGTACTGCCCCGGATGGGCCGGCAGTTGTAGCTACTCTGGTGATGGATACGGGCGATGCCACTGCCGAGATGCGTCTCGGCGGCAGGCGCGAGCACGTGGCGCTCCCACATGGCAAGGCGAAGGGCGACGGCGCAGGTCGTCTCGACAGGCACGAGATCCGCGTCGCCCACGCCGCGCAACGAAACGCGCGGGTCGATACCGCAAGCTCCCGCCCGGAGCGGCGGCATCGCCTCGAACCGCGCTCCGGTCCCGAGGGCAGACAGGCATGTCGCCTCGGAGGAGACGGCCCGCCGCAACTTCATGCCGGTGAGCCAGCTTTCAGGGGCCGCGACATCGAGCGGCTCCAGAGGATGCCACTCGGGCGGCAAGGGGCTGTCCGCGTCCATCAGAAGCCACCAGCCTGCCCAGCAGAGCGCGCCGACGAGGGCCAGCCGGACGAGAGAGCGGGCAAGGAAGCGCAGGGTGGATTTCATCCCTCTCCCCTGCCCCGCTACCCCGGAAAAGAAAAGGCCCCGCACGGGGCGGGGCCAATTCCTTCGATCGCTCGGACGGCGTGTCAGTAGCTGTCTTCGGTCTCCACCGGCATCGCCGTGTCGTCGCCGCCTTCGGTCATCGGATCCTCGACCGCGACCGGCTCACCCGAAACGGTGACATCCATCGGAAGCTCCTCGGCTTCGCCTTCGAAGGCAGCCATCGCCTCCAGCTCTTCCTGCGTCATGTTCGGCAGGACGAGACCGTCTTCCGAGTCGGTGAACTCGGTCAGCGGGATAGCGACGTCATGCTCGCCCAGACCAAGGAAGCCGCCCACGCCGACGACGGCATGCACTTCCTCGCCTTCGGAGACCAGGCTCTCGACTTCGCCCACGCTATCGCCCGTCTGGGCCATGACGTTCTTGCCCACGAGATCGCGGACGGCAGTGTCGGCGAAAGCACCATAGAGCGTGGTGTCGTCATCCGCCGTGTTCATCGTGTCGCCCGAGCCTTCGGCCACGTCCGTGTCGGTGCCATCGACAGGGGTCGTCGCATCGTTGTCCTCGGCCATGTCCGTGTCGTTGCCGTCGTCGGCCGGCAGCGTGGTATCTTCGCCATCGGCCAGATCGGTCTCGGCCTCCTCCGTCGCGAGCGGCGCGGCGGCATCGCCACCGTCTTCCGCAGTCTCGACATCCGAACCGTCGTCACCCACCGGCGCTTCGGTCGCTTCGACCTCCGCGTCGACGTCCTGAAGCAGCTTCGGATCCTCTGCCTCCTGCGCGAACGCAAGACCCGCGGTGAGAGCGGCGGCAGCAGTCGTCAGAAACAGCTTTTTCATCGTTTCATCCTCCATTTGGATTGTGAGGACGAAACATGGATCCCCGGCAGATCGTTCCCCGACCCCTGTCGGTGACGGCGGAAAACGGCTTAGCGGGAACCGGGCCGGTGACGGGTGCGTTCTGTCGCACCCGTCTAAAAACAGGTGATTTTAGTCTCTTATATCAAGAACTAAACCACCTGTCCGCCCGTCGGTCAGTAGCGATAGTGCTCCGGCTTGAACGGCCCCTCGACGGTCACGCCGATGTAATCCGCCTGCTCTTTCTTGAGCTCGGTCAGCTTGACGCCGATCCGGCCGAGGTGCAGCCGCGCGACCTTCTCGTCGAGGTGCTTCGGCAGGATGTAGACACCGGGCTTGTACTCCTCACCCTTCGTCCAGAGCTCGATCTGCGCCAGCACCTGATTAGTGAAGCTCGCCGACATTACGAAAGAGGGATGCCCCGTCGCGTTGCCAAGGTTGAGGAGCCGCCCCTCGGACAGCAGGATGATCCGGTTGCCCGAGGGCATTTCGATCATGTCGACCTGCTCCTTGACGCTCGTCCACTTGTGGTTCTTCAGGCTCGCGACCTGGATCTCGTTGTCGAAGTGGCCGATGTTGCCGACGATCGCCATGTCCTTCATCGCGCGCATGTGCTCGATGCGGATGACGTCCTTGTTGCCGGTTGTGGTGATGAAGATGTCGGCGCTGTCGACGACATCCTCCAGTACGACCACCTCGAAGCCGTCCATGGCCGCCTGCAGCGCGCAGATCGGATCGACCTCGGTCACCTTCACGCGCGCGCCTGCCCCGGCGAGCGAGGCGGCGGAGCCTTTGCCGACGTCGCCGTAGCCGCAGACGACGGCGACCTTGCCCGCCATCATCACATCGGTCGCGCGGCGGATGCCGTCGACGAGGCTCTCCTTGCAGCCGTACTTGTTGTCGAACTTCGACTTCGTGACCGAGTCGTTCACGTTGATCGCCGGGAACGGCAGCATGTCCTTGCGGAAGAGGTCATAGAGGCGATGCACGCCGGTCGTCGTCTCCTCCGAGACGCCCTTGATCGCGTCGCGGGTCCTGGTGAACCAACCGGGCGAGGCCTCCATGCGCTTCTTGATCTGCGCGTGGATCACCTCTTCCTCCTCGGAGGTTGGCACGCCCAGGTCGTCGCCCGCCTCGGCCCGCGCCCCGAGCAGCACGTAGAGCGTCGCATCGCCCCCGTCGTCGAGGATCATGTTCGCGCCCTCCGGGAACTGGAAGGACTTGTCGAGATAGTCCCAATGTTCCTCCAGCGTCTGACCCTTGACCGCAAAGACCGGCGTTCCGCCCTCGGCAATTGCCGCGGCGGCATGATCCTGCGTCGAGAAGATGTTGCAGGACGCCCAGCGCACGTCGGCCCCCAGCGCGTTCAGCGTCTCGATCAGGACGGCGGTCTGGATCGTCATGTGCAGCGAGCCGACGATGCGCGCGCCCTTCAGGGGTTTCGTGTCTCCGTATTCCTCCCGCAGGGCCATCAGGCCCGGCATCTCGGTTTCGGCGATGTCGAGCTCGCGGCGGCCATAGGCGGCCAGGCTGATATCCTTGACGGCGTAGTCGGTCATCTCTCGCGCTCCTGCGAATTGGGGTGAAGCGGACCTAGCAGCCGCACTCCGCGCGCACAACAACGGGAGAGAACACGCAGCCGCGACAGATTATTCGGTAAATAAACTCAAATAAATATCACCGCTCCAACGCACCCGGACTGGTATCGTACTGGAACAGTTTCGCATTTCGGGAGGACTATGATGCGCACCCTTATCCTGACCACTAGCCTCGCTCTGATGACCTCGCCCGCCTTCGCCGGATGGGCGCTCGACGGCGACAAATCCACCATGGGTTTCGTGACGATCAAGAACGGCGAGACCAGCGAGGCGCACAGCTTTTCCGGGCTCTCCGGCAGCGTGGCCGACGACGGCACCGCGGAGGTCTCCATTCCGCTCGCCTCCGTCGAGACCTTCATCGACATCCGCAACGAGCGGATGCGCGAATTTCTCTTCAAGGTCGCCGACTTTCCCGCCGCGACCGTGAGCGCGGCGATCGACATGGCCGCCTACGAGGATCTGGCAATCGGCGACCGGACGACGACGGAGATCGACGTCACCGTGGCGACGAACGGGACGGAGGCCGACTACTTCGGAGACATCTCCGTCACCCGGATCTCCGACACGATGGTCGAGGTCGCGACCACCCGCCCCTTCATCGCGGATGCGCGGGATTTCGACTACGAGGACGGCGTCGCGAAGCTTCGGGAACTCGCGAGCCTCGACTCGATTGCGCCCTCGGTGCCCGTCACCTTCAATCTGATCTTCACGAAATAGGCGGCACGGATACGAAGCCCACCGGGCGTGTCAGGAGCGCACGCCCGACATCTGCGGCAGGAGGTCTCCGGGTGTCCAGTCCGTCCCCGCCGCCATGATGCAGGACACGCCCTGCGCGTCGGTCATCAGGATCGTCCAGTTCCCGTCGGCCTCCGACACCCAGACCTCGAAGACCGTCTCCGCACTCTGCAGTCCACCGCCCGAGAAGGCCTCGCCGTAGTGCCCACTCAACCGTTCGACCACCATGTCGCGCGGCGCGCAATTGGCCTGGGTCTGGGCCAGGGCCGGCGCAGCAAGAAGCGTGGTCAGGAGGGCGAGAGGGAGCATCGGGCGCATATGGGGCAATCTCCGTTCGGCGACGGGACGGTCCCGCCGATGGGGATTGAACGCGCCCGCACAGGAATTGGTTGCATTGCCCGTCCCACCCGGTAGGACCGGAAGTCATGCCGCGCACCACCCCGCCTCCCCGCGCCTGGCAACGGATGCTCTCCGGTCGCCGCCTCGATCTGCTCGATCCGACGCCGATGGACATCGAGATCGAGGACATCGCCCACGGCCTTGCCTTCGTGGCCCGCTGGAACGGCCAGACCCGGGGCGACTGGCCCTACTCGGTGGCGGAGCACTCGCTTCTCGTGGTCGACATTCTCGCCCGGCTCGACCCGAGGGCCGGGCCCTCCTCTCTTCTGGCCGCGCTCCTGCACGATGCGCCCGAATACGTGATCGGTGACATGATCTCGCCCGTGAAAGCGGCCGTCGGCGCGGCCTATGGCGCGCTCGACGACAGGCTGCAGGCCGCGATCAATCTGCGCTTTGGCCTCGCCGCCGAGACACCCGCCGCGCTCAAGAAGCAGATCAAGCGGGCCGACCGCCTCTCCGCTTGGCTCGAAGCCACGCAGATCGCCGGCTTCGCACCCGCGGAGGCAGACCGCTTCTTCGGCAAGCCGCGCCCGGGCCTGCTCGATGGTTTCACGGTCACCCTGCGGCCGCCCGCCGACGTGCGCGCCGATTTTCTCGCCCGCCACGCCGCGCTCCTGCGGGCCTGTGACGGCGGGTGACCGCGCGTCGCCGCCCCTCCGGATGACCCCGGTCCATATCCGCCGCGCCGGCCCGCTCGATGCCGCTCCGCTGACCCGCCTGCTCGACGGCTTCGCTCAACCTGAGTTCCGCCCCGGCCCCGCGCTCGGGCCCGACGAGATCCGCGCGTGGATGGCCGCGCCGGCGATTTGGACGCTGGCCGACCGCGCGGGTGAGGTCGTCGGCCTGCAATGGGTGGAGCCGCACGCCGAGCATCCGCCGCAGGTCTGCGAAATCGCGACTTTCCTCGCACCAACTCCGGACGACATGGCGATCGGCACGCGCCTCTTCGAAGCGACGCGCATGGCGGCGCGCAAACTGGGCTTCACCCACATCCGCACGCGCATCCGCGCCACCAACGCGGGCGCGCTCATCTACTACCAGTCGCGGGGGTTCGAGCGGCTGACCCCGCGTGACGATCCGGCCTCGGGCCGCCCCCCTGTCCGCAACGTGGAAATGACCTACCGTCTGTGACGACAATCGACGGGGTGCCCATGCAGATCCTCTTGCTCTATGCCGCGACGCTGATCGTCTTCGCCGTACTCGACGCGATCATGCTGTCGAACGTGATGAAGCCGCTCTTCGAGAAACATCTCGGAGACCTCCTGCGCAGCCCGATCAACTTCGGGCCGGCGGCAGTCTTCTATCTCTTCTACATCGGCGGGATCCTCTACCTCGTCTCGCTCCCCGCGCTCCGCGACGGCAGCCTGCTCTCGGCGGCCATCGGGGGCGCTGTGCTCGGCGCGGTCGCCTACGGCACCTACGAGTTCACGAGCATGTCGATCATGCGCGGCTGGAGCTGGCAGATGGTGGCGCTCGACACGACATGGGGCGCGATCCTGACCAGCGTGTCGGCGACCGCCGGCGTCTGGGCGGTACGGACCTTCGGCTAGGTGCAGCCGCGACCCGCGCGGCCCTGTGCCCCTTCCCAGCCGACGAAGGTGCCGCGTTCGAAGACGAGGGTAAGCCCCGTGCGCGTCTCCATCCCCTGACGCCCGCTCGGGCAGGCGACGGCGCGCGGTGACGTGCCCTCCACCCGGGCCACGCTCTCCAGCGCGCCGGTCTGATCGCGACCGAAGCCGATCTCGCGCCCGCCCGACCCCTCGACCAGAAGGCCACCGGGGGCCGGCACGAGCGACAGGCCGGACAGGCCCGACGGAGCCGAGGCCGACACCGTCTGGCAGCCCGCAAGAACGAGCCCCGCGAAGACGGCGAGCGTCGCTCTCACCGCGGCGACCGTTTCGCGAGGATCCGCTGCAGCGTGCGACGATGCATGTTGAGCCGCCGGGCCGTCTCCGAGACGTTGCGGTCGCAGAGCTCGTAGACGCGCTGGATATGCTCCCAGCGGACACGGTCGGCGGACATCGGATTCTCCGGCGGCGGCGGCAGGTCGTCGCCCTTCGTCAGGAGCGCATTGGTGATGTCGTTCGCGTCCGCCGGCTTCGAAAGGTAGTCCGTCGCGCCGATCTTCACCGCTGCCACCGCCGTGGCGATCGCGCCATAGCCGGTCAGCACGACGATCCGCGCGTCCGGTCGCTTCTCCCGCAAGCGCTCGACGACGTCGAGACCATTGCCGTCCTCCAGCCGTAGATCCACCACCGCATAGGCCGAGGGGCGCGCGGTGGCCTTGGCGATCCCCTCGGCGACGGATTGCGCCGCTTCCACCTCGAAGCCACGCTTCGCCATCGCCCGTTCCAGCCGGCGCAGGAACGGTTCGTCGTCATCCACGAGCAGCAGCGTTGGATCGGGGCCGAGATCCGGTGCGTCGTCACTCATAATGCGTCTCCAAGAACCCTTGTCTCAGGGGAGATATGGGGCATTCTCGGACCGGTCAAACGCCGAGAGAGCCGCCAAGCCCATGACAACCGGCACAACCGATACGCTGCTTCCGCCCGAAAGCGGTGTCCCGCAGGTGCGTCTCAGCACACTCGTCAACCTGCGCTGGCTGGCGATTCTGGGGCAGTCCACGACCGTCCTCTTCGCAAGCCTCTTCCTCGATCTGCAATTCGAGCTGGGCCTCTGCGCAATGGTCATCGGCACCGGCGCGGTCGCCAACCTGATGATCGAGGCGTTCCGACCCGGCAACGCCCGCCTGTCGGAACGCTCGTCGATGACCTTCCTGCTCTTCGACCTGGTCCAGCTGACCGCGCTCCTGTTTCTGACGGGGGGTCTGAACAACCCCTTCGCGCTCCTTTACCTCGCGCCGGTCACGATCTCGGCGACGGCGCTGTCGCTGCGGGCGACCATGACGCTCGGGGCCATCGCCATCGCGCTCATCACCATGCTCGCCGGCTATCACCTGCCGCTGCGGCTGTCCGACGGGCAGATCCTGGCGCTGCCGCAGTTGCAACTCGTGGGGTTCTGGATCGCGCTCCTGATCGGGATGATCTTCCTCGCCGGCTTCGCCTTCCGCCTGACGCTCGAGACCGAGCGGATGTCGAACGCGCTCCTGGCCACCCAGACGGCGCTCGCGCGGGAGCAGAAGCTGCACGATCTGGGCGGCGTCGTCGCCGCGACCGCCCACGAGCTCGGCACGCCGCTGGCGACGATCAAGCTGGTCTCGGGCGAACTCGCCGACGAACTCGCCGGGAGTCCGGACCTGCGCGCCGACGCGGAGCTGATCCGCTCGCAGGCCGACCGTTGCCGCGACATCCTGCGCTCCATGGGACGCGCGGGCAAATCCGACCGGCAGACGCACAGCGCCCCGATGGAGGAGCTTCTGCGCGAGGCGGCGGACCCCCACGCCGATCGCGGCATCGAGATCCACTTCAGCTGGGACGCGCTCGACGGGGCCTCGGCGCGGATGCCCGCGATGGAACGCCGGCCCGAGACCATCCACGGTCTGCGCAACCTGATCCAGAACGCGGTGGACTTCGCAGAGGCCGAGGTCTGGATCGACGGACGGTGGTCGCAGGAGAGCCTGGTGCTGCGCATCATCGACGACGGCCCGGGCTACCCGCCCGAGGTACTCAACCGTCTGGGCGATCCCTTCCTGCGCAGCCGCCGGCGAAAGGGGTACATGGGCATGGGGCTCGGTCTCTTCATCGCGAAGACGCTCCTGGAGCGGACGGGGGCGACCCTCTCCTTCGCCAACGGAGCCCTGCCGGGTCGCACGCGGCCGCGGCACCGCAGCGGCGCCATCGCCGAGGCGGCCTGGCCGCGGCACA
This sequence comes from Jannaschia marina, assembly GCF_013404595.1. GTDB lineage: Bacteria > Pseudomonadota > Alphaproteobacteria > Rhodobacterales > Rhodobacteraceae > Jannaschia > Jannaschia marina. The sequence goes on along the minus strand of NZ_JABVAX010000009.1, from coordinate 91,974 downwards.
CGATCGAGAGCGATCCGAAAGGCGGGCTCGGCGAGAACACGCAGATCCTGAGCTGACACGGGATCGCCCGGGAACCACCGTTTTCCGTTAACCCGCCGTTAACATTAGGCGACGCATGGTCAGGGCTTCCGAAGGAGAGGTCGCCCGATGCTCGACATCGCAGAGATTGTCGTTCCCGTGCTCGCGGGGTTCTTCATCGCGCTGTCCGCCCTCCTTGGCCTTCTGTGGTTCAACCAGCGCACGGGCCGGCTACGGCCCGTGGCCGACGCGGACATCCTCGGCGTCCCGCGCCGCTTCCGGTTCCGCAACGGGTATCTCATCGACCATTCGGACAACGTGGGTTTCTTCGTCCCCGAACCGGTCGACCGCCTCTCGGCCTGGGACGAACTGCTCGAGGCGCTGACCGACATCATTCCCGTGGCCGCCAACGCGATGCGCGCCCTCGACGAGACGGGTCAGCCGTTCCAGATCGACGGCACCTTCGCCGACGACACCCTTCACGTGATCGGACACCGCGACGGCCGCGACGTACAGATCAGCATCGCCACCTCGCGCCGGGCACAGGATGTGCTGCGTATCGACCGCGTCAGCCTCGACGCGATCAAGGCAGAGCAGGCCGCGCTCACCCACGCGACCGACACCAGTCCCGCGCTCAGCTGGGCGGTCGACGACCTCGGCCGCGTGGTCTGGGCCAATGCCGCCTATCGCGCGCTCGTGGCCCGATGCCGCGGCGAGGATGCGGCTCAGGGCTGGCCCCAACCGTCGCTCTTTCCCGACGGCGAGGGCGCGCGCGTGGGCCGGCATCGTCGCAAGTGCCGGGATCTGGCGGGCACGGAGCTGTGGTTCGACGTGACACTGGCCCCCCGCGACGACGACGGCCTCGGCCGCCGCCACGCGCTTGCGCTCGACGGGGTGATCGAGGCCGAGGAGTCCCTGCGCAGCTTCATCCAGACGCTGACGCGCAGCTTCGCCTATGTGCCGGTCGGCCTCGCCGTTTTCGACCGGGACGGCCAACTCGTCCTCTTCAACCCCGCGCTCATGGACATGACGGGCCTCGATGGCGCATGGCTCTCGCGCAAGCCCCGGCTGCCGGACGTGCTCGACGCGCTCCGCGACCGGCAGAAGATCCCCGAACCGCGCGACTACAAGACCTGGCGCGACAGCCTGTCGGCCGGTCCGGACAGCACCGCCGTCGGACCGCACGTGGAAACGTGGACACTGGCGAGCGGCGCAAGCTACCGCATGACCGCCCGACCGCAGGACAACGGGGCCACGACGCTTCTGCTGGAGGACATCAGCGCGGGCATCCTCGCCAGCCGCCAACAAAGACAGGACCGCGACCTCTTCCTGTCGCTCCTCGACGAGGCCGGGGAGGGCGTGGTCGCCTTCGACGCGGCGGGCACCAGGGTCGTCGACAACCTTGCCGGACGTCAGGCCTGGTCCGATGCCGGAGCGCCGGTGGCTTTACCCGATACGCTCGACGGGTGCCTCGCCTTCTGGCGGACGCTCTGCCGCCCCTCGCCGCTCTGGGGGGAAATACGCGATCTGCGACACGGCCCGCTCGACGGGCGCACCGCCTGGGCGGAAGAGCTGCGCCTGCTCGACGGGCGGCGCACCCACGTCCGCGTCCTGCCGCAGCCCGACGGGCGCATCGCGCTCACCTTCCGCGTCGCGAGCGGGGAGGCCGCCACCGAGGACGCGCCCGCGACGGTGCTCTCGGCCTGAGCGAAGGCCCTTGCCCGCCTCGGGCGGCCCGGTCTAACTGACGGCCCATGGCCGCCGATACCCTGACCCTCGTCCTGCCCGATCCCGCTGCGACGGATGCCTTCGCCCGGGCCCTGGCCCCCGCACTCGGCGCGGGCGACACGCTCCTGCTGCACGGCCCGGTCGGGGCCGGCAAGACGGCCTTCGCTCGCGCGCTCGTCACGGCGCTGCGCACGCGCGCCGGCCTGCCGCCCGAGGACGTGCCCTCGCCCACCTTCACGCTGGTGCAGACCTACGACGCCGGGGCCTTCGAGGTCTGGCACGCGGACCTCTACCGGCTCTCCGGTCCCGACGGCGTGCTCGAACTCGGCCTCGACGCGGCCATGGGCGACGCGCTCTGCCTGATCGAATGGCCCGACCGTCTCGGTGCCGACCGGCCTGCGAGCGCGATCGACCTGACCTTCGCCTATCCGCCCGACGGAGCCGATGGCCGCATCCTGACGCTCGCCGGCCCCGCGGCCGCACTCGACCGACTGCGCCCGGCGTTCATGGAAATCGCGACATGAACGGGGCACGGGCAACGGCGCTCGACGCCTTCCTGGCAACAGCGGGCTGGGGCGATGCGATGCGACTGCCGCTCAAGCAGGACGCCTCGCTCCGCCGCTACGAGCGCCTGACGCGCGGTACCGAGACCGCCATCGTCATGGACGCACCCCCCGAGATGGGCGAGGACACGCGCCCCTTCATCGCCATCGCCGACTGGCTCACCGCCCGGGGCTTCTCCGCGCCCCGCATCCTCGCCCGCGACCCCGAGGCCGGCTTTCTGCTTCTGGAAGATCTCGGCGACGACCTCCTCGCCACCCATGCCACGGCGATCCCGGCGGACGAGCCGGCGCTCTATGCCGCTTCCGCCGAACTTCTCGCGGCGCTGCACCGCGAGGCCCCGCCCGACGTGCCGAGCTATCCGGCGCAGATGGCCGCGCTGACCACGACGGTCTTCGACTGGTACGCGCCCGCGCACCGCGACCGGAAGCCCGACCTGCAGGCCGCGATGCAGGCCGCGATCGACGCCACGCTCACCGGGCCGCCCGTGATCGTGCATCGGGACTACCACGCGGAGAACCTGCTCTGGCTGCCCGAGCGCGCCGGCGTCGCACGGATCGGTCTGCTCGACTTCCAGGATGCGATGACAGGGCCGGCGGAGTACGATCTCGCCTCGCTGATCCACGATCCGCGCCGCCCGGTCACGCCCGCTGCCGTCACCGCAGCGACCGAGGCCTATCTCGCCGCCACGGCCACAGACCCGGAGACGCTGCACGCACGGCTCGCCGTCTGTTCCGTGCAACGCAGCCTGCGCATCATCGGGCGCGTCTTCACGCGGCTCTGTCTGCATTCGGGGCGGACCTCCTACCTGCGATTCATCCCGCCCACGTGGGTGGCCCTCGAACGGGAGCTGCAACATCCCGCCCTGGCCGACGTCCGCGCCGTCCTCAACGGCCTGTTGCCGGTGCCCGACGCGGGCTGGCTCGCCGCGACCGAGGCGCGGGCCGGACGCTTCGCCGGGCGCGAGCACGCGGGGCGGGAATGATCGCCTGCATGGTCTTCGCCGCGGGTCGCGGCACCCGGATGCGCCCTCTCACCGATGACCGGCCGAAGGCGATGGTGGAGGTCGCGGGTCGCCCGCTCATCGACCACGCGCTCGAACAAGTGGCCGGGCCCGGCCCGACGGTCGTCAACACGCATCATTTCGCCGAGCAGCTCGAACGCCACCTCGCGGGAACCGATGTGACGGTCCTGCGCGAGACGCCGACGCTTCTCGAAACCGGCGGTGGCCTGCGCAACGCGCTACCGCATCTGGGCGACGGGCCGGTCCTGACGATGAACGGCGATGCCTGCTGGACGGGGCCTCGCGCGCGCGACACGCTCGAAGCGGCGTGGCAGCCGGAGCGCATGGACGGTCTCCTCCTTCTGGTGCCGCAACCGCAGGGGGCGATCCAGGCCGGCGTGCGCTTCGCGCTCGATGCCGAAGGGCGGCTGCGGGTGGCACCGGACGGCTATGTGAACACCGGCGCGGGCATCGTGAAACCCGACGGCCTGCGCGACGATCCGCGTGAGGTCTTCTCCCTCCGCGACCTCTGGTTCGACATGATGGACCGTGGCCGTCTCTTCGGCGTCGTCCACACGGGCGGCTGGGCCGATGTCGGCACGCCGGGAGGGATCGCAGAGGCCGAAGCCATGCTGCAGGCCGAGGGGTGATCCGGGGTCTTCACGCCGAGCCGCTGGGCGTCGACTTCTCGTCGAGCTTCGCCGCCGGGCTGCGCGCGCGTCTCGCCGGTATGCCGCCCGAATCCATGGCGCGCGTGACGCTCCTCGTCAACACCACGCGCATGGCCCGGCGGATCGAGGCCGCGCTCGCCGCCGACGGCGCGACGCTCCTGCCGCGCATCGGCCTCGTCACCGACATCGCGCCGCTCCTGCCGCCCGGTGACATGCCCACGGCCGAGGTCTCGCCCCTCGCCCTGCGCCTGAAGCTGACGCGCCTCGTGGCGGAGCTCCTGACCCACAGCCCCGACCTCGCCCCGGCAAGCGCCGCCTTCGACCTCGCCTCGAGCCTCGCAACGCTCCTCGCCGAGATCGAAGAGGAGGCGATGGACCCGGAGCGATTGGAAACCATCGACACCGGGCACCTGTCGGAGCACTGGCAGCGCACGCTGACCTTCCTGCGCATCGCCACCGGCTGGGCCGCGGCCGATGGGCGGATGACACCCGCCGGCGCGCAGGCGCTCGGTCTCGCCCGGCTCATCGCGCACTGGCAGGCGAGCCCCCCGCAAGACCCGGTCATCATCGCGGGCTCCACCGCGTCCCGCGCGCCGACGCGCGCCCTGATCGCCGCGACGCTCGCCCTGCCGCAGGGGGCCGTCGTCCTGCCGGGCGTCGACCGCGATATGCCGGATGCGGCCTGGGACGCGCTGACCGAGGGTGACGGCCATCAGGATCATCCGCAGTACCGCCACGCCGCCCTGATGCGGGACCTGGGGCAATCGCGGCCCAACGTGCCCCGCTGGGGCGATCACGCGCCCGCCGTGCCCGCCCGCAACGCGCTTCTGTCGCTCGCGCTGCGCCCCGCTCCGGTGACCGATGCCTGGCGAACCGAAGGGCCGACGCTCACCGACGTCGACACGGCCTGCTCCGGCGTCACGCTCCTCGCCGCGCCGTCCCCGGGGGCCGAGGCCGCCGCCATCGCCACCGGCCTCCGTGCCGCCCTGTCCGAGGGCCGGACCGCCGCGCTCATCACGCCCGACCGAACGCTCTCCCGTCAGGTCGCCGCGCAGCTCGATCGCTGGGCCGTCATCCCTGACGATTCCGCGGGCAAACCCCTCAACCAGAGTGCGGTCGGTCGCCTTCTGCTGCTGACAGCCGAGATGCGGGGCCGGCCGGTCGAAGCGGAGGCCCTGGCGATCCTGCTCAAGCACCCGCTCACCCATTCCGGCGACGCGCGGATGGAGCACCTGAAGCGCGCCCGCGCCCTCGAGACCGGGCTCTTGCGCGACGGGCCCTGCCCCTTCCCCGACCGCGCCGCCGTCGCCCGGTGGCACGCCGACGGCGATGCGCCGCCCGATGCCTGGACCGGCTGGCTCTCCGATCTTCTCGACGCGCTGCCCACGGCCCCCGCGGACGCGCCGCTTGCCGCGCATCTCGACGACCACATTGCCCTGGTCGAGCAGGTCGCAAGGGGCGGCGGCACCGATACCGGCAAGCTCTGGTCGGACGAGGCCGGACGCCGGGCGCGCGCGGTCCTCGACGGGCTGGCGGCGGCCGCGGAGGAGCGCGGCGAGACGACGATCGGCGCGGGCGACTACGCCCGGATGCTCGGCACGCTCCTGCAGGGAGAGGAAGTGCGCGACCCCTACTCGCCGCATCCCAGCGTGATGATCTGGGGTGCGTTGGAGGCGCGGGTGCGCACCGCCGACCTCGTGATCCTCGGGGGGCTGACCGATGACGTCTGGCCGGGCCAGCCCACCCCCGACCCCTGGCTCAACCGTCAGATGCGCCGCGCGCTCGGGCTGCGGCTGCCCGACCGCTCGATCGGGCTCTCGGCGCACGATTTCCAGCAGGCCGCCGCCGGACGCGAGATCTGGCTGTCGCACGCGACGCGTACCGCGGAGGCCGAGACGGTGCCCTCTCGCTGGCTCAACCGGCTGACGAACCTTCTCGGCGGGATCGGTCCGGCGGGCGAGAGGGCCCTTCACGATATGAAGGCGCGGGGCCAGCACTGGCTCGACCTCGCCAAGACGCTCGATGCGCCCCCCGCAGCCATCGAGCGCGCCCCGCGTCCCGCGCCGCGCCTTCCGCCGACCGTGCGCCTCGACCGGCTGTCGGTCACCGGCGTCGAGATGCTGATCCGTGACCCCTATGCCGTCTACGCCCGCCAGATCCTGGGGCTGGAGCCCCTGAACCCGCTGCGGCAGGGCCCGGATGCGCGGGTGCGCGGCTCCGCTCTCCACGACGCGATGGAGCAGTTCGCGCGCGCCATACCCGGCGACCTGCCCGAGGATGCCGACGCCCGCCTGCGCGCCGCTCTCGAGGAGACGCTGGCGGCCGAGGCCCCCTGGCCCGGGGCGCGGCGGCTCTGGCTCGGCAAGTTCGAGCGCGTCCTGCCCGCGTTCCTCGAGGCCGAGGCGGCGCGCCGCGACGCCGGCCGGCCGGGTACCGTGGAGACGAAAGGCCGCCTCGATTTCGAACAGCCGCCCTTCACCCTGACCGCCCGCGCCGACCGGATCGACGACCGGGGCACAGGCGTCGCGATCTTCGATTACAAGACCGGCACGCCGCCCACCGAGAAGGCCCAGCTCTACTTCGCCAAGCAACTGCTGCTGACGGCGGTCATGGTCGAGGCCGGGGCCTTCCCGGATGTGGCCCAGCGACAGGTCGACCACGTCGCCTACATCCAGGTCGGCGCGCAGACGAAGGAGGTCGCGCCCAAGGGCTTCGGTCTCGACCTCGTCGCGCGGACGCGGTCGGACCTGCTCGCCCTGATCGAACGCTATCAGGCCGGCGCGCCCTTCATCGCCCGCCTCGCACCCGATTTCCTGACCTTCGCCAGCCCCTACGATCAGCTCTCGCGCTTCGGAGAATGGGACGACACGACCCCCGCGACCCCGATCCGCCTGGGGGACGCATGAGCGAGTTCCGACCCGACGCCGCCACCCGCGCACAGATCGACGCGGCCGACCCCCGCGGCTCGGTCTGGCTCGCTGCGAACGCCGGGTCGGGCAAGACGCGGGTGCTCACCGACCGTGTCGCCTGGCTCCTCCTCGAAGGGACGGAGCCGGAGCGTATCCTCTGCCTCACCTACACCAAGGCCGCGGCGGGCGAGATGCAGAACCGGCTGTTCCGCCGTCTGGGCGAATGGTCGATGCTCCCGGATGCGGACCTGCGGGATCAGATCACCCGCCTCGGGGCCGCGCGCGGCACGATCGACCCCGATAAGCTGCGCCGCGCACGCACGCTCTTCGCCCGCGCGATCGAGACGCCCGGCGGCCTCAAGATCCAGACGATCCACGCCTTCTGTGCGGCGCTCCTGCGGCGCTTCCCGCTCGAAGCGGGCGTGTCGCCCAACTTCTCCGAGATGGACGAGACCGCCGCCGCCCGTCTCCACGCCGAGGTCTTCGACGAGATGGCGGCCGACCCGATGCATCGCGCGGCCGTGGATGGCATCGCCCGTTACATGAGCGACGGGGAACCGTCGGGCTTCCTCGCCGCGGTCGCGAGCCATTCGGACGCCTTCGCCGCCGCACGCACGCGCGATGACCTGCGCGCCGCACTCGGGATCGCAGACCAGACGCCCGAAGCGGTGCGCGCCGAGATCCCGGGGCCGGCGGACATCGACCTGCTCGAAGCGGTGCGCGACGGGACGAAGGGCCTCGGCGGCACGACGATGACCAAGCTCCACGCCGATCTGTCACAGGTGATCCTCGCCGCGCAGGAGGATCGCTTCGACCTGCTGACGCCGGTGATGCTGACGCAGGCGATGGCTCCGCGTTCGATCCGCTGGACGAAGGACGCGAAGGAGACCTTCCCCGAGGATGTCTTCGAGGACTGGGCCGCGCTCGCCGCCCGTCTCTCGGACGCCCATGCCCGGATCAACGCCTTCGACGCGCTCGATCAGACCGCCGCGCTCCATGCCTTCGCGCCGGCTTTCGTCGCCGAGGTCGAGGCCCGCAAACGGGCGCGCGGCTGGCTCACCTTCGACGATCAGATCGACGGCGCGCGCCGGCTCCTCTCGACGTCGCCGATGGCGCAATGGGTGCTTTTCAAGCTCGACGGCGGCATCGACCACATCCTCGTCGACGAGGCGCAGGACACGTCGCCCGCGCAATGGGCCGTCATCACCCGCCTCGCCGCCGAGTTCGGTGCCGGTGCCGGCGCGCGACTCGACGTGCGGCGCACGCTCTTCGTGGTCGGCGACCGCAAGCAGTCGATCTACGCGTTCCAGGGCGCGGACCTCGATGCCTTCGAGCGGATGCGCACGACCTTCGCCGAGATGCTGGGCGCGGGCGGGCCGGAGCTGCGCGACCACGCCCTGCGCCACTCCTTCCGGTCCTCCCCGGTCATCCTCGACCTCGTGGACGCGGTTTTCGAGGCGGGCGGCGGCGTGGGCGAGGCTCCAGAGCACATCGCCTTCCACGCCGACATGCCCGGCCGCGTCGACCTCTGGCCGCCGATCGTGCAGGAGACGGCCGACCTGTCGGACCGGCAGTGGTACGACCCGATCGACCGACCGGCGGCGAACGACGCCAATGTCGAACTCGCCCGCCACGTCGCGCGGCAGATCCGCGAACTGATCGACAGCGGCACGCCCATCGGGCGGGGCGGCGCGCGGCGGCCGGTGCGGGCGGGCGACATCCTGATCCTGTTACAGCGGCGCAAGGCGCTGTTTCACCACATCGTCCGCGAGTGCAAGGCGCTCGACCTCGACCTTGCCGGCGCCGACCGTCTTGCGCTCCTCGACGACATGGCGGTGCGCGACCTGATCGCCTTGCTGACCTGGGCCGCGACGCCGGGCGACGATCTTTCGCTCGCCACCGTACTGCGTTCCCCGCTCGCGTCGGTGAGCGAGGACGACCTCTTCGCCTTGGCGCACGGGCGGGGCAAGCGGCCGCTCTGGGACGTGCTGCGCGACGACGGGCGCGACCCGGAAGCGACCGCGATTCTCGCCGACGTGCTGCGCATCGCCGACATCCTGCGGCCCTACGAAGTGCTGCAACGGATCCTCGTGCGCCACGGCGGGCGGCGGCGGCTCCGCGCGCGGCTCGGGGACGAGGTCGAGGAGGCGATCGACGCGCTACTGGCACAGGCCCTGACCTACGAGCAGCTGGAGACGCCGAGCCTCACCGGCTTCCTCGGCTGGCTCGCCTCGGCGGACGTCGACGTGAAGCGGCAGGCCGGGACGGGCACGATACGGGTGATGTCGGTGCATGGCTCGAAGGGGCTCGAGGCCCCGGTCGTCATCCTGCCCGAGACGATGAAACGCCGCCCGCGGGCCATCACCGGCGTCGAACGCCTGGACGACGGAACCGCGGTCTGGATGCCGAGGGCCGCTGCCCGACCGCCGGCGATCGCGGCACATATCGAAGCCGCGCAGGCGGCGGAAACGGCGGAGCGCGACCGGTTGCTCTACGTGGCGATGACGCGGGCCGAGTCGCTCCTGATCGTGGGGGCAGCCGGCGACGTGGGCGAGGCTCCGGAAGACAGCTGGTACACGCGGATCAGGGCCGCGATGGAGGCGCGTGGAGCCCTTCCACAAACGTTCGAAGCGGGCGAGGGCCTGCGGCTGGAGGCCGGTGACTGGACACCCGTCGCAGGTAAGGCGGACGACAGCACCACTGAGACGCGCGCCCGTCCCGAATGGGTCACCCGACCCGTTTCCGCGCCCGCAAAAGTCGCGAACCGGATCGCGCCGTCGGCGCTGCCGGGAGCGAAGGCGCTGGCAGGCGAGGTCGGGGGCGAGACCGGGGCGGCACTGGCGTGGGGGACCGCGGTGCATGCGTTGCTCGAATATCTGCCCCTGCTACCACGCGCGGATTGGGCGGCGCGCGCGGAGGCGATCGTCGCGGCTGAGACCGATCCGGGGGCGGTCGATACGGCCGCGTGCCTGGCCGAGGCGATGCGCGTCCTCGATGCGCCCGACCTCGCGACGGTCTTCGCCGAGGGCACGCTTGCGGAGGTACCCTTCGCCCTGCCCGGCACGACCGAGCGGCCCGCGATCTTCGGGACGATGGACCGGGTGATCGTGATGGGTGACACGGTGACGGTGATCGACTTCAAGACGAACACGGTGTTGCCCGCGACGCCGGCGGAGGTGCCCGACGGCCTTTTGCGGCAGATGGCGGCATATCGACTGGCCGCGCAGGCAATCTGGCCGGAACACACTGTAAAGATGAGGATTATCTGGACGAAAGGCCCGCTTCTCATGGAGCTTCCGCACGATTTCGTGACGGACCTCGGGCCGGCCATTGACCCGGTGGGGTTGCCTGCATAGCTTCGGGCGACCGCGCAGCGCGCATCCGAAATCCGGGAGACACCCATGGCCACCATCGCCGCAACCGACGCCACCTTCGACGAAGTCGTCAAGCAGTCCGACGTGCCCGTCGTCGTCGATTTCTGGGCCGAATGGTGCGGCCCCTGCAAGCAGATCGGACCCGCGCTCGAAGAGCTTTCGGCCGAGTACGAGGGCAAGGTGAAGATCGTGAAGGTCAATGTCGACGAAAACCCGGCGAGCCCGGCCGCGATGGGTGTGCGGGGCATTCCGGCGCTCTTCATGTTCAAGGGCGGCGAGGCTGTGGACCAGAAGATCGGGGCGGCACCGAAGGCCGCGCTGAAGGACTGGATCGAAGGCGCCGTCTGATCGAATTGGGCGTTTTGTACGAAACTCCCGACCCCGTTTGAACGTTTTGTACGAAAGACCCGGCCGTCCACGGCCGGGTCTTTTCGTGCGTGTCGACGGCTATGGTGCACGAAAAAACCCCCGGGCGCGTGGCCCGGGGGTCTGCTTTGCGCGACCTCGAGGGAGATCAGCCGCGCGAGAACTCGGGATAGGCCTCCATGCCGAGCTCCGATGTGTCGAGGCCGTTGATCTCGGCCTCTTCGGAGACCCGGATGCCACCCAGCATCTTCAGGATCAGCCAGAGCACGAGCGAGGCGATGAAGACGAAGGCACCGATGGCGATGAAGCCGAGGAGCTGCCTCCCGAAGGAAGCACCGTCGGTATAGACCGGCACCACCATCGTCCCCCAGAAGCCCGCGATCAGGTGGACCGGGATCGCGCCGACCACGTCGTCGATCTTCATGCGGTCGAGCGCCGGGACGGCGAAGACCACGATGACGCCGCCGATGGCCCCGATCCAGAGCGAGCCGAAGAGGCTCGGGTCGAGCGGGCCAGCAGTGATCGACACGAGACCGGCCAGCGCACCGTTGAGGACCATGGTGAGGTCGACCTTCTTGTAGAGGATCTGCGTCAGGATCAGCGCGGCGACCGCACCGGCCGCGGCGGCCATATTGGTGTTGGCGAAGATGATCGAGACGTTGTTCGCGCTCGCCTCGGCACCGAGAGCAAGCTCTGAGCCGCCGTTGAAGCCGAACCAGCCCATCCAGAGGATGAACGTGCCGAGCGTGGCCAGCGCCAGGTTGGAGCCGGGCATCGGGACAACGCGCCCGTCCTTGGCGTATTTGCCGATCCGCGGCCCGAGGATGATGGCACCGGCCAGGGCGGCGAAGCCACCGGCGGCGTGCACGAGGGTCGAACCCGCGAAGTCGGAGAAGCCCGCTTCCGAGAGCCAACCGCCACCCCACTGCCACGAGGCTTCGATCGGGTAGATGATGCCGGTGAGCACGATGACGAAGATCAGGAAGGGCCAGAGCTTGATGCGCTCGGCCAGCGTGCCCGAAACGATCGACGCGGTGGTGGCGCAGAACATCAGCTGGAAGAAGAAGTCCGAGGCGACCGAATAGCCGGTGGCGAGATCGGGCTCGACGTTCACCGGGTAGGGCGAGAAGAGCGGCCCGAGATAGCCCTCGATGAGCCAGCCACCGTCACCGGGATACATCAGCTTATAGCCGATCAGCCAGAACATGATCGAGGCGAGCGAGAAGAGCGCGATGTTCTTGGTCAGCTGCGTAGTCACGTTCTTCGACCGCACGAGGCCGGCTTCGAGCATGGCGAAACCCGCGGCCATCCAGAAGACGAGGAAGCCGCCGATCAGGAAGAGAAGCGTGTTGAAGATAAAGGCGTTGTCGACCGCGGCCGGGGCCTCGGCGTCCTGGGCGAAACCCAGGCTCGGCAACGCGACGGCAAGGGCCGTCATCGCGCCGGTCGCGGCAAGAGAAGTGCGGAGTTTCATGTGTTTCTATCCCCTGTGATTCGTTCAGATCGCGTCGTCGTTCAGCTCGCCGGTGCGGACGCGCACGGCCTGCTGGACGTCGAGGACGAAGATCTTGCCGTCGCCGATCTTGTCGGTCTTGGCGGTGGTGGCGATGGTCTCGACGACCTGGTCGGCCATGGCGGCGGGCACCACGATCTCCAGCTTGACCTTGGGCACGAAGTTCACCGCGTATTCGGCTCCGCGGTAGATCTCGGTGTGGCCCGACTGGGAGCCGAAGCCCTTGATCTCGGTCACCATCATGCCGCGCACGCCGAGGGTGGTCAGCGCCTCGCGCACCTCCTCGAGCTTGAATGGCTTGATTGCTGCAATGATGAGTTTCACGTCATTCCCCTTCCGAAGCGGCCCAGAGATGGCCGGACAGGGGCAGATCACGGAGCCGTGCCTTCGCGCGCAACGTGCGGCACGCCCGTCGGACGGCCGGTGACGCCGCTTTGCGCCTTTTTGCGCTTAATTTGGAGGCACTGCCTATAATTTGAGCAAACACGAAATGCTGCAAATGCATCTCAATGCCGGGTTCGGGGTGCACAAGCGACTCGCCGCACCGTATATCTGCCTCTCAAAGCCCACCAAGGGATGAGCAGACATGGCAAGGTCTCCCCGCAAGCCTTTGACCGCCGACAGGCGGCGGACGCCCCCGAAGCGCAAGCCCGCGCCCCGCAAGCGCCGGGCCACCCCCACGCGCAAGGCGAGGCGCGGTCCGCTCAGCTGGCTTCTGTGGCCCGTGAAGGTGCTCCTGCGAGTCTTCTGGGCGCTCAGCTGGCGCGGGGCGGTCGTCGTCGCGCTCATCCTCGCGGCGGCCACGGGCTACAACTACGTCAACCTGCCCGAGATGGCGTCGCTCGCCGACGGGCGCGCGCGCGGCTCGGTCACACTGCAAGACCGGGAGGGCCGCACCTTCGCCTGGCGCGGCGACAACTTCGGCGGGCTCGTCACGCTCGAAGGGGTCTCGCCGCATCTGGCCAACGCCGTCGTCGCCTCCGAGGACAAGCGCTACTACCGCCATCTCGGCGTCAGCCCGCGCGGCATCGTCGGCGCGATGCGCACCAACATCCGCGCCGGGCGCGGCCCCTTCTCGGGCTCCGGCGGCTCGACCATCACGCAGCAGGTCGCGAAGCTGCTTTGCCTCGGACAGGACTGGGATCCGTCGCTCGGCATGACCGAGGCCGAGTTCGAGGCCGACTGCCGCCGCGGCTCGGTCTGGCGGAAGATCAAGGAGATCCCCTATGCTTTCGCGCTGGAGGCGAAGTTCACGAAGGAAGAGATCCTGGCGATCTACCTCAACCGCGCCTACCTCGGCGCGGGCGCGCGGGGCTTCGCGGCGGCGAGCCAGCGCTACTTCGGCAAATCGGTGGCCCGGCTGAACGCGCAGGAGGCGGCGATGCTCTCGGGCCTCCTGCCCGCGCCGAGCTACTACGCGCCGACGAACAATCTGGAGCGCGCGCAGGATCGGGCCGCGACGGTGCTGCGCCTGATGCGCGACCAGGGCTTCCTGACCAGCGCGGAATTCACCCAGGCGGTCGAGAACCCGGCCACGCTCTCGCCGGCCGCGCGGCAGGACACGGGCGGATACTTCGCCGACTGGGTCATGTCGGACGGCCCCGACTTCCTGACCGGAGAGACGACCGAGGACGTGATCGCGCGCACGACGCTCGACCAGCGCATCCAGGGAGCCGCCGAACAAGCCCTCCAGGTCGTCTTCGACACGAAGGTGCGCGAGGGCTCGGAAGCACAGGCGGCCATCGTCGTGATGAGCGCCGACGGTGCCGTGCGCGCCATGGTCGGCGGCCGCAACACCCGCGGCGGCGGGCAATTCAACCGCGCGGTCCAGGCCGTGCGCCAGACCGGGTCGAGCTTCAAGCCCTTCGTCTACGCCGCCGCGCTGGACCTCGGCATCCGCTTCGACGACCGGGTGGTCGACGCGCCCCTGACGATGAACATCCCCGGCTCCGGCACCTGGTCGCCCGAAAACTACACCCGGCAATACTATGGCGAGGTGACGCTGACCGAGTCGCTGGCGCGGTCGCTCAACACCTCGACGGTGCGCCTCTCGGAGCACGTGGGTCGCGACGTCGTGCGCAAGGTGGCGACCGAATTCGGCATCGACAGCGACCTGGCCGACGGCCCGGCGCTCGCCCTTGGCGTCAGCGAATCGACCCTTCTGGAGATGACGGGTGCCTATGCCGGGATCCTGAACGGCGGAACGAGCGTCACGCCCTACGGCCTGACCTCGCTGTCGCTGCGCGGCGACGAGGCCCCGCTCCTCGACCACGAGAGCGGGCTCGGCGAGCGGGTGATCCAGACCGAGGCCGCGCGGCAACTCGTCTACATGATGCACCGCGGAGTCGAGGCCGGCACCGGCACGCGCGCCAAGCTGCCCGACGGCCGCCCGGCCGCGGGCAAGACGGGCACCACGCAGGAGGCGCGCGACGCCTGGTTCATCGGCTTCACCGGAGATTACGTCGCCGGGGTCTGGATGGGCTACGACGACAATTCGCCGCTCACCGGCGTCACCGGCGGCGGATTGCCGGCGGAGATCTGGCGCGAGACGATGGTGCGCGTCCATGACGGGCTGCCGGTCAAGGCGCTGCCGATGATCGACGCCGCGCGCGAAGCCCGACCGGCTCCGCAGCCCGCGCCCCAGCCGCAGACCGTCCAGCGCCAGCCGCAGCGCGAGCCCGATATCGCGGAGCGGATCCTGATGGACGTGCTGGGCGGAATCTTCCGCCGCAACTGAGACGAAACTTCGTGGCCGATGCGAAACTCCGCCGACAGGCGGTTTGTTTGGGGTTTCCCAAGGGTTGCAAGACGCCGGTTCGAGTGGTGTTCTGACGCGATCGCCTTTCAGACGACTGTATTGGACCTTCGATGAGTTCTCCCAAATCGCCATTCGGCCATAGCGGCGCGCGGGAAGTGCGCGACATCCGCACGAAATCGAACCACCTGATCCTCATGGTCTTCGTGTTTTCGGCCGTCGTGAACGCGCTGATGCTGACCGGCCCGATCTACATGTTGCAGGTCTACGACCGTGTCCTCGGCTCCCGGTCGGAGGAGACGCTGATCGCGCTGTCGGTCCTCGTGACCTTCCTCTTCCTGATGATGGGCGTGCTCGACTACGTGCGCGGCCGGGTGATGGCGCGGGTGGGCGCGCGCTTCCAGTCGGACCTCGACGGGAGAGTGTTTTCGGCGCATCTGCGGCAGGCGGCCGCGACACCGGGCGGCGCGGGCGGGCGCAACCCCCTGCGCGACCTGGAAGCCGTGCAGCGGCTTCTGTCGTCTCCCGTCTTCCTCGCGTTGATGGACGTGCCGTGGACGCCGCTATTCGTGGCGGCGATCTTCATCCTGCATCCCTTCCTCGGCTACCTCGCGATCGGCGGTGGCTCGGTGCTCGTCCTCCTCGCCATCATCAACCAGGTCTCGGTGCGGGTGCCGATGGCCGAGAACAGCCGGGCCGCCGCGCGGGCGGAAGTGACCGCGCAGCAACTCGCCTCCGAGGCGGAGCTCGTGCAGTCGCTCGGGATGCGCGGCGCGGCCTTCGCGCGCTGGATGAAGGCCCGGGGCGTCTCTCTGGCGCAGGCGGTGACGTTCTCGGACAAGTCGGGCTTCTTCACCGTGACGACGAAGACCCTGCGTCTCTTCCTTCAATCGGCGATGCTGGGCCTCGGGGCCTATCTCGTGCTTCAGAACGAGCTGACCGCGGGGGCCATGATCGCGGGGTCGATCCTGCTTGGCCGGGCGCTCGCGCCGATCGAGATGATGATCGGACAGTGGCAGCTGGTCGACGCCGCGCGCAAGGGACGCGAGACCGTGATCGACCTTCTGGACAAGATCCCGCCCGAGGGGCAGCGCACGCCCCTGCCCCGTCCGCGCGCCCTTCTGGTGGGCGAGAACGTGACCATCATACCGCCGGGCGCCACTCAGGCATCGCTGCGCGCCGTGTCCTTCGTTCTGCAGCCGGGTCAGGCAATGGGGGTGATCGGGCCGTCGGGCGCGGGCAAGACCTCGCTCGCCAAGGCGATCACCGGGGCCTGGGTGCCGGCGGGCGGCAAGATGCGGCTCGATAACGCGACGCTCGACCAATACGACCCCGACGTTCTCGGCAGCTACATCGGCTATCTGCCGCAGTCGGTGACGCTCTTCGACGGAACGATCGCCGAGAACATCGCCCGCCTGCAGCCCGACGCCGACCCCGCGCAGATCGTCGAGGCCGCGCGCAAGGCGGCGGCGCATGAGATGATCCTCGAACAGCCCGCAGGCTACGACACGCCGGTCTCGACGGTGGGCGGCCGGCTCTCGGGCGGGCAGATCCAGCGGATCGGCCTCGCGCGTGCGATGTTCGGCGATCCGCTCGTACTCGTTCTGGACGAACCGAACTCGAACCTCGACAACGAGGGATCGATCGCGCTCAATCAGGCGATCAAGGGGATGAAGGCGGAAGGCAAGTCGGTGATCATCATCGCGCACCGGCCCTCGGCCATCCAGGAATGCGAGATGCTGCTGATGCTCAAGGACGGGGTCCGGCAGGCCTTCGGACCGCGCGAGGAGGTGCTGCAGGCCATGGTGCGCAACCACGCGGAAATCAGCGGGTCGGGCCCGGCCCGGCCGGGAGGCGTGACATGAGCAAACTTCCCGCCGCCCCCGCGTCGACCACGCCCGGCCCCGTCGTGTCGAACCCGGCACCGCCCAAGACGTCGGCCTGGTCGGTGCGCCGACCGATGGGCCTCGGCCTCCTCGGGCTTCTGATCCTGTTCGGGGGCTTCGGCACCTGGGCGGTCACGGCCAATATCTCGGGCGCGATCATCTCGACGGGACGCGTCGCGGTCGAGAGCAACCGGCAGGTCGTGCAGCACCCCGACGGCGGAGTGGTCACCGAGATCCTCGTGCGCGAGGGCGACCGTGTGGACGCGGGCGACGTGCTGATCCGGCTCGACCCGATCTCGCTGCGCTCGCAGTCCGACATCCTGCGCGATCAGCTCTACGAGATCGGTGCCCGCGCCGCCCGCCTCGCCGCCGAACGCGACGACGAGGACACGCTCGACTTTCCCCCCGAGCTTCTGGCCGAGGCGGCGCGCGCGCCCTCGGTCGCCGAGATGGTGCAGGGCCAGCAGAACCTCTTCGAGGCGCGCCGCGCGTCGAGTGCGCGCGAGGTCGAGCAGCTGGAGCGCCGCAAGGACCAGATCGCATCGCAGGTCACCGGGATCGGCGCGCAATCCGAGGCGCTGGAGCTGCAGCTGGGGTTCATCCGCGAGGAACTCGACGCGCAGCGGAGCCTGCTCGACCGCGGGCTGGCGCAGGCCCCGCGCGTCCTGGCCCTGCAACGGGAGGAGGCCGCGCTGCTGGGGCGGGTCGGCGAGTTCGAGGCCTCGGTGGCCGAACTCGAGGGCCGCGCGACGGAGATCGAGTTGGAGATTCTGAAACTCGGCACGCAAATGCGCGAGACCGCGATCACCGAGCTGCGCGACCTGTCGTTCCGGCAGATCGAACTGGCCGAACAGTACCGCGCGATCCGCGAGCAGATGTCGCGCCTCGACGTGACGGCTCCGGTGGATGGCGTCGTCTACGACATGCAGGTCTTCGCCGAACGTTCCGTGATCCGGCCGGCCGATCCGGTGCTCTTCCTCGTGCCGCAGGACCGGCCGCTCGTGATCCAGACGCAGGTCGATCCGATCCACATCGACCAGGTCTATCCCGGGCAGCCCGTGACGCTGCGACTGCCGACCTTCGACGCGCGCACCACGCCCGAACTCTTCGGCGAGATCATCCGCGTCTCTCCCGACGCCTTCACCGACGAAGGAACGGGCACGACCTACTATCAGGCCGAGGTCTTGCCGAACGAGGGCGAGGTGGATCGTCTGGGCGATCAGCCGCTCCTGCCGGGGATGCCGGTGGAGGCCTACCTGCGCACCGAGGACCGGACGCCGCTCGGCTATCTGGTGAAGCCGCTGACGGATTACTTCAACCGCGCGCTGCGCGAAGGGTAGGATCGCAACTGCGCGGTTGCGCATCGGCGTATGGGCATCGGGGTTCTTTTCATCCTCGGCGGGGCGTGCCAGCTTCGCCGGGATCAGACCGGAGGAGCCCCATGTCCATCACCGATCGCCTGGCCGAGCTCGGCGTCACCCTGCCCGACGCCCCCGCCCCGGCCGCGAACTACGTGCCCGCGGTGCGCTCGGGCGACCTTCTGTTCGTGTCGGGGCAGATTTCCAGCGGGCCGGACGGCCTCATCACCGGGCGGCTCGGCGACGACATGGACGTCGAAGCGGGGGCCGCGGCGGCGCGGGCCTGCGCGATCAGCCTGCTGGCGCAGGTCAAGGCCGCGACCGGCGACATCGAGGCGCTGGAGCAGGTCGTCAAGCTGACCGGTTTCGTGAACTGCACGCCCGACTTCGGCGATCAGCCCAAGGTCATCAACGGAGCCTCGGACTTCCTCGTCGAAGCCCTGGGCGACCGGGGGCGGCATTCGCGCTCGGCCGTGGGCGCGATCCTGCCCTTCGGCGTGGCGGTCGAGATCGAGGGAATCTTCCGCGTCCGATGATGGGCCCGGCACTTCCCCCCGCCTTCCTGAAGGGACACATCGCGCATCGCGGCCTGCACGGACCGGGCGTGCCCGAGAACTCGCTCGCGGCCTATGCGGCGGCGGTCGAGATCGGTGTGGGCATCGAACTCGATATCCAGCCGTCCGCCGACGGCGCGGCGATGACGTTTCACGACGATGTCCTCGACCGGCTGACGGGCGAGGCGGGGCCGGTGGCCGAACGGGACGCGAAGGCATTGGCGGGCATCGCGCTCACAGGCGGGACGGGGGGCATCCCGCGCCTCGGGGAGGCGCTCGACCTCGTCGCCGGGCGCGTACCGCTCCTGATCGAGGTGAAGGATCAGGACGGCGCGATGGGCCCGAACGTCGGCCCACTCGAAGATGCCGTGATCGCGGCGCTCGACGGTTATGCGGGCGATGTGGCGGTGATGTCGTTCAACCCCCATTCCGTCGCCTGCTTCCGTGACCGCGCGCCGCATCTGCCCCGCGGCCTCGTGACGGCGCGCTTCGACGCCAAGCACTGGCCCGGCCTGCCGGAAGCAACGCGCGCAAGGCTGCGCGGCATCCCCGACTTCGAGCCCCTCGGGTGCAGCTTCATCAGCCATCAGGGCAACGCCCTCGACATGGCCCGGGTGCTGGAACTGAAGGCCGCGGGAGCCGCAATCCTGTGCTGGACGATCCGGACCAGGGAGCAGGAGCGGATCGTGCGGCAAATCGCGGATGCGGTGACCTTCGAAAGCTACTTGCCCTGACGCCGCCGGGCCCCAACTGACCCCCATGACCGCGACCGAGATCGAACTGCACGTCCTGCCCAGCCTGTCGGAGATCGACCCCGCCGTCTGGGACGCCTGCGCCTGCCCGGAGGCGGAAGACGGCGGGCCGCCGAACGACCCCTTCACCACCCATCGCTTCCTCTCGGCGCTCGAACGCTCGGGCAGCGTCGGACCGGGAACCGGGTGGCATCCCCAGTATCTGACGGCGCGCGCGGGCGGCGAGGTGATCGCCTGCGCGCCGCTCTACGCCAAGGGGCACAGTCAGGGCGAATACATCTTCGATCACAACTGGGCCCATGCCTACGAGCGCGCAGGCGGCGACTACTACCCGAAGCTGCAGCTCGCGGTGCCCTTCACGCCGGCCACGGGACGGCGCTTCCTGCTCCGGCCCGGGCATGAAGAACTTGGATTCCAGGCGCTGGTGCAGGGTGCGGTTCAGCTGACCGAGCGAAACGGCCTGTCGTCGCTGCATGTCACCTTCTGCACGGGGGACGAGCGCGGGGCCGGCGTGGAGCTTGGCCTCATGGAACGGTCAAGCCAGCAATATCACTGGTTCAACGACGGCTACGGCAGTTTCGACGACTTCCTCTCCGCCCTGTCCTCGCGCAAGCGCAAGGTCATCCGGCGGGAGCGCAGGGTCGCGCAGGACTTCGGCGGGACGATCCGCGCCTATACGGGCGACGATCTGCGCCCCGACCACTGGGAGGCCTTCTGGCGCTTCTATCAGGACACGGGCGCGCGCAAGTGGGGCAGCCCCTACCTGACCCGCGACTTCTTCGATCTGGTGCAGGCGGAGATGCGCGACGACGTGCTTCTCGTGCTGGCC
Organism: Jannaschia marina; assembly: GCF_013404595.1. Taxonomy (GTDB): domain Bacteria; phylum Pseudomonadota; class Alphaproteobacteria; order Rhodobacterales; family Rhodobacteraceae; genus Jannaschia; species Jannaschia marina. The sequence goes on along the minus strand of NZ_JABVAX010000009.1, from coordinate 71,697 downwards.
GAACGCGACGGGGTGCCGGTGGCGGGCGCGCTCAACTTCATCGGGCGCGACGTGCTCTACGGGCGCTACTGGGGCGCGGTGGAGCATCACCCGATGCTGCATTTCGAGCTTTGCTACTATCAGGCGATCGACCACGCCATCGCGCGCGGCCAAAGCCGGGTCGAGGCGGGCGCGCAGGGTGACCACAAGCTGGCGCGCGGCTACCTGCCGGTCACCTGCCACAGCCTCCACCACGTCCCGAACGAGGGGTTCCGGCGGGCGATCGCGCAGTTCCTCGAGGCCGAAGCCCGTGCGGTGGAGGAGGACATCGAAGTTCTCACGGCCTACGGTCCGTTCAGAAACACGCAGATGGAGGAACAGGAATGACCGAAATCCCCGACGGCTGGGCCCGACACGGCGAGCAAATCCGCCGCAGCTTCGAATTCGCGAACTTTTCCGAAGCCTGGGCGTTCATGTCCCGGGTCGCGCTTCTGGCGGAAGCTGCGGACCATCATCCCGACTGGCGCAATGTCTGGAACCTTGTGGAAATCACCCTGACGACGCATGACGCCGAGGGGCTGACGCCGAAGGATCTGGCGCTGGCACAGAAGATCAACGATGTGATGTGAAAGAGTAATGGACTGGATCAACGAACTGCTCTCCACCGAGGTCTATGCGGGACGCTCGGTCGGGGATTTCATCTCGCTCGAATTCCTGGTGGGAATTTTCGGCAACCTTCTCTCGGCGATCCTCGTCCTCTTCGTGGGTTTCGTCATCGCGGGCTGGGTCTCCCGGCGCATCCGGGGCCTTGCCGAACGGCACAAGCGCCTCGACGAGACGCTCTTCGACTTTTTGTCGAACATCGTGCGCTACGTCATCATCGGCCTGTCGTTCCTGATCGTGCTCAACACCTTCGGGATCCAGACGACCTCGCTCGTCGCCGTCATCGGTGCCGCCGGTCTGGCCGTCGGCCTCGCGCTTCAGGGCACGCTCTCGAACGTCGCCGCGGGCGTGATGCTGATCTTCTTCCGGCCGATCAAGCTGGGCGATTTCGTCACCATCAACGGCGAGAGCGGGACGGTGAAGGCGATCAACCTCAACTACACCGAGCTTGCGTCGATCGGGAACGTGCAGATCATCATCCCCAATTCCGAGGTCTGGGGGAACACGATCACCAACTACTCGGCCTATGACACGCGGCAGGCGGAGTGGGTGTTCGGCGTCGGATACTCCGCCGATCTCGACACGGTCGAGCGGGTGATCCGCGAGACGATCACGAGCGACGCACGCTTCCTGTCCGAGCCCGAGCCGACGATCAAGGTGACCGAGCTCGGGGCTTCCAGCGTGGACTTCCTCGTGCGCGCCTGGGTGCCGCGGGCGGAGTTCTTCGGCTACTGGAAGGACATGAACCGCGAGGTGAAACTCGCCCTTGACCGCGCGGGCGTGGAAATCCCCTTCCCGAACCGCACGGTGCACCTTGTGAAGGACGAGTAGGCCGGGACGGTGTCATACCCGGGCCTGACCCGGGTCTCTTCTCAGAAATGCAGGAGATCCTCGGGTCGAGCCCGAGGATGACGAGCACTGGAACCGGCCCGTTCGCTCCGCCGTCATGGTCGGGCTTGACCCGACCATCTCCCGGGCGCGCTGTAAACGGGGCGCGATCGCCGCTAAACGCCGCCCGCTCGCTGAACCATACCGAACAGATCCCGCGGATCGTCGGGATCGGCCAGCATGTCGAGGTCGGTGAAGAACCCCGTCTCCCGCGCCGCCGCGTGGATGTGGCAAAGCGCGCTGAAGTCCTCGGTCGCGAAGCCCACGCTGTCGAAGAGCGTGATCTGGTTTTCCGAGCGTCGCCCCGGCTCCTGCCCGGAGAAGACGCGCCAGAGCTCGGTCACCGGATGGTCGGGGTCGAGCTGCTGGATCTCGCCCTCCACCCGCGTCTGCGGGGGGTATTCCACGAAGATGTCGGAACGCAGGAGGATGTCGCTGTGTAGCTCCGTTTTGCCCGGGCAGTCGCCGCCGATCGCGTTCAGGTGCACGCCCGCGCCGACCATGTTGTCGGTCAGGATCGTCGCCATCTGCTTGTCGGCGGTGCAGGTCGTGATGATCTGCGCGCCCGCGATGGCCTCCTCGGCGGTGGCACATGGCACGATACGCAGGCCTGTGCCGGCGAGATTGCGCGCGGCCTTCTCCGTTGCCGTCCTGTCGATATCGTAGAGGCGGACCTCCTCGATGCCGAGCAGGTGGTGGAACGCGAGGCTCTGGAATTCGCATTGCGCGCCGCTGCCGATCACGGCCATGACCCGCGCGTCCTTCGGGGCGAGATACTTCGCCGCCGTCACCGACATGGCCGCCGTGCGCAGCGCCGTCAGGATCGTCATCTCCGAGACGAGGATCGGATAGCCCGTCGCCACGTCGGCCAGCACGCCGAAGGCTACGACCGTCTGCTGCCCCGTGCGCACGTTCTTCGGGTGACAGTTGACGAACTTGAAGCCGTAGCGGTCGCCGTCGGACGTCGGCATGAGCTCGATCACGCCGTCGGGCGAATGGGCCGGGATGCGGGGCGTCTTGTCGAAGCTCTCCCATCGCAGGAAGTCGGCCTCGATGCGGTCGGCGATGGCGGCGATGGTCTCGGCCACGCCCGCGCGATTGACGATCCGCATCATGTCGTCGACCGACACGAACGGCACCATGGCCATGCGAGAGGGGGCAAGGGTGCCCGAAGTCTGAGTCATGTCGTTCATGTCCAGCGGCTCCGTGTGGGGCGGTCGAGCACGGCCTTCCCGAAGAGGGAGGCGACGAAATCCACCATCAGGCGGGCCGTCTTGCCGCGATCGTCCATGAAGGGGTTCAGCTCGGCGATGTCGAGCGAGGTCACGAGGCCCGAATCGTGCAGGTATTCCATGACCAGATGCGCCTCCCGGAAGGTCGCGCCGCCGGGCACGGTGGTTCCCACGGCGGGGGCGATGTCGGGCTCCAGGAAGTCGACGTCGAAACTGACGTGGAGGTCACCACCCGCCGCTTCGACCTTCTGCAGGAAGGTGCGCAGGGGGGCTGCGATCCCGTGTTCGTCAATGGCGCGCATGTCGGCCACCTGGATGTCGGTGCGCGCGAGCGCCGCCTTCTCGGCCGGATCGACCGAGCGCAGGCCGATCATGCAGATGTTCGCCGGATCGACCTTCGCAGGCAGCTCCGGGAACTGCGGCGTGAACTCCGAGAGACCGGTGAAATAGGCCACGGGCGTGCCGTGGAGGTTGCCCGTCTCCGTGGTCTCGAAGTCATGGATGTCGCTGTGCGCGTCGAGCCAGAGCACGAAGAGCGGGCGGCCCGCGCTCTGGGCGCGCTTCGCCATGGCGGGCACGGTGCCTGCCGCCATGAGGTGATCGCCGCCCATGAAGATCGGCGTGGTCTCGGGGCCGAGATCGCCCGCGGCCTGCAACGCGCGCACCCAGCCCGCGCAGAGGTCGAGATCGCGGATCGCCGGGTTCGCCGGCGCGGGCACGGTGACGGCCTCGGGCGTGACGTCGCCCGCATCGACGACGGTATGACCGAGGTCCGCGAGCGCCCTGTCGAGCCCGGCGGTGCGGAGCGCGTCGGGACCCATCAGGCAACCGCGACGCCAGGCCCCGGTCTGAACCGGCGCGCCGATGAGGGTGATCTGTCGGGTCATGGAGCCTCCGTTTTCGATTGCAGGTAGAAGATCATTCTCGCCCCGGCGCGAGAAGATGGCTAAGTGATCGAAACGGGCGATTGATCGCCCGTTTTGGGCAAAAAGGGTGAGCAATATGGACCATACGGATCACCGCCTGCTGGCGCTGCTGTCGCGCGACGGACGGGCCAGCGTCTCGACCCTGGCCGCGACCCTCGGGGTGACGCGGGCCACCGTGCGCGCCCGCATGACGCGGCTGCGCGAGGCGGGGGAACTGCTGGGCTTTCGCGCCGTGCTGAAGTCCGACCTGGCCGACCGGCCCGTGCGCGGCATCATCCTGATCGAGATCGAGGGCACCGGGGCCGACCGCGTCCTGCGCACGATCGCCAAGATGCCCGAGGTGGAGGCCGTCCATTCGACCCATGGTCGCTGGGATCTCGTGGCCGAACTCGGAGCGGACACGCTCGAGACGCTCGACGTGACGCTCAACCGGATCCGCCGGATCGACGGCATCTCGCGCTCGGAGACGAACCTCTATCTCTCGACCCGCCGCGGCTGACCCTTCTTCGCTTCGAAAATACTCCGCGGGGGTCCGGGGGCGCGACGCCCCCGGCGGCTTCGGATCAGAGCTCCGCCAGGAGCGACTCACCGGCCGAGGTCTCGCAGACGCCCGGGCTCTCCTCGACGTGCAGCGCCTTGACGGTGCCGTCCTCCACAAGCATCGCATAGCGTTTCGACCGCCCGATGAGGCCCGCGGGCGGCGCGGTGAAATCCATGCCGATGGCCTTGGTGAAGGATCCGTCCGCATCGGCCAGCATGTGAAGCCCCGCCTCGGCCGCGCCCGTCGCCTCGCCCCAGGCCTTCATCACGAAGGGGTCGTTGACCGAGACGCAGACGATCGTATCCACGCCCTTCGCCGCGAAGTCGCCCTTGGTGCGGATGAAGCTCGGCACGTGGGCCGAGGAACAGGTGGGCGTATAGGCCCCTGGCACGGCGAAGAGCGCGATGGTCTTGCCGGCCCCGATCTCCTTCAGGGAAACCGTCTCGGGGCCCTCGGCCCCCAGGCGGATCAGGTCGGCATCGGGCAGGGTGTCACCGGTGGAAAGGGCCATGTCGCGTCCTCGCGTTTGAAGTTCAACGCGCAGAGATATAGCTCTGCGGCGAACACGCTACCAGTGAGGACCGCAATGGATCACATCGCCGTCATCGGGGCCGGGCAGGCCGGGGCCACGCTGGTCGAGACGCTGCGCAAGCAGGGGTATGCCGGCCGGTTGACGCTCTGGGGCGCGGAGGACGCGCTCCCCTATCAGCGCCCGCCGCTCTCCAAAGCCTATCTCTTGGGCGAGATGGAGCGCGAGCGACTGCAGCTGCGGCCCCGATCCTTCTATGACACGCAGAATGTGGAGCTGCGTCTCGGCACGCGGATCGACGCGCTCGACCCGGCCGCGATGACGCTCACGCACGCGGATGGCACGGAAGTCTTCGACGCCGCCGTCCTCGCGACCGGTTCCACCCCGAACACCCTGCCCGACCGCTGCACCGGCGGGCTGCCCGGCACCCACGTGATCCGGACCCTTGCCGACATCGACCGGTTGCGGCCCGAGATGGTGGCCGGCAAGCGGATGCTCGTGGTCGGTGGCGGCTACATCGGGCTCGAGGCGGCCGCGGTTGCCCGCAAGATCGGGCTCGAGGTTGTGCTGGTGGAACTGAACGTCCGCCTGCTGGGCCGGGTCGCCTGCAAGCCGACGGCCGACTGGTTCCGTGCGCTGCACCGTGAGCACGGCGTCGATATCCGCGAGGGCGTCGGGCTCGACACGCTGCTGGGCGATGGCCGGATCGAGGGCGCGCGGCTGACCGACGGCACGGAGCTGCCGGTCGACCTCGTGATCGCCGGGATCGGCGCGCGGCCCGAGACCACGCTGGCCGACGCCGCGGGCCTGACGATCGACGACGGCATCGCGGTCGACGCGCGGGGCCGCACCTCCGCGCCCGGCATCTGGGCCGCCGGAGACTGCGCCTCATTCCCGGTGGGCGACGCGCGCGCGCGGCTCGAGTCGGTGCCGAACGCGATCGACATGGCCGAGGTCGTCGCCCGCAACCTTATGGGCGCGGAGGAGGACTACGTGCCGCGGCCCTGGTTCTGGTCCGACCAATACGACGTGAAGCTTCAGATCGCTGGGCTGAACGCAGGCTTCGACGATATCGTCGTGCGCGACGGCGACGGCCGCTCGCACTGGTACTTCGCGGGCGACAGGCTCCTGGCGGTCGACGCGATGAACGACGCGCGGGCCTACATGGTGGGCAAGCGGCTCATCGAGGCCCGCCGTTCGCCCGACAAGGCGGCGGTGGCGGATGGCACCGCCCCGGTCAAGAGCCTGATGTGAGCCACGCTCGGTGAGGATCGTCGGGGGTATCTGGCGCGGGCGGCGGCTGGCGGCCCTCGGCAAGGGCGATGCGGGCGCGCACCTGCGCCCTACGACCGATCGGGTGCGCGAAAGCATCTTCAACCTCCTGACGAACGGCGGCTACGCGGATGACCTCGACGGGGCGCGCGTCCTCGACGTCTTCGCGGGCACCGGCGCGCTCGGGCTGGAGGCGCTGAGCCGTGGAGCCGCCGCGGCCACCTTCATCGAGCAGGGGCGCAAGTCGCTCGCGCTCCTGCGCGAGAACATCGACCTTCTGGGCGCGGAGGCTCGCATCCTTGCCCGCGACGCCCGCCGAGCCGGCCCGGGCACGGCACACGATCTGGTTTTCCTCGACCCACCCTATGGCAAGGGTCTCGGCGAAGCGGCCATCGCAGCCCTGCAGGCGAACGGCTGGATCGCGCCGGATGCGCTTCTCGTCTGGGAAGAGAGCAGCCCGCCCCGGCTCGACGGGCTGACGCTCGAGGATCAGCGGCGCTACGGCGACACGCTCGTCACCCTGGCCCGCGCATGAAACGGGGCGACCGCGGCCGCCCCATCTTCCTGCCGGCAATACTCCGGGGAGCGCGAGGGGCTGGCCCCTCGCCTCACTCCCGCGCCATCGCGGCGCGAACGTCTGCCACGAGGCCCGCGCCGTCGAAACCGCGCTCCGTCATCTCGACGATCCAGGCTTCGGTGACCTCGGCTCCGAGCGCCTCGATCTCGGCGGTGACCTCGGCCGAGAGCGTGGTGATCGGATTGTCCGTCGTCTCGCCCACCTGCGCCTCGGCCTCGTCGTCGCCCCGGTCGTGCGCGCGTCCGATCCATTCGGCGGCCATGGCCCCGGAGTTGGCGTCGATCACCGCCTTCAGATCGTCGGGCAGGCCCTCGTAGACGTCCTTGTTTATCGCCCAAAGGAAATAGAGATTGTAGAGCGAATTGTCGCCCGCGACGTCCGTGTGCGTCCCGGTCAGCTCGTCGAGTTTAAGCGGCGGCACCTGCTCCCACGGGACGACGCCGCCTTCGATGACCCCCTTGGCCAGCGACTCCGGGAAGGCCGGCAGGGGCATGCCCACGGGGTTCGCGCCGAGTTTCTCGAGAAGGAGCGTCGCCGGGCGCGACGGGCCGCGTAGATTGAGCCCCTCGAAATCGGCGAGCGTCTCGATCGGGTCACCCGTCTTGTGGATGATCCCGCGCCCGTGCAGGTGTGCGGCGATGACATGCACGTCCTCGAAGTCGTCGAGGAGATGCTTTTCGGTGAATTCCCATGCCCCGACCGAGGAAACGGCAGCCGACTTCGGCGTCATGAACGGCAGTTCCAGCGCCTCGAGCTCGGGGAAACGGCCGGGCTGATAACCGGGAATGACCCAGCCGCCGTCGATGGCCCCGTCGGCGATCAGGTCGTACTGGTTCACCGGCGAGCCGCCGAGCTGCATGAAGGGGTAGAGCTCCACCTTGATGCGGCCGTTCGACTGCTCCTCGATGGCCTCGGCCCAGGGCTGCATGAAGTACTTCGGATTGGCCGAATTCGGGTTCACGAAGTGCTGGAACCGCAGCGTGACCTCCTGCGCGGCGGCGGGGGCCGCGAGAACCAGAGTGACGGAAAGAGTGCGAAGGATGGACATAACAAGTCCCCCAGATATTGCGTCAGGGTTGCTTACCTACCACCACGGAAGCCCCCTGCCAAGCGAATAATTGAGAATGACTCGCAAATTTCGCCGTTTGGGCGAGCGATCTCTATGTAATTTTATACCTCCCAAACCCAGAGAGTGAATCTATATTCAATTCAAAATGTTATTAGGTCTTCGCAATGTCTGTTCCGTCCGCCCTCTACATGCATGATGAAGCAGCCGCGTTCGCGCACATCGAAGATATGCTTTGGACGGATTGTCCGGTCTGCCCGCATTGTGGTGTCGTGGATCGCGCTTACCGCCTGGAGTTGGAGTTCCCCCTCGACGGTACGTCTCATAGGCGCGTTGCGTGCTGTGTAGCCTTGGGAAGAATGGGTTCTGACGGGCTGTCGTCGCGTCGGTCAGTCAGCGTGAATTTTGCCAATAGCAGACCCGCGCCGGCACCCTGCGCATCATCGTGCTTCGTGAGGCGTTACCAAAAATCAAGGATATGTTGGGTGGCAGTAAACCCGCAAATTCCAACGCCCGCCGACTGTCCAGTTTTCTGGGACCACTTCATGGAGTTGGTTGCGGGAGTAGGATTTGAACCTACGACCTTCAGGTTATGAGCCTGACGAGCTACCGAGCTGCTCCATCCCGCGACACTTTTTGCGCTACCGCCCGGAGGGGCTGCTTGAGCGCTGTGTTTTGCGCTCCCGCCCGGAGGGTGGTTTGAGCGCGGTGTCTTGTCATCGTTTTTCGAGAGATATCGGGTGTGTTTGTTAGGTTTGGCGGTGACCTACTCTCCCACGCCTTAAGACGCAGTACCATCGGCGCTACAGCACTTAACGGCCGGGTTCGGGATGGGACCGGGTGTTTTGCTTGCGCTATGACCACCAAACCGAACAAACACACCCACCGGCCTCGCAAAGCGAGGTCCGGAGTGGGATGAGCGTCCTTCGAAGAAGGGCGCGGTCCCACCCGCTGGCCGCTTTACGCGCCGGGATGTCACATCGGTTTCCAAGCCAAGCATCTGAGTGTGGTGTGTATGCTCTTGATCTTGCATGGCGTGCGCCTCGCGGGCACGCCGGAGCCAGTCTGCTACTGGATCAAATCAAGCCTATCGGACAATTAGTACCGGTCAACTGAACGCATTGCTGCGCTTACATCTCCGGCCTATCGACGTGGTGGTCTGCCACGGTCCTCAGGGATACCTTGTTTTGAGGGGGGCTTCCCGCTTAGATGCCTTCAGCGGTTATCCTGTCCGATCATAGCTACCCAGCATTGCCATTGGCATGACAACTGGTCCACCAGTGGATCGTTCACCCCGGTCCTCTCGTACTAGGGGCAACTCCTCTCAAGTATCCTACACCCACGGAAGATAGGGACCGAACTGTCTCACGACGTTCTAAACCCAGCTCACGTACCTCTTTAAACGGCGAACAGCCGTACCCTTGGGACCTGCTCCAGCCCCAGGATGAGATGAGCCGACATCGAGGTGCCAAACGATGCCGTCGATATGGACTCTTGGGCATCATCAGCCTGTTATCCCCGGCGTACCTTTTATCCGTTGAGCGATGGCCCTCCCACTTGGGACCACCGGATCACTATGGCCGTCTTTCGACTCTGCTCGACTTGTCAGTCTCGCAGTCAGGCTGGCTTCTGCCATTGCACTCAACGAGCGATGTCCGACCGCTCTGAGCCAACCTTCGCGCGCCTCCGTTACTCTTTAGGAGGCGACCGCCCCAGTCAAACTACCCGCCACAGAGGGTCCCGGATCCGGATGACGGACCGCGGTTAGATATCAAGCGAGGCAAGGGTGGTATCTCAAGGAAGGCTCCACGCAAACTGGCGTTCACGCTTCGAAGCCTACCACCTATCCTGCACATGCCTGGCCTGATACCAGTCTGAAGCTGTAGTAAAGGTGCACGGGGTCTTTCCGTCTAACCGCGGGTAACCTGCATCTTGACAGGTAATTCAATTTCGCTGAGTCGATGTTGGAGACAGCGGGGAAGTCGTTACGCCATTCGTGCAGGTCGGAACTTACCCGACAAGGAATTTCGCTACCTTAGGACCGTTATAGTTACGGCCGCCGTTTACCTGGGCTTCAATTCAGAGCTTGCACTCCTCCTTTTAACCTTCAGGCACCGGGCAGGCGTCAGACCCTATACGTCGTCTTGCGACTTCGCAGAGCCCTGTGTTTTTAGTAAACAGTCGCCACCCCCTGGTTTGTGCCCCCAGCCCCTAGTTGCCTAGGAACCGGGCCTCCTTCTCGCGAACTTACGGAGGTATTTTGCCGAGTTCCTTCAACATCGTTCTCTCAAGCGCCTTGGTATTCTCTACCAGTCCACCTGTGTCGGTTTCGGGTACGATCTCATGTGAGGCTATTTCCAGGAACCGCTCAGCTGCCCATCCAATCCGATAAGGATGAACAACACCTGCGATCCGTCACTTCTCACTGGCCCGGGAATATTAACCCGGTTCCCATCGACTACGCCTTTCGGCCTCGCCTTAGGGGTCGGCTTACCCTGCTCAGATTAGCTTTAAGCAGGAACCCTTGGACTTTCGGCGACAGGGTCTCTCACCCTGTTTGTCGCTACTCATGTCATCATTCTCGCTAGTGATCTCTCCACCCGATGGCTCACGCCCGGGCTTCATCGAAAGCTCCACGCTTCCAGGGCACCCCGAGAGGTGCCAAAGAAGCAAAGAGCTATGTCACACTACGCTCCGCTACCATGCACTATGTGCATCCTCGGCTTCGGCTCATGGCTTGAGCCCCGTTACATCTTCGCCGCAGGACAACTTGTTTAGACCAGTGAGCTGTTACGCTATCTTTAAAGGATGGCTGCTTCTAAGCCAACCTCCTGGTTGTTTTGGTCGTCCCACCTGCTTTCCCACTTAGCCATGAATTAGGGGCCTTAGCCGGAGGTCAGGGTTGTTTCCCTCTTCACGACGGACGTTAGCATTCGCCGTGTGTCTGCCATCTAGTACTCCCGGGTATTCGGAGTTTGGTTAGGATCAGTAAGCCTGTGGGGCCCCATTACCCATCCAGTGCTCTACCCCCCGGGGTATTCGGATGACGCTCTACCTAAATAGATTTCGCGGAGAACCAGCTATCTCCGAGTTTGATTGGCCTTTCACCCCTAGGCACAACTCATCCCGACCTTTTTCAACAGGTGTGGGTTCGGTCCTCCAGTTGGTGTTACCCAACCTTCAACCTGGTCATGCCTAGATCACTCGGTTTCGGGTCTGATCCCACGAACTAAAACGCCCTATTAAGACTCGCTTTCGCTGCGCCTACACCTATCGGCTTAAGCTTGCTCGTAAGACCAAGTCGATGACCCATTATACAAAAGGTACGCGGTCAGGCCTCAAGGGCCCTCCCACTGCTTGTAGGCGTCCGGTTTCAGGTACTGTTTCACTCCCCTCGTCGGGGTGCTTTTCACCTTTCCCTCACGGTACTGGTTCGCTATCGGTCAGCAAGGAGTACTTAGCCTTCGAAGGTGGTCCTCCGATCTTCAGACAGGATTTCACGTGTCCCGCCCTACTTAATACGTCCCTCAAAGCTTCTCATACGGGGCTGTCACCCACTCTGGCGGACCTTCCCAGGTCCTTCTGATCACTTATCAGGCTCGGCTGGTCCCCGTTCGCTCGCCGCTACTAGGGGAGTATCAATTGATTTCCTTTCCTCCGGGTACTTAGATGTTTCAGTTCCCCGGGTTTGCTTTCTAAACCCTATGTATTCAGGTCAAGAATACCTGGTTACGCACCCTGATAACGATCGAAGATCATATCAGAACACGTTCAGGTGGGTTGCCCCATTCGGAGATCCCTGGATCAAAGCCTATTCTCGGCTCCCCAGAGCTTATCGCAGAGTATCACGTCCTTCATCGCCTCTTGCTGCCAAGGCATCCACCAAACGCCCTTCTCGCGCTTGATTTGATCCAGAAGAAGACTGGCTCGCGCCGGATCTTCCTCTCAAGGCCTCGCCCCTACCTTGCGGGGCAAGACGGACCAAAAGCATACTTTCCAACTCCACCCCTCCTGGTTCGTGAAG
>NZ_JABVAX010000009.1:0-55000 GCF_013404595.1 Jannaschia marina | reverse complement strand
CCTCCTGCAGGAGCTCGACCGGATGGAATTCCACGTCTACGAGACCGGCGAGACCATCCGCGCGCGGCACCGACCGATCGTCATCATCACCTCCAACAACGAGAAGGAGCTGCCGGACGCCTTCCTGCGGCGCTGCTTCTTCCACTACATCCGCTTCCCCGACGCCGAGACACTGTCGAAGATCGTCGAGGTGCATCATCCGGGTATCAAGCCCGCGCTCCTGACGACCGCGCTCACGCAGTTCTTCGCGATCCGCGATCAGCAGGGGCTCAAGAAGAAGCCCTCCACGTCCGAGATGCTCGACTGGCTCAAGCTGCTTCTTGCCGAGGACCTTTCCGCCGAGGATCTCAAGGCCGACCCTTCCTCCGCCCTGCCCCGGCTCCACGGCGCGCTGCTGAAGAACGAACAGGATGTGCATCTCTTCGAGCGGCTGGCCTTCATGGCGCGTGGCGGGCGATAGCGCCGCAAACGCCCCGGGCTGACAACGGTTCCCGCGCCGCCCTCGGCAGACGCATTTGCGGCGCTGTCGATTGTGTCCGCGGTGCGCTCCGCGGTATCCGCAGATATGCTTCTAATTTGCCTCATGTTTCTGGCATTTCTCGTCGGCCTCTCCGTCCTGGCGACCGGCATCGACGATGTCGTTGTGCCTGTACCGCGACGGGGCCGCGGCGTGCCCGGCTCCCGACCGGCACCGCAGGGGTGATTTCGCCCCGCTGCCCAAACTCCGCCACATTGCGTCACTAGACCTGCCACAAAGCACGTAGATGCGAGCGGGCAGAAATGGATTCGGAAACAGTTGATCTGCGCGAAATCGCGGATGACGATCGCGCGGATTGGGCCGCGCTCTGGGAAGGCTATCTGCAGTTTTATGGCACGATCCTTCCGGCAGAGACCTACGAGGCGACCTTCGCCGCCCTGACCGACCCTTCGACAGCGCATGTCGGAGGACGTCTCGCGTTGATCGGCGACACACCTGTCGGCCTCGTGCATTTCTTCCACCATCCGCACATGTGGCGGCCCGAGGGCATCGTCTACCTGCAGGACCTCTTCACGCTTCCCGAAGCGCGAGGCCGCGGCGTCGCCCGTCGCCTGATCGAGGCGGTCTATGAGCAGGCCGATGCCTGGGACAGCCCGCGCGTATACTGGATGACCCAGGAGACGAACTATGCCGGCCGGATGCTCTACGACCGTGTCGGGCGGCAGACGGGCTACATCAAATACGAGCGCGCCGTCTGATGCTGCGCCCCTTCGCGACCCTCGCCCTCATGGTCCTCACGGCTTGCGCGCCGACGACGACCGACCCGCAGGCTACCCGCGCCACCGTCGCCTCGGTGACCGAGGCCCTGCCGGAGATGCGCCGCTTCAGCGGGCGGCCCGCGCTCCCGATCCCGGTGCAGCCGAACGGCCAGCTCGCCCGCGACTTCATGGCGCTCACCTTCCAGCTCGAGACGGGGCGCCAGATCGACACCTTCACCCGCTTCGAGGGTCCGATCACCGTGGCCGTCGAGAATGCGAGCGGCAGCGCCCTGCCGCCGACGCTGCAGCCCGACCTCAACGATCTGATTTCCCGCTTGCGCTCGGAAGCGAGGATCGACATCTCCCGCGCCGGCCCGGACGAGATGGGTTCGATCACGATCTCCGCTCTCTCCCGCGCGACGCTGCAGCGGGTCGTGCCGGGGGCCGCCTGCTTCGTCGTTCCCCGCGTCTCGGGCTGGCGCGACTACCTGTCGAAACGCTTCGGTCCGGCGACCGACTGGACGACCCTGCGCACGAGAACGCGGGCAACCGTCTTCCTGCCGGTGGACGTCAGCCCGCAGGAGATCCGCGACTGCCTGCACGAGGAGGTCGCGCAGGCACTAGGGCCCCTGAACGACCTCTATCGCCTGCCGCATTCCGTCTTCAACGACGACAACATGCATGTCGTGCTGACGGCCTACGACATGATGATCCTGCGCGCGACCTACCACCCCGGCCTGACGTCCGGCCTGTCACAGGCGCAGGTCGCCCAGCGGCTGCCCGCGATCCTCGCCAACGTGAACCCGCGCGGGCGCACCGCCGATCGCGGGGCCATCGACGAGGGGCATCCGGCCTGGTCGAAGGCCATGCAGGGCGCGCTCTCGCCGACCGGCAGCAACGCCGCCCGCCTGACCCACGCCAAGAACGCCGTGACGCTCGCGCAGGCGCAGGGCTGGCGCGACGAGCGGCTCGCGGTCTCGCACCTCGCGCTCGGGCGCGCGGCCATCGCGACCGAGACCGACATCGCCCTCGCCGCCTTCCTCGAAGCGCAGGCGCTCTTCAAACGCAGCCCGGGCGACGGCATCCAGACCGCGCAGGTCGCCCTCCAACTCGCGGCCTTCGCGCTCTCCTCGGGGCAGGCCGAGGCCGCGCTCGGCATCCTCGACCGCGCGATCCCCGCGGCCGACGGCGCGCAGAACGCATCGCTTCTCGCCACGCTCCTCCTCCTGCGCGCCGAAGCCGCCGCCCTGCAGGGCGCGTCGGCCGAGGCCGCGCGCATCCGGCGCGAGGGCCTGGCCTGGGGCCGCTATGCCTGGGGCGACCGCGCGCTCGCGTCGCGGGCGGCGGAGGTTGCGAGCCTGCGGCCCGGGGCGTAAGTCCTTCCCATGCTACCGATCATCACTGCCACCGCGGGGGCCCTCCTCGGAGCCCTCTTCGCCCGCTCCCGCAAGGGCAACGGCTTCGACATCGCCCAATACGCCGCGGTCTGGGCCGTTATGGGCTTCATCCTCGGGGTGATCGCCATCATCATCGTGCCCCGCCTCTAGATGTTCCTGCGCTTCTTCGAGACCCTGCGCGGTGCCGGTGTCCCGGTTTCGCTGCGCGAGCATCTGGCGTTTCTCGAAGGGCTGACGGCCGGGCTCGTCACCTACGACGTCGAGGGGTTCTACTATCTCGCGCGCACCGCACTCGTGAAGGACGAACGCCACATCGACCGCTTCGACCGCGCCTTCGCGGCCAGCTTCGAAGGGCTCGAGAACATCTCCACCGCCGACATCCTCCGCGCCGTCGACCTGCCGGCCGACTGGCTCGAAAAGCAGGCCGAAAAGCATCTGACGCCGGAAGAACGCGCCGAGATCGAGGCGCTTGGCGGCTTCGACAAGCTGATGGAGACCCTGAAGGAGCGCCTGAAGGAACAGCAGGGCCGTCACCAGGGCGGGTCCAAATGGATCGGCACCGCCGGCACCTCGCCCTTCGGGGCCTACGGCTACAATCCAGAGGGCGTGCGCATCGGGCAGGACCGGTCGCGTCATCAGCGCGCGGTCAAGGTCTGGGACAAGCGCGAGTTCCGCAACCTCGACGACACGGTCGAGCTCGGGACGCGCAACATCAAGGTCGCCCTGAAACGTCTGCGCGCCTGGGCCCGCGACGGCGCGGCCGAGGAGCTGGACCTCGACGACACGATCCGCTCGACCGCCAAGGCGGGCTATCTCGACGTGAAGACCCGGCCGGAGCGGCGCAACGCGGTGAAGGTTCTGCTCTTCCTCGACGTGGGCGGTTCGATGGACCCGCATATCAAGGTCGTCGAGGAGCTCTTCTCGGCCGCTCGCTCCGAGTTCCGAACGCTGGAGCATTTCTACTTCCACAACTGCCTCTACGAAGGGGTCTGGAAGGACAACCGCCGCCGCTGGAACGCCGTCACGCCCACGCAGGACGTGTTCAACACCTACGGCCCCGACTACCGCTGCATCTTCGTCGGCGATGCCTCCATGTCGCCCTACGAGATCGCCTATGCCGGCGGCGCGAACGAGCACTGGAACGAGGAGCCGGGCCAGGTCTGGCTGGAGCGTGCTCGGGAGAAGTGGGCCTCCAACCTCTGGATCAACCCCCTGCCCCGCCCGCATTGGGATCACACCCACTCCGTGCGCATGATCCGCGAGATCTTCGAGGACCGGATGGTGCCGATGACGCTCGAGGGCCTGAGTGCGGGGATGCGGATGCTCACACGCTGAACGATCCGTCGCAACGGAGTATTTGAGGCAGGAAGAGGCCGGGATGCCGCACTGGACGGCCGCCGCCGCACCTCCCATATCCAGTGCATGATCAAGGCCCCCGTCATCCTTCTGGCCGTGCTCTACGGCCTCGTCGTCTGGTTCTTCTCGGCCTGGCGGCTGAAGGCGCAGATGGATGCGACCTCAACGCCGCTCGACCATCCCGCCCTCGAAGCGGAGCTGGAGCGGCTGGCCGACGTGCTGGAGCTGGACCGCATCATCGTGAACGTCCACGAGGTCGAGCCGGTCAATGGCCTTGCCGCGCCGGACGGGCGCATCTTCCTGACACGCGGGTTTCTGAACAAATACGACGCCGGTGAGGTGACGGCCCCGGAACTCGCCAGCGTCGTCGCCCATGAGCTCGGCCACGTCGCGCTCGGCCATTCCCGCCGCCGGCTCATCGACTTCAGCGGGCAGAACGCGATCCGGGTCGTGCTGGCGGGGATTCTTGGGCGGATCCTGCCGGGGATCGGACCGCTCGTGGTCAACGCCCTGACATCACTCGTCGCGGCGCGCCTGTCCCGGCGTGACGAATACGAGGCCGATGCCTACGCCAGCGCCCTGCTCGTCAAGGCGGGCATCGGAACGGAGCCCCAGAAGGCGCTCTTCACCAAGCTCGGCGCATTGACGGGAATGCGCGGCCGGGGCGCGCCGGCATGGCTGATGAGCCATCCGAAGGCCGCCGACCGGATCGCCGCGATCGAAGCGAACGAGGCGAAATGGGGCCTGAGACCGCCCCCGTCCTGAACCATTCCCGCGTCTTTACCTGCCTCCCCCGATCGGGCAGACCGCGGGGATGACACCGGATATCCTCTGCATCGGCTCCGTCCTCTGGGACATCATCGGCCGGTCGAACGCGCATATGCAGAAGGGCTCCGACGTGCCCGGCCGCATCACGCGCATCCCGGGCGGCGTGGCGCTCAACATCGCCATGGCGGCGCGGGCCTACGGGCTCAGCCCCGCGCTCCTCTCGGTGGTCGGGCGGGACGCGGAGGGCGACGAGCTCATCGCCGCGCTCGACCGGCTGGGCCTCATCACGAACACGATCTACCGATCCGATGACCTGCCGACGGACGTCTACATGGCGGTCGAGGGCGGCAACGGCCTGATCGCGGCGATCGCCGACGCCCACTCGCTCGAGGCGGCGGGCGACAAGATCCTGCGGCCGCTCGACGACCTCGGCTTCGACGGCCCGATCGTGGTCGACGGCAACCTCACGCAGGATCTCCTGGCGCGGATCGCCCGCGACGCGCGGTTCGCAGGTGCGGACCTGCGCATCGCCCCGGCCTCGCCCGGCAAGGCAGAACGGCTCCTGCCCTTCCTCGATCACGGCTCGGCGACCCTTTACGTCAACCTGGAGGAGGCCGGACTCCTCCTCCATGCGCCACAGCCCGACGCGCGCACGGCGGCCGAGGCCCTGCGGGCGCGGGGCCTTCACCGTGCCCTCGTCACCGACGGGCCGAACCTCGCCGCCTGCGCGCACGCGGGCGGTACCGTCGCCCATCAGCCGCGCAGTGTGATGGTCACCCGCGTCACCGGGGCGGGCGATACCTTCATGGCCGCCCATATCGCCGCCGAGGCCGGAGGCGCAGGCACCGACGCGGCCCTCGCGCGCGCCCTGGAGGCGGCTGCGACCTACGTGTCGGGCGACACCTATTGATCCCGGTCCTGCGCGTCGCCCGGGCCTCCGCCGACTTCGACGGCGTGCTGCGCTTCTATCGCGACGGCCTCGGCTTCGATGTGCTGGCCGACTTCACGGACCACGCAGGCTTCGACGGACTGATTCTCGGCCACCCCGCGGCCCCCTGGCACCTCGAGTTCACGCGCCACGCGGACCACCCGGCCCCGCCGCCGCCCGGGCCCGAGAGCCTCCTCGTCCTCTATCTGCCCGATCCGCGGGCATGGCAGGCGGCGGTCGACCGAATTGAAGGCACCGGCATCGCGCCCGTCGCGGCCCTCAACCCCTACTGGGACAGATGCGGCCGCACCTACGCGGACCCGGAGGGCCGGCGCGTGGTGTTGCAGCGGGCGGACTGGACGACCTGACGCCCGTCGCCCGCGCTTGTCCCCGCTGCGCGTGGGGCTTATGTCCTGTCGGAACACGACTAAAGACGCTGCATGCAACTTGGCGACGAACAGCCGCCGCGCCCGCCCCGGGCCGGCTTCCTCGCGCGGATCAGGAACAACTTCCTGACCGGCCTGATCGTGATCGCTCCGATCGGGCTGACGTTCTGGCTGATCTGGTCGGTGATCGGCTGGTTCGACGGTTGGGTTCTGCCCTTCATCCCGCTGAGCTACCGGCCCGACATCTGGCTCCTTCAGCGGTTCGGCCTCGACCTCGACATCCGCGGCATCGGTGTCGGCATCTTTCTGCTCTTCACGTTGCTCGTGGGGATGCTCGCCAAGGGTCTGATCGGCCGGTCGATCCTGCGGTGGGCCGAGAACCTCGTGCAAACCATGCCGGTCGTCCGCTCGGTCTACTCGGGCCTCAAGCAGATCGCCGAGACGATCCTGGCGCAGGACCAGAGCAGCTTCGAGAAAGCCTGCCTCGTCGAATACCCGCGCAAGGGCATCTGGGCGATCGGCTTCGTCTCGACGACGGCCAAGGGCGAGATCGCGACACGTGCCGCGATGCCGATGGTCTCGGTCTTCCTGCCGACGACGCCGAACCCGACATCGGGCTTCCTGCTCTTCGTGCCGTCCGAGGACGTCGTGGAACTCGAGATGTCGGTCGAGGATGCGGCCAAGCTCGTGATCTCGGCCGGTCTGGTCTATCCCGGCAACCGCGCGCCCGAAGACATGCCTCCGGGCGCGACGGTGGTGAACTGATCCGCCTCAGCGCCGGCCGATCACCGCATCGTCCAAGTAGCAATAGGTCCAGATCTCGCGCGGCTCGGCCGAGGTGATGATCGGATGATCCTCGCCCTCCGCATGCGCGCGGGCGTGCCGGTTCGGGCTGTCGTCGCAGCAGAGCACCGCACCGCAGGTCCGGCATTGCCGCAGGTGAAGCCACCTGCTGCCACTCTCGGCACAGGCGGCGCAAACCAGATCCGCCTTCTCCGCCTCCGCGAGCGCCGGGACGGCGATCCGATCTCGGTGCGCGCAGGCGCTCACGTCTCGGACGTGCCGCGGATCTCGCCGTCGTGGACATGTTCGAGGTGCGCCTGCAGGCGCGGCGGCAGTGTTTCGGGCTTCAACAGCACCTTCCCGTCGTGCGCCGAGGCGATCTGCTCGGCGGTGATGACGATGTCGCCGTAGCCCTCGATATAGACGACCAGCTGCTTCGCCTGCACCTTGCGAACGGCCCCGAACCCGACGGCCCCCTCCTCGGTGAACACCTCGTCGTCGATCTCGATGGTTGCGAGAGACATGTCATCCTCCGTCGATTGCATTCGTCCCAGCAAACGACGGAATGATCCGACTGTCCATGCACTTCACCGGCGATGAGGGCTTCAACCGAGCGCCGCCACCCGCGCCGCGAAATCCTCGCCGCGTTTCTCGAAGCTGTCGTACTGATCGAAGCTCGCCGCCGCCGGGGCGAGAAGGACGACGTCGCCCGCCTCCGCCTCCGCCGCAGCGCGGGCGACGGCGGTGGCCATGTCGGTGCAGATCTCGCTCTCGACCCCCGGCCCGAGGTCGAGCGCGAAGGCCTCCGCCTCCCGCCCGATGACGTAGGCCTTGGCGACGTGTCCCAGATGCGGATGCAGGGCCGCAAGCCCGCCCTCCTTCTGCAAGCCGCCGCAAATCCAGCGGATGCGCTTGAAGGCCTGCAGCGCCTGCACGGCGGCATCGACGTTCGTGGCCTTCGAGTCGTTGACGAAGATCACGCCGTCCCGCTCGGCGATGCGCTGGCTCCGGTGGGGCAGACCGGGGTAGCTGCGCAGGCCCGCCTCGATCTCGCGCGGCGAGAGGCCGAGCGCGCGCGCCGCAGCCCAGGCGCAGCAGGCGTTCTGATGGTTGTGCGTACCTGGCAGCCCCGGGATGTCGCGCAGATCCACGCTCGCCACCTGCCGCCCCTTGCGATGCTCGGCAAGCCAGCCCTTGCGCGCGGTCACGAGCCACCCCGGCCCCGAGAGCTTGCCCGTCGCCACCCGGATCACACGATCGTCGACCGGTGCCTCCTGCAGCTGGTTGGCGAGGAACCGGCCCTCGTCCTCGTCGACGCCGATAATCGCGCGGTCCGGCCCGCCTTCGGCGAAGAGACGGCGTTTCGCCGCGAAATAGCCACCGAACCCCGCGTGACGGTCGAGGTGATCGGGCGTCAGGTTGGTAAATACGCAAATGTCGGGCGTCAGGCTGCGCGCGAGTTCGGTCTGGTAGCTCGACAGCTCCAGCACGACGATGTCCGCCTCGCCCGGCGCATCGAGGTCGAGCACACCGCGCCCGATGTTGCCCGCCAGATGCGCCGTCTTGCCCGCGGTCGTCAGGACGTGATGCAGGAGCGCCGAGGTCGTCGACTTGCCGTTCGATCCGGTGATGCAGACGGTCCGCGGGGCCTCGGGCCCAAGCGACCGGAAGAAGAGGCCGATGTCGTTGTCGACAGCGACGCCCGCGTCCCAGGCGGCACGGATCGCCGGATGCGGAGCCGGATAGAGGTGGGGAATGCCGGGCGACGTGACGAGCGTGACGACGCCGTCGAGCGCGCCCGCTTTCGTCAGGTCGCGCACCTCGAAACCCTCGGCCTCCGCCGCATCGCGCCCCTTCGCGCCGTCGTCCCAGGCGAGGACAGTCGCGCCGCCCGCGCGCAACGCCCGGGCCGCCGTCAACCCCGAGCGTCCGAGGCCCAGGACGGCGACCATCGCGCCGGTGAAGCCGCGCACGGGGATCATTCGGCGCACCCGTCGAGCCAGACGTCCCCGTGCCCGGTCGGCGCGCAGTCTCCGGCCCAGAGCCGCGCGATCCGGCCGTCGCGCTCGGCCAGCGCTTCGGGGTCGTCGCCAAGCGCGGCCGGCGCGATCAGGCGCGCGACGAGGGCGCGGAAATCTGCGTCGTCGAGGGCCGCCGGCGTGGCACCATGGGCCCGCTCCGCCGCGGACCAGAAGCCGACGGTCCAGCCCTTCTCCTCCGGTCCCTCGATCCGGCCCATCTCGACCGTCTCGAGCCAGAGCGCGCCGATCTCCTCCTTTGTCATCCCGGTCTCGTAACCGAGCGCGAGGCCCGTCTGCCGCAGCTTGGACCAGCCCGGGCGAAAGTCTTCGAAGCCGACCCGCTTGGCGAGCGACTGCGTGACCGTCGTGATGCCCGCGCCGGGCGTGGTGAAGTCGATGCCCGAATGCTGCTCGAACCCCGGATCCTGTACGGCGAGCAGCTTGTCCCACCGGCCCGGCCCGAGGTCGTTCGGCCCCTGTCCGGCCCGGATCAGCGCCTGCGCGCTCTGCGCCAGCTGCGGGGCCGCGCGCTTGCCCGCCAGATAGCCCGAGACGACCGGCCAGGCGATGATCGCCACCGCCAGCAAGACTGCCAGCGCCCCGAACCGCGCCGCCCGCGTGCCAAGCCGGACGGGCGGCCGCGCCGTCCTCGTCCGCCAGGCGAGGTAGCGGCGGACGACCATCACCGGACCTTCAAGGTGGCGAGACCGATCAGGGCGAGGATGAGCGCGATGATCCAGAAGCGGATCACCACCTGCGGCTCGGCCCAGCCCTTCTTCTCGAAGTGGTGATGGATCGGAGCCATGAGGAAGACGCGCTTACCCGTCGACTTGAAGTAGAGCACCTGGATGATGACCGAGAGGGCCTCGACCACGAAGAGGCCGCCGATCACCGCCCACACGAGTTCGTGCTTCGTCACCACGGCGATCGTCCCGAGCGCCCCGCCGAGTGCGAGGGAGCCCGTATCGCCCATGAAGACGGCTGCGGGCGGCGCGTTGTACCACAGGAACCCGAGGCCCCCGCCGATGAGCCCGGCGGCGAAGATCAGCAATTCGCCCGTGCCCGGCACGTAATGCACGTCGAGATAGTCGGTGAAGTCCACCCGCCCGACCGCATAGGCGATGACGCCCAGCGTGCCGGCGGCGATCATCACCGGCATGATCGCGAGACCGTCGAGACCGTCGGTCAGGTTCACCGCGTTCGCGGATCCCACGATGACGATCATCACGAAGGGGATGTAGATATAGCTCATGTTCAGGAGCACGTCCTTGAAGACGGGAACCGCAAGCTGCGCCTGAAGCTCCTCCGGATGCACGTAGATCGCCACGCCCCCGGCGACCGCCGCGATCACGAAGCCGAGGAGGAGGCGCACGCGACCGGGCACCCCCCGCGCGTTGCCGGCGCTCACCTTGGCGAAGTCGTCGATGAAGCCGATCGCGCCGAAGCTGATCGTGACGCCCAGGACGAGCCAGATATAGGGGTTGTCGAGCCGCCCGAAGAGGAGCGTCGCCACGCTGACCGCTCCGAGGATGAGCACGCCGCCCATCGTGGGCGTGCCGGCCTTGGCGAAATGGCTTTCGGGGCCATCGTCGCGGATCGGCTGTCCCTTGCCCTGCCGCTTGCGGAGCAGATTGATGAGCGGACGGCCGAAGATGAAGCCGAAGATCAGCGCGGTGAAGAACGCCCCGCCGGCGCGGACGGTGATGTAGTTGAACAGGTTGAAGACATCGCCGCCGTCAGAAAAGTTCGTCAGCCAGTAGAGCATGGGTGTCCTATGTCTTCTTGGGCCCGGCACCCTCGGGTGCCTCGCCGAGGGCGCGCAGCCCCTCGACCAGTCGGGCCATTTTCATCGAAAGCGATCCCTTCACCAGCACAGCGTCGCCGGGCTCGACCAGGTGGCGCAGCCCCGGCGCGAAGGCCGCGCTGTCGGGGGCATGGGTGCCGCGCCGGTCAGCCGGCAGCGCGTCGTGAAGATGTCGCATCAGCGGGCCGACCGTATGCACGAGGTCGAGATCGCTCACCGCCGGGTGGTCGGCCAGCGCTGCGTGAAGCTCCGGCCCGGTTGGCCCCAGCTCCTTCATGTCGCCCAGGATTGCGACACGCCGCGCCCGCGCCGGCACGCCGGTCGCGGCCAGCAGGTCGAGCGCCGCCCCCACCGAGGCCGGGTTCGCATTGTAGGCATCGTCGATCAGGTCGAGCGGCGGCGCATCCGGATGCAGCACGACGGCATGGCGCTGCCCCCGGCCCTCCGGCGGGGTCCAGTCGGCGAGACGCAGCGCCGCACGCGCGACATCGGCCCCCGCCGCATGGACAGCGGCCAGCACCGCGAGCGCGTTCAGGGCGAAATGCGCGCCCGGTGCGCCGATGCGGAACATCAGCTCTCCGAGCGGCGTCCCCGCGCGGCAGGTGGTGGCATCCGCTCCCGCATTCACCTCTACGAGCCGCCAGTCGCAACCTTCGGTCCGCCCGAAGGACACCGTGCCGCTCTCGGCCAGAATGTCCGACACTTCGAGATCCGCGTTCCAGATCGCCGCGCCGCCGGGCACCAGACCGGAGAAGATCGCGGCCTTCTCGCGCGCGATGCCGGGCAGGCCATCGGCGAAGGCTTCGAGGTGCACGGGCGCGACGGTGGTGACGGCCGCGACATGCGGCGCGGCCTGCGCCGCGAGCGGCGCGATCTCGCCCGGATGGTTCATCCCGATCTCGATCACCGCGAAGTCCGTGTCCCGCGGGATCGCGGCCAGCGTGAGCGGAACGCCCCAGTGGTTGTTGTAGCTCTTAATCGCAGCGTGGGTCCGGCCCTGCCCCTCGAGACAATGGCGCAGCATCTCCTTCGTGGAGGTCTTGCCGACACTGCCGGTGACCGCGATCACCTTGGCCCGCGTCCGCGTCCGGCCCGCGCGGCCGAGCGCCTCGAGCGCCAGCTGCACGTCGTCGACCAGAAGAAGCGGCGCATCCTCGCAGCTCTCCGGCACCCGGCTGACGAGCGCGGCGGCGGCCCCGGCGTCGAGGGCGGCGCGCACGAAATCATGCCCGTCGCGCGCGGCCTTCAGGGCCACGAACATCGCACCGGGGTCCATCGCGCGACTGTCGATGCCGAAACCGTCGACCGTCCAGTCGCCGCGCGCGGTGCCGCCCGTGGCCGCCGCCGCCGCCGCCGAAGTCCAGAGCGTCATGCGTCCCGCCCTTCGAGGGCCGCGACCGCGATCGACGCCTGCTCCACGTCGTCGAAGGGCAGGACCATATCACCCACGGTCTGTCCGCTCTCGTGGCCCTTACCCATGACCAGAAGCGCATCCCCAGGCTCCAGCATGGCCGTCCCCTTGAGGATCGCCTCCGCGCGGTCGCCGACCTCCGTCGCCTCCGGAGCGCCTGTCCTCACCGCCGCCCGGATCACCGCCGGATCCTCGGAGCGGGGGTTGTCGTCGGTGACGATGACGTGGTCCGCATCCGCCGCGGCCGCGGCCCCCATCAGGGGGCGTTTCGCCGTGTCGCGGTCGCCGCCCGCGCCGATGATCGCCACGATCCGCCCCATGACATGCGGGCGCAGCGCGCGCAGTGCCGTGGTGATCGCGTCGGGCGTATGCGCGTAGTCGACAAAGACCGCCGCACCGCCCGCCCGAGTCGCCGCCAGCTCCATCCGCCCGCGCACCCCGGCGAGCTTCGGCATCGCGGCGAAGGTGGCCTCGGCCTCCTCGCCCGCGCCGATGACAAGCCCCGCCGCCAGAAGCGCGTTCGCCGCCTGGAAGCCGCCGATGAGGTCGAGACGCACCGAGACCGCCCGGTCCTGCCACCGGAACAGCAGCTCCTGCCCCGTGGCGTCAAAACGCTGCCCGGTCAGGCGCAGCCGCGCCTCGGCCGCACGGCCCACCCCGATCACCTCCTGCCCCCGCCCCTCGCAGGCGGCGGCGAGGTCGGGCCCCGCCGGATCATCGAGGTTGATGACCGCCACGCCGTCGCCGGGCAGCAACCGGTCGAAGAGCCCGGCCTTGGCGGCCAGGTACGCCTCCATCGTGCCGTGGTAGTCGAGGTGATCCTGCGTGAGGTTCGTGAACCCCGCCGCGGCGAGGCGCACCGCCTCCAGCCGCCGCTGGTCCAGCCCGTGGGAGGAGGCCTCCATCGCCGCATGGGTCACGCCCGCCGACGCCATCTCCGCCAGCAGGCGATGGAGCGTGATCGGCTCGGGCGTCGTATGGGCCGAGGGCGCGTGGAAGGCCCCTTCCACACCGGTCGTTCCGATATTGACCCCGGCGAGGCCCATCGCCTCCCACAGCTGCCGCGTGAAGCTTGCCACGCTGGTCTTGCCGTTGGTGCCGGTGACCGCGACCATCACGTCGGGCTGAGCCCCCGCCATGAGCGCCGCGGCAAAGGCCAGGGCAGCGCGGGGGTCTTCGACCACGATCGACGGTGTAGCCTCGGGCAGGATCGCCGCGCCCGCCTTGTCGGTCAGCACCGCCACGGCCCCGCGCGCGACCGCATCGGCGGCGAAGCGCGCGCCGTGGGTCACCGCCCCCGGCAGCGCGGCAAAGAGATCGCCCGGGCGCACGGTACGGTTGTCGACCGAGAGGCCGGAGATTCGCAGGTCCGACGGCCCCGTCAGGCCAAGCTCGCTGAGTGTCTTCTGCATCTTCTTCCCCCGACCCCGATGCCCTACCGCGCCGCGCCGGTGCCGTCCATCACCGACGCCTATCGGCTTGCCGCGGCTTGTGTCAGATATGCACCGAAGCTGTCCGCCCTCGGGTCGAAATCGGGCCGAAGCCCCAGAAGCGGCGCGACCCGGCGCACGATCTCGGAGGCGACGGGTACGGCCGTCCAGCCCGCGGTCCGCCGCTCCTCGCCTGCCGCGAAGATCGACGGCTCGTCGAGTGAGACGACGATCACGTACTCCGGGTCCTGGGCGGGGAAGATACCGGCAAACGTCGTGATCGTCTTGTCATCGTAGTAGCCGCCCGTCGGGCTCGGCTTGTCCGCGGTCCCCGTCTTGCCGCCAACCTGGTAGCCCTCGACCTCCATCAGGGACGCCGTACCCCGCGTCACCACCTGCCGCAGCATGTGGCGTGCCTCCGCCGAGACGCGCGGGCTGACGACACGCGCCCCGGGCTCCACCGCGTCGTCGCGCGCGAGCAGCGTCGGCGTCACCCGGGTGCCGCCGTTCAGAAGCGAGGCATAGGCCGTGGCGAGGTGCAGCGGCGAGGCCGAGAGGCCGTGGCCGTAGCTGATGGTCATGGTCGAGATCTCAGGCCAGCGCGTGGGCACGATCGGCCGCGCGCCCGGAGCCTCGGTCAGCTCCACGGGCGTGGGTGCGAAGAAGCCGAGCGACTCGAGAAAGGCCTTCTGCCGGGCCGCCCCGATGTCGAGCGCCATCCGCGCCGTGCCCACGTTCGACGATTTCACGATCACATCCGTCACCGACAGGCGGGGCCCGTAGTCGTGGAAGTCGCGGATCCGGTGCCGCCCCTGCCGCATCGGCCCCTGCGTGTCGATCATCGTGCCCGCGTTGGTCAGCCCCAGTTCCAGCGATTGCGCGGCGGCAAAGATCTTGAAGGTCGAGCCCAGCTCGTAGACGCCCTGCACCGCGCGGTTGAAGAGCGGGCTGTCGCCCGGATCGCCTTCGGTCGCGGGGGCGGGCCGGTCGTTCGGGTCGAAGTCCGGGAGGGAGGCGAGCGAGACGATTTCGCCGGTCTTCGCGTCCATCAGGATCGCGGCGGCCCCCTTGGCGTTCATCAGGCCCATGCCCGACGCCAGCACCCGCTCGACCGCGGTCTGCACCGACAGATCGACCGACAGTCGCAGCGGCGCGCCCTCGCGCGCGGGGTCGCTCAGATAGTCGTTGAAGACCGCCTCGACGCCCGCGACACCTTTGATCTCGGCCGCGCGCACGTCCTGCGCGCCATAGCGCGCCCCGCCCAGCACGTGGGACGCGAGGGGCCCGTTGGGATAGACACGCATCTCCCGCTGCCCGAAGAGGAGGCCGGGCTCGCCCAGGTCGTGCACCGCCTGCTGCTGCTCGGGCGAGATATTGCCCTTGAGCCAGTAGAACTTGGAGCCCGAGGTGAAGCGCCGCGTCCAGGTGTCGACCTTCATGTCCGGGAAGATCCGTGCCAGCCCCTCGGCGGCAGCAACAGGATCGACCATCAGATGCGGCTGAGCGTAGAGCGCCGTCGCGGTGACATTGGTGGCGAGCACCCGCCCCTCGCGATCGGTGATGTCGGCCCGCGCCGAGACGATGCCGGCCCCCGCGAGCCCGCCGGTCCGCGGCTCCCGCGCCTCGGACGCGGAAATGGCCCCCATCTTGAGGCCGACGACGGCAAACCCGAAGACGAAACAGGCCGCGGTGAACTTCAGGCGCCGTTCGGCGCGCAGGCGCATCTTCTCGGGGTTCTCGCGCGGGGGGGCGACGGCGACGGGATCGCGGGGGCGCGGCACCCGGGGGGTGACCGGCTGGAACGGGTCGGTTGCGACGGGTTTCGGCTTGCGACGGAAGATCACGGCAGCTGCTCCCCGTCGTCGGCGAGCGTCGGCGGCGCGATGAGCCGCGGCGCGGCATCGGCCCCGTAGCGGTGGGTCATCACGATGACGTCGCCGATCTTCTCCTCCAGCGCCGCGCCTTCACCCCAGGCCATGACCGTCTGCGGCGGCTCCGGCGGGGCGGGCGGCGGATAGCCGACCTGATCGGCCAGCGCGAAATGATCGGGGGCGAGCGGAATGAGGCCGAGGCTCTCGAAGTTCATCTCCGCCAGCTCATGGAGCCTGTCGGGCCGGTTGAGATAGGCCCATTCGGTGCGGAGCATCGAAAGCTCCTGATGGCGCTGCCCGATCTCGCGCTCAAGCCGCGCAACGGCGCGCTCGGTCTGCCGGGTCTCGTAGCCTTCGCCATAGGCCCAGAAGGCGAGGCCGACGACGGCGGCGACGGAAAGGGCATAGAACAGGCTTCGCATCAGGATCCCCCGAGGGTGACGGCGGCCGGGAGGCCGAGGGTACGGCGATCGACGCGCCCGGCGGGCGCATCGGTGCGGCGGGCGACGCGCAACCGGGCGGAGCGGGCGCGCGGGTTGGCGGCGACCTCCTCTTCCGTCGGCGCGATGGCCTTGTGCGTGATCTCGAAGGCGGGCCTGCGCGCGGCACGTTCGGGCGCATAGCGGCTACCGCCCCCGCCCGCGTCGGCGCGGTCGGCGAGGAAGCGCTTCACCGCGCGATCCTCGACGGAATGGAAGGAGACGACCGCGAGCCAGCCACCGGGCTTCAGCACGCGCTCCGCCGCCTGCAGGCCCTCGGCCAACTCGCCGAACTCGTCGTTCACGGCGATGCGCAACGCCTGGAAGCTGCGGGTCGCGGGATGGCTCTGCCCGGGTTTCGGACGGGGAAGGTTCGCGGCGACGACCTCGGCCAGATCCAGCGTCGTGGCGAAAGGGGCCTCTTCGCGCCGCTTGACGATGGATTTCGCGATCCGCCGCGCCGCCCGCTCCTCGCCGTAGCGGTGCAGGATGTCAGCCAGATCCCCCTCGCCGAGCCCGTTCACGAGATCCGCCGCCGTCGGCCCGGCATCCCCCATACGCATGTCGAGCGGCCCGTCCCGCAGGAAGGAGAACCCGCGATCCGCGCGGTCGAGCTGCATCGAGCTCACCCCGAGATCCAGCACGACGCCATCCACGGCCTCGCCGACCTCATCCATCTCCGAGAACACACCCTGCACAAGTGTCACCCGCTCGTCTGCCCAATCGGCCGCCATCTGGTGAGCCAGCGGATCGCGGTCGAGACCGATCACCCGGTCCGCGCCCGCCTCCAGCAGCCCCCGGGTGTACCCCCCGGCGCCCATGGTGCCATCCAACCACACGCCCCCGACCGGGGCCACGCTTTCCAGAATCGCCCCCAGAAGAACCGGGATATGTGGCGCACCGGACTCACTTTCTGCGCGGACCATCGCTCATGCCTCCGGACGGCGCTTCTTCGGCAACAGGGAGGTGATCGGCCGACCCTCGGGCAATTCACCAAGGACCTGACCCAGACGGCTCGTCGCCTCCTGTGGGGCGGCGGGCGAATAGATGCGGAAGGTCTTGCCCTTGCCGGCGAAGACCGCCTCCGACGCGATGCCGATCCGCTCGCGCAGGTCGGCCTTCAGGATGAGGCGGCCGCTGTCGTCGATGCCGATCGTCTCGGCCTGCGAATAGAAATAGTCCTCGAGTGCCTCGCGGTGCGGGTCGCCCTCGTCCATCTCGTCGATCATGTCGCTGATCTCGGTCACGGCCTCGACCGAATAGGCGGTGTAATACGGCACGCGCGCATCCCCGAAACAGAGGACGAGGCGCGGGTTCACGCCAGCTTCGCGCCCCGGGTCGCAGGCGTCGAGCACGCGACGGAAATCGGCCGGGATCGAAACCCGGCCTTTCGCGTCCACCCGGTGGGTGCTGGTGCCCCGGAAGCGATGCTCCAACCCGTCTGCCCTTCTGCGGCGCGGCGCGCCGCGCGATGCCTGCCCCCAAACGGAAACGGGCGGATCGGGTGTCTGCCAAAACCCGATCCGCCCTGTGCTCCCGTACTGCGCCTGGCGCAAATCGGGCGTCTTCGGCGCGCGGTCACTGGGGGGTTCGTTCGCTGCGCGCTTCAGATCTTCTGTCGTCCAGAGACGATGTGGGGGGTGCCTGTTTTCGACCTGCCTCTTGTTTTTCTAGGGGTCTGAGGTCTGCGCCTCTTTCCTCCCCGCTCTCTGTGAAACCGTTGATGCCATGGCCGACCCGAGTCGGGAAGCCCTTTTATGCCACTTGATGCCACTTTTGTTATCCACAGGCTGTGATTAAGCCTGTGGAAGACTCACTAGACCACAATATGTTGTGTTTTAGAAAAAAATAAACGGAATTTCTTGTCTTTAATCTATTTCAGTCGCGGTAACACGCCTCCCTGCGCTGCGTTGCAGTTTTCGCACAGGGAAGGAGGAACTCGCCTATAGGCAGAACAAAGCCACCGTCGTACGGTAGTAGCTATCAAACTGAATATAATAGATTATCTATACGCACGCGCGTCAAACGGCCGGAATCGGCCGACAGGTGCCTAGAACATGCGCCGGAGTCGCGGGGGCATCGATTCCCATCGCGCTCCGTCGGCGGCATGAAAGCCCGTACCGGACCGCCGATCTCAGCCGACGGCCTCGGCGACCGCGCGCGCAAGGGCCGCAAAGGCCTCCGTCATCGGCCCCTCGCCAAGGGCAACCGGCCGCCCGGCGTCACCCGCTTCCCGCGTCTCGAGGTCGAGCGGCAGCGCACCGAGGAACGGCAGGCCGAGCCGCCGCGCTTCCCCCTCGACCCCGCCATGGCCGAAGATATGCGCCCTGTGACCACATTCGGGGCAATGGAACATCGACATGTTCTCGACAAGGCCGAGGACCGGCGTCTTGAGCGTGGCGAACATGTCGAGCGCCTTGCGCGCGTCCAGCAGCGCCACGTCCTGCGGCGTGGAGACCACGACCGCCCCATCGACCACCGCCTTGGTGCAGAGCGTGAGCTGCACGTCGCCCGTGCCCGGCGGAAGATCGACGATCAGAGCGTCGAGCGCGCCATCGTGGTAGTCCCATTGGACCTGACCCATCATCTGCTGCAGCGCGCCCATCAGCATCGGCCCGCGCCAGACAACGGCCTTGTCCTCGGCCAGCATCAGCCCGATCGACATCAGCGTGACGCCGTGAGCCCGAAGCGGAATGATCGACTTGCCGTCGGGCGAGGCCGGGCGCGCGCTTGCGCCCATCATCCGCGGCTGGCTCGGCCCGTGGATATCGCCGTCGAGCAGCCCGACCTTCCAGCCCTGCCGCATGAGCGCGACAGCGAGGTTCGCACTCACCGTGGACTTGCCGACGCCGCCCTTGCCCGAGGCGACGGCGATCACCCGCTTGACGCCCGGAATGCGCATCGGCCCGTCCTGCGGCTTCGGATGCCCCCCGATCTTGAGCGACGGCGGTGCCTTCTCGGCCGTGGGTGCGGTCAGCACCGCCTGAACGCGGGCCACGCCGGGAACGGCGGCGACCGCCCGCTCGGCCGCGGCGCGCAGGGGCTCGGAGACCTTCGCGATCTCGGCCGAGGGCACCTCGATCACGAACCGGACGGCGTCCTTCTCGACCACGAGCGCGCGGACCATGTCGGCCGAGACCAGCGTGCCGCCGCCCGGCACCTCGATGGCGGAGAGGGCACGGGTCACGGCGTCGCGGGTCGGGGTCATCTCGGGGTCCTTTCCTGTCTCCCCGCTAGGTGGCCGTCCGGCGCGGCGATGACAAGGCCAGGAGACACGCGGCCGCACCGCCAGCGACACCGGCCCAGGTCAGCACCGGCATCAGCCCGAAGCCCTGCGCGAACCAGCCGAGTCCGCCCGAGCCGAGGGCGACCGCGCCGATGCCGACGACGACCCAGAGCGACATGACCCGCCCGCGCAGCGCGTCGGGCAGATCCTCCTGCACCGCCGCCTGCAGGCTCACGCCGCAGAAGGTCGAGGCGAAGCCCGCAAGGGCCGTCCAGCCGAGCGCCGCAGCCCAGCTCGCCGAGAGGCCGAGCGCGGTGAGCCCGAGGACGCCCAGAACCAGCGTCGCCCGCGTCCCGCGCGAGATGCCGCCCTGTCCCACGCCGGCGGTCTTGGCAAGCGCCGCGACGAGGGCCCCTCCGCCCGCCGCCGCCGTCAGAAGGCCCAGCCCCTCGGCCCCGCGGCCGTGCACGCCCTCGGCCATCACCGGCAGAAGCTCGAGGTAGCCCCGCACGAAGACGGCGATCGCGAAGGTCAGCAGGAGCGCCTGGCGCGCCACCGGCGCACGGGCGAGATAGGACAGCGCCTCGCCCAGCCCGCCGAGCACCGTCGTCGGCGGGCGGGCCCCGAGGTCGCGCGGGTGCATCCAGCGCACCGCGACGAGCATCGGCAGGTAGAGCGCCGCCGAGAGCCAGAGCGTGACGACCGGCCCGAAGGCCGCGATGGCGACACCGGTGAGCAGCGGCCCGATCATGCGGCCGAGATTGAAGTTGAGCGCCGAGAGCGCGACGACGTTCGGTACATCCGCCCGCGGGACGAGACGCGGTCCGAGCGACATGCGCACCGGATGATGCGCCGCGGTGATGAGCCCGATACCGAGGGCGATGAGCGCAAGGCCCCACGGCCCAAGCCCCGGCCCACCGGCCAGCAGCGCGGCCAGCACGAGGAGCGCGCACATCGAACCCGAGGTCAGCCGAAGCGCCTGGCGGATGTCGGCCCTGTCCACGAGAACACCGAAGACCGGACCCGCGGCGATCGCGGGCGCAAGGCCGAGCGCGGCGACGAAGCCCACGAAAGCGGCCGACCCCGTCACGTCCCAGGCCAGCCAGCCGATGGTCACGCGCTGCGCCCAGAGCGCCTGCACGAGCGGAATCGCGGCGAGAAAGTAGGCGCGGAAGCCCTGGTGTGACAATGCGCTCATGTGGCCCTCGCCCGACCGCCGACCGGCATCGGGTTACCGAAAGGCGAGTGCCGCGACACGGCACTCCCGCCATGCAAATGCTGCATAGCGGCATTGATCGAACTGTGGATTGTGCAAGCGCGGCATCGGGTCCATTTCAATCTCAACGAAACGACGCGCTGCCCGGCAATGGGGTCGGAGCGCAGACGAGGCAAGACATGCCTCAGACAAGAGGAAAGCATCATGGCTTACACCACCTACGGCAATTCGGCCGCCGCCTCCATCTCCCTCCGCGACCGGATCGCGGCCCGCATCGAAACCGCCCGTGCGGACTACGCCAAGTGGCGCGTCTACCGCCGCACGATCAACGAACTCTCGGCGCTGTCGAACCGTGACCTGGCCGATCTCGGCCTCTCGCGCTCGATGATCCACGGCGTCGCGCTCGAAGCCGCCTACGGCGTCTGATCAGGAACACCCTTGCCGCTTCCTCCTCCCTTTGCGGCAAGGGAACATGCGACGGCGATCTCCTCCTCCCTTGATCCGTCGTCGCAGCTTTTCCGGCCCCTCCTCCCTTGGGCCGGAGCGGTCCGAACCCCTCTCCTCCCTTGGGGGACGGACCTTGCGAAGGAACCGGTGGTGCCCTCCTCCCTTTGGGCATCACCGGAGCCTTCCACGAAACGACATGGAACCGATCGCGTACCGCGTGTGTTCGATGACAGAATTCGACGACGCCTCCCTCCTCCCTTGAGGTTTCGTCGAAGTGGCGCGGTCCCTCCTCCCTTGGACCACGCCCCATGCAAGAAGCCGCGGTGTCCCTCCTCCCTTGGGCATCGCGGCTTTTTCGTTCCTTGCGCAAGCTGCTGCACGAAAAGCGAATTCCGGACCTGAGACGGCAGTATCGGCCTGTCGGCCAACAGATGCCCAAATGCATCACTGCGTCGGCATATTGCCGCCGACCCGAAAGTTCGGACGCCGAGCCCTTTTCCAGAAGCCGCGGTGATGCATAGTTTTATTTGTATTTGATGAATACCGCCCCATCCTTAAAATACATTTGAATCCGATGCGGAGGTTTTCCCATGCCGCTCACTTGGAACGCGATCCTTCTGGGCAGCGGACCCGACCTCGATACCGATGAATCCACCCTGGCGACCGAACGCTCGTTCGCCGGGGCAACGGCCGGCAGCGCTGCGGATCCGCTGGCCGACGGCGACGGCTTTCACCAATTTACGGTAAACGACACCGACGGCGACAACATCTGGGACCGGGACAACACCCCGGCACAGGCGGAGACGGCGACGATCCGGCCGCCGGGCGGCGGCCCGACGGAGACGTCGCAACTCGATTCCGCCGTCGTCTATAATGCGACGATCACCTACACCGACGGCACCACGGCCACGATCACGGCCGTCACGTTCCAGCTGCCCGACGGGCGCGTCTTCCTCGCGCCCGAGATCAGCGCGAATGCCGACAACACCGCCCTGAACGCGCAGCCCCTGCAGTCGATCCGGCTCGACAGCGTTGCGAACAACAACACGAACCTCACCGCCGACCGACAGCCAGGCAACTTCGTTCCGTGCTTCGCCGCGGGTACGCTGATCCGAACGATGGCGGGCGACGTCCCGGTCGAGACACTGGCAGCCGGGGATTTCGTGACGACCTACGACCACGGTGCGCAGCCCCTGCGGTGGGTGGGACAGACGACGGTTCCGGCGACAGGACGCTTCGCCCCGGTGCGGTTCGCGGCCGGCGCGCTCGGCACGACGCGCGATCTGACTGTATCGCCCCAGCACCGCATCCTTATCACCGGCTGGCGCGCGGAGCTTCTCTTCGGCGGCCCCGAAGTTCTGGCACCGGCGGTGGGTCTGGTGAATGACACGGATATACAGCGCGTGTCGGGGGGCGAGGTGACCTATGTGCATCTGATGTTCGACCACCACGAGATCGTCTACTCGAACGACATCCCGACCGAGAGTTTCCGGCCCGACAGCTATAGCCTCGGAGCCGTCGACACGGCGACGCGGGAAGAGATCTTCGCGCTCTTCCCCGAGCTGGCGCTGCCCGAGCCGCAGTTCCAGCGTCCGGCGCGGGCCCTGCTGACTGTGCGCGAGGCCAGGACAATGGAGGCGATGCTTTAGGCCGGCCCGAGGTAACCGCCGCCCGCGAAAGATGGTCGGGCCGGGCACGACCATGACGGTTCACGGCACAGAGGGACGCAACGCCTCTACGATCGCGCTCTCACCGCACAAATCCTACCGCGATGGCACGCCGATCGAGCACCTGCCTCAGAACGGCACCTCGCCCGCCTCGGCCGCCGGAACGAGGAAGCGTGCGACGATCTTCTTCGTGCCGGCCTTCTCGAAGGCCACTTCGAGCTTGTCGCCCTCGATCGCCTTTACTGCGCCGTAGCCGAACTTCTGATGGAAGACGCGCTCTCCCTCCGCAAAGGCCGAGACGGCGGTGGCGTCGATGGTCAGGTTCTTGGCTTCCACCGGCTGCATCATCGGACGACTGGACTTGGACTGCAGGCGTTTCCAGCCCGGCGAGTTGTAGACGTCTGCGCGGGCGGCCCGTTCCGGCATGTCCGACGTGACCCCGCCGCCCATGGCGCTGTGCTGTGCGGCAGCCATCCCGGTCGCGCCGAAGCCTCCGCCATAGAGCCCCGGGGGCGTCAGCACCTCGACATGATCGGCGGGCAACTCGTCGATGAAGCGCGACGGCAACGCCGACTGCCACTGGCCATAGACCCGGCGATTGGCGGCGAAAGAGATGGTGCAGACCTGCTCGGCCCGGGTGATCCCGACGTAGGCCAGCCGCCGCTCTTCCTCGAGCCCCTTCACCCCGCTCTCGTCCATGCTGCGCTGCGACGGGAAGAGGCCGTCCTCCCACCCCGGCAGGAAGACGACCGGGAACTCGAGGCCCTTCGCCCCGTGAAGCGTCATCAGCGTGATCTGCGGCTCCGCCTCTCCGGCCTGATCGTTGTCCATGATGAGCGAGATATGTTCGAGGAAGCCCTGCAGGTTCTCGAAGCCTTCGAGCGCCTTCACCAGTTCCTTGAGGTTTTCGAGCCGGCCCGGGGCCTCGGGCGTCTTCTCGTTCTGCCAGAAGGTCGTGTAACCCGACTCGTCGAGGATCTCCTCCGCGAGGTGGATATGATCGCGTCCGTCCAGCAGCTCGCCCCGCCAACGGTCGAAGCCGTCGCAAAGCTCCTTCAGCGCCGCACCGCCCTTGCCACCGATGGTCTTCGTGCGCACGCAGAGTTTCGCACCTTCCAGAAGCGATACGCCGTTCGAGCGGGCCATGCGTTGAATGGTCTGTTGCGCCTTCTCGCCCAGGCCGCGCTTCGGCGTGTTCACGATCCGCTCGAACGCAAGGTCGTCGTCGGGGCTGACGGTCACGCGGAAGTAGGCCATGGCGTCGCGGATCTCCATCCGCTCGTAGAAGCGCGGTCCACCGATCACGCGGTAGGGCAGGCCGATTGTCAGGAACCGGTCCTCGAAGGCACGCATCTGATGGGCGGCGCGCACGAGAATGGCCATGTCGTCGAGGCTTGCGGGGGCGAGTCCACGGGTTCCGCGCTGCATCGACTCCGCCTCTTCCCCGATCCAGCGCGCCTCCTCGTCGCCGTCCCAATGGCCGATCAGGCGGACCTTCTCGCCCTCCTCTGCCTCGGTCCAGAGCGTCTTGCCGAGGCGGCCCTTGTTCCCGGCGATGACGGCCGAGGCGGCGGCGAGGATATGCGGGGTGGAGCGGTAGTTCTGCTCAAGCCGGATGATCTCGGCCCCGTCGAAATCCTTCTCGAAACGCAGGATGTTGCCGACCTCGGCCCCGCGCCAGCCGTAGATCGACTGGTCGTCGTCGCCCACGCAGCAGATGTTGCGATGCCCGCCCGCCAGTAGCCGGAGCCAGAGGTACTGGGCGACGTTGGTGTCCTGGTACTCGTCGACGAGGATATAGCGGAACCAGCGACGATACTTGTCGAGCACGTCGTCATTCGCCTGGAAAATGCCGATGACATGCAGAAGGAGGTCGCCGAAATCGACCGCGTTCAGCGTCAGGAGCCGATCCTGGTACGCGCGGTAGAGCCCGACGCCCTTGCCGTCGAAGGCCTGCGCCTCTGATGCGGGCACGGTTTCGGGCGTCCAAGCACGGTTTTTCCAATGGTCGAGAATGCCGGCCAGCATCCGTGGCGGCCATTTCTTGTCGTCGATCCCGGCGGCGAGGATCAGCTGCTTCAGGAGGCGGATCTGATCGTCCGTATCGAGGATCGTGAAGTTTGACTTCAGGTGCAGATCGCGGGAACCGCCCTCGAGGAGCGGGTCGGTCACCGTGCGGCCGACAAGTTCGGCGTGCCGGCGCAGGAGCTTCACGCAGATCGAGTGGAAGGTGCCGAGCCAAGGCATTCCTTCGGCCACCTCGCCCATCATGGCACCGACGCGTTCGCGCATTTCCCGCGCCGCCTTGTTGGTGAAGGTGACGGCCAGGATTTCGTTCGGACGCGCCTTTCCCTGCGACATCAGATGCGCAATTCGGGCCGTCAGCGCCCGCGTCTTGCCGGTGCCCGCCCCGGCGAGCATCAGCACCGGACCATCGAGCGTGTGGACGGCCCGAAGCTGCGCGTCGTTCAGCCCCTCGAGGTAGGGCGCGGGCCGTGCGGCCATGGCGCGGGCCGACAGGCTCGCCGCTTCCATGGCGTCGGAATCGTCGAAATCCATCATGGGCCGAGACTACTGCGCGGAGGGCGAATTGGAAAGCGGGCGTTCCCCCTTCGTTCAGCGTCCCGCTCCGGTGTTCGCCCGGTCAGTCCTCGCAGGCGCTGTTGGTGGATTGGGTAGCGGGATCGAGGCCATTGCACCCGGGCTTGTGGCCGTCGGCGAGAAGCGGCGCGCTCGAGAGCAGTCCGGTGACGAGCGCAGCGATAAAGGTCTTGGGCAGGAACATCGGGCATCTCCTTGGGGATGGAAAGGAACGCGCCGCCGGGCGGCGCGGTTCCGTTCAGGCGGTGGCTCCGACCCGCAGGTTGGCGCGCAGATGCGCGGGGTTCGTCGTGCCGGGAATCGCGATGACGTTCGGCGCGAGGTCGAGAAGCCAGCGGAGCGCCTTGCGGGTGTCGAGCGTTGCCCCCTGTTTCATCGGGTTCGCACCGAGAGGGCCGTAGGGTAGGAAGGCGATGCCGAGGGCGCGGGTCTTTTCGACCATGGCAAGGTTGTCGCGGTCACCCATGTTGAGCCGGTTTTGCACCGCGGCGATCGGGGCCACATCCCGGGCCCGGTCCAACTCCTCCGCGGTCACGTTCGAGAGGCCGATATGCACGATGTGCCCCTTTTGCCGCGCGGCCTCGAGGGCTTCCACGCTGCGCTCCAACGGCACGGCGGGGTCGACCCAGTGCAACTGGAAGAGGTCGATGGTGTCGCGGCGCAGATTGCGGCGCGCGTCCTCGATCTGTGCCGTCAGACGCTCGGGCGAAGCGTCGCGCTTCATCTCGGAGGGGCCGAACTTGTCGATGCCGCCCTTGGTCGCGAGGAACACGTCATCCCGGTCGCCAAGCGCCTCGCCAAGGATGCGGTCCGCGTGCTCAGGGCCATAGGCGCGGGCGCTGTCGAAAAGCTGTACGCCATTGTCGGCCGCCTGTCTCAGGAGCGCGAGGCCCGCCTCCCAATCCGGGTAGGGACCGAAGTTGCCGGGTTGCCCGGTCAGGCGCATGACGCCCATGCCGAGACGGTTGATCGAGCGGCCGTCGGAAAATGTGAAGGTCTGCATGTCGTGTCTCCGATCTGAGGTTCGTTTCGCTGTGGGAGAAGGTGGCAGCTCGATCGCTTCAATGGTATTGGCATGATGTGTTCTACTGTTATGCGATTTCCGAATAGACATGCCCGACCGCCTCCTCGCCCTGACAACGTTCCTCCGCGTCGCGGAACGTGGCAGCCTGACCGCCGCGGCGGCCGATCTCGGCACGTCGCAGCCGTCGGTGACGCGGGCCGTCGCCGCGCTCGAGGCGGAACTCGGCACCCGCCTCTTTCACCGCACGACCCATGCCGTGACCCCAACCGAAGCGGGCCGGATGCTTCTGCCGAAGGCGCGGTCGCTCGTGGCCGGGTGGGACGACCTCTCGGACGCCCTGCGCGCCACCGACGACCTGCGCGGCCCCTTGCATGTCGTCGCACCCGTGGCGCTCGGTCAGACCGAACTGATCTCCGTTTTGACAGACTTTCGCACCGCGCATCCGGGCGTGTCGGTGAACTGGCAGCTGACGGATGCGGAAATCCGGCTGGCTGAAGTGGGGGCGGATCTCTGGATCCGTGTGGGCGCGGTGCCAGACGACCGATTGGTGCAGCGCCGGCTCGGGACAGTCAGGAGATCGGTGCTCGGTCACCCGGATTTCATGGGGCGGGAACTGAAGCATTGCCCGTGGATCACGCTCGGCCCCTACGAGGGGCGGCGGATCGAACTCGCCGAGGGATCCTTCGAGGTCGAGCCGGTCCTCAACACGAACTCGATCGCCGTCGTGTCCGAGGCCCTGCGCGCGGGACTGGGCGTGGCGATCGCGCCCGAATGGTACCTTCGGGACGATCTGGCCGAGGGTCGCCTTCGCCGGCTCGGAGGCACGGCCACCGCCCTTCCCGTACATCTGGCCCATGCCCCGGAAGGTCGGAGCCGCAGGCTGTCGGCCCTGATGGACGCGGTCGCGACGCATATGACCGCGCGTGTGCTCGACCAGGCCGGAGCCGATTGAAAAAGGGGCGGAGTCGCCCCCGCGACCCCGCCCCGTTAGCCCGGAACAAGGTGTGCCGGATCAGTCTTCCTCTTCGCCGTCGTCGCCGTCTTCTTCGAAGCGGGCGTATTCCTCGTCGTTCACGCCACCGTCGCCGTCGCGGTCGTAGCGGTTGAACTCGCCCGCGGCGAATTCTTCCTCGGACACGTCACCGCTGCCGTCGGTGTCGTAGTCGATGAAGCGCTTGCCGCCCTCGGCTTCACCGAACTCCGCGTCGTTGAGCATCGCGTCGCCGTCGGAATCGTAGTCCTCCATCTCGGCGAAGGCCGGCGTGACGGCGAGCAGCGTTGCGGCAAGGGTCGTGACGATCGTCTTCATGAATCTCTCTCCAGTGTTTGCAGATTGTGTATTTGAACGGATTCGAGCGGCATCGGTTCCGGGCCGGCGGGGACAGGGCTTCCCCGGCTACCCAGTGCCCCGCAGTTGCCGCGCCGCGGCGAAGTCGTTACGAAACCGTCATCGACAAGCCTGCCGGGGGATACACATGGCCGACTTCAAGAAAATCCTTATCGCCAACCGCGGGGAAATCGCCATCCGGGTGATGCGCGCCGCCAACGAGATGGGGAAGAAGACGGTCGCCGTCTACGCGGAGGAGGACAAGCTGGGTCTGCACCGCTTCAAGGCGGACGAGGCCTATCGCATCGGCGAGGGGCTCGGACCCGTCGCGGCCTATCTGTCGATCGAGGAGATCATCCGCGTGGCCAAGGCCAGCGGGGCCGATGCGATCCATCCCGGCTATGGCCTGCTCTCCGAGAACCCCGAGTTCGTCGACGCATGCACCGCGAACGGCATCACCTTCATCGGGCCGAAAGCCGAGACCATGCGCAAGCTCGGCGACAAGGCCAGTGCCCGCCAGGTGGCGATGGAGGCCGGCGTGCCCGTGGTGCCCGCCACGGATGTACTGGGCGACGACATGGACCTGATCCGCAAGCAGGCCGCCGAGGTGGGCTACCCGCTCATGCTCAAGGCCAGCTGGGGCGGCGGCGGCCGGGGAATGCGGCCCATCTTCTCCGAGGACGAACTGGAGGAGAAGGTGCTCGAAGGCCGGCGCGAGGCCGAGGCGGCCTTCGGTAATGGCGAGGGCTATCTCGAGAAGATGATCCAGCGCGCCCGCCACGTCGAGGTGCAGATCCTCGGCGACACCCACGGCAACACCTATCACCTCTACGAGCGCGACTGCTCCGTCCAGCGCCGGAACCAGAAGGTCGTGGAGCGCGCCCCGGCTCCCTACCTCTCCGGCACTCAGCGTGAGCAGCTCTGCGCGCTCGGCAAGAAGATCTGCGAGCATGTCGATTACGAATGCGCGGGCACGGTCGAGTTCCTGATGGATATGGACTCGGGCGAGTTCTACTTCATCGAGGTGAACCCCCGCGTGCAGGTCGAGCATACCGTCACCGAGGAGGTGACGGGCATCGACATCGTGCGCGCCCAGATCCTGATCGCGGAGGGCAAGTCCCTGACCGAAGCGACCGGCGTGGCGTCGCAATACGACGTCAAGCTCGACGGGCACGCGCTCCAGACGCGCGTGACGACCGAGGACCCGACCAATAACTTCATCCCGGACTACGGACGCATCACCACCTATCGCGCCGCCACCGGCATGGGCCTGCGCCTCGATGAGGGCACGGCCTATTCCGGCGCGGTCATCACCCGCTACTACGACAGCCTGCTGACCAAGGTGACCGCCTGGGCCCCGACGCCCGAAGCGGCGATCAAGCGGATGGACCGGGCCCTGCGGGAGTTCCGCATCCGGGGCGTCAGCACGAACATCGCCTTCGTGGAAAACCTGCTCAAGCATCCGACCTTCCTGTCGAACGAATACACGACGAAGTTCATCGACGAAACGACGGAGCTCTTCGACTTCAAGCCGCGCCGCGACCGCGCGACGAAGATCCTGACCTATATCGCCGACATCTCGGTCAACGGGCATCCCGAGACCGAGGGCCGGCCGCGCCCCGCGGACGACATCCGCGCGCCGAAGGCCCCCGCGCCCCTGCGCGAGGATGCGCCCGAGGGCACCAAGCAGATCCTCGACCGCGACGGACCCAAGGGACTTGCCGACTGGATGCTTTCGCGCGACCGGCTCCTGCTGACCGACACAACGATGCGCGATGGGCACCAGTCGCTTCTGGCGACGCGGATGCGATCCATCGACATGGTGCGCGCGGCCCCGGTCTATGCGACGAACCTGCCCGAGCTCTTCAGCGTCGAATGCTGGGGCGGTGCCACTTTCGACGTGGCCTATCGCTTCCTGCAGGAATGCCCCTGGCAGCGCCTGCGCGAGTTGCGCGCGGCCATGCCCAATATCTGCACGCAGATGCTCCTGCGCGCGTCGAACGGCGTGGGCTACACGAACTATCCCGACAACGTCGTCCAGAGCTTCGTGAAGCAGGCCGCAGCGACCGGCGTCGACATCTTCCGCGTCTTCGACAGCCTCAACTGGGTCGAGAACATGCGCGTCGCGATGGACGCGGTGATCGAGGCGGGGCGCATCTGCGAAGGTACGGTCTGCTATACTGGCGATATCCTCGACCCGGATCGCGCGAAGTACGACCTGAAGTACTACGTCGCCATGGCGAAGGAGCTGGAGGCCGCCGGGGCCCATGTCCTCGGCCTCAAGGACATGGCGGGCCTCCTGAAGCCTGCCGCCGCGCGCGTCCTCATCAAGGCACTGAAAAACGAGGTCGGCATCCCTGTCCACTTCCACACGCACGACACGGCAGGCATCGCCTGCGCGACGATCCTTGCCGCGACCGAAGCAGGCGTGGACGCGGCCGATGTCGCGATGGATGCATTCTCGGGCAACACGAGCCAGGCGACCTTCGGCACGATCCTCGCGGCCCTCAAGGGCGACGCGCGCGATCCGGGCCTCGATGCCACGGCGGTGCGCCACATGTCGGACTATTGGGAGGCCGTGCGAGCCCAGTACCTCGCCTTCGAGAGCGGCATGCAGGCCCCCTCCTCCGAGGTCTACCTGCACGAGATGCCCGGCGGTCAGTTCACCAATCTCAAGGCGCAGGCCCGTTCCATGGGTCTGGAGGAGCGCTGGCACGAAGTCGCGCAGATGTATTCCGACGTGAACCGGATGTTCGGCGACATCGTAAAGGTTACCCCGTCCTCCAAGGTCGTGGGTGACATGGCGCTGATGATGGTTGCGCAAGGCCTGACCGTCGATCAGGTCGAGGATCCGAAGACGGACGTGAGCTTCCCCGACTCGGTCGTCGACATGATGAAGGGCAACCTGGGCCAGCCCCCCGCCGGATGGCCCAAGGCGCTGCAGAAGAAGGCACTGAAGGGCGAAACGCCCCTGACCGACCGACCGGGCAAGCACCTGGAGCCCGTCGACCTGGAGAAGGTCCGTGCCGAGGTCGCCGCCAAGACCGGCGAGGAGATCGACGACGAGGATCTGAACGGCTACCTGATGTACCCGAAGGTCTTCACCGACTACGCGGAGCGCCACGCGACCTACGGCCCCGTGCGCGCCCTGACGACGCCGGTGTTCTTCTACGGGATGGAGCCCGGCGACGAGACCCACGCCGAGATCGACCCCGGCAAGACTCTCGAAATACGCATGGTCGCCCGCGGCGAAACCAACGAGGACGGCGAGGTCCGCGTCTTCTTCGAGCTGAACGGCCAGCCGCGCAACATTCGCGTGCCCGACCGGCGCGTCGCCGGCGCGACAGCCAAGCGACCGAAGGCCGAGCTGGGCAACGCCGATCATGTCGGCGCGCCGATGCCCGGCGTCGTGGCCAGCATCGCCGCGACCGTCGGGGCGACCGTCAAGAAGGGCGACCTGCTGCTGACGATCGAAGCGATGAAGATGGAGACGGGCCTCCATGCGGACCGGGACGCGACGGTCGCGGCCGTTCACGTGACCCCCGGCGCGCAGATAGACGCGAAGGATCTGTTGGTCGAGCTGTCCTGAGGCGATTTTAAGGGTCCGCCGGGACAATCCCGGCGGACAACTAAAATTGTATATATTTCCAGACCATATCGCCCCATTTCAGGCGCCAACCAACCCAACGGCCGACGCAGTCACCCGATACGACGAGGTATGATTTTCTCAGTACCGAGTCCTGCCATGCGTCTAGAACTTGACTACATCCGGGAGTTCCTCCGTGATACCAAGGGGGCGATTTCCGTTGACTACGTCGTGCTTGCCGGAGCCGTGACCGCGGTGGGGCTGGCAACGACGGACGTGATCGAATGGGGCATGCGCGCCCTTGCAAGTACGGTCGACTCGGAGCTGAAAGGCGAGGCTCCGGGCAGCGAGAACGGCCTGAGTTACAACAACGGCTTCGATAACACCGCCGCCGGCTGGACGGGTGCAGGTGTCACCGAGATCAACGGCATCGGCAATGTCCTCGGTCCCATCGAGAACACCGGTGGTCAGGCGGGCGTGAATCGCGACTTTACCATCGCCGACGATGTGGACCGCGCGACGTTCACATTCGACCTGCTGTCGATGGACAACTTCGACGGCGACACCGGGACCGTCTACGTCGACGACCAGGCGGTGGGCTCTGTCACGGTCTCGAATGGCACACCCGTCTTCACCGCGGCCGACAACCTCGAAGAGCGAGGGATCATCATTCGCTACACCGAGATCGACACCGGCGTGCAACTCGGCGGCGGCACCGATGTCGATGCCCGCTCGAACATCGCGATCACGGTGCGTAACGACGATCCCGACAACCCGCTGGGCAATGTGAACATCGGCTTCGGCTCGAATGCCACGGCTGGTGCCGACAACGAGTTCTTTGCCATCGACAATTTCCGGGCAACGGGTCTGGCCGGAGAAGGCTG
Organism: Jannaschia marina; assembly: GCF_013404595.1. Taxonomy (GTDB): domain Bacteria; phylum Pseudomonadota; class Alphaproteobacteria; order Rhodobacterales; family Rhodobacteraceae; genus Jannaschia; species Jannaschia marina. Next base: position 23,152 of record NZ_JABVAX010000009.1, on the reverse strand, counting down.
AACGCCCTGCATGACCGCCAAAGGGCGGCACGGACATCTTTGGCCGGAGATCTACGAATCTCCGGCCGATTTTCGACTTGCAGACAGGATATCTGCCGCATAGGTGGCCCATATCGAACCGGCGCGGGCGTAGCTCAGGGGTAGAGCATAACCTTGCCAAGGTTAGGGTCGGGCGTTCGAATCGCCTCGCCCGCTCCAGTTCGATCATCCCGGCCATCCTGCCAAGCGACCGTTCGAGCGGCCCTCTGCAAGTCGGCCGTTTTTCCGCTCCGGCTCCCCGTTTTCCGCTTGCGGCCTCGCAGCGCATTTCCTAAATAGCCGCTACCGAAGAGGGCGGGCGTAGCTCAGGGGTAGAGCATAACCTTGCCAAGGTTAGGGTCGGGCGTTCGAATCGCCTCGCCCGCTCCAATTCGGCCAATGAAAAGCCCTCGACCGGACGGTCGGGGGCTTTTCGTTTGTTCCGCCGCGATCGCGGTCGTCAGCCGGCCAGCAGCATTCCCGTCCTCACGCGGGCCGTCGCCCGTGCCGTCGCACCGTAGGAGCCAAGATCCGTGCGAAGCTCGGGGCGGACGGCGAAGAGCCTTGCGCGGGCCGCCGCGTCGATCCCCTCGAGCCCTTCGGCGGCGGGCAGGAACGTCTCGGCCGGCGCGCCCTCGGCGAAGATGACCTGATGTGCGGGCGTCAGGAGGTGGTGGTAGGTGACGGTGCCCGGCCCCTCGGCCAGAACGAGGCGACCATCGACGAGCGCCTTGGCGGGCACCAGCACTTCCTCCTCGCCGAAGAGAAGCTGCGCGCGCCAGCCCGTCACCAGCATCCGGTGGTTCGGCGAGACACGCAAAGGTGCCGTGTTTCCAAGCGCGCCCGCACGGAACAGGATCGGAGCCATCTCGCGCCCGACGAGCCCCCTGCGCGCGCCGACCCATTCGAGAGGCTGCGGCCCGGCGTCGCCGGTCAGGACAAGATCGCCGGCGATCAGATCCTCCACTGCGCGGGGGCCGTCGGGCGTCGCGATGCGGGTACCGCTGGCGAAGCAGATAACGGACTCCATTTCAGAGAAGTCGACGACCGTGCCGTCGGTCAGCGTGGCCTCGCCGCCGAGCGACGGATCGTCGAAGTTGACCTCGCCCGAATCCCATAGACCGTTGAAATCGACGGTGTCGCCCGCCGTCTCGGAGGTCTCGCCCCCGGTCACCGTGATCGTCCCGCCGCCCGCATTGAGCGTGTCGACGAGGAACAGGTCGTCGTCCGCCCCGCCCGTTGCGACGTCGCCCACGCCGACGTTCAGGGTGTCGTCCCCTGCCCCGCCGGTCAGACTGTCGTTGCCGGCCCCGCCCGAGAGGGTGTCGGCACCCGCACCGCCGGAAATGGTATCGTCACCCGTGCCGCCCGTGATCGTATCCGCCCCGTCGCCTGCGACGACGTCGATGCCCGCCGTGTCGAACGTGGCATCCACCACATCGTCGAAGTCCGTCAGGATCAGCCGTTCGATGTTCGAGAAGGTGATCGTGCTCGTGCCGTCGGTGATCGTACCGGCCTCGTCGCCGGTGTAGGTGACGGTAACCGGGCCGGAGAGGCCAGAGAGGTCGATGACGTCATCGTCGGTGCCGCCTTCGCCCCCGTCGATGGTATCGTCGCCGAAGGTGCCGGTGACGTTGAACGTGTCGGCGTCGGCCCCGCCCGAGAGCACATCGGCCCCGGCACCCCCGTCGATCGTGTCGTCGCCCGAGCCCGCGCTTAAGGTATCGCCTCCGGAACCGCCGGTGAAGATGTCGTCGCCCGCGAAGGAGGCCACATCGACGCCGCCGGTCGACGCGCGGGCGTCGATCGTGTCGTCGGCCTGGGTTGTGTGGACCGTCTCGATCTGGCTGAAGGTGGTGGTCTGGCCGCGCAGCGTGCCGGTGCCCGCTTCGTCCGAGGAAAAGAGGATAAAGGCCGCATCGGCGGCATCGGCCTCATTTTCCCAGCTGATCGTGTCGCGGTCGTCCCCGGCCTCGCCGCCGATGACCGTCTGGTCGAAGTCGGAGGCCTCGGCAAAGAGGAAGTCCGCATCGGCCCCACCGTCGACGAGATTGGCACCTTCGGCGAAAGAGATGGAATCGTCGCCGGCCTCGCCGCGAAGCGTATCGTCGCCGGCCCCGCCGATCAGCGTGTCGTCGCCCGCGCCGGCAAAGATGTCCTCCGCCCCGCTGCCACCTGCGACGGAGTCGTCGAAATCGGTCAGGACGAAGCGCTCGATCTCCGAGAATTGCGCCGTGTCGGTGCCGTCGGTCGCGCTGCCCGCTTCCGGGCCGGAGAAGGTGACGGTGACCGCATCGCCCAGATCGGCGAAGTCGACGATATCGAGGTCGGTTCCGCCCTCCCCGCCGGTGAGCGTGTCGGCCCCGAATCCGTCGGCCATGTCGAAGGTGTCGGCGTCGTCGCCACCCGAGAGCGCATCGGCGTTGCCGGAGGAGACGATCGTATCGGAGCCGGTACCGCCGTCGACCGTCTCGGTGCCCGCGCCACCGGAGATGAGATCGTTGCCCGCCCCCCCGGTAACGAGGTTCGAGGTACCCTCGGCCCGGATCGTGTCGGCCCCGCCGTCGCCGGTCAGCACGCCGTTGCCGCCGGTGAACGTGATGCTGTCGGCCCCGCCGCCACCCCGCAGAGTGTCGTCGCCCTCGGAACCGGTCAGCGTGTCGTTGCCGCTCCCGCCCAGCAGGCTGTCGTTGCCGGCCTCGCCGTCGAGCACGTCATTGTTCGCACCGCCCGAGAGCGTATCGTCGCCCGACCCGCCCAGCAGGCTGTCGTTGCCGGTCCCGCCGTCCAGCGTGTCGTCGCCCGAGTCGCCGTCGAGCGTATCGTTTCCGGCACCCCCAAGAACGGTGTCGTTGTCGGACCCCGCGAAGACGCTGTCGTCGCCCGCGCCCGCGTCGATGCTGTCCGCGTTGCCCTGGGTCGAGACGGCATCGTAGTTGATGTCGGAGATGAACACCGCCTGCTGGGTGTTGCCGCCGTTGTCGTAGAGGATCTCGATCCGCTCGACCGGCCCCCCGATCGTAACGAAGATCGCGCCGTCCGCTTCGGACGGTTGATCGCTGTCGATCAGACCCGTGACAGTGTTCCCCGAGAGGGTGTCGTTGCCGAGGATCTCGATGTCGACGTCGATCTCGTTGCCCTCGACATCGAAGGCGCGGATCGTGACGATATCCTGGAAGTTGTTGCCCGCGTTGATGACGCCGTCGATGTCGGACACCACGAACTGGACATTGTGCACCTCGGTCGAGGTGCCCGGGTCGGCGCTGTCGAAGTCGATCGTCAGCAGCGTGTCCGTCGCCGTCCCGTTGGCGAAGAACCGGGCGTTCGACGTGGCCGAGAAGCCGCTGCCCGGGGGGACATAGACGTTCTCATCCGTCCCGCCGATGCCGTCGTCGTAGTTGGCGATGAATGTGGAGCCCGGAGGCGCGTCGGCGCTGAAGGTGACGAGGACGTCGCCGTTCGTCTGGCTGCCGCCCGCCGCGCCGGCAAGGTCGGCGTTGTCGCCGAAGCTCGACCAGGTGAAGGTCTCCTGGCTCGTCTCGCTGGTATAGAGGTCGTTGTTGTCGACGCGGTCGCCGTTCGGGTCACCCGTGTAGTCGCGGTCGATGACGTCGTTGCCCGCGGTACCCAGAACGGTGCCGTCGTTGTAGTCCTCGTAGGCGAAGCCCGTGCCCTCGCCTTCGGTCGGGGAGGCGTCGAAGGAGATGGTCTCGTAGGACCGCCCCTCGACCAGCGGGCTCGAGGAGATGGTGTAGTACTGGGCCCCGTTGTTGACGTTGAACGTCGTGACGGTGATCTCCTCGCCGGTGATCGTGTCACGGACGAGCCACGTCTCCTCGGCCTGGATCGAGGCATTCGTAGCCGAGAAGCCGCCGACCGTTACGTCAGTCGTCGCTGTCTCGGTGTTGTCGACGAGGAAGTCCTGCGCCGTGCCCCCGCCATTGTCGGTGAGGATTGCCGTTCCCGTCGCCTCGCCCGGCCCCGTCCAGGTGGCCGTGTTCCCTGCCGTCTGGCTCAGGATGCCGAAGGGGTCGGCAGCATAGAGACGGAAGGAAAAGGTGGGCATCGGAAAACGGTCACTTCTGCAGTGGCGCACCCGGAAACCGCAGGCGCGTGCTTCCGCGCATAGCCGCGAATTTCGTTCAAATTGTGACCGTTTGGCTGGGGCTCGCGGGAAACAGCATTTCAATCACGGTTTCGTTGCCGTCGAACCGGAAACGCCGCACACCGGCCTTTTCGGGGCCGCCCGCTCGGGCTAGAGAGCGCCCGATACGCCCCGAGACACCGGAGAGCCGCTATGCGCAAGGCCACGATCAGCCGCAAGACCGCCGAGACCGACATCACCGTCGAGATCGACCTCGACGGCATCGGCAGCTACGATAACCGGACCGGCGTCGGCTTCTTCGACCACATGCTCGACCAGCTCGCGCGCCACGCGCTCATCGACATGCGCGTGCGCTGCGACGGCGACACGCATATCGACGACCATCACACGGTCGAGGATGTGGGTATTGCGCTCGGACAGGCCCTGACCGAGGCCATGGGCGACAAGCGCGGGATCGTGCGCTACGGCTCCTGCCACCTGGCGATGGACGACGCGCTCGTGCGCGCGGCGCTGGACCTCTCGGGGCGGCCCTATCTCGCTTGGGACGTCGCCATGACCGCCCCGCAGATCAAGGATTTCGACACGGAGCTCGTGCGGGAGTTTTTCCAGGCAATCTCGACACATGGCGGCATCACGCTGCACATGGACGGACTGCGCGGCGTCAATTCGCACCACATCGCCGAGGCCGCCTTCAAGGCCTTCGCCCGGGCGCTTCGCGACGCACTCGAGACGGACCCGCGCAAGGCGGACGCGATCCCCTCGACCAAGGGCTCTTTGTAAGCTCATGCTTACGGTTCTCGTCGACTACGACAGCGGCAACCTGCACTCCGCCGAGAAGGCCTTCGAGCGCATGGCGCGGGAGGTGGACGCGGGGCAGGTTCTCGTGTCGCAACGCCCCGAAGACGTGGCCCGCGCAGATCGCGTCGTTCTTCCCGGTGATGGGGCCTTTCCCGCCTGCCGGCGCGGATTGCAGGGCTTCGCCGGTCTGGAGGAGGCCGTTCTGGACGCGGTGCGCAGCCGCGCCGTGCCCTTCCTCGGCATCTGTGTCGGAATGCAGATGCTCGCCACGGTGGGCCGCGAATACGAGGAAGTTCCGGGCTTCGACCTGATCGGCGGCGCGATCGAACGGATCGTGCCCGACGACCCGGGGCTCAAGGTCCCGCACATGGGCTGGAACGACCTGATCGTCACTGGCGCGCACCCCGTCCTCGACGGCGTTTCGACCGGGGATCACGCTTATTTTGTCCACTCCTACCAGATGGTTATGACGGACGTGTCCGACCGACTGGCCCATGTCGAATACGGCGGCGACGTCACCGCCATCGTCGCGCGTGACAACGTGGTGGGCACGCAGTTCCACCCGGAAAAGAGCCAGGCGACGGGCCTGCGGTTGATCGCCAACTTCCTGCGTTGGACGCCCTGAACGCGAAACGGCCCGCGCGAGGGCGCGGGCCGTGCTGTGCGAAAATTCTGTCTCGCCTACTGGATCTTGACCCAGTTCTGACGCGCGCAGATCAGGCCGCCGGCGACGCAGCCGCGCAGTGCCATTTGATTGCCGTTGAGGGCGATCTTGCCGACGTAGACCTTGTCGTTCGACGGCCGCCAGACCTGGCCCTCGTATTCGCCGCCGCCCTGCGCGGCCATGTTGCGCACGATCTGCTTGCCGATGTTGGGCGAGCGGTATTCGCCGTCCGAGTTGAACGTGCGGCTGATCGTACCGCAGAAGTTTCCCCCGCAGGGCGCGATCGTGACGTAGGCGAAGGAGCCGTCATCGACCTCCGTCTGCCAGACGCCCTCGATAGGGTCGGCGGAAGCGGCGGTGGCAAGCCCGATGCCGGCCACGAGTGTCAGGATGAAGCGTTTCATGTGGTATCCTCCCAGATATGCGCAGAGCCTGACCGTCCGGGGCGCGGCAAATCAAGCGTTACGTTTCGGCACGGGGTTTTCGCGCCGCGCCGGATGGGGCATGAGCCGGGCGAGACCCGCATCGGAGCCATGCCATGATCCTCTATCCCGCCATCGACCTGAAGGACGGCCAGGCCGTGCGCTTGCTCCACGGGGAAATGGAAAGCGCGACCGTCTTCAACGACGACCCGGCGGCGCAGGCGGCAGCTTTCGCCGCAGCCGGCTGCGAATGGATCCACCTCGTCGACCTGAACGGGGCCTTCGCGGGCAAGCCAGTGAACGCGGCCGCGGTCGAGGCGATCCTGTCGGGTGTCGACGTGCCCTGTCAGCTCGGCGGCGGCATCCGCGATCTTGCGACCATAGAAGCCTGGCTCGGCCGGGGACTGGCGCGGGTGATCCTCGGCACCGTGGCGGTGGAAGACCCCGGGCTCGTCCGCGAAGCGGCCCGCGCTTTCCCGGGTCAGGTCGCCGTCGGCATCGACGCGCGCAAGGGCCGTGTCGCGACGCGGGGCTGGGCCGAGGAGACGGACGTGATGGCGACGGACCTCGCCCGCCAGTTCGAGGACGCGGGCGTCGCGGCGATCATCTACACCGACATCAGCCGTGACGGCGCGATGGGTGGCCCGAACGTCGAGGCGACGGACGCACTGGCCCGTGCCGTGTCGATCCCGGTGATCGCTTCGGGCGGGGTGTCGTCTCTCGATGATCTCGAGGCATTGAAGGCCAGAGGCACGATCGCGGGAGCGATCTCGGGCCGTGCGCTGTACGACGGGGCGATCGACCTTCAGGTGGCTCTGGATCGTCTGGCCGACAAAGACCGGGGGCGCTGAAGGCACCCCCGGTTCGCTGGCTTTACTCTTCCGCGGCCTTCGCGGTCAGTTTCTCCAGCGCGCCCGCTGCCATCTTGACCGGCTCGCTTTCGAGATCCACGTCGAGGCCCGCGAACATCTCTTCGGGCGACTGCCAGCGGATCATCGTGCCCTCTTCGGTCTCATGCACGAGCACCCGCAGCGGAAGGACGAGGCCAGCCCCGAGATCCTGCTGCATGATCGGCGTGCCGACCTTGGGGTTGCCGAAGACCAGCAGCTGCGCCTCGGGCAGCTCCATGTCCACGTTCGCCGCCCCCGCGGCATGGTCGACACGCGCCATCACGGTGGCCCCGGCCCCTTCGACGGCGGCGACGAGGTTGTCCATCGTCTCGGTGACGGAATGGGGCGACGCGAGCGTGCCGGCGACGGCCGGCAGGGCGAGGGTCATGGCGGTGACGGCTCCAATGAGAGTGCGGAACATGGGTCTTCTCCTAAATGTCGTGGCGATGGACATAGCGTATACACGCGCCGCCGCACGTCACCCTTTCGTGAAATCCCGTCGCGCGGCGATGCCCCGCCGATCACCACTGCACTTGCTTCGACGGCGGAACCGCGCCAAACCGCGCCCATGCTGAAGACACGCATCATCCCCTGCCTCGACGTGGCCGATGGCCGGGTCGTCAAGGGCGTCAACTTCGTGGATCTCGTCGATGCCGGCGACCCGGTGGAATCGGCCCGCACCTACGATGCGGCGGGTGCGGACGAGCTCTGCTTCCTCGACATCCACGCCACGCACGAGAACCGCGGCACGATGTACGACCTGGCCACCCGCACCGCCGAGGCGTGCTTCATGCCGCTGACCATCGGGGGCGGCGTACGAACGGTGGACGACGTGCGAAACCTGCTGCTGGCGGGGGCGGACAAGGTCTCGTTCAACTCCGCCGCCGTGGCCGACCCCGACGTGCTGAGCCGCGCGGCCGACAAGTTCGGTAGCCAGTGCATCGTCTGCGCCATCGACGCCAAGACCGTGGCCCCCGGCAAATGGGAGATCTTCACCCACGGCGGGCGCAAGCCCACGGGCATCGACGCCGTCGCCTTCGCCCGCACGGCGATGGAAAAGGGCGCGGGCGAGATCCTGCTGACCTCGATGGACCGCGACGGCACCAAGGCCGGGTTCAACCTGCCCCTGACCCGCGCGGTCTCCGATGCGGTCACGATTCCCGTGATCGCATCGGGCGGTGTCGGCACGCTCGATCACCTCGTCGACGGGGTGCAGGAAGGCGGAGCGTCGGCCGTGCTGGCCGCGTCGATCTTCCACTTCGGCACCTACACGATCGCGGAGGCCAAGGCGCACATGGCGGCCGCGGGCATTCCGATGCGGATGGAGTAAGCTATGAGCGATAGCCTGGACCGCCTCTGGCGAACCATCGAGGCCCGGCGCGAGGTCGATCCGGACGAAAGCTGGACGGCGAAGCTCTTGTCAAAGGGGCCGGAAAAGTGCGCCGAAAAGTTCGGGGAAGAGGCCGTCGAGGCGGTGATCGAGGCGGTCAAGGGCGACCGCGCGGCGCTGACCCGCGAGGCGGCGGACGTGCTCTATCATCTCTGCATCATGCTCGCATCGCGCGAGGTGACACTCGACGATGTCTATGCAGAGCTCGACCGGCGGGCCGGACAATCCGGGCTGATCGAAAAGGCGAACCGGGACGCGTGATCCCCTCACCGGCGTCATCTATGTTTTTTGACATACTTCTGGCACAGAAGGCGGCTTATTTCGCTCTCTCATCCGGTGGCCCGATACGAAACAAGGCGACACCACAGGTTCGCACCATGCGGGTCGCCTTGCCTGTCCCTGCGATAACCAACCTGCAAACAGGTCACCACCGAGACGGCATGACCCTATAAGCATTGGGCGTTTGGCGTCTATACCCCGCACGGGGGTTTTCCGCTTTTCAACCTTAAGATGAAATATGGACTCACAACCCGGAAGCGCGCGTGACACCGGAGCCGGGTCGACCTCACATCTATATCATATGTCGCACGACATATTTTTTACGTAAGGTTCTGGTATGTAAAACTGTCTTTGCGTCAGAGCCTCGAACTGATGACACCCGTATTGAACCCTCCACGTCGCAACTCGCCGAAGAGGCGCTGATGCTCGATCTTCGGACAACGGTCCTGGATCAGAATGACGCCCGCCGCCGCACAGAGGCGCTCGGCCTCGGGACTGCGCAGACCGAGCTGGAGCCATACGCACTTCAGACCGGACAGCGCGGCGAGTCCCTCCTCGACGATCCCCGGCACGGCATCCGGGCGACGGAAGACATCGAGCACGTCGACCGGTCGACCGATCTCCGCGACGGACCCCACGAAAGGCTCGCCAAAAAGCTCCGTCCCGATATGGGCGGGATGCACCGGGATGACCGTATAACCACGGCGTGACAGGTAGCGACCCACGAAGTTGCTCGGCCGCACGGGATCGGGGGAAAGCCCGACGCAGGCGAAGCTGCGAGCCCCTATCAGGACCTGGCGCAGGAGCGTATCGGAAGGTGCCACAGTCATCGTCTCATGGGATGACAAAAAAAGGCCCGCGACAAGCGCGGGCCAAGGCGTGGAACGAGGGACAGTGAACAGATGGCAGGAGTTCCAGCTCTGCCGTCTTCAGACATGTAGGAAACGCCCGGGCCTCAAAGAAGTTCCGTTCACGGTTTTGTTTTCACGCCGGTACCTGAATGCCGAGCCGTCATCCCGTTCGCTCAGTCGAAGATGTCCTCGACCACGTCCTCGATCTCGTCGAAGAGCCGCTTCATGAGGCTCTTGCGCTTCTTCGGCCGTTTCGGCTTGCGCATCTTGTGCGGCTTCGGGTCCGGCGCGTGCCGGGCCACCGCGCGCGCCTGGGCCGGGCGCAGCGGCTTCATGTCGCGCAGGGGTGCCCCGCAGGAGCCGCAGACGAGCGTATGGTCCCCCATCCGCAGCGCCGACCGGCGGCCGCAATAGCAGCATGTGGCGAGTTTCTCAGGCATCCCGGCCGTCTCCCCCGGTCAGCGCGAAGAGCGACACGGCGGCCGCGTTCGAGACGTTGAGCGAGCCGAAGGTCCCCGCCGCGTCGATGCGCACCATCCGGTCGCAAAGCCCGCGCGTCCGCTCGCGCAGGCCCGGCCCTTCAGCCCCGAGGACGATGGCAGTCGGTATATCCGCGAGCCCGGGCGCGGCCGCGGAGAGCGTCTCGGGGGCCTCGCCGTCGAGACCGACGAGTGCGTATCCCATCTCGCGGAGCCGTTCCATCGTGTCGCCGAGGTTGCCGACCCGCAGATAGGGCTGCCGTTCGAGCGCGCCCGAGGCAGTCTTGGCGAGCGCCCCGGTCTCGGGCGCGGAATGGCGTGCGGGGGCGACGACCGCGCGCGCCCCGAAGACCTCGGCCGAGCGAAGGATCGCTCCGATGTTGTGCGGGTCCGTTACCCGGTCGAGGAGGACGAGCCGTGGGGCCTGCCCCGCGCCGGGGCGGGCCAGATCCTCGATGCGGCCCCAGTCGAGCGGCCTGACCTCGAGCGCGGCCCCCTGATGCACGGACCCGGGGTCGAGCGGCACCGGAAACTTGCGTGGGTCGACGACTTCGGGCTCCATGTCCGAGGCCGTCACGACCTCGCCCAAGCGATCCATCGCGTTGCGCGTCAGCACGAGGCGCAGGCGTTGCCGCATCGGGTTCGCGAGCGCGTCGCGCACCGCGTGCAACCCGAAGAGCCAGACCGTCGCGCGTGCGGCCGCGCGGCGCTCCTGCTCCTTCCGGACAATCCGTTTCGGCTTCTGCGCCATGGTCTTTCCCCGTTCGAGATCGAGCCCTTATCGCGTGCAACGAAAGTCGCCACAACACCGCTTGACCCCACCCGGCACCACGGTTATCCCCGCCGCCAGTGGGCGACAGGCCGCAAGGTGTGGCAGGGGACTGTAACTCCCTCGAGGCGACTCACGCCTGGTTCGATTCCAGGGTCGCCCACCATTTTCCATTTCAGTTTAAAATCAGGGCAACGGGCCGCGCGGTCCGGTGCATTGCGGTGCATGTCGGACCCCGCCCGATGTGATGGATTGACTTATCCGAGTAATCCAGTCAGGATTTCTACAACGTCCAGCTACCCCGCCCGGCGGGCAAGCCCGACATTCCCGGATGCGAGGCTTCTTCGATGTTGCAGACGACCGACACCCCCCCCGCCGAGCGAGACAACCGGCCCGCCCGCGAGGCGGCTGAAAACCTGCCGACCTACGCCGCGCGGGATCTGACGCGCAACGGCGACCTGGCGCGGATCGTTCTGCGCGATCAGGCCTACACCCTGCGGATCACGCGGGCGGGCAAGCTGATCCTGACCAAATGACCGACCGGCAGAAGGGCCGTGGCGGGGCGGCAGTGGGCGTGTTGAGCGATCTCGACGCGGTGGAGGCGGCTGCGGTCCTCTACCTGCGGCTCTGGTGCGACGGCCCCGAGGCTCAGGCGCAGGTCTGGGACGACTTCCGGCGCACGCTCGGCCCGGATCACGGTCGCCGGGCGCTCAAGTCATTCGAGACGCTCTGCGGCCTCTGCACGCGGCACGGGCGCCGACCGCTGATGCGCCATTCACTGCGTTGCGCCTGTGTCGGGGCCGACGAATCCTGCTTCGCGACCTTCATCGCCACGGCGAGCGGCGGCGAGCGCGAGGATGCGATGTTGATCGCCACGCTCCTGGTCCGGGCCGACGTCGCACCTCTCGTCGCCGCGCTTGCGAGCGACGTCGGTCTGGCCTTCCGTCGGATGAACCTGAAAGACCCGCGTGCGCAGATGCCGGAGCCGCACGAGACGCTCCACTGACACGCGCTCGGAGACCGATTGTTGCATCCGCACCGCAATCGCCCCCGCTTTGCCGTCCGGCCCCCCGAAACGGGGTATGTCACGCCGAAAAACCGGTGCTACCGTGCCCGCACTAAAAAGTAAGGGACGGTTTCCATGTTCAGTAAATTGCTTTCCGCCGGGGCGCTCGCCTTCGGCCTTTCCCTCGTTGCCGGTGCGGCGGCCGCATGCCCGGATGTCCGGCAAAACGGCGCGACCGGACGCTACACGGGGCAACAACTCTACGACCCGAAGTTCTTCAACGTCACGGCGGGCGGCAACCATAGCCTGCAGCGCAACTGTCGTCGGATCTACAACAGCCTGCGCTCCGACCGGGGCGAAGGGTACTTCCCGGTCCGCCCCGATTTCACCCTGCAGACGCCCGGACTTCAGGGTTTCAAGCTGGTGATCTCGGTGGTGTCGGAATGCGACTCCACGCTGCTCATCAACACGCCGGCCGGCAACTGGTACTACGACGACGACGACAACGGGAACCTGGATGCGCGGATCGACCTGACGTCGCCCTCGTCTGGCATCCTCGACATCTGGGTCGGCACCGTCGACGGAGAATACTGCAACGCGCAGCTGCGTCTCGAAACGTTCTAAAGCGCGGGCTTCAGCCGATTTCAGCGACCTGCGGGCGGGGCGACGTGCCCCGCTCGCCAGGCTGGAACCCGGTTGCATCGCCGAGGAATATGCCAAGCTTGTTGTAGCGCGGCACCGCGTCGCAGACGACCTTCACCACGATCAGGAGCGGCACGGCCACGACCATGCCCATGACGGACCAGATCCAGGCGAAGAAAGCGACCGACAGGAAGACCATCGTGACGTTCAGGCGCAGGCGCTGCCCCACCAGGGCGGGCGTGACGAGCTGACCCTCGATGGCCGTGAGCGCGTAGTAGGTCGCCAGTACGGCAAGGGCCGTCCAGGTATCCGCGAAAGCCACGAAGGCGATGACGCCCGCGACGAGCGCCCCGATCACGGCCCCGACGAAGGGCACGAAATTCAAAACCGTCGCCATGCAGCCCACGAGCCAGGGTGACGGCAGATCCCACATCCACATCGCCGCTCCGATGACGAGGCCGAGGACGATGTTGATGAGGGTGATCGCGCCGAGGTAGTTGCCCAGCCGCGCCTCGATCGTGCGGACCATCATCAGCGTCGTCTTCTTGTCCTCGAAACGGTCGGCGACCTGCAACGCCTTCTGGATGAAAAGATCACCGGACGCGACGAGAAAGAAGAGCAGGCAGAGGGCGAAGACCACCTGACCGAGCAGGCCCGGTGCGACCGAAGCGACCGAGGCGGCGATGCTGCTATTGCTGACGACCTGCACCCGGACGGGCGCTTCTCCGGGTTCGCCCATCACCTGATCGGTTGCCTGCGCGGCACGGTTGAACGCCTCGAACGGACCGCCCGGAGCGGAGAGCGTGGCGAAGAAGCTGTCTATGAGATCGGGGATGTCGGTGACGAACTGCGAGATCGGATCGCTGAGCGCCATCGCCCCGAGCGTCAGGACGACGCCGATGAGGGCCGTGAAGATACCAGCCGCCACGGGGGACGGGATGCCGACGCGCGCAAGCGCGCGCCGCGGGGCGTTCAGTATGAAGTAGCCGAGAACCGCCGTGGTCACCGGGATCAGGAACTCGGATGCGAAGATGAGCGCATGGACGAGCAACAGGACGAAGATGCCCGTGACCGGCACGAGGAGCGGATTGCGGCCCTTTCGTACCCCCGGCCGCGCCGATGGCAGCTCGCGATCACCGGACATCGCCGAGCTCGTCTGCCTTGGTGGCCCCGCGGTGACCGAGCGGCTCGCGCGTGCCGGTTGTCGTATCCCGCGCCGTCTGCGCCTCGAGCTCGGCGTTGATCTCGGCCCCGAGCAGGATCACGAAGGCCGAGAGCCACATCCATGTCAGCAGGACGATGACGCCGCCGATCGACCCGAAGGTCTCATTGTAGGAGCCGAAGGTCTGGACGTAGAGGGAGAACCCGATGGAGGCGACGAGCCAGAGCCCCGACGCCAGAAGCGCGCCGGGCCAGAGCCAGCGCCACTGCGCCCGTGCCCGATCGGGGCCCCAACGGTAGAATGCCATGAGCCCGCCGATGAAAATGAGCGCCAGCGGCACGTAGGCCACGAGCTGGATCAGGCGTTCGAGGCCCGGGGTGAAGGCAACGATCGACAAGGCGACGGGCACCGCGACGATCAACATGGCCGAGAGAATGAGCCCCACGATCATGGCCAGCGTCATCGCAATCGTGCGCAGCTTCAGCGCGACGAAGCCACGCGTCTCCTCCTCTCCGTAGGCGACGTTGAGCCCCTGGACGAGACTGCCCTCGCCGGCGGACGCCGACCAGAGGGCGAGGCCAAGGCCGAAGACGAGGCCCAGCGTCAGGCCGCTCTGATCGCCCCCCGTCACGTCGCGCGCCTGATCGAGAAGGATGCGGCTCACGTCGGGCGGCACGACCCGCGCCGCACCTTCGAGCACGGCCACGACCTCGGCCGGCTGATAAAGCAGCCCGGTCAGCGACATGAGCGCGGTGATGGCGGGGAACACGGCAAGAAGACCGTAGAAGGCGACGCCCGCCGCGATCAGCAAAAGGCGGTCCGATGCGATCCGGTCCTTCAGCCGCGCGCCGACGTCAAGCAGACCGGCTTTCGGAACGCCCGTCGGCGTTGCGGCGTCCCGCCCCCGGCCCGGCTCGACGGCGATCGCGTCGGCGGTGGTCACCGGCACGCGGCTCATGCGGGAGCAAACTCGCCCGTGGGGGCACCGAGATGCTCCCGGAGCAGCGCGACGTTTCGGCGATTGCCCTTGAAGCCGATGTCGAAAATATCGCCGATCACCGGAACGAGCCCGATGAGCCAGTCGATCCCGATATTCCCCAGCATCCGTGCCGTCGTGGCGTTCGAGGCGCCGAGCGATCGGCCCTCGGCCACGATATAGGCCGCCGGCGCAAGCGCGGCGACGTCTCCGATGCCCGGGATGAACCCCAGGATCGCGTCCCAGCCGAAGCGGATCTCCGTAAAGGGCACACGGAATTGACTGTCGAGTTTGTCGGCCAGTTGCTCGAGCCGCGCAAGCCGCGCGTCGATGTCGGATGTGGTGCGGCGATCTGTCATGCAAGGTAGACGCATGAGAGGGCCGGCGGGTTCCCTGCCCCGCACCCTGCGGCTACGGTCGTGCAACATGTCGGGGAGGACAGCATGGACAAGACATTCGAGGGCCAGGTGGCCGTGGTGACCGGGGGCGCACAGGGCATCGGGGAAGCCGTGGTGACCCGATTGATCGCGCAGGGCGCGCGGGTCGCAAGCTGGGACGCGAACGCGGAGCGCAACGCGGCGACCTCCACGCGTACCGGCGCGCTCGCCGTGGCGTGCGACGTGTCCGACTACGCCTCGGTCGAAGTGGCGCTGTCGCAGACCGTCGACGCCCTCGGAACCCCGGCCGTCCTCGTCAATTCGGCCGGGATCGCGGGGCCGAATGCCCCGGTCGCCGACTACGACCTCGACGACTGGGCCCGGATCGTCGCGATCAACCTGACGGGCACCTTCCACGTCAACCGCGCAGTGGTGCCGGGGATGCGGGCCGAAGGCTACGGCCGCATCCTCAACATCGCCTCCATCGCGGGCAAGGAGGGCAACCCGAACGCCTGCGCCTATTCCGCGTCGAAGGCGGGGGTCATCGGTTTCACCAAATCGCTCGGCAAGGAGCTCGCCGACCTCGACATCGCGGTCAACTGCGTCACGCCGGCCGCCGCGCGCACGCCGATCTTCGACCAGATGAGCGCCGAGCACATCGAGTACATGCTCTCCAAGATCCCCCGGGGCCGCTTCCTCGAAGTGGAGGAGGCGGCGGAGATGATCGTCTGGGCGGTGTCACCCGCCAACAGCTTCACCACCGGGGCCGTCTTCGACCTCTCGGGCGGGCGCGCGACCTATTAGGCCGTCGCCTCCGACCGTCGCGCCAGCACCTGCATCGCCAGGACAGGAGACAGCAGGGCCGCGCCGATCAGGAAGGTCGTCAACCCCGGCGCGATGAAGAGAAGCGCGACGAGCCCCGTATAGATCCGCTGCCACATCGGCATCCGGGCGAGCAGGTAGCCGGTGAAGGCGATCCCGAGCGCCCCGATCCCCATAGCCGCCCCGGCCAGCGTGACGGTGAAGGCCGGCCAGCTGAAGCCCTCCGCCACCAGAAGGAGCGCGGGCGAATAGACGAAGACGAAGGGAACGAGCGCCTTGGCGATTCCGAGGCGGAAGGCGGTGTTTCCCGTCGTGAACGGGTTCGAACCCGCGATGCCCGCGGCCGCATAGGCGGCGAGCGCGACGGGCGGCGTGATATCGGCAAGCACGCCGTAGTAGAAAACGAAGAAGTGCGCGACGATGGGCTCGACGCCCAGGATCTGGAACGCACCCGCCGTCACCGACACGAGGATGATATAGGTCGCCGTGGTCGGCACCCCTGCCCCCATCACGATGCAGGCGATCGCGACGAGGACGAGACTGAAGAAGAGAGACCATTGCTGCAGGTCGAAGATATTGGCGAGCGGCAGAGCCGAGACGAAGCCCGCGATGTCGTTTGCCGTGGTGATGACGATGGAACCCACGCGGAACCCGGAGCCGGTCAGGGTAACGACACCGACGATGATGCCTACGCATGCCGCGGCGGCACCGATGGCGATCGTGCCCCGCGCGCCCGAGGCCAGCGCCTCCAGAAGCGCCTTCGGTCCGAAGAGGTCGCCCGGCACCGGGGCCCCCTTCGCCTTGGCCTCGGCCCGCGCGATGCCGTTCTGCATGAAGCCCACGACCACGCAGGCGATGATCGCGTAGACGGCGGCATAGCTCGGCGTGCGCCCGTCGAGGATCATGTAGATGAGCACGACAAGCGGCGCGATCGTCAGCCAACCCGAACGCAGGACCCGCAGAAGCTGCGGCATCTCGGATGCCGAGAGCCCTCGGAGGCCCAGCTTCTTGGCCTCGAGGTGCACCATCACGAAGATGCCGAAATAGTGCAGTAGCGCGGGGAAGAGCGCGGCCGCGAGAATATCGCGCAGCGGGATGTTGAGGTAGTCGACCATGATGAAGGCCGCGGCCCCCATGACCGGCGGCGTGATCTGACCGCCCGTCGAGGCCGTAGCCTCGGTCGCCGCCGCGAACTCTCTCGGGTAGCCCACGCGCTTCATCGCCGGGATCGTGAGCGCGCCGGTCGTCACCGTGTTGCCGATGGAGGAACCTGAAATGGAGCCCATGAAGGCCGAGGAGACGATCGCCACCTTGGCCGGTCCGCCCGAAAAGCGGCCCGCGATGACAGAGGCAAGATCGATGAAGAGCTGGCCCAGACCGATCCGCGTGGCGAGCGCGCCGAAGACGACGAAGAGGAAGACGTATTTCGCCATCGCACCGATGGCGACGCCGTAGATGCCCTGGTTCGTCATGTAGATGTGATTGATGAAGCCGAGCCAGCTCGTCCCCCCGTGCTTGAGCGCGCCGGGCGCGAATTGCCCGTAGAGTGCAAAGAGGATGAAGACGATCGCAATGATCGGCAGGGTCGGCCCGATGGAACGGCGCGCGACCTCGAGCGTGATGAGAAGAAGCGCCGAGCCCATGAAGATCTCGAGCGTGCCGGGGTTGCCCACGCGTTGCGCCACGATCTCCGGCGAAAGAAGCGGCAGGTAGAGCGCAGCGCCCACGGCGAGCACCGCCATGAGGATGTCGAAAAGACTGACACCGTCGAAGGCCCACCAGGCGCGGGGCGGCGCGGCGTCGGCGGACGGACGCCGCCACGAGAAAAGGAGGAAGCCGAGGCCCAGCACGAAGGCGAGATGGATGCCGAAGTGCAGAAGTTCCCGGATGAGGGCGAAGCCCGCGGCGTAGAAGTGGTAGATCGACATCGCGGCAAGGGCCGCGAAGATAACGCCGCCCATGATCGGGCCAGTCGGGCGGAACGCGGTCTCCGGGTCGAACCTGCGCTCGATGGCTGCCAGCTCTTCGGGGCTCAACTCACGTGCGGGCGCGGGATCGTTGTCGGTCTTGGTCATGGGGCCCTCGGGCGAATGGTGCGTAGGGCCAAGGGACGGCAGGGCCCGGTGTGAGACCGGGGGCGGCACGATGGTCGCCCCCGGCGATCGGTCGATCTACTCCGTCAGGATGCCGGCTTCGCGGTAGAAGCGCTCGGCCCCCGGATGCAGCGGCACGCCGACACCGTCGAGCGCGGTCTCCGCGGTGATCGCGGCCCCTTTCGCATGGCCCACGTCGAGGAGCTTGCGGCTCTCCTCGTTCCAGAGCGCCTTGGTGATGTTGTAGATCAGCTCTTCGTCGGCGTTGGCGGAGGTCAACCACTGCGCCCCGACCGAAATGGTTCCCGCGCCCGCGACGCCTTCATAGGTCCCTTCGGGGATCTCGGACGCCGCGAAGAAGGCGTATTCATCGGTCAGCGCGGCGGCGACGTCGCCGTCGATCGGCACGATCTTGATATCGGCGGCGGAGGCCAGCTCCACGACGGCCCCGGTCGGGTAGCCGGCGACGGCGAAGAAGGCGTCGATCTGCCCGTTGCGCAACGCCTCTGCGGCGGCGGCCCCCTTGAGCGCCTCGACGGTGATGTCGTCCTGGCTGAGGCCGCCGGCCTCGAGGATCAGGTTCGCGTCGACATAGGTGCCTGAACCCGGCTCATCGAGCGAAACGCGCTTGCCGGCGAGGTCAGCGACGCCGTCGATGCCGCTGTCGGCCAGGGCGACGAGATGGATGTGCTCCTCGAAGAGCGCCGCGATCGTGCGCAGGTCTTCCGCAGGTTCCTCGCCCTCGCGCGTCCCGGTGCCGGTGTAGGCCCAATAGGCCACGTCCGACTGTGCGAAACCGCTGTCGCGCAGGCCCGAGAGGATGGCGTTGATGTTGTCGACCGATCCGCGCGACGACACCGCCGAGGCGATCAGCCCGTCGACCCCGCAGGAGCCGCCCTCGCCGCACTCGCGCGAGCCCGGGGGCTTCGAGATGGCATTCGCGATCACGCCGCCGACGGGATAGTAGGTAAAGGACGTACCGCCCGTCCCGATGGTGAAGAAGGTGAGATCCTGCGCGCTCGCCGCGCCGCCGAGGCCGAGCGCGACGGTCGCGGAGAGAACCGCGGTCTTGAGTGTCTTGAGCATTTTCCATCTCCCTGAGGTCGGGGCAGTCGCCCCCAATGGTCCGACCGTGACGCAGGGGCACGGCATTGGCAACCGGCTCCGCCATCCGTCGCGTTGACGCTCCGGCACCGTCCCGCGATGGTGGTACGACACCGGTGGGGAGAATGACGATGGCGGATAGCAACACGGCCCGGAAGATCCTTGCGATCGGGCTCGGGTCGATGGGCTACGGCATGGCGCGGTCGGCGGTGCGGGGCGGCCACATGGTCTGGGGTCAGGACGTCAACGCGGCACAGGTCTCCCGCTTCGCCGAAGAGGGCGGTGCCACCGAACCGGTGCCGCACGGCGATCTCGAAGCTGTGGTCGTCACGGTGCTGAACGCTGCACAGACCGAGGAGGTGCTCTTCGGCCCCGACGGCGTCGTGCCGCGGATGCGCGCGGGGGCCGCGGTGATGTCCTGCGCGACGGTGCCGCCCGACTTCGCGCGCGCCATGGCCACCCGCTGCGGCGAGCACGACGTCCTCTACCTCGACGCCCCGATCTCCGGCGGCGCGGCGAAGGCGGCGGAGGGGCGTCTGTCGATCATGGCCTCGGGAGAGCCCGCGGCCTTTTCTGCCCTGCGCCCCGTCCTCGACAGCCTGGCAGAGACCGTGTTCGAACTGGGCGACGCCGCCGGCACGGGCAGCGCGATGAAGGCCGTCAATCAGCTACTGGCCGGGGTTCATATCGCCGCCATGGCCGAGGCCCTGACCTTCGGCATAACACAGGGGGTCGCGCCGCAAGACTTCCTCGATGTCATCAGCAAATGCGCGGGCACGAGCTGGATGCTGGAAAACCGCGCGCCGCATGTCGTGACGGGCGACTACACGCCGCTGAGCTCCGTCAACATCTGGCCGAAGGACCTCGGAATCGTCCTCGACATCGCGCGCGCATCAAATTTCGGCGCGCCGCTGACCGCCGCCGCGCTGCAACAGTTCGTCGCGGCCGCAGGCATGGGCCTCGGTCAAGAGGACGATGCGGCGGTCGCGAAGGTCTATGCCCGCAATGCCGGGTTGCGACTGCCCGGCGAGGATTGAGCATCTTGGCCACTAGCGCCCCACTCTGTCCGGAGATCGCCGGGTCAGGCACTACCATGACGGTCGATGCGGGAAACCTGTGGTGCGCTCCACCGAGAATTGTTCGAACTCTGAGCGGGGTGTTTCGAGCGGGTTCGCCGGTGGGGATTTCGCCTCGGTAGCGCTCGACGGCGACGCCGACCTCGACGCGGTGTTTGCCGAGCTGGAACGATGGGAAGTAATCCTTCGTCCGCATGCCGATGAGCTTCGGAGGCTCGTGCCATGAGCGGGGTGGGTGAGCAGAAGAGACGGCCCGCCCCGTTCTCGCTGCGCCTGACGGTAACGGAACGGGCGGCGTTCGAGCGCAAGGCCGGGGATATGGCGCTCGGGGCTTACATCAAATCGGTGGTCTTGGCCGATGAGGCTCCAAAGGTTCGCAAGAGTCCCAAGCCGCCCGTTGCCGAAACCCAGCTTTTGGCGGAAGTGCTGGCCCGGTTGGGGCAATCAGGAACAGCGCGCAATCTGGCGCAGATCGCCGATGGCATCCAGCGAGGAACGCTCGTCGTCGATGAGGAGCTGGAGGACGATCTGAAGCGAGCCATTGCCGAAGTGGCGTGGATGCGCGTGACGCTGATGCGGGCGCTTGGCGTCAAACCATGATCCTCAAGGCGTCGCAACGCGCGGGCGCGGTGGCGCTCGCCGATCATCTGATGAACGACCGCGACAACGATCATGTCACGCTGGGTGAGATACGGGGTTTCGTGGCTGGTGATCTGCACGGGGGCTTGAGAGAAGCACATGCAATCTCGAAGGCCACGCGCTGCACGCAATATCTCTTTCAGGTCAGCCTAAACCCGCCACAGGACGCCCGTGTCGATGAGCACGCCTTCTATGAGGCCGCAGACCGGATCGAAGCCAAGCTCGGATTGGAAGGCCAACCCCGCGCGGTCGTCTTCCATGAAAAGGAAGGCCGCAGGCATGCGCATGTGGTGTGGTCGCGCATCGATGCCGACAGCCTGACGGCGATCAACCTGCCCCATTTCAGGACGAAGCTGCGCGACGTGGCGCGGGAACTGTATCTCGATCATGGCTGGGCTTTGCCGGATGGTCTCGCCACTTACGGCAATCGCAATCCGCTCAACTTCACGCTGGAGGAATGGCAACAGGCCAAACGGCTCAGCCTCGACCCCAGGGAGATCAAACAGGCCTTCCGGGACGCCTGGGCGCGCTCGGATGATGCGAAGTCGCTGACGCATGCCCTAGAGGAGCGGGGCTATTACCTGGCCAAGGGAGACCGGCGCGGGATTGTTGCGGTCGGGCTCGATGGCTCGGTCTTCGCCTTCGGGCGCTGGGCAGGGCTCAAAGCGCGAGAGGTGAAAGCCAAGCTTCCCGATCCGTCGATCCTACCCTCGGTGGATGAGCGTCAGGATGATCTCCGCCGCAGGCTGAATGAGCAGGCCCTTGGCTATATCTCGACCATCAATGCGAAGCATGCCAAAGCGCTTGCTCCGCTGATCTTGCGCCGGGAGGTGATGTCGAAGGCGCAGAGGGAAGAGCGCGCCGCGCTTCGGGCCAGACAGGCGGAGCGATGGCGGCATGAGACCGCCGAGCGCATGGCGAAGCTCAATGGCGGCATGCGGGGCCTGTTCGACCGGCTGACTGGCAAGGCCAAGCAGCAACGCCTTACTAATGAGAAAGACGCCTGGGCCTGCGCGCGACGGGATCAGACGCAACGCGACGACCTCATCGCCGCGCAGATAAAGGACCGGCGAGTGCTTCAGCATCGCTTCAAGCTGCTGCGCGATGGACAGGCCCGCGACCGCAAGGCGCTGGCCCAAGATATCACCCGGTATCTCCGGCGATCTGACGCCGAAAGAGACATGGCTCTTCAGAGGGAGACGAGACGGCGCGATCGGGG
Source organism: Jannaschia marina (assembly GCF_013404595.1). Taxonomy (GTDB): domain Bacteria; phylum Pseudomonadota; class Alphaproteobacteria; order Rhodobacterales; family Rhodobacteraceae; genus Jannaschia; species Jannaschia marina. The sequence continues at coordinate 1,371 of NZ_JABVAX010000009.1, read as the reverse complement.
TTTCGATCTATCGAGATAGCGTCACGGAGATGTGCGCTCCGTTATCACCTGGGAAGCGTTCGCAGTAGCATCGTAATTCAGTGTTGCTGAGATCAACCCTGGTGTCGAAAGAATCCAGTGATGGAAGCATGGCTTGGGTATCTACACTCTCTGCTCCAGTCGCCCTTTCGCATAATTCATCGACAATATCTCGAAACACCTCTAGCGCCGCATGGCCATCGAACTTATCAAGAAATCTTGCCGTCAGCTTCAGTTCAGTGACGACACCCTTTCGACCGGTCAAGTAGAAGGCACAATTTGATGGCACCAGATGCTCATCAAGATCAACATAGCCCGAATTAGCCCAATGATCCTCACCAGCCCCTCGATGATAGTCATTCGTTCTAAGTCCATAGTCTGCAAGAAAGTCCCTCGCAAGATAAGGACTCCAACCCTCATCAGGTGAGACATCGGGTGGGTCTTCTTTCTCTCGCAATGACTGGAGGATGTCGAAGATAATCGTATCTACGTCATCAAGCTCTTTCGCTTGGAGATGAAACTGGCGCACTGCACGACGAAGAAGCCATGGTCTCGCCATAAAAATCAGAAAGAAACGCTTGCGCGCATAATTTTTGAGCTCCGCTGATTGATAATTCTTCTGATTGATCGCAATACGCGCACTCTCAATATGAGAATAGCAATACCAAATATAGAAGATTGGAATTGATCCAACTGCGAGAAACCCCGGAAGAACGAAGTTTCTCCCCGTGGCTGTTGTAAAGAAGTCTTCTGGATCAGATATGATCTGTTCAACTGAGTTCCACAGGATAAAGACACCGATTGCCAACAAGACAATCTCAAAAAGAGTTTTGGCCGGCGCATGACTTTCCTCGCGCCCTGCCACTGCAATAAGCGCAGCTAAGAGCATAAGCACTGGAAGGAGAATGATCTCGACGACAAGTGAGAACGAATACGCAACGACTACAAACTCAAATGCTCCCGCAACTGCAAAAACCTTGAAAAATATATTACGAAAGTAGCCATCGCCTTCCTTAGCGGAAATTGCATTTGCAGAAAGAACGCACCCAGAAGTCAGAAGCCAGAGTATTGTCGAGATCGTTTGATCGAACGCCCATAGGCCAGTCTGCTTGAGCATGGCGGCAATCAGAGCAGTGTTGATGCTTAGAGATATGAACCATAGAACTAGCTTCCATTGAAGAGCTGCTCGAATAACATCAATCAAGCCTGCGCGCAGGTCCTTGATGGCGAGAACTGTGAGGTGCTCCCTGGAAATTGGACGCTGACGGGAGCTACGATCTGAGGTCATCTTGGTCTTCGAGAAGGAGACGGACGAGATGGCGAAGAGGAAGCGGCACGCGGCCGCGTTCAAGG
>NZ_JABVAX010000008.1 GCF_013404595.1 Jannaschia marina | reverse complement strand
TCGCGCAGGTGGAAGGTCTTGGATTTCGCCAGCGGGAAGAGGCCGGGGCTCGGCGCTTCGTTGCCGTCGTCGTCGACGAGGGGATAGCCCTCGCGCTGGTTCTCGACCTGCAGGTAGACGACGAGGATGGCGAAGAAGAGCCAGAAGCCCCAGATCGCCGCCGAGGCGAGATCGAAGTCTCCGAAGAATGTTGTGCCGAGCATGGGTGATCCTCCTTGGCGGGTTCAGGTCGGGAAATCGGCCAGGCCGCGCGGGGCGGCGGGGCCGTCGTGGATGCTGCGCGCGCGCACGAGCGGCCCGAGGGCCACGAGCGTCGCGAAGAGCAGCGCGATTTCGATGTGGTAGACGGTGGAATAGCCCGTGGCGGGCGAGGCGAGGGCCGGGCCGAGGCTGCCCGAGGTGGCGAGGGCGTTGACCCCGTCGCGGAGCGCGCCGCCCGCGAAGATCGAGAGGCCCGCGGCGGTGGCCTGCGCGGCACCCCAGGCCCCGAGGGCGAGGCCGCGCCCGGCGGTGCCGTGGCTGTCGAAGGCCATGATCGCGGTGAGGGTGCAGACCGCGAAGAGCCCGCCGCCGAGCCCGATGCCGAAGGCCCCCGCGTAGAAGAAGACGGGGCTCGAAAGCGGTGCGGCGAAGATGACGGCCGAGAAGGCGGCGAGCCCGGCGAGGAGGCCGCGGGCGGCCATGCGGTGCGGATCGCGCCCGCGCCTCAGCCCCCGCGCGGCGAGGCCGAAGCCGAGGAGGGCGCCGCCGGCCCAGAGCGCGGTGAGGAGCGTCGTGGCCGAGACCGAGAGGCCCAGGATTTCGCCGCCGTAGGGCTCTAGCAGGACGTCCTGCATGTTGAAGGCGAGTGTGCCGAGGAAGACGACGACGAGGAGGCGCGCGACGTCGCCCTGTGCCGTGAGATCCCGCCAGGCGGCGCGGAAGGGCGGGCGGGGCGCGGCGCGTTCCTCGCGCGTCATGGGGGCCACGCGCTCCTGCTTCCAGAGGGCGACGAGGTTGAGCAGGAGCGTTACGACAGCGGCCCCCTGCACCACCTGCACGAGGCGCAACGCGCTGAAGTCGCGCAGGAGCGCGCCGACGATCACCGCCGAGATCCCCATGCCCAGAAGGAACATCACGTAGAGAAGGGCGACGACCTGCGGCCGCGTCTCCTCGGTCGCGCGGTCGGCGGCGAGGGCCAATCCGGCGGTCTGCGTCATGTGCATGCCCATGCCGGTCATCAGGAAGGCGAGCGCGGCGCCGACCTCGCCGGCCCAGGACGGCCCCGCCTGCTGATCGCCGGAAAGGACGAGGAGCGCCATGGGCATGATGGCGAGGCCGCCGAACTGCCAGAGCGAGCCGAACCAGAGGTAGGGGATGCGCTTCCACCCGATGGCGGAGCGATAGGTGTCGGAGCGGAAGCCCAGGAGCGCGCGGAAGGGCGCGACGAGGACTGGGATGGCGAGCATCAGGGCGACGACGGTGGCCGCGACGCCGAGCTCGACGATCATCACCCGGTTGAGCGTGCCGAGCAGCATCACGGCGGCCATGCCGACCGAGACCTGGAAGAGCGACAGGCGCAGAAGCTGGCGCAGGGGCAGCTGATCGCTCACCGCGTCCGAGAACGGGAGCATCCCGATGGTCATCCGTTGCAGGGCGGCGCGGGGGATCATGGCGTCACCTTCAGGGCCTGCGAGATGTAGAAGCCCGAGGTGATGCGGGTGACCTGGGCGACGCTGGCGGTGAGGTGCCGGGCGAGGCGCGTCGGCGACTGCGGAACCATCGTAGGCGCGCGGTCGGTCTTGGGGAAGAACCGGCCCACGTGCCACATCGCCATCAGGAGCGGCGTGCGGGGCGCGACGGTGAAGAGGATGCTGCCCCGCGTGCGGGTGGCCAGCGCGTCGAGGGCGCGGGCGAGGTCTGCCTCGGCGTAGTAGATCAGGCTGTCCATCGCGGTCACGTGGTCGAAGGGCCCGAGGGCGGGGTCGAGCATGTCGCCCGCGCGCCAGTCGATCGTCGTGTCCGCGGGGGCGCGGCGGCGGGCGATCTCGATGAGCTGCGGGGCGATGTCGATGGCGGTGACCTCGGCGCCGCGGCGGGCCATCTCGACGGCGAGCGCGCCGGTGCCGCAACCCGCGTCGAGAATGCGCAGACCGGTGAGGTCGCGCGGCATCTGGCTCAGGAGGACCGCGCGCATGTGGTCGCGTCCCCGGCGGACGGTGGCGCGGATGCGCGAGACGGGGGCATCGGAGGTGAGGTCGGCCCAGACCTTCGTCGCGGTGCGGTCGAAGTAGTCGTGCACGCGGGTCAGCGTGCCGTCGTAGGTCGCTTGCCCCGTCCGGGACGCTTGCGGCCCGGACAGCGGCCGTCCGCCCCCATGGGCGGCCGCTTCGCGACCGCCCGCGGACGTCCCCTGTCCTCGGGGTAGCAAGTCGACATCATATGCCCGGACGTCAGCCATCAGTCGAACCCCAGCAATTCGAAGATCTCGCGGTCGGGCAGGGGGGCGGGAGCCAGCGGCTCCGTCCCGTTCCAGAGCGTCTCGGCCAGGCGGATATACTCCGTCTGCACGGCCACGATGTCGTCGTCGGCGTCCATCTCGAAGAGGGTCTTCTTCTTGAGACGCGAGCGACGGATGGCGTCGAGGTCGGGCATGTGGGCGATGCGGTTGAAGCCGACCGTCTTGCAGTAGCGATCCACCTCGTCGGTCTCGCGCGAGCGGTTGGCGACGCAGCCGGCGAGTCGCACCTTGTAGTTCGAGGACTTGGCCTGCACCGCGGCGATGATGCGGTTCATCGCGTAGATGCTGTCGAAGTCGTTGGCTGTGACGATCAGGGCGCGGTCGGCGTGTTGCAGCGGGGCGGCAAACCCGCCGCAGACGACGTCGCCCAGCACGTCGAAGATGACGACGTCGGTGTCGTCGAGGAGGTGGTGCTGCTTCAGGAGCTTCACCGTCTGCCCCACGACGTAGCCACCGCATCCGGTGCCCGCGGGCGGGCCGCCGGCCTCGACGCATTTGACGCCGTTGAACCCCTCGAAGACGAAATCCTCGGGGCGCAGCTCCTCGGCGTGGAAGTCGACCTCCTTCAGGATGTCGATGACCGTGGGCACGAGCGAGCCGGTGAGCGTGAAGGTGCTGTCGTGCTTCGGGTCGCAGCCGATCTGCAGCACCCGCTTGCCGAGCTTCGAGAAGGCCGCCGAGAGGTTCGAGGAGGTGGTCGACTTGCCGATCCCGCCCTTGCCGTAGACCGAGAAGACCTTGGCCCCCTCGATCTTCATCGAGGCGTCCTGATGGACCTGGACCGATCCCTCGCCGTCGAGGCCGGCGGCCTTCTTCAGGAGCGGTGCGTTGTCGAGCGGGCTCATATGTGCCTTTCCGGGGTCATTCGGCTGCGATCCCCTCAAGTTGGTCTTCGATGGCGTCGGCGGCGTCCTGAAGGGCCGCCAGCGTCGCGTCGTCGGGTTGCCAGTAGTCGCGGTCGGAGGCCTCGAGCAGGCGGTTCGCCATGCGCATCGACGCCTGCGGGCTGAGGTCGGCGAGGCGCTTGCGCATGGCCTCGTCGAGCACGAAGGTCTCGGAGAGGCGGGCGTAGACCCAGGGCTCGACCTTGCCGGTCGTGGCCGACCAGCCGACAGTGTTGGTGATATGCGCCTCGATCTGGCGCACCCCCTCGTGCCCGTGCTGCAGGAGCGGTTCGTAGAACTTGGGGTTGAGGCTGCGCGAGCGGGTTTCGAGCGCGACCTGGTCGGCCAGCGTGCGCACGGTGGCGCGGCCGCGCGTCTGGTCGCCGATATAGACCGCCGGGTCGGCCCCCCTGGCGCGCTTCACGGCGGCCGCGATGCCGCCGAGCGTGTCGAAGTAGTGATCGACCGTGGTGACGCCCAGCTCGATCGACTCGAGGTTCTGGTAGGCGAGGTCGACGTTGGCGAGTGTGTCCTCCAGCAGATCGGGTTGCGCCGTGGCCTGCCCGTCGGTGCCGTAGGCGAAGCTCTTACGCTTCTGGTAGGCGTCGGCGAGGTCGTCGCCGCTCTCGAAGGCGGAGGCGTCGACCAGCTGATTGACGTTGGAGCCATAGGCCCCTTCGGCGTTGGAGAAGACCCGCAGGGCGGCCATCTTCAGGTCGCAGCCGGTGCGCGCCATGAAGGCCAGCGCATGGGCGCGGACCGGGTTGAGCGCTTCGGGCTCATCGGCTTCGGCGCATTTGAGCGCGGCATCGGCGAGGAGCTTCGTCTGCAGCGGCAGCAGGTCGCGGAAGATGCCCGAGAGCGTCATCACCACGTCGACGCGCGCCCGGCCGAGGCTGTCGAGCGGCAGGAGGTCCGCGCCGCAGAGACGGCCGTGGGTGTCGAAGCGGGGGGTGCAGCCCATCAGCGCCAGCGCCTGGCCGATGGGGGCGCCGTTCGACTTGATGTTGTCGGAGCCCCAAAGGACGAGCGCGACGGTGCGCGGCAGGCCGTCATGTGTGGCCAGCAGCGCGTCGGCCTGCTTCGCGCCGTCGGCGAGGGCGAAGGCGGTGGGCATCCGGAACGGGTCGAACGCGTGAATGTTGCGCCCCGTCGGCAGGATCTCGGGCGCGCGGATGACGTCGCCGCCGGGGACGGGCGGGATGAACCGGGCGTCGAGCGCGCGCATCAGCCCGTCGAGCTCCGCATCGGAGGTGAGCGCGGCGCGGGCGGCTTCGCGGGCCTCGGCATCCGCGAAGGTCATCTGGTCGAGCGTCGCGTCGACGGTGGCGGCATCGGGCACCTGCCCGACGATGTGGAGGCCGTCGGGGATGAGCGCGTCTTCCGTCTCCAGCAGCTTCAGCCAGAGCGTCTCGGGCGCGCCGTCGAGGTCCACGGCCCGGGCCTGCTCGGCGATGAGGGCTTCGAGGTCGGTGCGGTCGCCCGGGCTTTCGCGCCAGCGGGTCAGGCTGTCCTTCAGGTCGGCGAGGCCACGGTAGAGCCCCGCGTTCTGCAGGGGCGGGGTCAGGTGAGTGACGGTCACGGCCCCGGTGCGGCGCTTGGCGAGCGTGGCCTCGGAGGGGTTATTCGCCGCGTAGAGATAGACGTTGGGGATGTTCCCCATCAGGCGGTCGGGCCAGCAGCCCGGGCCCATCCCCGTCTGCTTGCCCGGCATGAATTCGAGCGCGCCGTGCATCCCGAAGTGCAGCACGACGTCGGCGCGCAGATCCTCCCGCAGGTACTGGTAGTAGGCGTTGAAGGCGTGGGAGGGGGCGAAGCCGTGCTCGAAGAGGAGGCGCATCGGGTCGCCCTCGTAGCCGAAGGTGGGCTGGACGCCGACGAAGACGCGTCCGAAGCGCGCGCCCAGCACGAAGACCTCGCGCCCGTTGGCCTGCACCCTGCCGGGGGCGGGGCCCCATTGCGCCTCGATTTCCTCGAGCCAGGGCGTGCGCGCGACGATCTGGTCGGCGGTGACGGTGGCGGCGACGTTGGCCTCCGTGCCGTGCTGTGCCGCGTTGCCCTGCAGGACGGCGGCGCGCAGCTCCTCGACCGTCTCGGGCGGGGTGACGTCGTAGCCCTCGGCCTGCATCCGGCGGAGCGTGTTCAGAAGGCTCTCGAAGACCGAGAGATACGCCGCGGTGCCGACGGCCCCGGCGTTCGGCGGGAAGCCGAAGAGCGTGATGGCGACGGTCTTGCGGGCATTTTCGGCGCGGCGCAGGCGGGCGAGGCGGGTCGTGCGGTCGACGAGCGCGGTGACCCGTTCGGGGCAGGGGGCCATGGCCTTGACGGTGCCCTGTGCCGCGCAGCGGAGCTTGCACCCCTGACAGCCAGCGGGCCCGTGGCGCCCGGCGAAGACGGTAGGGTTCGTCGCGCCGTCGATCTCGGGCAGGGCGACGAGCATGGTGGCCTCGACGGGCGAGAGCCCCTGCTTGCCGGTGGCCCATTCGTGGAGCGTCTGGAACTCCAGCGGCTGCGCGGCGACATAGGGCACGTCGAGGCCCGAGAGCATGGCGACGGCCCCGTCGCTGTCGTTGTAGGCCGGCCCGCCCACGAGGCTGAACCCCGTGAGCGAGACGAGCGCGTCGATGCGCCCGGCGAGATAGGCGTCGACGGCCGGTCGCGCGTCGAGCCCCCCCGCGAAGACCGGCAGGACGCGGTGGCCCGCCGCCTCGAAGGCGCGGATGACGGCGTCGTAATGCGCGGTGTCGCCGGCGAGGATGTAGCTGCGCAGGAGGACGATTCCGATCGTGGAGGTGCCGCCGCCGCTCGGCATGTCGCCGAGATCGGTCGTGATGCGATGGCCCGGCAGGTCGGGGTGGTAGAGGCCCACATCGGGGTATTCCACCGGGTCCCGCGCGGAGACCTGGCCCCAGTCGGGCCGGTCGGCGTAACGCGAGATGAGGAAGCGGACGAGGCCGTCGATGTTCTCGTCCGAGCCGCCGAGCCAGTATTGCATGGCGAGGAACCAGGCGCGCAGGTCCTGCGCCTTGCCGGGCACGAGCTTCAGGAGCTTCGGCAGGCGGCGCAGCATCTTCATCTGCCCCGCGCCGGCGCTGCCCTCCTTGCGGGCGGGCTTCAGCTTCTTCAGGAGCGCCATCGCGCCCGAGGCGGGCCGCGACATGTCGAGGTCGCCCATCTTCGTGAGCTGGACGATCTCCTGGTCGGCGATGATCCCGACCATGGCGTCGCAGGCGGCGCGGCGGGCCTTCAGGTCGGGCAGGATCGCCTTGATGTGGTCTTCGAGGAAGATGACGGAGGTGACGACGATGTCGGCGCGGGCGATGTCCGCGCGGGCGGCGGCGAGCGCCGCGGGGTCGGCCTCCCATTCGGCGGCGGCGTGGATGGTGAGCGCGAGGCCGGGGAAGTCGGCTTCGAGCGCCGGCGCTACGCGCGCGGCGGGACCGGCGGCGTGCCGGTCCAGCGTCACGAGCGTGACGCGATAGGGTCGATGGATCACGTCATCGCGCATAATGGGCCTTCGCCTCGTAGAGCGTGTCGATGCTGATCTCGGTGAGGCCCTGGCCCATGGCGAAGGTCTCGGTGTTGCGCCGGGCCTTGCCGCGCACGAAGAAGGGGATCTTCTTGAGTTCGCGCTCGGCATCGTGGAGCCAGACGACCTCGCCCGTCGCGGCGGGGGCCTCCTCGGTCGCCGGGGCCTCGACCGGCTTCGGCGCGTGGCCGCCGTGGTGGCTCGGGCCGGCGGCGTCGTGGAACTCGAAATCCTCCCGGAACATGTGCAGCAGATGCTCCTCCAGCCCCATGACGAGGGGGTGGACGAGCGTGTCGAAGAGGACATTCGCCCCCTCGAACCCCATCACGGGCGAATAGCGGGCGGGGAAATCCTGCACGTGGACGGGGGCGGAGATGACGGCGCAGGGGATGCCGAGCCGCTTGCCGATGTGCCGCTCCATCTGGGTGCCGAGGATCATCTCGGGCTGGGCGGCCTCGATCGCGCGCTCGACCTCGAGGTAATCGTCGGTGATGAGCGGCTCGACCCCCATCTCCTTCGCGAGCGCGCGCAGGGGCCGTGCGAATTCGCGGTTGTAGCAGCCGAGGCCCGCGACCTCGAAGCCCATCTCGTCGCGGGCGACCTTCGCCATGGCCATCGCGTGGGTCGCGTCGCCGAAGATGAAGACGCGCTTGCCCGTGAGGTAGGTGCTGTCGACCGAGCGCGTCCACCAGGTCTGCCTGAGGCTCCGGTCGTCGAGGGGCGCGGTGCTGCCCGAGAGCGCGCGCACCTCCTCCACGAAGGCGCGGGTGGCGTTCGTGCCGATGGGCACGGTCTTCGTGTAGGGCTGGTCGAAGGCGCGTTCGAGGTGGCGGGCCGCGGTCTCGCCGGTTTCGGGGTAGAGCAGCACGTTGAAATGCGCGGCTCCCATGCGGGCGATGTCGGCGGGCGTCGCCCCGAGAGGCGCGCAGACGTTCACCTCGATCCCGAGCTCGTAGAGGAGGTTGGTGATCTCGGCGATGTCGTCGCGGTGGCGGAAGCCGAGGGCGGTGCCGCCGAGGATGTTGCAGGAGACGCGCGCGGTCTTCTCGCAGGGCTGCGCCAGCGCGCGGACGATCCGGTAGAAGGTCTCGTCGGCCCCGAAGGCCTCCTTGCGCTGGTAGCTCGGCAGTTCCAGCGGGATGACGGGAACGGGCAGGCCCATGGTCTCGGCAAGGCCGCCCGGGTCGTCCTGGATCAGCTCCGCCGTGCAGGAGGCCCCGACGATGATCGCTTCGGGCTCGAACCGATCGTAGGCATCCTGACAGGCGGTGCGGAAGAGGCTCGCCGTGTCGGACCCGAGGTCGCGCGCCTGGAAGGTGGTATAGGTGACGGGCGGGCGATGGTCGCGCCGCTCGATCATGGTGAAGAGGAGATCCGCATAGGTATCGCCCTGCGGCGCGTGCAGGACGTAGTGCAGCCCCTTCATCGCGGTCGCCACGCGGATCGCGCCGACATGGGGCGGGCCCTCGTATGTCCAGACGGTGAGTTTCATGTGGTGGCCGCCTGAAGGATCGCCCTGCGCTTCAAGCTGCGTGCGAAGAGCGCGGCGAGGTCGCCGGCCTGTTCGTAGAAGTGGACCGGGGTGAAGACGAGCTCGATGGCCCATTTCGTGCTGAGCCCTTCGGCCTCCAGCGGGTTGGCGAGGCCGAGGCCGCAGACCGTCAGGTCGGGGGCGGCGGCGCGGCAGCGGTCGAGCTGCTTGTCGACGTCCTGCCCCTCGGAGATCGCGGGGCCGGCCGGCAGCAGGTCGAGGTCGGGGCCGTGCAGCGCGTCGTGGATGTAGGGCGAGCCGACCTCGATCGGCTCCATCCCGCATTCGCGGGCGAGGAACCGGGCGAGGGGAATTTCGAGCTGGCTGTCGGGGAAGAAGAAGACGGACTTGGCCCGGAGCGTCTCGGCTGCCTGCGCGATGGCCTTGCGGGCGCGGGCGCGGGGGGCCTCGGTGACGCGGGCGAAGGTCTCGGCGTCGACGCCGAACGCGCGGGCGACGGCGGCGAGCCAGGCGGTCGTCCCCTCCTCGCCGAAGGGGAAGGGGGCGGGGATATGGGTGGCCCCGCGGCGGGTGAGCGCGGCGTGGGTGTCGCCGAGGAAGGGCTGCACAAGGGCGAAGCGCGTGTTGGGGCCGACGGCCGTGTCGGCATCGACGTGGCGCGCGGGCAGGAGACGGACGGGGCCGATGCCCATCGCGTCGAGGAGGCCCAGCATCTGGTCCTCCACCACGTCGGGGAGCGCGCCGACGACCAGAAGCTCGTCCGCCTGCGTCTCGGGCAGGACGGGGACCATGGCGGCGAGGCAGGCGTCCTCGCCTTGCGTGAAGGTCGTCTCGATGCCCGACCCGGAGTAGTTCAGTACCCGCACGCGGGGCGCGTGCTCCACCGTCAGGCGCTCGGCGGCGCGCGCGAGGTCGAGCTTGATGACCTCGGACGGGCAGGAGCCGACCAGGAAGAGCTGCCGGATGTCGGGGCGGCGCGCGAGGAGTTCGGAGACGGTGCGGTCGAGTTCGGCGTGGGCGTCGTTGAGACCGGCGAGGTCCGACTCCTCCAGGATCGCCGTGGCGAAGCGCGGCTCGGCGAAGATCATCACGCCGGCGGCCGATTGCAGCAGGTGCGCGCAGGTGCGGGAGCCGACGACGAGGAAGAAGGCGTCCTGCATCTTGCGGTGCAGCCAAATGATGCCGGTGAGGCCGCAGAAGACCTCGCGCTGGCCCCGCTCCTTCAGGACGGGCGTGGCGCGGCAACCGGTGGCGGGGGGCGGGGGCAGATGCTCGGTCATGCGGCGACCCCCTGCAGGCGCGCGGCGCGCAGCTTCCAGACGAACTGCCCCGCGTTCACCACGTAGACGGCATATGCGGCGAGGGTGATCGCCATGAGTGTCGCGGGCGCGAAGGCCCCGGTCATCAGGCCGTAGAGATAGAGCGTGTGCAGGAAGATGACGCCGAAGCTGACCACGTCTTCCCAGAAGAAGGCGGGCGCGAAGAGGTACTGGCCGAAGACGACCTTCTCCCAGATCGCGCCGGTGACCATGATGAGATAGAGGCAGCCGGTCTTGGCGAGGATCGAGGCCGTCGCGAGGCCATAGCCCTCCCCGGTGCCGAGATAACGCATCACGAGCACGAGCGAGACGAGGAAGACGGCGAACTGCACGGGGGCCAGGACCGCCTGCACTGTCGTCCAGGCCGTGGCGTCGCGGCGCGCCCTCTGCTCCGGCGTGTAGAGGGCGGTCGCGGATGCGGCATATGGCGTGCCAGTCGACATCTCGCCTCCCCGAGTGTTCCTCCCGAAAGCGTGACTCTGCGGCGGGGCATCTGTCAATGTTGATTTACACAAGCCCGTCGATGATCTCCTAAATCTGACAAAATAGACTGTCTTCGACGGCTAGCGGCCTTGTCGTGCGGCGATACCGATCACAAATGTCATAAGGATTTGACAGCACGGGGGGCCTTGGCCGACCATGTCCCAATAGAATTGCGGGCTATCGGCGGGAGGATTCGACATGCGACCGACGCACGATCACGCGCTCCAGACCAACCGACCCGAGCTTGCCGCCGTCGCCGGCCGCGCCCTTTCGCAAGTGGCGCTGACGCGGAGCGCGGCAACGCGGGCGGCGCAGGTGGAGCGACTGTACCGGGCGGTGTTGTCACCGGACATGGAGGCCTGGCGCGGGGCGGGTGTGACCCTTCTGGGGGCCGGCGTTCCGGTGTTCGCCCTGATCGACGATCTGATCCCGGCGGTGGCGGCGCGGCTCGGCGACGACTGGGTCTCTGACGCTGCCCGCTTCGCCGACGTGACGCTGGGTTGCGCCCGGCTGACGCAGTTGCTGGGCTGGGCCGAGACACGGATCTCCGCCGCGGATCTGGGGCCGCCCCTGGCCATCGGGCCGATCTACCTGATCCGGCCGGCGGGTGCGCAGCACCTGCTCGGTCAGCGGGTGCTGGCGTCGCGGCTGGGGCGGATGGGCGTCGTGGCGCGGGCGTTGTCCGACACGGCCGGTGCCGGGGATGCGGCGGGCGTCCTGATCTCGGCCAGCGGATGCGAGAGCGTCGGCGATTTGCGGGCGACGGTCGCCCGGGCGCGGAGCCTCGGCCCCGCCCCCTTCGTCGCGATCGGCGGCGGTGCCGTCACGCTGGCTCCCGAGACCTGCACCGCGGCGGGCGCGGATCGCGTGACCTGCGATCTCTCCGCGGTCATCGACGGCTGCCTGTCACGAGACCGGGCCCTGGCATGACAAAGGCGGCGGAGGATGAGGCGTGGTTCGCGGGGTTCCTGCCCGGCGCGCCCGTCCCCGTCCTCGCCGATCTCGTCGGAGGGCTGGCCGATATCGCGCTCCTCGTCGACTGGAGCGGGCGCGTCACCGATCTGCGTCTGCGGCCCGGACTGGACGGGGTCGACCGGCTGTCGTCCTGGGTCGGCGACGACCTGCGGACCCATCTGACGCGCGAGAGCACGCCGAAGCTCGACCGGTGTCTCGAGACGTTGCGCGGTGGCGGGGGCACGCCGGCGAGCGAGCTGAACCTGCGGCCGACGTCGCAGGGGCCGGAGCTGCCGATGTCCTTCAGCTTCCACCGCGTCGGTTGGGAGAACGACGTCCTGATGCTCGGGCGCGATCTGCGGCCCCTGGCGGAGATCCAGCAGCAGCTCGTCTCGGCGCAACTCGCCATCGAGCGCGACTACGAGGCGCAGCGGGTGACCGAGGCGCAGCTCAACGTCCTCCTGGAGACGATGACCGACGCCTGCTTCTTCGTGAACGTGACCGACCGCTCGCTGACGACGGCGAACGCGGCGGCCGCCCGTCTTCTGGGGGAGCGGCGCAAGGGCTTCGACGGCGTCCCGCTCGACCGGCTGTTCCGCCCCATGGCCGAGGGCGACATGCTGGAACAGCTCGTCACGGCGAGCCATAGGGCCGACGCGCGTGTGGGGCTGCTGCGCCGCGACGGCGCGCGCGCGCTCGAGGTGGCGGCGACCTCCTTTCGCGTTCCGGGGGCGCATATGCTGCTCTGCCGGATCCTGACCGTGCCCGAGGTGGCGGCCAACGACGACCCGGACCGCCCGCGCTTCGCGGAGCTGTTCAACGCCTGTCCGGAGGCGGTGGCCTTCGTGTCGATCGACGGCACGATCCTCTCGGCCAACCCGGCCTTTCTCGACCTCGTGGAGGTGGCGCAGGAATCGCAGCTGGAGGACCGCAGCCTCGCGGAGTTCCTGACGCGTGGCGGCCTCGACCTGTCGGTCCTTCTGGCGAACGTCGGGCAGAGCGGGTCGATGCGGCTCTTCTCGCTGCTCTTCGGCGGCGGGACGGGGCGGCCGGTCGAGGCGTCGGTGACGCGGCTCGACGGCGGGATGCGGCCGGTCTTCGGCCTCGTGATCCGCGACATGAGCCGGGCCGGGGCCCTGCGCGGCCCGCGCCGCGAGACAGCCGCCGTCGACATGGATTCGGTCGTGGAGCTCCTGGGGCAGCAGTCGCTCAAGGAGATCGTGGCCCAGGCGACCGATGTGATCGAGCGGATGTGCATCTGCGCGGCGGTGGACCTGACCTCCAACAACCGGGTGGCCGCCGCCGATATCCTGGGACTCTCGCGGCAGTCTCTCTACGTGAAGCTGCGCAAGTATGATCTGCTGAAGCGGGACGCGGCCGAATAGGCGGCGAGTCCCCCTGCGGCGCTGACCATCGAAGTTTACGCTTGTTGCGACTCGCAATGTCAGCTTAGGTTTACATCATGTCCAGTCTGTCTCCTGCCGCGCCCCGGCGTGGCCTGCCGGAGCCGACCGCGCTCCTGCAGCTCATCAAGCCGGTGACCTGGTTCCCGCCGATGTGGGCGTTCCTCTGCGGTGCCGTCTCCTCGGGGGCGGATATGGCCGCGGCCTGGACGCTCGTCCTGCTGGGTGTGCTGCTGGCGGGGCCGATCACATGCGGCATGAGCCAGGCGGCGAACGACTGGTGCGACCGCCATGTCGACGCAATCAACGAGCCCGACCGTCCGATCCCCTCGGGCCGCGTGCCCGGACGCTGGGGCCTCTGGGTGGCGCTGGCCATGTCGGCGCTTGCCCTTCTCGTCGGCTGGCAGTTCGGCCCCTGGGGCTTCGGCGCGACGGTGCTTGCCGTGCTCGGGGCCTGGGCCTACTCGGTCGAGCCGATCCGCCTCAAGCGTTCGGGCGTCTGGGGGCCGGGGCTCGTCGCGCTCTGCTACGAGGGGCTGCCATGGTTCACCGGGGCGGCCGTCCTCGTCGCCGGTGCGCCCCGGTGGGAGATCGTGGCGCTCGCCGCGCTCTACGCGCTCGGGGCGCACGGCATCATGACGCTCAACGATTTCAAGGCGCTGGAAGGCGACCGGGCCACGGGCGTGAACTCACTGCCGGTGACGCTCGGGCCGGCGCGCGCGGCCCGCGTCGCCTGCTGGGTGATGCTCCTGCCGCAGGTCGCGGTGACCTTCCTGCTCCTTCTCTGGGATGCGCCGTTCCATGCCGCCGGCGTCGCCGCGCTCACGCTCGCGCAGATCGCGGCGATGCGGGTCCTCCTGCGCGATCCGAAGGCGCGGGCACCGTGGTACAACGGCACCGGCGTCCTGCTCTATATCTCGGGCATGATGGTCGCGGCCTTCGCGCTCCGGGGGCTGGCATGACGCTCGGCTGGCTCCAGATCGCGCGCCTCGGCCTCGTCCAGATGGCGCTCGGGGCGGTCGTCGTGCTGACCACGTCGACGCTCAACCGGCTGATGGTCGTGGAATTCGCGCTGCCGGCCGTCCTGCCCGGCGCGCTCGTCGCGCTGCATTACGGGATCCAGCTCAGCCGGCCCAAGTGGGGCTTCACCTCCGACACGGGTGGTTCGCGCACGCGCTGGATCGTGGACGGCATGGCCGTTCTCGCGCTCGGCGGGCTGCTGGCGGCCTGGGCGGTGACGGTCTTCGCCACGTCATATGCGCTCGGGCTCGCGCTGTCGGTTCTGGCCTATGCGGCGATCGGGCTGGGCGTCGGAGCCTCGGGTACGTCGCTCCTTGCGCTGCTCGCCACCGCGACCGCGCCGCGCCGGCGGGCGGCGGCGGCGACGATCACCTGGCTGATGATGATCTTCGGGATCGCGGTGACGGCGGGCGTCGCCGGTCAGTTTCTCGATCCCTATTCGCCCGCGCGCCTGATGGCGGTCGTCGCAGTCGTCACCGGCGGGGCCTTCGCGCTGACCGTGCTCGCGATCCTCGGCGTGGAACGCCGGGTCGTGGCCGTCGCGCCCGAACCCTCGGCCCCATTCCTCGAGGGCCTGCGCGAGATCTGGGGCGAGCGGAAGGCGCGCAACTTCACGCTCTTCGTTTTCCTGTCGATGAACGCCTATTTCATGCAGGAGCTGATCCTGGAGCCCTTCGCCGGTCTCGTCTTCGACTTCACGCCCGGCCAATCGACCGCGCTCTCGGGCGCGCAGAACGGCGGGGTCTTCGTCG
The DNA here is from genome assembly GCF_013404595.1 of Jannaschia marina. Taxonomy (GTDB): domain Bacteria; phylum Pseudomonadota; class Alphaproteobacteria; order Rhodobacterales; family Rhodobacteraceae; genus Jannaschia; species Jannaschia marina. The sequence goes on along the minus strand of NZ_JABVAX010000008.1, from coordinate 110,589 downwards.
GCATGCTGCTCGTCGGGATTGCCGCCACGGGCCTGCGGCTCGGCAGTCTCCGGTCCTGGGTGCTGGCCGGGTGCCTCGGGTCGGCGGGCGTGCTTTACATAATTTCGCTTACCGGGCTCGGCTGGATCGACCTGCCGCTCGTTCCGCTGGTGGTCGGCCTCGGCTTCTTCAACGGGATGTTCGCCGTCGCGGCCATCGGGTCGATGATGGCGCTTGCCGCCGAAGGGCGGGCCCGACGCGAAGGTACGCGCATGGGCCTCTGGGGCGCGGCGCAGGCGATCGCGGCCGGGTTCGGCGGGTTGACCGGGGCAGCGGCGGTTGACCTGTTGCGCGGGCCGCTCGGCGACGGGGATGCCTTCGCCGGCGTCTTCTTGGGCGAGGCCGTCCTTTTCGTCGCGGCCGCGGCGATGGCCTGGCGGATCATGGAGGGGCGCGGCGCGGGCCGCGCGCTCGTGACGCCGGGCGAATGAAAACGGGGAGAGAAGAGATGGACAGATTTGATGTCGTTGTCGTCGGGGGCGGCCCGGCCGGAGCCGTCGCCGCGCAGGACCTCGCGGAGGCCGGCAAGCGCGTCGCCCTTCTCGACCGGGACGGGCGGATCAAGCCCTGCGGCGGCGCGATCCCGCCCCGGCTGATCGCGGATTTCGCGATCCCCGACGAACAGCTCGTCGCCCGGATCACCACGGCGCGGATGATCTCGCCCACCAAGCGGCGCGTCGACATCCCGATCGAGAACGGTTTCGTCGGCATGGTCGACCGGGAGCATTTCGACGCCTACCTGCGCGACCGTGCGGCGGCGGCGGGAGCCGTGCGCCTCACCGGGACGTTCCAGGCGATCGAGCGGGACGGGGCCGGCACGCACGTCGTCTTCCGCGACAAGGCGAGCGGCGAGAGGCGGCGGCTCACGACCCATCTCGTGATCGGCGCGGACGGCGCGCGCTCGAACGTCGCCAAGGCCGAGGTGCCCGGCGGCGACCGCATTCCCTATGTCATCGCCTACCACGAGATCATCGAGGCCCCGGCCCCGACAGAGCGCTACGATCCCGACCGCTGCGACGTGATCTACGACGGCGCGATATCGCCCGATTTCTATGGCTGGGTCTTCCCCCACGGCGGTCAGGCGAGCGTGGGCATGGGCACGCAGCACACGGGCGTCGACCTCAAGGGCGCGACGGCGGCGCTGCGCGCGGCCTCGGGCCTCGCCGATTGCCGGACGATCCGGAAGGAGGGCGCGCCGATCCCGCTGAAGCCGCTCGACCGCTGGGACAATGGCCGCGACGTGGTGCTGGCGGGGGATGCGGCCGGCGTCGTGGCCCCGTCGTCGGGCGAGGGGATCTACTATGCGATGGTCGGCGGCCGCGTCGCGGCGACGGCGGCGCTGGCCTCCCTCGCCTCGGGCCGTGCGTCGGATCTGCGGCTCGCGCGGCGGCTCTTCATGAAGGAGCACAAGGGCGTCTTCCGGGTGCTCGGTGCCATGCAGGATGCCTATTACAAGAGCGACATGCGCCGGGAGCGGTTCGTCTCGCTCTGCCACGACGTCGACGTGCAGAAGCTGACGTTCGAGGCCTACATGAACAAGAAGCTCGTCCACGCCCGCCCGCTTGCGCATCTCAAGATCGGGGTGAAGAACCTTCTGCATCTCGCGGGGATCGTCGCGCCGACTCGGGTCTGACCGGGAGACATTCTCCCTCAGCGCACGCCGCACCATGGCCCGACCGCACGTCGCAGGCGCGGAAGGTGCCGCTCGAAGACCTCCGCGAACAGCAGGCCCGCGAGGATCGGCAGGACGACGAAGAGCAGGGTCTTGACCGTCAGATCCTCGGGGAGCGCGGCATCCATGAGGTGCATGACGGGGTAGTGGACCACGTAGATCGAGAAACTCGCCCCTGCCCACCAGCGCACTGCCCGCATGGCGGCGGGGCGCAGAGCGGGCGCGACGCGGGTCATGCCCAGAAGGTGCAACGCCAGGCCCGCCGCGAGGACGCCGTTCCAGAGGGCCTCCTGCCCGAAGTCGAAGGCCTCCCCGTGGCGGAGGGGGCCGAGCCACGGCGGCGTCGCCTGGAGCAGCGCCTCGTCCACCTGGGCGAGCTTGGCGACGATCAGCGCGGCGAGCGGCAGAACGGCCAGTGCCACGGCGAACGCGGGAGAGGCCGGCCCCCGGCCTGTCCGGACGAGATGCCAGACGGCCACGCCGGCAAGCCAGGTCGGCAGCAGAAGCAGAATGGACAGGCCGAAGAGCCAGGCGAGGAAGACGACGGCCGCGGCGCGGATCCAGACGCCGTTGAGGAAGAGGACGACGCCGAGAAGAAGATAGTAGGCCGCCTCGAAACTCAGCGACCAGAGCGGCGCGTTCGAGCCCAGCTGGATCGGGGGCCCGACCCCGCGCCACTCCTGCGAGAAGCTGAGCCCGCGCAGGAGGATTTCGGCGACGGGGCGCTCGACGTAGTACCGGGGCGCATAGGCTCCGGGGTCGATCGCACGTCCGATCGCGTCGAGCAGGAGCGTCAGGAGGAGTGCCGGCCCCACCACGCTGAGAAGCCGGGTCAGGCGATTGAAGGCATAGATCCCCGCAGTCCCGTCGCGCGCCGCGGCCCGCGCGACCACCAGCCCCGAGACGACGAAGAAGACGATCACCGCGTCGGGCGCGAGCGTCCAGTCGCGCACCCAGAGCAGATCACCGCCCGTGAACCGCACGTTCCCGGCGTGGCCCAGCACCACGACGAGCGCCGCGCCCACGCGCAGCAGATCGAGCCAGACCGACAGCTCCGCCGAGACATCCCGTGCGCGGACCTCCGAGGCGGCCGATCGCGATCCCGGACCGTCCTGTCGGGCGACATCGGTATGCATCTGCCGGGTGTGAGGCGCATTGCCCATGGAGCCCATATATGTGCTCCGACATATCGCGCGCATGACATCAAGACCCCGGCGGCGGCCCGGGCCCGATCGGCGAATCGCGGCGCGGCGCGCAAGCCGCCCGCCTCTATTGGCGCGGCAGGAGATGAGGCTATGTTGCGCAGGATGGACGCGCCGAGAGGATCATGGGCCCACTTCCCGACATTGTCTGCGCGACGTGGAACGTCCATCGCGCGGTGGGGAGCGACCGACGACCGGACGGTGCCCGCGTGCTCGACGCCATCGCTGCCGATATCGCGCCCGAGCGGCCCCGCGTGTTCGCCCTGCAGGAGGCCGACGCCGATGACCCGCCCCATGCCGCGCTCCTCGACGTGGCCCGGCTCGAGGCGGCGACCGGGCTCGTCTCCGTCCACGACGGACCGGACATGCGATGGAGCGCCGAGGGCGGCGGCTTCCTCGGCAATCTCCTCCTGCTCGACCCGGCCATCGAGATCCTGCGGCGGCGCATCGTCGACCTTCCGGGCGCGGTGCCGCGCGCCGCGGTCCTGGCCGAGACGATGACCGATGGCGTACCCCTCCGGCTGGTGTCGTGCCACCTGTCGCTCGTGCAGGCCCTGCGCGCCGTGCAAATGCGCACGCTGGGCCAGGTCATCGCGCGCGCGCCCGCGATGCAGACGATCCTGCTCGGCGATCTGAACGAGTGGCGGCCCTGGGGCGGGCTCGCCCTCGGTCGGCGCGCTTCGGGGCTGGCCCTCGCCGGACCCGCCCGCCGCACCTTCCCCTCGCGCGCGCCGATGCTGCCGCTTGATCGCATCCTGACGGACCGCGGCGGAACGGTCCGTGGGGCACGCGCCCTGCGGGGGGCCGCCGTCGCCGCGGCGTCGGACCATTTGCCGCTCCGCGCGCGGGTGACACGGGGAGACGCGGCGTGAGCCTGCGCGACGACCCCGTCCTCCCCGCCCCGTCCGCCCCGGCTCCGGCGCTGCGCCTGGCCACGGCGGGGGCCGGGCTCGCGATCCTGCTGGGCCTGCTGACGCTCGCGATCGCGCCGGAAGGTCTGGCCGCGGGGCTCGCCGTCTACCTGCTGGGCGTCGCGGTCGCCGTCCGCGGCATGGCCCGCGCCTATCCCCACGACCGTCTCGGCGGCTGCAACCTCGTGACCACCGCGCGGCTGGCGCTCGTTGGCGCGGTCGCGGCCGTCGGCGTTGCGCAGGGGCCGGGCTGGACGCTCGCGGGGCTCGCCCTGCTCGCGCTTCTGCTCGACGGAACGGACGGATGGCTCGCGCGGCGGCAGGGGCTCGTCTCGCGCTTCGGGGCGGCCTACGACATGGAGGTCGACGCCGCACTGGCCGCCTGTCTCGCGCTCGTGCTGCTCGCGGCAGGGCGTGCAGGGCCGGAACTTCTGATCCTCGGGTTCGCGCGATACGCCTTCGTCGCGGCGGCCTGGATCTGGCCCTGGCTCGCCGCAGCCCTGGCCGAGAGCTTCCGGCGCAAGGCGATCTGCGTCGTTCAGATCGCGACGCTGGTCGCGCTCGCCACGCCGCTCGGCACCGACGGACCGGCGCGCGCGCTCTCGCTCGTCGCCGCCGCGCTCCTCGTCTGGTCGTTCGCGCGCGACATCCGCAGGCTCCGGGCCGCCCGATGAGGGTCGTGCGGCCGATCGCGGCGGCGCTGCTGCTTCTGACCTGCCTGTGGCTCTTCGATGCGCGGGCGATCCTCGATCGGCTCGTGGAGCTGGAGATCGGCTGGCTCTTCGCCGCCGTCGCCGCCCTGCTGGCCCAGACCGTGCTGATGGCGCTGCGCTGGCGTCTCGTCGCGCGCTGCCTGGGCACCGAGATGGGGCGGACCTGGGCCCTCCGCGAATATCTGGCGGGGCAGCTGGCGAACGCGACGCTGCCGGGCGGCGTGCTCGGCGACGCGGCCCGGGCCGCGCGGGCACGCGAGGGGGCCGCCGGCCTCCGTGGTGCGGCGATGGCCGTCGCGATCGAACGCGGCCTCGGGCAGGCCGGGCTCGGTGCCGTTGCGGCGACGGGGCTGGCCGCGACGATGCTCTGGCCGGGCGGTTTCGACCCGCCCGCCCCACTCGCGGCGACCATCGCGGCGGTGTTCGCGGCGGCCGCGCTTCTGCTCGTGGCCGGGGCGCGGACGGGCCGGGGCGCGCGGATCCTGCGGTTCTGCGTTCCCTCCCTCCCCGTCGGCATGGCGCAGGCGGCGCTTTCGCTCGGCGCGGCGGCGCTCAACGTCGCGGCCTTCGCCGCCGCCGCGCGGGCGACGGGGACGACACTCGACCCCGGGGCCGCCGTCGTGCTGATCCCGGTCATCCTGACGGCGATGCTCGTGCCGCTCACCGTCGGCGGCTGGGGCTGGCGCGAGGGGGCGGCGGCGGCGCTCTTTCCGCTGGCGGGGGCCACCCCCGCCGCCGGGGTCGCGGCGGGTGTCGCCTTCGGCACCGCCATCCTCCTTTCGGTGCTTCCCTTCGCCGCGCTCGCGCTTTCGTATCGACCGGCCGGCCGCGTTCGGCCTATCTTGGACGCGTCCGCGCCGAAGGGAGCCGAATGACACGCAAGACCGCCCTGGACGGGCTGGCCGCGCTCGCGGCGGTCATTCTGCTCCACGCCATCCTCGTCATGCCGTCGCACCCGGCCGGGCTGACGCCCGAGCGCCTGATCCGGCCGACCTGGGAACTTCCCGCGCTTCTGGTGCTGCTGGCCGTCGTGCCGGGACGCGGGATGCGCGCCGGCGTCGTCGGGCTGGCGCTCGCGCTCGTGGTGCTGCGCGCGGCGGACCTCGGGTCCTGGCTCGCCTTCGACCGCGCGTTCAACCCGCTTCTGGACCTGCATCTTCTGGTGTCCGGCTGGGCACTCCTCTCCAGCAGCGTCGGGCGTTTCGAGGCGCTGGCGGCCGTCGCGGCGGTCGTCCTGGCCCTCGTCCTTCTCGGCTGGCTGCTCTGGGCCGCCCTCACGCGCACGGCGCGCCTCCTTCCCGCGCGCCGCGCGGGTCTTGCGCTTCCGCCGCTCGCGGCGGCGCTGGCCGCCGTCCTGATCCCCGGGTGGGCCGAACTGGCCGTGACGCCGGCCGTGGCCAAGCAGATCGGGCGGATGGGCGACGGCGTGACCGACCTCGCCACCTTCACCGCGGCCCTCGATGCGGCCCCGCGCGATAACCCACGCTTCGCCGCCCTCGAGGGCCGGGACGTGATCCTCGCCTTCGTCGAATCCTATGGCCGCAGCTTTCTCGACGATCCGGCCTATGCCTCCGTCTCCGCCCCGCGGCTGGCCGCGGTGGAGGCGCGGCTGGCGCAGGCCGGCTGGCACGCGCGCAGCGGCTGGCTCGCGGCCCCCACGCGCGGGGGCCAGAGCTGGCTCAGTCACGCGACGCTGCTGTCGGGCCTCCGCGTCGACCGGCAGATCCGTTACGACCGCCTCATGGCCTCCTCCCATGCGTCGCTGAACACGCTCTTCCACCGGGCGGGGTGGCGCACAGGCGCGGCGATGCCGGCCATCACGCTCGATTGGCCCGAGGCGGCCTGGTACGGCTACGACAGGATGCTCGACGCGCACACGCTCGGATACGCGGGCCAACCCTTCGACTGGGTGACGATGCCGGACCAATACACCTGGACGGCGCTCGACCGGATGCTCCGCGGGCCGGGCCCGGACATGGTGGAGGTCGCGCTCATCACCTCCCATGCGCCCTGGACGCCCCTGCCGCGCATCCTTCCCTGGGAGGAGATCGGCGACGGTTCCGTCTTCGACGGCACCCACCGCGACGGAGCCACCCCGCGCGAGGTCTGGTCCGACCGCGCGCGGGTGCGCGAACACTACGCGCGCGCGCTCGACTACGCACTGGAGGTCACGGGGCAGTACATCGCCCGCGACGGCGACGGCGCGCTCTTCGTCGTTCTCGGCGATCATCAGCCCGCGCCGCTTCTGACGGGTCAGGGCGCCCCGCCCGACGTACCCGTCCACGTCATCTCGGACGATCCGCGCCTGCTCGCCCGCCTGCCCGGCGACCTCTTCGGTCCGGGCCTCGTCCCCGATCCGGCCCGCCCGACCCTGCCGATGCAGGATCTGCGCGGCCTGCTGACCACCGTTTTCGAACATCCCCCCGAGGAGGAGCCCGCATGAAACGCCTGACCCTCGCCGCGCTGCTCGCGGCCACGCCCGCCGTCGCGCAGGATCTCGTCACCCGCGATCGCGTCGGCCTGCCCGACGCGCCGAACGTGATGACCTTCCGGCTCACGCCCTACGATCTCTATTCCGCCGACGCGGCCACGGCCGAGCATTTCGCCGGGCTCTTCACCGAGTTCATCCGCGCGCGCCCGGACTGGCGGATCGAGACACAGCTCCAGACCGGCGACATCGGGCCCGAGCAGGCCCGCCTCCTGCAGCAAAGCCAGGCCGGCCGCGGGCCCGACTGCGCGATGGTCGACTCGAGCCAGCTCGCGCTGTTCCGGGACATGGGCGTCCTGCAGCCGATGAACATGGTCTTTTCGCAGGACGAGGTCGCCGACCTCTTCCCCTACGTGCGCGAGGCGGTGACGAACGAGGCGGGCGACGTGCTGGCCTGGTGGTGGTTCACCGACCTGCGCGTGCTCTACCGCGACACCTCGGTCGTGCCCGAGGCCCCCGCCACCTGGGAGGAGGCGCAGGCCGCCGCCCGGGCCGCCGCCGACGCGGGACGCGAGGGCCTTCTCTTCAACGCGGGCCGATGGGAGGGCACGGCCTTCGACTGGCTCGCCAACTTCTGGGCGCAGGGCGGACGGCTCGTCGACGACGCCGGAGCCCCCGTCTTCGGCGCTGGCGAGAACCGCGCGGCCTTCCTCGCCGCCATCGCGTACTATCGGGATCTGGTCGAGAGCGGGGCGGCCCCCGCCCGCGTGACCTCGATCACCAACTACGACGCCTTCAACGCCGCCGCGGCCGCCGGGTCCGCGGCCATGTTCGTCGGCGGCAACTGGCAGTACGGCCAACTGCGCGAGACCCTTCCCGAAGCGCAATTCGCCAACTGGGCCGTTTCCGAGCTGCCCGGCCCCACGGCCGACCAGCGCGCGACGGGCACCGGCGGCTGGGCGATCGCGGCCCTGTCGGAGGATCCGGCCAAGCGTGCGCTCTGCGGCGAGATGGCGAAGGAGATCTATGCCGGGCCGGGCAACGCCTATCAGGGTCTCCTGCCGACCTCGGCCGCGCTCTACGACGAATACGACGCCTACGATGGGCCCGAGTTCGACCTCTTCGCCGAAGCGCTCCGGAACGGCGTGGCGCGGCCCGGCGCGGCGATCTACCCGGAAATCTCGAACCAGATCCAGATCCTGCTGGGCGACGTGCTGTCGGGTTCGGCGGAGCCGGAGGCGGCGCTCGATGCCGCCTTTGAGGCCGCGAAGGCGGCGCACGCCCGGCAATGACGGCGCGGGGCCCGGCCCCCGCCGACGGCCGGCCCTGGCCCTGGCTCGTCCCGGCGGTGCTCGTGCTCGCGGCGTTCTACGCCGTGCCCGTGGCCGACGTCCTGCGCCTCGCGTTCAGCGACGCCACGCTCGTCCGCCCGCCCGAGCGATGGACGACCGCGGCCCTCTCCGCCCTGCTGGCCGACCCGGCCCTGCCGGCGGTGCTGCGCACGACCATCCTCTTTACCGCCGTCAACGTCATCGCGCTCCAGGTCTTCGGCCTCCTCATCGCCCTGACGCTGGTGCGGGGCGAGGCGCGGGGCCTGCGCGGCATGACAGCCTTCCGCACGCTGGTGCTGGCCGCCTGGGTCGTGCCCGGCATCGCCAATGGGCTGATCTGGCAGATGCTCTTCGACGAGGCTCCCTACGGCACGCTCAACTCGCTTCTGGGGCTGGCCGGGTTCGGCCCCGTCGCCTGGCTGTCCGATCCGGAGATGGCGCTGGTCTCCGCCGTGATCGCGAACCTGTGGCAGGGCACGGCCTTCTCGATGATCGTGTTCTACGCCGCGCGCAAGGGGATAGACCCGGTCCTCTACGAGGTGGCCGCGCTCGACGGGGCCTCGCCATGGCGCACCTTCCGCTCGGTCACGCTGCCGCTCCTGCGCACCGCGGTCGCGGTCAACACCGTGCTGGTGACGGTGCAGACGCTCAACACCTTCGACTCGATCCTCGCGCTGACGGGCGGAGGCCCCGGCCGCGCGACGGAGGTGCTGGCGCTCTTCACCTTCAACACCGTGTTCTACAACCTCGACCTCGCGGGCGGGAGCGTGCTGGCGCTGATGCTCTTCGTCGTCGCCATGGCCATGGCCGTCCTCGTCCACGGCTGGCTCGGGCGCGCGCGATGAGGGCGCGTCTGGGCGATATGGCGACCTATGCGGGGCTCGCCCTGCTCGCGGTCTTCTTCGCGACGCCCTTCGTCTGGATGACGAGTCTCGCCCTGCGCACGCCTGCCGAGATCTACCGCGGGGCCGCGCGCCTGATCCCGGACGCCCCGACGCTGGACAACTTCGCGCGCGTCCTCTCGGACCCGGCCTTTCTCGTCTATCTCTGGAACGGCCTGAAGCTCTCGGCGTTCGGCGGCGCGCTCGCGGTGGCGCTCGCCATACCGGCCGCCTACGCCTTCAGCCGCCTCGACTTCCGGCACAAGCAGGCGACGCTCGTCGCGATCCTCGCGGTGCAGATGGTCTCGCCGCTCGTGATCCTCGTGCCGCTCTACCGCTGGATGGAACGTCTGGGCCTGCTCAACTGGGACCTTTCGGTCATCGCGCTCTACGGGGCGCTCGGGATGCCGCTGGCCGTCTGGCTCCTGAAGGTCGCCTTCGACGCCATCCCGCGCGAGATCGAGGAAGCGGCGATCGTCGACGGGGCGGCGCGGTGGCAGGTCCTGACCCGCATCACCCTGCCGCTCGCACGGCCGGGACTCGCCTCGGCCTTCGTGCTGGCGATGGTGACGAACTGGTCGCAGTTCCTGATCCCCTTCATCCTGCTGGAGCGGGACGCGGACTGGCCGATCTCGGTCGCGATCTTCAACTTCGCGGGGTCCGTCAGCGCGTCGACGACGCAGCTTCTGGCCGCCGCCTGCCTGATCGCGGTTGTCCCGGCGGTCGCCGTTTTCGCGGCACTCCAGCGGATGATCGTCTCGGCGCTGATCGCTGGCGCGATCAAGGGCTGAGCGTCACTCCTCGACGCGCATCGCCTCGGTCTCGATGATGAGCGTCACCTCGTCCCCCACGAGACCGTTCGCCACGCCGTAGTCCATGCCCCAGTCGCTGCGCATCAGGCTGCCGCGCGCGGTGAGCCCCAGCGTGAACCGCTGATGCCCGAAGGGATAGGCCTCCGCCTTGTTGAGCGTCACCTCCAGCGTCAGCGGATGCGTCTCGCCCAGGAGGGTCAGCGCGCCCTCGACGGTGCCGGTGGTCTCGCCCGTGGGCGTGCCGCCCTCGGCGGCGAAGACCATCTCGGGATGGGCCTCGACGTTCAGGAAGTCGGCGTTTCTGACGTGCTCGTCGCGCGCGTCGTTCAGCGTCTCGACGCTCGCCGTGACGACGGAGACCTGCACGTCCGACAGCTCCTGAGTCTCCATGTCGTAGGTGAAACTGCCCGACGTCTCGGCGAAGAGGCCGAGCGTCTTCGCGTAGCCGATGTGGTCGACGAGGAAGGCGATCGTCGTATGGGCGGGGTCGAGTTCGTAGCGGGCGGGCTCCGCCAGAGCCGCCGGAGCGGCGCACAGGAGCGGGACAAGGGCGAAACGCATCGGGATCCTCCGGTTCGGCATGGGGGATCCTAGCACATCCCGGGCGAAGATCGAACGCACCCCCCGACGCGCGCCGGCTAGGCCAGGAAGAGCGCGCGTTCGAAGGCGACGGTCGCGGCCCCGAGCACGCGCGCGTCACGGCCGATCTCCCCCTCGGAGACGGTCGGGAGGTAGAGACCGCGCATGTCGCGCTCGGCCAGGCGCGCCCGGATCATCCCGGTCAACGCGGCGCGCACCGGGGGCGGGAAGAGGCCATCGACGACCACGCCCTCGAAATCGAGCACGGCGCAGGCGTCGGCGATCGCCCGGGCGATGCCGTCCGACGCACGTTCGAGCCAGACCGCGAGCCGCGCGTCCTCGAGGCTCCAGTCGAAGGTCGACAGGTTGCGGCCGATCGAATCCTCCAGATGCCAGAGCGAGGCGACCTCGAGCAGCTGCACGATCGCGCCGTCCCGCCCGCGGACGTGGAGCGGCCCGAAGGCCCCCGCGTTGCCGCGCCGCCCGTCGCGGACGCGACCGTCGAGGACGATTCCGCCGCCGACGAGGGCCCCCACGTGGAGGTAGGCCCAGTCCTTCTCGGCGCGCTCCGGCCCCCAGGCGACCTCGGCGCGCGCGGCGCAGGTCATGTCGTTGCGCAGATCGACCGGGGCCCCGACCAGACCGGCGAAATGGTTGCGCAGGTCGAGCGCTTCCCAGGCGGCGCGCGGGTGCGCCGGAACGGAGCCGTGCCAGGCCCAGAGCTGATAGGGCATCGCCACGGCGGCCCCGCAGGGCGGTACCGGCATCTCCGACAGAAGCGCCGGCACCGACGCGTCGAGGAAGGCCGCCAGTTCCTGCGGCGACGGTGCGGACCAGCCGATGTCGCGGCGCGCCACGATACGGCCCGTGAGGTCGACGTTGGCGAGGGCCGCCGACCGCCGGCCGACCTTCAGGCCCATCGCCCATGCCCCGCCCGGAGCGAGCGAGACCGGGATCCGGGGCTTTCCCGCCCGGCCGCGCAGCGCGGCCCCCCGCTCGACCAGGCCCTCGGCCTCCAGCCGGCGCAGGATGATCGAAACCGCCTGCGCCGTGAGCCGGGTCCGCCGCGCGATCTCCGCGCCGGGCAAGGCCCCCGCGCCGCGCAACGTCGTGAGGACGAGCCGCGCGTTGTGATCCGCCGCCCCGGCCTGGTTCGCGCCCGAGGCCTCGGCTTCGACTCCCTGTGGTCCGACGCGCCCGTCCATGATCCCCCCTGAATTATCAGTCGCGTTGATAAACCCTTGACGTATGTCAGAGCAATTGATTTTGAGGGGAGGTGCCGCCCGCGGGCGGACCAAAGGGAGGAAGAACATGAAGACGTATCTGACGAGCTCGGCCATCGCCCTCATCGCGACCACCGGCATGGCGCTGGCCGACGGCCATGCCGCGCCCGAAGGCACCAGCGCCTGCCTCATCACCAAGACCGACACCAACCCCTTCTTCGTGAAGATGCGCGAGGGGGCCTCGGCGAAGGCCGAGGAGCTCGGAATCGAGTTCAACGCCTACGCCGGTCAGGTCGACGGCGACAACGAGGCGCAGATCCAGGCCATCGAGACCTGCATCGCCAACGGCGTCTCGGGCATCCTGCTCACCGCCTCCGACACCTCCGCCATCGTCGATTCGGTGCAGGAAGCGCGCGACGCCGGGATCCTGGTGATCGCGCTCGACACCCCGCTCAACCCGATCGACGCGGCGGACATGACCTTCGCCACCGACAATTTCCTCGCGGGTCAGCTCATCGGCCAGTACGCCGCCACCGCCATGGGCGAGGCCGCCGCGGACGCGAAGATCGCCATGCTCGACCTCGCCATCAGCCAGCCGACGGTCGGCGTGCTGCGCGATCAGGGCTTCCTCGACGGCTTCGGCATCGACACCGGGGACGAGACCCGCTGGGGCGACGAGGACGACGCGCGCATCATCTGCAACGAGGTGACCGCCGGCAACGAGGAGGGCGGGCGCACCGCGATGGAGAACTGCCTCGCCGTCGATCCCGACATCAACGTCGTCTACACGATCAACGAGCCGGCCGCCGCCGGGGCCTACGAGGCGCTGACGGCCGTCGGGCGCGAGAACGACGTGATGATCGTCTCCGTCGACGGCGGCTGCCCAGGCGTCCAGAACGTGGCCGACGGCGTGATCGCCGCCACCTCGCAGCAGTACCCCCTCCTGATGGCGTCGAAGGGCATCGAGGCGATCGCCCAGTTCGCCAAGGACGGCAGCCTGCCGGAGGCCACCGAAGGCAAGGATTTCTTCGACACGGGCGTCGCGCTCGTGGCCGCCGAGCCGGTGGACGGCGTCGAGTCGATCTCCGTCGAGGAAGGCCAGGAGCTCTGCTGGGGCTGAGGCCTCCCGGAACCTGACACGCACCGGGGCGGAGCCCCCGCCCCGGTGCCGGACGTTCGAGGGGAGACAGGCCGATGAGCAGCGATCCGACCGACCACGAAGCCTCCGTCCGCGCCCGGCGCACCGAGGCCGTCGCCGCCTTCGAGGGGCGGCGCGGCGCGATCGACCGGCTGCAGCATGCGCTGCACGTGACGCCCGCGCTCGTGCCGCTGATCGTGCTGACGGTGGCGATCCTCGGCTTCACCTGGTTTCTCGGGACACGGTTTCTCGAACAGCTGCCGCTCATCATGCAACAGGTGCAGATCGTCGGCGTCCTCGCGGCGGCGCAATCTCTCATCATCCTGACCGCCGGGATCGACCTGAGCGTGGGCGCGATCGCGGTGTTCTCCTCGGTGATGATCGGGCAGCTGTCGTTCCGCTACGGGGTGCCGCCCACCGTCTCCATCGCGCTCGGCCTCGCGATCGGCGGAGCCATCGGCGCGGTCTCCGGCTGGCTCGTCAGCCGGGTCAAGCTGCCGCCCTTCATCGCGACGCTCGGCATGTGGCAGATCGTGCTGGCGACGAACTACCTCTTTTCGCGCAACGAGACGATCCGCTCCCGCGAGATCCGCGAGGAGGCCCCGATGTTCCAGTGGCTCGGCGTCAAGCCGAACGAGCAGCTCGTCAACTGGATCGAGGCCTCCCGCGGCATCGAATGGGAGCGACGACGACCGAACGAGACCGACAGCGCCGTCCTCGATTTCCTCTGGGCGACGAACATCACCTACGGCGTGCTGTTGATGGTGGCGCTCGTGGCCGTCCTGGCCTACGCCCTGCGCGCGACGGCCTGGGGACGTCACGTCTACGCCGTGGGCGACGATCCGGAGGCGGCCGAACTGGCCGGCGTGAACGTCAGGCGCACGCTGATGAGCGTCTACATCCTCGCCGGCGTCATCTGCGCGCTCGCCGGCTGGATCATGATCGGCCGCTTCGGCTCGGTCTCGCCCTCGGCCTCGACCGGGGTTCTGGGCAACATCCAGTCGATCACCGCGGTCGTCATCGGCGGCATTTCCCTCTTCGGCGGACGGGGCAGCATCTGGGGGGTCTTCTTCGGAGCCCTCATCGTCGGCGTCTTCGAGCTGGGCCTGCGCATGGCCGGGGCCGACGCCCAATGGACCTACCTCCTGATCGGCATGCTCATCATCGGAGCTGTCGCGGTGGACCAATGGATCCGGAAGGTATCGACATGAGCGCGCAACCCATCCTCGCCGCCAAGGGCCTCACCAAGCGCTACGGCAAGGTCGTCGCGCTCGACCGCTGCGACTTCGAACTCTACCCGGGCGAGATCCTGGCCGTGATCGGCGACAACGGGGCCGGCAAGTCGACCCTCATCAAGTGCCTGTCGGGGGCCGTAACCCCGGACGAGGGCGAGATGACGCTCGACGGGCAGACCGTCGCCTTCGCATCGCCCACCGAAGCGCGCGAACACGGGATCGAGACGGTCTACCAGACGCTGGCCGTCTCCCCCGCCCTCAGCATCGTCGACAACATATTCATGGGCCGCGAGAAGCGCCGCCCCGGCTGGCGCGGATCCGTCCTGCGGCAACTCGACAAGCCCGCCATGCGCGCCTTCGCCCGCGAGAAGCTGAGCGAGCTGGGCCTGATGACGATCCAGAACATCGACCAGCCGGTCGAGACGCTCTCCGGCGGTCAGCGGCAGGGCGTCGCCGTGGCCCGCGCCGCGGCCTTCGGCTCGAAGGTCATCATCCTCGACGAGCCGACGGCCGCGCTCGGGGTAAAGGAAAGCCGCCGCGTCCTCGACCTGATCCAGGACGTGCGCGCGCGGGGCATCCCGATCATCCTGATCTCGCACAACATGCCCCATGTCTTCGAAGTGGCCGACCGCATCCACGTCCACCGGCTCGGCCGGCGGCTGTCGGTGATCGACCCGAAGGCGCATTCGATGTCCGACGCCGTCGCCCTGATGACCGGCGCGAAGGAGATCGAGGAGGCCTGACCCGGGCGCGACCCGGGGCTCACGCGGCAAGCTCCGCATCGGTCGTCCCTTCCCAGGCCAGGCCCGGCCGGTAGCGGGCGGCCACCCGACCGTCCTCCAGCGCCAGAAGGTGCAGCCACCCGTTGTCGAAGAGCGCGCGAACCTCGGAATGCCGCCCGAGCACCTCGCCGATGGCGTCGCGCGGGGCCTCGATCATCACCGTCAGCCGCAACGGCTCGTGGACGCGATGCTCCCCGTCGTCGACGGCCTGCAGCGGCAGGCCCGCGCGGAGACGTCCCCCGTTGCCCTCGACCACGCCGATCCCGCCGACGACGTTGTGGATCAGCTTGTTGCCGCCGCCGAAGACGCGCGGAGCGACCGACGAGCCGTAGTATTGAAGGCTGATCCAGCTCGCGACCACGACCGGTGCCGTCAGGATCAGCTCCAGCGTCCCGAACCCTTCGTCGGCGCGCCAGTCGTAGCTGTGGAGAAACGCCCGCCCGCCCAGATCGCGACCCGCCGTGGCCGCGCGCGGGGCCGCGATGAAGGCGGCGCACCCGGCCAGGCCCCATTCCGGCCGCGTCTCCGCCCAGTTGAGCGCCCGCGCGGCAACCGTCTCCGCCGTCGCGCCCGGCAAGAGAACCGCCCGCTCGGCCCGCGCGGTCCGTCCGGCCCGGCGGAGCCAGTCGCGGATCCCGCCCAGATCGTCGTCCGGGACGTCGTGGAGCGTCACGCGATCCGTCGTCGTATCGTGCAGCCCCGCGACGAACCGGGTGTCCTCCGGCACCGCGACGCCCCGCTCGGCCAGTCCCGCCCGCGTTTCCGGGTCGTTGAGGAGCGCCGCAAGCAGACGGGCCGAGACCTCGCCCGTATAGCCACCGCAGGCCCCGCAATGATAGGCGCTCTCGTGCGGGTTGTTGGTGACCTGTCCGCCGTGACCCAGCAGCAGGACGACGCGCCCATGCCCCCCGGTCAGGCTCATCGCCTTGAGCACGGCGGCCGCGGTGTCCGCCTTCGCCTCCGCCGACAGGCCGCCGACGATGCGGGGCGCCGGGGCGTGCCCGCCCGGTCCCCGGGGCGCGAGGCCCAGGGCGTCCTTCACCAGCCTCCCGGCATAGAGCGGCCCCGCCGCCTCGACGAAGGCGAAGGAGGAGACGGCCGCCTGGCGGAACCGGTTCCACGCCCGGACGGCCCGGGCGCGGATGCGAACGCCCTGCTCGGTCGCCGCGTCGGCCTGGCCGACGGTCTCCATCGCGGGGGCCAGAAGCACGGGCAGATGCGCCTCCGCCACGTCCGAACCCTGCGGCCTGTGCGAGAGCGGCAGGCCGAAGAACCCCGCGAAGCCGATCGTCTCGATCGAGGGATCGACGTTTTCGAGCGCCCTACGGAAGACCTCGGACCGCACGTCGATGCAGAAGGCCGCCTGAAGCGCCGGCCGATCCGCCCGTGGCCCGACCGCGCCGTCGAGCGCCTCGGAAAGCCGGCGCTGACAGGCGCGCTCCGCCGCATCCTGAAGGATCGACAGCGCGACCTCCGTATCGGTCGGAACGACCGGGGCCTCGTGGGCGGCGACCGTCGCCTTCCACGGGTCGGCGACTTCGGGCACATGCGCCAGCAGCGCCTCCTCCCAGATCAGCCGGATCGCGAGCAGGTCGAGCATCGTGGCATCGGTCTCTCCCGCACGCTCGGCCTCCCACGCGAGCCAGCGCGCGTGTTGCGACCAGCCTCCGAGATCCATGTAGAGGCGGTGGAACACCGTCCCGGCCGCCGCCCTGGTGAGGCCCAGGCGCTCGGCCGCCCGCTCGATCGCCCGCTCGGCGGTATCCGGGGCGGCGGCGACATGGGCGCAGAAGCCGCTCAGCCCGGCGATCTCGGGGGTCAGATCGTGGACGGCCCAGGCGCGCCAGCTCGCAAGACCCCCCTGCCCCGGCGCCGGGGTCCAGAGCGCCTGCCCCCGGTCGAACCGTCCCGCCGCCCAGAGCCCGACCGTCTTCTCGACGACCGAGGGCCAGTCCGTACCGGTCGCCCGCGCGGCGAGATGGGCCACCGTCGGCAGGGCCTCGACCGGCTCGGCGGGCCCGCGCGTCGCGGCCTTCAGCGCTGCCACGTCCCTCGGCTTCGAAGACGACGTGTCGGCAGCCAGTGCCGCGCCCAGATCCTCCTCCCCGATCCGCCCCGACGCGATGGCCGCGGCATAGTCGGCCGCGCCCTGCACCGCGCGGATGCCGGCAACGCGCGACAGGCGGGCCGAGGCGGTGGCGAAGTCTTCGTCCGTCTGACCGAGGAACGGGTTGACGGCGACCGTCGCATCGAGGGGAAAGGCCGGGGGAACGGCCCGCGCGGCCGCCGCGGCGGCGTGCAGGATGGGTGAGGTCTCGTGGGGCATGGGGTCTCTCCTCAGGTCGGTTTTGCCGCGCGGAAGCCGCCGATCGCGCGATCCAGAAGGGCGTTCAGATAGAGGCCGTTCGCAAGATGGACCCGCAGGCCCGCCGTGGCCGGGTGATGCGCCCAGAGCGGGAAGAGCGTCTGCGCGAAGGCCACCAGACCGAAGGACAGGATGGCGAGGACGATCAGCGCCCATTCGAGCGCCCCCGGCGGCGGCGCGTCCGGGAGGCCCGGACCCCAGAGTGCCTGCGCCAGCGCCTGGAAGGCGAAGTATCCGACCGTGGCCATGGCGGAGGCCAGCGCCGTGCGCCGCGTCAGCTCGGCCGGGGCGAGGTCGGCCAGACCCTGCGCCACCAGATAGGCGACCCCGAATATCAGGATCGCGCCGAGCGCGAGGGCCTGCACGCTCTTGGGTTCGAGCGCGAGCGTGAAGAGCACCGCGATCGCGGCATAGAGCAGAAGGGCGAGCGCGAAGGCCCTGACCACTTTCGACAGACCCGGAACGGCGATCGGGCCGGGCCGGCGGATCGAGGCGACAGCGCCGACCGCGCCGCCCGAGGACAGGAAGGCATGTGCCTTGTAGAGGGAATGCGCCACGATATGCAGCAGCGCCAGCGCCCAGAGGCCGAGCCCGCACTGAAGCAGCAGAAACCCCATCTGCGACACCGTGGACCAGGCGAGCGAGGTCTTGACCGCGCTCTGCGTCAGCATCACCGCGGCCCCGAAGAGCGCCGTCAGCCCGCCGATCATCACGAGCGCCGCCATGGCCCCGGGGCTCAGTTGGACCACACCCGCCGCGCCGATCAGCAGGACACCGCCGGAGTTGATGCTGCCCGCATGCAGCAGGGCCGAGACCGGCGTCGGGGCCTCCATCACCTCGGTCAGCCAGCCGTGAAGCGGGAACGCCGCGGTCTTGAGCACCGCCGCGAGCAGGAGCAGCGCAAGGCCGATCCGCCCGCCGACGCCCAGCCCCTCGGCGGCGGCGAGGGCCGAGAGCGCGGCGAGGTCGACCGTCCCGAACCGGGCGGCGAAGGCCCCCGCCGCCAGAAGCAGCGCCGCGTCGCCGCCATGCCAGACGAGGGCGAATTTCGTCGCCGCCCGGCGGGCCTCGGGGCGGAAGCGGTAGAACAGTAGAAGCCGCCGCAGGCCCAGACCGACCGCGAAGGTCGCGACGGTCATCAACCACAGACCCGCCGCCTGAACGAAGACGAGAACCCCGGCGAGCGTGGCGAGCATCAGGCCATGGAACGCGCCCTCCTCCGCCTCGCCGTCGAGATAGGTCCGGCTGTAGCGCATCACGATCCAGCCGACGAACGCAACGAGCAGCGACAGCGTCATGCTGACCGGTGTCGCCACGAGGCCGGGTATCCCGGAGCTCTCCGTATCGGACGCCAGAAGCTGCAGAAGCCCCAGGCCGGTCAGGGCGAGCGCACCGAGGGCGGCCCGCTCCGACCAGAGCGGCACGGCAGCGGGCCGCCGGCCCGGAGAGGCAACGGCCACCGCCGCACCAAGCAGGAGGACGACGGGGCCGAGAAATGAGAGTGACAGGTCGAATGGCATCGGTTGGCCCCGCTCGCGAATGACGTTGACCGGCATCTAGAGCGTGACCAATCCGATAAAAATTGCATATATTGCGCAAAACCGTTCGTTTTCAGGGAAGCATGGCTCCACTCAATCTCCATCACCTGCGCCTCTTCCGGGCGGTCGCCCGCGACGGGACGCTGACGGGCGCGGCCCGGTCGCTCAACATCTCGCAATCGGCGGTCTCCACGCAGATCAAGTCGCTCGAAGCGTCGCTCGGACATGCGCTCTTCGACCGGGTCGGACGCAATCTCGCGTTGACCGAGGCGGGGCGCATCGCCCTCGACCATGCGGACGAGATCTTCAGCACCGCCGAAGACCTCTCCGCCGTGCTCAAGGCCGCGGGCGGTCCGCGGCGGGCGCTGCGGGTCGGCGCGCTGGCGACGCTGTCGCGGAACTTCCAGATCGCCTTCCTGCGGCCGCTGGTCGGACGCGCGGACGTCGAGATCGTCCTGCGCTCCGGCGCGCAGGACACTCTGCTGCGCGCGCTCGAGGCCACGTCGCTCGATGTCGTCCTGACGAACCTCGTCCCGGCGCGCGATGCGGCGAGCCCCTATCTCGTCCACCGCCTCGACGAACAGCCCGTCAGCATCGTCGGCACGCCCGCCCGCCGGTCCGGCGAAGGGGAAACCCCGCGGCAGTTGCTCGCCACCCACCCGCTCGTTCTGCCGACCCCGGAAACCGCCCTGCGCGCGGGGCTCGACGGCCTGATCGAGCGTCTCGGCGTCCTGCCCCGCATCGCGGCGGAGGCGGACGACATGGCCATGCTGCGCCTCCTCGTGCGCGAGGACGTCGGCATCGCCGTCCTTCCGCCCATCGTGGTGCGTGACGAGCTTGCCGCCGGACAGCTGGTGGAGCTCGCGCGGCTCGACGAGATCACCGAGGTCTTCTCCGCCGTCACCAAGCGCCGGAAGTTTCCCAACCCGCTGCTGTCGGAACTGCTCGACCGTCCGCGTGACGGCACGGCCCATCCCGTCTGACGCTCAGCCGGGCCGCCGCCGCCCGAGAAGCCAGATGAAGAACACGCCTCCCGCCAGGCCGGTGACGATGCCGATGGGCATGTCCTCCGGCGGCATCAGCTTGCGGGCGGCGATGTCCGCCCAGAGCAGGAACACCGCTCCGACGAGCGCCGATCCGGGAAGTACGCGGCGATAGTCGCCGCCGACCACCATGCGCACGACATGCGGCACCATCAGGCCGACGAAGCCGATGATCCCCGAAAAGGCCACCATGACCCCGGTGATGAGCGCCCCCACCACGAAGACGAACAGCCGGAAACGCGCGACCGGGATCCCGAGCGTCGAGGCGGTCTCGTCGCCGACGGTCATCGCATTGAGATCCCCCGCCCGCAGGATCAGCCAGACGCCGCAACACACGAGGATCGCGAGGGGATAGACGAGTTGCCCCCACTGCGCGAGCCCGAGCCCGCCCAGCATCCAGAAGACGACCGTATGGGTGGCGCGCGGATCGCCCAAGAAGATCAGCACGTTCGCCGCGGCCATCACGATGAACGAAACGGCCACCCCCGCGAGGACGAGCCGGTCCGCACTCGTCGCGTCGGCGAAGCGCGAAACGCCCAGCACGATCGCCGTCGCCCCGAGCGCCCCGAGGAACGCCAGCAGCGGCACCGTGAGCAGCCCGAGAAACAGCCCCGTATGGAGAAGCGCGAGAATGGCCCCGAAGGCCCCGCCCGACGAGATGCCGAGGAGATGCGGATCGGCCAACGGGTTGCGCGTGACCGCCTGCAGGCTCGCTCCGACGAGCGCGAGCCCCGCCCCCACCATCATGGCGAGGAGGGCGCGGGGGAACCGGATCTCCCAGACGATGGCGGCGCGGCCCTGCGACCAGGTCTCCTCGACGAGGCCGGGCGACAGCTTGTTCAGCATCACGCCCCAGACCGTCGCGAAGGGCACCGGCACCGCCCCCGCCGAGACGGCGAGCGTCAGCGAGGCCAGCAGCAGCAGAAGCCCGCCGCCCGCTACGGCCGCGCGCCCCCCGCGCCGCCCGACCGGATCGCCTGCCGTCGCCTCCATGTCGCTAGCGCGCGCGGAAGGCGTCGGCGAGCGTCGCGATCGCCTCGATGTTGCGCGGGCCCGGCGTCGCCTCGACGTATTCCAGCGTCACGAACCGGTCGTTGCGTACCGCATCGAGGGCGGCGAAGGCCGGGTTCGACACCATGAACGCGCGCTTCTGCTCCGCCGTGACCTCGCCGTAGTTCACGATCACCACGATCTCGGGGTTGCGCTCGACCACCTCTTCCCAGGTCACGGTCGCCCAGCTCTTCTCGAAATCGTCCATGATGTTGCGTCCGCCGGCCGCTTCGATCAGGGCGGTCGGCATGGCGTAGCGGCCGGCGGTGAAGGGCGCATCCTCGCCGCTGTCGTAGACGAAGACACGCGGCGGATCGCCCGCCTCCACCCCGTCGGTCAGCGCGGCAAGCTCGGCCCGGTATCCCGCGACGAGCTCGGCGGCCCGGTCCTCCACGTCGAAGATGCGGCCGAGGTTCAGCAGGTCGGCATACATGTCCTCGATGCTGGCCTTGTCCTTCTCCATGATGTGGATGCAGGATTCCGTCAGCTCGTAGACGTCGATCCCGAAGGGGGCGAGCGTCTCCGGCGTCACCTCGCCCCCGACCTTCATGCCGTAGTTCCAGCCGGCGAAGAAGAAATCCGCATCCGCCCCGACGAGCACCTCTTTCGTCGGGTATTTCTCCGACAGTTCCGGCAGCGCCTCGACGCCCGCGCGCATGTCCTCGTCGAGCGTCTTCCAGCCCGAGATCCCGGTATAGCCGACCATGCGGTCCGCCAGCCCGAGCACGAGCATCATCTCCGTCAGGTTGACGTCGTTGGAGATCGCGCGTTCGGGCGGCGCATCGAAGGTCACGGTGCGGTCGCAGCTCTGCACCGTGGTTTCGGCGGCAACCGGCCCGGCGGCAAGGGCAAGCACGAGGAGCGCGTTCGGCAAGGTCTTCATGGTCGGGGTCTTTCGTCGTGGAGGTGGAAGGTGAGATGATCGGTGTCGCTCGGCGACAGGCGCTCGCGCCGCGCGGTGACCCGGAAGGCCTCGGAGACGGCGGATTCGCCGAGCACACGATACGGCGGACCGAAGCCGACGGGGCGGCCCCCCCGCAGGAGCAGCACGTCGTCGCAGACGCCCGCCGCCAGGTTGAGGTCGTGCAGCGAGGTCACGATCGTCAGCGGCAGCCGTCGGATCAGGTCGAGAACCTCCAGCTGATGCCGGATGTCGAGATGGTTCGTCGGTTCGTCGAGGATCAGCAGGCGCGGCTCCTGCGCCAGCGCGCGGGCCACCATCACCCGCTGCCGTTCGCCGCCCGAAAGGGTGCCGAGGTGGCGCTCCGTCAGGTGGCGCAGGTCGAGCCGGTCGAGTGCCGCCGCGATCACGTCGCGGTCGTGCGCCCCGGCCGTCCCGGCCAGCCCGCGCCGGTGCGGCGTGCGCCCGAGTGCCACGATCTCCCGCACGGTCAGGGCGAAGTCACTCGGCTGTTCCTGCAGGACGGCGGCCACGCGTCGGGCCGCCGCACGGGCGGACAGGGCCCAGATGTCGTCGCCGTCGATCCGGACCTCGCCGCGGGCCGGACGATGGAATCGGTAGAGCAGCCGCAGAAGCGTGGTCTTTCCCGCCCCGTTCGGCCCGACGACGCCGAGGACGCGGCCCGGCGACAGATCGAAACTCGTCGGATGCAGGAGCGGGTCGTCCCCGCGTCGGGGCGACCAGGACAGGTCCGTCACGGTCAGTCGCGCGCCGGTCACGAGGCCCGGACCCCGCAGTCCTCCAGCGCGAAGACCGCCGCCGGCACCCGCGCGAGTGTCGTTCGCCGCAGCTTGCCGGTGCGCTCGGATGCCGAACACCATCCGTCGCCGGGCGCCGCGTACCGGCGCGCGAAGGACAGCAGGTCGTCGATGTCCGTCTCCGGGTCGATGTCGCCGAAGAGATAAGTCGCCTTCCGCGTGCCGTGGTAGGCGACGGTGCAGGGCCGGTCGCAGCCGGCCATGCAGGCGACGGTGCAGGGCCGGTCGCAGCCGGCCATGCAGGCGACGCCCGAGATCTCGAACTCCGCCGGCAGCGCGTCGCCGGCCGCCGCGATCGCCTGTCGCAATCGCTCGATCAGCTCGAGACCGGGACGACAGGTCGTTCCCTTGTGCCGACAGGACGTACAAATGGTGATCCGGTGTTCCATCGGGCCCTCCGCCGTCGGACGGAGCGCGGGAGACGGATCGGTTCGGAGCGCCGGTGGAGCGGCTCGGTCATCACATCCTCCTGCCCGGGCACCCCGCCTGGATCGAGTTCGAATGCCGACGCGGGACATCGCCTGCGCCGGTGACGGCAGGTCTCCTGACTCGCGGGTCGTCGCTCGCCCGAACCTTCCCGGACTGGTCGTCCAGTGGTCCACATCGGGGTCGCTCGCCGCTCACAGTTGCGGGGGCAGTCACGGATTTGGTGCCTGTTGGCTACGCCGCACCGTGTTCCCTTTTCATCTCCTCGGCCTTCGGCACCGGAGAACCATCGCCGGCACAAGACCCGTTTTCGCACAGGGGCTCAAGACCGAAATACCGGTCGTGCGGAAAAATGTCTGGTCCCGCGCCAGGTTCGAGACGCGGTCGAAGGACGCGAATTACCTGTCGTACCTCTTCAAGGGAGAGCGGCGGTTCAGACCGTGGAAAGCGTCCAGTCGACCCCCTCGGCCTGGGCGGCGGTTGCGGCGATGTCGGTCGCCGTCAGCCCTGCGTCGGCATACATCGCGTCGGGCGCGGCCTGGTCGATGAAGCGGTCCGGGAGCGTCATGGTTCGTATGGCAAGGTTGCCGTCGAGCAGGCCCTCGGCGGCCAGGAAGTGCAGCACCATCGCCCCGAAGCCGCCGACGGCGCCCTGCTCCACCGTCATCAGGACGCGATGGTCGCGGGCGAGCCGGCGGATCAGCGCGTGGTCGAGCGGCTTGGCGAAGCGCGCGTCGGCGAGGGTGACCGAGAGGCCCTGCCCGTCCAGCAGCGCGGTGGCCTTGCGGCATTCGCCGAGATGGGCCCCGAAACTCAGGAGCGCGACGTCCGCGCCCTCCTGCAGCACGCGGCCCTTGCCGATTTCGAGCGGTGTCCCCCTCTCGGGCATCGGCACCCCCTCGCCCGCTCCGCGCGGATAGCGGAAGGCGATCGGTCCGCTGTCGTGGGCGGCGGCCGTGGCGACCATGTGGACGAGCTCCGCCTCGTCGGCGGCGGCCATGACGGTGAGGTTCGGCAGCGCGCTCAGGTAGCCCACGTCGAAGGCACCCGCGTGGGTGGCACCGTCGGCCCCGACGAGGCCCGCGCGGTCGATGGCGAAGCGCACGGGCAGGTTCTGGAGCGCGACGTCGTGGACGATCTGGTCGTAGCCGCGCTGCAGGAAGCTGGAGTAGATCGCGCAAAACGGCTTGAGCCCGCTTGCGGCGAGGCCGGCGGCGAAGGTAACGCCGTGCTGCTCGGCGATGCCGACGTCGAACATGCGTGCGGGATGCGCCTTGGCGAAGATGTCCATGCCGGTGCCCGAGGGCATGGCGGCGGTGATACCGACGATCTTCGGATCGGTCTCGGCAAGCGTCGCGAGCGTCTTGCCGAAGACGGAGGTATAGCTCGGGGCGTTCGGTTTCGCCTTGGCCTGCGCGCCGGTCGCGACGTCGAACTTGCCGACGCCGTGGCCGCAGTCGGCGGCACCCTCTGCGGGGGCATAGCCCTTGCCCTTGACGGTGCAGGCATGGATCAGCACGGGGCCGGTGGCGCGGGCGCGGGCCGTGCGCAGCACGGTCAGAAGCTGGGTCATGTCATGGCCGTCGATGGGGCCGATATACTGGAAGCCCAGCTCCTCGAAGAGGGTGCCCTGTCCGCCGCTCGCGCCCGTCACCAACTGCCGCGCGCGGCGGGCCTGATCGCGGAGCGGGCCCGGGAGGGCCTTCTCGATGCCCTGCGCCATCTCGTGCAGCCCGCCCACGGGCGAGGCGTAGAGGCCCGAGAGATACTTCGAGAGCGCGCCGACCGGCGGGGCAATGGACATCTCGTTGTCGTTCAGGATGACGAACATGCGCCGGCCCTCGGCTCCGGCGGCATTGAGGGCCTCGAAGGCCATGCCGGCCCCGATCGCCCCGTCCCCGATGACGGCGACCGCATCGCCCGTCGGCTGCCCCATGTCGCGCCCCACGGTGAAGCCGAGCGCGGCGGAGATCGAGGTGGAGGAATGGGCGGCACCGAAGGGGTCGTAGTCGGATTCCGCGCGCTTCGTGAAGCCCGAGAGGCCCCCGCCCTGCCGCAGCGTGTGCATCCGGTCGCGGCGCCCGGTCAGGATCTTGTGGGGGTAGCACTGGTGCCCGACGTCCCAGATCAGCTTGTCGCGCGGCGTGTCGAAGACCGCGTGGAGCGCGACGGTCAGCTCGACCACACCGAGGGAGGAGCCGAGGTGACCGCCGGTCTGCGCGACCGTGGAAATGACCTCCCCGCGCAATTCTCCGGCGAGGCGGCCAAGCTCCGGATCGGTCAGGGACTTGAGGTCGGAGGGGACGTGGACGCGGTCGAGATGGGGCGTGTGCATGGTCGGTCCTCCGGGGGGCGAACGAGACGGGGCGGCGGTGTCGTGCCGCCGCCCCCGAGGCGTGTCAGGCGCGGGCCGTCTCCGCGGGCTGGATCACCGCGGCGCGCGGCGGATTCGGATCCGGCGCCTCCTGGCTTTCGGGCGGCAGGAGGCCGCCAAGCCAGACGAAGAAGGCGACGAAGAGGACCACGCCGAGGCTGAAGGCGGCGGCGTAGCCCGCGCCCCGCAGCATCAGGATCGTGATGTCCCCCCGCAGGCGGGCGCGGACGTCTCCGGTCGTGCCGAGATAGTCGTGTTCAGCCATGTGAACCTCCTTAGTCGAGCGGCGCGTAGCCGTGGTCCTGCGCCCAGATGTACCAGTTGTCGACGACCGTGCCGGTCAGCAGGATGCCGATACCGCCGGTCAGCGTCGTCAGCACCGCGAACCACCAGGCCCAGCGGTGGATCCCCTCCATCGTGGCGTTGAACCCCATCGTCCAGCGCCAGAAGAGCGCGGCGCGCTCCGTGGCGGTGCCCCGGTCGACGATCTGCTCGATCTCGCGCTCGCCGCCGTAGCGGCTGACGGCGAGGATCGTGGCGCCGTGCATCGCGAAGAGGAGCGCGGAGCCGTAGAGGAAGACGATCGAGAGCGCGTGGAACGGGTTGTAGAAGAGGTTGCCGTAGGTCAGCGAGAAAAGGTTCGTCCAGTCGAGGTGCGGGAAGATGCCGTAGGGCACCGCCTCCTCCCAGGAGCCCATCATCAGCGGCCGGATGAGACCAAGGACGAGGAAGAGCCAGATCGCGCTCGCGAAGGCCCAGCTGACGTGCTTGCCGAGGCCCAGCTCCTCGGCCCGCAGGTAGGTGCGGATCCACCAGCTGATCACCGAGATCAGCAGGAAGAACGACGCGATGAGCCACCAGCCGCCCTCGTTCAGGGGGGCCATGCCGAGGCCGTAGTCGGCCGAGGGCGGCTCGAGCGCGAGCCAGAAGAGATCGCGGAAGAAGAGCGCGGGCGAGTAGCCGACCTGCGCCCAGAAGGACATGCCGACGATGAAGAACCAGGCGAAGCCCGTCGCCAGCGACACGATGCCGAACGGCCCGAGGTAGATCGGCCCCAGCTGCGCGTTGCCGATGACGCCGGCGAGCTTGGAGAAGCGCGCCGACTTGGTGCGTTCGCGCTCGGCGTCGACGCCCTCGACCATGCCCATCTCGGGCGGGCCCTGAACCTGCACCTGCGTGAAGATGTTCTGATATTCCAGCATGTCAGTTCACTCCTCCTTCGAGGCCGGCCCACCAGGGCAGTTCGAGATACCAATCCCACCAGGCGATCCAGGGGTCGAACCAGACGGTGCCCGAGATCACGATGCAGACCGCGCTCCAGAAGCCCGCGTTGAGCGCGAGCAGGAGGCCGAGGCGGTGGATGCCGAGCGGCCCGATGGAATAGCCGATGAGGTCACGGAAATAGGTGTCCTCGTGCTCGGGCGACTTGATCTGCTGGCCCTTGGGCGGATTCACCGCAGACAGCACCAGCGAGCCGTGCAGCGCGAGCGCGAGGCAGGTCGTGAAGAAGAAGGTGATCGCGACCATGTGGGCCGGGTTGTAGTGGAAGTTGCCGTAGGCGTAGCCGACGTTGTTGACCCAATCGAGATGGCTGAAGATGCCATATGGGAAGCCGTGGCCCCAGGCTCCCATCAGCGCCGGGCGGATGATGACGAGGGTGACATAGGCCAGGATCGCGACCCCGAAGGCGAAGGGCACGTGATAGCCGATGCCGAGCTTGCGGCAGATCTCCACCTCGCGGAGCATCCAGCTGACGAAGGCGCCGGTCGCGCAGATGGTGATGATCTGCCAGAGGCCCCCATCGGCCAGCGGCGCGGCCCCGAGGCCGTATTCGAGGCCCGGCGGGTCGATCGAGATGAGCCAGGGGTTCCAGGTGTCGCCGAGCGAGGCCCCGTAGAAGATCAGGATCGTGCCGAGGGCGGTGAAGAAGAACGTCGTGACCCCGAAGAAGCCGACGTAGAACGGCCCCAGCCAGAAATCGAACAGGTCGCCGCCGATCAGCGTGCCGCCCCGGACGCGGTATTTTCGTTCGAAGGTGAGCTGTGCCATCTTCTCTCTCCAGTTGCGCGCGGCGGGGTGCAGCGGCCCGGGCGCGGGTTAGCGGTTTGTCGTGGGCGACGGGCGGACCGGCCGCCCACGACGATGTCAGGACCGGCCGATCACTCGGCGGCCTCTTCCGCGGCGAAGGCGCGGTCGAACCAGTTGGTTTCCGGGTTGCTGAGCAGGACGAGGTGAATCATCGCCGCCAGCAGGAACAGGAACACGCCCTGCGCCACGAAGACGCGGCGCGGGTCGAAGACCAGCCAGATCTTGTAGAACTGTGCCATGTGGATGTCCTCCTGTTACCAGCTGAACCAGGGCAGCTTGAAGTAGGTCAGAATGTGAGCGACCACCGCCACCGCAGTGAACAGGTAGAATCCGCTCAGATAGACCGAGTGCAACTCCTGCGCCTGCTCGTCTGTCAGACCCGTGAAGGACAGGTCGGATTTATCAGCCATTGTTTTCTCCTGAAAAAGATGAACTGACGCCGCGAGGCCCTCGCGACCGGGTACGACGGGGGCTCATCCCCCGCCCTGCTCCACCCTCCCGAAGGAGCGGCGAACTCTGTCTCACGCGCTGAAGATCCGCGGCGTGATGATCTGTGCCTGCGCCCAGGCAGCGGCGAGCGGCCCCTTCTCGGGCAGGCTGAGGCGGCGCAGCGCGGTCAGGCCCCAGGTCAGGGTCGCCAGCGGCAGCGTCGCCAGGAAGATGAGCGCGAGATAGGCGTAGTACTCGCGCTGGTGCGCCCGGGCGCGGCGGGCCCTCGGGGCCTCGCGCGCGGGGGCGAGCGCGATGTGGTCCGTCGTGAAGTCGGTCATGTCCTGTCTCCTCCGATGGGGGTGGGGTGCAGCCGGTCGAGCGTCGCGCGCTCCACCCGGTCAGCGCCCTGATCGAGCGCGGCCTTCTCGGCTGCGTCGCGCAGGGTCTTTGCCGCAGAAATCCGGGTGAGCACCGGATGGCTGGCGACGATCTCGTCGAGGCGGGCCTGCGCGTCGGCGTCCCAGGGGACGTCGCGGCGCAGGGGGGTGGGGGTGGCGGGGGCGGCGTCCATCTCGCTGCCGAGCGGCAGGATGTGGAAGAGCGCGTCGAAGAGCCCGTTGCAGACCTCCTGCACCAGATACGTGGCCCCCGCGTAGCCCATGAAAGGCGTGCCGGTGTGCCGCCGGATCGCGGCCCCGGGGAAGCTCGCCGGGATGAAGCTCGGAGCGGGGCCGAAGCCCTGCTTGGCCTCGGCGAGGTACATCTTCTCGTTGATGGACCCGAGGAGGACTGTCGGCCGCTTGTCGTGCACCATGGCGCGCACGGCCTCGTTGTCGGTCTTCCGGCCACGCGTCCGGGCGACGGCGAAGGCGCAGGGCAGGCCCATGTCGACTTCTAGGAAGTTGCGGATGCCGCGCGCATAGGTCTCGGTGGCGACGATGCCGAAGCTCGCCGTGGCGAAGAAATCCTGCGTGACCGAGCGCCAGAGATCCCAGAGCGGTTTCAGGGTCGAGTGCTTCTCGGTCTCGATGAAGGGCTCCGGGTCGAGGTCCAGCAGCTCGCCCAGCTTGCGCAGGAACTTCGTCGTGCTGTCGATGCCGATGGGGGCCTGCAAGTAGGGCTTGCCCAGCACCTCCGACAGGCCGCGCCCGAACTCGCGGTACATGCAGATATTGACGTCCGCATTCACCAGGTTGCGCATCTCGGCCACGTGGCTGCCCAGGGGCATCACCATGTTGATCTCTGCCCCGATGCCCTCGACCAGACGGCGGATCTCGGCGAGGTCACTGGGCATGTTGAAGGTGCCGTACATCGGCCCGAGGATGTTGACGCGGGGCTTCGCATCCTCGGCGCGCTTCTTCTCGGGCGGCATCCGGCCCTTGGTCATCCCGAACTCGGTGAAGATCCAGGTCATCGCGCGGTCCGCGCTCTCCCATTGGTCCTCGTCGATGGTGCGGGGCAGGAAGCGCTGGATGTTGGTGCCCTGCGGCGTGACGCCGCCGCCGATCATCTCGGCGATGGAGCCGGTGACGACGACCGCCGGCAGCGCCGGGTCGAGCGTCTCCCACGCGCGCTTCATCGCATCCTCGGTGCCCGCGCCCATCTCGTCTTCGGAGAGACCCGTGACCACGATCGGCAGCTCGTGCGGCGGCAAGCCATCGGTGTAGTGCAACACGGAGGTGACCGGCAGGTTCTCGCAGCCGACGGGGCCGTCGATGACGACCTGCAGGCCCTTGACGGCGCAGAAGGCGTAGACGGCCCCCCAGTAGCCGCCGGCGCGGTCGTGATCCTGGATCAGCATGGCGCGCCCCCTCTGCCTCGATCCCTCTCCCACCGGGAGAGGGAGGCGAAATCGGCCGGGGCCGCGCCCTCCCCCCTCCGGATCGGAGGGGGGCCGGGGGGGAGGAGGCGCGCGATCATATCATCGCCTCCGCCGCCGCGGCGCGCTTGCGTTTCTCGATCTTCTTGAGGTTCTGGGCCCGGAACCCCTCATGCAGGTTCGGTGCCCCGGACCAGACACCGGCGGCATCGCCGTGGCCCACGCCCTCGAAGAAATCGCGCATGGTCTCCATGCGGTCCTTGTTGGCGATGGCCGTGCCGACGACCTGCGCCAGCGACCCGGCCCCGGCGAGGCCCATCAAGGGCCGCGCGGAGATGAGGTTGGTGAAATAGAGCGAGGGGATCCCGAGCTCCTTGCCTTTCTGCACCACCGGCGTCGTGCCGATGGCGAGGTCGGGGCGCACGGCCTCCATCGCGGCCAGATCGTCCTCGAGCGAGGCGCGGAACCTGACCTTCGTACCCTTCGCCTCCAGCCAGGCGGCGTCGTCCGCCGACCAGCGCGTCCTGGGGCAGGCCGTGCCGACATAGGGGATCTCGGCGCCGCTCTCGATCAGGAGGCGGGCGACCAGGAGTTCGGAGCCTTCGTAGCCCGAGAGCGTGAGCGTGCCCTTGATGGGGTTCGCGGCGAGCGCGGCCCTGAGCGCGGGCAGCACGGCGTTCTGCGCCTCGGCGACCTTGGCGGCGGGCAGGCCGAAGGCGTCGCCGATGGCCGCGAGCCAGTCGGCGGTGCCGTCGTGGCCCACCGGCGCGGAGCCGACGACGGGCCGGCCCGCAGCCTCGAAGACGCGGACGGAGGCGGTGTAGAACGGGTGGATCGCCGCGACGGCCCCGCAATCGAGCGCGCCGTAGAGCTCGCGCCACTCGCGGGTCGGCACGGTCGGCCCGGCGGCGAGGCCGAGCGGCTCCAGCATCCGGCCGATCATCATCGGATCGGCGGGGAACATCTCGCCCAGGAGCGCGACGGTCGGGCGATCGGAGCCGCCTTCGGGGCGCGGCACCGGCCCGGCCTCGGCCTCGCGCCTGGCGTAGTCGAGCATCGCGCCCGCCAGCACGTCCTTCGCTTCCGCGTGGGTCGGGACGCCGAAGCCCGGCACGTCGATGCCGATGATGCGGACGCCGTCGATCTCTTCGGGCAGAAGGCGCAGCGGCACGCCGGACGCGGTGGGCACGCAGAGGTTGGTGACGACGATGGCATCGAGGCGGTCGCCATCGGCCAGCTCGTGCACGGCTTCGCGGATATCCTCGTAGAGCTTGCCGGTGACCAGCGTCTCGGAGTTGAACGGCACGTAGCCGATGGAGCGGCGCGCGCCGTAGAAATGCGACACGAACGAGAGGCCGTAGACGCAGCAGGCGGAGCCCGAGAGGATCGTGGCGACCCGCTTCATACGCAGGCCGACACGCAGGCTGCCGAAGGCGGGGCACATGCTCTGGGGTTGGTCGTGCGGGCCCTTCGGGTAGTCGGCGGCGTAGCGGTCGAGCAGGTCGGACTGCCCCGCTTCGCGCGCGGCGGCTTCCAGCGTGGCCTTCGACGTGCAGGCCCCAGCCTCGGCCCCCGCGGGCGCCTCGGGCAGGTCCGGCGCGTCGGCGGGGGTGATTTCCACCCGGCCCGCATCGTCGTAGGTGACGTTGTATCCGCTGCGCTCAGACATCGTCGTAGACGACCTCCAGGCTCTGCTTCGGCTTCGACTTGGCACCGCGCATATCGGCATCCGTCGCGGGCACGAGCACGACGTCGCCGCCGGTGTCCTTGCTGTCGAAGAGCGCCAGCAGCCCGTCCTGATCGAGCGGTGTGGGCCGCACCGGCGGGGCCTCGGCCACATTCAGGCCCAGTTCGGCGAAGAGCGGTCCCCAGGGGCCGGCCTCGGTGCCGACGATCTGGTAGTTCGCGGACTTCTTGCGCAGGTCGTCGTCCTGCGGGATGGCCGCGAGGACCGGGATGTCGACGGCCTCGGCAAAGGCCTGCGCCTCGCCCGAGCCGTCGTCCTTGTTGATGACGAGGCCGGCCACGCCGACGTTGCCGCCCAGCTTGCGGAAGTATTCCACCGCCGAGCAGACGTTGTTGGCCACGTAGAGCGACTGCAGGTCGTTCGAGGCGACGAGGATCACCTTCTGCGCCATGTCGCGCGCGATCGGCAGGCCGAAGCCGCCGCAGACGACGTCGCCCAGGAAGTCGAGGAGGACGTAGTCGAAATCCCAGTCGTGGAAGCCCAGTTTTTCGAGCAGCTCGAACCCGTGGATGATGCCGCGCCCGCCGCAGCCCCGACCCACTTCGGGGCCACCCAGCTCCATCGCGAAGACGCCGCCGCGCTTGAAGCAGACGTCGCCGATGGCGACCTCCTCCCCGGCGAGTTTCTTCTTGGAGGACGTCTCGATGATCGTCGGACAGGCCTTGCCGCCGAAGAGGAGCGAGGTCGTGTCGGACTTCGGGTCGCAGCCGATCAGCAGCACGCGCTTGCCCTGCTCGGCCATCATGTGGCTCAGGTTAGCGAGCGTGAAGGACTTGCCGATGCCGCCTTTGCCGTAGATCGCGATGATCTGCGTCTTGGACGTCGGCTCATCCGTCTGGATATCGGCAAGATCGGTGTTCGCCTCGTCGCGGAGGCGGTCGTCGAAGTCGCGGAGGTTGGGAACGTCGTCGAGGGTCATGCGGAGCCTTCCCAGTCGAGGATCATCTTGAGGCAGGTCGGATCGGTGAAGGCCGTGTGATAGGCCCCGGCCGCGGCACCCGGCGGTGCGCGGTGCGTGATGAGGCCGTCGAGCGAGAGCGCGCCCGAGTCGATCAGCGACCGGGTCGCCAGAAGGTCGTCGCGCGTCCACTCGGCGGCCACGCGCAGGCGGGCCTCCTTCAGGAAGGCGGGGGGGAACGCGAAGCTGATCGGGGCCGGATAGAAGCCGGCGAGGACGATCTCGCCGCCCTTGGCCAGCCGCGGGATCAGGGCGGGGATCACCTCGGCATCGCCCGAGGCGTCGTAGACCGTGGCGTAGTCGTGGCGGTCGTCCGCCTCGGGGGCGATCACCGGATAGGGTGTCGCGTCGCGGCGGCGGTCGGCGTTCGTCTCCCAGACCGTGGGCGGTGCCCCCCCTGCGGCGACCGTCAGACGCGCCAGAAGCCGGCCGAGAACGCCATGACCGACGATCAGCTCCGGCAGGTCGGCGCGCGGCCCGGCGAGCGCATGACGGGCGGTGGCCGCCAGCGCGAGGAGCGCGCCCTGCACCCCCTGCCCCGGGTCGATGGACAGGGCACGGGCAGCATCGGTCACGAGCGTCCGCGCGGCCCCGCCGAAAAGCCCGTGAACACCATCGAAACAGCTCGCGCCGGGCACGAAGACCGTGTCGCCGACGCGGAGGTTCGCGGCGGGGCCGGCCTCGACCACCTCGCCCGTCGCCTCATAGCCGGGGACGAGCGGGTAGCCCATGCCAGGAAAGGGCGGCATCTCGCCCGACCAGAAGAGCTTTTCGGTGCCGGTGGAGATGCCAGACTGCCGGATCTCGACCACCACGTCGTCCGGCCCGGGCGGGCACAGCGCAACGGTATCGACGGCGACGTCGCGCGATCCGTTCAGAATGATGGCTTGAGTCTGCAAGCGTCTCTCCCCGTGTTGCCACGACCCCGGGAGGGACTCAGCCGGGGTACGACTGAGTGTCAGGTTGGACTGACAGTTGAAGTCTGTCAATGTAAGTTTCCATTGTCACTTCGGCACGCGGGCTTGCAGCACGCGGGTCACGAAGGGCCGCGGCGTGCGTCCGGGCCGAGCGACGGCGAAACCCGCGTCCCGCGCGAGCGCGGCGATCTCCGAATGCGACCGCGTGCGCCCCGTGCGCATCGCCATGGTATAGAGCGCGAAATAGGCGTCTCCGGCCCGCTCGGGCCGCGCCCCGCCCGACATCGGCTCCGACACGATCAGCCGTCCGCCGGGCGGCAGGGCCTCCCGGCATTTCGCCAGAAGCGCCGCGACGGTCGCGTCGTCATGGTCGTAGAGTACCCGGATGAGCGAAATCGCGTCGCAGCCCCGGGGTAGCGGATCGTCGCGGAAAGACCCGGGGCGAATGTCCACCCTGTCTGACAGCCCCTCCGCCGTGAAACGCGCGCGGGCGGAGGCGGCGACCTCGGGCAGGTCGAAGAGCGTCAGCGCCATCTCGGGATTCGCCCGGGCGGCCGCGCGCAGGAAGGCCCCGGTGCCGCCCCCCACGTCGCAGAGCCGCGTCACCCCCTTGAGCGAGACGCAGGCGAGCGTGTCCTCGGCCACGAGCGCCTGGCTGTCGGCCATGAGCGCGGAGTAGCGGGCTGCCGCCTCCGGTGCCATCTCCCCGCCGAAGACATAGGGCCAGAACGTGGCCAGCTCCGTCTCGACATCGCCGCGAAAGAAGGCGACCGGGTCGGCGAGATCGCGGTAAAGAACATCGTGATGGCGGATCATGTCGGCGAGCCCGGGCACCCCGGCCAGCGCGGCCCCCCGACGCGTGAGCGCGAATCGCCCGTCCCGCCGCCGGCGCAGAAGCCCGAGTGCGGCTCCGCCCTGCAGCAACACCTGCATCCGCGCCTCCGGCATGTCGCAGGCGAGGCCGAGCGCCGCGGCATTCGCGGGCCGCTCCATCAGGCGGGCGGGAATGTCGAAGTGGACGAGCGCGGCAAGGATCTGGCTGTGGCAGAAACCGGCAACGAGGTCGAAGAGCGCCGCACCGTCCCGGCGGACGAGGCCCCGGGTCAAGGGGAAGCGCGCGGCCCAGGCCTGGAACCGGGGCGAGGCGACGAGCCGTTGCCGCCAGCCGGGCCGGAGCGCGGCGGTGCCCACTACTCGCCCGGCACGCGGGCGGCGCGGGCGCGCAGCGGTGCGACCACCTCGGCCTGCGCGGTGACGAGCTTCGCCAGTTCGGCTTCGCCCGGGCACTTCGGGATCGAGGCGATGGCCCCGGCCAGAATGTCGCGCATCCGCGCGATGGCGCCCTCGACCCCCAGTTCTGCCACGGCATTGGGCCGACCGTGCAGATCGTCCTGACCCACCGGCTTGCCCAGCGTGTCGGCGTCGAGCAGCGCGTCGCGCAGGTCGTCGGCCACCTGGAACGCCTCCCCGATGGCAAGCCCCAGGTCTTCCCAGGCCTCGAGATCGTGCCCCGCCGCGGCGGCCCCCATCTGCGTCGCGGCGATGAAGAGCGCGGCGGTTTTGGCGCGGTGATAGGCGCGCAGGTCGACCGTCTCCTCGCTTTCCCAGCCCTGCCCGGCGCAGATGCCGTGGGGCATCCCCGTACGCGTCGCGAGGATCCGCATCAGCTGCGGGGCGCGGGCCGGCTCCTCGGCGGCGGCGCGGGCCAGCACCTCGAAGGCCATCACGATCAGGCTATCGCCGGCCAGCACGGCCAGCGGCTCGCCGAAGGCGCGGTGAACGGCGGACTTGCCCCGGCGCATGTCGGCGTCATCGAAGCAGGGCAGGTCGTCGTGGACGAGCGAGGCGCAGTGGATGAGCTCCAGCGCGGCGGCGGCGGCATCGGCCAATGCGGGGCGATCGTCGCCGCAGGCCTTCGCCACCGAGAGGAGCAGCGTCGGCCGGATCCGGGCCCCGCCGGGGGTAACTGTATAATGGAGCGCGGAGGCCAGCCGGGCGGGCGCGGGCTGCGCCTGACCCCGCGCGATGGCATCGCTCAGCGCACGGTCGAGGCGGTCGGACAGGGACATGGCGGACCTCCTGATGTCGCCGCCCATGACGGGCAAACTGTAAATTACAGTGGACAGTTGCCTGTCACCTGTCAACACTGCGGGTCAGGAGGGGCCATGCGGCACGGCACGGACAGCGAACGGATCTGCATCGTCGGCGCCGGCATCGGCGGGCTCGCGGCGGCCCTGCGTCTGGCCCATGCGGGCTGCGACGTGACGGTGCTGGAGCGGGCCGCCGGGCCGGGCGGCAAGATGCGCACACGGCCCTCCGCCGCCGGGCCGGTCGATGCCGGGCCGACGGTGCTGACGCTGCGCGGCGTCTTCGACGACCTCTTCGCCGCCGTGGGCGAGCGGCTCGACGATCACGTGACGCTCCGCGCAAACCCGATACTGGCCCGGCACTTCTGGTCCGACGGCACGCGACTCGATCTCCATGCCGACGCCACGGCCAGCACGGCGGAGATCGCCCGCGTCTTCGGCACCCGGTCGGCGCATGAGTTCACGGCCTTCCATGCCCGGACCGCCCGGCTCTTCGATACCTTCGACGCACCGATGATGCGCGCCGCCGCGCCGTCCCGCATCGGCCTCGCTGCCGCTGTTCTCCGTCAGCCGCGCCTCCTCCTCGACATGGCGCCGCACCGGAGCCTCGCCTCGATGCTCGACGGAGCCTTCGCCGAGCCAAAGCTGCGCCAGCTCTTCGGGCGCTACGCCACTTACGTCGGCGGCCTTCCGCAGGAGGTGCCGGCGCTCCTCTCCCTCGTCTGGCAGGCGGAGGCGCGGGGCGTCTGGTCGGTGGCGGGCGGGATGCATGGGCTCGCCCGCGCGATCGAGGGCCTCGCCCGCGCGCGGGGCGCAGAGATCCGCTACGACACCGAAGTGACGGCACTGGACACCGGACCGGACGGCCTCGTCGCGGTCCATGCCGGCTCGGAGCGGATCGCGACGGACCGCGTCCTCTTCAACGGCGACCCCCGCGCCCTGGCCCGCGGCCTCCTCGGCTCCGGAGTCACCCGCGCAGTCCCGCAGAGCGGCGTCGAGCCGCGCAGCCTCTCCGCCCATGTCCACGCCTTCGCGGCCACGCCGGCCGGCCCCGACCTCGCCGCGCACAACGTCTTCTTCGGGGACGACCCGGCGGCGGAGTTCGGCCCCCTCGCCCGCGGGCACGTCCCCGAGGACGCGACGCTCTACGTCTGCGCGCAGGACCGGGGCGGCGGCATCCCGCCGGGCCCGGTCGAACGCTTCGAGATCATCCGCAACGCCCCCGCCGCCCCCGCCGACACGCCCGAGGAGAACACGCCATGTCACATCCGGACCTTCGCGCGCCTGGGCCGCTTCGGCCTGACCTTCTCGCCCGCGCCCGGACCCGCGACGATGACGACGCCGGCGGGCTTCGCGGCGGACTTCCCGGGCAGTCTGGGTGCCCTCTACGGGCGATCCCCCGCGGGTCTGACGGCGGGGCTGGCGCGGCCCCGGGCGCGGACCGCGATCCGGGGGCTCTACCTCGTGGGCGGGGGGGCGCATCCGGGGGCGGGGGTGCCGATGGCGGCGCTCTCCGCCCGGCATGCGGCCGAGGCGATGCTGGCGGACCGATGTTCGACCTCGCCGTCCCGCCGGGCGGCTATGCGTGGTGGTACGTCGACGGCGTAAGCGACGACGGCGCACGCGCGATCTCGGTCATCGGCTTCATCGGCTCGGTCTTCTCGCCGTGGTACCACTGGTCCGGGCGCGCAGACCCGGCGAACCACTGCTGCCTGAACGTGGCGACCTATGGCCCGGGCGGGCGCTTCGCGATGACCGACCGGGGCCGCGACGCCCTGCGCCCGACGGAGACGCGCCTGCGGATCGGCCCGTCGGAGATGCACTGGACGGGTCAGGAGCTGCGCATCGACGTGAACGAGATCGCCTCCCTCCCCCGCGTCGGCCGGATGCGCGGCCGCATCGTGCTGACCCCCGACGCGGTGACCGGCGTGGAGCTTCCGCTGACTGACGACGGGGCCCACGTCTGGCGCCCCTTCGCCCCGGTCGCGCGCATCCGCGTGGACCTCGACGCGCCGGGCTGGCAATTCTCGGGACACGGCTACTTCGACGCCAACTTCGGCACCCGCCCGCTCGAATCGGATTTCACGTACTGGACCTGGGGCCGCTTCCCGACGCGGGCCGGGGCCGCCTGCTTCTACGATGCCGCGCGGCGGGACGGCTCGGCGCTCGAAGCGGCCTTCGCCTTCGACGGCACCGGCGCGGGCCGCGTCGTCCCGGCTCCCCCGCGCACGGCCTTCCGCCGCTCGAACTGGCTGCTGCGCCGCGAGACACGCGCCGATCCGGGAACGACCCCGAGGCAGGTGAAACCCATGCTCGACGCACCCTTCTACAACCGCGCCGTCGTGGAGACGGTGATCGACGGCGAGCGGGTGCAGGGCGTGCACGAAGCGCTCGATCTACGCCGCTATGCCAACCCGCTCCTCAAGCCGATGCTCGCGGTGCGCGTGCCGCGGCGGCGGAGCTGGTCTCAGGCCTGATCGGGGCGCAGCGGTGCCACGCCCGGATTGAGCCGCCAAATCGAGGCGTTGAGCGCCGCGGCCACCGTGACCCACGCGAGATAGGGCAGGAAGGCCA
Organism: Jannaschia marina; assembly: GCF_013404595.1. Classification (GTDB taxonomy): domain Bacteria; phylum Pseudomonadota; class Alphaproteobacteria; order Rhodobacterales; family Rhodobacteraceae; genus Jannaschia; species Jannaschia marina. The sequence goes on along the minus strand of NZ_JABVAX010000008.1, from coordinate 72,506 downwards.
GGCCCGCGAGCAGGTCGGCCTGCAGGTGGAACCAGGTCGCGCCGGCGACGGCGGGCCAGAGAACGGCCATGACGAGGAGCGACCCCTTCAGCCGGCGCAGGCCGAAGAATACCGGCGTCCAGAGCGTCGAAAAGGCAGCTTGCAGCGCCCAGAACGCCATCGCGAACCCGTTGTCCGGCAGGACGGCCACCCGCGCCCCGGCGAAGGAGATGCAGAGGTAGATGGTGGTCCAGGCCACCGGGAAGACCCAGTCGGGCGGCGTCCATCCGGGCTTTGCGAGCGTCCTGTACCAATCGCCCGGCGGAAAGAGGGCACCGGTCGCGCCGGCCCCGCCGCAGGCCAGAAGGAAGAGGGCGAAGAGCGTCAGATCCATCGACGACAGCCTAGACCGACGCCGAGCGAAGTCACCCCTCCCGCGACGGAGCCCTCGCGTCCTGCCGGCATCTTCCTGCCGAAAATACTCACGTCACTCCGCCGCAACGCCCGGTGTCTCCTGCCGCGCGCGCAGGTCGGCCAGCACCTCGAGCAGGGCCGTCGCGCGTGTCGGGGCACGGACACCTTCGGCGGCGGCGTCCACGAGGAAGGCGACCTCCGGCAGCGGCGGCGCATAGAGGATGGGCGAGGTCGGCAACACGAAGGTCGCCGCCGTCCGTGCGCCCGCCTGCCCTATGAGGGCGAGCTTCCGCGCCTTCGTGGTCCGGGCGCGCGTGGTGATGTTGTCGTGCCCCTGCGCCCGCAGAGCCGTGCCGATCCCGGCGTAGATGTAGCGCGCCGCGGCGATCCCGAGGCGGGCCCGGCGCGGCAGCCCTCCGATTCCGGCCTCCGAACGCAGGTAGAGCCGTCGCGCCTCGGCCAGAAGCCGACGGGTCAGGCGGCGGATCTCGGGCGCGGGGCGCGGATCGGCGAGGAAGGCGTCGGCATCGACGCCCGCCTCGCCGAGCCAGTCGGTCGGCAGGTAGAGCCGGCCGGCGCGCGCATCCTCGCCCACGTCGCGGGCGATGTTCGTGAGCTGCATGGCCACGCCGAGATCGCAGGCCCGGGCGAGGGTATCGGGGTCGCGCACCCGCATGAGCACGCACATCATCACGCCCACTGCGCTCGCCACCCGGGCGGAGTAGCCGCGCAGGTCCGACAGCGTGGCGTAGCGACGGCCAATCGCGTCCCAGGCCAGCCCTTCGAGCAAGGCTTCGGGCAGCGCGCGCGGCAGGCCGTAGGCGGCGACGAGGCCGGCGAAGGCGCGGTCCTCCGGCGTGTCGCGCGGCGTGCCGGCATAGGCCAGATCGAGCCGCGCCTGAAGGTTGAGAACGGCGAGGGCCTTGCCATCTCCCTCGTCCACCTCGTCGTCGGCGAGGCGGCAGAAGGCATAGAGCGCGAGCGCCGGATCGCGCACCTCCGCCGGCAGGAGGCGCGAGGCGGCATGGAACGAGTGGGAGCCGGTCCGGATCGCCGCGCGACAATGGGCCAGGTCGGCCGGGCTCAGTCCGGGCGCGGTCATTCCGCCGCCATCCGCGTCTGCGCCGGCGTCACGTCGGGCAACATCTTGGCGAGGACCTCCGCGCTGCTGACGACGCCGGGCAGCCCCGCGCCGGGATGCGTTCCGGCACCCACGAGGTAGAGGCCCCGCGCCTCCTCCGAGACGTTGTGGGGCCGGAACCAGGCCGATTGCAGGATGCGCGGCTCCAGCGAGAAGCCGCAGCCGTGGGGCGAGAGATAGCGGTCGCGGAAGGTCTCCGGCGTGAAGGTGATCTCGGTCGAGATACGGTCGCGGAAGCCGGGCATGTGATCCTCCAGCACGGTGGCGAGGCGGTCGCGATAGCCCACGGCCTCCGCCGCCCAGTCGACGGGATCGTCCCAGCCGAGGTGCGGCACGGGCGAGAGCACGTAGAAGGTGTCGTCCCCCGCGGGCGCGACCGTCGGATCGGTGACGGAGGGGCGGTGGATGTAGAGGCTGAAGTCCTCCGCAAGCCGCCCCTTGAGGAAGATGTCGCGCAGAAGGCCGCGGTACCGCGGGCCGTTCAGGATCGTGTGGTGGCCCAGGTCGCGCCACATCGCGCGCGTGCCCCTGGTGCCGAAATACCAGACGAAGAGCCCCATCGACCACCGCTTCCGCGCGAGCTTGCGCCGCGTCCAGCGGCGACGGGACTGTCCGCGCAGGAGGTGGTCATAGGTGTGCCCGGCGTCGGCGTTGGACACGACGAGCGGGGCCTCCAGCACTTCGCCCCGCGTCAGGCGCACGCCGGCGGCGCTTCCCTCGGCCGTCACGAGGATCTCGTCCACCTCGGCCTTCTGCCGGATGATGCCGCCCTGCGCGCGCACGACCCGCGCCATGGCCTCGGCGATCGCCTGCACCCCGCCCATCGCGTAGTGGACGCCGTAGGTCTTCTCGAGATGGGCGACGAGCGCGTACATCGAGGTCACATGCGTCGGATCGCCGCCGATGAAGAGCGGATGGAACGACAGCGCCATGCGCAGGCGCGGGTCTTTCACGCGGGCCGCGGCATGGCCGTGGATGGAGCGGTCGGCCCGCAGGCGCGCGAAGGTCGGCAGGACCTTCAGCGTCGACCAGAGGCGGTGCATCGGCTCGGCGACCATCCCCTCGTAGCCGACGACGTAGCGGGCCTCGGCATCCTTCAGGAACCGCAGGTAGCCCTTCACGTCCCCCGGCGAGAGGCGCGCGACCTCCTCCACCATGGCCGCGTCGTCGCCACTGGCGCGGAAGCGGGTGCCGTCGGGCCAGCGCACCTCGTAGAACGGGTCCATCGGCTTCAGCGTCACATCGGCATGGAAGTCGCGTCCGCAGGCGCGCCAGAGATCCTCGAAGACCTGCGGCGCGGTCACGATCGTCGGGCCGAGGTCGAAGCGATACCCGTCCTGCGTGATCGAGGAGCCGCGTCCGCCGGGTCGGTCCAGCCTGTCGAGGACGGTGACGGCATATCCCTTGGCCCCGAGCCGCATCGCCGCCGCCAGACCGCCGAGACCGGCCCCGATCACAAGGGCGCGCGGGTCGGACATCGGAGAGGCGGACGAGTCGAGCATCGTGACCCGATGCTAGGAGTGTCAGGATTGATTTACAATCTTTTCATCCGCCCGGCTTCCCAAGATGCCCGAAATCTGTCACGCTTGGTTTACAGCAAGAGGGACTCACACCGGATGAGCCAGGTCGTCAGCCTCAGCTTCTATCGCTTCGGCCCCCTTGCCGACCGGCTCTGGGCCTTCGCGATGATGGGGCTTGCCCGCCCGGCCATGGCCCGCCTGCCCGACGTCGGCTTCTGGAAGCTCTGCGGCTCCGGCACGGGCGAGGGATTCACCCCGCGCCCCAACACGGCCGTCTACGCGATCCTGACCACCTGGCCCGATCTGGAGACCGCCCGCGCGCGCCAGGCCGAGGCCGGCATCTTCCGTCGCTACCGCGCCCGGGCGACCGAAAGCTGGACGGTGCATCTGACCCCGTCGAGCGTCCGCGGAGCCTGGTCGGGGGTCTGCCCCTTCACGCCGACGGACACCCTCCATGCGCCCGGGCCGATCGCCGCGCTCACCCGCGCGACCGTGCGACCCGGCATCCTGCGCCGCTTCTGGGGTCGGGTCCCCGACATCAGCCGCGTGATCGGGCAGGATCCGAACGTTCTCTTCAAGATCGGCATCGGCGAGGTGCCCTGGCTGCATCAGGTCACCTTCTCGATCTGGCCCGACGCGGCCGCCATGGCCGGCTTCGCCCGCAGCGGCCCCCACGGCGAGGCCATCCGCGCCGTCCGGGCGGAGGGTTGGTTCCGGGAGGAACTCTACGCGCGGTTCCACGTCCTCGAAACCGCCGGCAGCTGGGGCGACCTCACGCCCCTCATGCCGATGACAGACAGACCGGAGGCCGCATGACGCATCCTTTCCCCTTCTCCGCCATCGTCGGGCAGGACGGCATGAAGACCGCGATGATCCTGACCGCCGTCGACCCGACGATCGGCGGCGTCCTCGTCTTCGGCGATCGCGGCACCGGAAAGTCGACCGCCGTCCGCGCGCTCGCCGCGCTCCTGCCGCCGATCGAGGCGGTCAGGGGCTGCCCCGTCAATTCCGCCCGCCGCGCCGATTGCCCGGACTGGGCGACGGACCTCGGGAAGGGCACCCACAGCATCGCGACCCCAGTCGTCGACCTGCCCCTCGGCGTCTCGGAGGACCGCGTGACCGGCGCGCTCGACATCGAGCGGGCGCTGACGCTGGGCGAGAAGGCATTTCAGCCGGGCCTGCTGGCCGCCGCCAACCGGGGCTATCTCTATATCGACGAGGTGAACCTCCTCGAAGACCACATCGTCGACCTGCTGCTCGACGTGGCGCAGTCGGGCGAGAACGTGGTGGAGCGCGAGGGCCTGTCGATCCGCCATGCCGCGCGCTTCGTGCTCGTCGGCTCCGGCAACCCCGAAGAGGGGGAGCTGCGCCCGCAACTTCTCGACCGTTTCGGTCTCTCGGTCGACGTCGCCTCACCCAAGGACATCGACGACCGGATCGAGGTGATCCGCCGCCGCGACGCCTACGAGACCGACCGCACCGCTTTCCTCCTGCGCTGGCAGGCCGAGGACGCCGCCCTGCGCGCGCGCATCGTCGCCGCGCGCAAGGCCCTGCGCGCGGTCGATACGCCCGAGGCCGCGCTGCGCGACATCGCGGGTCTCTGCCTCGCGCTCGGCTCCGACGGGCTGCGGGGCGAACTGGTGCTGCTGCGCGCCGCGCGGGCCTTCGCCGCCTTCCGCGACGATACCGCCGTCACCCGCACCCACATCCGCGCCGTGGCCCCGCTGGCGCTGCGCCACCGGCTGCGGCGCGATCCGCTGGACGAGGCCGGCTCGGACACGCGGGTCGAGCGGGTGATCGAGGCGGAACTGGGCGCGTGAGCCCCCTGCCCCTGATCGCGGCGCTCCTCCGGGCCGACCCCGGCCTCGGCGGCGTCGTGCTCCGCGGCCGCGCGGGGCCGGCACAGACCGCGGCGCTCGACGTCTGCGCATCGGCCCTCGGCCCCCTGACCGCCCTGCACCCCGCGATGGGACCGGAGGCGCTCGACGGCGAGGTCGACGCCGCCGCCTCGCTTGCATCGGGTCGCGTGATCCGGACCGCGGGTCTGCTCGCGCGCGGCCCTGTGTTGCGCCTGCCCTCGGCGGAGCGAACGACGCCCTGGCTCGCCGCGCGCCTTGCCCGGCATCTCGACGGCTGCCGGTCCGTCCTGATCGCCGTGGACGAGGGTATCGACGCGGAGGCACTGCCGCAGGCCCTCGCCGCGCGCTGCGCCTTTCACCTCACCCTGCCCGACCGGGCCGAACCGCTCGGCCCCGTCCCGCCCGAAGGAGACCCGCCGGCGACGGTCACGGTGCCCGAGGCCCTTCTGTCCGAGATCGTCACGCTCGCCGCGACGCTCGGCGTCGACGACCCACGCGGCGCGATGCTGGCCCTGCGCGCGGCGCGAGGCCTCGCCGCCCTCGCCGGGCGCACCGCCGTCACGCTGGAGGATGCGAGCCGCGCCGCCGAACTCGTCCTCGCCCCACGTGCGACCCGCCTGCCCGAGCCCCCGCCAGAGGCCTCCGACCCGGAGGCCCCTTCGGAGACCGAGACGCGCCTGCCCGAGGACATCCTGCTCGACGCCGTGCGTGCGGCGCTCCCGACCGATATCCTCGCCCAACTCGCCCGCAGGGCCGCCCGAGGCGCGACGGGTCAGGGCTCGGGCGCGAAGCGCCGGGGCAACCGCCGCGGCCGCCCCCTGCCGGCGCGTGCGGGCGGCGCGGGCAACGGCCGCATCGACCTCGTCGCGACCCTGCGCGCCGCCGCGCCCTGGCAGACGATCCGCCGTCGTGCCGCGCCCGAACGCAGGGGCCCGATCTTCCGGCAGGATGACCTGCGCCACCGCCGCTTCGAGGAGACGTCGGACCGCCTGCTGATCTTCACCGTCGATGCCTCCGGCTCGGCCGCGCTCGCCCGGCTGGCCGAGGCGAAGGGGGCCGTCGAACTCCTCCTCTCGCAGGCCTATTCCCGGCGCGATCACGTCGCGCTCGTCGCCTTTCGCGGCACTGGGGCCGAGGCGCTGCTGCCGCCCACACGCTCGCTCGTGCAGACCAAACGCCGGCTCGCCGCGCTGCCCGGCGGCGGTGCCACGCCCCTCGCCCACGGCCTGCGGGAAGCACGGACCATGGCCGTCACCGCCCGGCGCAAGGGAATGACACCCACCATCGTCCTCCTGACCGACGGGCGCGGGAACGTCGCGCTCGACGGTACGCGGGATCGGGCGCAGGCGGCGGAAGACGCGCAGCGCGTGGCCCGTGGGTTGCGGGGGACGGATGCGATCATTCTCGACACCGGCGCGCGCCCCTCACCCACCCTCCGCCGCCTGGCCGAGACGCTCGATGCGCCCTATCTACCCCTGCCCCGCGCCGATGCGCAGCGGCTGTCGCAGGCGGTCGATGCGGCGTGTGCGTCCTGAGCCGTGACGCGGGTACCGCCCGACTGGCCGTTCGCGGAGGCGAGCCGCTTCACCCGCGCCGGCCCGCATGAGTGGCACGTACAGGAGCTGGGCGACGGCCCGCTCCTCGTCCTGATCCACGGGGCCGGCGGCGGAACGCAGAGCTTCCGCCACCTCGCGCCGATCCTCGCCCGCACCCATCGCGTGGCGATGTTCGACCTGCCGGGTCAGGGCTTCACGCGGGCCGGGGCGCAGCGGCGCTTCGGGCTCGATCCCATGGCCGAGGACATCGCCGCGCTGATGGCGGCCGAGGGCTGGGCACCGGTGGCGATCGTCGCCCATTCGGCGGGTACGGCGCTGGCGCTGCGGCTGGCCGAGATGGGGCACGTGGACCGGATCGTCGGCATCAACGCCGCGATCAGCAACTTCTCGGGCGTCGCCGGCGTGCTCTACCCGCTGATGGCGAAGGTGCTCGCCACGCTGCCCTTCGTGGCGGAGGTCTTCACCGCCAACGCGGCCCGCCCCGGCTCCGTCGAGCGTCTGATCTCCGGGACGGGGACGGAGCTGCCGTCCGACGATCTGGGGTTCTACCGCCGGCTGGTGAGCGACCGGGGGCATGTCGCGGGCACGCTGTCGATGATGGCGCAATGGCAACTCGACGACCTGCTGCGCCGCCTGCCCGCCGTCGACGCCGAGGTGCTGTTTCTGACCGGCGCGCGGGACAAGGCGGTGCCGCCCCGGGTCTCCGCCGCCATGGCCCCGCGGATGCCCCGCGCCCGCCACCGCGACCTTCCGGGCCTCGGCCACCTCGCCCACGAGGAAGACGCGGAGCGGGTCGCGGCGGAGGTTCTCGGCTTCCTCCGGGCGGACGGCTGACCGCGCAATCGCCTCATTCTTGAGCAGAGGAGGCCGTGGTCCACGGGAAACCGAACGCGTTTTGCGTGTGGGGCGGAAAGGGATTGACTCGTACACGACAATCTGCGGACCAATAGGCAATTGGTTCAAACTATCCGGCGAGGTTCGCCCTGTCCTCCGACACGCCCCTCCTGTCGCTGCGCGACTTCAGCCTGAGATTTCGCGGCCAGGCCGCCCCAGTGGTGGAGCGCGTCGACCTCGACGTCGCACCAGGCGAGATCCTCTGCATCGTGGGGGAATCAGGCTGCGGCAAGAGCGTGACGGCGATGGCGCTCATGGGCCTCCTGCCGATGGACGCCGCGCGGATTCCGAGCGGAAGCCTTGCATTTCAAGGTATAGAAGTCGATCTGACACGCGCCCGCGTGCCGTCCGACCTGCGTGGCGGCGACATGGCAATGATCTTTCAGGAGCCGATGACGTCGCTCAACCCCGCCTTCCGCATCGGCGACCAGATCGCCGAGTCGGTGGTGCGCCATCGGCGGACCGGCCGCGCCGAGGGCCGGACGCGCGCGCTCGAGATGCTGCGCCGGGTGGGGTTGCCGTCCCCCGAAGACCGGCTCGACCACTACCCGCACCAATTGTCCGGTGGTCAGCGCCAGCGCGTGATGATCGCCATGGCCCTCGCCAACGACCCGCGCCTTCTGATTGCGGACGAACCGACGACGGCGCTCGACGTGACGATCCAGGCGCAGATCCTCGAACTCATCCGCGACCTGCAGCGCGACACCGGCATGGGCACGATCATGATCACCCACGACCTCGGCGTGGTCGCCGACGTCGCCGACACGGTCGCGGTGATGTACGGCGGGCAACTGGTGGAGCGGGGCCCGGTCGCGGAAGTCTTCGAGAACCCGCAGCATCCCTATACCCTCGGGCTGATGGCCTCCGTCCCCCGGCTTTCGGGCCCGCGCGCGCGGCTGACGACGATCGAGGGCACCGTGCCCACCATCGACCGGATGCCCGGGGGCTGCCGCTTCCGCTCGCGCTGCGCCTTCGCCGCGCCCGCCTGTGCCAGCCGCCCGGCGCTCGCCCCCGTCGGGCCAGGGCACGACGCCGCCTGCCATTTCGCCCCGCTCGAAGAGAAGCTGAGGGTTGCCGGATGAAGCCGATCCTCGAAGCGCAGAACCTGGTCAAGCATTTCCCGACAGGCGGGGGCCTCTTCCAGAAGACGGGTGTCGTGAAGGCCGTCGACGGCGTGTCGATCGCGGTGCGGCCCGGCGAGACCTTCGCCATCGTCGGCGAGTCGGGCTGCGGCAAGTCCACGCTCGCGCGGCTCCTGACGCGGCTCCTCGATGCGACCGCGGGCGAGGTGCTCTTCGACGGGCGTCAGGTGACGCGAGCGACGGGCAAGGCGCTCTCGGATCTGCGCCGGGACGTGCAGTTCATCTTCCAGGATCCCTTTTCCTCGCTCAATCCACGCATGTCCGTCGGACGGCTGGTCGGCGAACCGCTGGAGATCCACGCCCCCGAGACGTCGAAATCGGAACGGCAGGAGGAGGTAGCCGAGCTTCTGACACAGGTGGGGCTGCGCCCCGAACACGCCGACCGCTACCCTCACGAGTTCTCGGGCGGGCAGCGGCAGAGGATCGGGATCGCTCGTGCCCTCGCTTCCGAACCCCGGCTCATCATCGGGGACGAGCCCGTCTCGGCGCTGGACGTCTCGGTGCAGGCACAGGTGATCAACCTCTTGGGCGATCTCGGGCGCGACCTCGGGCTCACGCTCGTCCTGATCGCCCACGACCTCGCCGTCATCCGCCACATGTCCGACCGCGTGGCGGTGATGTATCTCGGGCGGATCGTCGAACAGGCCACGGCGGACGCGCTCTTCGAACGCCCGCGCCACCCCTATACCCGCGCCCTCCTCGACGCGATCCCCGACCCGGACGACCGCGGCGGGGCCAGTCGCGCGCGCATCGAGGGAGAGATGCCCTCGCCCTCCGCGCCGCCGCCCGGTTGCGCCTTCCATACCCGCTGTCCGCACGCGACCGAACTCTGCCGCACCGACGTGCCGGCCCCCGAGGAAACGCCCGACGGCCATATGACCGCCTGCCACCACTGGCGGAAGATCGGGGCAACGCCCCGCCGGACGACCACCCGCAGCCGAAGCCCCGCAGCGCAAGCGCGGCTCGAGCTTTACCGCAAGGCGACGGAGGGGGCCGAGATCATCCCCGTCGCGGAGACCCCCGACAGAGAGGATCCGAAATGAAAAATCTGACGTTCACGACCGCCGCGCTGGCACTGATGGCAAGCGGAGCCATGGCGCAGGATCTGCGCATCGCGCTCCAATCCGACGCCGACGTGCTCGACCCCGACCAGAGCCGCACCTTCGTCGGCCGCATCGTCTACGCCTCGCTCTGCGACAAGCTGGTCGACATCACACCCGACCTCGAAATCGTTCCCCAGCTCGCCACCGAATGGAGCGTGGCCGAGGATGGAATGTCCATCGACATGACGGTGCGCGAGGGCGTGGTGTTCCACGACGGCACGCCCTTCAACGCGCAGGCCGTCGCCGACAACATCGACCGCTCGCAGACCCTCGAGGAGAGCCGCCGCAAGTCGGAGCTGTCGTCGATCGAGAGCGTGGAGGTGACCGGTGACTACACCCTGACCCTCAACCTCACGGCCCCCGACGCGACCGTCATGGCGCAACTCGCCGACCGCGCGGGCATGATGATCTCGCCCACAGCCGCCGCCGAGGCGGGCGTCGATTTCGGGTTGAACCCCGTCTGCTCCGGCCCCTTCAGCTTCGGGGAGCGCGTGGCGCAGGACCGGATCGTCCTGAACAAGTTCGCGGATTACTGGAACGCCGAGGCGATCAACTTCGACAGCGTGACCTTCCTGCCGATCCCCGACACGACCGTGCGCCTCGCCAACCTGCAGTCGGGTGACATCCACATCCTCGAACGCCTCGCCCCCACCGACCTCGCGCAGGCCGAGGCCGACGAGGGCATCAACGTCGTCTCGGCCGTCTCGCTCGGCTACCAGGGGATCACCTTCAACGTCGGCAACGGCGAGAACGCGGAAAGCCCCTTCGGTGCCGACAAGCGCCTGCGGCAGGCGTTCAGCCATGCCATGGACCGGGAGGCCATCAACCAGGTCGTCTTCGAGGGGGCCTATGCGCCGGGCAACCAGTCGTTCCCGCCGACCTCGCCCTGGTACAACGCTGACTTCCCGATCGAGCCCCGCGACGTCGAGAAGGCCAAGGCGCTCCTGGCCGAGGCGGGCTACCCCGATGGCGTCGACCTGACGGTGCAGGTGCCCAACACGACCATTCCGCTGCAACTGATGCAGGTGGTGCAGGCCATGGCGGCCGAGGCCGGCATCCGCATCGAGATCGTCTCGAAGGAGTTCGCCACGCTGCTCGCTGACCAATCCGCCGGCGACTACTTCGCGAGCCAGATCGGCTGGTCCGGCCGGGTCGACCCCGACGGCAACATCCACCAGTTCGTCACCACCGACGGCGGCATCAACGACAGCGGCTTCTCGCACCCCGACGTCGACGCGGCCCTGAACGCCGCGCGGAGCGAGGCGGATGTCGCGGCACGCAAGGCCAAGTACGACGAGGCGCGCGCGATCCTGATCGACGAGGCCCCGCTGGTGTATCTCTACCACCAGAGCTGGATCACCGCGCTCGACGCCGGGATCGAGGGCTTCACGCCCTACCCCGACGGGATGATCCGCCTCGAAGGCGTGACGCTCTCCGAGTGACCGCCATTGGCCCGCCCCCGCGCCGGGGCGGGCCGCACACAGCCGCGAAAGCCCCCCGATGCTCGCCTATTTCCTCCGCCGCCTCGCCATCGCGATCCCGACGATCGTCCTGATCTCGATCTTCGTCTTCGCGCTGCAGAAGCTCCTGCCGGGCGACCCGCTGCTCGTACTGGCCGGGGAGGAGCGTGACCCGGAGGTGCTGGAGTTCCTGCGCGAGAAGTACCGCCTGAACGACCCGATCCCGGTGCAGTACCTGACCTGGGTCGGCAACGCGCTGCGAGGCGATCTGGGCACCTCCTTTCGCACGAACCAGCAGGTGACCGAGCTCATCGCCGAAAAGCTGCCGGTGACGCTGCAACTTGCCATCATGTCGCTCGTCTTCGCGCTGGCCATCGGCATTCCGGCGGGCATCGTCTCGGCCTACCGCAAGGGCACGGTGACCGACTACGTGGCGAACGTCGTCGCCCTCTCGGGCCTCTCGATCCCGAACTTCTGGCTCGGCATCATGCTCATCCTCCTCGTCTCGGTGAAGTGGCAGCTCCTGCCCGCCTCCGGCTACGTCCCGCCGGGCGAGGACCTGTGGCAATCGATCCGCACCATGCTCATGCCGGCCTTCGTGCTGGGCACCGCGCTCGCCGCGACCCTGATGCGGCACACGCGCTCGGCCATGCTGGGCGTTCTGACCTCGGATTACGTCCGCACCGCCCGCGCCAAGGGCCTGTCGGAGAAGCGCGTCGTCCTGAAGCACGCCTTCCGCAACGCGCTCACGCCCATCGTCACGCTGACCGCGCTCCTCTTCGGGGAGCTGATCGGCGGGGCCGTCCTGACCGAGCAGATCTTCACCATACCCGGTTTCGGCAAACTGGTCGTCGACGCCGTCTTCAACCGCGACTACGCCGTGGTGCAGGGGATCGTCCTCGTCACCGCCGTGGGGTTCATCGTGATGAATCTCCTGGCCGACATGGCCTATTTCCTCCTGAACCCCAGATTGAGGGCCGCCTGATGGTCGCCGCCGAGACGAACGCCCCCGATCTGCCGAAGCCCGAGAACCGGGTCTGGAAGAAGTTCCGCAGTCACAAATCGGCGATGCTCGGCGGCGCGCTGGTGGTGTTCTTCGTCGCGATCGCCCTCCTCGCGCCGATCCTGCCGATCCCCGACCCGGCGGCGACCGACTGGGCCGCGGTGCGCAAGGCGCCGTCGGCCGCGCACTGGATGGGCACCGACGAGATCGGGCGCGATGTCCTCTCCCGCATGGTCTGGGGCGCGCAGGCGTCGCTCCTCGCCGGGGTCATCTCCGTCGCCATCGCCGTCGCCATCGGCGTGCCGCTCGGCATCGTGGCTGGCTACTTCGGCGGCTGGACCGACGCGATCATCTCGCGCTGCACCGAAGCCCTGCTTGCCGCGCCCTTCCTCATCCTCGCCATCGCGCTCGCCGCCTTCCTCGGGCCGTCGCTCACGAATGCGATGATCGCCATCGGCATCTCGGCCACGCCGATCTTCATCCGGCTCACGCGCGGGCAGGTCATCAACGTCAAGGTCGAGGACTACGTCGACAGCGCCCGCGCCATCGGCCTGCCGACCCGCCTCATCCTCAGCCGCTATATCCTGCCGAACGTGCTGCCGCCGATCCTCGTGCAGGCCACGCTCACAATCGCCACCGCGATCATCGCCGAGGCATCGCTGTCGTTCCTTGGCCTCGGGCAGCAGCCACCGGCTCCGAGCTGGGGGTCGATGCTCAACACGGCAAAGAACTTCCTCAACCAGGCCCCGTGGATGGCGATGTGGCCGGGCCTCTCGATCTTCCTCGTCGTCCTCGGCTTCAACCTCCTGGGCGACGGGCTGCGCGATGCGCTCGACCCGCGCGAACACTGAACGGACGAACCATGACCTTCACCACCCGACCCGAGATCCGCGGCACCTTCGGCGTCGTCACCTCCACCCACTGGATCGCCTCGACCGTCGGCATGGGCATCCTGGAGCGGGGCGGCAACGCCTTCGACGCCGCCGTCGCCACCGGCCTGACGCTGCAGGTGGTGGAGCCGCACCTGAACGGCCCCGCCGGCGACATGCCCGCCATCTTCCAGAAGGCGGGCGAGGAGATACAGGTTCTCTGCGCGCAGGCCCCCGCACCGGCCGGGGCGACGGTCGATCACTACAAGGCGCAGGGCCTCGCGCTCATCCCCGGCTCGGGCCACCTCGCCACGGTCATCCCCGGTGCCTTCGACGGCTGGATGCTGATGCTGCGCGACCACGGCACGATGACCCTGCGCGACGTCATGGCCCCCGCCATCGGCTACGCCCGCGACGGCCATCCGGTGCTGCCGCGCGTCGCCAATACCATCGCCGGCCTCGCCGAATACTTCGCCGAGCACTGGCCCTCCTCCGCCGAGGTCTGGACGCCAGGCGGCAAGGCCCCCGCGCCGCACGAGCGCTTCCGCAACCCCGACCTCGCCCGCACCTACGCGCGCCTGGTCGAGACCGGGGAGGCAGCGGGCGACGACCGCGGGACCCAGATCGACGCGGCGCGCGACGAATGGGCGGGTGGCTTCGTGGCCGAGGCGATCGACGCCTTCGTGCGCGACACCGACGTCATGGACGTATCGGGAGCCGCGCACCGCGGCGTCCTGACCCGGGCCGACATGGCCGGCTGGCGCGCCGCCCACGAGCCGAGCCTTGCGACCGACTACCACGGCTGGACCGTCCACAAGACAGGCCCCTGGGGACAGGGGCCGGTCCTGTTGCAGGCATTGGCCATCCTCAGGCACCACGACATCGCCGCCATGGACCCGATGGGGGCCGAGTTCGTCCATACCGTCATCGAGGCCATGAAGCTCGCCTATGCCGACCGGGAGGCCTACTACGGCGACCCGAACGACAGTGCGATCCCCATGGATCACCTCCTGTCCGACGCCTATGCCGCCGAGCGCGCGGGCCTGATCGGCGCAGAGGCCAGCCACGAGCAGCGCCCGGGCCGCGTGCCCGGCTTCGCGCATTTGGCCGATGCCTACATCGCCCGCGCCGCCCGCGACTTCGGGGCCGCCGACGCCGCCCCGCAGGAACCGACCATGGCCCACCTGACCGAGAAGCGCGGCGATACCGTCCACCTCGACATCATCGACGCCCAGGGCAACATGGTCGCCGCCACGCCCTCGGGCGGCTGGCTGCAATCGAACCCCGTCGTCCCGGGCCTCGGCTTCCCGCTCAACTCCCGCGCGCAGATGTTCTGGCTGGAGGAGGGGTTGCCAACGACGCTCGCCCCCGGCCGTCGCCCGCGCACCACGCTCACGCCGACGCTCGCCACCCACGCCGACGGCCGCCGCATGGTGTTCGGCACCCCCGGCGGCGATCAGCAGGATCAGTGGCAGCTGATCTGGTTCCTGCGCTTCGTGCATTGGAACATTGAACTTCAGGCCTGCATGGACGCGCCGCTCTTCCATTCCATGCACTTCCAGGGAAGTTTCTACCCCCGCGAGGCCAAGCCCGGCGAGATGATGATCGAACCGAATTTCGGCGAGAGCGTCATCGCCGACCTGCGCGCCCGGGGTCACATCGTCCATGTCGCGGAACCCTGGTCCGTCGGGCGCCTGACCGCCGCCCTGCGCGACCCCGACGGCACATTGCGCGCGGCGGCGACGCCACGGCTCATGCAGGCCTACGCGGTCGGACGGTAAGGAGACGCCATGACCTGGAGCATCATCGTCCGTGACGGAGACGAGATCGGCCTCGCCGTCGCCTCCCGCTTCTTCGCCTGCGGGGCCGTCGTGCCCTACGTCGGGGCGCGCACCGCCGTCGCCAGTCAGGCCTTCTGCAACCCCGTCTGGGGCACGGAAGGCCGCGCGCGGCTCGAAACCGAGCCCGCAGAGGCGGTGCTGGCCGATCTGGTCGCCCGCGACGACGGCCGCGGCATCCGGCAGGCGCATCTGCTGGACGCCCGGGGCACCTTCGCCGCGCACACGGGCGACGATTGTGTCGACTGGTGCGGCCACCTCATCCGCGACGACCATTCCGTCGCCGGCAACATGCTGGCCGGACCGGAGGTTATCGAGGCCACCTCCGAGGCCTTCGCCGCCTCGACGGGCCCCCTTCCCGAACGCCTCCTCGCCGCGATGCAGGCGGGCGAGGCCGCCGGCGGCGACAAGCGGGGGCGGCAGGCCGCGGGGCTGACGATCCACCGGGGCGAGGATCACCCCTGGCTCTCGCTCCGCGCCGACGATCACGCCGACCCGCTGGGCGAACTCCAACGGCTGTGGCAGGTGGCACAGGAACGCTACGTGCATTTCACCCTCGGGATGCCGACGCGCGCCGCTTTCTCCGGCAGCCCGACGCGCGATCACATCGACCGCGCCATTGCGGAGGCCGAGGCCCGGCGGGTAGCCTCGGGCGAACCCAGCCGCTCCCACGCAACGGACCCATGACGGACCCCCTGAGACAAAGCCTGATGGCCCTGATCGAGGCCGAACTTCCCGCCGACGGCCGCCTGCCGACGGAACGTGCGCTGGCCGAGCGCTTCGGAACCTCCCGGCGCCTCGTCCGACAGGCCCTCGACGCGCTGGAGGCCGAGGGGCTCGTCTGGCGCAGGCAGGGCTCCGGCACCTTCGCCGGTCAGCCCGAAGATCCGACCGGCGACCTTGCCGCGCGCATCGCCGGCGAGACCGATGCCGTGCAGGTGATGGAGGCGCGGCTCTGCATCGAGCCGGAGCTCGCCGCACTCTGCGCGCTTCGCATGACCGACGAGGAGATCGCCCGCCTGCGCACCCTCGCCCACCGCCAGGTCGCCGCCGACGCCCAGACGATCGAACTCTGGGACGGCGCGCTCCACCGGCTGATCGCGCAATGCGCACGCAACCGCCCGCTACTGACGGCCTTCGCTCTCCTCGACCGGATCCGCTCGAACCCCGAGTGGGTCGCGCTGCGGGCCCGGGCCCGGGCCCGCACCTCCATCGCCGTGCCGCAGAGCGAGCATGACGTCCTCATCGACGCCATCGCCGCGCGCAACCCCGAGGCCGCGCGGCAGGCGATGCACGACCACCTGTCCGCCCGCTTCGCCGCGCTTAAGGGCGAGTTGGACCTGGAAGGCGAACCGATGCGGGCGTCCGGCTGACGCCAGGGGCGGAGCGCCGGCCCCTAGCCCCAGTCCTCCGGTGCGATCCCGAGCGTGCGGATGCGGGAATAGAGCGTCGTCGGCTTCACCCCCAGCAGCGCCGCCGTGCCCCCCGCGCCCGACACCCGGCCCCCCGTCTCGCGCAGCGCGGCGATCAGGTTGCCGCGCATCAGGTCGCGCATTTCGGCCTCGGTGCGGATCGGGGTCGCGCCGCTGTCCCCCGCGTGCCCCACACCCACCGGATCGACGATCAGCTTGCGGTCGCCCGAGACGATCGCCGCTCGCTCGATCACGTTGCGCAGCTCCAGCACGTTGCCCGGCCAGTCGTAGCCCTGCAGCGCGCGCATCACCCGCTCGGTGATCGTCGGCACCGGCCGGTTGAGCCGCCGGCACGCCAACGTCAGCAGGTGGACGGCAAGGGGCGGGATGTCCTCGGGGCGCTGCCGCAGGGGTGGACAGGTGATGGGGAAGACATTGAGGAAGAGCCGCAGCCCTTCCCGCAGGCGGGGCGATTGCGGCGCGGGGCCGCGCGCGAGCGTCGTCGAGGCGATGACGCGGAGGTCGAGCGGCCGCGCGCGGGTATCCCCGAGCCGCGTGACGCTGCTCGTCTGCAGCGCATGCAGGAGCTTGCCCTGCGTCTCGGGCGGCAGGTCCTCCACGTCGTCGAGGTAGAGCGTGCCGCCGTGGGCCAGCTCCAGCTTGCCCGGCGCATCCCGCGTCGCACCCGCGTAGGCCCCGCGCAGCTGACCGAAGAGCTCCGCCTCCACCTCCTCGGGCGCGACGGAGCTGCAGGTGAAGTGGATCATCGGCCGCCGCGCGCGCGGCCCGGCCTTGTGGATCTCCGCCGCCACGAGGGACTTGCCCGTCCCCGTCTCGCCCGAGATGAGCACGGTCGCATCCGTCCCGGCCACGAGGTCGATCTGCGCGACGATCTGGCGGATGAAGGGCGAGGTGCCGATGATGTCGTGATGCGCCCGCTCGGTCGTGATCGCCGCCTGCAGATAGGCATTCTCCTGCTCCAGCCGGTCGCGCAACGCGGCGACCTCCTCCATCGCGCTGCGCAGTTTCTGCTCGTTCTCCTTGCGCTCGGTGATGTCGCGAAAGATGACGACGGCCCCGGCCAGCATCTTCTGGTCGTAGATCGGCGTGGAGACGTATTCCACGCGGATCGGCCGCCCGTCCTTGCGCCAGAAGACCTCGTCCTCGATCCGGTTGACCTGCTCGAAGCGGAACGAGCGGTAGATCGGGCAGTCATGCGCCGGGTAGACCTCGCCGTTCAGGTGATGGTGGTGGATCATCGCGTGGATGTCGCGCCCCATCAGGTCGGCATCGGTCCAGCCCAGCATCTCCTGCGCGGCGCGGTTGACGAAGGTGGTCTTGCCCTCGGCGTTGATCCCGTAGATCCCCTCGCCCGCCGCGTCGAGGATCAGCTGGCTGCGGCCCTCGAGCTCGGCGAAGAAGGCCTGCGCGCGCTCCCATTCGGTGAAGCCGCCGCGGTAGAGGTCGGCCGTCTCGGTGATCCGCGTGCGCCGCTCGAAGGCGTCGAGATCGCAAAGCGTCAGCAGAAGCTGCCCCGGAGCCTCCGGCAAGCGACGCGCCCGGATCTCGCAGCGGATCGGGTCGCCCCCGCGCGGCTGCAGGCGGATGTCGCGGGTCCAGGCCTCGCCCCGGTGATCGACCTCCCCGGCGAAGACGACGAAACGCGGCAGCGCATCGCCGAGCACGGGTGCGAAGCGGGCCACCTCCCCGCGCGGCAACCCGAGGAGCGCGGCGGCGGGAGCATTGGCGTGCAGGATGCGGTCGCTCGCCGTGCAGAGGATCAGCGCCGCTTCGGGGATCGCGGCGAGGAGGGATTCGTCGGAGGTCATGGGGCAAGCCTAGCGACAGTGTTCGGCGCGGAAACACGAGATTTCGTGATTTACGATTTATCGTAATCGCGCCGACGTCATTCTAGTTTTATATATCTGTTAACGTTTGATTTTTCTTGCCGCCCAAATATTGGGCACCGGCTTTCTCCGACCGTGCGCTCCCGCCAAGGTGGTGCAAGGAACCGCCAGCAGAGGGACGCCGATGACCATCAAGAGCCTTGGAAACCCGTTCTCCGACAAGACCGATCTGCGCCACGGGGCCGACTGCGGATGCGAGGGCTGCCTCGCCGGTCACGGGCACGACGCCGACCACATCGAGCCTGCGGCCATGTCGTCCGAGCAGATGCTCGACCGCGCCATCGAAAGCGCCGTCGTCCGCTCCGTCTTCGGGCAGAGCGACATCGGCCGCCGCTCCTTCATGGGAATGCTCGGCGGCGGCACCGTCGCCGCGGCCCTCGCCTCCGTCTTCCCGCTCGAGAAGGCCAAGGCCGCCATCCTCGACGAACTCGGCCCGCCCGAGAAGACCGACCTCAACATCGGCTTCGTCCCGATCACCTGCGCGACGCCCATCATCATGGCCCAGCCGCTGGGCTTCTACGAGCGCTACGGGTTGAACGCGCAGGTCATCAAGACCGCCGGCTGGGCCGTTGCCCGCGACAAGTCGCTCTCTGGCGAATACGACGCGAGCCACATGCTGACGCCCATGCCGCTCGCCATGACGCTCGGCGCGGGCTCGACGGCGGTGCCCTACATCATGCCCGCGGTCGAGAACATCAACGGCCAGGCGATCGTGCTATCGAACGAGCACCTCGACAAGCGTGACCCGTCGCAGTGGAAGGGCTTCACCTTCGGCGTGCCCTTCGAATACTCGATGCACAACTTCCTGCTGCGCTACTACGTGGCCGAGTTCGGGCTCGACCCAGACGTCGACATCCAGATCCGCGTCGTGCCGCCGCCCGAGATGGTCGCCAACCTGCGGGCGGGCAACCTCGACGGCTATCTCTCGCCCGACCCCTTCAACCAGCGCGCCGTCTGGGAGGGCATCGGCTTCATCCACATCCTGACCAAGGACATCTGGGAGGGGCATCCCTGCTGCGCCTTCGCCGCGCCGCTCTCCTTCGCCGAGGAGCTGCCGAACACCTACGGCGCGCTCCTGAAGTCGATCATCGACGCCACGCAATACGCCCAGAACGCCGACAACCGCATCGAGATCGCCGAAGCGATCAGCCCGACGAACTACCTCAACCAGCCGGTGCCCGTGGTGCAGCAGGTGCTGACCGGCACCTATGCCGACGGCCTGGGCGAGGTGCAGCGCGTGCCCGACCGGATCGACTTCGACCCTTTCCCCTGGCACTCCATGGGCGTCTGGATCCTCACGCAGATGAAGCGGTGGGGCTATATCGAGGGCGACATCGACTACAGGGCCGTGGCCGAGCAGGTCTACCTCGCCGCCGACGCCAAGAAGGTGATGGAGGATCTGGGCTACGAGGCCCCGGACGTCACCTACAAATCCCATACGATCATGGGCAAGACCTTCGACCCCGAGACGCCCGAGGCCTACGTCGACAGCTTCGCCATCGGCAGGAAGGGCTGAGCGATGTTCGACACGCTCTCCCTCAATGCGCGGGCGGCGATCCTGTCGCTCCTCATCCTCGTCGTGGGCCTTCTGGCATGGGAGGTCTCGATCCCCGCGCAGAAGGTCGCGGGCGAGCTGACCGAATATGAACTGCTCACCGGGGGCGGCGCGCAGAAGGCGGGCGTGCCCCCGCCGAGCGCCATCGCCGTCAAGGCCTGGGAGGAGCTGTCGAACCCGTTCTACGACGCCGGCCCGAACGACAAGGGCATCGGCATCCAGATCGCCTATTCGATCTACCGGGTGCTCGCCGGCTACGCGATGGCCGCCGCCATCGCCATCCCGCTCGGCTTCCTCATCGGCATGTCGCCCGTCGCCTACAAGGCGTTCAACCCCTTCATCCAGGTCCTGCGCCCGATCTCGCCGCTCGCCTGGATGCCGCTCGCGCTCTTCATCATCCAGGATTCGGAGGCGAGCGCGATCTTCGTCATCTTCATCTGTTCGATCTGGCCCATGCTCATCAACACCGCCTTCGGCGTCGCCGGCGTGCGCGAGGATTGGGTGAACGTCGCCCGCACCCATGAACTCGGCGCGTTGCAAACCGCGTTCCGCGTCATCCTGCCGGCGGCCGCGCCCACCATCGTCACGGGGATGCGCATCTCCATCGGCATCGCCTGGCTCGTCATCGTCGCGGCCGAGATGCTCGTGGGGGGCACCGGCATCGGCTACTACGTCTGGAACGAGTGGAACAACCTCGATCTCACCTCCGTCATCTTCTCGATCCTGATGATCGGCGTCGTCGGCATGTTGCTGGACCTGGCCTTCGGCCGCTTGCAACGCGCCGTCGCCTTCGCGGAATAGGAGCGCCCCATGCCGTCCCCCTACCTGAGCATCGAAAACCTGACGCAGCGCTACCCCGACGGCCAGGGCGGCGAGATGACCGTCTTCGAGAACGCCAGCTTCGGCGTCGAGAAGGGCGAATTCGTCGTCATCCTCGGCCATTCCGGCTGCGGCAAGTCGACGATCATGAACATCCTCGCCGGCCTCGCCGCGCCCACCTCGGGCGTCGTCAAGATGGATGGTTTCGCCGTCTCCGGCCCCTCGCTCGACCGTGGCGTGGTGTTCCAGAACTACTCGCTCCTGCCCTGGCTCAGCGCCCTGCGCAACGTCACCTTCGGCGTCGCCGCCCGGCACCGCGACTGGACCAAGGCGCAGGTGATCGAGGAGTCGCGGAAGTATCTCGCCATGGTCGGCCTCGAGGGCGACACGATCCACCGCAAGCCGAGCCAGCTCTCGGGCGGGATGCGGCAGCGGGTCTCCATCGCCCGCGCCTTCGCGAACCACCCGAAGCTCCTTCTCCTCGACGAGCCCTTCGGCGCGCTCGATGCGCTGACCCGCGGCACGATCCAGGACGAGCTTCTGAAGATCTGGAGCGGGACGGAACAGACCGTCTTCATGATCACCCACGACATCGACGAGGCGATCCTGCTGGCCGACCGCATTCTCCTGATGTCGAATGGCCCGTTCGCGAGGGTGGCCGAGTCGGTCGAGATCACGATCCCGCGGCCCCGCAACCGCACCGACATCGTGGAGCATCCAAACTACTACCCGATCCGCAACCACCTGGTGCAGTTCCTCGGCCAGCGTTCGAGGGAGATGGCGGGCACGCCGCAGGACGGCACCGGGCCGACCCGCCCCGAAACCGTGCGCATCGACAAAACGGCCGAGCCCGAACCTGAGCCGGCGGCCCGCCTGCGCGCGGTCAACGACTGAGGCGGAGCAATGACCGAAGACGCCCGCCCGCCCCTGCCGCCCTTCACCCGGGAGGATGCGGTCCGCAAGGTCCGCCTCGCCGAAGACGCCTGGAACACCCGCGACCCCGCCAAGGTGGCGCTCGCCTATACGCCCGACACCCGCTGGCGCAACCGCGACACCTTCCTCCAGGGGCGCGCGGAGGTCGAGGCCTTCCTGACCGCCAAGTGGGCGCGTGAAAACGGCTACCGTCTCATCAAGGAGATCTGGGCCCATGGCGACGACCGGATCGCCGTGCGCTTCTGCTACGAATGGCACGACGCGACCGGCCAGTGGTTCCGCGCGCACGGCAACGAGAACTGGCGGTTCAGCGCCTCGGGCCACATGGCCGAGCGCCACGCCTCCATCAACGACGTGGCGATCGCCGGGGACGCGCGGCTCTTCCGCTGGCCCCAGGGCCCCCGCCCCGACGACCATCCCGGGCTGACCGAGCTCGGCCTTTGACCCCCCGGAGAGGAGACCCCCGATGAAAGATACCTACGAGGTGCCCCAGATGATGACCAAGGACGACGTCACGATGATGATCCTCTCGGCCAAGAAACAGGCTGGGATGACCTGGGAGCAGATCGCCGAGACGATCGACATGTCCCCGGTCTGGACGCATTCGGCCTGCATGGGGATGAACGCCTTCCCCGAGGAGAAGGCAAAGGCGCTCGTCGCCGCCATGGGCCTGCCGCAGGAGGCCGCGGGCGTGCTGGCCGAGCCGCCCACCAAAGTCTGGGAGCAATCGGTGCCCACCGACCCCTGCATCTATCGCCTCTACGAGATCGTGGGCGTCTACGGCCCCACCATCAAGGCGCTCATCGAGGAGAAGTTCGGCACCGGCATCATGTCGGCGATCGACTTCGACATGCAGATCACCCGGGTCGAGCATCCGAAGGGCGACCGCGTGAAGGTCGAGATGTCGGGCAAGTACCTGGCCTACAACTCCTGGTAGGCCCGGGCGCGCGCTGCGAACCTGCACCGCGTCACCGCCGGGCTTGACCCGGCGGTCTCGTCCTTCAGACTGCCGGGATGGTCGGGTCAGGCCCGACCATGACCGCGCATCGCCGGCGTCCCGCGCACCGTCATCGTCGCGCTCGACCCGACGATCTCCCCCTTGATCCCCGCCGACGTCCACGGTCCACTCCGGCCGACCCGACCCGGAGGCCGCCATGCCCGCGAAGACCGAAACGCGCCTCGACGCGACGCCCGAGACCATCCACTGGGGCATCTTCGATGCTACCCTGCCCCCCGTGGTCGAGATCGGGAGCGGCGACGAGATCACCATCCGCACCGTCTCGGGGACCGAGGCGGTCCTGCCGCCGGCGGGCTTCCACGTCCCGCCCGAGCTTCACGCGATCCACGCAGCCGGCCCCCCGGCCCTGCCCGGCCACATCCTGACCGGGCCCGTCGCCATCACCGGCGCGCAACCGGGGCAGGTGCTGCAGGTCGACATCCTCGACGTCGCGCTCCGGCAGGACTGGGGCTACAACGTCAGCCGCCCGCTCGCCGGGACACTGCCGCTCGAAACCGGCGAGCTGACCCACACCAACATTCCGCTCGACACCGAGGCGGGCACCGCGCGCCTGCCCTGGGGCCGCGACCTGACGCTCGCGCCCTTCTTCGGGGTGATGGGCGTGGCCCCGCCGCCGGCATGGGGCCGCATCTCCACCATCGAGCCGCGTGCCCACGGCGGCAACCTCGACTGCAAGGAGCTGATCGCGGGCACGACGCTCTACCTGCCCGTCCATGCCGAGGGCGCGCTCTTCTCGGTGGGCGACGGTCACGGCGCGCAGGGCGACGGGGAGGTCAACGTGACCGCCATCGAGACCGCGCTCGAGGGGCGCTTCCGCCTGACCCTGCGCGACGACCTGCCCGCCCGCATCCGGGCCGAGACGCCGACCCACTGGATCACGCTCGCCACCCATGCCGACCTCGACACCGCCGCCGAGGCGGCGACCCGGGACATGATCGCGCTCGTCGAGGAGCGGCTCGGGATCGGCTGGGCCGAGGCCTACATGCTCTGCTCGCTCGCCGGCGACCTGCGGGTGACGCAGACGGTGAACCGCGAGAAGGGCGTGCACATGATGATGCCGAAGAGCCAACTCTGAGGCGCGGCATCCGGCCTGGTTCGCGCCCTACTCCTCCTCCGCCGGATCCTCCCAGGCGACGAAGAACTGATACCCCAGATAGGCCGCCGCGCTGCCGAAGAGGATGGCCCAGAAGACCGCGCCGTTCGCCACCTCCATCCCCGTCCAGCCGGTCAGCACGGCGACGGCAACCACACGCCGCCAGACGGGCACGAAGAACGGCGTCTGCACATCGAGAAACCCGCGTCCCTTCGCCATCACATCACCTCGGAGATTGCGACCGACCGGCCCTCGCGCACCGAGAGCACCGCCGCCTCGGCCAGCGCCAGCGCGCGCAACCCGTCCTCACCCGTGGTGGGCATCTCGCCGCCCGCCTCCAGCGCGGCGACGAAGGCCGCGATCTCCGCCGCATAGGCCGCCGCGTAGCGGGACATGAAGAAATCCTGCAACGGCGCGCGGGTGTAGCCGCCGGCATTCGCCACCTCCACCCGCGTCGTGTGGTGGTTGTCAGCGCGCACCGACCCGCCCGCGCCATGCACCTCGATCCGCTGGTCGTAGCCATAGGTCGCGCGACGCGAATTGGCGATCGTCGCCTGCGCGCCCCCGGGCGTCGTCAGCACGACATTCGCCGTGTCCCAGTCGCCCGCCGCGCCGATGGCCGGGTCGACGAGGTTGGAGGCGGCGGCGAAGACATGCGTCGGCTCCTCGGGCAGAAGCCAGCGCGCGACGTCGAAATCATGGATTGTCATGTCGCGGAAGATACCGCCCGAGCGTTCGATGTATTCGACGGGCGGCGGCCCCGGATCGCGGGATGTGAGCGTCACCGTCTCGACCGCGCCGATGCCGCCCGCGTCGATCACCCCCTTGAGCGCGCGGAAATCCGGGTCGAAGCGCCGCTGGAACCCGACCATGAGCCTGCCTCCGTTCGTCGCGACCGCCCGCAGGCAGGTCTTCACCCGCCCGAGGTCGAGGTCGATGGGCTTCTCGCAGAAGACGGCCTTGCCCGCCCCCGTGAACCGCTCGATCAGGTCCGCGTGCGTGTCCGTGGGGGTGCAGACCACGACGGCATCCACGTCCCCCGACGCCGCGATCCCCTCCATGTTCCGCACGGCGCAGCCATGGCGCGCGGCCACGGCCTCGGCCGCCGTCGGCATCGCGTCGGTCACCGCCACGAGGGCCGCGCCCGGCACGCGCGCGATGGCATCGGCGTGGACCTGCCCGATGCGGCCCGCGCCAAGAACGGCGAAACGGACGGCCACGTCAGGAGGCTTCGTAGTCGTATTCGGGCTGCGTCTTCGCGCCGGTGATATAGGCCACGACGTCCTGACCGTCGGTCTCCTCCTTGCGCAGGTTCGCCACGATCCGCCCGCGCCGGAAGACGACGATCCGGTCGCAGAGGTCCATCACCTGCCGCATGTTGTGGCTGATGAGGATGAGCGGCTCGCCCGCCTCCTTCAGGGTGCGCACGATGTTCTCGACCTGCGCCGTCTCCTGCACGCCGAGCGCGGCCGTCGGCTCGTCCATGATCGTCAGTTTCGAATGGAACGTCGCCGTGCGCGCGATGGCCACGCATTGCCGCTGCCCGCCCGACATGTTGCGGATCGTGTTGTTGACGTTCGGGATCTTCACGGCGGTCTTCTCAAGGCCCGCCATCGTCGCCTCCCGCATCGCCTTGTAGTCGAGGATCGAGAACGGCCCGAGGTTGAACTTCACGATCTCGCGACCGAGGAAGAGGTTGTCGGGCACGTTCAGGTCATCGGCCAACGCAAGCGTCTGGAACACCGTCTCGATGCCCGCGTCGCGCGCGTCCATCGGGTTCTCGAAATGCTGCTCCGCCCCGTCGAAGATGATCTTGCCCCGCGTCGGGATCTCCACGCCCGTGATCTGTCGCACGAAGGTCGACTTGCCGGCCCCGTTGTCGCCCATGATGGCGACATGCTCGCCCGCCTGCAGGGTGAAGTTGGCATCCGTCAGCGCGTGGACCCCGCCGTAGTGCTTGGTCAGGCCCTGGGTCTCCAGGATGATGTCCGACATGTCCTACCCCCTCAGAGCGGCGCGGCTCTGGCGCCATTGGTCGAGCACGACGGCCCCGACGATAATCACGCCCTTCACCATCTCCTGATAGTAGGCGTCGAGCCTCAGGAAGGTGAACCCCGAGATGATGACCCCGAAGATGAGCGCCCCGATGACCGTGCCGATGATCGACCCGCGTCCGCCAGCGAGCGACACGCCCCCGATCACCGCCATGGCGATCGCGTCCAGCTCGTACATCAGCCCCATGCCCGTCTGCGCCGTCAGGTTCTTCGAGGCCAGAACGATGGCCGAGAACCCGGCGAGCGCGCCCGCGATGGCATAGACCAGCGTCTTGTGCCGGGCGACCTTGATGCCCGACATCCGCGCCGCGTCCTCGTTGGAGCCGATGGCATAGGTGTGCTTGCCATAGACGGTGTACTTCAGGACAAAATGGAACAGGATGGCGAGGCCCACGAACCAGACGACCGGCATCATCCCGTCGCCGATGGCCGCGAAGCCCTCGGTCGGGAACGAGATCGGCTGCCCCCGCGTCCACCATTGCGCCGCGCCGCGGGCCGCGACCATCATGCCGAGCGTCGCGATGAAGGGCGGGATGCGCGTATAGGCCACGAGCGCCCCGTTCACGAGGCCGGCCCCCGTCCCCACCAGAAGGCCCACGAGCACCGGCACCAGCGCCGGCAGGTCCATGAACGCCGGCCCGAAGAGCGCCTTGGGGTTCGGGTTGCCGTTGACGAGCTCGGTCTGCGCGAAGCTCATCGTGACCATGGCCGTCATCCCCACGACCGACCCGGCCGAGAGGTCGATGCCGCCCGAGACGATCACCTGCGTCGCGCCGAGCGCGATGATCCCGATGATCGAGACCTGCAGGATGATGATCTTGATGCGCGCCATGTTGAGGATCGTGCCGTCGCGCGCCTCGTTGAAATCGAAGAGGAACGACTGATCGCGGAACACCGCGCCCAGCCCCTCGAAGATGAGGATGATGAGGATCAGTGCGATGAAGACATTGGCCTCGTTCGGCCAGCTCCGCTTCTTCGCGTCGAACGTCAGGCCCCCGGTCCCGTGGGTCGTCTCGGCCATCTCTTCTCCCTCCCTTGGGGTCGGGCCGGGGGTGCCCCCGGCCCGTCTGTCACGTCAGTTCTTGCCCAGGAAATCGTCGAGGTTGTCGACGGTCACCAGCTGGAACGGGATGTAGACCTTCTGATCCACCTCCTCGCCACGGGCGAGCTTGAGCGCCGCGTCGATCGAGCCCGAGCCCTGCCCGGCCGCATCCTGGAAGACCGTCGCGTCGAGGTCGCCCGCCTGCATCGCCTGCAGCGCGTCCTGCGTCGCGTCCACGCCGACGACCACGATGTCCTCCATCGAGAAGTCCGCCGCCTTCAGCGCCTGGATCGCGCCGAGTGCCATCTCGTCGTTGTTGGCGAAGACCACGTGGAACTCGTCGCCCGCCGAGATGAAGTTGGTCATCAGGTCGTTCGCCTCGTCCCGCGACCAGTTGGCGGTCTGCTGATCGAGGAGGGTGATGAAGTTGCACATGTCCATGCCGATGACGTCTTCCACGTCCTTCGACCGCTGCACCGCCGCCTGGTTCGACAGCTGCCCCATCAGCATGTAGCCGTTCGCCCCCCCGGCAAGGCCCATGGCGCGCAGCATCTTGCAGGCCTCGAAGGCCGCGAGCGTGCCCGACTCGATCTCGTTGGAGGCGACGAAGGCCTGGTTGTCGGGCAGGCTGTCGACGTTCGCCGGCTCCCGGTTGACGTAGACGAGCGGCACGCCCGCGTCCTCGGCGGCCTTGGTCATCGCGTCCACGGCGTTGGTGTCGACCGCGTTCACCACGATGGCATCCACGCCCGAAGCGATGAAGTTGTTGATCTGGTCGAGCTGCGCGGCCACGTCGTCCTGCGCGTCCTCGACCTGGATGTCCACGCCGTCGAGACCGTTGGCATACTCCTCCATGCCGTTGCGCAGCGTGGTCAGGAAGTTGTCGTCGAACCGCGCCATCGAGACGCCGATCGTCTCGGCCATGGCGGTGGTCGACATCAGGCCGATGAGGCCGGCGGCAAGCAGTGTCTTCTTCATTTACTCTCTCCCTTGCGGGCGTCCGGCGCGCCCTCTCCCTTGTGCCGGACCCCGCGAACCACGGGGCGTTTCTCCCCCGGGGTCAGGCGGCCCGCGCCATGACCTCCGCGCGGAGGAAGTCGAATGTCTGCGTCAGCGCCGCCACCGGGTCGGGGTGCGCGTGGGTCTCGGGGGCGAAGGCCTCGACCGAGATCGGCCCGTCGTAGCCCCCTGCCAGAAGTGCCGCGAGCTGCGCCACCGTGCCGAGCCGGTCGCTCGCATCGACGAGCCCCCGATGCGCGTCGGTCAGCGCCCCGGCCGGATCGCGCGCGGTCACCCCCGACACGTGCACGAGGCCGATCGCCGCGACCGGCAGCGCCGTCTCGCCCGCCAGATGATGATGAAAGCTGTCATGGACGAGGCGCACGACGTCGCCTGCCCCGGCCCGCGCAAGGGCCTCCACCGCCTCGGCCTTGCGGCGCAGCCCGCAGGCGGTAAACCCCAGCGGCTCCAGGTATCCGGTCAGCCCCCGGTCGCGCAGCATCGGTGCCAGCGCGTCGAGCGCGCGGTCGAGCCCATCCTCCGCAACCGGTGCCCCGCCACAGGCCGGGATAAGAGCGACGCCCTCTGCCCCGGCCGCCGCCGCCAAGTCCATCAGGCGCTCCGCCGCGCCGGCGCGCGCCGGGCCCCAGTCGTCGACCCGGCCGACCTCCGCCACCGACAGGAGCCGCAACCCCATGTCCCGCGCCCGCGCCCCGGCCTCCGCCGGGTCCAGGTCATCGAAGACCGGACGGCCCAGATCGTTACGCACCTCGACCCCGATGCAGCCCGTCCGCGCCGCCACCCCGAGCATCTCGGGATAGCCCAGCCGGGCGACACTCATGTGGTTGAGCGCGAAACGCACCATCGTCCTCCCTCGCGGTCCTCCACCGCCCGGCGAGTGTGCGGGACAGAATGTTCCCCGGTCAATGGTCGGCCCCGGATTGCATCATCCCTGATGGATTTCGCCGGTCTCCATCATCCGGGGGCCTCAGTCAGATCGCTTCCGGGAGGAAGAGCTGCGGCGTCAGGAGCCCCGGTGCCCGTGCCGCCCCGTCACCGGGCATCACCGCCCCCGCGGCCTGCGCGAAGAGCGCTCGGCAGAGGGCCTCCACCGGCGTCGCGATCACCAGGTCGACCACGTGATCCGCCAGCGCGCGCCGGCTCACCTCGGTCAGCTCATGCACCACGAGACGCAGCCCGCGCTCCGGCCGCACGGCCCGGACCGCAGCGATCGCCCCCTCCGCATCACCCCCCGCGCAATAGAGACCGACGAGATCCGGCTGCGCCGCCAGAAGCCTGCCAACCGCCCTCTCCGTCGCGCCCGGGCCGTCCTCCGCCACGACGAGATCCCGCAACCGATGCCCGGAAGCGCATTCGCGCAGGTAGCTGCGACATCCCGTCTCGCGCAACTCCGCTCCGTTCCACCGCTGTCCCCCGGTGACGACGGCCAGCGGCCCCTCCTCCGGTGTCGTGACACGCAGGATATGCGCCGCCACCCGACCCATGCGCTGGTTGTCCAACCCGATGTAATCCCGCCGAAACCCCCGCCCGAAGTCACTGCAGAGCGCGAAGACCGGCGTGCCCCGGCGCGTCAGCCGCTCCACCGCCGCCGTCACCTCCGGATGATCCACGGCGATCGCGGCCAGCGCGTCCACCCGCCCCGCCATCGCGTCGATCAGGCGCGCGTGCTCCGCCGGGTCCGCCCCCGACGCATGGGCGATCACGACCCGACCGACCACGCCACGCGCCTCCGCGGCCGCCGCCTCGAGCGCGGGCCGCATGGCCTGCGCAAAGCCCTCCCGCTCGGGGCCGAGGACGACGCCCACGGTCAGCGCCGGCAGGTCCGACGTCACCCGCCGCCCGATCAGGTCGGCCGCGTGGAACCCGATCGCCCGCGCCGCGTCATGCACCTTCCGCGCCGTCTCGGGCCGCACCGGCGTCCGACCGCTCAACACCCGGTCCACCGTCGCGGTGGAGACCCCGGCGGTCCGGGCGAGATCGGCGATGGTCGGGCGGTTGGACATCGGGCCTCCGAGGTTCGGCCTGCGCCATCATCCCGCAATGACGCTCCGGACCTGTTCCATCATCAGTGATGTAATCTACCGCAAAAATCGACCCGCTTCCCCCTTGCGCAACGAAAAAATTGCAACCGATTGCAATTTTCTGCCACCCGCGGGAGGATCGGGGCGGAGAAACCGGAGAAAGACCATGCCCGTGACCCTCAAGGACGTGGCCCTGCGCGCCGGGGTGAGTCGCTCCGCCGTCTCGCGCACCTTCACCGAAGGGGCCTCGGTCAGCGCCAAGACCCGCGCCAAGGTCGAACGTGCCGCCGCCGATCTGGGCTACGCGCCCTCCGCGCTCGCCTCCGCGCTCTCGACCGGGCGCACGAAGCTCATCGGCATCGTCGTCTCGAACTTCCACAACCCGATCTTCCTCGAGGTCTTCGACCGCTTCACCCGTGGCCTGCAGGAGCGCGGGATGCGACCGCTCCTCGTCAACCTCACCGGGGAGACCGACCCCGAGGCCTCCGTCCGGATGCTGCGGCAATACTCGGTCGACGGGGTCATCGTCGCCTCCTCGACCCTCCCGCCCAGCTTCGCGCGCGCCTTCCACGACGCGCGCCTGCCCGTCGTCCATTCCTTCGGCCGCTGGACGAGCGCGCCCGAGACCCATGTCGTCGGCATCGATAACGTCGCCTCGGGCCGGATGGCCGCCGAGACGCTGCGCGCGCGCGGCTACACCCGCGTCGCCTTCCTCGGCGGCCCCGAGGACGCGACCTCCACGCAGGATCGCCTGACCGGCTTCCTCGACGGCCTCGGCAACAGCGACGTCGCCGTCACCACGAGCTTCGCGCCCGCCTATACCTTTCAGGACGGCCGGCAGGAGATGCAGCGCCTCCTCGGCCAGGGCCCGGCCGCGGAGGCCTATTTCTGCGGCGACGACGTGCTCTCGATCGGCGCGCTCTCCGCGCTGCAGGATGCGGGGCTCTCGGTGCCGGGAGACGTCGGCCTCCTCGGCCTCAACGACATGGAGATGGCGGGCTGGGACAACATCGACCTCACCACCATCCGCCAGCCCCTCGACCAGATCGTGGCCGCCTCGGTCGAGCTTGCGCTCCTTGCCGTGGACGACCCCGACCGCCTGCCCGAAGCGCGGCTCTTTCCCTGCAAGGTGGTGGAGCGGGGGACGCTGCGACCGCTAAAGTGAACGACCGCGCCGACCATGCCGCGCGCCCCTACCGGAACATCGGCGGCCGCGCGTCGACCCAGCGGCCCTCGGCCTTGCCCGATGCCGCCACCGCGAAGACCGCCGCCATGGAGCGCAGCCCGTCCTCCGCCCGGGGGTAGAGGTTGGCCGCCGGGTCCATCGTCCGCCCTTCCTTGCGCGCGCGGATCGCCTCGGCGAGGTCGGCATAGATGTTGCCGAAGGCCAGCGGCATCCCCTCGGCATGGCCCACCGTCACCCGGCTCGTGCGATCCGCCTCGGGCGAGAGGTTGCCCTCGCCGCGCTCGATCACCTGCAGGCGCTCACCCAGAGGCATGTAGTAGAGCTGGTTCGGCTGCTCTTGCGACCAGCGCAGACCCCCCGTCTCCCCGAAGACCTGCAGCGTCAGCCCGTGCTGACGCCCGATGGCGATGGAAGACGTCCAGAGCCGCCCGACGGCACCCCCGTCCATGCGGAAGTTGACCATCGCGTCGTCTTCGAGCGTGCGCACCGGGATGGCCGAGACGGTATCGGCCGAGAGCCGCTCCACCTCCTGCCCGGTCACGAAACTCGCCATGTGGAGCGCGTGGATCCCGCAATCGGCGAACTGCGCCGAGACGCCCGCCTGCGCCGGGTCGTAGCGCCAGCGCACCCGCGGATTGTCGGCGTCCGTCGCATCCGCGTGGTGTCCGTGGGCGAACTCCGCGACCACGACGCGCACCTTCCCGATGTCCCCCCGCGCCACCATCGCCCGCATGTGCCGGACCAGCGAATAGCCCGTGTAGCCGTAGTTCACCGCGCAGATGCGACCCGTGTGGTTGGCGAGGTGCACGAGCTCCTCCCCCTCCTCCACCGTCATCGTCATCGGCTTCTCGCAAAGCACGTGGAACCCCGCCTCCAGAAAGGCGCGCGTGATCTCGAAATGCGTGGCGTTCGGCGTGGCGACGGTCACGAGGTCGACCCGGTCGTCCCGCCCCCGCTCACCCTCCAGCATCTCCTGCCACGACCCATAGGCGCGGTCGGCGTCGAGCCCCAGCCGCTGCCCGTAGGCGCGCCCCTCCTCGGGTCGATGGTCGAGCGCCCCGGCGACGAAGGCGAGTTCCCCGTCGAGCCCCGCGCCCAACCGGTGCGCCGGCCCGATCTGGCTGCCCTCGCCGCCGCCGATCATGCCCCAGTTCAGTTTCGCCATCTCAGAATCCGATCGATTGGAGGTAGTCGCGGTTGACCTTCGCATCCTTCAGCGTGTCCGGGTCCAGCGTCGGGTCGCAGTCCTGCTCCACCGTGCACCAGCCCTCGAACCCGTGATCCAGCAGCACCTGCCGCACCGCCGGGAAATCAACGTCTCCCTGACCGAGGTTGCAGAAGATGCCGTCGCCGCAGGCCTTGTAGAAATCCGTCCGGTTCTCGACCACGCGCGCTTTCACCGCCGGGTCGATGTCCTTGAAGTGCATGTAGCTGATGCGGCCCATGTGCCGCTTCATGAAGGCGACCGGGTCATAGCCCGCATAGCTGTGGTGCCCGGTGTCGAAGCAGATCTTCAGGATGTCCTCGGGCACCTCGTCCAGCAGCCGCTCCAGCTCCGGCTCGAAGTCGATGAAGCCGCCCGCGTGGGCGTGGATGCCGACGGTCAGCCCGTACTCCTCGGCTCCCATCCTGGCGACCATCGCGATGCGGTCGCGGAAGGCGGCCCATTCGCCCGCGTCCATCTGCTCGGCCTCCCCGGCCCGCCCGGCGGTCGGTGCCCGGCGCGGCGAGATCGAGTCGATCAGAACGAGATGCCGCGCCCCATGGGCCACCAGCGCCTTGCAGGTCCGCACTGCCCCATCCATCACATCGTCCCATTGGGCCGCATCGTGGAACGGCCGGAAGACGACGCCGCCGATCAGCTCCAGATCATGCGCCGCCAGCCCCTCGGCCAGCACCGCCGGGTCCTCGGGCATGAAGCCCACGGGGCCGAGTTCGATGCCCGTGTAGCCCGCCGCCGCACATTCCGTCAGGACGTGCTGCCAGGTCGGGTTGCGCGGGTCCTGCGCGAACTCCACGCCCCAGGAACAGGGCGCGTTGCCGATGCGGATGCTCATGGTCTTGTCCTCACAAATCGACCCAGGCCCGCGCCTCGGAGGACGCCCAGGCGGCATCCACCACCCGGTTGACCTCCATCCCGTCGCGGAACGTGGGAAAGATGGATGTGCCCGTCTCGATGGCCCGCAGGAAATCCCGCGCCTCGATGATGATCTGGTCCTGGTAGCCGGTGCCGTGCCCCGGCCCCTGGCAGAAGGCGGCGTAGTTCGGATGCGCCGGCCCGGTCAGGACCTTGGTGAACCCCCGCCCCGCCTCCGGCCCCTCGGCGCGGTAGAGATGCAGCGCGTTCTGGTCCTCGCCGTCGAAGCGGATCGACGCCTTCGTGCCGTGGATCTCGTAGGCATAGCCCATCTTGCGCCCGGTCGCCGTGCGGCTGACGTAGAGGTGACCCAGCACTCCGCTCTCGAAGCGCAGCATCATCTGCGCGTGGTCGTCGTTCGTCACCTCGACGGGGCCTTCCGGGCCGGGGCGGGTGCCGTGCACCGTCTCTATCGTAGCGTTCAGGCTCTGGATCGGCCCCATCAGCGCCAGCGCGCAGTTGATCGGATGCGGGGCCAGATCGCCCATGCAGCCCGTCGCCCGGCCCGTGCAGCGCCAGGTCGCCGGGGCCTCCGGATCGGCGAGGAAGTCTTCGGTATGCTCGAACCGCGCCCAGGTGATCCGCCCCAGCTCTCCCGCCCGGATCAGGCGGATCGCCTCCTGCGTGGCGGGCGTGCGGACGTAGTTGAAGCCCGTCATGTTGACCACGCCCGCGGCCTCGGCGGCGGCCACCATCGCGCGGCTGTCGTCGAGGTCGCGCCCCAGCGGCTTCTCGCAGAAGACGGGCTTGCCCCGCGCGAAGGCCGCTTCCGCAATCTCGCGGTGCGTCGCCTGCGGGGAGGCGATGACGACGGCCTCCACTTCGGGGGCGTCCACCAGCGCGCGCCAATCGGTCGTCGACGCCGCGAAGCCATAGGCCGCGCGGTACCGCTCCGCCGAAGCCTCCAACGTCGCGCAGACCATGGCGAGCCGGGGCCGCAGCGCCGTCTCGAAGACCGCGCCGACCGCCGACATGGCGACCGCATGGGCCTTGCCCATGTAGCCGCCGCCCACGATGCCGATCCCGATGTCCCGGTGCGTCGTCGCCATCTCGTCCTCCCGCCCGGATTTGCGATTGCAACCGGTTGCAATATCCGTATTCTCGGATTCGAGAGGGCGCAAGCCCTTTCGTCCGAGGGAGGAAGAGCCGATGTCCGACACCATCCGCCTCACGGTGGCGCAGGCCATCGTGCGCTGGCTCATGGCGCAGCATATCGAGATCGACGGCACCGAGACGCGCATCTGCGGCGGCGGCTTCGGCATCTTCGGTCACGGCAACGTCCCCTGCTTGGGCGAGGCGCTCTATCCGGTGCACGACGAGATGCCGCTCTACCGTGGCCAGAACGAGACGAGCATGGGCTTCGCCGCCGCGGGCTATGCCAAGTACCACCTGCGCCGCCGCTTCATGTTCTGCACCGCCTCCGCGGGCCCCGGCACCGCGAACCTGCTGACCGCCGCCGCGCTCGCGCATGCGAACCGGCTGCCGATGCTCATGCTCTGCGGCGACACCTTCCTCACCCGCCTGCCCGACCCGGTGCTGCAGCAGCTCGAACATTTCGGCGACCCGACCCATGGCGTGAACGACGCCTTCAAATCCGTCACCCGCTACTGGGACCGGATCACCCATCCGCTCCAGATCCTCCAGAGCCTGCCGGCCGCCCTCGCCACGATGCTCGACCCGGCCGATTGCGGCCCCGCGTTCCTTGGCCTGCCGCAGGACGTGCAGGGCTGGGCCGCCGACTACCCGGTCGACTTCTTCGCCCACCGCGTCCACCGCATCCGCCGGCAGGCCGCCGACACGGGCGAGGTGGCCGAGGCCGCCGCGCTGCTGAAATCGGCCAAGCGGCCCGTCATCGTCGCGGGCGGCGGCGTCCAGTATTCCGGCGCCGTCGCCGAACTCACCACCTTCGCCGAGACCCACGGCATCCCGGTGGTCGAGACGATCGCCGGCCGCGCCAACCTCACCGACGACCACGGCCACAACATCGGCCCCGTCGGCGTCACCGGCAGCGACAGCGCCAACTGGGCGGCCGAGCGCGCCGACCTCGTCTTCGCCGTCGGCACCCGGTTGCAGGATTTCACCACCGGCTCCTGGACGGCCTTCGCGCGCGACGCACGGCTCCTGCACCTGAACGTCGGCCGCCACGACGCCGCCAAGCACCTGGCCGCCACCGTCGTCGGCGACGCCAAGCTGGGCCTCACCGCCATCTCCGAGGCGCTCGCGGGCCACGCGGCCCCTGCTGACTGGCTCGCCGACTGCCAAGCCGAGCGCGCGAGGTGGAACGACACCCGCGCCGAGACCGTCCGCCCCGGCAACCGGCCGAACTCCTACGCGCAGGCCATCGGCACGGTGAACGCGCTCATGGCCCCCGAGGATCGCGTCGTCGCCGCCGCCGGCGGCCTGCCCGCCGAAGTCACCGCCAACTGGCGCACACTCAAGCCCGGCACCGTCGACGTCGAATTCGGCTTCTCCTGCATGGGCTACGAGATCGCCGGCGGCTGGGGCGCGCGCATCGCGCAATCCGAAGCCGAGCCCGACGCCGACACCGTCGTCCTCACCGGCGACGGCAGTTACCTGATGCTCAATTCCGACCTCTATTCCGCCGTCCTGACCGAGAAGAAACTGATCGTCCTCGTCCTCGACAATGGCGGCTTCGCCGTCATCAACAAGCTGCAGAACAGCACCGGGCAGGAGAGCTTCAACAACCTCATCGCCGACACGCCCACCGCCACCCGCCAGGTCGCCGTCGACTTCGAGGCCCACGCCCGCGCCATGGGGGCCGAGGCCGAGACCGTGTCGAACGCCGCCGAACTGGCCGAGGCCTTCCGGCGCGCCAAGGCCCGCCCCGAAACCTCGGTCATCGTGATGCAGGTCGACCCCTACGAGGGCTGGACGACCGAAGGCCACGCCTGGTGGGAGATCGGCACGCCCGAAGTCTCCGACAGCGAAAGCGTCCGCGCCGCCCGGGCCGAGACCGAAGCGACCCGCCACCGGCAGCGCAGGGGGGTCTGAGATGAAGACCTATACCGCCGAGACGAGCGACCCAGAGGCCATCGTCGCCGAGCTTCTGACCGGCACCGGGGCCGTCCGCTTCACCGGCCTCTTCACCGACGGAGAGATCGCCGAGGCCCGGCGCATCATCCTTGAGCACTCGGACCGCGACGCCGCCAAGGTCACCCATTTCCAGGGTGCCGCCGAGGCCGCGGGGACCATCGCCCTGCAGCGCCGCGTCTGGAACCTCCTGGCCAAGGGCGAGGTCTTCTCGCGCATGGCGACCCATCCCGTGCTGATGGAGGTGCTGCGCCGCTTCCTCGGCACCGGCTTCATCATGGGCTCCATCGCCGCCAACCGCATCCTGCCCGGCGGGCCGGGGCAGGAGCCGCATGTCGACTACCCCTATTGGGATTTCCACGCGCCCGAGACGCATCCGACGGGCCTCAACGCCAGCTTCCCGATGAACGCGCAGGTGACAATCATCCTCGACCCCTTCACCGAGGCCTCGGGGGCCACCGCCTACGTCCCCGGCACGCAGAAGGAGCTGCGCTACCCGACCGAGGCCGACGATTTCCATGGCCGCGCCGAGCGGATGCTGGGCGATCCGGGCGACACGATCCTGTTCTTCGGCGCGGCCTGGCACTGCGCCATGCCCAACCGCTCCGACCACGAGCGCTGCGCGGTGCTGACGAACTACCTGCCCAAGTGGGTCAAGCCGCTCGAGGACATGCCGGGTGCCTTGCCCGCCGATTTCCTCGCCGCCGCCGCGCCCGACCTGCGGCAGCTTCTGGGTTTCGACTATCCCTACCCCGAGGTGCTCGACACCGCCGCGGCGGTCAACGCCGAGGGCCGGACCTGATGTTCGCGGGCACCGACTTCCTGATCGTCGGCCGCGCGGGGATGGATTTCTACCCCGACCCGCCCGGCACCCGCACCGAGGAGGCGACGCGCTTCGTCTCCTGCCTCGGCGGCAGCAGCGCGAACATCGCCGTGGCCCTCGTCAAGCAGGGCTGCAGCGCCGCCCTCGTCACGCGGGTCAGCGACGACGCCATCGGCCGCTTCGCCCTCAACCAGCTCGACCACTACGGCATCGACCGCACCCACGTGACGCCCGTGGGCGGCGAGGCGCGCAATTCCCTCGCCGTGGTCGAAAGCCGGATCGAGGACCACCAGTCGGTCATCTACCGCAACGGCGCCGCCGACTTCGAGATGACCGTCGCCGACGTCGAGGCCGCGCGCTACGCCGGGCGCGCCGCGCTCATCACCACCGGCACCGTCTTCGCCGCCGACCCCAGCCGTACCGCCGCCTTCCGCGCCTTCGAGCTGGCCGAGGCCGCCGGCGTCCCCCGCATCTTCGACATCGACTACCGCCCCTATTCCTGGACCTCGCCCGCCTTCGCCGCCGAGGTGCTGACCTGCGCGGGCGAGGCCTCGGACATCATCATCGGCAACGACGTCGAGTTCGGCTTCATGGCCGGGTCCTACGACCGCGGCCTCGACACGGCGCGCGCGCTCGCCCGCCGGGGCAAGCTCATCGTCTACAAGATGGGCGAAAAGGGTGCGATCACGCTGCACGGAGACCGGGAAGAGATCCGCACCGGGATCTACCCCACCGACGCGCTCAAGCCCACCGGCGCGGGCGACAGCTTCATGGGCGGGTTCATCGCGGCGCTGGCCAACGGCCACGACCTGCGCACGGCCGTCCTGCGCGGCTCGGCCAGCGCGGCCATGGTCGTCGCCCGCGTCGGCTGCGCCCCCGCCATGCCCACGACCGCCGACCTCGAGGATTTCCTCGCCACCCACCCCGGCCCGACGGACCCCACGGAGTAAGCCCATGCACATCCCGCCCCACGACAACCAGAACAAGCCCATCGTCGACGCCGGCAACGCGACGGTGCCGCTGAACTACTTCAACATCGTCAAGCTGACCGAGGGGCAGAGCTTCGACTACCGCGTCCCTGGCTACGAGACCTGCGTGGTGCCCGCCACCGGCACGATCACCGTCGAGGTCGCGGGCGAGACCTACGCCGACCTCGGCCTGCGCCGCGAAGACGTCTTCGACGGCGACCCCGAAGGGGCCTACATCCCCACCGACACCGCCTGCCGCTTCACCTGTCGGTCCGAGAATGCCGAGGTCTTCATCGCCGGCGCGAAATACGCCGAGACGCTCAAGCCCTTCGAGGTGCGCGCCAAGGATCTCGACAAGGTGCAATACGGATCAGACGAGACGAAGACCCACCGCCGCATCGCCCATATCCTCGGCGCGCAATACCACGACCGCGTCGGCCGCCTCCTCGTCTCGGAGCTCTTCACCGTGGGCACCGGCGGCTGGTCCGGCTTTCCAAGCCACAAGCACGACACCGACCGCTCCGAAGACGGCGAGGTGATCGAGACGCGCCACGACGAGACCTACAACTTCCGCTTCAAGCCGAACTACGGCTCGGGCGTGCAGATGCTCCAGCGGGAGGACAACACACCCGGCGATGCCTATCACATCATGGACGGCTCCACGATTTGCCTCGACCGCGGCTACCACCCCTGCGCCGTTCTGCCGGGCTACGAGATGTACTACTTCACCATCCTCGGCGGCCTCTCGCAGCGCAGCCTCAAGCAATACTTCCAGCCGACCCACGCGGAGCAGCTGCATACGATCCCGGGGATCATGGACATGGTGGCGAAGTTCAAGTGACCCGGCCATGCGCCCCGACCGTCGTCCCGGCGTGGTCGGGGACCTCGCGAGTCCCAAGGTATCCTGCCGAAACCATGCCATCCGACGCGAGGCCGTCCGAGGCCAAGCCGTCCGAAGTGACCTGCCATCGTGTCGAGCCGTTCCAGACCTGGGCCGTGACCCCCGTCGCCCCACCGCGCTCTCGTGCCGACCCTGACGCTCGGGCATTAACCTTAACGCATCCGCGTTCGTCTTGACGCTTCCGCACTAACCCTAACGCCAACGGATTAACCTCAATGACACCGGAGGATTAACCTTAATGCATCACCGGACCGTCCCAAACCGCCGGCCCTGCAGAGTCCTTTCGGACGTCGATCCGGACCTTGCCACCGCCTTGTCCTACCCCGAACTTGTCCTGCTCCCGAACGCGCCTGAACATGCTAAAACCAATCGTGCCAAAATCAGTCGTGCCAGGATCCGTCCGAACGTCTCCACACTCCGCCGACCGCTCCAGCATTAACCCTATTGCGAGCGCGCCGGAATCACTCGGCTCGGCTCCGCCGGGTTGCATCAGGTCAGGGTCCAGCGTGTCCCATCGTTTCCTGCTCCGTTGACGTCAACCTTGATACGACCAGACTGGCATTACCGCCTCGACACTAACCCTACCGCCCTTGCATTGACCTTAACGCGGCAACCTTAACGCGACCGTCCAGCCCTCGTTAAGCCGAACTCCCCAGGATCACCCCGACCCCAATCCGGGATCTCCCGGCACCTCATTCCGCTCCGCAGTAATCTTAACACATGCACATTAACCTTAACGCTCCCAAGCGAACCTAGACGCCGGATTCAACATTGACGCCTCGATCCAAACTTGACGGCCCTACAGTGACCTCAATTCACCCGCATCAACCTTGACGCTCCAGTCTTAACCTTAACGCCTCAGGCCCAACCCTACTGTGCCGACTACTGCGCCGACCGAGCATTCATTAACCTCAATATTCTCACGTTAAACTCGACGGCCTAACGTCAAACAAAGCGTGGCAGCGTTAACCTCAACCCGCCCGCCCCGATCGCAGACGTTAACCTTAATTCGCCCGTCAAATCCAAGAAGGCCCACCCACAAAGGTTGCCCCGCCATGCCGCTCGCCACACTCTCCGACGTCCTCCAACCCGCCCTCGGGGAGGGCCGCGCCGTTGCCGGGGTCGTCTGCCTCGGATGGGAGGACGCCCGCGCCTATACCGCCGCGGCAGAGGAGGTCGGCGTCCCGGTCATCCTGCAGGCCGGGCCCGGGTGCCGCGCACATACCCCCCTGCCCGTCCTCGGCGCGATGTTCCGCAGCCTCGCCGCCGACGCCGACGTGCCCGTCGTCGCCCATCTCGACCACGGCTACGAGGAGGCGGAGGCGCGCGCGGCCATCGACGCGGGCTTCACCAGCGTCATGTTCGACGGCTCGAAACTGCCGCTCGCCGAGAACATCGCCCGTACCGCCGCCATTGCGGAGATGGCCCATGCCGCCGGCGTCTCCTGCGAAGGGGAAATCGGCTTCGTGGGCTACGCCGAGGGGGCCGAAAGCCGGGGCACCGACCCCGAGGAGGCCGCGCGCTTCGCCCGGGAAACCGGCGTCGACGCCATGGCGATTTCCGTGGGCAACGTGCACCTGCAGACGGACGCAGGCACGGGTCTCGACGAAGGGCGCATCGCCGCGATCGAGGCCGTCACCGACGTCCCCCTCGTGATCCACGGCGGCTCGGGCGTGCCCCACGCGCAGCGCGCCCGCCTCGCCCGCGGCACGGCGATCTGCAAGTTCAACATCGGCACCGAGCTGCGCCAGGTCTTCGGTACCGCCCTGCGCGCCAGCCTCGCCGAACACCCCGACCGTTTCGACCGGGTGGAGATCCTGCGCGCGGTCGAACCGCCGATCCGGGCGGCCTGCGCGAAGGTTCTGCGCAGCCTCGGTTAATGTTACAGATTTTTCATACGTAGAAAATTCTGTAACGCTTTCCTTGCCGGACGCAGCCTGAACGCGTATCTTTCCAATAAGGAGGATCCGCCGATGTACGCCCAGCTCGTCAAATCCGACGCCGCATCCGACACCCCCGAAGATCGCGCCTTCCAGGCCCGCATCGACGCGGGCGAGAAGATCGAGCCGAAGGACTGGATGCCCGAGGGCTACCGCAAGACGCTGATCCGCCAGATCGGCCAGCACGCCCATTCCGAGATCGTGGGCCAGCTGCCCGAGGGCAACTGGATCACCCGCGCCCCCACGCTGGAGCGCAAGGCCATCCTGCTCGCCAAGGTGCAGGACGAGGCGGGCCACGGCCTCTACCTCTACTGCGCCGCCGAGACGCTGGGCATCAGCCGGGACGAGATGACCGAGATGCTGCTCGACGGCCGGATGAAGTATTCGTCGATCTTCAACTACCCCACGCTCACCTGGGCCGACATGGGGGCCGTCGGCTGGCTCGTCGACGGCGCGGCGATCATGAACCAGGTGCCATTGCAGCGCACCTCCTACGGGCCCTACGCCCGGGCCATGGTGCGCATCTGCAAGGAGGAGAGCTTCCACCAGCGGCAGGGCTTCGACATCATGATGAAGATGGCACAGGGTAGCGCGGCGCAGAAGAAGATGGCGCAGGACGCGCTCGACCGCTTCTGGTTCCCCGCCCTGATGATGTTCGGCCCCTCCGACAGGGACAGCGTGCACTCCGCGCAGTCGATGGCCTGGAAGATCAAGATGAACACTAACGACGAGCTGCGCCAGAAATTCGTCGACCAGACCGTGCCGCAGGCCGAATACCTGGGCCTTACCGTCCCCGACGCGGACCTCGCCTGGAACGAGGAGACGGGCCATTACGACTTCACCCAGCCCGACTGGTCGGAGTTCATGGACGTGCTGCGCGGCAACGGCCCCTGCAACGCCGACCGGCTGGAGGCCCGGCAGAAGGCCTGGGACGACGGGGCCTGGGTGCGCGACGGGCTGATGGCCCATGCCGCGAAGAGGCGCGCCGCCGGCGTCGCGGCCGAGTAGATGCAATTGGCCGAGATCAACATCGCCCATCTGACCCACGAGATCGGGCATCCCGCCGTCGCCGACTTCGCCGACAACCTCGACCGCATCAACGCGCTGGCCGAGCGGATGCCGGGCTTCGTCTGGCGCCACGTCGACCCCTCGGGCAACGCCACCGAAACCCGGATCGACCCGGACCCCCGCGTCATCGTCAACCTCTCCGTCTGGGAGGGGGTGGAGGCGCTCGAGACCTTCGTCTGGGGCACCGCGCACGTGCAGTTCTACCGCCGCCGCGCGGAGTGGTTTCACGCGATGGAGCGGATGCAGTTCGCCATGTGGTGGGTCGAGGACGGACACCGCCCCACCGTGGCCGAGGCCGTCGAACGCCTCGCCCACCATCAGGCCCATGGCGATACCGACCACGCCTTCGGCTGGGCCCACCTGCCCGCCGCGACCCGCTGGCGCAGCGCCCGCTGCGAGCCGGCATGAAGAGCCTCCGCGCCATGCCCGTCGTCGCCGTCCGCGACGTTGCCGCCGCGGCGGCCTTCTGGGGGCGGGCGGGCTTCGCCACCCTCGGCGTCTGGGGCGATGGCTTCTCCATCGTGCAGCGCGGCGACGTGACGTTCGGCCTGCGCAAGGGCACGCCCGTCGCCGGCGACTGGGTGGCCTACGTCTACGTCTCCGATGTGGACGCGCTCCATGTGGAGCTGTCCGACGCGGGCCTCGCCACCACCGGGATCCGTCGCAACGAGCACTACGGATGCGACGACTTCGAGGTCCATGACCCCGACGGCCAGATCGTCCTCTTCGGCCAGGCCCGCAATCCGCACCCGGGTCCGGGCCTGAACGACGACCGGGGCCGCGGGTGATCAGGGCCGCCGCCCTCCTCGCCGCCATGGCTCTCCCCGCCGCCGCGCAGGTCAGCGCGGGCGGCCACATCTATTCCACCGCCTGCACCGCCTCGGGTTATGTCCTGACGTCCGACTATCCCATGGTCCGCTTCATCCGCACCGACACCGGCCCGCAGGCCCTAGAAGGGCGCGAGACGCTCTATCTCGGCAAGTCCTGCGATGCCGCCCGCGACGGCTTCTCCGCCGGCACCTGGTGCTGGGCCAACGGCGGCTTCTCCGCCGACTTCCCCGAACTCTCCATCGGCTTCCCGCGCCAGAGCCCGGGCTGCCCGGCCGACGCGGCAGAGGCCTTCGAGCTCCTCGATCTCGACTGCGGGTGCTGACATGAGCGATCCCAAACGCGAATGGCCCCTCTGGGAGGTCTTCATCCGCGGCCAGCACGGCCTCAGCCACCGCCACGTCGGCTCGCTCCATGCCGCCGACGCGGAGACGGCGATGCGCAACGCCCGCGACGTCTACACCCGCCGCCACGAGGGCGTGTCGATCTGGGTCGTCCCCTCGGCTCAGATCACCGCCTCGAACCCCTCGGCCAAGGGCCCGATGTTCGACCCGGCCGATGACAAGACCTACCGCCACCCCACCTTCTTCGACATCCCCGACGACGCGGGCGCGATGTGAGCGACCTTTTCACCTTCCTCACCCGGATGGGCGACAACACCCTCGT
Organism: Jannaschia marina; assembly: GCF_013404595.1. Lineage (GTDB taxonomy): Bacteria > Pseudomonadota > Alphaproteobacteria > Rhodobacterales > Rhodobacteraceae > Jannaschia > Jannaschia marina. The sequence continues at coordinate 29,286 of NZ_JABVAX010000008.1, read as the reverse complement.
CCTCGGCCATCGCCTGTCGGAATGGTGCGGTCGCGCCCCCGCGCTCGAGGAGGATATCGCGCTCGCCAATACCGCGCTCGATCTCATCGGCCAGACGCAGATGTGGCTCGGCCGCGCCGGCGAGGTGGAGGGCGCGGGCCGCTCCGCCGACGACATCGCTATGCTCCGCGACGTGTGGGACTTCCGCAACCTCCTCCTCGTGGAGCAACCGAACCGCGATTTCGGCCACACGATCACGCGGCAGTTCCTCTTCGACCAGTGGCATGTCGCGCAGCTCGACGCGCTGACCCGGGCCACCGACGCCCCCGTCGCCGCCATCGCGGCCAAGGCGGTGAAGGAGGCGCGCTACCACGCCGAGCGCTCCGCCGGCATCGTGGTGGCCCTCGGCGACGGCACCGAGGAGAGCCACGCAAGGATGCAGGCGGCGCTCGACCGGCTCTGGCCCTTCGCGGGCGAGATGTTCCAGGACGACGCCACCGATACCGCCATGACCGACGCCGGCATCGCCCCCCTGCCCTCCACGCTCCGCCCCGCGTGGGACGAGACCGTCCGCGCCACGCTCACCGAGGCCACGCTGACGGTCCCCGAGGGCACCTTCGCCCACGCGGGCGGCCGCACCGGCGCGCGCCATTCCGAACACCTCGGCCATATGCTCACGCAGATGCAGTGGCTCCAGCGCGCCTATCCGGGGGCGACCTGGTGATGCCGCGCCCGGCCCCCGCCCCCGTTCCCGGCTCCCGCGCCGACGTCACGCGCCCCCGCGCGCGCCACGCGACGCCCAGCACCGACGCGGCGCTCCTCGACCTCCTCGCCACGATCCCCGACCCCGAGATCCCGGTCATCACCATCACCGACCTCGGCATCGTGCGCGCCGCCACCCTCGACGGCACGACCGCCCGCGTCGCGATCACGCCCACCTACTCGGGCTGCCCCGCCACCTCCCTCATCGCGCTCGCGGTGGAGTCCAGGCTCCGCGACGCCGGCCTGACCCCGGCCATCGAAACCCGCCTCGACCCGCCCTGGACGACCGACTGGCTCACCGAGGCGGCGCACGAGAAGCTCCGCGCCTACGGCATCGCCCCGCCCACGGGGGCCACGCGCCCCCGCTGCCCCCGCTGCGACAGCCCGGCGACCACCGAGATCAGCCGCTTCGGCTCCACCCCCTGCAAGGCCCAATGGCGCTGCGACGCCTGCGCCGAGCCTTTCGACCATTTCAAGTGCCACTGATGCGGTTCCAGCCCCTCAAAGTCACCGATATCCGCCCGACGACCCGCGACGCCGTGGTCGTCACCCTCGACGCGCCCTTCGACTGGGTGCAGGGGCAGTACCTCACCTTCCGGCGCAGCTTCGACGGCACCGAGATCCGGCGCAGCTATTCCATCTGCGCCGCCCCGGGCGAGCCCTGCCAGGTCGCCATCAAGCGGGTCGAGGGCGGGGCCTTCTCCACCTGGGCCAACGAGAGCCTCGCCCCCGGCGACACGCTCGACGTGATGCCCCCCATGGGCCGCTTCCACACCCCGCTCGCACCCGACGCCGCGACCCGCTACCTGCTGATCACCGCGGGCTCCGGCATCACCCCGATCCTCTCGATTGCCCGCACGGTGCTGGCCGCGGAGCCGAAAGCGCAGGTCACGGTCCTCTATGCCAACCGCGCGGTGAACAGCATCATGTTCCAGACCGAGCTGGACGACCTGAAATCGCAGCACCTGACCCGGCTTCAGATCGTCCACGTCCTCAAGCAGGACGCGCAGCAGATTCCGCTCTTCACCGGGCGGCTCGACGCCGACAAGCTCGACGCGCTCTTCGCGCAGTGGATCGACCCCGACACGATCGACCGGGCCTTCATCTGCGGCCCCGAGGGCCTGATGGAGACCGCCCGCGCCCGCCTCGAAGCCCACGGGGTGAACCCGGCGGAGATCCACGTCGAGCTGTTCGGCAGCACGCAGCCCGGCCGCCTGCCGCAATCCGCCCGCAGCGACGCGCCCCAGCCCCCGACCCGCGCTACCATCCGCCTCGACGGCGTCCCCCACGAGATCACGATGGAGCGCGACCAGAGCCTCCTCGACGCGGCCCGCGCCAACGCCCTCGACGCGCCCTTCGCCTGCAAGGCGGGCGTCTGCTCGACCTGCATGTGCCGCGTGGTCGAAGGCGAGGTGGAGATGATCCAGAACCACGCCCTCGACGACGACGAGGTCAGCCGCGGCTACGTCCTCTCCTGCCAGTCCTACCCGCTGACCGACAGCGTGGTCGTCGACTACGACACCGGCCACTGACGCGCGCGCCCTCGCCCCCTTGCACTGTCATGCCCGGGCTCGACCCGGGCATCTCTTCATATCTGTCGCGCAAAGCCCGTCATGCTCGGGCTCGACCCGAACATCCACTGCTCCCTGATGCACAACCGACCAAAGACGGCCGGATCAAGTCCGACCATGACCCCCGAGGCCCCCACCCCATCTTCCTGCCGAAAATACTCAAAAAAAGACGCTAACCCCCGAGCGCCCCCACCCCGCCCCGCGCGATCGCCGCGACGTCCCGCGCGTAGGCCAGGCGCGCCGCGCGGTCGGCCCCGGGGTGCCACATGTAGAACCAGTTGAGCATGCCGAAGACGCTCATCACCGCCGACCGCCGCCGGTCGCCCAGCACCTCGCCCATGCGCGCCACCATCTCCCGCTGGTAGCCGCGCAGTACCTCCGCCTTCTCCGGCGGCAGGAGCGCCATGCCCTCGCCCTGGATGCGATGCTCCGCGTCCATCCCCTCGTAGGCCAGCAGGATCGCCTCCAGAAGCGGCCCCAGCTCCCCTTCGGCCAGCACGACGTCGCGCAGGTCCGACAGGTAGCCGTCGAGGATCTCGAAGAGCAGCGCCTCCTTGCTCGGCCAGTAGTGATAGAGCACGCCCTTCGACACCCCCGCCGCCCGCGCCACCTCCGCCATGGAGGCCCCGGCGACGCCCGAGGCGGCGAAGGCCCGCGCCGCCGCCTTCAGGAGCGCCGCGCGCTTCGCCCCGTGGTCGCGGGCAAGGCTACGCCCCACGCCGATCCACCACGCGCCGCGCCTTGCCCTGGCTGCGCTCCACGCTGCCCGGCGGCCCCACCACCACCGCGCAGCTCACCCCGATCAGGTCCTTGATCTCCCGCTCCAGCACGGCCCCGGCCGCGCCGTCCCCGCCCTCCACATGCACCCGCATCACGTCCATCTTACCCTCGCGCGTCAGTTCGATCTGGAAATAAGGGGCGAGGCCCGGCACCGCCAGCACGCGCTCCTCCACCTGGCTCGGGAAGACGTTGACGCCGCGCAGAATGATCATGTCGTCCGACCGCCCCGTCACCTTCGCCATCCGCCGCATCGACCGCGCCGTCCCGGGCATCAGCCGCGTCAGGTCGCGCGTGCGGTAGCGGATCACCGGCATGCCCGCCTTGGTGAGCGTGGTGAACACCAGTTCCCCCTCCGTCCCGTCGGGCAGCACCTCGCCCGTCTGCGGGTCGATGATCTCGGGCAGGAAATGATCCTCCCAGATGTGCAGCCCGTCCTTGGTCTCAACGCATTCCTGCGCCACCCCCGGCCCCATCACCTCCGACAACCCGTAGATATCCACCGCATGCATGTCGAAGGCCACCTCGATCTCGGCGCGCATCGCGGGCGTCCAGGGCTCGGCCCCGAAGATGCCGACCTCGAGCGACGAGGCCCGCGGGTCCAGCCCCTGCCGCTCGTATTCCTCGAGGATATTCAGCATGTAGGACGGCGTCACCATGATCGCCTTGGGTCGGAAATCCTCGATCAGCTGCACCTGCCGCGCCGTCTGCCCGCCCGACATCGGAATCACCGTCGCACCCAGCCGCTCGATCCCCGCATGGGCGCCGAGCCCCCCGGTAAAGAGCCCGTAGCCATAGGCGTTGTGCACCACGTCTCCGGCCCGCACCCCGGCCGCGCGCAGGCTCCGCGCCACGAGGTCCGCCCAATGGTCGAGGTCGCCCTGGGTGTAGCCCACCACCGTCGGCTTCCCCGTGGTGCCCGACGAGGCATGAACCCGCCGGATCTCGCCCCGCGGCACGGCGAACATGCCGAAGGGGTAATTCGCCCGCAGGTCGTCCTTCGTGGTGAAGGGAAACTTCGCCAGATCGCCCAGCGACGTCAGATCCCCCGGCCGCACCCCCGCCGCATCGAAGGCCGCGCGGTAGTGAGCGACGTTCTCATAGGCATGGTGCAGCGTCCACTTCAGCCGGTCGAGCTGCACCTCGTCGATGAAAGGGCGCGGCGCGGTCTCGATCGGGTCCATCCAGGCCGGATCGGGTTTCAGGTCCTTCATGTCTCCTCCTCCTCGAAGAGCGTGCCCCGGATCGCCCGCGACAGCCCCCGGAACTGCGCCACCACCGTCTCGCCGTTGGTGACCGTCACGTCGTAGATACCGTTTTTCCCTTGCAGAGAGACTTCCCGCGCCACCGCCATCAACCGGTCGCCCGCCCGTCCCGGCGCTGTGAAGCTGACCATGCAGTGCTGCGCCACCGTCGCCTGGTTGCGGCTGTTGCAGGCAAAGGCGAAGGCCGTATCGGCCAGCGCGAAGGTCACCCCGCCGTGGCACGTCCCGTGGCCGTTGCAATGGTGCGCCGCCACGTCAAGCGCGACCTCCGCACGCCCCTCGCCCACCGCGATCAGCTCGAAGCCGAACCATCGCGACGCCTCGTCCGCCGCCCACATCGTCTCCGCGGCCCGCGCCGCCCGTGCCTCTGCGTCCATCGACCTCTCCCTTGGCGGAACGCTTGCACAAACCCGACCGAGCGGTCAACAATAGCCGCTCTGGCGGCTCCGGCACCCCTCCCCTACCCTGCCCGCATGTCCAGCCTGATCGACATCCTCACCGATGGCCGCCCGCCCCGTACCTGGTCGATGCTCGTCACCATCTTCGGCGATCTCGCGCTCGACCCGGGCACGCGGCTGACGGGGCGGACGCTCGCCGCGCTCACCGCGCCCATGGGCATCCGCCCCGAAGCCCTGCGCACGGCGCTCCACCGCCTGCGCCGCGACGGCTGGATCGAGAGCACGCGGCACGGGCGGCTGACGGCCCATGCGCTGACCGAGTTCGGTCGCGACCAATCGCGCGCCGCCGGGCCCCGAATCTACGGCGCGGACATACCCACCGGGCTCTACCTGCACGTGACGGAGCCCGGCGCACTACAGGAGGGATGTGTGATCGCGCCAGGCCTCGCGCTGGCGACGACCCCGGGCGACCCGTTGCTCCCGCTCGACACCGTGCCCGACTGGATGCAGGCGCGCGTCTGCCCGCCGGATCTGCTGGGTCAGACCAATGCCTTCGCCGACCGGATCGAGGCTCTAGCGCGGCGGTTAGAGACCGAAACAGACACTTCTCTGCGCCTCGTCATCGTTCACGAGTGGCGCCGTCTGGTGCTGCGCACCCCTGCCCTGCCCGATCGCGCCTTCCCCGAAACATGGCGCGGGGCCGAGGCGCGCGCCCATATCCGCGCGCTGCTCACCGCCCTGCCCCGGCCCGACTACTCGACAAGTTCGATCGAACAGCCCTGAAGCCGGGCAAGGGCCGCAAGCCGCGACAGGTGGTGCGTGCGCAGGAAGGACGCATGGAACCGCGACGGCGCGCGCAGGCGCAGTACGTCGTCCCGCTCCTCCACGCAGATGAGAGGAGCGACCCAGGCTTGATACAGCCCCGGGTCTTCCGCCTGCACCCGCGCGGCCAGCGCCGGCCACTGCCCGCTCCCCTGCACTGGAAACGGCACCACGGTCTGCGGGCTGGGCTCCGGTGCCGGCGGTATCATCCGCGCCACGAAGTCGGGGCCGACGTGCGACCAGCTCTCCGCCGTCTGTGCCAGCACCACATCGAGACCGAGACCATAGCAGGCCACCCTCCCCCGCGCCGAGGGACGCTTGAGCACCAGCCATCCGGCCTCGCGCAGATGCGCCATCTCCCGCTTGACCGTCCGTTCATCGACCGACCAGAGCCGGGCGATTTCTTTCTGTCCGGTGGTGAGCGTGTCGCTCTGCCAGTTATAGCGGGCCGTCAGGAGCGTGATGAACCGCAAGGCCCGGCGCTGCAGATGCTTGTCGCCGGCGCAGGCCCAGCTGCCGAGCGCGACCAGCACGTCGTATTTCATCGACGCTGCGTTGCGCCCGGTTGGAACGCGTCTCTGTATGTCTATCTGGCCGGATGCCATTATCGCCCCGCCGCTGCTCAATCGACCGTTTTTCCGGCCGTTGATCCGATTTGCGTTGGATTATTCGATTCTGTCAAGCGTCGCCGCTGGAGGCCCTCATTCAAGAAATGAAATGAGGTATGTATCTGGTATAGAGGGACACAGTGGGCGTCCCCTCAAAGCGACCGCATGTCCCCCCAAGCTAGAGTATGACACTGACTTTGTCCCCTCAATATGAGGTGTCAGTGCGGCAAATGCGCGAATCGGGCCTGCCGGGTCGCGGCGCCGCCGTTGCCGCAGGGCACGCAAGGACGCGCGCGCGTCTCCTGATCGTTAGTTCTTCATTTACGTCTTTGTCAAATTCGGCGTATTTCAGTTTCAGAGAACAATGAACGTTGAGGTGGCAGATGCTCGACTACCGGGATCTTCAGGCACTCCGCGACAGCTCGCTCAAGCTGCAGGGGTGGATCCGCAAACAGACCTTCTCCCCCGGGCACGAAAAGGTCCTCCGGCGCTTCTCCTCCTGGGAGGTGTCGGAGCTCATCTTCCGGGTCAATCAGAACACCTTCCGCGGCCGCCTCGCCGCCGACCCCGCCCTGCCCTCCGGCGAGGTGGAGCCCGAGGGGCGGCAGCGCTGGTTCTCCCTCGAGGAGGTCAACGAGCTGCGCCGCAAGATGAAGGTAAACCGCCGCTCCCTCATGCCGCCCCGTCCCGCGGGCAAGCGCGCGATCCGCGTTGCGGTCTCCAACTTCAAGGGCGGGGCCGGCAAGTCGACCACCGCGCTCCACCTCGCCCATGCTGCGGCGCTCGACGGCTATCGCGTCCTCTGCATCGACTTCGACCCTCAGGCGACGCTGAGCCATTCGATGGGTCTGAGCGACGTGAACGAGGAGCATACCGTCTGGGGCATCCTCGCCCGCGACCTCATCCACGAGACGCAGCGCATGAACGCCGCGACGCGCGGGGCCGAGTCGGGTCGTGCGATGCCCGAACGCCGCCTGCCCGCCTCCATCGCCGACACCGGGCTCGGTGAGCTGCGGCAGGCGGATTTCATCAAGCCGACCTGCTGGTCGACGATCGACCTCGTCCCGAGTTGCGCCAACGCGGCCTTTGTGGAATTCGCCAGCGCGCAGTACCGGCACATGAACCCCGACTGGTCGTTCTTCGCCGCCGTCTCCCGCTGGCTCGACGCCCTGCCCCGCGACGCCTACGACCTCGTCATCTTCGACTGCCCCCCGGCGATCGGCTACCAGTCGATGAACGCCGTCTTTGCGGCGGACGTCCTCTACATCCCGTCGGGACCCGGCTACTGGGAATACGACTCCACGACCTCCTTCATCGGCCAGCTTTCCGAGGCGCTGGAGGATCTCGTCGGCTTCGCGGATTTCCCCGCGGGGAAATCGGAGTTCGGCAAGAGCTTCCTCGACGTGCGATTCCTGCTGACGCGGTACGAGCCGGGGAATGATCTGCACCGTGCCATGAAGGATGCCTTCGGCAAGGTCTTCGGCGACCGGATGGCGGAGCACCCGATCGAGCATACGCGGGCCGTCGAGCAATCGGGGCGGTTCCTCAGTTCGGTGTACGAGATCGACTACCGCGACATGACCCGCGAGACCTGGCGGCGCGCGCGGGGTACGTTCGACACGGCCTATGCGGAGTTCCGCGAGACCGTGCTGGCCGCCTGGGACCGGATGGAGGACGAGACATGAGCCGCAAACGCCGCATCTTCGACGTCGACCTGCCGAGCGAAGACGACACCGCGATCCCGGAAAACATCGAGACGAAGTCCGCCCGCCGCGGCCCGATGGCCGCCGCCATCGGAGAGGTCGGGGACGCGCGCCGGCACCGGGAGCGGCTTGAGGCGGAGATCCGGGCCGAGAACGACGCGCTGGCCCACGAGCTCGTGCGGCTCAAGGGGCTGGGCCTCATCACCGATCTCGTGCCCATCGACGCGGTGCGCACGCGGAAGCTGACGCGCGACCGGCGCGTCTCGGGCGATCTGGAGCTCGATGACCTGAAGGCCTCGCTGCGCGACATCGGGTTGAGCAATCCGATCCGGGTCGAGGCGGACGGGCAGGGGGGCTATGAGCTGGTGCAGGGGATGCGCCGGCTGTCGGCCTATCGCGAACTCCATGCCGAGACGGGGGAAGAACGATGGGCGCAGATCCCGGCGGGCATCCTGGCCGCGGGCGAGAGCCAGGCGGGGCTCTACCGGCGGATGGTGGACGAGAACCTGATCCGCAAGGACGTGAGCTTCGCCGAGATGGCGATGCTGGCGCGGGCCTATGCGTCGGATGGGGTGGACGGCTGCGCGTCGGTCGACGAGGCGGTCAACGCGCTCTACGCGAGTGTCGCGCCGCAGAAGCGGAGCTACATCCGCCGCTTCGCGCTGGTGATGGCGCGGCTCGAGAAGGTGCTGGCTCATCCCACTGCGCTGTCGCGGGCCGTGGGGCTGGCGCTGGCCGACCGGCTGGAGGCGGATGCCGGGTTCGCGGCGGTGCTGCGCGACCGGTTGATGGCTGAACCCGGTCGGACGGCGGAGGAGGAGCTGGCGATCCTGCGCGGGGCGCTTGACGCGCAGACGGCCCCGTTGCCGAAGAAGGCGCGGGGCGCGCCGCGGGGGCGTGTTGCGCTGTCGGTGCCGGTGGGGCCGGGGGTGCGGGCGACGGCGACGCAGGGCAAGATGGAGCTGCGAGCGGACCTCGATTTCGGCGCGGTCGACCGGGCGAAACTGGAGCGGGCGATCGCGGCCTTCTGGCGCGAGATCGGGGAAGGAGAGTGATTTCCCCGCGGGGAAATCCTTGCGTGCCAGTATGTGTTTGACTATATGACTGGTCAGATAGTCAGGAGGGTGCCATGTGGACGGTCCAGGACGCGAAGGCGAAGTTCAGTGCCGTGGTCGAGGCGGCGATGACGGGTGAGCCTCAGCATGTCACGAAACGGGGGCAACCGGCGGTCGTCGTCGTCTCGGAAGAGGAATGGGCCGCGCTCAGCCGACTGCGCGAGCCGGCGACCTTCGGCGCGCTGATGGCGGACATGCCGCAAGCCCGCGACGACGAGCCGGATTTCGACTGGGACCGGCTGGGCAACGTGCGGCCGCGTGACGTCGAGTTCTGATGTATCTTCTTGATACGGATACACTTTCTCTTCTGCGCCGTCGCCGGCGCTTCCCCGAGGTGGCCGAGTGGGCCGCAGCCCGCGCGCCGGAGACGATGTTCGTCTCGGTCGTCAGTCTTGCCGAGATCGAGACCGGGATTCACCGGGCGCAGCGCCGCGATCCGCGGTTCGCGGCGGATTTGCGGGATTGGGCCGATCGGCTGCGGCGGGTCGAGTTCCGGGACCGTATCCTGCCGCTGGATGCGCGGGCGGCGACGGTCTGGGGGCAGATGGCCGCGCGGATCGGTCACAATGAGAACGACCTCATGATCGCCGCCATCGCGCAGGTCCACGGGTTGACCGTGGTGACGCGCAACATCCGGCATTTCGAGCCGACGGGCGTCGCCGTCTTCGACCCGATGGGGCAGGGGACGCCGGGGCGCGCTTGAACTCCGCCCGGCGGGGCGTCACGGTTCGGTCATGACATCCCGTCTCTTCTCGACCAAGGACCGCCCGCCGCACCTCGGCCCCTATCCGGTTGAGCGCCTGATGCGCGGGCCGATGCCGGACCTTGGCAGGGTGCCGGCGATGGAGCCGCTCAGCTTCGCGCGGCCCGACGACCCGCTCAGCATCGTCAACGCCATGCGGGAGCATCAGGCGATGCTCGATGCGATCCGAGACGGGCTGGTGAACGGCGTCCGCTCGGAAATCCCCGACGATCCGGAGGAACGGGCGCGGCATCTGAAGGGGTTCGGCTATTTCTGCGACGCGGCCGTCGTCGGGATCGGGCCGATGCCGGAGGCGGCGCTTCTGTCCGAACCGGTGGTGAACCCCGATGTGGCGCGGCTGGCCGAAGACCTCGCGACGCGGCAGACGAAGACACTGGCGTCGGGAATAGACACGATCATGGCGGATCTGCGGGATTCGGCGCTGGCCCCGCCCACGTCGGTGGCCGGGCACCGACATGCCATCGTCCTGATGTACGAAAACCCGCGCGCGCCCGAGCCGGGGGAGGTGGGCTGCGACTGGATCGAGGAGGCGCAGGCCCATCGCGCGGGGTTGCTGGCGGCGGAGACGGCGGCGGTCCTGTCGAACTACATCCGCCTCCTGGGGTTCGACGCGAAGGGGCACAGCCTTTCGGCCTCGGACGTGGACCTGAACCGGCTGGCCGTGGCGGCGAGCGTGGCGACGGTGGGGCAGGGGGGGCTGACGCATCCCTACGTGGGCCGGCGCTTCGGGTTGGCGGCGGTGACGACGACACTGGCGCTGGCCGAAGACGCGCCGCTGGCCGAGGAGCAGCCGAAGGGCATCTACGGGCTGTCGTGGAAGCTGGGCCGCGGGACGGTGAAATCGGCGGGCAACGCGGTGCCCTATGCCGGGCGGCGCTTCGTGGACGGGGCGCATCCGTTCGAGACGCTGACACGGGTGGAGCGGCCCACGACCTATATCGACGAGCCGCGCGTGCCGCGGGTGCCCAAGCGCGCGGACCTCTTTGCGCGGGCGCAGTTCGGCGACATGGGCAAGGCGCTGCAGGATCAGGCAAAGGGCGGGCATTACGTGCGCAAGGCCGCCCCCTCGATGGCGCAGCGGAGGGCGCTCGGGGCCTTCGTGCTGCTGCAGGATGGGGAAAAAGCGGCTCTAACGCGGCAAATAGAGCCTGAAATGTCGGCGGAGCTGATCAAGGCGACGTCCTATTGGCTCGGGATCGACGCGGTTGGGATCAGCCGCTGCCCGGAGTGGGCGTGGTACAGCCACGACGCGCGGGGCGACCCGATCGACCCGCCGCACGATCAGGCGATCTCCATGATCGTGGACCAGGGCTACGAGACGATGGAGGGGGCCTCGGGCGACGACTGGATCAGCGTGGCGCAGTCGATGCGGGCCTACCTGCGGTTCTCGCTGCTGGGGGGCGTGATCGCGGCGCAGATCCGGCGGCTCGGCTATTCGGCCAAGGCGCATACGGTGATGGACGGGGAGGTGTTGCAGCCGCCGCTCCTGCTCCTGTCGGGGCTGGGCGAGGTGAGCCGGATCGGCGAGGTGATCCTGAACCCGTTCCTCGGGCCGCGGCTGAAATCGGGGGTCGTCACCACCGATCTGCCGATGGCCCATGACAAGCCGATCGACTTCGGGCTGCAGCGTTTTTGCGAGAGCTGCAACAAATGCGCGCGGGAATGTCCGTCGGGCGCGATCACCGCCGGACCGAAGCTGATGTTCAACGGCTACGAGATCTGGAAGTCCGACAGCCAGAAATGCGCCTCCTACCGGATCGGGACGGAGGGGGGCGCGATGTGCGGGCGCTGCATGAAGACGTGCCCGTGGAACCTGGAGGGGCTCTTCGCCGAGGCGCCCTTCCGCTGGGCGGCGATGAAGGTGCCCGCGGCGGCGCCGGTGCTGGCGCGGCTCGACGATGCGGTGGGCAACGGCGGGCTGAACCCGGTGAAGAAGTGGTGGTGGGACCTGGAGATCGAGGAGGACGAGGCCTATCGCCCGACGCGCGCCCCGGTGAACGCGCGCGATCTGCAGCGCGACCTCGATGTGCGCTACGAGGATCAGACGCTGGCCGTCTACCCCGCGCCGCTGGCCCCGCATCCCTGGCCCTATCCGGCCCCGATGGACCGGGAGGCGGGGATTTCGGCGTATCAGAACCTGATTTCGGCGGCGGAGTACAAGCGCCGGCTGGCGCGGGGAGAGATGCCGACGGATCATGTCTATACCGCCGACGGGGACGCGCCGGTGATGCAGCTCGTCGTGGACCGGGCCGAGACGGTGGCCGAGGGGATCGTGGCCTACGACCTCGTGTCGCCGGACGGCGCGGACCTGCCGGAGTGGCGGGCGGGGGCGCATCTGGACGTGGTGGTCGCGCCCGAATACCTGCGGCAATACTCGATGTGGGGCGATCCGGGAGACCGGTCGCGCTATCGCATCGGCGTGCTGCGGGAGGACGCGGGGCGGGGCGGCTCGGCGCTGATGCACCGGATCTTCACGCCGGGGCGGCGGGTCTTCGTGTCGCATCCGATCAACCATTTCCCGCTCCACGCCGCGCCGCACAGCCTTTTGATGGGGGGCGGCATCGGGATCACGCCGATGATCGCCATGGCCCATGAGCTGCACCGGGCGGGGGCGTCCTTCGCGCTGCATTACTCCGGGCGCTCGCGGGCGACGATGGGCTTCCTGCCGGAGCTCGCCGCGGTGCCCTGGGCCGGGCGCGTGACGCTCCATGTGACCGACGAGGGGACGCGGGCGGATCTTGGGGCGGTGATGGCTGCGCTGCCCGAGAACGCCCATGTCTATACCTGCGGGGCGGACCGTTACATGGGGGCGGTGATGGAGGCGGCGGAGGCGGCGGGCGTGCCGGAGGCGGCGCGGCACCTCGAGTATTTCTCCGTCCCCGAGGTGCCGGACTACGAGAACCACGCCTTCACCCTGCGCCTCGCGCGCTCGGGGCGGGAAGTGGCCGTCGGGGCGGAGGAGAGCGCGACGGATGCCCTTGCCCGCGCGGGCGTGCAGGTAGACGTGAAATGCACCGACGGGATCTGCGGGGTGTGCAAGTGCGGGCTCGTCTCGGGCGCGGTGGAACACCGGGATTTCGTGCTGTCGCGGGCGCAGCGGGAGACGGCGCTCATCCTCTGCCAGAGCCGGGCGGCGGAGGCGGGCGGGGTCGTGGAGATCGACCTGTGAGCGGCGACTTCGACCTGGCCGATTTCCTGCCCTACGCGCTCAACCGGGCGGCGGAGGCGACGAGCCTCGCGTTCCAGCGGCAGTATCGCGAGCGCTACGGGATGCTGCGGACGGAATGGCGCGTGCTGTTCCACCTTGGCCGCTACGGCGCGATGACGGCGCGCGACATCTGCGACCGCGCGGGCCTGCACAAGACGAAGGTGAGCCGCGCCGTCGCCGCGCTGGAGGCGAAGCGGTTCCTCGCGCGGGCCCCGAGCGCGCGGGACCGGCGGCGCGAGCATCTGCGGCTGACGTCGGCGGGGCAGGGGGCCTATGACGAGTTGTCGGCGGCGGCGCGGGCCTACGATGCGCAGCTTGCGGAAGGGTTCAGTGCCGAGGAGGTCGCGGTGCTGCGCCGGTGCCTTGCGCGGCTGGCCGAAGGGTAGGGCCGAGGGGCGCGGTGGGGACATCGGCGGGAGATCATCGGGTCGAGCCCGATGATGACGCGCCCCTTCGCCCCGATGATGACGTGTCCCGTCTGCCCGGTGATGACGGTGGGGTTCGACTGTGACGCTGGCGGAGCCCGGGTGCGCGTGACTTTGCCGCACCGGACCCTAGGTCAACCTCATCAGACGAAGGAGACCGCAGATGGCCGAGACAGACCGCGCCGGCAACCGCCTGATGGACCGGGCCGAGTACAAGACCAAGACCAAGCCCCTGACCGGCCCGCCGGACCAGATGGTGTCAGAGGCCGTCGCGGCCATGTCGGACAAGAACTACGGCTGCGTGATCGTGACCGACGGCGACGACAAGGTGCTGGGCGTCGTGACCGAACGCGACGTGATGAACAAGCTGGTGGCCAAGGGGCTGGACGCGAAGACGACGAAGCTCTCGGACATCATGACGGCCGATCCGCGCGTGGCAACGGAGACGGACGACATGCTCGAATGGCTGCGGATGATGTCGAACGAGCGCTTCCGCCGCCTGCCGGTCGTGGACAGCGAGGGGCGGATCAAGGCCGTCTTCACCCAGGGCGATTTCGTCAGCTACACCTGGCCCGACCTCATGGGGCAGATGAAGTCGATCGTGAAGGCCCAGGCGATGGGCAACTTCCATTACCTGCTCATCGGCGGGGCGATCGTGATCTATGCGCTGGCGATGATCGTGGTCCTGTCGGTGATCTGACGCGGGCGGCTTGCCTTTCGGGCGCGGGCGCGGTCTAGGGGGGCGACCCCTGACACCGAGGCCCGCGCCATGCTGAAACCCGCCCTTCTCCTGATCTTCCTCGCCGCGCCGGCGGGGGCCGAGACGCTCTATTTCTCGGCCATTCCCGACGACGACGAGACGAAGCTGGTGGAGCGGTTCTCCAAGGTGGCCGACTACCTCGAGGCGGAACTGGGCGTGGATGTCGAATACGTGCCCGTCAAGAGCTATGCCGCCGCCGTCACCGCCTTCCGCAACGACCAGATCCAGCTGGGCTGGTTCGGCGGGCTTTCGGGCGTGCAGGCGCGGATCGCCGTGCCCGGGTCGCAGGCGCTGGCGCAGGGGTCGGAGGACGAGACCTTCGTGACCTATTTCATCGCGAACACCGAAACCGGGATCGAGCGGTCGGAGGACTTCCCCGACATCGCCGGTCGCAGCTTTACCTTCGGCGCGCAGACCTCGACGTCCGGGCGGCTCATGCCCGAGTTCTGGCTGCGCGAGGAGACGGGGCAGGCTCCGGAGGCGCTCTTCTCGGAGGTGGGCTATTCGGGCGACCACGGGCAGACGCTGCGCCTCGTGGCCTCGGGGGCCTACGAGGTGGGCGCGATGAACTACACCGTCTACGACAAGGCCGCGGAGGCCGGCGCGCCGGAGGCGGAGACGGCGAAGGTCATCTGGCAGACGCCGCCCTACCCGGACTACAACTGGACGATCCGGGGCGACGCGGATGCGCGCTTCGGCGCGGGCTTTACCGAGAAGGTGCAGGCGGCGCTCGTGGGCATGGATGACGCGGAGCTGCTGGCCAGTTTCCCGCGCGCGGCCTTCATTCCGGCGACGAACGACCTCTACCAGCCGATCGAGGACACGGCGCGCGCCCTCGACATCATCGACTGATGGAGATCGCGCTCCGGTCCGAGACGCTGGGCTGGGGCGCGGAGGCCGTCCTGCGCGACGTGACGCTGACGGTGCGCGCGGGGGACTGCGTGGCGCTGATGGGGCGCAGCGGGGCGGGGAAGTCGACGCTTCTGCGCGCGCTGCGCGAACGGGCGGCGGGGCGCGTGGCCGAGGTGGCGCAGGACCACGGGCTCGTCGATGCGCTGAGCGTGTTTCACAACGTCTGGATGGGTCGGCTCACCGACCATGGCACCGCGCGGAACCTGCGCACGCTGGTCCGGCCATCGGCCGCAGAGCGGGCGGAGGTGGAGGCGGTGCTGGCGCGCGTGGGCCTCGACGGATTGCAGCGGCGGTCGGTCGGCGCGCTCTCGGGCGGGCAGAGGCAGCGCGTGGCGCTGGCGCGGGCGATGCTGCGCGGGGGCGCGGTGGTCTTTGCCGATGAGCCGGTGTCGAGCCTCGATCCGGCGCAGGGCGATGCGCTGTTGCAGTCCCTAATCGGGCAATTCGAGACTTCCGTGATGGTCCTCCATGACGTGGGGCAGGCGCGGCGGGTGGCGTCGCGCGTCGTGGGCCTGAAGGGCGGGACCGTGGCGCTCGATGCGCCGGTCGCGGGGCTCGACGTGGCGCGGCTGATGGAGCTTTACGCGTGAGGCTCCGGCGGCGGGACGTCGGGCTAGGCTTCCTCCTCGTCACGCTGGCCGCATTCCTGGTGGCGGATCTCGGCGCGGCGCGGCCCGACCCTTGGGCCACGCTGACGGCGATCGGGCGGGGCGTGATCGCGCCGGATTTCTCCGATCTGGGCGGTCTCGCGCGGGCGACGGGGCTGACGCTGGCCTTCGCCTTCTGCGGCGTGGCCTTCGGGGCGGTCTTCGGCCTGCTGCTCGCGCCGTTCTATCGCCTGGCTCCCGTGCGCTGGCTCTGCGTGTCGGTGCGGGCGGTGCACGAGCTTTTCTGGGCGCTTCTGCTGCTCAACGTCACCGGGCTGTCGCCACTGACCGGGGTTCTGGCCATCGGGCTGCCCTATGCGGGGATCTTCGCCAAGGTCTTCGCGGAATACATGGAGGAGGCGCGCGACCCGCTGCCGCCGGGGGTGGGCGGGGTCGCGGCGCTCCTGTGGGCGCGGCTGCCGGGGTGTCTGCCGCAGATGCGGACCTATACGCTCTACCGGCTGGAATGCGGGCTGCGGTCGTCGGCGGTGCTGGGCTTCGTGGGCCTGCCGACGCTCGGGTTTCAGCTGGAGACCTACTTCCGGCAGGCGGAGTACGGGGCGGCGGCGGCGTGCCTGCTGGTCTTCCTCGCGCTGATCCTGCCGATGCGGCGGTGGATGATCTGGCGGCTGGCCCCCGCCTACCTGGCGGTGTCGGTGGTGGCGCTGTCGTGGGTCAGTCACCCGCCGATGGGCGACGGCGCGCTTCTGCGGTTCCTGCGGGACGTGGTGCCGGCCCCGCTGCGGACGGGGGCGGAGTGGGGGCCGTGGCTCGGCCGCGTCTTCGCGGAGCAGGCGACGCCGGGCACGGCGCAGACGCTGATCGTGTCGCAACTGGCGCTCGGGGGGGCGGCGGTGCTGGCCGCCGTCGCCTTTCCGCTGATCGTGCCGCGGGTGGTGGGCCGGTGGGGTGCGGTGCTGGGGCATGGGGTGCTTGTCGTCGTGCGGAGCCTGCCGGAATACATGCTGGCCTTCGTCTTCCTGCAGATCCTCGGGCCGTCGCTCCTGCCCGCTGTGCTGGCGCTGGCGCTGCACAACGGGGCGATCATCGCGCATCTCATGGGGCGGCAGGCGGAGGGGCTGCGGCTCCGGGCGGATGCGCCACGGGGGCTGACGCTCGCGGGGTGGGATCTGATGCCGCGGCTGTCGGGCAATTTCGTCGCGCTCTGTCTCTATCGCTGGGAAATCATCGTGCGGGAGAGCGCGATCGTCGGCCTCTTGGGCGTGGCGACGCTGGGCTTCTGGATCCAGACGAACGTGCAGGAGTTGCGGCTCGACCGGGTGCTGATGCTGCTTCTGGTGACGATCGGGATCACGCTCGGCATCGACGCGCTCTCGCGCCGCCTGCGGGCGGCGATGGGCGCGGGGGCGGGCCTGCGGATCGAGGGGACGCGCGGTCAGGTGGTGCGGACGACGTAGTCGGGGCGGATGCCCGAGAGGGCGATACCGGCGGCGACGTCGTGGTCGCGCAGGATGCCGTGCGATGTGATGAGCGCCGAGGCCACGCCCGCGACCTGCGCGCCGAGGATGTCGGTGTGCAGGCTGTCGCCGACCATGACGGTGCGCCCCGCGTCGCCCGAGCGGGCGAAGGCAAGGTCGTAGATGCCGGCGAAGGGCTTGCCGTGGAAGACGGGGGCGACGCCGGTGGCGTCGGCGAGGCGGTGCGCCCAATGACCGGGCTCGCGCGAGGGCGCGTCCTCGCGCGGGGCGGCGATGTCGGGATTGCCGACGTGGACGGGGCGCGGATGAGCGCGGAGCGAGGCTTCGAGGAGGGCCTGCCGCGCGTCCGTCCAGTCGGCGGAGCCGATCAGGAGGAACCCCTCGGCCGCGTCGTAGGCGGCGGGATCGTCGCGCAGGAGGGTCGGCGCGAGGTCTTCGAGGCCCGCGCCGCTCGTCGCCATGGCCGCCCAGCGGGTGGGGGGCGCATCGGCGAGGGCGTTCGTGAGGGCCATGCGGCTGGTGATGACGTCCTCGGGGGCGAAGCCCATGCCCATGCCGTCATATTTCTCCATGAGCGCCGCGTGGGGCAGCCCGGCCGCGTTCGAGACGATCAGGACGCGCTTGCCCGCGTCGCGCAGGGCGTGGACGCGGTCGCGTGCGCCGGGGATGGGCGTCTCGCCCACGTTCAGAACGCCGAAGGCATCGAGGAGGAAGGTGTCGAAGCGATCCGCGATGTCGGCCAGCGTGTCGACGGGCGTGCAGGCCCCGCCGGCGGTGGGGCGGGGCAGGCGGGCGCGGACGGCGTGGTAGGCGTCGAAGATGGGACCGGCGGGGGAGGCGCTCAAATGATCGCGCCCCGGACCTTGGCCGAGACCCATTCGGAGACGACGACGGCGGCGAGGATCACCAGAAGGATCAGCGAGACCTGCGGCCAGGCGAGGGTGTTGAGCGAGCCCTGAAGCTGCAACCCGATGCCGCCCGCGCCGACGAGGCCGAGGACGGTGGATTCGCGGATGTTGATGTCCCAGCGGAAGACGGCGATGCCGGCGAAGGCGGGTGCGATCTGTGGCACGATCCCCCAGGCCATGACCTGCCAGCGGGAGGCACCGGTGGCGGTGATCGCCTCGACCTGGGTCTGGTTGATCTCCTCGATGGCCTCGTAGAGCAGCTTGGCGCAGAAGCCGATGGAGCGGATCGCGATGGCGACGATGCCGGCGAAGACCCCCGGCCCGATGATCGCGATCAGCAGAAGCGCCCAGATGAGCGAGTTGATCGAGCGGGTCGAGACGATGATGAGGAGCGCGATGGGCCGCACGATGTAGGCCGAGGGGGTGGTGTTGCGCGCGGCGAGAAAGGCCACGGGCACCGCCATGACGAGGGCCGCGATGGTGCCGAGGGTGGCGATGTTGAGCGTGTCCCAGATGGGCCACCAGAGATTGTTGATATAGGACCAGCGCGGCGGGGTGGCGCGGCCGAGGATGTCGCCCGCGATCTCGGGCGCGTCCCAGACGAAGAACCACGTGGTCGCGTCCGAGATCTGCTGCCAGCAGTAGAGGAAGACGGCGACGCCGAGGAGCCAGCCGAACCAGCGGACGAGCGTCTGATTGCGGGTGCGGCGGCGCCAGACTGGGCCGGTGTCGGTCTCTAGCACGGGCATTATTGCACCTTCGCGCGGACGATGCCGCTGATGTATTCGAGGGCCATCACGATCCCGATGATGAGGATCAGGATCGCGGCGGCGGTGTCGTATTCGTAGCGGTCGAAGGCGGTGTTGAGCGTCGCGCCGATGCCGCCCGCGCCGACGAGGCCGAGGATCGCGCTTTCGCGGAAGTTGATGTCGATGCGGTAGATCGACAGGCCGATGAGGCGGGGCATGACCTGCGGCTGCACCCCGTAGTTGATCCATTGCGACCAGCGCGAGCCGGTGGCGCGCACGGCCTCGGCCTGGCTGCGGCTCATGGCCTCGATGTCCTCGGCCAGCAGTTTCGACAGGAAGCCGATGGTCGCGAAGGAGAGGGTGAGGAAGCCCGCGAGCGGGCCGAAGCCGAAGATCGCGACGAGTAGGATCGCCACGATGATCTCCTGCAGGGCGCGGGAGACGGCGATGATGCCGCGGCAGACCATGTAGACCGGGAGCGGCGCGATGTTGCGCGCGGCGCCGAGGGCGATCGGGATGGAGATGAGGATGCCGACGACGGAGGAGGCGACGGTGATGACGATGCTCTCGACCATCCCGTCCCAGATGGCGCCGGAGCGGGAGGTGAAATCGGGCGAGGTGAAGGCCAGTACGAAGGCCCAGCCGCGGTCGAGACCTTCGTAGACGCGGGCCCAGTTCACCTCGACCGAGGCCACCGCGAGCACGAGATAGACGAGGAAGCCGATGCCCAGCGTCCAGCGCAGCCACGCCCGGCGGATGAGCGGCGGCCGCCGCCAGCGCGTGCCGAGGAGGGCGGAGAGCTCGGTGTCGGTGGCGGTCACGCGACGGCCTCTGCGTCGTCCTCGTCCTCGACCTTCTCGATGGTCGCTTCCCAGTCTTCCTCGCCGTAGATCTCGGTCAGCTTGTCGGGGGTGAGGCCGTCGGGGCTGCCGTCGTAGACGACCTCGCCGAAGCGCAGGCCGATGACGCGGGCGACGAACATCTGGGCGAGGGCGACGTCGTGGATGTTGATGATCGCGGCGAGGCCGCGCTCGGCGCAGAGCTCGCAGATGAGGCGCATGATCTGGCGCGAGGTCTTGGGGTCGAGGGAGGCCGTGGGCTCGTCGACGAGGAGGACGGCCGGATCCTGGATGAGCGCGCGGCAGATGCCGACCCGTTGACGTTGACCGCCCGAGAGCTCGTCGGCGCGCTTGTCGGCCATGTGCAGGAGGCCCACGCGGTCGAGGAGGCGGAAGGCCTCGTCCACGTCCGCCTGCGGGAAGCGGCGGGTGAGGGAGCGCCAGAAGCCGACGTAGCCCAAGCGGCCCGACAGGACGTTCTCCATCACGGTCAGGCGCTCGACGAGGGCGTATTCCTGGAAGATCATGCCCATGCGGCGGCGCTCGCGGCGCAGCGCGCCGGCGCCGAGGGCGGTGAGCTCGGTGTCGCCCAGCCAGACCTTGCCCGAGGTCGGCTCCACCAGCCGGTTGATGCAGCGGATGAGGGTGGACTTGCCCGCGCCCGAGGGGCCGATGAGGGCGGTGACCTGGCCGCTCGGGATGTCGAGCTCCACGGCCTTCAGGGCCTGGTCGCCGGTCTTGTAGGTCTTCACGAGCCTGTCGAGCCGCAGCATCGGGTCTCCTTTCAAGGCACGCGGCGGCCCCGGGTGGGACCGCCGCACGCGGGTCTGTCGCTGATGCCTACTGGCAGGTGTAGGAGACGCCGTTGGCGCTGTCGATCTTGCGGATCACGTCCCAGTAGCCGGCGTAGTCCATCTCGATGAACTGGGCCTCGCCGTTCTTGGAGAATTCCTCCTCGAGCGAGGTGCCCTCCCAGTCGAAGCTGAAGAACGCCTCGCGGATGCTCTCCTGCAGCTCGGGGGTGAGGGTGTTGACGGTGCCGTAGCCCGTGGTCGGGAAGGTCTGCGAGGTGTAGATCGTCTTGATCTGGTCCTCGGTCACGACCTCGCGCTCGATCATGCGGGCGAGCACCGAGTTGGCGATGGCGGCCGCCGGGTAGTCGCCGTTGGCCACGCCCAGGATCGAGTTGTCGTGCTTGCCCGAGAAGACCGGCTCGAAGTCGGCACCGGCTTCCATGCCGAAATCGGCCTTGAGGATGGCCGAGGGGGCCTTGAAGCCCGAGTTCGAGGTCTCGGAGGTGAAGGCGAGCGTGCCGCCCTTGATGTCCTCGACGGCGTCGATGCCGGCTTCGGGGTTCGTGATGATCTCCATCTCGTAGCCGAAGGAGCCGTCCTCGCCCGCCATGATGGTGAAGGGGCGGAAGCCCGCGCAGTTGACGGCCAGCGGGTTCGAGCCGGTGTTGAAGCCCGCGATGTGCAGGCGGCCCGAGCGCATCGCCTCGATCTGGGCGGCGTTGTTCTGGACCGGGAAGAAGACGACGTCCTTGCCCGTGGCTTCCGACAGGTGGATCAGGAAGTCGGACCAGGCGGTTTCGTAGACGGCCGGATCCTCGACGGGCGTGTAAGCAAAGATCAGCGTGTCGGGATCGACCTGATCGGCGGCGTCGGCGGGCACGTCGGCCAGCATGTCGCCGTCGGTGTCGCAGAAACGGTCGTCGAGGGTGCCGCGTTCGCAGTCCTGCGCGAGGGCGGGCAGGGCGGCGAAGGCCAGCGCGGTGGCGGCGACGGCGCCGAGAAGATCGGTCTTGGTCATTGTGGAACTCTCCCTGTTTGCGGGCGGCGCGACGCCTCCCCGGTGTCCTGCCGCGCGCTTGCAGGGGGACGATAACACCAATGTGACGGTTCGGTTCAAGTTTTGTGACAGCCGGCCCGATGGTCGCACCCGGTTGACTTTCCGCGCGTCGAGCGGTTGCGTGGCAGCTAAGCCAGGGGCGCCCCGCGCGGGCTGAGATGCACCCTTCGAACCTGACCCGGATCATGCCGGCGGAGGGAGGCGCGCGTGGCCCCGGCGGCCCGGTGTCTCTCGTCCCGGCGGAGGAGAGACGATGACAGCCGATCACGCCCTTGCCGAGATGCGCCGCGCCGCGCCGCTGGTGCATTGCATGACGAACGACGTGGCGAAGGCCATCGCGGCGAACGTTCTGCTGGCCGCGGGGGCCTCGCCCGCGATGGTGCAGGCGGTCGAGGAGGTGGAGACCTTCGCGCCGATGTCGGGGGCGCTCACGGTCAACATCGGCACGCTCTCGGCCGGATCGCTCGCCGCGATGCTGGCGGCGGCGCGGGCGGCGGGGGCGTCGGGCACGCCCTGGGTGCTGGACCCGGTGGCGCTCTTCATCACGTCCTGGCGGATGCAGGCGGCGCGCGACCTCCTTGCGCTGAAACCGGCGGTGGTGCGCGGGAACGCCTCGGAGATCCTGGCGCTCGCCGGGGAGGCCGGATCGGGCAAGGGGGCCGACAGCGGCGACGCGGTGGAAGGCGCGGTGGCGGCGGCCGGGCGGCTGGCCACGGAGGCCGGTTGCGTCGTCGCCGTGACGGGCGCGCGGGATTACGTGACCGACGGGACGCGGGCGGCCTGGATCGACGGAGGCGACGCGGTGATGCCGAAGGTCACGGCGCTCGGCTGTTCGCTGACGGCGCTGACCGGGGCCTTCGTCGCGGTGGTCCCGCCGCTCGAGGGCGCGGTCGCGGCGTTGGCGCTCTTTGCCGAGGCGGGGGCGCGGGCCGGGGCGGTGGCGACGGGGCCGGGGAGCTTCCAGGTGGCCTTCCTCGATGCGCTGGCGGCGGTGGAGCCGGGCGCGCTGGAGGGGCGGGTGACATGGAGCTGAGGCGCGATCATCTGCGGCTCTATCTGGTGACGGACCCCGTCCTCTGCGGTGCGCGTCTGGTCGAGACGGTGCAGGCGGCGGTCGCGGGCGGCGTGACCATGGTGCAGCTGCGCGACAAGACGGGCGGGACGGCGGCACTGGTGGCACAGACGCGGGCCGTGATGGCGGCGCTGGCCGGGACGGGGGTGCCGGTGGTGGTGAACGACGACATCGAGGCGGCGGTGGCCGCCGGGGCCGACGGCGCGCATATCGGGCAGGGTGACGGCAGCGTGGCCGAGGCGCGGGGACGGCTCGGGGCGGGCAAGATCCTCGGGCTGTCCTGCGAGAGCGTCGACCTGGTGCGCGCGGCGCGGGGGACGGGGGTCGACTACCTCGGGCTCGGGCCGGTCTTCGCGACGGCGACCAAGGGCGACCACAAGACGCCCATAGGTTTCGACGGGCTGGCCGCCATGGTGGCGGCAGCCGAGGTGCCCTGCGTCGCCATCGGCGGGCTCGGGTCCGATCACGTGGGTCCGGTGCGGGGGGCAGGGGCCGACGGGCTGGCCGTGGTCTCGGCCATCTGCGGGCGGGACGACCCGGGCGCGGCGGCGCGCGCGTTTTTCGAAGGAGACGACACATGATCGCGAACATCCTTTCCATCGCCGGCTCCGACCCGTCGGGCGGCGCGGGCATCCAGGCGGACCTGAAGGCCATCGCGGCGAACGGGGCCTACGGCATGGCGGCGCTGACCGCGCTCACCGCGCAGAACACCCGGGGGGTGAGCGGCGTGCATCGCGTGCCGCCCGCATTCGTCGCCGCGCAGATCCGCGCGGTCCTCGACGACGTGCGGGTCGATGCGGTGAAGGTCGGCATGATCCTCGATGCGGAGATCGCGGAGGTGGTCGCGGATGCCCTCGAAGGGCGGGAGATGCCGATCGTCGTGGACCCGGTGATGATCGCCAAGGGCGGCGCGGCGCTGCTGGAGGAGGACGCGGTGGCGGTGCTGCGCGACCGGCTCCTGCCGCTGGCGACGGTGCTGACGCCGAACCTGCCGGAGGCGGCGGCGCTGCTGGGCGAGGATGTGGCCGAGACGCGCGCGGCGATGGCGGCGCAGGGCGCGGCGCTGCGGGCGCGGGGTGCGGCGCATGTGCTGGTGAAGGGCGGTCACGGGTCGGGGGCGGAGAGCGCCGATTGCCTCGTCTCCGAGGGCGGGGCCGAGTGGTTCGGAGCGCCCCGGATCGCGACGAAGAACACGCATGGGACGGGGTGCAGCCTGTCCTCGGCGCTGGCGGCGCGGCTGGGGCAGGGGATGCCGCCCGCCGCCGCCGTCCATCGGGCCAAGGCCTTCATCGGCGACGCGATTGCCGGGGCCGATACCCTGACCGTCGGGTCGGGACACGGGCCGGTGCATCACTTCGTGACGCTCTGGCCCTGACGGTCAGGCGACTGCGTGGGCGAGGGCGCATTGCCGCCAGAGGTGGCTCAGCGCGCTGACCAGGTGGTCGATGTCGGCGTCGGAATGGAGCGGCGAGGGCGTGAAGCGCAGCCGCTCGGTGCCCTTCGGGACGGTGGGGTAGTTGATGGGCTGCACGTAGATGCCCCATTCGTCCATCAGGTAGTCGGCGAGCATCCGGGTCTTGACCGGATCCTTGATCATCACCGGGACGATGTGGCTCTCGTTCGCCATGTGCGGGATGCCCTCCCGGTCGAGGAGGGCGCGCAGGCGGGCGACCTGCCGGCGCTGCTGCTGCCGCTCCGTTTCGCTCTCCTTCAGGTGCCGGATCGAGGTGCGGGCGGCGGCGGCCACGGCGGGCGGCAGGGCCGTGGTGAAGATGAAGCCCGACGCGAAGCTGCGGATGAAGTCGCAGAGCGCGGCCGATCCGGTGATGTAGCCGCCGACGACGCCGTAGGCCTTGCCGAGTGTGCCCTCGATGAGCGTGATGCGGTCGGCGAGGCCCTCCTGCTCGGAGACGCCGCCGCCGCGCGCACCGTAGAGGCCGACGGCATGGACCTCGTCGAGGTAGGTCATGGCCCCGTATTTCTCGGCGACCTCCACGATCTCGCGCATGGGGCAGATGTCGCCGTCCATGGAATAGACGCTCTCGAAGGCGACGATCTTGGGCACGTTCGACGGCAGCGCGGCGAGCTTGGCTTCGAGGTCGGCGACGTCGTTGTGCTTCCAGATGACCTTGCGGGCCTTCGAGTGGCGGATGCCCTCGATCATCGAGGCGTGGTTGCCCGCGTCCGACAGGATCACGCAGTCGGGCAGGCGGGAGCCGAGGGTGGAGAGCGCGGCCCAGTTCGACACGTAGCCGGAGGTGAACAGCAGCGCGGCCTCCTTGCCGTGCAGGTCGGCCAACTCGGCCTCCAGCAGAAGGTGGTCGTGGTTGGTGCCCGAGATGTTGCGCGTGCCGCCCGCGCCCGTGCCGGTGCGGCGCACGGCCTCGCACATGGCCTCGACGACCTTGGGATGCTGGCCCATGCCGAGATAGTCGTTGGAACACCAGACCGTCACGTCGCGAGTGGAGCCATCCTCGGTGTGGTCGGCAGCACGGGGGAACTTGCCGCACTTGCGCTCCAGCTCCTTGAAGTAGCGGTAGTTGCCTTCATCCTTCAGGACCTGCAGCTGTGCGTTGAACATGGCGTCGAATGTCATGGGTCGGTCCCTTCCTGATGGGTCGTGGGCGCGGGCAGCATCCAGCGCCAGAGTTTCGCATCCGGCAGGGGCACCACCATCAGCCAATGTTCGAGTGTCGCAAGTCCGGCCAGAGTCGCCAGTAGGGAGAACCCCACTTGCGCGGCGGGGTCGTTGACCGAGATCAAACGCTCGGCGAAGCAGATCGTCGCCGCGGAGAGGAGGGTGACGCCCACCGGGAAGGCCGCGGTGATCGGGCCTTGCCGGAAGTAGGATTTCAGGTGCGCGAGCGGGCGCGGCAGGAACTCGGTGTTGATGCGCGGCACGCCGAAGAAGAGGTTCAGCTTGGCCGAGATGCGCGCGAAGAAGAGGATGAGATAGGCCCAGAGGCCGAAGGGGTTCTCGGCCGGGTGGCTGACGATCAGCACGGCGAAGAGCCCGAGGAGGAGCGCGATCTCGTGGTGCGAGATGGCCGTCCAGGCGCGCACGAAGCGGGGCCAGCCCGAGAGGCCCGGCGGGCAGGGCGCGCGCTCCGGCCCCGTCAGGATACCGGCGAGGAAGGCAAGCTCCACCCAGCCCCAGACGAGGAGGACGGAGCCGAAGGAGAGGACGACGTTCAGGGGCGTGAGCGCCCCCGCGGTGACGATGAGCCCGGCGATGCCGAGCGCGAGGAGCGGCACGGCGAGTACGACCGAGCGGCCGTGCGCCATGCGGTCGCCCGCGTCGGAGCGGCGCACCACCCAGAGGATCGCCCCGGTGGAGAACCACCAGGCGAAGACGGCCAGAACCGCCACGATCCAGGGGGAGGTGAGCCAGCCGTCCATGTCAGTACGCGGGCTCCATCCGCGGGCTCTCGGGCACCTCGTTGGGCACCGAGGGGATGGTCAGGACCGAGACGAAGGCCGTCGCCGCCTTGGCCATACCCGCGACGCGGGACAGCAGACCGCCGAGGCCCCCCCGCGCCTTGGCCGCGGCGACCTGCCGGGAGGCGGCCTCCATGCGGGTCAGGCCCGGCTGCCAGCGCGGGTGGTCGATGTCGAGGGTGAAGGGGAAGACCTGCGTCGAGATCTCCGAGGTCTTGCGGAAGACCTCCTGCCCGTACCACGTCGGCTCGACGCCGAGGGCCTCGTGGAAGACGGGGCGCTGATGGTCGCGCACCCACATCGTCGAATAGACCGCCGTGAGGAAGAACTTGATCCAGAGGCGGTTGACGCCGGAGGTCAGCTTCGGGTCGGTCTTCAGCAGGAGGGCGAAGGCCTCGCCGTGGCTGAACTCGTCGTTGCACCACTCCCGGAACCACTGGAAGATCGGGTGGAAGCGGTGCTCCGGATGCTTCTCCAGGTGGCGGAAGATGGTGATGTAGCGGGCGTAGCCGATCTTCTCCGAGAGGTAGGTCGCGTAGTAGATGAACTTCGGGCGGAAGTAGGTGTATTTCTTCTTCTGCGTCAGGAAGCCCAGGTTCACGCGGATGCCCGCCTCGCGCAGCGTGTCGTTGATGAAGCCGGCGTGCCGGGCCTCGTCGCGGGCCATGAGCTGGAAGAGCGTGGTGATGTCCTCGTTCGAGCCGCGGCGCTTCATCTCCTTGTAGAGGACGCAGCCCGAGAACTCGGCCGTGCAGGACGAGATCAGGAAGTCGATGAACTCGCGCTTGAGCGCCGGGTCCATGTTGTCCCAATCGGCGTCCCAGTCGTCGTTCTTGCGGAAGTGGCCCTTGTTCGGGTCGGATTTCATCTGGTCGATCAGCTTGTCCCAGTCGGAGCGGACGGGCGTGACGTCGATGGCGTCCATCTCGTCGAAGTCGGTGGTGTAGAAGCGCGGGGTCAGGAGCGTGTTCTGCATCGCGACCTGCGTGGCCTCGTCGCTCGTCATGCCCCCGGCCAGATCGGCGGCGCGCTCGGCCGCTTCCTGCGCGGCGATGGCCTCTTCGGCGGTGGCGGCGAAGGCGGAATGTTGCGGCTTGTTCACGACATCACCTCCTCGGAGAAGGAGAACTCGCAGAGCTCCATGAACTCGAAGTCGCCGGTCTTGCGCGTCCAGAAGCGTTCGAGCGCGGAGGCGCGGGTGATCGTGGCGGTGCGCGTGTCCGAGACGACCTGGCCGTAGGGGGCCATCAGCTCGGGGCCGTCCACCTCCACGGTGTCGCCCGGATGGACGACGGCCCCGTTGAGGAATTTGCAATGCGCCGAAAGCTCGTCGAAGCGGTGCGAGATGGTGATCTCGCAGGGCGCGGTTTCGGTGGTTCGTGTCAGCAGTCCCATGGTCGTTCTCCCGTGATGTCAGCTGTCCAAGAGGTCGGCGAAGGCGGCGACGTTGTCCTTCCCGTGGCCGATCAGAACGATCGACCAGCCGGAGGCGTCGTCGAGGATCGCCGTGCTCCCGTCGGCGCGGCGGACCACGCGGATGGGCGCATCGGCGGGCGCGCCCTTCACCTGGCGCGCGCGATCGATGGAGGTGGCAATGACGCCGATGAAGCCCTTGCGCGGCTCGCCCGAGTGGGCGACGCGGGTGCCGTCGGCGGTATGAAGCCCCACGCCGGCGGCCCGATCGCCGCGCATCGTGAGGGTCAGTTCCTGGGTGATGGCGACCGGGGCGCGCGTGCCTTCGAGCGGGCGGTCGGTCAGCCGCGCGAAGCCCACGAGGGCGACCGAGGCCGCCATGACGGTGAACATGGCGACGACGAGGAAGCGCGGCACCATCTCGCGGTCGCGGTGCTTCATCTGGTTGGCGAGGGAGGCGGTCTCGGTGCGGGCCATGTCGTTCACTCCGCGGCTATGGCCCCGTCGGGGGCGGTTTCGATCCGGGTGATGCGGGGCTCGGCCACGCGGGTTTCGGCGGCGCGGGCGAAGATCGACGCGACGCGGGCCGCGTCGGGGATCGCGCGTAGGCAGGGCTGCGCGGGGGTGAAGCGCCAGGGCCGCACGTGGGGCCAGGACATCAGGTAGGAGATGCGCGTGCCGTCGCCCGACAGGTCGAAGGCGATGTTGCCGTGACCCGACCGCCGGAGCGCGAGATGCGCGTTGGTGATGCAGACGTAGGGCAGGTTCAGCGTCATCGTCAGCGCCGCGCCGATGCGCATCGCGACCCGGCGGTTCGTCAGGGTGTAGACGGTGGCGCGCGCCTGCACCCAGGCCATGGCGGTGACGATCGCGGCGGCCAGGACGGCGAGGACGGCCATCGGCAGCGCGTGGACGAGCGCCTGCGCGAGGGTGAAATCGGCGAGCGAGGCCAGCACCCGCCAGACGGCGAGAAGGGCGAAATAGCCGAGGATCCAGTCGAGCTTCCAGGCGTCGCGGGCGAGGCGCAGGGGATCGGGCGACCCCTGCCAGAGGATGTGCTCCCCCGCGGGCAGCGCCTCGGGCAGGCCGCGGACGGGTTCGAACTTGAAATCGTCGTGATGCATGTCGTCCTCCGGGATGGGTCCGGGCCGGGATGGCCCGGACGGGTGCTCAGAGCTGCGGCTCGGCCCGCGCGGGCGTGGCGTAGAGCGTGCCGCCGCCGAACCAGGCCATGATCTTCTCCTCCTCGAGGAGTGTGATCTGATCGCCGGCCTTCGTCGTCGGGATGCCCGCCATGTTGTGCGAGTAGAGCGAGTCGATCTGCACCCGGTCGCGCTTCACGCGGGCGAAGTTCATCGGGATGAGCCGCGTCTGGCCCGAGCCCTCGGGGTTGAGGTCCATCGTGAGGTAGCGGACGAGCTGCTCGGGGACGTCGACCCAGATGTCGGTGATGCGGCCCACGACCTCGCCGTCGCCCGCGACCACCGCCTTGCCGCGCGGGTCGATGCCGGCGGAGACCTCGAAGCCGTCGAGCGCGGCGAGCGGCTTGATCTTGGGGTGGCCGTGGCCGTCGAGCTCGGGGTGATCCTTGCGGTTGGCCCAGGAGGCCGGGCCGACGCCGTCGGTCATCGGGTCACCCGTGGGCACGTAGGGGGAGCCGGCGGCGGCCGAGGTGCGCGCGAGGGCGAGGTCGGTGCGGTCGGGCCGCTGCTCCTCGGGGACGGTCACGGTGCCGCGGCCGTCGCGCAGGTGGAAGGTCTTGGATTTCGCCAGCGGGAAGAGGCCGGGGCTCGGCGCTTCGTTGCCGTCGTCGTCGACGAGGGGATAGCCCTCGCGCTGGTTCTCGACCTGCAGGTAGACGA
>NZ_JABVAX010000007.1 GCF_013404595.1 Jannaschia marina | reverse complement strand
CGCGCCGTCACTCAGCTTTGGGGTGCAAGTCGCCGATCAACTACGAAAGGACTGCCGCTGAAGGGCTGGAATCTCTAAGCCCATAACCGTCCACAAAACCAGGGAAACTCCAACTCCAACTCCAACTCCAGAACTCGAAGCAGGCCAAGACTCCTCAGTCGGCATTTGATGCTTCGAATACGCTCTCTGCCCTCGTACCGAAACAGCGGACGAAGGCCGCCGGTCCATCGCTGGGCCGCCCCCCGGCCCTGCGATTGGGGGCCGTTCGCGAGCAGCGGTGCCGGAGCGCGCAGCTTGCAGCCATAAACCGCGAGAGCGGCGCGGGTGGATCGCCGCGCCGCGACCCGCCGCTGGACCGCACCCGATCCGCCGCGTTTAGCCCCGAACCACCCTTGACCCCACCCCGTCACCCCCCTAAACGGCCCCATCGGCAGCCCCGGATTCGTCCGGGGCTTTGTCGTCGCGCCTCTCGGGGTGCAGCAAGCCGGGGACCTTCGGGGCCCTTACATCCAGGGCGCGGCAACGCGTCCGACACACAACGGAAGACAGGTAAACTATGGCACTCAAGTCGTACAAGCCGACGACGCCGGGCCAGCGTGGGCTGGTTCTGATCGACCGTTCGGAGCTGTGGAAAGGCCGTCCCGTCAAAGCCCTCGTCGAGGGTCTCACGAAGAACGGCGGTCGCAACAACACCGGACGGATCACGATGCGCCGCAAGGGCGGCGGGGCCAAGCGCCTCTATCGGATCGTCGATTTCAAGCGCAACAAACTGGACGTGCAGGCGAACGTCGAGCGGATCGAATACGACCCGAACCGCACCGCCTTCATCGCGCTCATCCGCTACACCGATGGCGAGCAGGCCTATATCCTCGCGCCGCAGCGCCTCGCCGTCGGCGACCGCGTCGTCGCCAGCGAAAAGGCCGACATCAAGCCCGGCAACGCGATGCCGTTCCAGGGCATGCCCATCGGCACGATCGTCCACAACATCGAGCTGAAGCCCGGCAAGGGCGGCCAGATCGCGCGCGCCGCGGGCACCTACGCCCAGTTCGTCGGCCGTGACGGCGGCTACGCCCAGATCCGTCTCTCCTCGGGCGAGCTGAGGCTCGTGCGGCAGGAGTGCATGGCGACGGTCGGGGCGGTCTCGAACCCCGACAACTCGAACCAGAACCTCGGCAAGGCGGGTCGCAACCGGCACAAGGGCATCCGCCCGAGCGTGCGCGGCGTCGTGATGAACCCGATCGACCACCCGCACGGCGGTGGCGAGGGCCGGACCTCGGGTGGCCGTCACCCGGTCACGCCCTGGGGCAAGCCCACCAAGGGTGCCCGCACCCGCAACACGAACAAGGCGTCGCAGAAGCTGATCATCCGCTCGCGTCACGCCAAGAAGAAAGGCCGCTAAGCATGAGCCGTTCCGTCTGGAAAGGGCCTTTCGTGGACGCCTATGTCCTCAAGAAGGCCGAAGCCGTCCGCGAGTCGGGCCGCACCAACGACGTGATCAAGATCTGGTCGCGCCGCTCCACCATCCTGCCCCAGTTCGTGGGCCTCACCTTCGGCGTCTACAACGGGCAGAAGCACATCCCCGTCAACGTGACCGAAGAGATGATCGGCCAGAAGTTCGGGGAATACTCGCCGACGCGCACCTACTACGGGCACGCCGCCGACAAGAAAGCCAAGAGGAAGTAAGTCATGGGCAAGGAAAAGAATCCCCGCCGCGTGGCCGAAAACGAGGCCATGGCCAAGCTGCGCTCGCTGCGCACGAGCCCGCAGAAGCTGAATCTCGTCGCCGCCATGATCCGCGGCAAGAAGGTCGAGAAGGCGATCGCCGACCTCACCTTCTCGAAGAAGCGGATCGCGGTCGACGTGAAGAAGTGCCTGCAGTCGGCCATCGCGAACGCGGAAAACAATCACAACCTGGACGTCGACAGCCTTGTCGTCGCCGAGGCCTGGGTCGGCAAGAACCTCACCATGAAGCGCGGTCGCCCGCGGGCCCGTGGTCGGTTCGGTCGCATCACCAAGCCGTTTTCGGAACTGACGATCAAAGTGCGCCAGGTAGAGGAGCAAGCCTGATGGGTAACAAAGTCAACCCGATCGGCATGCGGCTGCAGGTCAACCGGACCTGGGACAGCCGCTGGTACGCCGACACGAAGGATTATGGCGATCTGCTGCTCGAAGACCTGGCCATGCGCGAGTTCATCGAGACCGAATGCAAGCAGTCCGGCGTCAGCCGCGTCATCATCGAGCGCCCGCACCGCAAGTGCCGGGTCACCATCCACGCCGCCCGCCCGGGTGTCATCATCGGCAAGAAGGGCGCGGACATCGAGACGCTGCGCAAGAAGCTTGCCCAGATGACCGACAGCGAGCTGCATCTCAACATCGTCGAGGTGCGCAAGCCCGAGCTCGACGCCCAGCTCGTCGGCGAGAGCATCGCCCAGCAGCTGGAGCGCCGCGTGTCGTTCCGTCGCGCCATGAAGCGCGCGGTGCAGAACGCGATGCGTATGGGGGCCCTCGGCATCCGCGTGAACCTCGCCGGCCGCCTCGGCGGTGCCGAGATCGCGCGGACGGAGTGGTACCGCGAGGGTCGTGTGCCGCTGCACACGCTGCGTGCGGACATCGACTACGCCCACGTCGAGGCCGAGACGCCCTATGGCATCATCGGCATCAAGACCTGGATCTTCAAAGGCGAGATCATGGAGCACGATCCCTCCGCTCGCGACCGCAAGGCCCAGGAGCTGCAGGACGGTCCGGCCCCCCGTGGTGCCGGTGGCCGTCGCGACGACCGCGGTCCCCGCGGCCCGCGCCGGTAAGGAGTAGACGCCATGTTGCAACCGAAACGGACGAAGTTCCGCAAGCAGTTCAAGGGCTCCATCAAGGGCCAGGCGAAGGGCGGGTCCGACCTGAACTTCGGCACCTACGGCCTCAAGGCCCTGCAGCCCGAGCGCGTCACCGCGCGCCAGATCGAAGCCGCCCGCCGGGCCATGACGCGTCACATGAAGCGTCAGGGCCGGGTCTGGATCCGGATCTTCCCGGACGTGCCGGTCACCTCGAAGCCCATCGAAGTGCGTATGGGTAAGGGCAAGGGCTCGGTCGATCGCTGGGCCTGCAAGGTCAAGCCGGGTCGCGTGATGTTCGAGATCGACGGCGTGAGCGAGCCCGTCGCCCGCGAGGCGCTGCGCCTCGCCGCGATGAAGCTGCCGATCAAGACGCGCACGGTGGTCCGCGAGGACTGGTAAGCCGCGCCTTGCCCGAACGAAATCGAGCCCCCCGGTGGTCGTCACCGGGGGGCTTTTCGTTGTGATCTCCAGCCGTTGGCCGTTGGCCGTTGACGTCGGACGGCTCAGGTATCGGCCAGACGGGCCGCGATCTCGTCCTTCAGCGTCATGCGGGTCTTGCGCATCTCGACCAGATGCTGATCGGAGGTCGGTTCGATGTCGGTTTCCGCGCGATGCACGGCCCGATTGATCGTGTGATAGTTCTCGCACAGGCGATCGAAGTGGCCGTCGCTCCGTCGCAGGGTCTGGATTTGCTCCACCTTGTCTGGGAAATCCTCGGCAAGGGTATGGGGCGTGTGGGACATGGGGCCTCTCGTCTGCTGATTGCCTCGTCCCGGTCCTAGCGACAGGCTGTCGGCGCGGGCCTTGATGCCGATCAAACGTACCCTTGCCAGCGGCGGTTCGCCGGGCGATCACGCAGGCATGGCCGATCTCTCCTCTCTCTTCGTCACGCGCCTCTACCGCGCCGCGCTTCCCGAGCGAAAACCCCTCGTCGACATTGCCGAGCTGGAGGCGACCTGCCTCTCTGTCGCGGGCGACGACGACGCCGGGCATGACTGGTGCGAGGAAAACGGGTATCCCGGCTACACCTCCTACGCGTCGTTGACCGATCTGCCGTGGCGCTTCCCGGTCTTCGCCGATCTCGTGCGTGCGCTCGACGCCCATGTCGCGGCCTTTGCCGAGGATCTGGAATTCGACCTTGGGGACAAGACCCTCCAGCTGGAGGACATCTGGATCAATATCCTGCCCGAAGGCGGCACCCATTCGGGGCATCTGCATCCGCATTCGGTGATCTCGGGGACGGTCTATGTGGCGATGCCCGAGGGCACGAGCGCGATCAAGTTCGAGGATCCGCGCCTGCCGATGATGATGGCCGCCCCGCCGCGGGCGAAGGACGCGAAGCGGAAGCTGCGGACCTTCGCCTACGTGGAGCCGAAGGTGGGCGACGTGCTGCTCTGGGAGAGCTGGCTGCGCCATGAGGTGCCGATGAACATGGCCGAGGAGAACCGGATCTCGGTGAGCTTCAACTACAAGTGGGAGTAGGGGCTCATTGATCCGGGTCGCAAACTGTGTATACACGGATGGATACACGAGGCCGAAAATGATCGAAACCAAGATCCGTAAGGTGGGCAATTCCGCCGTCATGACCCTGACATCCGAGATGCTTGCCATTCTGGATGCCAAGGAAGGTGACAGCCTGTTTGTGGTGCGCGGGGATGATGGATCGCTGCGGCTGCTGGCGCACGATCCCTCTGTGGCCGATGCCCTGGCGGCGGCAGAGGTCGTCATGGACGAGAACCGCGATCTGCTTCAGGCCCTTGCATGAGCGATCCAGTCTGGGTGCCGATCGAGGCGCTCGTGATCGTCCATGACCGGCAGATCTCGCGTCACGGTGGCGCGCCGGGGATGCGGGATCGCGGTCTTCTGGAGATGGGTTGCGCGCGGGCGATGAACCTGGCCGCCTATGGCACGCCGTCGGTTTGTGAAATGGCGGCGGCCTATGCCTTCGAGATCGCCAAGGCCCACGCCTTCGTCGACGGCAACAAGCGCACGGCCTTCGTCGCGGCGGTGACGTTTCTGCGGCTGAACGGGCTGGCATTCCGACCGGACCCCGTCGAGGGCGTGCGGATGATGGAGGATCTGGCGCGCGGCGCGGTGACCGAGGCGGTCTTCGTGGAATGGCTTGAGGCGGGGACTGAGCCTCTGGGCTAGTTGGTGGCCGCGGCTCATCCGGATGGATGCCGGCTCACCCGCTTGGGTCGGCGCGACCGGGTGCTATATCGTGCGCCGGATATTTCGCCGAGTGCAGGGTTGCGCCCCGTCCCAAACCCGTCTATGCGGCGCGCTCTACCACTGATCTCCACCGGAATCAGACGTGACCCGCCACATGCGGAGCGGCCCGGTGATGTTGAAAGGAAATGGCATGGGTGCCAGCGATCTCCGGGGGAAATCCCCCGATGAGCTCCGTACGGAGTTGACCAACCTCAAGAAGGAAGCGTTCAACCTGCGCTTCCAGGCGGCGACGAACCAGCTCGAGAACACGGCGCGGATGCGCACCGTGAAGCGCTCGATCGCCCGCGTGAACACCATTCTGAACGAAAAGGCGCGTGGCGCCGAAGCGGAGGCGTAAGATGCCCAAGCGTATCCTCCAGGGCGTCGTGACGTCGAACCAGAACGCCCAGACCGTGACCGTCTCGATCGAGCGCCGCTTCAAGCATCCGCTCCTGCAGAAGACCGTTCGGAAGTCGAAGAAGTACCGCGCCCACGACGAGAACAACCAGTTCAAGGTCGGCGACACGGTCCGCATTCAGGAATGCCCCCCGAAGTCGAAGACCAAGCGGTGGGAAGTGATCGCCGAGTGATTGGCGCTGCCGCCCGGACCTGACGGCCCGGGCGATACGATTTAGCGAAACCCTGGGGATACGGCCACGCATCGGCCCCCCAAAGGTCGGGAGAAACCAATGATCCAGATGCAAACCAACCTGGATGTTGCTGACAACAGCGGCGCACGCCGCGTGCAGTGCATCAAGGTCCTGGGCGGGTCCAAGCGGAAGTATGCCTCCGTCGGCGACATCATCGTGGTGTCCGTCAAGGAAGCCATTCCGCGCGGCAAGGTGAAGAAGGGCGACGTCCGCAAGGCCGTCGTCGTGCGCACCGCCAAGGAAGTCCGTCGCGACGACGGCACCGCCATCCGCTTCGACCGCAACGCGGCCGTGATCCTCAACAACAACAACGAGCCGGTCGGCACCCGTATCTTCGGGCCGGTGGTTCGTGAGCTGCGCGCGAAGAACTTCATGAAGATCATCTCGCTCGCCCCGGAGGTGCTGTAATGGCTGCCAAACTCCGCAAAGGTGACAAGGTCGTCGTGCTCTCGGGCCGCGACAAGGGCAAGGAAGGCGAGATCGTCTCCGTCGACCCGAAGGCCGGCAAGGCTGTCGTGGATGGCGTGAACATGGCCATCCGCCACACCCGTCAGAGCCAGGCTTCGCAGGGCGGCCGCATCCCCAAGGCGCTGCCGATCGACCTGTCGAACCTCGCCATGCTCGATGCCAACGGCAAGGCCACCCGCGTCGGCTTCAAGATCGAAGACGGCAAGAAGGTGCGCGTCGCCAAGACCACGGGAGACGTGATCTGATGCTCGACCAAGCCAACTACACCCCCCGTCTGCTCTCTACCTATCGCGACAGCATCCGCGCCGCGATGAAGGAGGAGTTCGGGTATTCGAACGACATGATGATCCCACGGTTGGACAAGATCGTCCTCAACATCGGCTGTGGAGCCGAGGCCGTGCGTGACAGCAAGAAGGCGAAATCCGCGCAGGACGACCTGTCGGTCATCGCCGGTCAGAAGGCCGTCGTCACGAACGCCAAGAAGTCGATCGCCGGCTTCCGCGTCCGCGAAGGCATGCCGCTCGGCGCGAAGGTCACGCTGCGCGGGGCCCGGATGTACGACTTCCTGGACCGCCTGATCACCATCGCGCTGCCCCGTGTCCGCGACTTCCGCGGCGTGAACGGCAAGAGCTTCGACGGCCGTGGCAACTATGCCATGGGCCTGAAGGAGCACATCGTCTTCCCCGAGATCAACTTCGACAAGGTCGACGAGGTCTGGGGCATGGACATCATCATCTGCACGACGTCGAAGACGGATGCAGAGGCGAAGTCGCTCCTGAAGCACTTCAACATGCCGTTCAACAGCTGAGGAAAAAGACATGGCAAAAGTCTCCATGATCGAACGCCAGAAGAAGCGCGAGCGGCTGGTGAAGAAATACGCCGCCAAGCGTGCCGCGCTGAAGGAAGTGATCCGTGATGAATCGAAGCCGATGGAGGAGCGCTTCAAGGCGACCCTCAAGCTGGCCGAGCTTCCGCGGAACTCCTCTGCCGTTCGTCTCAACAACCGCTGCCAGCTGACGGGGCGCCCGCGCGCCTACTACCGGAAGCTGAAGCTGTCCCGCATCATGCTGCGTGACCTGGCCAGCCACGGGAAGATCCCGGGCATGGTCAAGTCCAGCTGGTAAGGAGATCAGGAAATGAATGATCCCATCGGCGATATGCTGACCCGCATCCGCAATGCGCAGATGCGTGGCAAGTCCACCGTCACCACCCCCGCGTCCAAGCTGCGCGCCCGTGTCCTCGATGTTCTGGCCGACGAAGGCTACATCCGGGGCTACGAGGCCAGCTCGGACCGCATGGGCCACCCGACGATCGAGATCGCGCTCAAGTACTACGAGGGCGTGCCGGTCATCCGGGAGCTCAAGCGCGTCTCGAAGCCGGGCCGCCGCGTCTA
The DNA here is from genome assembly GCF_013404595.1 of Jannaschia marina. Classification (GTDB taxonomy): domain Bacteria; phylum Pseudomonadota; class Alphaproteobacteria; order Rhodobacterales; family Rhodobacteraceae; genus Jannaschia; species Jannaschia marina. The sequence continues at coordinate 183,719 of NZ_JABVAX010000007.1, read as the reverse complement.
CCTGGGTGTCAAGGACGTCCCCTCGGTCCGTCAGGGCCTGGGCGTCTCCATCGTGTCCACCTCGCGTGGCGTCATGTCGGATGCAGCCGCACGGAGCGCCAACGTCGGCGGCGAAGTGCTCTGCACCGTATTCTGAGGAGGGTGTAATGTCTCGTATCGGCAAGAAACCCGTCGACCTGCCTTCGGGCGTGGAAGCCTCGGTCTCGGGCCAGACCGTCTCGGTCAAGGGCCCCAAGGGCACCCGCAGCTTCACCGCAACCGACGACGTGACCGTCTCGGTCGCCGACGGCGCGATCTCGGTCGAGCCGCGCGGCAAGTCGAAGCGCGCGCGCCAGCAGTGGGGCATGTCCCGCACGCAGGTCGCGAACCTCGTCACCGGCGTGACCGAGGGCTTCAAGAAAGAGCTCGAGATCTCCGGCGTCGGTTACCGCGCGCAGATGCAGGGCAACACCCTGAAGCTGTCGCTCGGTTATTCGCACGACGTGAACTTCGAGGTGCCGGAGGGCGTCACCGTGACGGCCCCGAAGCCCACCGAAGTCACTGTCGAGGGCATCGACCAACAGCTGGTCGGCCAGGTGGCCGCCAACATCCGCGAGTGGCGCCGTCCCGAGCCCTATAAGGGCAAGGGCATCCGCTACAAGGACGAGTATATCTTCCGCAAGGAAGGCAAGAAGAAGTAAGGACCAGTCAGATGGCAAACAGCAAACGGGATCTGTTCCTCAAGCGCCGCCTGCGCGTCCGGAACAAGCTTCGCAAGATGGCCGCCGGGCGTCTGCGCCTGTCGGTGCATCGCTCGAACAAGAACATCATGGTTCAGCTGATCGACGACGTGCAGGGCAAGACGCTTGCCTCGGCCTCGACGCTCGAGAAGGATCTGGGTGTGGTCGGTCAGAACAACGTCGAGGCGGCCTCCAAGGTCGGCGCGGCGATCGCCGAGCGCGCCAAGAAGGCCGGCGTCGAGGAGTGCTACTTCGACCGCGGCGGCTTCCTCTTCCACGGGAAGGTGAAGGCGCTCGCCGATGCCGCCCGCGAAGGTGGCCTGAAGTTCTGATCGGGACGGCGGGGTGAACCCCGCCCTGACGTCGGCCGATACGCCGGCAATGACATTGGTAGGGCGGGGTTCACCCCGCCACACCGCTTGAAGGCGGCGGCGTCGCCGCCTCGATGATCCGGGCTGCATGGCACTGGGATCGGACGAACCCCGGGCAGAAATGCCCAACACGAGGAGTTGCCGCATGGCGGAACGTGAAAACAGAGGTCGGGGCCGCGGGCGCGACCGTGACGAAACCCCGGAATTCGCCGACCGCCTGGTCGCGATCAACCGCGTCTCGAAGACGGTGAAGGGCGGTAAGCGCTTCGGCTTCGCCGCGCTCGTCGTCGTGGGCGACCAGAAGGGCCGCGTCGGCTTCGGCAAGGGCAAGGCCAAGGAGGTCCCCGAGGCCATCCGCAAGGCGACCGAATCCGCCAAGCGCCAGATGATCCGCGTCCCGCTGAAGGATGGCCGCACGCTGCACCACGACATGAACGGTCGCCACGGGGCCGGTCGTGTCGTCATGCGCACCGCGCCGGAAGGCACCGGGATCATCGCCGGTGGTCCGATGCGCGCCGTGTTCGAAATGCTGGGCGTCAAGGACGTCGTCTCGAAGTCGATCGGCTCGCAGAACCCCTACAACATGATCCGCGCCACGCTCGACGGCCTGCAGAAGGAATCGAGCCCCCGTTCGGTCGCGCAGCGCCGCGGCAAGAAGGTCGCCGACATCCTGCGCAAGGACGACGCGCCCAAGATGGACGGCGAGCAGGTGCCCGTCGCAGAGGAGGCCTGATCCATGGCTAAGACGATCGTCGTGAAGCAGATCGGCTCGCCGATCCGCCGCCCCGCCGACCAGCGCGCGACGCTGGTAGGCCTGGGCCTGAACAAGATGCACAAGACCCGCGAGCTGGAGGACACCCCCTCCGTGCGCGGCATGGTCAACAAGATCCCGCATCTGGTCGAGATCATTGAGGAGCGCGGCTGAGCGCTCCTCAAAGGGCGGTCGCCTGCCCTAGAACTCGACACCCCGGTTCGCGAGAGCCGGGGTGTTTTCGTTCCATCCGATCAGGGGACAGCCGAGCGTTTCGGTGAGAGCGGCGGTCAGGTCCTCGACCGTGGCGGCGACGGCGAAGAGGCCGCCGGTCGCGTCGGCGAGGCAGCGGATCTGGGCTTCGTCGAGGCCGCGCCCCCGGGCGAGCGGATCGCCGGCGAGGGTCTCGGCGGTGCGACCGAAGCCGATGACGTGGACCGTGAGGCCCGGTGTGTCGCGGGCGAGCGCGGCCCCGAGCGCGCAGGGCGCGCCGTCGCAGGTGTCGTTGCCGTCGGTCAGCAGCACGATCGTCGCGGGCGGCGAGAGGGCGGTCGCGGCCGTACGCACGGCTTCGGTCAGCGGTGTCATTCCGAGGGGCTGGAAGCGGTCGATGGCCTCGAGGATCGGGGCGGTCGCGTTCGGGACGGGGGCGAAGCGCAGCCGGACGCTGTCGCAGGAGCCTTCGGGGCCGGGGCCATAGGTCAGCAGGCCGACCCGGCGCAGGCCCTCGGCGGCCGGCAGGGCGCGGGCGAGGGCGCTGCGGGCCTCGTCGATGCGCCGCGCGGTGCCGCCGTCGAAGCCGCGCTCGCCCATGGAGGCCGATCCGTCGAAGACGATCATCGCGTCGCGGGTGCAATCGGCGGCGACCGGGGCCGCGGCAAGGGCGACCGAGAGTGCGCCGGCGAGGGCCGCGCGGGCCGTCACGAGGCGCGCCCGACGAGCGGGCAGCCGAGCGTCTCCCAGAGCGCCTCGACCAGTTCCTCGACGGTGTCCGTCGCCGCGAAAGTGCCGCCGGTGGTGTCGGCGAGGCATTTGGCCACGATATCGCCGCGTGGCACTTCGGTTGCTTCCGGGTTGTCCCAGCTGAAGAAATCGCCCTCGGCCTTGTAGCCTATGACGTGGATCGTGAGGTTCGCCGCCGTCGCCGAGAGCGTCCGGCCAAGGGCGCAAGGCTGCCCGCCGCAGGTCTCGTTGCCGTCGGTCACGAGGACGACGATCGCCGGCTGCAGCCGGTAGTCGAGCACCTCGGCCGCGTGTTCGACCGCGGCGGCGAGGGGCGTGAGCCCGTCGGGGGAGAGCGCGTCGAGGGCCGTCCGCATCGACCCGGCGGCGTCGGCACGGGGCGTGAAGTGCAGCGTCGTGCCGGCGCAGGGGCCGGTGAGCCCGCGCCCGTAAGTGACGAGGCCGATGCGGCGGAAACCTTCGACCTGCGGCATGATGCGCTCCATGGCGGCGCGGGCGTCGGTGATGCGGTTGGTCTCGCCGGTGTCGAAGCCGATTTCGCCCATGGAGGCGGAGCCGTCGAAGACGACCATCGCGTCGCGCGCGCAGTTCGCCGCGGCCGGCCCGGCGGCGAGGCTTGCGCAGAGAAGCGCGGTGCAGGCGCGACGGGCGATCATCCGCGTGCAGCCGGTCGGAGGGCAGGGCGCGCGCCGATGAGCGGGCAGGCGAGGGTGCGTTCGAGCGCGGCGATGAGGTCGCCGACGGTCTCGGTCGAGGCGTATTCGCCACTGGTGCGGTCGGCAAGGCAGCGCGCGGCGATCCTGCCCCCGAAGAACGGCGTCTGCGCGGGGTCGTTCCAGGCGTGGAAGTCGAAGACGACCTTTAAGCCGAGGACGTGGATCATCAGGTCACGCGCCTCGGCGGCCAGGCGCTCGGCGAGCGCACAGGGCGCGCCGTCGCAGCTTTCGTTGCCGTCGGTCACGAGCACGATGACGGCCGGATTCTCGCGATGGCCGAGGGCCTCGGCGGCGTGCTCCACCGCGGCCGAGAGGGGTGTGAGCCCATCGGGGGCGAGCGTCGCGAGGTCGGCGAGGAGGGGGGCGGCGGCATCGGCCCGCGGCGGGAAGCGCAGGTCGAGGCCGGCGCAGGCATCCGCTCCGCCCGGCCCATAGGTCAGAAGGCCGAGGCGGCGCGCAGCCGCCGCGCGCGGGACGACACGCGCCATGGCGTCCTGCAGTTCTGCAAGGCGCGTCGTGCCGCTCCCGACCGTCTCGCCCATGGAGGCGGAGGCGTCGAAGACCACCATCGCGTCGGAGGCGCAGGGGGCGGCGGCCTCGGCCGGAAGCGCGAGGGCGCAGAGCAAGGGAAAGAAGCGCGCAAGCATGATCTGAGCGTGTCAGCCATGGCTCGTCCGGGCAAGACGGGTTAGCGAGGGGCATGGTCACGATTGAGTATTACTATTCGGCGCATTCGGCCTTTGCCTATCTCGGATCCCGCCGGCTTTTGCAGATCTGTGCGGCGGCCGAGGCGACGCTTATCCATCGACCCTTCGCGCTCTCGCCCGTGGTCGAGGCGCAGGGGAGCCTGCCATTCGCGGCACGGACGCAGGCCCATGTCGACTACTTCTTCGGGCGCGAGATCGAGCGATGGGCTGAATGGCGGGGCGTGCCGGTGCTGGGGCATCGGCCCGTTCACCACGATGCGGACTACGGGCTTGCCGCGCGGATGATCCTGGCGCTCGGCGATCAGGGGTTCGACGTAGACGCGATGTCCCATGCGGTGCTGACGGCCCATTGGGTGCATGACGCGGACCTGTCGGACGCGCGCGTTCTGGCGCGGCTCGCCACGGCGCTCGGCCATGACGCGGACAAACTCCTCCGCCGGGCCGGGACGGCGGAGATCGACGCCCGCTACGCCGAGAACGCGGAGGCGGCGCGGGCGCTCGGGGTCATGGGGTCGCCGACCTATATCGTCGGGGGAGACATGTTCTACGGCCAGGACCGCCTCGAGATGGTGGAGCGGGCGCTCACACGGCCCTTTGCGGCCACCGGCTTCCGCAACCCGCCGGTTGGCTGAGCGCGCGGGCCTTGCGGGCGGGCGACGGGTCGTGTAGGCGCGCCCGGTGTCCCGCGGGGCATGAACGGAATCATCAGGCCGTGTCCGTCCCACATCGCTTCGGGGGCGCGTCCGGCAAAGGAGAAGCGACATGAAACTCAACGAACTGCGCGACAATCCCGGCGCGGCCCAGAAGAAGAAGCGGGTTGCCCGCGGCCCGGGCTCGGGCAAGGGCAAGACCGCCGGGCGCGGCATCAAGGGTCAGAAATCCCGCTCGGGCGTGGCCATCAACGGCTACGAGGGCGGCCAGATGCCCATCTACCAGCGTCTGCCCAAGCGCGGCTTCAACAAGCCGAACCGCAAGGAATTCGCCGTCGTCAACCTGTCGAAGCTGCAGGAGTTCATCGACGCGGGCAAGCTCGACGCGGGCTCCATCACCGAGGACAGCCTCGTCGAGGCCGGCGTCGTGCGCCGCAAGCGCGACGGCATCCGCCTTCTGGGCAAGGGTGAGCTGACCGCCAAGGCCACGATCACCGTCACCGGCGCGTCCAAGGGCGCGATCGAGGCGGTCGAGAAGGCGGGCGGTTCGGTCACGGTCGCGGACACCGCCGCCGCCTGATCGGTTGTAGGCGGGCGACGGTCCGCTTACATGGAACCAAGTTTTCCTTTGACGCCGCCTGCGGGGGAAACCCGTCGGGCGGCGTCTCTGCTATAAAGAGGGGCTCGCATGGCTTCAGCCGCAGAGCAAATGGCCGCCAACATGAGCTGGGGCGCGTTCGGCAAGGCCAAAGAGCTGCGCCAGCGCATCCTGTTCACGATCGGCCTGCTGATCATCTATCGTCTCGGCACCTACATCCCGGTTCCCGGCATCGACGCGATCGCCCTGCGCGACTTCGTCGAGCAGGCGCAACAGGGCCTCGGCGGCGTGCTGAACATGTTCACCGGCGGCGCGATCGGGCGGATGGGCATCTTCGCCCTAGGCATCATGCCCTACATCTCCGCGTCGATCATCGTGCAGCTGATGACGGCGATGGTGCCGGCGCTCGAGCAGCTGAAGAAGGAAGGCGAGCCCGGGCGCAAGAAGATCAACCAGTACACGCGCTATGGCACTGTGGCCCTCGCCACATTGCAGGGCTACGGCCTCGCCGTATCGCTGCAGTCGGGCAACCTCGTGCACACGCCGGGCTGGTTCTTCATCGCGTCCTGCGTAATCACGCTCGTCGGCGGCACGATGTTCCTGATGTGGCTGGGCGAGCAGATCACCGCGCGCGGCATCGGCAACGGCATCTCGCTCATCATCTTCGTGGGCATCGTAGCCGAGCTGCCGGCGGCGCTGGCGCAGTTCTTCGCCTCGGGCCAGTCGGGCGCGATCTCCACGCCCGTCATTCTGGGCGTGATCGTGATGTTGCTGACGACGCTCGTCTTCGTGGTCTTCATGGAGCGCAGCCTGCGCAAGATCCATATCCAGTATCCGCGCCGCCAGGTCGGCATGAAGGTCTATGACGGCGGGTCGAGCCACCTGCCGGTCAAGGTGAACCCCTCGGGCGTCATCCCGGCGATCTTCGCCTCGTCGCTTCTGCTTCTGCCGACGACGATCTCGACCTTCTCGGGCCAGCAGACCAACGCCGTCCTCTCGACGATCACGGCCTATTTCGGCCCCGGGCAGCCGCTCTACCTGCTGTTCTTCGCGGGCATGATCATCTTCTTCGCCTACTTCTACACCCACAACGTCGCCTTCAAGACCGAGGATGTGGCGGACAACCTGAAGAACCAGAACGGCTTCATCCCGGGCATTCGGCCCGGCCAGCGCACGGCCGAATATCTCGAATACGTGGTGAACCGCGTGCTGGTGCTCGGCTCCGGCTACCTCGCGCTCGTCTGCCTCATCCCCGAGATGGTGCGCAACGAACTGGCGATCACGGCTTATTTCGGCGGCACGTCGATCCTGATCATCGTGTCGGTGGGCATGGACTTCATTCAGCAGATCCAGTCGCATCTGCTTGCCCATCAATACGAGGGCCTGATCGAGAAGAGCCAGCTGCGCGGCAAGAAGCGCGGCCGGAAGAAGGGAGCCGCACGTCGATGAACATCATTCTGCTGGGACCGCCGGGAGCGGGGAAAGGCACACAGGCCCGCAAGCTCGAGGCGGAGCGGGGCATGGTGCAGCTCTCCACCGGGGACATGCTGCGCGCGGCGAAGACCTCCGGCACCGAGATGGGGATGAAGGTCGCCGCGATCATGGATGCCGGTCAACTCGTCACCGACGAGATCGTCATCGGGCTCATCGAGGAGAAGCTCGATGCCAGGGCCGACAACGGCGGCTTCATCTTCGACGGCTTCCCGCGCACGTTGCCGCAGGCGGATGCCCTCGGTGAGCTGCTCGAGCGCAAGGGGGCGACCCTCGATGCGGTGATCGAGTTGCAGGTGAACGACGAGATCCTCGTCGATCGGATCGTCGGCCGCGCGCGGGAGGCGGCAGCGGCGGGAGAGCCGGTCCGCGCGGACGACAACGCAGAAAGCCTGCGTGTGCGCCTGATGGAGTACTACAAGAAGACCTCGCCGCTCATCGGCTACTACTGGGCCAAAGGCGATCTCGTTTCGGTCGACGGCCTGGGCGAGATCGACACCGTGGCGGGCGAGGTGGCCGCGGTTCTCGATCGGTCCTGAGCCGCACCGGCAAAGACCCGACAGATTTTTCTTGACAGGGCGTGGCGCATCGCTTGACGCGCCCGTCAAGACCCCCTAGGTCGCAATCTCCGCCGGGTTTCCGTGATTCCCGGTCGTTTGATTTTGGTCCACGCGCGCCGCGCCCGGGCCGTTGTGAAAAAAGGTTCTGGCATTACGGAACCGCAACGAAGAAGGAATACCTGATTTGGCACGCATTGCAGGCGTCAACATCCCCACGGGGAAGCGCGTTCCGATAGCGCTCACCTACATCACCGGCATCGGCCCGTCGAAGGCGAAGGAAATCATCGAGGCCGTCGGCGTCGACGGCACGCGTCGCGTCAACGAGCTGTCGGATGCCGAGGTGCTCTCGATCCGCGAGTACATCGACGCGAACCTGACGGTCGAAGGCGATCTGCGCCGCGAGCGCCAGATGAATGTCAAACGCCTCATGGACCTCGGCTGCTACCGCGGCCTGCGCCACCGCCGGAATCTGCCGGTGCGCGGCCAGCGCACCCACACCAATGCACGCACGCGCAAGGGCCCCGCGAAGGCCATTGCCGGCAAGAAGAAGTAAGGGAGCGCGACAGACATGGCACGTGATACCCGCCGCGGCGCGCCCCGCCGTAAGGAACGCAAGAACATCGCCGCCGGCGTTGCGCATGTGAATTCCTCGTTCAACAACACCAAGATCCTGATCTCGGACGTCCAGGGCAACGCCATCAGCTGGTCCTCGGCCGGCACGATGGGCTTCAAGGGCTCGCGCAAGTCGACCCCCTACGCCGCCCAGATGGCCGCGGAAGACGCCGGCAAGAAGGCGCAGGAGCACGGCATGAAGACCCTCGAGGTCGAAGTGCAGGGCCCCGGTGGCGGTCGCGAGAGCGCGCTGCGCGCCTTGGCCGCCGTCGGTCTCCAGATCACCGCGATCCGCGACGTGACCCCGATCGCGCACAACGGCGTTCGCCCGCCGAAGCGCCGCCGGGTCTGATCCCCGCAGGACAAGACAGGGCAGGGGCCGCATGCGCGGCCCCTGCCGAAGCCGTTTAATCGCCTCGAGTGTCCGCGCCCGCCGCCCCGGCGCGAGACGAGAATGGAGGACAGGGCATATGATCCACAAGAATTGGCAAGAGCTGATCAAGCCATCGCAGCTTGACGTCCGCCCCGGCAACAACCCGGCGCGCCAGGCGACCGTCGTCGCCGAACCGCTGGAGCGCGGCTTCGGCCTGACGCTCGGCAACGCGCTGCGCCGCGTTCTGCTGTCGTCGCTGCAGGGGGCCGCGATCACCTCCGTGCAGATCGACAACGTGCTGCACGAGTTCTCGTCCGTCTCGGGCGTGCGCGAGGACGTGACCGACATCGTCCTGAACCTGAAGGGCGTCAGCCTCAAGATGGAAGTCGAGGGGCCGAAGCGCGTCTCGATCTCGGCCAAGGGCCCGATGGTCGTCACCGCCGGCGACATCTCCGAGACGAACGGTATCGAGGTGCTGAACCGCGACCATGTGATCTGTCACCTCGACGACGGGGCCGATCTCTACATGGAGCTGACGGTCAACACCGGGAAGGGCTATGTTTCGGCCGACAAGAACAAGCCCGAGGATGCGCCCATCGGCCTGATCCCGATCGACGCGATCTATTCGCCGGTCAAGAAGGTCTCCTACGAGGTTCAGCCGACGCGCGAAGGCCAGGTGCTCGACTACGACAAGCTGACGCTGAAGCTCGAGACCGATGGCTCGCTCGCGCCCGATGACGCGGTGGCCTACGCTGCCCGTATCCTGCAGGATCAGCTCCAGGTCTTCGTCAACTTCGACGAGCCGGAAGCCGCCCGTGCCGACAGCGCCGCCGACGACCTCGAGTTCAACCCGCTTCTGCTGAAGAAGGTGGACGAGCTGGAGCTTTCGGTCCGCTCGGCCAACTGCCTGAAGAACGACAACATCGTCTACATCGGCGACCTGATCCAGAAGACCGAAGCCGAGATGCTGCGCACGCCGAACTTCGGCCGCAAGTCGCTCAACGAGATCAAGGAAGTCCTTTCCGGCATGGGCCTGCACCTCGGAATGGACATCGTCGACTGGCCGCCGGAGAACATCGAGGAATTGGCCAAGAAGTTCGAAAACGAGTTCTGAGGCCGGTGGGCGATACGTCGCCCGCTACCACAACAAGGGCAATGACGCCCCAACAAGGAGGGGCCGGCAACGCACCGGCCCCGGACAAAGCATAAAACTGGAGATAGACACATGCGCCACGCCCGCGGATACCGCCGCCTGAATCGGACCCACGAACACCGCAAGTCGCTGTTCAAGAACATGGCTGCCTCGCTCATCGAGCACGAGCAGATCAAGACCACGCTGCCGAAGGCCAAAGAGCTGCGCCCGATCGTCGAGAAGATGATCACGCTCGCCCGCCGCGGTGACCTGCACGCCCGCCGCCTGCTGGCCTCGCGCCTGCACGACGAGGCCGCCGTCTCGAAGCTGATCGACGTGCTGGCCCCGCGCTATGCCGACCGTCATGGCGGCTACGTTCGCGTCATGAAGGCCGGTTTCCGCTACGGCGACATGGCTCCGATGGCGATCATCGAGCTGGTCGATCGTGACGTCGACGCCAAGGGTGCGGCCGATCGCGCGCGCCTCGAAGCCGAGGATGCCATCGAGGGCTGAGCCACCGAAACGACCTGTCAGAAGGCCTCGCCGGTACCGGTGGGGCCTTTCTCGTTTCGAAGACGGCTTGTGATCGTCCCGAGCGAGGACGCATCCCGCCCTGCGACAATCCCGCGCGGGGGCGCGAGCGACGAATTGGTAGCATTTTTAACTAAATAGGGAGTGTTACGGTTCCCGCGAACCCGCTTCCGCGACGTCGATTTGCCGAATGTCATGTGACGTTTACGGTCTGTTAACGTTTGTGGCGATGAAGTGGCGGTGAACGCTGTTGACGCACATTCTGCCACCCTGTCTAAAAAGACATGTCCGAGAGACGACGCCTCATGGTCAGATACCTGCAACGCCTCGAAGAGATGGCTCCCGCCGGTTATACGGCCGGCGTGCACATCCGCTTCGCGTCGCCGCTCTACATGCGCAGCACGTATCCGCAGGCGTGGCAGGATCTCTACGTCGACAACAATTACGCCCTGCGCGATCCGCTGGTCTTCTGGGGCATCAGCAAGACCGGCTACATCCGCTGGTCCGAGATCAACCTGCCCGATCCCTTCGGCGTGATGGCCAAGGCGGCGGAGCACGGGCTCACCTTCGGGGCTGTGGCCTCCTGCGGCAAGATCACGTCGCGCACCATCGTCGGCATCGCCCGCGCCGACCGGGAGTTCACCGAAGACGAGATGGCAGAGGCCGCCGACATCGCGCAGGCGCTGCATGAGGTGACCGAGCCACCCGACGATCTGACGCCTGCTATGATCGAGGCGCTGCGGCTTGTGGGCGAAGGATTTCGCCATGCCGCCGCGGCGGGCAAGCTTGGAATTTCGGAAAGCGCGTTCAAGGCGCGACTCTCCGCCGCCCGGGATCGTCTGGGCGCGAAAACCACGGCTGAGGCATTGAGAATGGCACGAGAGTTCAGGTTGATATAGACGGCAGCCCGCTCCTCACATCGCGAGAAATCCCCGGTCCCCAGGTGTTTACGGCAACCCGGCAGAGGAAGAAGTCCCATGCAAGTTACTACGCTCTCGTTCCAGAACCTCCACGCGCACGGATCGCTCTTCACCGATCTGCTGCGGGCGCGCCACCGGACCTTCATCGAGCAGGCGCAGTGGGACCTTCCGCAGGCGGACGGGATGGAGTTCGACCAATACGACACCCCCGCGAGCCGCTGGGTCGCGGTCCACGATTTCGGGCGCATCCTCGCCGGCGTGCGGCTGACGCCGACCACGCATCGCTGCGGGATCTATTCCTACATGATCCGCGACGCGCAGCAGGGCCTTCTTGAGACGATACCCTCGGATCTTCTGTACGACGAGGCTCCGGTCGCCGGACACGTCTGGGAGTCGAGCCGCGTCTTCGTCTGCGACGACGTACCGGCCAAGATGCGGCTGCGCGTGCAGATGCAGCTGATCGCGCAGATGGTGCAATCCGCGCGGGAACTCGGGGCGACGTCGGTGCTGGGGCTCATCCCCGCCAATTCGCCGCGGCTGGCGCGCCGCGTCGGGCTCGATTGCGTGCCGGCTGGACCGGTGATGGACATCGGCGGCTCGGAATCGGTTTGCGTCAACATCTCGATGGCGACGAAGATGCACTGATCCCGCATGGGTTTATCCGCCGGCCGCAAATGACTAGATGCCTTGTATGGCAGATCTGTTCGACACCGTCGGTCCGGCCCCCGCACCGGCCGGGGAGGCCGCGGCACCCCGACCCGGCCCACTCGCCGATCGGTTGCGCCCCGCCGCGCTGACGGAGGTGATCGGGCAGGGGCATCTGCTCGGCCCGGAAGGTGCGCTGACGGTCATGCTCCGGGGGCCGTTGCCGAGCCTTATCCTCTGGGGGCCGCCCGGTGTGGGCAAGACGACGATCGCCCGCCTGCTGGCCGACCGGACCGGGCTGCATTTCGTCCAGATCAGCGCGATCTTCACCGGTGTCGCCGATCTGCGGAAGGTGTTCGAGACGGCGCGGAACCGCCGCGCGAACGGGACGGGGACGCTCCTCTTCGTCGACGAGATCCATCGCTTCAACAAGGCGCAGCAGGACAGTTTCCTGCCGCATATGGAGGACGGGACGATCACGCTCGTCGGGGCGACGACCGAAAATCCCTCCTTCGAACTGAACGCCGCCGTAATGAGCCGCGCGCAGGTGCTCACGCTCGAGCGCCTGAGCCTGCGCGATATGGAGCTCTTGACCCAGCGGGCCGAGGCGGAGCTGGGGGCGAAGCTGCCGCTTGACGGCGATGCGCGCGAGGCCCTGCAGGAGATGGCCGACGGCGACGGGCGCGCGCTTCTCAATCTCGTGGAGCAGGTCGCGGCCTGGACGGTCGACGGCCCGGTCGATCGGGCCACGCTCTCGGCGCGGCTGCAACGGCGCGCGGCGCAATACGACAAGTCGGGCGACAGCCACTACAACCTGATCTCCGCGCTGCACAAGTCGGTGCGCGGCAGCGACCCGGATGCGGCGCTCTATTGGCTCGGGCGGATGCTCAAGGGGGGCGAGGATCCGCGCTATCTCATGCGGCGCATCACCCGGATGGCCGTCGAGGACATCGGCCTCGCGGACCCGCAGGCGCAGGCCTTCTGCCTTCAGGCCTGGGAGACCTACGAGCGCCTCGGCAGCCCCGAGGGCGATCAGTCCCTCGGCAATGCGGTGGTCTACCTGGCGCTCGCGCCGAAATCGAACGCGGGCTACGTGGCCTTCAAGGCGGCGGTGAAGCAGGCGGGCGAAACCGGGTCAGAGCCGCCGCCGAAGCACATCCTGAACGCGCCGACCCGGATGATGAAGGAGCAAGGCTACGGTGCCGGCTACCAGTACGATCACGACCAGACCGACGGCTTTTCGGGACAGAATTACTTCCCGGACGGCATGAAGCGGCCCGTCTACTACGTTCCCGTAGACCGGGGCTTCGAGCGGGAGCTCGGGCGGCGCGTCGACTGGCTGGTGGAGCAGCGGGCGAAGCGGGGCAAGACGTGACGGTGCGGACGACCCGGCAATGATCTCATCCCTGATCTCGGTCGCGCTCGGAGGCGCTCTCGGTGCGAGCCTGCGCTTTCTCGTCGGCACGGCCCTCCTGCGCGAGGGCTTTCCGGTCGCCATCCTGACGGTGAATGTGCTCGGCAGTTTCCTGATGGGGCTCGCGGTCGTGTTGACGTTGCGTGCGGACCTCCCCCATTGGCAGCCTTTTCTGCTGACGGGCGTGCTGGGCGGGTTTACCACGTTTTCGGCGTTCTCGCTCGAGACGCTCGATTTGATCCAGCGCAATGAACCGGTGCAGGCGATCCTGTATGTTTCGCTTTCGGTCGGGCTGTCGCTTCTGGCGATTGCCGCGGGACTTGCGCTTGCAAGGAGCTTTTGATGAGTGGCGTTCAGACGATTACCGTGGCGACCGGCGAGGGCGCACAGCGACTGGATCGCTGGCTGAAACGCCGCTTTCCGCAGTTGACCCAGGGCAACGTCGAGAAGGCCTGCCGCAAGGGAGAGATCCGGGTCGACGGTGGCCGCGTGAAGGCGAACACCCGCGTCGAAGAGGGCCAGCAGGTCCGCGTGCCGCCGCTGCCCGAAGGGCGGGCTCCGGCCGCGCCCCGGCGCGAGAAGGTCGCGCGGGCGGACGCCGAGATGATCCGCGCCTGCGTGATCTACCGCGACGATCACATCCTCGCGCTCAACAAGCCGTCGGGGCTCGCCAGCCAGGGTGGCTCGGGCCAGACGCGGCACGTCGACGGGCTGGGCGATGCGCTGCGATTCGACAGCGACGAGCAGCCCCGCCTCGTCCATCGTCTCGACAAGGACACCTCGGGTATCATGCTCATGGCGCGCAATCGGTTGACTGCGGCGCAGCTCTCGGAGGCGTTCCGCGATCACGAGACGCGCAAGATCTACTGGGCGGCCGTTGCCGGCACCCCGAGCCCGCGCATGGGCACCATCCGCTACGGCCTCGTGAAGGCCGGGGGCGGGGGGGATGGCGGCGAGAAGATGCGCTGCATCCATCCCGACGAGGTGGAAGAGGTGAAGGGCGCGAAACGGGCGACTTCGGACTACGCGGTGCTCGACACGCTGGGCTCGCGCGGGGCCTGGGTCGCGCTGGTGCCGGTGACCGGGCGGACGCATCAGCTGCGTGCCCACATGGCCGAAATCGGGCATCCGATCGTGGGCGACGGAAAATACGGTGGATCCGGGCAGGAAAACATGGGCGACGGCTGGGGCGCGAGCTTTGGCGGCGAGGTCAGCCGCAAGCTCCACCTCCATGCCCGATCGCTCAGCCTGACGCATCCGATCACGGGGGCGCGGCTCAACCTGACGGCTCCCCTGCCGGAGCATATGGAACGGACCTGGAAGATGATGGGCTGGGACGGCCTCGACGTGCCCGTCGACCCCTTCGCGGAGCACGACGATGACTGATTCACTCATACTCTTCGACGTCGACGGCACCCTCGTCGACGGGGCGGCGCAGATCTGCGGTGCCATGCGCTTCGCGTTCCTGTCGGCCGGCGCGCCGGAGCCGGACCCGGCCTCCATCATCGCCATGATCGGCCTGTCGCTCCCGATGATGGTCGAGGTGCTGACCCCCGGCGGCGACGAGGAACTGCGCGCGAAGATCATCGCGAGCTACCGTCTCCGGTTTTTCAACATGCTCGACAGCGAAGAGGAGCCGCCGATCTTTCCGGGCGCGGAGACGGCACTTCGACAGTTGCATCGCGCGGGTATCACGCTCGGCCTTGCGACGGGCAAGTCGCGGCGCGGGGTCGAACATGTGCTCGAGGCCATGGATTGGCATGCCTATTTCGCCACCGTGCAACTCGCCGACGACAACCCGTCCAAACCCGACCCGACGATGATCCACCGGGCGCTCTCCGAGACGGGGGTAAGCCCCGAGAACGCGGCTCTCGTAGGGGACACTGTCTTCGACATGCAGATGGCGCAGGCGGCCGGCGTCCGTCCGATCGGCGTCGACTGGGGGTATCAACCCGCCGCGCGGCTCTACGCCGCCGGGGCTGAGCGTGTCTTCTCGGACTTCGAAGCGCTTGCGGACTATATGATCGAGACGAAGCGATGACGGAATGGAAAGCGAAGCGGTTCTGGACCGGAGCCTCGGTCGAGCCGGGGGAGGCCGGGTTCTCGGTCGCGCTCGACGGACGTCCGGTGCGCACGCCGCTGAAGACGCTCGTGGCCATGCCGTCCCGCGCGCTGGCCGAAGGCGTCGCCGCCGAATGGGACGCACAGGCCGAAATGATCGACCCGACGTCCATGCCGCTCATGCGCGCGGTCAACGCGACGCTCGACAAGGTCGTGCCGCAACGCGCGGAGGTGGCGGCGAACCTGGCCGAATACGGCGGCACGGACCTTCTGTGCTACCGCGCGGCGGGGCCGGAGGCGCTTGTCGCGCGGCAGGAGGCGGCCTGGGATCCGATGCTCGACTGGGCCGATGCGACGTTGGGCGCGCGGCTCGATACGACGCAGGGTGTCATGCATGTCACGCAGCCCGCGAACGCGATCGAGGCGTTGCGCGCCCGGGTCGATGCGATGACGGCCTGGGAACTGACGGCGCTGTCGGAGTTCGTGACGCTCTCGGGCAGCCTGATTCTGGGCCTCGCGGCGATGGAGGGGCACGATCCCGAAGCGCTTTGGCCGCTGAGCAGGATGGACGAGACCTGGCAGGCCGAGCAATGGGGCGAGGACGCCGAGGAGGCCGCACGCATCGCCCTGAAGCAGGCCGCCTTCGCACAGGCCCATCGCTATTTGACACTTCTGCGCGCTGGCTGAGGAGCATTCCGCCCAAGCGGCGCGCATCCGGCCCCCTTTCCGCGATGAAAGCGCAGGCAGATGCCCGGTTTGGCGGCATCGTCCCTTGACCTTCGGAAACTCATCAAGTCTCCTCCCGGTCAGTGAGGGGGGTCCACATCCTCACACCAAAACCAACCGCGCCGATCAACGGGGCGGTGCCGTCCGCCCGCTGAAGGGGTCGGGCGGTTCATCAGGAAGAGGTAACTCAATGAAGAATTCCGTACTTCTCGGCACGCTGGCTTTCGCCGGTCTGGCCGCCGCCGGCGCATCCGCCGCGACGCTGGACGACGTCAAGGCCCGCGGCTCGCTGAACTGCGGCGTGACCACCGGCGTTCCGGGCTTTGCAGAGCCCGACGCGAACGGCGTGTGGCAGGGCTTCGACGTGGCCGTGTGCCGTGCCGTCGCCGCCGCCGTCCTGGGTGATCCGGAGGCCGTGACCTTCGTTCCCACCACCGGCAAGACGCGCTTCACCGCGCTCGCCTCGGGCGAGATCGACATGCTGGCCCGGAACACGACCTGGACCTTCTCGCGCGACACGGACCTCAAGTTCGATTTCGTCGGCGTCAACTACTACGACGGTCAGGGCTTCATGGTGCCTGCCGACCTCGGCGTCTCCTCGGCGACCGAGCTCGACGGCGCGACGGTCTGCATCCAGACCGGCACCACGACCGAGCTGAACCTCGCGGACTTCTTCCGCGTGAACGGCATGTCCTACGAGCCCGTCCCGATCGAGACCGGCGCCGAGGCCGTCCAGCAGTATCTGGCCGGTGCCTGCGACGTCTACACGACTGACCGTTCGGCCCTGGCCGCGCAGCGTGCGGGCTTCGAGGCTCCCGACGACAGCGTCATCCTGCCCGAAGTCGTCTCGAAAGAGCCGCTCGGCCCGCTCGTCCGTCACGGCGACAGCGAATGGGCGGACATCGTCCGCTGGACGCTGAACGCCATGATCTCGGCCGAAGAGCTTGGCGTGACCAAGGACAACGTCGAGGAAATGGCCGCATCCCCGGGCGACAACCCCGAGATCAACCGCCTGCTCGGCACCGAGGGTGAGCTCGGCGCGATGATCGGCCTCGACGCCACCTGGGCGAAGAACGCCATCGCTGCCGTCGGCAACTACGGCGAGGTGTTCGACACCAACATCGGCGAGTCGACCGCGATCGGCCTCGCCCGCGGCCTGAACGCACAGTACACCGACGGTGGCCTGATCTACTCGCCGCCCTTCCGCTAAGGGTCGGCACCGGAGGGCGCGGAGCGATCCGCGCCCTTCTTCCATCCGGCATACAATAATTCTCTGGGAAGAGGGCGGGGCGACGAACGACCCCGCGGATGAGAGGCTGAACGGCCCGCGTCCGGGAAACCAGGGGAACACGGGGAAAACAGAATGACCACGATGACAGACCCGCCGCAGGCGGATGGCTTTCGCATCGGGCAGCTGATCAACGACACACGCTATCGCAGCTATACCTTCCAGTTCATCGCGCTCCTTGCACTGATCTTCAGCTTCGGCTGGCTCATCAACAATGCGATCAACAATCCGGTACTGCAGGAAGTCGGAATCAACTTCGGATTCCTGCAGGATCAGGCCGGCTACGACATCGGCCAGCGGCCGATCGAGTACAACAGCCAGTCGTCGCACCTGCGCGCGTCCATCGTGGGTGCGATCAACACGCTGATCGTGGCCTTCCTCGCCTGCGCGACAGCTACGGTCTTCGGCGTGATCGCCGGTGTCCTCCGGCTCTCGAACAACTGGATCATCCGGAAGCTCATGTCGATCTACGTCGAGATCTTCCGCAACATCCCCGTCCTGATCTGGATCATCATCATCTTCACGGTCGCGGCCAACGTCCTGCCGCAACCCCGCGAATATCGCGGCGAGGATGCAGCCTATTCGCCCCTCTTCGGGGTCGTCGCGGCGACAAACCGGGGCGTTTACATTCCACGACCCTATTTCACCGAGGGCATCGGCGCACAGGAGCCCGCGGCCGTCGAAGTCGACGGGGTATCGACACTCGTCGCGCAGGAGGTCACGTCATCGGCCAACTGGCTGATCGTGTTCGGCGTCCTTCTGGCATCCTTCGCAATCGCCAAGGGAATCTCCGTCTGGGCGTCGCGCCAGCAGCTGACCACCGGTATCAGGCCGAAAACCTGGTACTTCACGGCTGCCGCCTGGATCGTGCCCATCGCCGTGACGCTCTGGATCCTCGGCCTGCGATGGGAGATACCGACCCTCCAGGGCTTCAACTTCCGGGGCGGGATCGTCCTTCAGAACCCGCTGCTCGCGCTCTGGTTCGCGCTCTCGATCTACACCGGGGCCTTCATCGCCGAGAACGTGCGCGCCGGCATCCTGGCCGTCTCCAAGGGCCAGACCGAAGCGGCCGCCGCACTGGGCCTGCGCCCGCGCCGGATCATGTCGCTCGTCGTGCTGCCGCAGGCGCTCCGGGTCATCATCCCGCCGCTCATCTCGCAGTATCTCAACATCACCAAGAACACCTCGCTTGCCATTGCCGTGGGCTACATGGACCTCACGGGCACGCTCGGGGGCATCACGCTCAACCAGACGGGCCGCGCGCTCGAGTGCATCCTGCTCCTGATGGCGTTCTACCTGACCTTCAGCCTCGCCATCTCGGCGATCATGAACGTCTACAACAACTCCGTGAAGTTGAAGGAGCGCTGACATGAGTGACGCACACGCACATTCCGTCGCCTTCGTCCGCGACTCCGAGATCCCGCCCGCGCCCCCGCCCGCGGCCGAGACGGGGGTGGTCAAATGGATGCGGGAGAACCTCTTCTCGGGCGTCGTAAACACGATCATGACCGTTATCGGCGTCTTCATCATCTTCTACCTGCTGTCGGGTCTGATCCCCTGGATCGTCAACGGCACCTGGGAGGGCGCGTCGATCCGGGATTGCCGCGAAGTGCTGCAGGGCAACGGCGGCGGCTGCTTCGCCGTCCTCCGCGAGCGCTGGGCGCAGCTCCTCTTCGGGTTCCAGTACCCGAGCGAGCTCTACTGGCGGCCGACGCTCGCCTTTGCGCTGCTCTTCCTGGCGGTGCCGCCGGTGCTCTTCTTCAAGCTGCCGCGCTGGATGCTCGTCTTCACGGCGCTCTATCCCTTCGTGGCCTTCTGGCTGATCTGGGGGGGCACGGCCATCACGCCGATCTTCCTGCTCCTCGCCTTCGTCGCGGCCTTCTTCGCCTTCAAGGAGGGCGAGAAGCGCTTCGGTTTCGTCGCGGGGCTCGCCATCGGGCTCGTCGCCTTCGCGATCGTCGCCTTCATCGGGGACTTCGTCGCTTCGGAAGAGCCCGGCTGGCTGCGGATCACCAGTGTGCCGTCGCGCGAGATGGGGGGCTTCATGCTCAACATGATCCTCGGCCTCGTCTGCGTGTCGCTCTCGATCCCGATCGGCATCGTGCTGGCGCTCGGCCGGCAGTCGCGCCTGCCGATCGTCAAGGGCTTCTGCGTGGTGTTCATCGAGTTCGTGCGGGGCGTGCCGCTCATCACGCTTCTCTTCGTGGCGAACGTGGTACTGGCCTACTTCCTGCCGCCGGGCACGAACTTCGACCTGATCGTGCGGGTGATCATCATGATCACCATGTTCTCCTCGGCCTATATCGCCGAGGTGATCCGGGGCGGCCTCGCCGCGCTGCCCAAGGGGCAGTACGAGGCGGCGGACAGCCTTGGCCTCGACTACCCGCAGGCGATGCGGCTCATCATCCTGCCGCAGGCGCTCAAGATCTCGATCCCGGGCATCGTGAACGTGGCCGTAGGCCTCTTCAAGGATACCACGCTGGTCTCGGTCATCTCGATGTTCGACCTCGTGGGCATGATCCGGGGCCCGATCCTGTCGTCGACCGCCTGGGTCGGCGTCTACTGGGAGCTCTGGGCCGCGGCCTGCGTGCTCTTCTTCGTCGTCTGCTACGGCATTTCGCAATATTCGCAATGGCTCGAGCGCCAGCTGCGAACCGACCATCGTTGAGGGGGCCTGACCCATGGCTATGACCGATACCAACCCGGGTGGAATGACCGTCTCCGACGAGGTCGCCATCGAGATCCGCAACATGAACAAGTGGTACGGCCAGTTCCACGTGTTGCGCGACATCGACCTGACGGTTCAGCGCGGCGAGCGCATCGTCATCTGCGGGCCCTCGGGCTCGGGGAAATCGACGCTGATCCGCTGCATCAACGCGCTCGAGGAGCACCAGCAGGGCTCCATCGTCGTGGACGGGGTGCCGCTGTCGTCGGATCTCAAGAACATCGACAAGATCCGGTCCGAGGTCGGCATGTGCTTCCAGCACTTCAACCTCTTCCCGCATCTGACGATCCTCGAGAACTGCACGCTGGCCCCGATCTGGGTGCGCAAGACGCCGAAGAAGGAAGCCGAGGAAACGGCGATGTACTTCCTCGAGAAGGTCAAGATCCCGGATCAGGCGAACAAGTACCCCGGCCAGCTCTCGGGCGGTCAGCAGCAGCGGGTGGCCATCGCGCGCTCGCTCTGCATGAAACCGCGGATCATGCTCTTCGACGAGCCGACCTCGGCGCTCGACCCCGAGATGATCAAGGAGGTGCTGGATACGATGATCCAGCTCGCCGAGGAGGGGATGACCATGCTCTGCGTGACCCACGAGATGGGCTTTGCCCGTCAGGTCGCGAACCGCGTGATCTTCATGGACGCGGGCCAGATCGTGGAGCAGAACGCGCCGGAGCCGTTCTTCACCAGCCCTCAGAACGACCGCACCAAGCTATTCCTGAGCCAGATTCTCGGGCATTGATCGTCGGACTGCCCCGGTCTCGGGGCAGTTTTTCCATCTCGAACGCCGGGGCCGTGCCTCGGCGTTTTTGCGTATCGACCCGCGTGCCGTCGCCACCACGGTGGAGGCGTCTATACGAAGGCGCGCGCGCCGCGGTGCGTGTCGGGTTGGCTTCGCCGCTCAGGCGCAGACCCGCAGGGTGTCCTGAGGAACGACGAGGCGCGGACCGCGGGGCAGGCGCAGGGTGAAGGTCGTCTCGCCGTCGCCCGAGATCACCTCTATGTCGCCGCTGTGGCGGTCGGCGATCTGCTTGGAGATGAAGAGACCGAGACCGAGGCCGTTCTGGCTGCTGCCGGGTTCGGCGCGTTTGAAGGGCTCGAAGAGCAGGGCCTTCACCGCCGGGGGGATCTGACCGCCGCGGTTCGTCACAGCGATCGAGAGGTCGGCACCGATGTCCCGTGCGTGGATGCGCACGGTTCCACCCGGCTCGCCGTGGAAGACGGCATTGGCAAGAAGGTTCGAGATGACCTGCGCGATGCGATCGGGATCACAGGTGACCGGATCGGCGAAGGCATAGATCTCCTCGAACGTCGTTTCGGGGTGCGCCAGTCGAAGCTCGGCGACCGTATGGGCGAGGACGTGGCGCAGGGCGACGCCCTGTTGGGTCTCGATCCCGATGTCGCCGCCGAGACGGGCGCGGGCGAAGTCGAGCACGTCGTCGATGAGACGGCACATGCGCTGCAACGCCTCTTCCGCCGTGCCGAGGACGATGTGCCCCCGGTCGCTCAGCTCCTCCCGGTCACGCAGGAACTCCATCGCGCAGGCGGCCCCGGCCAGCGGATTGCGCAGGTCATGCCCGAGGATCGAGATAAACTGCTCCCGTAACTGCGCTTCGGCTGCCTGCCGGGCGCGAACGGATTCGTCCTCTTTCGCGCGGGTCACGTCGCGGGCGGAGCAATAATAGACGCCGTCGCAGGGAACGGCGTTCCAGGACAGCCAGCGGTAGCTTCCGTCCTTGTGGCGATAACGGTTCTCGAAGCCGAGGATTGGGCGGCCGCATTGAATGTCGACGAAGGCCTTGGCCGTCTTGGCGATGTCGTCGGGATGGACGAAATCGAAGAAAAGCCGACTTTCGATGTCGTCCGGCATACGCCCGAGCGTTTCGAGCCACGCGGGGTTCGTGCGCTTGAAGATGCCGTCAGCGTCGGTGACGGCGAGCAGGTCGGGCGTGATGCGCCAGACCAGGCTTTCGGGATCGAGGTTTTCGAGCATGACAATACCCAAAGGTTTGCAGGACGCGTGGGTTCTCCCGCTCTGGTCCGACGGGTTCTCCGCCACGTCGTCACATTGCCGCCCCAGGTCTTAAGAACGGATTAAGACCCGGGGCGTGATTGTGGCAACCCCATGGCAAAGTATTGAATATTTTCAGAAATTTATAACGATCGGGGCTAACGACCCACGCCCATCAGAGCGGCGGCCCGATCCTCGCGGCTGAGGACACGTGGCGCGCGGGCGGGCGTGCCATCCTCCTCGAAGAAGGGCGTGTCGCGCCATTCCCCGCTGAGGTTCTTGGCGGCCATCCTGGTCACCATGCGGCCGACCATGCGCCCGAGCCCGCGGTTCTTCACTTTGCCGCCGGGCGCTGGGATATAGGCCTCTGCCACTGGTTCGCCCACGGCGTCCGGAGTTTCGAGCCGGTCCGTATTGAGACCGACATGTACGAGCCGCGCCTTCAGCGGGGTATAGAACAGCGGCGTGTCGCAGCAGGTCGCGAACCAGCGCAGCGCCCCCTTCGGCGTGTGGCGGAAGACCCGCAGGTGCTCGCCGCCTTCGGTGATGCGGATACGGTCCTGCGTCGTCTGCAGGATGCCGACCTTCTCCGGGTCGGCGAGGCCGAGGTGAGTATAGGCCGAGCGACAGTCGCGGCAGTGGCAGACGATGTGGGTGTAGGCGGCGGGCGAGACGTCGCGCACCTCGCCGCGCAGGCGGCCGCAGGT
Source organism: Jannaschia marina (assembly GCF_013404595.1). Lineage (GTDB taxonomy): Bacteria > Pseudomonadota > Alphaproteobacteria > Rhodobacterales > Rhodobacteraceae > Jannaschia > Jannaschia marina. Next base: position 161,054 of record NZ_JABVAX010000007.1, on the reverse strand, counting down.
GCAGGCGAAGCCGAGGGTCTCGCCCTCCGCCGCCATCAGATCGCGACCTTGCCGTCCCCGATCGGTGCATCGGGCGTGCCGGTCGCGACGCTGCGCAGACGCGGCTTCGCCTTACCCTTGCGTGGGTGCCGACCGGTGTTCGCGTCGATGAAGTCGAGCACGAGAGGCCGGATATTCCGCCGCCAGCTGCCGCCGGCGAAGATGCCGTAATGGCCCGCGTCTGGCTCGATGTAGTTGGCCTTCATCCGGTCCGGCAGTCCGGTCAGAAGGTCGTGGGCCGCGACGCATTGGCCGGGGGCGGATATGTCGTCCTTGCCGCCCTCGACCGTCTTGACGGCCACGTCGGTTATCTTGCCGATGTCGACGTGGTGGCCTTTCACGGTGAAGCGGTTCTGGGCGATCTCTAGGCCTTTGAAGATGCGCTCGACGGTCGAGAGGTAGAACTCGGCCGGCATGTCCATGACCGAGAGGTACTCGTCGTAGAACTTGTTGTGCTTGTCGTGGTCGGAGGCGGTGCCCTGCGCGACGGCGAGGACCTGGTTCCACATCGCGGTGCCGTGCTTCTCGGCATTCATCGACATGAAGGAGGTCAGCTGGAGAAGCCCTGGATAGACCATGCGGCCGACGCCCTCGTACATGAAGCCCACGCGCTGGAGCATCGATTGCTCAAGCTGACCCATGGTGACGCGGCGGCCGAAGTCGGTGACGTCGGTGGCGGCGGCGTCGGGGTCGATCGGCCCGCCGATCAGCGTGAGCGTGGCGGGCTGGGCCTCGGGCTCCTGCTCGGCCAGAAGGGCGGTCGCGGCCAGCGTCAGGGGCGCGGGTTGGCAGACGGCGATGACGTTGATGTCGGGCCCGAGCTCCCTCATGAAATCGACGAGGTAGAGGGTATAGTCTTCGATGTCGAACTTGCCTTCGGAGACGGGAATGTCGCGCGCATTGTGCCAGTCGGTGACCCAGACGTCGGCGTCGGGCAGGAGCGAGACGACCGTGCTGCGCAGCAGCGTGGCGTAGTGCCCGGACATCGGCGCGACGAGAAGGATTCGCCGCTCCATCGGCGCACGGCCCTGCACGCCGAAGTGGATCAGATCGCCGAAGGGGCGTTCGACCACGGTCTCGATCTCGACGATATGGTCACGCTGATCGTCACCCGGGACGGGCGCGATGTTCCAGTCGGGCTTCACGTTCATGCGCGCGAAACTGCGCTCGGTCACCTCGCCCCAGGCGGAAAGCATCTTGAAACCCGGGTGCGGAGCCATCGCCGTCGCGGGGAAGCTGCCAAGCGTGCGTGCTGTCGCGCCGAGCCAAGCGTTCGCGTTCCGCGCGGTTTCCATCATGTCGTAGGCAAGCATGAAGCGCATTTGCGGAACTCCCGTATGGCGGTCAGGGGGTTGGCCGTGGCATCCCCTGTGAAACATGGCCCGTTCGGTGTAAAAACGGGGTAAACTGACTTAGCAGTTGCAGCATTGCGACGGGAAGGCAAGAAATGTCGAAGGACGATCACGGGAACGGGTCGGATCGTGTCGATACGGAAACGAACCACGCGGCGCTCGAGCGGCTGAACGCCAACCTTGCGCGGATGGACGAGTTGACGAAGCGCCTTGTCGCGGCGCTCGCTTCCAAGCGCGGTGCCGATCACGGGCTCCAGGGGCCGGGGCCGGAACTCTATGCCAAGGCCATGGCCGCCTATTGGGCCGAGATGGCGGCGAACCCCGGCAAGATGATCGAGCGGCAGGTCGGCTACTGGGGTCAGGCGCTCAAGCACGCGGTCGAGGCGCAGACCGCGCTCGTGCAGGGGACGCCCCACGCCGCCCCAGACAGTCAGCCCAAGGACCGCCGCTTCGCCAACCCGCTCTGGCAGGATCACCCGTACTATAACTTCCTCAAGCAACAGTACCAGATCAGCGCGACGGCGATCCGCGACACCGTCAAGGATCTCGAGGGGCTCGATCGCGCCGACAAGCGCCGGGTGGAGTTCTTCAGCCAGCAGATCGTCGACCTCTTCGCGCCGACGAATTTCCTGGCGACGAACCCCGAAGCCATGCAGCGCGCGGTCGAGACCGAGGGCGAGAGCCTCGTGAAGGGGCTCGAGAACCTCGTGCGCGATATCGAGGCGAACCACGGCGACTGGCTCGTGACGCTCTCGGACCCGGAGGCCTTTCAGGTGGGCGGCAATATCGCCACGACCGAGGGCAGCGTCGTCTTTCGCAACCGGATGTTCGAACTGATCCAATACGCACCCACGACCGAGAAGGTTCATCAGGTGCCGCTCGTGCTCTTCCCGCCCTGGATCAACAAGTTCTACATCCTGGACCTCAAGGAGAAAAACTCGCTCATCAAGTGGATCGTCGACCAGGGCTACACGCTCTTTGTCGTGAGCTGGGTCAACCCGGACGGGGACTACGCCGAGACCACCTTCGAGGACTACGTCGACGAGGGCTTCCTGACCGCGATCGACGTCGCCAAGGAGATCACCGGTCAGAAGCAAGTCAACGCTATCGGCTACTGCATCGCCGGCACGACGCTCTCGGCCACGCTCGCGCTGATGTCGCGGCGCGGCGATACGTCGATCCGCTCGGCCACGTTCTTCACCACGCTCGCGGATTTCGAGGATCCGGGCGAAATGGGTGTCTTCCTAGACGACGATTTCATCGACGGGATCGAGCGCGAGGGGAAGGCGAAGGGCTACCTCGACAAGTTCTTCATGGGGCGGACCTTCAGCTATCTGCGCTCGAACGATCTGGTCTACGGCCCGGCGATCAAATCCTACATGCTGGGGGAGGCCCCGCCGGCCTTCGACCTGCTCTACTGGAACGGCGACGGCACGAACCTTCCCGGGCCGATGGTGACGCAGTACCTCCGCAAGCTCTGCGTCGGCAACGAGCTGGCCGAGGGGCGCTTCAGCCTTCTTGGCGAAGATGATCTGGCCCTCTCCGACGTGACCGTGCCGCTCTGCGACATCGCCTGCGAGACCGACCACATCGCCCATTGGCGCGGGGCCTGGCAGACGGCGCGCAAGTTCGGATCCGACGACAAGACCTTCATCCTCTCGCAGTCGGGGCACATCGCCGGAATCGTGAACCCGCCGTCGAAGGGCAAGTACGGCCACTACGTGAACGACGCCGACGACGCCGAGACGGCCGAAGCCTGGCTCGAGGCGGCCGATTTCCACGAGGGGTCCTGGTGGCCGCGCTGGGAGGCCTGGCTCGGCAAGCGGTCGGGCCGCAAGATCAATGCGCGCACACCTGGCGGTAAGGATCACCCCGTACTCGCGCCGGCACCGGGCACCTACGTGCTTCCGAAACCCGCCGACGCGGCCTGATCCGGGCGAGGCAAGTCGGGTTTCTCTTACTTCGGGCGCGCCATCGCTCCGGCTAAGCTGACGTTACGTTAGTTTTGTACCAAGGAGATCACGATGAGCACTGCACACCGAACCACTCCGCATGGCATGATGTCGGGAACGGCGATGGCCATGAAGGTCGCCTGCGACGGAGAGCCCCAGGGCAGCCAGTCCATGGGCGCGCGCCCCGTCGCCCAAATCGGCAGCGCCGACGCGCACCATGTCGCCGCACAACGCAGTTTCGGCCGGCTGTTCGACCGGCAGGAAGACCAGCCAGACGCGGCCGCGATGTCCGAGCTGGCCGCGCGCATGGCCGAGGGGCCGGATGACCCGACCGACGGCCCGGCGGACGCCGGTACCGCCTTCTTCGGGCAGTTCATCGACCACGACCTGACGCTCGACGCGACCACGGCCCTCGGACAGGCGGCCGGCCGGGTGGACGTTATCGAGAACTTCCGGACCCCGCGGTTCGACCTCGACTCGGTCTACGGCTCCGGGCCCGAGGTCGATCCCTGGCTCTACGGGCAGGGGGACGAGGGCATGGGGCTCGCCTTCGGGCGCGGCTGGGCCGCCGGCACGCAGGGCAACCCGCTCGACCTGCAACGCAACTGCAATGACCGTGCCCTGATCGGCGATCCGCGCAACGACGAGAACCTCTTCATCAGTCAAGTCCACGGCCGGCAGTTCGTCGCCCGCCACAATACCCTGCTGGCAGCCGAGGAGGGCACGGCCGAACACCGGTTCGAGGCCGCGCGCGAGGCGCTGACCCACGAGTACCAGCGCCGTGTGCTCCACGAGTTTCTGCCGGCGGTGGTCGACCAGTCGGTGCTCGACCCGCTCGTGCAAGGTGCCATGGCCGGCGCGCTGCCGGGGCCGATCGCCTGGGAGTGCGCGCCCGACATGCCGGTCGAATTCGCGGCCGCGGCCTTCCGCTTCGGGCACTCGATGATCCGGCAGAGCTACGCCCTCAACGACGATCACCCCGAGGAGGAGATCTTCTCGCCGGTGAACGCGGGGTTCTCGCCGGTGGCGCGGGCGCACAACCTCGATCTCGACCGCTTCTTCGGGGCGCAGGCGCAGCGGTCGCGGCCGATCAACACCAGGATCGCGGCCGACCTGATCGCGCTGCCGACGAACGTCGTGCCGCGGATGCCCGGCCTGTCGGAGGCGGAGGACGCAAAGCTGCGCAACCTGGCCGATCGCAACATGCAGCGGGGGCAGCACACCTTCAACCTGCCGACGGGCGAGGTACTGGCGGCGCTGATGGGCGTCGACGTGCTCGATCCGCACCCCGACGTGGAGGCGCTCGGCCTGACCGGGAAGACGCCGCTCTGGTTCTACATCCTCTGGGAGGCCGAGAACGCGGGCGGCCGACTCGGGGCCGTGGGCGGCACGCTCGTGGCCGGGACGATCCTGAACCTGATGCTGCGTGACAGCGACTCGATCCTGCATACGGGCGAGGCAGAGCAGGTCGCGGCCTAGAGGCGACACGCTCGAACGCCATGAAAACAAGCGTTCCCGCCATGCGGGAGCGCTTTTCATTTACGCAAGGACAGTTTTTTCTGCGTGAGCGCGATTTTTCATGCTGCAGTGCAGAAAATACCTTGATTTGCCGCAGTGCAGCATGTATTTGGGGATCAGCCGAGGCGGAACCCGGCCCGATGGTCGGGCGGACCTCTCGACACGAAACACATGAGGAGCTGAACCATGGCGACCAAGACGCAAGACTACACCAAGTACATGACCGACATGATGGGTGCCTTCCCCGTCGATACCTCGGCCATGACCGAAGCTTTCAAGACCCAGGCCGTCTTCGCCGAGAAGATGTCCAAGGTCGCGCTGCAGGCTGCCGAGCAGTCGGCCGAGATCTCGCACAAGTGGACCCGCGAGACCCTCTCGAAGATGGCCCCTGTCACGACCGTGAAGGACGAGCCCACCGACTACGCCAAGTCGATGACCGACTTCGCCTCGGCCTCGGCCGAAGTGGCCGCCGAGAACATGGCTGCCTTCGCCGAAGTCGCGAAGAAGGTCCAGATGGAGACGGTCGAGCTGATGATGGCTGCCGGCAAGGAAGCCCAGGAAGACGCCACCGCCGCCGTCAAGAAGGCGACCGCCGAAGCCACGACCGCCGCCAAGAAGGCGACGGCGAAGTAAGGCTGAGCCTACGTCGAAAGATCGGGCGGATCCTCCGGGATCCGCCCTTTTTGTTTGCGCTTTCCGAACGGGTCGCTACGCTTCTGCTGCACTGCAACAGGGGAGGTCGGGCATGACGGACGGAACGAAGCCGCTGCTGATCAAGCGCTACGCGAGCCGGCGGCTCTACAACACGGAAACGAGTGACTATGTCACGCTCGAGGACATCGCGGGCTTCATCCGCGCGGGCCGCGAGGTGCAGATCGTCGACCTGAAGTCGGGAGACGACCTGACGCGGTCCTATCTCCTGCAGATCATCGCGGAGCATGAATCGAAGGGCGACTCCGTCCTGCCGCTCGGCGTTCTGACGGACCTCGTGCGCAGCTATACCGGGGCCGCGCAATCGGTGGTACCGGATTTCCTTGCGTCGAGCTTCGAGATGCTGCGCTCCGGCCAGTCGAAGATGGTCGAGAACATGAACGCGATGAACCCGATGGCGCAGATGCCCGGCTTCAAGGCCATGCAGGAGCAGCAGGCCGCCTTCTTCAAGGCCATGACCGGCGGCTGGGCCGATGAGGCCGGCGCGTCGGAGGAGAAGTCCGCGGGCACGCCCGAGGACGACGGCAAGTCTAAGGAAGAGCTCGACGCGATCCGCAAGCAGCTGGCCGAGATGCAGGCGATGCTCTCGAAGATGAACAAGTAGGCACGGCGACCGGGGTCGCCGCGCCGGGGCGCGTCACTGCGCCGGAACGTAGCGTTCCATCAGAAGGCGGACCGGTCCACGGCTGTCGTCGATGAGCCGGAGGCCGAGCGTGTAGCGCCCCGGCAGGAGCCGCGAGGCGAGGAAGCTGTCGAGGCCCTCGGGCCCGTCGTCATTCTCGCCCACGCGCCGCCCGACCCGGTCGAAGAGCACCACCATCGGATCGAGCCCGTCGCCGATCGCCTCGGTCAGCAGCAGGCCCCCCGCCGGCAGGTCAAAGGTGAACCACGTCGTATCCCCGCTCGCCTGCACTTGCTGCAGGAGCGCGGTCTCGAGCGTGCCGAGGTCGGTCACCGGCACCTCGTCGGAGGCGGTCGGCGCGAATTCGGCGGCGTTGAGGCGACGCAGGCGGTCGGCGGCCGGATCGAAGGACTCGAGCCGCACGTCGATGGAGTTGTCCGTCCCGTTCAGGTCCTCGAGCTCGATGCAATAGGCCCCGGGGGCAAGCGCCGCGGTCATGTCGATGCGGGAGTTCAGGCCGTCGAAATCGTCGTTCTCGGCCAGGGTAGCCCCACTCTCGTCACGCAGACGGATGAGCGGATCGCCTGTCTCGCTCTCGGCCAGCACCGAGAGCGGCGCGCTCTCCAAGAGGGTGAAGCCGAGGGCCGGGGCGTCCCCGGCCGTTACCGTGGCCGAGGCTCCGAGCGTCGCGGGCGACAGACCCTCGCCGAGGCTCGCCATGCCGTCCTCGAAGCAGCCCGCGCCGCGACCGGCGGCGACGACCGGCGGTGCCACCTCGGGTGCGGCCGGGGCCTGCGGGGCAGAGGTGCCCCCGTCACCGTCGAAGGTGGAGGCCGCTCCGATCTGCACCGACACGTCGGTCACGCCACTCTCGTAGCTGCGGGCGGCGAGGCAGTAGGTGCCCGGCCCGAGCGTCGTCTGTACGCGCGCCGCGAAGTCTCCGCCAGAGTCGTCGTCGGCCGCGACCTCCGCCCCGGCAGCGTCGTAGACCGAGATATAGGGGTCGCCGGCCGGAACCGCGGCCACGTCGATGCGGACATCGGTGTCCGCCGACAGCGTGAACATCCGCACCAGATGCCCCGCGATCGGAACCTGCCCGCCGCCGTCGAAGGGTGCCGCGGCACCGGTCAGGTCCGAGCCGGCTTCATCGCCGCCGACCCATTCGCCGACGACGCTGATGCCGCCGCAGATCGGCGACTGGGCGAAGGCCGGTGTCCCGAAAGCGAGGGCAAGGGCGGTACAGGTGAGAAAACGCGTCATGAAAAACTCCCTTCCGAACGTCGCTGCGAGCCTAGGCGGCGTGCCGCCGCAGGTCTACCGCGCGATCGGCCAAAAGGCGGGATCGGCGGTGCGTTCAGGCGACGTCCGCGAAGACCTGATCGAGCGCGCGAGAAAGCTTGTCGAACATCTCTTCCATCTGCGCGTCGGTCAGGATGAACGGCGGGCAGAGCACGATGGACTGGCCGAGCGGTCGGCAGATCAGACCGTGGTCGGTGCAGGTATTGGCGATCCGCTCCGAGACCGACAGATGCGCCTCGAACGGTGTTTTCGTGGCCTTGTCCCGCACCGCTTCGAGGGCCCCCATCAGGCCCCGACCGCGCCACTCGCCGATATGCTCGTGCGCGGCCAGCTTCGCCAACCCCGCCTCGAACCCGGGGATCAGGCGGTTCACGTTGTCGAGGAGGCCGCCCTCGGTCACCAGCTCGATCGCCTTGAGCGCGATGGCGCAGCCGACGGGATGGCCGGAGGCGGTGAAGCCGTGGGGAAATTCCTCGATCACGTCGGTCGCCCGCTGCAGCCGATCGGACAGCTCCGGCCCGAGGAGGATGGCACCCATGGGGAAATAGCCGGCCGTCAGCGCCTTCGAGGAGATGATGGCGTCGGGCCGGAAGCCGTAGCTCTCGCACCCCCAGAGCGCGCCGGTGCGTCCGAAACCGGTGATGACCTCGTCCGCGATCACGGGGATGCCGTGCGCGCGCAAAACCGGCAGGATGGCGTCGAAGTAGCCCGCGACCGGCGGGATCACCCCGCCCGCGCCCTGGACGGGTTCGGCGAAGAAGCCGGCGATGGTGTCGGCCCCTTCGCGCGCGATCATCTCTTCGAGCTCGGTGACGAGCCGGGCCAGGAAATCGGCCTCGCTCTCGCCGTCGCGCCCCTCGCGCCAGTAGTGCGGGCAGGTCAGATGCAGGAAGCCGGGCAGGGGCAGGCCGAAGACGGAATTGTAGGGCTTGCCCGTCATCGAGGCCGAGACGGCGGTGACCCCGTGGTAGGCGTTCCCCCGCGTGATGATCTTGCGCGCCTGCGGCCGGCCCTCGGCGGCGTGCAGGAACCAGAGCATCTTGACCATCGTGTCGTTCGCCTCGGACCCGGAGTTCGTGTAGAACACCTTGCCCGTCTCGAAGGGCGAGACCTCGATCAGCTTTTCGGAGAGCATCACCGCCTGGTCCGACATCCGCCCGAAGAAGGCGTGGTAGCCGGGGAAGGTCTCGTACTGGTCCTGCGCGGCGATGGTGAGCGCGGGGTGATCGAAGCCCGCGATCATGTTCCAGAGGCCCGAGTTCGCATCGAGGTAGCGGTTGCCCTCGGTGTCGATCACGTAGGGTCCGTCGCCGTGGGTCAGCACGACGGTCCCGCGGTCGCGGATCGACGGCAGGTCGGTGAAGCCGAAGAAGCTGTGCGCCTTGGCGCGGGCATCCCAGGAGTTCGGCAGGCTGGTGTCGGGCATCGGGCAACCTCTTGAAGACGTGGCGACGTTACGCCCGGTCTGCGGCGGCGTCCATCCGTCACGACGGGCCGCGAGGCGCGGCCTTCCTGCATCACATCGCATCCAATCGGCCCGCAGGTCCGGGGCCGTCGTTCCCTGGGCGCGGTCGGCGGGGCAAGATGCGTGCGGCGGAGGATTTCAGATGACGACGACGTTTTTCGGCGCGATCGCCGATGACTTCACCGGGGCGACCGACCTCGCCGCGATGCTCGCGCGGGCGGGCGTGCCCGTCACCCTGCGCATCGGTCTGCCCGAGGCGGCCGCGGCGACCACGGCGACGGCCTTCGAGGTCATCGCGCTGAAGATCCGGACGACCCCGCCCGAGGAGGCCGTGGCCGAGGCCCGCACCGCCTGCCGCTGGCTGCGAGAGCGCGGAGCCCGGCGGCTCTTCTGGAAGTATTGCTCCACCTTCGATTCGACGCCCCGCGGCAACATCGGTCCGGTCGCGGATGCGCTGATGTCGGAGATGGGGCTCGACCGGACGGTCCATTGTCCGGCCTTCCCCGAGAACGGGCGCCGCGTCTTCATGGGCAATCTCTTCGTGGGCGACCGGCCGCTGCACGAAAGCCCGATGAAGGATCACCCGCTCACGCCGATGCGCGACGCGAACCTCGAGCGGTTGCTCGCACCGCAGGTGCAGCGGCAGACCGGCCTGGTGCCGTTCCCGACGGTCCGGCAGGGCGCGGAGACGGTGCGGGACGCGCTGGAGCGGCTCTCGGGCCACGTCGTCCTCGACGCGGTGGAGGATGCCGATCTCGCGACGCTGGCCGAGGCGATCCACGACATGCCCCTCGTCTGCGGCGGCTCGGCCATCGCGCAGCCGTTGCCCGCTCTGTGGCGGGCGGCGGGTGCGATGGGGGCGACCGACGACAGCCCCCTGCCGGAGGCGGGGTCGGGGCAGATCGTTCTCTCGGGGTCCTGCTCGGCGATGACGCGGGCGCAGGTCGGTCGCTATCTCGACCATGCCGTTGGCTACCGTCTCGACCCACTTGAGCTGGCCGAAGGCGGGTTCGGCGACGCGCGGGCCTGGCTGCGGGCGCAGGATCCGGCGGCGCGCAAGATCATCTATGCCACCGCCGAGCCCAAGGCCGTCGCCGCCGTGCAGGAGAAGCTCGGCGTCGGCCGGGCCGGGGCGCTCGTGGAGGATGCGCTGGCGCAACTCGCGCAGGATGCGCGGGGCCTCGGTATCCGACGGATCGTCGTGGCGGGCGGCGAGACGAGCGGGGCGGTCACCCGCGCGCTCGACGTCGACCGGCTGCGCATCGGGCCCGAGATCGCGCCGGGCGTGCCGTGGTGCTTCGCCGGCGACGGGCTGGCGCTCGCCCTGAAATCGGGTAACTTCGGGGCCGAGACCTTCTTCGACGACGCCTTCGCCATGCTCGACGCCGGCACGGCGGCACCCGCGGCATGATCCGACAGGCCGTCGCACGTACGGTAGACCTCGCGCAGCGGCCCAAATAGGCTCCGCCCCATGAACGAGCATACCTGTCCCAACTGCGGCGCGGCCCTGCCCGAGATCTTCGCTCACGCGCGGATGATCAACTGCGCGTTCTGCGGCTCCTCCGTCGTGCGCGAGGACGATGTGCTCCGAAAGGCCGGCGAGGCGGGCGAGATGCTCGACGCGCCGGAGCTCATCTCCATAGGCCGGGCCTTGCGCCTGCCGCAGGGGCAATTCACGGCGACGGGCCACGTCCGCTACGACTACGGACGCGGCCATTGGGACGAATACCACGGTGATCTCGACGGCGCGCTCGTCTGGGTGTCGGTCGACGAGGGCGATGTCGCGCTGCAGCGGCGGCTGGAGCCGGCCCCTGCCGGGCGCGAGGCGTTCCGCGTCGGCGCGGAGCTGACGGCGAACGGCCTCGCCTTCACCTGCACCGAGGTCTCGAACGCGACAGCCGTCGCCTTCCGGGGGCAATTGCCCGAGCCGATCGTGCTGGGCGACACCCATCTCTACGCGAACTTCGCGGGCCCGGGCGGGGCCATCGCCTCCGGCGAAAGCTGGGACGGCGGTTCGTCCTGGTTCATCGGCGAATGGATCGACCCCTTCGAGGTACGTCCGGCATGAGCGACGCGACCCGGTCCATCAACTGCACCAACTGCGGCGCGGGGCTCGAGGTGCTCGGCGGCGGGCGCGTGACCACGCAGGTCTGCGGCTATTGCGGAGCCGCGCTCGACGCGAACGACGCCTATCGCGTGCTGGAGGTCTGGGACGGGATGGAGCGGCCGTCGTCTCCCTTCCGCCTCGGCATGAGCGCCGAGATCGACGGCGCGACCTATACCATCATCGGCACGCTCGGCATGCAGGAGGAATACAAGGGCCGCTACTGGGACTGGGTCGACCATCAGCTGTTCTCGCCCACCCACGGCTATGCCTGGCTGACGGTGGAAGACGGCTTCTGCGTTCTCACCCGCAAGCTGCGCGACGGGCCGATGGGCGAGTTCCTCACGCCCACCGAGGTCAGGCGCGCCAGCAGTCCCCCGCGCGTCGCGTGGAAGGGCACGAGCTACCGCTACTACTCCACGACCAACTGGGAGACGAACTACGTCGAGGGCGAGTTCAACTTTCGTCCGAGCCGCGGACGGCGCGGCACCACGGTCAGCGTCATGTCCGACGACCCGAAGGACGGGATGCTGCACTTCCTGATGCCCGAGGGCGGTGACGAGCGCGAGATCGAGCGCAGCCATCTCTGGCCCGAGGCACCCGCGGCCTTCGGCGTCGACCGCGCACCGCGTCCCCACGGGCAGCATCCGTTGCAGGACATACGGCCCACGTTTGGCCCGTTCATGATCGCCTGGTTCGCCGGCCTTTCTGTCGTCTCCGTGATCCTGGCCTTCGTGGTCCTCGCGATCCAGCCGGGGCCGACGCGTCTCTATTCGGGCGCACCGACCGAGATCCCCTCTGAGCTGGGCTTCACCGTCACGGACACGTCGAAGCCGGCCAGTCTGGTGCTGCGGCAGAGCCTCAACAATGCCTTCGCCGGCTACGAGGTGAAGATGACCGGCCCCGACGGAAAGGTACTGGCCGACACCTATCGCGAGATCAGCTACTACTCGGGCGGCTCCGGCGACGATGCCTGGTCCGAGGGCAGCCGCCGGCAGAGTCTCAACTTCGTGCCGGAAGCGACCGGTGACTACACCGTCGCCGTGACCCGCGACGAAAGCGCGACCCACCCGGCGAATTTGCGCATCACCTTCGAAGAGGGGCGGCGCAACTCCTTCTGGCTCTGGGCGGTCGCCTTGCTCTTCGCGGTGGTCGCCATCGCCATTCCCTTCTTCGGCCTGTCCCGCCGCGCCGGGCGGTGGAAGGGCTCTGACTGGCATTCGGAGGACTGACGCGATGGGACTTGGACGCATCTTCATAATGGCTGCTTCGCTCGCGCTCCTGTTCGGCGCGGGCTGGGCCAGCTTCGCCAGCGTCGGCGTCGCCGTCAGCCGCGACGTCGGGGCCGCCGCCGTGGCGCGCGGCACCTCCGTCCGTCGCAGCTCCGTCGGCGTCGGCAACACCGGACGCCTGCGCGTCAAATGAACACCGCCCGCCGGGCACAACACGGGAGACACCCATGACCGCCTTCGACGGCATCCTCTTCTCCGAGATCGTCTCGACGATCTTCTACACCTTCTTCGGCCTCGCGCTTCTTCTGGCCTGCTGGTGGCTCATCGAGCTCTTCACGCCCTTCTCGCTGCGCAAGGAGCTCGAGGAGGATCAGAACACCGCCGTCGCGATCGTGATGGGGGCGCTCTTCCTCGCGCTGGCGATCATCATCGCGGCCATTCTCCAGACCTCGTGAGCGCGCGCCCGGCGGGGCGGAGCGGTGCCCCCCGCGCGACGCAGGTCTGGCTCCTGGTGACGACCCTCGTAGTCGCCGTGGCCGGCCTCATCTACGAGCTGATCGCGGCGACCGTCTCGTCCTACCTCCTGGGCGATACCGTCCGGCAGTTCAGTTTCGTGATCGGCATCTTCCTTTCGGCCATGGGCGTGGGCGCATTCCTGTCGCGCTACGTCTCGGATGCGGTCACGGGCTTCGTGCGCGCGCAGATCGGCCTCGGCCTCATCGGCGGGTTCGCCGCGCTCCTGACCTTCGCCGCCTATGCCCTGACCGAAGCCGTGGCGCTGCCGCTCTACGGCTCGCTTTTCGTCATCGGCGCGCTGTCGGGCATGGAGATCCCGCTTCTCGCGCGCATCCTCGCCGGCATCGGCGCGGGCCGCTTCCGGTTCGAGAACGTGCTCTCCTTCGACTACCTTGGCTCGCTCCTCGCCGCGCTGGCCTTCCCGGTGCTGATCGTGCCGCACCTGGGGCTCATCGCCGCGGGCCTCGCCTTCGGGCTTCTGAACCTTGCCGTCGCCGGGGGTACGCTCTGGCTCTTTCGCGCGCAGCTCGGGTACGGCACGATGGCCGCCTGGGGCCTCGCCACGGCCCTCGTTGGCGGTGCCCTCCTCTGGTCGAGCCCCATCGCGGGAGCGATGAACGCGGCGCTCTACGATGACGAGATCGTCCTCGACACGCGCTCGACCTATCAGCAGATCACGGTCACCCGCTTTCGCGATCGCACGCGCCTCTACCTCGACGGGGCGATCCAGTTCGATACCGTGGACGAGGCGCGCTACCACGAGTTCCTCGTCCATCCCGCCATGGCCCAGGCCCCGCGCCGCGCGCGCGTGCTCGTTCTCGGCGGGGGCGACGGCATGGCCGTGCGCGAGGTGCTGCGCTGGGACGACGTGGAGGCGGTGACGCTCGTCGATCTGGACCCGGCGGTCACGGCGCTCTTCCGTGACCGCGACGACCTCGCCGCGCTCAACGATGGTTCCCTGCGCGATGCGCGGGTGGAGGTGGTGAACGCGGATGCCTTCGCCTGGGTGCGGGACGGGACGGATGCCTACGACGTTGCCATCCTCGATCTGCCCGACCCCAAAAACCTCTCGCTTTCAAAACTCTACAGCGTGGAGTTCATGCGGCTTCTGAAGCGTCGCCTGTCGGCGCAGGGCGTGATGGTGACCCAGGCCGGCTCGCCGATGTTCGCGACCGAAGCCTTCTGGATCGTGGCCGAGACCGTCGGACAGGAATGGTTGTTCACCGCTTACCATTCCTACGTGCCGAGCTTCGGCCTCTGGGGCTTCGTGACGGGGCGACCGGAGGGTATGGTCTCGCGCGCGGCACCTCTGCCGGAAGGGCTCGAGGTGCTCACACCCGGGTCCTACGCTGCGGCGCAGGTCTTCGACGCGGGGACGGGGCCGCGCGATGTGCCGCCGAACACGCTCTCGACCCACCCGCTGCCCCGCGCCTACGAGGCCGGCTGGACCGCCTGGTTCCGCTAGGCGCGAAGACTTTTCCCGCGAAAAGTCTTCTCACCGCTCCATCGGGATCGTCACGGGACCGTCGTTCACCAGATGCACCGCCATATCCGCGCCGAACCGCCCGGTCTCGACCGGGACCCCGGCGGCGCGCAGGGCCTCCACGAAATGCAGGTAGAGACGTTCGCCGTCATCGGGGCCGGCGGCGGCGGAGAAACCGGGGCGGTTGCCGGAGGTTGTGTCGGCCGCGAGCGTGAACTGGCTGACGACGAGGGCCTCGCCGCCGGTGTCGTGGACCGAGCGGTTCATGCGCCCCGCGTCGTCGCGGAAGATACGCAGCTTCGCGATGCGGGTGGCCAGGGCCTCCGCATTCGCCTCGCCGTCGCCGCGCATGGCGCAGACGAGAACGAGGAGGCCCGGACCGCAACGTCCGACGACTTCGCCCGCGACCTCGACCCGGGCTTCGGAGACACGCTGGACGACGGCCTTCATCGCGGCGAGCTCACAATTCGTGCGCCCAGGGCGGGTTCGCCCCGGCGCGGCTCACGGTGATCGCGGCCGCGGCGACGCCGAGTGCGAGCGCATCGCGCAGGTCGCCTTCCGTCGGGGCCGTGCCCGCGCGCAGCGCTCCCGCCCCTTGCAGCCCGGCCAGCAGCCCCGCGTTGAACGTGTCGCCTGCGCCGACCGTATCGACCACCTCGACCGATCGCGCCGGCACCCGCACCTCGCCCGCCGCGGTGAGTGCCCGCACGCCCCGCGCGCCTTCCGTCAGGCAGATCACACGCGGCCCGGCAGCGAGCACCTCGGCCTCGGTCTGGCCGAGCCACGCGAGGTCCTCGTCCGACAGCTTCACGATATCGGCCACCGCGAAGAGACGGGCGAGGCGGGCACGGAAACGGGTTTCATCGCGGATGAAGCCCGGCCGGATGTTCGGATCGAGCATGATCGGCAGGCCGGCATGGGCGAGGGCCAGCGCCTCGTAGGCGGCGGCACAGGGTTCGACCGCAAGGCTGATGCCACCGAGGAAGAGCGCCTCGACCCCGGTCATGTCCGGTGCGTCGCCGTCGGTGAGCATCCGGCCGGCCGTGCCCTCGTCGTAGAAGGCGTATTCGGCGTGACCGTCGGTCAGGGTGACGAAGGCGAGTGTCGTCGGCCGGTCGCTCACGGCCGTGCGGTCGACGACATCCGCCGCGGAGAGCGCGGCGGTCAGCTGCTGACCGAAGAGATCGGAGGAGAGGCCGCTGTGGAAGGCCACCGGCGCCCCGAGCCGCCCGAGCGCGATCGCCGTGTTGAACACCGCCCCGCCGGTCGCGGGGTAGAAGCCCGGTCCATCGGCCGTCTCGCGCGGCAGCATGTCGATCAGGGCCTCGCCGGCGCAGAGGATCATCGCGTCTCTCCCATGGTTGCCGCGTGGTAGCGCGGGCCGTCGGGCACGCCAAGCAAAACCTTTCGCGCGTAAAATTCTGTGCCGCTCATCCGCCGTAGAGCGCGGCCGCGATCCCGACGACGATCAGGAGGGCGAGCAGGGCGAGCGCGATCTTTATCTTGGAGTAGGGACGTTCGCCCTGCACCCGACCGGTCTGGCCGTTGACGACGAAGCGGTAGCTTTCGCCCCGGTACTTGTAGGCGGCGACCCAGACCGGGAGCAGCACATGCTTGAAGGTGACGTCCGACAGGCGCGTGTCGATCCGCGTGATCCGCTGCTGATCGCCGCCGATGTCCATGCGCACGTCCCGGGCGATGACGGCATCCATCCGCGCCCGCGCCTCGGTGAGGCCGGCCTCCAGGTCGACGCGGTAGGCCTCGGCGCGGAAACCGGCAAGATATTGCGGCGCGTAGGGGGCGAGGGCCGAGAGATCCCAAGGCTCCAGCGCGTCTGTGTGCGACTTCGGCAGCGATGTGGAGGCCAGCACGACCACGTCGTCGAAAAACCGCCGGACCCGCCCTGAGCGCGGCGTCCAGCGCACCTTCGCCACCTGCACGCGCGTCCGCTTGCCATCGCGCATGACGGTCTGCGTCTCGTAGTAGATGTCGCCGCGCTGGCCAGAGTAGCTGCTCTCGGTGTCGGCGTCGAAGGTCCAGAAGGGCACGTAGATGCCCGCCATCTTCTGGCCCTTGCGCGCGTATTTCTGCAGGCCCGAGGGTGCGAACCAGAGGTTGCCCAGCCAGTCGTCCATCGCCTTGTGGGCGGCCGCCTCCTGCAGGTCGAAGGGCACGACGGCGGCGGGCTTGATGTGGCGGTTCGTGCCCGTGCCGGTGACGACGGGCGTGGCGCAGAAGGGGCATTCGGCGGCGTGGATCGCCGGGTCGAACTCCACCTGCGCGCCGCAGTTGGGGCAGTCGAGAACCTTCGTCTCCTCCTCGAGCGCGCCGCCCGCGTCGAGGCCCTTCTCGATCGCGATTTCCCGAATCGTCCCGCCGTCGCCCGCGCCGAGTGCCGTGACGTTGCCGCAGTGATCGCAGGTCATCGCGTCGCGGCCGGGGTCGAAGCGCATATCGCCGCCGCAGGCATCGCAGGGGAATCGGTGTTCCTCGGTCTTCGGGACTTCGGGCGGGCGATCCGGCTCGGGCAGGGGGACGGAGGGAACTTTCACAAAAACCTCTGGAGGAATTTCGGAGCCATGATGCGGAGGGCGTTGTCCCGCAGATGGTAATGGCGCCAGACATGATAGGCGGCGTGAAAGGCGACGATCCCGCCAAGGATGTAGAACTCGACGGTGTGCAGCGTGCCGACCCACTGGTTCGCCTCTGGCAGGCCCATGGGCGGGGCGATGGGCAGGATCGTTCCGGCGAAGAGGATACGGCTCGCCGTCAGACCCAGAAGGAACCCCGTGAGCGCCACGCCGAAGAGGCCCCAGATGATCGTCAGGTGCAGCGGTCGGTGGATGCGGCGGGCCAACCCCCGAAGCTTGGGCCCGGGGCGCGAGGCGAGACCCTGCCGGACGAGCGAGATCGTCCAGATCAGGCAGCCGGCGACGAAGATCAGCCCGAAGATCGAATGCAGCTTGATCCAGACGCTGCCCCAGCGGGCGACGTCGGGCGGCGTGACGAGGAGGAACCAGATGAAGAAAGGCACCATCGTCCAGTGGAGCGCCTTGAGCCAGGTACGGCGCGGGATCGTCACGGTCGGGTGGCGAGGGGCCGGCCCCTCGCACTCCCCGGAGGACTTGCAGCAGGAAGAGGGTGGCGCACGTGCATCGCCGCGTCGCTCCGCCTCAGATGCCCGGCGGAGGCGGGGGCGGCATCACCGTGAAGAGCTGCGCGAGTTCGGCGACGTCCTCCGCCTTCATCCAGCCATCCTGGCCTTGCGTCCAGACATAGGTTTCACGCGTGACCTCGCCGTCCGTGACCATGCGCCCGAGGCGCGCCTTGGAGAAGGGCCCCTTGGTCTGCCCGCCCTCGGCGACGTGCCAGACGTGTTCGACGGGCGGCGGGGGCGGCGCGGCGGCGGCCTTGGGGCGCTGACCGTAGGGCTGTCCGCCCCAGGGGCCGGTCTGGGCCATGGAATTGGCCATGCCCATGCCCATCCCCATGCCGAGGCCCGCGCCCATGCCGGAATTCGGCGTGGTGGCGGCATCCTGCATCGCCTCGGCGGTGGCATATTGCTGATACTTCGACAGATCGCCCAGCACGCCCATGGAGGTGCGCTTGTCGAGCGCCTCCTCCACTGCGGGCGGCAGCGAGATGTTCTCGATGTAGAGCTCCGGCACGACGAGGCCGTATTCGGCGGTCGTGCCCGAGATCTGCTCTGCCACGATCTTTCCGAGGTCGTCGGTGTTGGCCGCCATGTCGAGTACGGGGATGCGCGATCCGGCGAGGGCGCGGGAGGCGGCCTGCACGATCATGTTGCGGATCTGGAACTGGATCTCGTCGCGGGTGAACTCGCCGTCGGTGCCCACGATCTCGGTCAGGAAGAGGCCGGGATCGGAGACCTTGATCGTGTAGGTGCCGAAGGCCCGCAGGCGGACGGGGCCGAACTCGGGGTCGCGCAGCGTGATCGGGTTCTTCGTGCCCCATTTCAGGTCGGTCATCCGCGTCGTGGAGACGAAGTAGATCTCGGACTTGAAGGGCGACTTGAAGCCGTGGTCCCAGTGCTGCAGCGTCGTCATGATCGGCATGTTGTTGGTCTCGAGCATGTAGAGACCGGGCATGAAGACGTCGGCGAGCTGACCCTCGTGGATGAAGACCGCGGCCTGCCCCTCGCGCACCGTGAGCTTCGCGCCGTACTTGATCTCGTGGCCGTGCCGCTCGAAGCGATAGACCAGCGTGTCGCGGGTATCGTCCGTCCATTCGATGACGTCGATGAACTGGCCTTTGATGAAATCCATGATGGGCATGTCGGCTCCTGGGTCAGGCGGGCGTCGCGGCGGGCAACAACTTATCTAGGTACTTAAGGTCGCCCGTGCGACCCATGATGTCGATGAGGATACCCGACAGGCCCCCATCCTTGTCCAGCAGCCAGACGGCCTCGTATCCGCCGTCGGCGCGGGTGGTAAAGAGAAAGAGGCGCGCATCGGTCCCGGGGATGCCGGTCCACTTGGCGAAATTGGACGTCGCCGTGATCTGCGGCTCGAGCCAGTCGAAACTGTCGCCCGGCCCGGTCTCCCGGAGGCGGGCGCTGAACGCCCGGAAGGCATCCGCCCCGTAGCCGTCGGTCAGCGCGAGCGTGGCGACATCCGTGCCGAAGCCGAGCCTGCGCCCGGTCGCGACCGGGCGGGTGCCGCTCACTTCGAGCCACAGAAGACTGTTCGCCCCCGCGTCGTTTGGATGGCTGCGATCCGTCGCCGTCAGGACGCGGGCCTCGGCGGTCCCGGCGGGACCATCCCGCAGAAGCTTGCCGCGCCCGTCGCTCGCGTCGCCCGCACTCAGCCGGCCATCCGGAAAGGAAAGCGTGCCGTGATCGGAACAGACAAGCGCCCGACCCGAGACCTGTCGAAGCCAGGCCTGCGCGGTCCGGTCGCCACCAAGGAGACCCCGCGCTTTGTCCCAAAGGCCCATACAGACCTCTCAGACCGGCCCGGCGCCGCGAATTTCCGTGGCGATGCGGGCGACGATCGGCCGGGCTTCCTCGGCGGACATGCCGACGCGCAGGCGCGGGTCGTAGAGCATCCGAAGGAGTTGTTCGTCGTGGCGCGTCAGGAGGGCAAACTCCTCGTCGTCGTTGAAGATCGACGGTCGCACGGTCGGGTTATCGTTGGCGAGGCCGAGCCCTTGCGCGATTTCCTCGTGGTAACACGACTGACGGAAGAGATCGGGGTGCTCCGCCCGCACGAAGGCGATGGCCGAGACGTAGGCGTTCGGCCGGTCCGAGGACGACGAGGCATAGACCGCGCAATAGGTGGAGCGGCCGAGCGAGGTGATCTCGCGCACCGTCTGCCGCGTCAGCCCCGGTTCGGCGGCCTGGATCTGCGGCCCGAGCTGGCGCTGCTCGTCCACGGTCGCGACGAAGACGTGGTAATTGCCGTTCGAGCCTACGACGCTGATCGGGTGGCCCGTGGCGCGCCGCAGGCGGCTGACGTAGGCCAGGATGCGCAGGCGGTCGGCCCGGCGCGTCTCCTCGGGCACGGAGGGCCCGAAATGCAGCTGGATGCGCACGGGGCGCTCCCACCTGCGCAGCTGCGCGCGGCTCTGGCGGGCGACGTAGCGGCCGCCGACGAGCGTGTATTCGGAGAAGAGGGCGATACGCTCGAAGTTCCGCGCGAGATCGGCCGCCGAATAGGCGACGTTCGTGCCGACGTCCTGCCGCAGGAGCCCTTCTGTCTGCAGCCGGCCCTGAAGGCGCGCGTAGTAGAGCGCGAGCGACCGGCTTTCGTCGGAGCGCGCCGCGCCCGGGGCCGCGTTCACGTTCTGGTCGGGCGCGGGAACGGTACCGCCCGGTGCTGGGGGCGGCGCGCTCGGCTGGCAGGCGGCAAGGCCGGCGGCGAGGCCCAGAAGCGAGAGAAGACGACTTGGTCGCATCAGTTCGCGGGGACCGATGTGGCGGCGGTGTCGCCGACCCCGTCCTTGCGGGCCGAGGCGGAGGCCAGCGTCTCGCGCAGCTCCGTCTCCATCTTCGTCAGTTCCTTCTCCGCCTCCGCGCGGCGGGCCTTGCCCTCGTCGGCGATCTGGAGGCTCTCGTTGATCGTCGCGACCAGGTCTTCGTTGGCCTGGCGCACGGCCTCGATGTCGAAGACCCCGCGCTCCATCTCCTCGCGGACGACCTTGTTGGCGTCGCGCAGGTTCTTGGCGTTCGCCGTCAGAAGCTCGTTCGTCAGGTCGTTGGCATCGCGCACGGCCTCGGCGGCTTCACGTGAACGTTGGATCGTAACCGCTTGGGCCAGTTGGGTTTCCCAAAGCGGAACGGTGTTGACCAGGGTGGAGTTGATCTTGGTGACGAGGCTCTTGTCGTTCTCCTGCACCAGCCGGATCGAGGGCAGCGACTGCATCGTCACCTGCCGCGTCAGCTTCAGGTCGTGAACCCGGCGCTCCAGATCGTCCCGGGCGGCGCGCAGGTCACGCAGCTCCTGGCTTCCGATCATCTTGTCGTCCTCGGGCAGGGCCTCGACGGCCTTCTCCTTGGCCGGGATCGTCTCGCTGTCGAGGTCTGCCAGCTTCGCCTCGCCCGCCGCGATGTAGAGGCCCAGCTCCTCGTAGAAGTCGAGCGTCTTCTCGTAGAGCTTGTCGAGCGACTTGATGTCCTTCAGGAGCACATGCTCGTGCTTCAGAAGGTCGTCGGTCACCTTGTCGATCTGGCCCTGAACCGTTTCGAACTTGGCGATGAAGTTGGAGAAGGGGGCCGCGCGCCCCAGCAACTTCTCCCACCAGGAGCGCTTGCGCCGCACGTCGAGCTCCGAGACGGAGAAGCCGCGGATCGTGCTGACGATGTTGCGCAAGCTGTCGCCCGCGGGCCCGACGTCCTTGTTCTTGACGTCCGCCAGCATCGCCTGGCTGATCTGCTGCAACTCGCTCTGCGCGGCCGAGCCGAAGCTGATGATCGACTGCGTGTTCGTCATGTCGAGCTGGGCCATCCGCGTGCGGATCTCCTCGGCCACGGGCGCGGGGGCCTCAGCCAGCGGCACGATCTCGGTGCCCGGCTCGGCGAGCGTCACGGCGGCGGTCTCGGCAACCTCGGCGGTCTCCTCGGCGGCCTTCTGGCGGGTGATGGTATCCATGGTTTACTCTCCCGTTGGCAGGCCGTCTGCTTTGAGACGGTCCCGCAGAACCTCGATCTCGACGTCCAGATCCGTCCGGTCCGAGACGAGCAGGGTTTCCCGCTTCGCATCGAATCCGCGCTCCAGATCGTCGAGCAACTTGAAATACTCGGCCTTTGCGGCCGGGTCGCGATTTGCGGCGTAGATGTCGGCGAACTTCACCGTCGCGTCACGCGCGCCCATCAGGTAGACGCCCAGGAACTTGCGCGCCGAGCTCAGGTCGCGCGGGTCGTCCTCGACCGTGCGGAACATGGCGCGCGCCTTGCCCGAGAGCCGCTCGACTCGGCCCGTCGCCTCCCGGTCCTTCGCCCGCAGGACGGCGTCCTGCATCGCGGCGAGGTGCTTCTCCGCCTCCTCGATGGAGCGGGCGACGCGTTCCGTCTGGAAGGCATCGACACCCTCCATCCCCTTGTCCGACATCGGGTCGATCCCGAAGCTCACGAGATGCAGCGCGATCGCGACGAGCCCGTAGACCGCGCCGGCGGGGCCGATCCCGGTGGCGAGCATCACGCCGAGGCCGAGCACGACCGCCCCGAAGATCTTGCGGGGCAGGGCGGGGCGGCGGGCGATGCGGCGCTCGGCCCAGGCGGCCTCGGCCTTGAGCCCCTCGCGCGTCAGCAGCGCACCCGAGAACATCGCCGCCCCCGCGGCAATGCCCCCGGCGAGGCCGAGCGCCCCGTCCGCGAAGAACGCCGTGCCCACGGGAATCACCGCCAGTGCCATCAGGATCGAGGTGCGCGCCCGACCCCGGAGCGGGGCCTTGAGCGCGGGGGCCGGAGCGGTGGGCCCGCGCTCGCCGGGCTTGGCCCCGGGGCTGAACTGGCCGCCGAACCGCCGCGCCATCAGAGACCTCCGCCCGACAGCACGCCGAGACCGGCCAGCGTGACGAGCACGGCCAGCGCCGCGAAGGCGGTCTTCTGCAGTCCCGGTGAGCCCATTGCGCCCGATCCCCCTGATCTTTCGGCCCGGAGCCTAGGACGATCCGGCGCGCCGTTCCAGCCTCGCCGGCGAAATCATGCCGTCACTTCACCGTTTGAACAGCTTGTCCTGCGCCGCCTTGTCCTTGCGGAAGTCACCCCGCTTCTCGGCAGCGAGCGCGCGTCCGGCCTGAACGCCGGGCCGCGCCCCCACCTCTTCCAGCCACCGCGCGACGTTCGGCTTGTCGTCGAGCGTCTGTTGCTGCCCCTCCCAGAGCGACACCCAGCCCCAGAGGCTCATGTCCGCGATGGAGTAGAAATCGCCGGCGACATAGCGGTTCCCCGCCAATTGCCGGTCGAGCACACCATAGAGCCGCGCCACCTCCTTGCGGTAGCGCTCCTTGGCGTAGGGCAGGTCGTTCGGCGGGTCCATCGCGGGCGCGTATTTCAGGAAGTGATGCGCCTGGCCGGCCATCGGCCCGACGCCACCCATCTGCCACATGAGCCACTGGTCCACGGCGATCCGCTCCCGCTCGGTCGATCCGCAAAACCGCCCGGTCTTGCGCGCCAGGTACTGCAGGATCGCCCCGCTCTCGAAGATCGCGATCGGCGCGCCATCGGGGCCGTCCGGGTCCACGATGGCCGGCATCCGGTTGTTCGGGCTGATCTTCAGGAATTCCGGCGCGAACTGGTCGCCCGCGCCGATGTCCACGAGATGCAGGTCAAAGGGTAGGTCGAACTCGTGGAGCGCGATGGAGACCTTCCAGCCGTTCGGCGTGGGCCAGAAGTAGAGGTCGATGGGCTGGGTCATGGCGGCTCCTTTCGATGTCGCCCCACCCTTTGCCACGTCTCGCCGCGTGGCAAGGCATCACCCTTTCGTGCGCAGGCCGAGCCGGGCGCTTGACCGTCCCGTGTCCGCCCGATACTGCCGGGCCAGAGGGGATTTGAACCAGCTTGCGGCCCTCTGGTCGGGGAAACCCGTCCGAACCATTCCGCTAAAGAGGTCCGGGGCGCAGGTCGCGTCCACCTCCGAACATCTGGTGACCGCGACACGCCCGAAGGAGGCCGCCATGAAAGATACGACGCCGAAGGCCCGAAAACCCCGCACCAATGCCGTTCACGCCGGCACCCGGCGCAGCCAGTACGGCGAACTGTCGGAGGCCATGTTCCTGACGCAGGGCTTCGTCTACCCCACCGCCGAGGCCGCGGAGGACCGCTTCCTGAACGCGGGCCGGGAGGAGTTTATCTACGCCCGCTACGGCAACCCCACGGTCGCCATGTTCGAGGACCGCATGGCCGCGCTCGAGGGCACGGAGGACGCCTTCGCCACCGCCTCGGGCATGGCCGCGGTCAACGGCGCGATGATGTCGCTCCTCAAGGCGGGCGACCATGTCGTCGCCGCGCGCGCGCTCTTCGGCTCCTGTCTCTATATCCTCGAAGAGGTGCTGGCCCGCTTCGGCGTCGACATCACCATCATCGACGGCACCGACCTCGCCGCCTGGAAGACCGCGCTGCGCCCCGACACGAAGGTCGCCTTCTTCGAGACCATCTCGAACCCCACGCTCGAGGTCATCGACATCAAGGCCGTCGCCGACCTCGCCCATGCCGTCGGCGCCGTGGTCGTGGTGGACAACGTCTTCGCGACGCCGACCTACTCGCGGGCACTCGAACTGGGCGCGGACGTCATCGTCTACTCCACGACCAAGCACATAGACGGGCAGGGGCGTTGCCTCGGCGGCGTGATCTGCGGCACGCAGGAGTTCATCCGCGGCACGGCGGAGCCGTATTTCAAGCACACCGGCGGCTCCATGTCGCCCTTCAACGCCTGGGTCATGCTGAAGGGGCTCGAGCATCTCGACCTGCGAGTCCGTGCGCAGACCGAGACGGCGACGCGCATCGCCGCGGCGCTCGACGGGCATCCGAAGCTCACGCGCGTCCTCTATCCGCATCAGGAAGGGCACCCCCAGCACGATCTTGCCCTGCGTCAGATGGCGGCCGGCGGCACCATGGTCGCCTTCGACATCGCCGGCGGGCGCGATGCGGCCTACCGGGTGCTCAACGCGCTCGAAATCATCCTGATCTCGAACAACCTCGGCGATGCGAAATCCATCGCGACGCCACCCTATTCGACCACGCATCAACGCCTGCCCGAGGAGCAGAAGGCCGCGCTCGGCATCACGCCGGGGCTCGTGCGTCTCTCCTGCGGGCTGGAGGATCCGGACGACCTGATCGCCGATCTCCTCACCGCGCTCGACGCCGCCTGAGGCCCGCCATGGCACGCGAGATCCGCCGCGGGCGTCCCTCGGACCTGCCCGCGATCATCGACGTCTTCTGGCGCGGGGTCCATGAGGGGGCTGCCCCCCGTTACTCCGAGGCCGAGCGCCGCGCCTGGCTGCCCGCGCGGCCCGAGCCCGAGACCTTCGGCCGCCGGCTGGCCGGTCAGGCCGTCTTCGTCGCCGAGGAGGCGGGGCGCGTCTCCGGCTTCATGACGCTCGCGCCCGACGGCCTGCTCGACTTCGCCTACGTCCTGCCCGAAGCGCGGCGCAGCGGAACGGCCGACGACCTGCTGGCCATCGTCCTGAACCATGCCGCCGCCGAAGGTCTGCCTGCTCTCCGCACCCGGGCGAGCGACATGGCCCGGCCCTTCTTCGCCCGTCACGGCTGGCAGGTGACGCGGCCGGCCCCGCAATGCCGCGAGGGTGTGGTGATCTCGGCGACCGAGATGGAACTTCCGCTGGCCGCACGGGTTTTTCCAACTTGGCCTGATCCGGCACCGCTTCTGTCGCGTATGTGAAAAGCAGGGGCTTGCGGACGTGGGGAAACACCCCACATCTCACCCCCTGAGCGAGAACCGAAGGGAGGGACGCATGAACGTCCATGCACCGGATATTGAACGCCAACCCACCGAGGATGAGGCCGCCGCGGCGCTCGATCTTCTCCGCCGCTACGCCGCCGCCGAACCGGCCGCCGCCGCGGCCTTCTATCCCGATCTGTCGGCGATCTATCCCGATCACGTCACCGACGAGGCCTACCGCGCCACCTTGCCGGACTTGCAGAACGGACCGGCCTCGCTCATCCGCGGTGCGGACCGGCACATCCAGCATGTCGGTATCTCCAACTTCCGCCTGCCCATGCAAGTCGCGACCCGCGACGGCAGCCATCTTGCCGAAGTTGCCGTCACCGGCACCGTCAGCCTCGAAGCGGGCAAGAAGGGCATCAACATGTCGCGCATCATGCGCAGCTTCTACGAGCACGCGGAGGCGAACATCGGCTTCGATGTCGTCGACGCCGCACTCGACGACTACCTGACCGATCTGGAGAGTTTCGACGCGCGCCTGATTCTTGTCTTTTCCCTGCCTTTGAGGGTCGAGAGCCTGCGGTCCGGACTTTCGGGATGGCAGTATTACGATATTTCGATGGAAGCCGTGCAGGCCGGAGGGCATCGCCGCCGCATCCTGCACCTCGACTACGTCTATTCCTCCACATGCCCCTGCTCGCTTGAGCTTTCCGAACATGCGCGCCGCACCCGTGGGCAGCTCGCGACGCCCCATTCGCAACGCTCGGTCGCGCGGCTCTCCGTCGAGGTCACGGGCGACGTGACGGCGGAGGACATCATCGAGATGTGCCGCCGGCAGGTGCCGACCGAGACGCAGGTGATGGTCAAGCGCGAGGACGAACAGGCCTTCGCCGAACTCAACGCCGCCAATCCGATCTTCGTCGAGGACGCGGCGCGGCTCTTCGCCGAAGGGCTGGAGGCAATGCCTGGTGCGCGCGACTTCCGCGTCGTGGCGAGCCATCAGGAGAGTCTGCACAGTCACGATGCAGTCTCCGTCCTGACGCACGGCGATCTCTTCGCGGCCGACACGCTCGAGCCGCGGCTTTTCGGCACACTCGTCCACCCCGGCTGAGACAGGGGCGGCGCGGCCCTTGCCGCCGCCGCCCGGCCGTTTCATCCTGTCGGTAGCCCGTGCGGCCGGCAGCCCGGCGCTGCGGCCCGATCGACCCAACCGCCGGAGCGCCTGATGCCCCCGCCGTCCTGGTCCGAGATGACCCGCGTCTTCGGACGCATCGGCCTTCTGTCCTTCGGCGGCCCGGCCGCGCAGATCGCGCTCATGCACCGCGAACTCGTCGAAACGCGACCCTGGCTCGGGGAGGAGACCTTCCTGCGCGGCCTGGGCTTCTGCACGCTGCTGCCGGGGCCCGAGGCGATGCAGCTTGCCACCTTCGCCGGCTGGCGGCTGCGCGGAACGGCGGGCGGACTTCTCGCGGGCCTGCTCTTCGTCCTGCCGGGCGCAGCGGTGATGATCGCGCTTGCGGCGCTCTACCTCGCCTACGGACGCCTGCCGCTGGTCGAAGCGGCCTTCCTCGGGGTGAAGGCCGCGGCGCTTGCCATCGTGGCCGGCGCGCTTTGGCGGCTCCGGGAGAAGGCGTTGCAGGGGCCGTTGCCGCTCACCGTCGCGGTTCTCGCCTTCGTCGCGCTCTTCTTCCTCGGCCTGCCGTTCTGGGCGGTCCTGCTGGCGGCGCTGGTCCTCGGGGCGAGCCTGGGCACCCGGGGCGGGACGGCCCCGCCGCCGCCGCCCGAACCCGCGCGGACGCTCCGCACGGTCGCCCTCTGGCTCGCCATCTGGTGGGCCCCGCTCCTTGCGCTCCTGCTCCTCGCGCCCGGCTCGACGCCGGCCGAGGCGGGGCTCTTCTTCAGCTGGCTCGCGACCGTCAGCTTCGGCGGGGCCTATGCCGTGCTGGCGGCGCTTGCCCAGACGGCGGTCGAAACCCATGGCTGGCTGACGCCGCCGCAGATGGTCGATGGCCTCGGCCTCGCCGAGACGACGCCCGGCCCGCTCATCCTCGTCACCGTCTTCACCGGCTGGCTGGGCGGCGCGCAGGTCGGCCCCGCCACGGCCTTTGCCACGGCGACCGTCACGCTCTGGGCGACCTTCGTGCCCTGCTTCCTCTGGATCTTCGCCGGTGCGCCCCATCTCGAACGGCTGACGGCCCATCCGCGCCTGCGCGGGGCCTTCGACATGGTGTCCGCCGCCGTCGCGGGCGTCATCGCCAACCTGTCGCTCTGGTTCGCGCTGCACGTCCTCTTCGCCAGCACGGCATCGGGCACGCCGCCCTGGCCGGTGCTCTCTAGCGTCAACGTCGACGCGCTGGCACTCGCGGTCTTCGCCTTCGCCTGGCTCCTCGGCCTGAAGCGCGGCCTCCTCGAAACCCTCGCGCTCAGCGCCCTCGCGGGCGCCCTGCTGTCACTGATCTAGGCCGCGCCGCGGACCGCGCCGGCCACGTCCTCGACCACCCGGTCGAGAAGCGCCTCGTCCTCGCATTCGGCCATCACGCGGATGAGCGGCTCCGTCCCCGAGGCGCGGATGAGGAGGCGCCCGGTGCCGTCGAGTGCCGTTTCCGCGGACCGGATCGCGCGCAGCACCTCGGGCGCGTCGAGCGGCGCGGCCCCGGCGGCGTATTTCACGTTCTCTAGCCGCTGCGGCACGGGGGTGAAACTGTGCATCAGCTCCGCGGCGGGCTTCCCCGTGCGGACCATCTCGGCCAGGAACTGCAGCCCCGCGATCAGCCCGTCGCCGGTGGTCGCGTAATCCGTCATCACGATATGGCCCGACTGCTCGCCGCCGAGGTTGAAGCCGCCCGCGCGCATCGCCTCCACCACGTAGCGGTCGCCAACCTTCGTGCGCCGCAGCGCAAGGCCCATGTCGCCGAGGTAGCGCTCCAGTCCGAGGTTGGACATGACCGTCGCGACGAGCGTTCCGCCCTTGAGCTGCCCCTCCTCGGCCCAGCGGCGCGCGAAGAGCGCCATGAGCTGATCGCCATCGGCCACGCGCCCCTCCGCATCGAGGATCATGACACGGTCCGCGTCGCCGTCGAGCGAGATGCCGACGTCCGCGCCGTGTGCCACGACGGTCTGCGCGCAGGTATCGGTATGTGTCGATCCGCAGTCGGCGTTGATGTTGCGCCCGTTCGGGGCGACGCCGATCGGGACGACCGTCGCCCCGAGTTCGGCCAGAACGTCGGGGGCCGCGCGATAGGCCGCCCCGTTCGCGCAGTCGATCACCACCTTCAGCCCCTCGAGCGACATGCCTGCCGGGATCGTCGTCTTGGCGTATTCCACGTAGCGGCCGCGCCCGTCGTCGATGCGCTTCGCCCGCCCGATGTTCGGGGCCTCGGCCAGGCGCACGCCCTCGGCCACCATGCGCTCGATCTCGGATTCTGCCGCGTCCGAGAGCTTGAAGCCGTCGGGGCCGAAGAACTTGATGCCGTTGTCGTCGGCGGGGTTGTGGCTGGCCGAGATCATGACGCCCAGGTCCGCGCGCATCGACCGCGCCAGAAGGCCGACGGCCGGCGTCGGCACCGGACCGAGCAGCAGCACGTTCATGCCCGTGGAGGTCAGCCCTGCCGTCAATGCGTTTTCGAGCATGTAGCCCGACTGCCGCGTGTCCTTGCCGATGACGACGCGATGCGCGGCCTGCCCCGAGCCCTCGCGCCGGAAGTAGCGCCCGGCGGCCGCGCCGAGGCGCAGCGCCGTCTCGGCGGTCATGTTGCCCGCGTTCGCGCGCCCGCGCACGCCGTCAGTCCCAAACAGGCCCATCGTGTCCTCCCGTCTCGCGCCAGAGCTTGAGGCCCTGCGCCACCTCCGCGACGTCGTGGACGCGGTGAATCTGCACGCCTTGTGCCACAGCCGCCAGCGTCACCGCCAGCGTGCCGGGCATCCGCGCATCCGCGGTCTCGACGCCTGCGAGCGTGCCGATGAAACGCTTGCGCGACGCCCCCAGCAGGATCGGCGGGCCGAGCCCGTGGAAGAGCCCGATCCTGCGTATAAGGTCCAGATTGTGGGCCACGGTCTTGCCGAAGCCGATCCCGGGGTCGACGACGATGCGGTCGCGCGCGATTCCCGCCGCCTCGGCCGCCGCGATTCGTTCGGCCAGTGCGTCATAGACGTCGAGCGCGACGTCGCCGTAGCGCGGATCGTCCTGCATCGTCTCGGGTGCGCCCTGCGCGTGCATCAGGCAGACGGGCGCGCCGGACCGTGCGACCGCTGCCGCCATCGCCGGGTCGAAGGTCAACGCCGAGACGTCGTTGACGAGCACCGCGCCCGCGGTGACCGCGGCCTCCGCCACCGCGGCCTTGCGCGTGTCGATCGAGAGCGGGCGACCGCGCAGCGCCTCGAGCACGGGAACGACGCGGCCGATTTCCTCGGCCATGTCGACTTCGGCCGCCCCCGGCCGCGTGCTCTCGCCGCCCACGTCGAGGATGTCGGCCGTCCCGAGCGCAGCCGCCTGCGCTTGCGCCGCCGCCGGATCGAGAAACCGGCCCCCGTCGGAGAAGCTGTCGGGTGTGACGTTCAGGATGCCCATGATCGTGGGGCGCGTCATCGGCAGGCCGGCGACCGTGCCGCGCGGGGCCAGAAGCGGCGCGAGATCCGCCTCCGGCACCTCGGCGACCGGCACGATCTCGGGCGCGCGCCCGCGCTCCAGCACTTCGACCGCATCGAAGCGCATCCAGCCGCCGGTGAGCCGGGGGCCGGTCGCATGGGCGTGGGGCAGCGGGCGCAGGTAGCGCATCAGATCTCCGCGAGCGTCCGTGCCTGCCGTGTGCCGCTGCCGCCCGGTGTCACCAGTTCGGTGGCGTGGAACGTCTCCGCGAACCAGCGCGCGACGTCGCCCGGGGTCTCCCCCTCCGGCGGATGCGTCGCATCGAGGACGAGGCGCGAGGGGGCCCAGACGGTCAGCCCCGCATTGCGCATCGACCAGTCGAGTTCGGTCCGCGTGTCCACGACGACGCAGCGCCGGTCCTGCGCGGCAAGCCGCCAGGCCGCCTGTTCCAGGGCAAGGAGCGCGATACGGCGCTCGGCTTGCGGGTGGTCGGCCGAGGGCGGCGCGAAATCGGGCGTCGCGATCAGGACGGCCGGCACCGGGTCGGCGGCGAGCCGGTCGAGGAGCGCGGGCAGCGCGGCATCGAATTGCGCCCCGGCGGGCAGGACGATCACGCGCGGGCGCGGGGCGTCGTCGGCCAGCTGGATCGCCGGGGCCTGCGCACGCGAGCGTACGATCTCCACGCCCAGGACATGCGGCCCCCGGTCGAGCTTCTCGATGCGCACGAAGACGCGCGCGGCCCGGTCGTGCGTCAAGACGCGCGCCGCCAGCCGTTCGGCCAGCGTCTCGAGCAGGTTGAGCCGCTCGGCCTCGAGTTCGATGTCGATCGCCTCGATCAGCGTGTCATAGCTCAGGATGCCGTCGACGTCGTCGCCCAGCACGGCCTCGGTGTCGGGCACGACCTCGGCCACGATGTCGAAGCGCACGCGCTGCAGGACGCCGCGTTCCTGCTGGAAGGCCCCGATCTCGACCTCGCGCACATGCTCGCGCAGCGAGATGCGGTCGAGCGGCAGGCCGGCCGCGCGTGCCCGGTCGAGGGGGGCGGCGAAGGCCAGGCGCAGATCGTCCTGGTCGGTGGCGCGGGCGGCGGGGGCAGTGCGGGACATCGGGGGCCTCGGGTCGGCGGAGTGCCTCTCTCAGATCACGCCCGCGCCCGCGGTGAAACCCCCGCGCGGCGCTTTTCGCTCAGGCTCCGGGGATCTGCTTGTAGAAGAGATGCCGCCCGACCTGCGCGACCTGCGGATAGACCCGCGCCCAGTGCGGGTCGACGTAGTCGGCGTGGTAGTGCGTCGCCTCGCGGGTGATCGGGCGCGGAGCCCCGTCGATCAGCCGCCGCGCGATCTTGCCCGCGATCTCCCAGGCGGCGGGCTCCGTCACCGTGTCGGGGATGCCGTCGCAGGTGTAGCTGAACTGGCAGGCGTGCCGCCGGCCCGTGCCCTGGTTGACGACCCGGCAGATCGTGCTCGGGTAGTTGGCGGCGTCGACGCGGTTCAGGATGACCTCGCCCACGGCGATCTGCCCCTGCATCGGCTCGCCGCGCGCCTCGAAGTAGATGGCTTCCGCCAGGCAGCGCCACTCCGTGCCGCCGGTCGCGCGGGGCTGCGCGGCGATGGCCGTCTCGTTGAAGGTGGCGGGGCCGCGCGTATAGTCGCGCGCCCGCGGCTGACCCTGCTCCGAGAGTGGCCGCGCGGCGGCCACCAGCGCGCCTACGGGCGTCCCGTCGGTCAGCCGGTCGAGCCGGGCAAAGGCCCGCCGCTCCACGCCATCGGCCATGCGCACGGCCAGCGATTGGGCCTGCGCGGCCTCGGCCCCCACGGCCGCCGCGCCCAGTGTCAGGGCCAGCGCCCCGAGCGCGGCCCGCAAAATCTCACGTCCAGAACCGAACGCCATAACGTCTCTACCTACACATCCTTAATATCCGTCCGGGAGTATCCCCCCGACCTTGAGAAACGGTGAACGTCGATATGATGAGTTGCCCGCATCCCCCGGCCGCGCAGCACGTGGGCGATGCACGGGCGAAGGGCAACATGGTCAAAAGCGCGCAGGGGTGGAACCCGCGCTCATCCGGGCGGGTTTTTGCCGGCTTCGTGCTAAAATCGGCGCTATTTCGCCTTTTGCGCCCCGAGGATCGTGGCCTGCGCGGCGGCGAGCTTGGCCACCGGCACGCGGAAGGGCGAACAGCTGACGTAATCGAATCCGGCCAAACGGCAGAAGGCAATCGATTCGGGGCTGCCCCCGTGCTCCCCGCAGAGCGCCAGCGTCAGGTCCGCGCGCACTTTCCGGCCCCGTCCCGCGCCGAGGAGCAGAAGTTCCCCCACGCCGTCGACGTCGAGCGTTCCGAAGGGATCTTCGGGATAGACGCCCTCGTTCACGTAGGCCGACATGAAACGCCCCGCATCGTCGCGGCTCAGCCCGTAGGTCATCTGCGTCAGGTCGTTCGTCCCGAAGCTCAGGAAGGCGGAGGTTTCGGCGATCTCGCCTGCGCGCAGGGCGGCCCTGGGCGTCTCGACCATGACGCCGAGGCGATACTGGAACGTGCTGCCGGTGTCCGATCGCACCGCGCCCGCCACCGCGTCGATGCGGCGTTTGACGAGCTCGACCTCGCGCCGGGCGGTGACGAGCGGGATCATGATCTCGGGGCGCACGTCGGCCCCGTCGGCGCGGGCGGCGGCCGTCGCCTCGAAGATCGCGCGGGCCTGCATCTCGTAGATCTCGGGCACCGCGATGCCGAGGCGGACGCCCCGCATCCCGAGCATGGGGTTGTACTCCTGCATGGCTTCGATGCGCGCCTTTACCTCCGAGAGCGGGCGGTCGAGCGCTTCGGCCAGCGCGCGGATGCCGTCGGTCTGGCTCGGCAGGAACTCGTGGAGCGGCGGGTCGAGCAGGCGGATGCAGACCGGCAGGCCGGACATCAGCTTGAAGAGCTCGGTGAAATCCGCCCGCTGCATCGGCAGGAGGCGCTCGAGCGCGGCGGCCCGGTCCTGTGGCGTCTCGGCGAAGATCATCTCGCGCATCACGGTCAGGCGCCCGGTATCGAAGAACATGTGCTCCGTCCGGCAGAGCCCGATGCCGTCGACGCCGAAGGTCCGCGAGAGGGTCGCGTCGGCCACGGTGTCGGCATTGGCGCGCACGCCGATGTCGCGCACGTCGTCGGACCATTTCATCAGATCGCCGAAGGCCCCGTCGAGCGCAGGCTCGCTCGTCGGCACGCGCCCCGCCAGCACCTCACCCGAGGAGCCGTCGATCGTGACCTCGTCGCCTTCGCGCAGGATCGTGCCGTCGGCCAGCGTGATGCGCCGCTTGCGATGGCTCACCCTCAGGCCGGTCGCCCCGGTCACGCAGGGCAGGCCAAGGCCGCGCGCGATCACCGCGGCATGGCTCGTGGTGCCGCCGCGCTCGGTCAGGACACCGTCGGCGGCGTGCATCCCGCGCACGTCGTCGGGCGAGGTCTCGCGCCGCACGAGGATGCACGGCTCGTCACGCGACAGGCTCGCCTGCGCGCTGGCGCTGTCGAAGACGAGCTTGCCCGCGGCGGCCCCGGGCGAGGCCGCGATGCCGCGCGCCAGCACGCGCCGTTCGGCGCTCGGGTCGACCTGCCGGTGCAGGAGCCGCGACAGTGTCTCGGGTGCCACCCGCAGGAGCGCCTCGGCCCGCGGGATCACGCCGTCGCGGGCAAGCGCGGCGGCGATGGCGACGCTCGCGCGCGCCTCGCGCGGGCAGCGCACCGCGTCGAGGATCGCCAGACGCCCCTGGTCGATGGTGAATTCGACCTGCATCTCCTCGCGCAGGCGCGTCCGGCACTGCGCGCCGATCTCCAGAAGCTCGGCATAGACCTCGGGCAGCACCTCCTCGAGCGAGGCTCCGCGCGAGTCCCGCCGCAGGTAGAGCGCCTTGTCGCGGTCCTTGAGCGCGTCGCGGCCCATCGCCTGCCCGAGGTATCGCCCCGTCACCTGCGGCTCGCCCGTCGCGGGGCTGACGAATTGCACGACGCCCGAGCCCGATTGCCCGGGGCCCATCCCCTGCGCCATGCGCTGCACCACGAGACCCAGGCCCGCATCCGCCGGCGCGCCCCTCGCCTGCCGCAACAGGCGGGCCGACGTGCCGTCCCAGGCGCGGGCCATGTTCTGCAACACCGCCGAAAGCTGCGCCGTGATCGCCTGGGGGAAGGGGGCGTCCATCTCCTCTTCATAGACCGCGCGGGCCGCGCCGGGGCTCTCGACGCCGTCGAAGGGTTCCTCGTCGAGGCGCATGACCTCGATCGCGAAGGACCGGACGAAGCGCAGATAGAGCGCATCGGCCACGCGGTCGCCGAGCGTGTTCGAAAGCCACGCGTGGGCCGCGTCGTTCATTCCGATGTTGAGCACCGCGCCGGGTCCGCCCCAATCCGCCATCTCGCTCGACGAGCGCACCGAGAGAAGCATCGGTTCCCCCTCGAAGAGGCCGATCAGGTGGCCGAGGTCGGGCATCCGGCCCCCCGACATCTCCCGCACCGTCGCGAAGGGGATCGCTACGGTCTGCGGCACCGGCAACTCCATGCGGATGAGGCGCTGCAGGCATTTGGCACGGCTGCCGTGCCGCGACGCCTCGATGTCCGCGGTCGGCGTGATGAGCGTGAATCCGGGTGTGTCGAGCATGGTCGACCCTCGCGATTGTGCAGGTGCAGCATAGCGTATTGCCGCGCTGCCGCAAACACAGCTTTACGAGATTGACCCTAAGCCGTGGTTAACCGCCGATCAGCCCCCCGCTGCGCATCCCGTCTCACCTGTTGCAGCGCTGCCGGGGCGCTCAGGCGCTGATGCGCCCGAGGTCGGCGATACCCTGGCAGAGCCGAACGATCTCAGACAGCAAATTCAGCCGGTTGCGCCGCAGGATGGCGTTGTCCGCATTGATCTGAACCGCTTCGAAGAAGGCGTCGATCGGGGCCCGCAACCCCGCGAGCGCGGCCATGGCGGCCGGGTAGTCCTCGGCGGCGAGCGCGGCCTCGATCGCGGGCGTCGCGGGCGCGAGCGCGGCAAAGAGCGCGCGCTCCTCGTCGGTCTCCGCGAGCTTCGGGTCGGCCCCGTAGCTGTATTCGACCCCGTCCGCGGCCTCGGCCTGATCGAGGATGTTCTTCGCCCGCTTGTACCCCTGGATCAGGTTCTCGCCGTCCTCCGTGCCGAGGAAGCCGTTGAGCGCCCGGGCACGGGCGGTGACATTGGCGAGGTCATCGGTCCGGTCGCCCGTCAGCACGGCGTCGATGACATCATGGCGCACGTCCTCGGAGCGCAGATGCTGCTTCAGGCGGTCGTGGAAGAAGGTGAGGAGGTCGGCAACTGTTCCGTCAGGATCGTGAAGGCTCCGCCCGCGTTGCAGGACATACTCAGCCGGCGAGGATCCATATGAAGAGTAGTCAGCAATGGCCGACTCGTAGCGGACCGCCAACTCTTCATCTTTCCAACCGCTCGGCTCGGAAAAGGCCTGTTCAAAGGGTGCAATGTCCATGTCTTCGTTGGCGTCAAAGATGTAGCGGACGGAGGTTAGCATGTCCGCGGAGAATGCCTTTGCTGCTGCAAGCCTCAGCATCTCGATCATCGAACCTTCAAACTGGTTCTCCAGCACCAACCGAATAACCCCCAAAGCCGCCCGCCGGAGCGCATACGGATCCTTCGAGCCCGTCGGCTTCTCGTCGATGGCCCAGAATCCCGCGAGGGTGTCCAGCTTGTCGGCCAGCGCGACAGCCACCGACACCGGCGCGGTCGGCACGTTGTCGGAGGGGCCGAGCGGCGAGTAATGCTCTTCCGCCGCCCGCGCGACCGCCGGGTCTTCGCCCGCGGCTTCGGCGTAGTAGCGGCCCATCAGGCCCTGCAGCTCGGGGAACTCGTAGACCATCTCGGACGACAGGTCGGCCTTGGCCAGCCGCGCGGCGCGCTCCGCGAGGTCCGGGTCCGCGCCCACCGCCGGGGCAAGCTCGCGGGCCAGCGCGGCAATGCGCTCGATCCGCTCCGCCTGTGACCCGAGCTTGGCGTGGAAGGTCACGTTTGCGAGCGCCTCGGTCCAGGTCTCCATGCCGGCCTTCGCGACCCGCAGATCGTTCTCCCAGAAGAACTTCGCATCGGCGAGCCGGGCCGAGAGCACCCGGTTGTTGCCATCGAGGATGGTCGCGCCGTCGTCCGCCGTCTCCCGGTTGGCGACGGTCACGAAGCGCACGATGGCCCCCGTCTTGTCGCGGACGGAGAAGAACTTCTGATGTTCCTTCATCGAGGTCTGCAGCACCTCGGGCGGCAGGCCGAGGAAGTCCGCGCCGATCTCGCCCATGAGGACGACGGGCCATTCGACGAGGCCCGCGACCTCGGCCAGAAGCCCGGCATCCTCGACCACCTCGAGGCCCGCGGCAAAGGCCTGGTTCGTCGCATCCTGCCAGATCGCCTCCGCCCGTTCCTCGGACGACAGCACGACCTTCGCGCGCTTCAACTTGGCCTCGTAGTCGTCGAAGGAGGTAACCGCGAAGCGCCCGGGGGCCATGAAACGGTGCCCTTCCGTCGTGTCGCCCGCGACGATCCCGTCCACGTCGAGCGCCACCACCTCGGCCCCGTCCTCCCGCGTCAGGATGCAAAGGATGGAGCGCAGGGGCCGGACCCATCGCAGGCTGCCCGCGCCCCACCGCATCGACTTCGGCCAGGGGAAATTGCGGATCACGCCTTCGAGCACTTCGGCCACGATCGCGAGGGCCGGGCGGCCGGCGCGGGTGATGCGCGCCATGTAGACCTGGCCCTTCTTGTCGTCCGCGATCGTCAGGTCGTCCTTCGCGAGCCCGGTGGAGCGCAGGAAACCTTCGAGCGCCTTTTCTGGCGCGTCGACGCGCGGGCCCTTCCGCTCCTCGGTGGTGGTCGGGCTCTCGCCGCTCAGCCCCTGCACCGAGAGCGCGAGCCGGCGCGGCGTGCAATGCGCGACCGCACCCGCATAGGTCAGCCCGGCCTCCACGAGGCCGTCGGTCACGCGCGCCTTCAGGTCGTCGGCGGCGCGGCGCTGCATCCGCGCCGGGATCTCCTCGGAAAAGAGTTCGATGAGAAGGTCGGGCATCAAAGCTGTCCCTCGGTCAGGGGTTCGAAAGTCTCGCGGGCCGGGCATTCCTCGCCCACGACGGTGCCGTCATAGGCCTTGTCGCCGCAGTCGTTGAGCTGGTGCCAGGCCCAGCCGCGCCCGTCTGCCGTCAGCGCGACGACGCGGTCCACGCCGTAGGCCGCGTTCTTGTAGGCGACGAAGGCCCGCGCCTCGCCGGTCGCCAGCAATTCGCCCACCCGGGCCGCGTCGAAACAGGGAAACCAGTCAGGCGCGATCGTCGGCGCGGCATCGTTCATCGTCTCCGCCGGGATCTCGTCGCCGACCGCGGCGAGGTCGAGCCCGTGGCGGAAGCACGCGCGGAACCCGAGCGGCGACGACGACGACGCGATCGCCTCAACTTCCTCGACGGGCAGCGTTGTCAGCGCGTCGCCCTCGGCCAGCGTCAGCGTCACCGGACCCTCGACCGGAGCATAGTAGCCGCGCGTCTGCGCGTACCACAGCCCGCCGCCGGCGAGCGCGGCGCTCAGAAGGATTGCGATGACGACGAATTTGCCCATGGGATCCCCGGCGGCTGCGGTGCCCGGGCGGGTTACACCGCCGCCCCCACGGGGGCAAGGCAGGGCCCTCCGGCGCGTCAGGTCCGTGCGTTGCGGAAGAGCAGGATGTGCCGGCCGCCGTTGTAGCCCACCACCTCGAAGCCCGCCGCCGTCAGGGTGTTCACGACCTGCGGCAGGGTCGAGGCGGCGCGCGCGCCTCGCTCGAAACCGACGTCCGCCGTGACATAGGCGAAGCGGTGCAGGATGCCGGCCGCGCCCTGCAGGATCTCGGGCTCCACCCCCTCGGCTTCGAGCTTCAGAAGCTTGTAATCCCGCGCCGGCAGCACCGCGTCGAGCCGCGCCGTCGGCACCTCGATCTGCCCGGTCGCGCCGGCGATCGGCACGAGCGAGGAATCCGCGCTGTCGGGCTTGAGGTAGAAGGTCAGCGCCTCCTTGGCCTCCGACCAGAGCGCGAGGTTGTGACATTCGGCCGAGCCGAGACCCGGGTTGCCCGCGAGATTGCGCTCGAGCGCCGCGAATTCGCCCGGGGCGGGCTCGAAGGCCACGATATTGAGGCCTTCGCAGGCGGTGGGCCCGTCGAGGTCGGTGAAGCAGAGCGACAGGTCGCCCGTGTTCGCACCGACGTCGACCACCCAATCGCCGGGGGCGAGGGGCACCGCGTCGAGGAGGTACTGGTCGGCGAGGTAGCCCGCCCGCACGGCACGGCCGTGAAACTGCGTCCAGAGGCGTGCGGGCGACGAAATCCAGTGCGCGCGCCCCGCGTCCTCCACGGCGTAGAGATCGGCCTCGGCGTCGTGATGCCAGCGGTGCGGGCCGAGGCCGAGCCTGCGGGTCATCGCATTGGCCCGCGCGACGAGGTCGGCCCCGCGCGCGTCGCCGAACTTGCGGTGCATCCGCTTGCGGACCTGCCGGTGCTCGGCCGTCAGGCTGACGCTGCGGCGCGTGAGCGGCTCCTCCGTCCCGATCGCCTCCACCGCGTCGATCTTGTCCGTGCCGTCCGTCATGCCATGCCCCTGCCGTCGCCCGGAAACGATCCGGACCGATTGTTGCCCGCGGCGGTCATGCCGCAGGAAGATGGCAGAAAAGGGGCGCGTGGATCCTCTGGCGCGGCCTCAGGCGGCATCGCCCTGCCAACCGCCGGCGCGGGTCTCGACGAAGGCGTCCGCGCAGGCCTTGGCGAGCGCGCGGACACGGCCGATGTAGGCCTGCCGCTCCGTGACCGAGATCACGCCGCGCGCATCGAGCAGGTTGAAGATGTGGCTCGCCTTGATGCACTGGTCGTAGGCCGGGTGGGCCATGACGATGCGCTTGCCGGTCTTCGGATCTTCCGCCGGACGCGCGAGGATCTCGGCGCAATGCCGCTCCGCCTCCTCGAAGTGATCGAGGAGCACGGCCGTGTCCGCCGTGTCGAAGTTCCAGCGCGCGTATTCCTCCTCGGTCTGGCGGAAGACGTCGCCGTAGGTCAGCGGGATCGGCGCGGAGGGGTCATTGAACGGCATGTCCATGACGTGATCGACGTCCAGCACATACATCGCCAGCCGTTCGAGCCCGTAGGTCAGCTCGCCCGAAACCGGGTGGCAATCATGCCCGCCGACCTGCTGGAAATAGGTGAACTGGCTCACCTCCATCCCGTCGCACCAGACCTCCCAGCCGAGGCCCCAGGCCCCGAGCGTCGGGCTCTCCCAGTCGTCCTCCACGAAGCGGATGTCGTGGATCTCCGTGTCGATGCCGATGGCGTCGAGCGAGCCGAGGTAGAGCTCCTGCAGGTCGGGCGGCGACGGTTTGATGAGCACCTGATATTGGTAATAGTGCTGCAGCCGGTTCGGGTTCTCGCCGTAACGCCCGTCGGTCGGGCGGCGCGAGGGCTGGACGTAGGCCGCCGCCCAGGGGTTGCCCCCGAGCGCGCGCAGCGTCGTCGCCGGGTGGAACGTGCCCGCGCCGACCTCCATGTCGTAGGGCTGCAGCACCGCGCAGCCCTTGCCGGCCCAATAGGTCTGCAGGCGCAGGATGATCTCCTGGAAGCTCTGGGGCGTCTCGGCTCTGGTCATGGCATCCTCGGGTCGACGTCGCACCGCGTCTATGCGGCAACACTTGGCCCGTCAACGCGGGGTGGGAGCGGTGCCGCCGGGCCACGGCCTTAACTTTCGGTGCCCCGTCGGGAACAAAGGGCGGAACGACAGTTTCCCCGACCCGAGAGATTCGATGCGCTTCGCTTTTTTCGTTTGTGTGTTTTCCACCCTGATCGGCTTCGCGGCCCCCGCTGCCGCGCAGCAGGTCTTCGTCCAGATCGAGGCGCACCCGAACCTCGGGGAGGCCACGTCCCGCGCACGCGCCTACGGCTCGATCGTCTCCGACATCAACGGCTTCGCGATGGGCGGACGCTGGTACGCGCTGGCCCTCGGCCCCTACGACGCGGCCACCGCCAACGCGACCCTGCGCCGCCTGCGGCGCGAGGGGCTGATCCCGCGTGACAGCTACATCTCGGACGGGCGCAGCTACCGCGACCGGTTCTGGCCCGTGGGGGCAGGGGCCGCGGCCCCCCCGCTGCCGAGCGCGCCCGCAGCGGACGTCGAAACCCCGACGACCGACGGCGACGACATCGCCGCCCCCGCGCCGCTCCTCCAGCCCGAGGAGACGCGGCGCGAGGCGCAGCGCTCCGAGCAGCTTCTGTCGCGCGACGAGAAGATGGAGCTGCAGCGCGCGCTCCAGTGGTTCGGCTTCTACACGGCCGCCATCGACGGCAGCTACGGCCGCGGCACGCGCAACTCCATGGCCGCCTGGCAGACCGCCGCCGGCGTGGCCGAGGTCACGGGCATCCTGACCACGCGGCAGCGCGCGCGCCTCCTCGAGGAATACGCGACCTCGCAGAAGGAACTCGGCCTCGAACCCGTGACGGTGGCCGAGGCGGGCGTCTCCCTGATCGCGCCGCTCGGCCTCGTGGCCTTCGACCGCATCGAGGCCCCCTTCGTGCATTACGCCCCGAACGGCGACAGCGGCGTGCGCCTGTCGCTCATCAGCCAGTCGGGTGACCGCGCCGTGCTCGGCGGTCTCTACGAGATCCTGCAGACGCTCGAGATCGTCCCGACCGAGGGCGACCGCTCCAAGTCGCGCGACGAGTTCCGCATCACCGGGGTCGAGCCCGATCGTACCACGCAGGTCTACGCCAAGCTCGATGGCAGCCACATCGTCGGCTACATCCTCTCCTGGCCCGAGACGCAGGATGGCCTCGCCGCCCGCGCGCTGCCCGAGATGGACCGCACGCTGGCGTCCTCCGGCGCGCCCTTGCCGCCCGAGGCCGGGTTCGAGGCCGCCGAGCAGAGTTTCGACATGGTCTCGGGCCTCGAGGTCCGCCGTCCGCTGCGCGCCGCCTCCGGCTTCTTCGTCGACGGCAACGGCGCGGTCGTGACCGCTGCCGAGACCGTCGCCGGCTGCAGCCGCGTCACGCTCGACCGGCTGCACGAGGCCGAGGTCGCGCTGAGCCGCGACGGTGTCGCCGTCCTGAAACCCGTCGCGCGCCTGGCGCCTGTCGAGGTCGCCGCGCTCGCCCCCACCGAGGGCCGCCTGCGCTCCGCCGTATCGGTCGGCGGCTTCCCCTTCGGCGGCGTGCTCGGGGCCGCGACGCTCTCCTTCGGGACGCTCGAGGACGTGCGCGACCTGGAGGGCGACGAGGACGTGATCCGCCTGTCGCTCGAGGCGCGCGACGGCGACGTGGGTGGCCCCGTCCTCGACCAGTCGGGCCGGGTGGCGGGCATGTTGCTGCCCGATCCGGTCGACGACAGCCGGGCGTTGCCGGCCGACGTGACCTTCGCGGCGAAGGCGCGCGCGCTGACCGAGGTTCTGGCCGAGGCCGGCGTCTCGGCCCGGACGGCGGCGACCGCGGCCCCGATCGCGCCCGAGGACCTGACGACGCGCGCGGTCGGCATGACCGTCCTCGTCAGCTGCTGGGAATGATCGCACACCGCGAAAAGCCTTCGTTGAAGGCTTCTCCCGGAGTTTTCGCTGAAAACTCCCGCTGCCCAAGTCTTCCGCGAAGACTTGGGGAAGAGCTTTCGCCGAAAGCTCTTCATGCATTCCGGGATCGCCGGTGAGCTTCGCCGACAGCTATCTCGGCCGCCTGCGCGCGGCGATGGGCTCCGTGCCGCTGATCTCCGTCGGCATCCGCGTCCTCGTCGATGACGGGGCGGGCCGCTTCCTCCTCATCCGCCGCGCCGACAACGGCCTCTGGGGCGTGATCGGCGGCAGCATGGAGCTCGGCGAGTCGCTCAGCGACGCCGCCCACCGCGAGGCGCGGGAGGAGGCCAACGCCATGCTGCGCGACCTGACGCCCTTCGGCCTGTCGTCCGACCCGGAGATCGAGCGCTATACCTATCCGAACGGCGATCGGGTCCAGTCGGTCTCGCTGATGTTCCATGCGCATCTCGTGCCCGGAGACCTGCGGCCCGTCGACGGCGAGGCGACCGAGCTGCGCTTCGTGGCCCCGGACGACATCGACCTCGAGACCATGGTCGCGCCGGAACGCCCGATCTTCGCCGCCTACGCCCGGTTCCGCGCGACGGGAGAGTTCCAGCTGATCTGAGGCCCGTCAGGCGAGCCAGAAGCGCCGCGTGAAGAGGACGTAGACGACCACGAGCTCCAGCCGCCCGATCAGCATCGCCGCCGCAAGCAACCACTTCGCGGTATCGTTGAGCGGGGCGAAGTTGCCCGCGGGCCCGATGATCGGCCCGAGGCCCGGCCCGATGTTCGCCACCGCCGTCGCGGCCCCCGAGACGCTGGTGACGAAGTCGAGCCCCGTGAGCGCGAGCGCCACCGCGAAGACGCCGAGCGTCACCACGAAGAGGACGAAGAACGCCATGACCGAGGACAGCACGTCCTCGCTGACCGTGCGCCCGTCGTAACGTGGGCGGAAGATGCCGTGGGGCGAATGGATCTGGCGCAACTGCGCCTTCAGCGCCGCGAAGAGGATCTGGTAGCGGAAGATCTTGACCGAGCAGGAGGTCGAGCCGGCGCAGCCCCCGATGAGACCGCAGAAGAAGAAGATCGTGATGATGAAACCGCCCCAGGCCATGTAGTCGACGCTGGCATAGCCCGTGCCCGTCAGGATCGAGGCGATGTTGAAAAGCGCCTCGCGCAGGGCCCGCTCCGGGCCGAAGTCGTCCACGACCACGAGCGTCACCGTGACCACCGCGACGAGGGTGGCGACCGTCCCGAAGAAGGCGCGCACCTGGCTGTTGCGCAGAAGCGGCCGACCCTCGCCGTTGGCCAGTTGCACGTAGAGCACGAAGGGCAGGGCGGCCGAGAGCATGAAGACCGTCGCGATGTATTCGTGCACGCCCTGGAAGGCCCCGAAGCTCGCGTCGTAGTTGGCGAAGCCTCCGGTCGAAACGGTCGTCATCGCGTGGACCATCGCATCGAAGGTGCCCATCCCGGCGACGCCGTAGGCCAGCGCGCAGGCTACGGTGATGCCGACGTAGATCGTCGAGATCTGGGCCGAGATCTCCGCGGCGCGCGGCAGCACCTTGCCCATCGTGTCGAAGGCCTCCGACTTGAAGATCTGCATCCCGCCCACGCGCAGCTCCGGCAGGAAGACCATCGCCATGACGATGACCCCGATTCCCCCGAACCACTGCAGCAGCCCCCGCCACAGCAGGATCCCCGCCGGCAGATCGTCGAGCCCCGAGATCACCGTGGAGCCCGTCGTCGTCATCCCCGACATCGCCTCGAAGAAGGCGTCCGTGTAGCTGAGCCCCGTCGCCCCGAGGACCATCGGCAGTGCCGCGAACACCGGCAGCGCGACCCAGACGCCCGAGGTCACGAGGAACGTCTGCTGCAGCGACAGCCGGTCGCGCACCGCGTTCGAACAGGCGAGCGACAGGCACATGCCCACGAGCCCCGTGATCATCCCCGATTCGAGGAACACCGGCCAATGGCCGTTCTCGGCGACGAGATCAGCGAGGAGCGGCAGCGCCATGGCGACCCCGAGAACCATCAGGAGAAGGCCGATCACATATCCGACAGGGCGCAGGTCCAGCATCAGATCGGTGTCGGGCGGGCGGGCGACGGTGTCAATGGCCGCGGCGGCGGCCCGATTGCGACACGGCAAGGCCCGTGGCGATCAGCAGGAGCGCAAGATAGAAGCGGCCGGGCAGGTCCTCGCCCAGCACGAGCGCGCCGAAGAGCATCGACCAGACCGGCACCTGATAGTTCACGAGCGTCATGAAACTCGGCCCCGCCGAGCGGATC
Organism: Jannaschia marina; assembly: GCF_013404595.1. Classification (GTDB taxonomy): domain Bacteria; phylum Pseudomonadota; class Alphaproteobacteria; order Rhodobacterales; family Rhodobacteraceae; genus Jannaschia; species Jannaschia marina. The sequence goes on along the minus strand of NZ_JABVAX010000007.1, from coordinate 117,476 downwards.
ACCTGCACCCGCAGGAGCGCCGCGAAGGCCGTGGGGACGAGGCCGAGGAACACGATCGCCCCCATCACGAGCGGGTCCGCGACCCCGGGCAGGCCTTCGACCCAGAGCATCGCGGGCATCAGGATGACGGCCCCCACGACCAGCGTGAGCGCCGAGAGCCACATGCCGTCGATGGGCGGGCAGCGCCGCGTCAGGATCGAGCCGACGGCATAGCAGACCGTCGCCGCGATGCAGGCGAGCCGCCCGAGCGCCGCGAGGTCGCCGCCCCCCGCCGCCGTGATCCCGGGCCCGAGGAGGACGAGCGCGCCGAGAAGCCCCAGCCCGAAGCCGCCGGCCTTGCGCAGGGTCAGCCGGTCGCCCGGGACGAACCAATGCGCCAGCGGCAGCACGAAGAGGGGCAGCACCGCCATCGAGAGGCCCGCGAAGGCCGAGGGCACGTGCTGCTGCCCCCACGACAGGAGCATGAACGGGGCCGCCGTCGTCAGCACCCCCAGCACCACGACGTAGAAGGCCAGAAGCCCGGACAGCCGGGGCAGGGGCCGCCCCATCGCCAGCACGAGCGACAGGAGCGCCAGCGCACCGAGCCCGGTCCGCGCCGCCGCGACCGTCACGGGGCCGTAGCCGCGCAGGGCCACCGCGACGACCATGAACGTGCCGCCCCAGATCAGGCCGAGCCCGATGACCGATGCGTAGTTGCCGAGGGTCGGCTGTGAAACGGGAGTATCCGTGGTCTGTGCCATGGCGGCGGTCTAGCGCGCCCGACCCGCGACCGACAGCCCATTCGCCTGCCGGGATGATCGTCGGCGCGGCCGACGCCTGGTGCGGTCGTCACAGCCCGCGGCGGCGCGTTTCGCCGGCGCGGGCCCGTCCGTGACGGCGAGCGGGACCGCAAGCACCGTCTTCCTTGTCGGGACTATGCAGCGCCATGGAAGGCGGCTTTGCGCCACCATGCCGTCCCCGCCGCTTGGCAGACGGCTGCGCGCGCCTATCTGCCCTCACACCACCATCTGCGCGGAGCCACCCCATGCATTATTCCGACTGGATCGTCGTCTGCCTGCTGGGCATCTTCCTCGCCGTCGTGATCGCCGCGCTTCACCGGGCCAACCGCAAGGTCCGGACGCTCTATGCCGACAAGGCGATCCTCTCCCGCGATTGACGGCGGTGCGGCGCGGCCTTTGCAGGGAACATCATCGCACCCCGCGGCGTTGACGCAGCGAAGACCCGAAACGAAAGGAGACACCCCATGGGCATTGAAACCCTGATCGGTGGCCTGTTCCTGGTCACCCTGCTTGCCGCCATCGCCTTCGCCGTCTGGAGCAAGACGCGGACGGAACGGATGATGGAGAAAGATCGCCCGGCGCAGCCGTCGCCGCTGGCCCGGAAGGAACCGGATCCGCGCTTCACGCCGGATCGCGACGTGACGGATCCCCACCGCGTCGCCTCCCAAAGCTGACCGGCCGGAGATCGCAGACGAAAAAGGGCCCGCGCGAAGCGCGGGCCCTTTTCCATTCCGTCAAGTCGCGGCTCAGTTCTTGGCCTTGTCGACCATCTTGCCGGCCGAGATCCAGGGCATCATGCCGCGCAGCTTCTCGCCCGTCTCCTCGATCTGGTGCTCGTCGTTCAGGCGGCGCGTGCCCTTGAAGAAGGGCTGGCCCACGGCGTTCTCCTGCATGAAGTCGCGCACGAACTTGCCGGTCTGGATGTCCGTCAGGATCGCCTTCATCCGCGCCTTCGTCTCGTCGTAGGGCAGGACGCGGGGGCCGCTGACGTATTCGCCGTATTCGGCGGTGTTCGAGATCGAGTAGTTCATGTTGGCGATGCCGCCCTCGTAGATCAGGTCCACGATCAGCTTCACCTCGTGCAGGCACTCGAAATAGGCCATCTCCGGGGCATAACCGGCCTCGACCAGCGTCTCGAAGCCCATCCGGATCAGCTCGACGAGGCCGCCGCAGAGCACGGCCTGCTCGCCGAAGAGGTCGGTCTCGCATTCCTCGCGGAAGTTCGTCTCGATGATACCCGACCGGCCGCCGCCGATGGCCGAGCAGTAGGACAGGCCCAGCTCCAGCGCCTTGCCGCTCGCATCCTGGTGCACCGCCACGAGGCAGGGCACGCCGCCGCCCTTGGTGTATTCGCCGCGCACGGTGTGGCCCGGGCCCTTCGGGGCCATCATGATCACGTCGACGCCGGGCTTCGGCTCGATCAGGCCGAAATGCACGTTCAGGCCGTGGGCGAAGGCGATCGCAGCGCCGTCGCGGATGTTGTCGTGGACGTACTTCTTGTAGGTCTCGGCCTGCAGCTCGTCGGGCATGGTGAACATGATGAGATCGGCCCAAGCCGCGGCCTCGGCGATGCCCATGACCTTCAGGCCCTCACCTTCGGCTTTCGCCGCCGAGGGCGAGCCCTCGCGCAGGGCGACCACGAGGTTCTTCGCGCCCGAGTCGCGCAGGTTCAGTGCATGGGCATGGCCCTGGGAGCCGTAGCCGAGAATGGCGACCTTCTTGTCCTTGATCAGGTTCACGTCGCAGTCGCGGTCGTAGTAAACGCGCATGGGGTTGTCCCTCCTTTGGTGTTCGTCGGCGCTATCCCTATGGCGCTTTCCGGCGGAAGACGAGAAGGATCAGCGATGGATTTTCGGATATTCGGCGAATAATCATTCTTTCACATACTATTCAGTGACGAATCCATGCTCGATGACCTCGACCGCCGCATCCTCCGCCTCTGGCAGAGCGACCCCGAAATGGGGCCGCCCGAACTCGCCGCCGCGCTCGACCTGCCGGCCGCCCGCGTGTCGCGTCGCATCGACAAGCTTCGCGAGGCCGGCATCCTGCGCGGGGTCGGGGCCGTCATCGACTGGACCGTCCTCGGCTACGGCGTCGAGGTCTCCCTGCGCATCCAGCTCGACAAGACCGCGCGCGGCGCCTTCGACCGCTTCATGGCGGAAGCCCGCAAGGTGCCCGAGGTCACCGAGCTGCAGACGTTCCTCGGCCGCGTCGACCTCCGCCTCAACGTCATCGCCCGCGACATGAGCCACTGGCAGCATCTCTACCGCGACCGCATCCTGACGCTGCCGCACATCGCCGAGATCGAGGCGCTGATGCACGTCGCGACGGTGAAGACCGACCAGACGCTGCCGATCTGAGTTTGTACAAAACGCGCAAAGGGGTGTTCCGGATATGTACAAAACGTTCAATTCGCGATGATCGACGACACGGACAGGGCCATCCTGCGCGTCGTGCAGGCCAACGCCACCCTTTCCGCCGGGGCCGTCGGACGTGCCGTCGGCCTGTCCCAGCCCGCGGCCTGGCGGCGCCTGCGCCGTCTCCGCGACGCGGGCATCGTCAGAGGGCGCGAGTTGCATCTCGACCTTGAAAAACTGGGGTTTGGCGTCACCGTCTTCCTCGGCATCAAGCTCGCCACCAAGGGCCGCGTCAGCCTCGAGGACTTCGAGCGCGCCGTCTCCGCAATCCCCGAGGTGCGCCGCGTCGAGCACGTCCTCGGCCGCTACGACTACCGCCTGCGCATCACCGCCCGCGACCTCCCGGATTTCGAACGCGTGCTGCGCCGGCGGATCATGGCGCTCCCCGGTGTCGGGGAAATGGAGGCCAACGTCTTGTTATCGGAAGAAAAACTCCCGGGTCCGCTCTAGCGCGGCAGGCTCCACTCCAGCGCGTCGTGGGCAAGGCGGCTGTAGCGGAAGGTGCGGAAGCCGAGCGCTGCGGCGGCGTTCACGTTGGTGGAATCGTCGTCGACGAAGAGCACTTCGCCCGCCGAGAGCCCCATGTCGTCGAGCACCTTTCGGAAGGCCGTCGCGTCGGGTTTCGCATGGCCCAGCCGGGCGGAGGCATAGACCGCCTCGATCCCGTCGATGCGCTCTGCGATCCCCTCGACCCACGCGGCCCGCCGCAGGTCCGCGTTCGTCAGGATCGCTTGGCGATAGCCCTGCCGGGCAAGGCGGGCCACGGCGTCCAGAACCGCTGTGTTGGGGTGAAAGTCCTTTTCGAGCCAGTGGGTTGCGACCGTCTCCGGCGTCGTCTCCGCCCCACTTGTCTCGATCCAGCGGCCGATCCGGTCGAGCAGGTCTTCCCGTCCGGTCAGAACGGATTCGAGGTTGCAGAAGACCGCGTCGACGAAGCCGTCGAGGGGCTGCCCGAAGGTGCCCTCGAAGTCGTCCGTCCAGAGAAACCGCCCCTGCGGCGCATTGTCGTTCAGGACGCCGTCGAAATCCCAGAGGACGGCGCGCAGGGGAACGTTCGCGGTGATCATGCCCGAGCATAGCGCAGGGAGCCGCGTCGAAGAACCGCTGCCGAACGTCGCGCCATGTGTTTGCGGCGCCCTGCCAGCCATGAAACAGTCGCGCGAGACAGGAGGATACGACCATGGCACTACTCGGTACCGTCGACCCGCAGGGGCTCGAAGAATTCTCGGTCGTCTTCACCGACCGCTCCCTCAACTCCATGTCGCAGGGGTTTCAGGGGGTCATGCGCGACCTGCACGCCGGACTCGCGGAGGTCTACAACGCCGATCACGTCACGATCGTCCCGGGCGGCGGTACCTTCGGGATGGAGGCCGTCGCGCGGCAGTTCGGGCAGGGCGCGAAGGCACTCGTCGTCCGCAACGGCTGGTTCAGCTATCGCTGGTCGCAGATCATCGAGACCGGGGCGTTTTCCGAAGGGGTCGAGGTGCTGAAGGCGCGGCAGGCCGGCAACGACAGCCGCTCCCCCTTCGCGCCCGCGCCCGTGGAAGAGGTCGTCGCCCGCATCCGCGAGACGAAACCGGACGTCGTCTTCGCACCTCACGTCGAGACGAGCGCCGGTGTCATCCTGCCCGACGCCTATATCGCCGCGCTCGCCGAGGCCGCACACGAGGTCGGCGCGCTTATGGTGCTCGACTGCATCGCCTCGGGCTGCGTCTGGGTCGACATGAAGGCCACGGGCGTCGACGTGCTGCTCTCGGCCCCGCAGAAGGGGTGGAGCGCCTCGCCCTGCGCCGGGCTCGTGATGATGTCGGAGGCGGCCCACGCCCGCGTCATGGCGACGAGTTCAGACAGCTTTGCCATCGACCTGAAGAAGTGGACGCAGATCATGGAGGCCTACCTCGGCGGGGGCCACGCCTACCACGCGACCATGCCGACCGATGCGCTCCGTGCGTTCCGCGACACGCTGGAGGAGACCCGCGACTACGGCTTCGACCGGTTGAAGAGCGCGCAATGGGAGCTGGGCGACAAGGTACGCGCGATGTTCGCGGCGAAAGGTGTCCGGTCGGTCGCGGCCGAGGGGTTCGGTGCGCCGGGCGTCGTCGTCAGCTACGCGCCGTCGGACGAGGTGAAGACCGGCAAGGCCTTCATGGCGCACGGGATGCAGATCGCCGCGGGCGTGCCGCTGCAATGCGACGAGCCGGCCGACTTCGCGACCTTCCGCATCGGCCTCTTCGGGCTCGACAAGCTCATGGATGTCGACGGCACCGTCGCCCGGCTGAAACGTGTCGTCGATCAGGTGTTTCCGGACTAGAAGCGGAGTCTAGAGCTTCAGCACGGCGGCTTGTCCCGCGCGCAGCGCCGGGCGGGCGAGGGGGCGGGCCTCGGCCGTCTCGAGTTCGGGGAAGAGGGCGAGCACTTCGGCTCGCGCGGCCTCGCCCATCATGTCGAGCGCTTCGGCCCCGGGGTGCAGCGTTTCGGCGAGGCAACCGGCCACGTCCACGATCTCGTGGCTCTCGCACAGGAAGTGGTGATAGGTCACCGCCGCGCAGGGCGCGGGACGGATGGTCGTGTCGTTGACGAGATGCTTCGCGGGGGCGAGCACTTCCGGCAGGCCCGCCATGAGCTCCGCCGACGGTCCGGAGACGAGGATCCGGTGGTTGGGCGAGACGCGGAAGGCCCAGGTGTTGCCGATCGCGCCGGGTGCGAAGCGGATCGGAGTGAGGTCTCCGGTGCCTGCGACCTCGCGCGCCCCGATCCAGAGGATGCGCTGTGCGCCGTGGTCGCGGGTGACGACCCGGTCCCCGACCTCGAGCGCCTCGACCGGCTTGTATCCGTCCGGTGTCAGGATCGGGGCGCCCTCGGCGAAGCAGATCATTACGCCCGTCCCGAGGGCATAGAGGTTGTTGCCCTCCTCGATCGTGCCGACGTCGATCATGCCGTCGCCGTCGAAGTCGAAATCCTGATTGCGGTCGAAGAGCACCGGGCCGCTTGCGATCTCCGAGACGAGGTCGCGCCCGCCGGCGACGATGAGCTGATTGAAGGTCGGCGCGCCGGGGTCGCTGCTGACGAGGACGTTGGCGTTGAACCGGACGTAGCCGTCGCCGAGCCCGCTCAGGTCCGACTGCACATTGGCCGTCTGGCCCGGGTTTTGCGGCCCGTAGGTGAATTTCGTCGTGCCCGAGGCGAAATCGGCGGCACTGTCGTAGACGGTGATGCCGAAGAAGCCGGAGGCCCCCGAGACCTCGCCGTCGGCCGTCACGTTCTGAACGTCGAAAACCACGATGTCGTCGCTGTCGAAGACCTGCTGGCCGCTCTGGATCCGGATCGTGCCCTGACCGTCGTTGCCGCCGGAGGAATTGGTGTTAACCGACGGATCGCGCAGGATATTCGCACCGGTGACGACGATCTGACCGTTCATGGCGATTCTCCTGATTGCCCGCGTGAGATGATAGGCACGGGACGGTTGGCGTCACGTCGCGGTTGAGCGATTTCGGGCGATTTCGACGAAACTAGCCTATCCGATTGGTTCCCGTCACGAAACACCGAGCCCGAGTCGCATCAATCCGCGGCGCACCGGCGCGATATCGTGCAGTGCCGCAACGCCCCTTGCCCGAAGGGCCCGCGCCGGCAGCATCGCGGCGATGGAGGTGCGGTTCAGGATGTCGATACCCGTCATCCGCAGCGTGACATCGCCGCGCCGCGCGCGGGCATAGGCGGCCGTCATCGCATCCGAGCCGATATCGCCGCGCGCGCAGAGATCGCGCAACGTCGCGATGTCGCGCAGCGAGGTGTTGAGCCCCTGTGCGCCGATCGGCGGCATTCCGTGGGCGGCTTCGGCCGCGAGGACGAGGCGGCGGCCGTGCAGGCGGTCGGCGAGCTGCGATGTGATCGGCCAGGCGGCACGGTCCGTGATGGGCGTGAGCGGTCCGAGGACCCCGGCGGAGCGGTCGTTCACCTCCGCCGCGAAGGCGGCGTCTTCGAGCGTCATGCGATCTTTCTGCGCGCGCGCGTCATCCATCCAGACCACGGCGGAGCAGGGGCGACCGTCCCTGTCCTCGAGGGGAACCAGCGTGAAGGGGCCGCCGGTCCGATGCACCTCGATGGAGACGTTCCCGTGCGGAGCGTCGTGTGCCACGGCGAAGACCAGGGCCGTCTGACCGTAGTCCACCCGGCGCGCCCCGATACCGGCGAGACGGCGCAGCGCGCTCTGCCGCCCGTCGCAGGCGACGACGAGCCGCGCGCGCAGGCGGGTGCCGTTCGAGAGTGTGACCCGCGCGCCGCTCGTGCGTTGCAGAAGGCCGGTGACGGCGGTGCCGAAGCGCAGATCGACCGTTTCGAGCGCCTCGGCCCGGCTGAGCAGGGCCTCGCGAAGGGCGGGGTTCGGGACGTTCCAGCCGAAGGGCGCATCGCCCATGTCTCGCGCCTCGAAGTCGCGCGTGACGGGCGGTTCCGCGGCTGCATCGACGATGCGCATCGTCCAGAGTTCGGTTCCGTGGGCTGCGATCCCGTCCCAGGCTCCGGCGGCTTCGAGCAGATCGCGGGCCGGTTGCAGAAGCGCCGTCGTCCGCAGGTCCGCGTCGGCGGCCTCCTCGCCGCTGGCCGGCGGCGCGGGGTCGACGAGGGTGACGCGATGGCCGGCGCTGCCCAGAACACAGGCGGCCGAGAGGCCCGCGGGGCCCCCGCCGGCGATGAGAATATCGGTATCGAAGTCCATGATCGGAAGGTAGGGCGCGCCGGCGTGCTCAGCCAGTCGACAGGATGCCGCGCAGGAACGCGGTCAGATCGGCGGTGTGGTGATGGATGTGCGGTGCCGGTGCCGGGGTCGGGGCGACATGAACGGTCGTCACGCCGCGCTCCGCCGGAACCCGCAGGTTGCGCGCGCTGTCCTCGAACATGGCGGCCGCGCGCGGGGTGAGGCCATCTCGGGCGAAGACGCGGTCGAAGGCGGCCGGCGCGGGCTTCGGCACATGGCCCGCATGTTCGATGCCGTGGATCGCGTCCCAGAGGCCGTCGAGCCCGCGCGCGCGCAACACGTCGAGGGCATAGGGCGCGGTGCCGTTCGTGAAGATGACCTTGCGGCCGGGCAGGGCGGCAATCGCCGCCCGCAGGTCCGGATCGGGAGTCAGGACCGAGAAATCGATATCGTGCACCTCGGTCAGGAACGGCTCGGGCGCGACGCCGTGATCGTGCATGAGCCCCGCGAGCGTGGTGCCATGGGTGGCCCACCACTCGGCGCGCAGCCGGTCGGCCTCGCCGCGCCCGACGCCGAGCGCCGACGTGATCCAGTCGACCATGCGCGCCTCGATCTGCGGAAAGAGCGGCGCACTCGGCGGATAGAGCGTCTCGTCGAGGTCGAAGACCCAGGTGCGGACGTGGCTCCAGTCGGCGATGACGGTCGATAACATGGGGCCGGTGTGACTGCGCCGCGTGCAGGGGTCAAGCGGCGGATGACGGCGCGCGCGACCGGCGGCGGACCCGTGGGGCCGGGCGGTCGGTTCTTGCGACCCGGCGGCTCGCTGCCGGTCCGACCCGCGTGCGGGCGCGTGGGCGACGGTTGCCCGATCGCTCCGCTCGCCGGTATCGGGGCCGTCGGACGCGGTCGGGACGATCGGATCTTGCCGGCCCGGTGCCGCGGTCCGTCGCGCCGCGCGGCGTTTCCCTCCCGGAGGTGGGGTGGCATCCCGAGCGACTGGTCATTTGCGCGCGCGCGGCCTAGCTAGGGCGCGACCGGAGAAGGGAGGGTCCGATGGCGCAGGCGGGGCAGAAGGATGCCCATGGATTGATCCTCGACGCGATCGACCGGGGCGACTTTCGCCCCGGCGACCGGTTGGTCGAGAGCGAACTGGCGGAGCGGTTCGGCGTCTCGCGGACGCCGGTGCGCGAGGCATTGCAACGCCTCGAGACCCAGTCGGTTCTGGTGCGAGACGGACGCTCGCTGATCGTCGCGACGCTGAGCCACGACCAGATGGCGGAGCTGTATGCCGTCCGCACCGAACTCGAGGCGCTGGCGGCGCGGCTTGCCGCGCAGCATGCGGCGCGCGAGGAGATCCGCGTGCTGCGGCGCATGGTCGACGAGGACCGCGCCTATCTCGGCGACGCGCGCGCGTTGTCGCGGGCCAACCGGCGCTTCCACGGGCAGATCCACCTCGCCTCTCACAACCGCTACCTCGTACAGCAGCTCGGAATGGTGCATCGCTCGATGGCGCTTATGGCGACGACTTCGCTCGCGGCGGAGGGGCGCGGCGAGACGGCGCTCGCCGAGCATCTGGCGATCGTCGAGGCGATCGAGGCACGTGACGGCGATGCCGCGGCCGAGGCGCTGCGCCGGCATCTGAGCGAGGCGTTCGAGACGCGCCTGCGCGAGGAGGCGCTGCGGATCTAGCCGCGCTGGCCGATGTGGCCGACCGGATCGACGTCGACGGTCTGCGCGGCGGTCTCCAGGTGCGAGAAGTCGGAGCCATCGGTGCCGCCGAAGGTGCCGTGCGTCGTCTTGTCCCAGTGGAACGGACGGAAGACGATCTCGGCCAGCGCCTTCATCACCGCGAGTGTGGCGAGCCAGAAATACGCTTCCATCAGAGGGATCCAGGGGCGCAGGGGGCGGTGGTGCGGGGTCGCGCAGCCGAACCAGGAAATCACCATCGAGGTCAGCGTGCCGCCGATCAGGAGACCTGCCAGGACGGCCGGGCTCTCGCCGGGCAGCCAATCGAGGACGGGGTGATGGAGGCCGAAGAGGATCACGGCTGTCGACCACAGAAAGGGCATGAGCAGCGCATTGAGGACCGAGCCCATGAAGAGCAGGTGAAAGCCGATCCAGCGCCGGGGCCCGAGTTCGCGCAGCAGCTTGAGCGGCCGGCGGCTGTGCACGGCCCAGGTCAGCACATAGCCCTTGATCCAGCGGGAGCGCTGCTTGATCCAGGCGAGCGGATGGGCGTTCGCCTCCTCCAGGGTCGTCGTGCGGATGATCTCGGTGCGGTAGCCGAGCCGCGCGAGGCGTATGCCCAGATCTGCGTCCTCGGTGACGTTGTGGGCATCCCAGCCGCCGATACGGTCGAGGGCCTTGCGCCGGAAGAAGAGCGTCGTCCCGCCAAGGGGAACCGCGAGACCGAGGCGGGAGAGGCCGGGCAGGACCAGACGGAACCAGGTCGCGTATTCGATGGTGAAGCAGCGCGACATGATGTTGCGCGTCGGATTGTAGTAGTCGAGCAGTCCCTGCAGGCAGGCGACGTCCTCCGGCACCTCTTGGAAACGCCGGGCGACGCGCATGATCTGGTCGGGCGCGGGCGCGTCCTCGGCGTCGTAGATGCCGACGATCTCGCCGCGGGCGAAGTTGAGTGCGTAGTTCATCGCACGCGGCTTGGTGCGCGGAGAGCCGTCGGGCACCGTGATGACGCGCATCGTCGCCGGCAGCCGGGCCTTTTCGAGCGCGTTGCGCGTGACGAAGTCATCCGCCTCGACCACGAGGCAGATGTCGAGGAGCTCCTTCGGGTAGTCGAGGCGCGAGAGACGATGGGTCAGTGACGCGGCGATCTCCGGCTCGCGGTGCAGGGGTACGAGCAGCGAGACGGACGGCAACTTCGCGGCCGCGCCTTCGGGGGGCGGGGATTTCGTCGGGGTACGACGGGCCGCGAGCAGGGCCGCGATGCGCAGACCGAGGTTCGAGCACATGACGAGGAGGCCGAGCGCCGTGGCGATCTTGAGGAAGGTGAGCGGCGCGGCGATCGCCGCGACGATCAGGAGCGCCGGCAGGAGCGCGAGCGGGTTGAGAAGGCCACTCGGGTGCCAGCTGCGGCAACTCATCGGTTTCGGCACCTCGCATTCGGCGGCGCGCGCGAGGGTCTTGCCATGGATCTCGGTCAGGCGATCGTCGAAGGCGGCGTCGGTCACGACCGAGAAGAGGCAGGGGCCGAGGAGCGGTGGGAGCAGGTCCGCGAGCGTGTCGATCGCCTCGGGCCGGGCCGTCGCAACAAGCGTCAGGCTGCCGACCTTGCGCCAGGGGATCGCGCGAAAGAAGACGGACATGTCGAGCGGCATCCTGCGCGCGAGCGCATCCGCCGCCGCGTCGCCGCGCGGCGCGGGACCGGCGCGACCGATGCCGCGTTGCCGGGCGAGCGCGTCGGCCAGCGTCTCGGCATCCACGATCTCGCCCCGTAGGAGCACGTCACCGAGCCGCGCGGACATACGCCGTTGCAGGGTGAGCGCATGGGCGAGGTCGGACCCGCTGATCGCGCCCATATCGAGAAGAACTTCCCCGAGCTTGGGGCGCATTCGCGCCGGAGTGCCGACCGAGGAAGCCTCCGGCTCGGGCGCGGTCTTGCGACGATCCTCCCGCGCCTTCCAGAGGCCCTTGCGCGTGGCGGCTCTGTCCTCGGGGTCGGGAACGGGGGAACGGAAAGCCGCAAGCGAAGACATGGCATACTCGGTAAAGGTACGCACCACCCTTGCCTGTCATTTCTTAATTGCCGGTTAACACCCGGACAACTCAGGCCTTCGCGGCCTCCATCGCGGCTGCGAATTCGTCGAAGAGATAGGCGCTGTCGTGGGGGCCGGGGCTCGCTTCGGGGTGATACTGCACCGAGAAGACCGGCCTGCCCGAGAGACGGATGCCGCAATTCGAGCCGTCGAAGAGCGACACATGCGTCTCCTCGACACCTTCGGGGAGGCTTTGTGCGTCGACGGTGAAGCCGTGGTTCATCGAGGTGATCTCCACCTTGCCGTCGGCACGCCGCTGCACGGGATGGTTCGCCCCGTGGTGGCCGTGATTCATCTTCACGGTCTTCGCGCCGAGCGCCATGGCGAGCATCTGGTGGCCGAGACAGATCCCGAAGACAGGCAGGCCCGTGTCGACCATGTCGCGGATCATCGGGACGGCGTATTCGCCGGTCGCCGCCGGATCGCCCGGGCCATTCGACAGGAAGACGCCGTCGGGGTTCAGCGCCTTCACGTCCTCGGCCGTCGCCGTCGCGGGCAGAACGGTCACGTCGCAGCCGACCGAGGCAAGCGAGCGCAGGATATTGCGCTTGGCCCCGTAGTCGATGGCGACGACCTTGTGCCGTGGCGCGTCCTGCGTGCCGTATCCGTCGGGCCAGGCCCATTTCGTCTGGTCCCAGCGGTAGGACTGCGCGCAGGTCACGTCCCGGGCGAGATCCATGCCTTCGAGGCCCTTGAAGGCGCGGGCCTGGGCCACGAGCGCCTCGATGTCGAAGTTGCCCTCGGGGTCGTGGGCGAGGGCCACATGGGGGGCGCCCTGCTGCCGGATGGCGCGGGTGAGCCGGCGGGTGTCGACGCCGCCGATCCCGATGCGGCCGCGCGCGGCGAGCCAGCTTTCGAGATCCTGCACGGCGCGCCAGTTCGACGGATCGGTCGGATCCCACTTGACGACCATGCCTGCGGCGACCGGTTCCGCGGTCTCGTCGTCCTCGGGGGTGACCCCGGTGTTGCCGATATGCGGGAAGGTGAAGGTGACGACCTGTCCGGCATAGGACGGGTCCGTCATGATCTCCTGGTAGCCGGTCATCGCGGTGTTGAAGCAGAGTTCGGCGACGGAGACACCCGTGGCCCCGAACCCGCGGCCCATGAAGATCGTCCCGTCGGCAAGGGCGAGGCAGGCGGTCGGCGTCTGGGGCATGGGGCGCTCCGGCAGGTGATTTGGCAAACTTTCGGGGTCATACGGAGCGCGGCCGAGGCGGTCAACACCGGCGCGGCCCCCGAACGGTGACGTTTCGGCAGGCGCGCGCGCCTGCGGCCGAGAAGGGTTTGCGGCACTGCCCGGCATCGGCTAGGGCTGATCCCTTAGGAAACAGTCCGGGGAAGACGGATGGACCTGCGGGAACGGCTCAACGCACGCCTCAAGGAGGCGATGCGCGAGAAGGACACGCGGCGCGTGGGCACGCTGCGCCTCATCAACGCGGCTTTGAAGGATCAGGACATCGCGCTGCGGGCCGACGGGCGCACCGTGGGCGATGCCGAGGCCACGGCGACAATGGCCAAGATGGTCAAGCAGCGGCAGGAATCGGCCCGCGCCTATGAGGAGGCCGGGCGGCTCGAACTGGCCGAGGCCGAGACCGAGGAAATCGAGATCATCGAGGAGTTCTTGCCCAAACGCCTGTCGGACGAGGAGGTCGCGGCGGCGATCGACGCGGCCGTGGCGGAGACGGGCGCGAGCTCGGTGCGCGACATGGGCAAGGTCATGGGCGTGCTGAAGTCGAAGTACACCGGGCAGATGGATTTCGGCGCGGTCGGGCCGTCGGTGCGCGACCGCCTGAACGCGGGCTGAAGCGCGGGTCTATTCGATCCGCAGGCGCGACACGGCAAGCGTGTCGTAGCGTCGGCCCTCGATCACGCTGTCGACCGTCACCTCGATCCACTCCACGCCCTCGAAGCCGGCGAGCGTCCAGCTCTGCTCGCGCCGGTTGTCGCGCACGACGATGACGCGCGAGTGGCCGTTCGACCCGCGCAGGGTGATGCCTTCCAGCCGTGCGTTGCGGCGAAAGGCCTTCTCGTCGCTGTTGTCGCCGTTCACGATCGTGAGTTGCTGCGCCGAGATGGGGCGGGCGAATTCGAAGAGAAGGCGAGAGCCGGCCCCGGCCCCGGGGTCCTGCTCGGTCCAGGGGGCGCGGCGGTCGCCGTCGGTCAGCCGGGCCACGTGATCGACCGCCACGGCCGAGGAGGCGCAGAGCCGACCGCGCAGGCCCCCCTTCGGGAGCGGGGCGCAGACAGCCTGACCGGGCAGTTCTGGCCTGCGGGTTTCGGCGATCACGTCGGTGGCGCGGCTCGGTGCTTCCGACGCGGCTTCGTCGCGCTGCCGGATCGACTGCGGGCTGTCGGCATCCGGGGCCGGTGCGGTGGCCACGGGCAGGGCGAGCCCGGCGCGGCCCGCTGAGCGATGCCACCCCTCGGATACGGCTGCAAGACGTTGTCCTCGCCCCGGATGCGAGGCCGACGCCTCGGCGCTGAAGTCATGCCAGAGGCGCTGCGCATCCTCGAGGTCGGCCCCGAGCGCGTGCAGCACGAAGCCGGCGTATTCGTCCGCCTCCAGCTCGGTCGCCGGGCGCGAGCCGCCGGGCAGGATGGTGTGGCCCATGAGATGGTGCCCGATTTCATGGGCGATCACCGCATAGAGCGGCCAGCGGTCGTCGGTCGGCAGATCCTTGAACTGCCGCACCCAGAGCGGGTTGAAGCCGATCCAGCGTTCCTGGTCCTCGAGGTAGGCGGCGGCGTTGTAGACGTCCATCGTCTCTTCGATCTTGAACGTGTTGCGCAGCCCCGTCACGGCCATGATCTCCGAAGCCATGACGAAGACCTCCTGCTCGCTCAGGCGCCGTTCGGTCTCGGAGATCGGTGCGGTCTCGGTTCGTTCCCCGGCGGTGCATCCACCCATGCCGCAGCTGTCCTGCGCCAAGGCGGCGGGAGGGATGGTCGCAAGGGGAAGGAGGACGAAGAGCGCGGAGCGGAACAGGTATCGCATCGTTAACCGGAGACGTTTCGTTGCAATCGACGCGAAGCCTAGGACGAGGCCGCGGCCCGTTGCAATGCCTTGAACCGCCGTCGGCGGACGGGCATCTAGAGCGAAACATTTGGGAGACATCCATGGCGCTGCCCGTTCGGCAACAGATGATCTACTGGGGCCTCGTCGCCGCGGCCTTCCTTGTGCTGTTGTGGTATCTCGGGCCGATCCTGCTCCCGTTCATCGTGGGGGCGGCCATCGCCTACATCCTAGACCCGCTGGCCGATCGGCTGGAACTGATGGGCCTGCCGCGGGCGGCGGCCACGTCGGTGATTACCCTCGTTGGCGTTCTGATCCTCGTGATCGCGGTGGCGGTGCTCATTCCGCTTCTGGTGCAACAAACGAATGCGCTCGTGCGGGTGGCTCCGGAATACTTCGCCGCGTTGCGGTCCACGCTGACCGCGCGGTTCCCCGAGATAGTGGCCGAAGGCGGGATCGTGCAGACCGGGTTGGCCGACCTTGCCGAGCTCATCCGGTCGCGCGGGGGGCAGCTGGCGCAGCAGGCGCTGACCTACGTCTTCGGCGTGGTAAACGCCGTCGTCTTCATCGTGGTCGTGCCGGTCGTGGCCTTCTATCTCCTCCTCGATTGGGACAACATGGTCGCGCGCATCGACGATCTGCTGCCGCGCGACCACGTGGGCCGCATCCGCCGCATCGCCGCCGAGATCGACGCGACGCTCGCGAGCTTCGTGCGCGGGCAGCTGACCGTCTGCCTGATCCTCGGGACGTTCTATTCCGCCGGCCTGATGCTCGTCGGGCTCCAGTTCGGTCTCGTGGTCGGGGCGATCGCCGGGCTCATCACCTTCATTCCCTACGTCGGTGCGCTCGTCGGAGGGGGGCTCGCCATCGGGCTGGCGCTCTTCCAGTTCTGGGGCGACTGGACGGCGATCGGCCTCGTCGCCGCGATCTTCGCGGCCGGGCAGTTCCTCGAAGGCAACGTGCTCACGCCGAAGCTCGTGGGCGAAAGCGTCGGGCTGCACCCCGTCTGGCTCCTGCTGGCGCTCTCGGCCTTCGGGTCGATCTACGGTTTCGTCGGGATGCTCGTCGCTGTCCCCGTGGCTGCCGCGCTGGGCGTCGTGACGCGGCACGTCGTCGCCGAATACAAGGACAGCATGCTCTACCGGGGGCGCGAGCGCGGCACGCTCCTGCCCGAAGAGACCGAGCCGGCGGACGACGCCTGATCCGATGACACAGCTTTCGATCGACCTGCCGCGCCTCGATGCGCAGGGGCGCGACGACTTCATGGTCTCGACTTCGAACGCGACGGCCGTGGCCCTGGTCGACCGCTTCCCGGACTGGCCCGACGGCCGCCTCGCCCTCGTCGGGCCGGAGGGGGCGGGCAAGTCGCATCTGGTGGCCGTCTGGGCCGGGGAAACCGGCGCGCGTGTCGTGTCGGCCGCGACCCTCGACGCGGCGGAGGTGGCGGCGCTGGCGGAGGGCCCGCTCGCGGTCGAGGACGTGGACCGCGTCGCGGGGGATGCCGTAGCCGAGGAGGCGCTCTTTCACCTCTGGAACGCCGCGGCACAGGCGGGGCGGGGACTTCTGCTGACGGGGCGGGGGCAGCCGTCGGACTGGCCCGTGAAGCTCCCCGATCTGCGCAGCCGCCTCGCCTCGCTCACGCCGGCGACGCTGGGCGACCCGGACGACATGCTGCTGTCGGTCGTCCTCCTGAAGCTCTTCGCGGATCGGCAGCTGCAGGTGAAGCCCGCGCTCCTTGGCTACCTGCTGCCGCGGATGGAGCGCAGCTTCGTCGCCGCGCGCGGCATGGTCGCCCGGCTCGATGCCGAGTCGCTCGCGCGCGGCGTTCCGATCAACCAGGGGTTGGCGCGTGCCGTCCTCGAGGCGGAGCAGGGCACCGCCGACTGACCCCCGCCTGCTGGACCTTTGTCGGGGCGGGTCATAGGCTGTCATCCTCCCGATACAGATGGCCCCTAGATCCCTCCCATGATGCTCGACCTCTCCGCGCCGCCGCCCGCCGACTTCCTCAACGCCCCGCTGCCTGCCGCCGTGGAGCTGGACGAGGAGCGCCGGACGAGCCCCAAGCGGTTCTTCAACCGGGAGCGGAGCTGGCTGGCTTTCAACTGGCGCGTCCTCGAAGAGGCGGAGAACCCGCGCGTGCCGATGCTGGAGCGGCTTCGGTTCCTGTCGATCTCGGCCGCGAACCTCGACGAATTCTACACCGTCCGCGTCGCCGGCCTGCGCGAGCTGGCGCGCGCGGGCAACCGCACCCCGGCCGCCGACGGGCGCACCCCGGCCGAGCAACTCGCCATGATCGACGAGGACGCCGTGCGCCTCCTCGCCCACCAGCAGCAGGTCTGGAAGGCGCTGCGCAAGGAGATGGAGGGCGTCGGACTGCGGCTTCTGCGGGCGCAGGACCTCTCGAAGGCGGAGCGCGCGCAGATGCAGGCGCATTTCCTCAACGACGTCTTCCCCATCGTCTCGCCGCTGGCCATCGACCCGGCGCATCCCTTTCCCTTCATCCCGAACGAGGGCTTCGCCGTCGCCGTCGAGCTGCAGCGCCGCGCCGACCACCGGACGCTGCGCGCGCTCCTGCCCGTGCCGGCGCAGATCGCGCGGTTCATCCGGCTCACGGGGGACGAGACGGCGGAGGGACCGATCCGCTTCCTGCCGCTGGAAGAACTGCTCCTGCTGCAGATCGAACAACTCTTCCCCGGCTACACGCTCAAGGGCCACTGCGCCTTTCGCGTGCTGCGCGACAGCGATCTCGAGGTCGAGGAAGAGGCCGAGGATCTCGTGCGCGAGTTCGAGACCGCGCTGAAGCGCCGCCGGCGGGGCGATGTGATCCGCCTGAAGATGACGGCCCATGCGCCCGAGGGCCTGCGCCGCGAGATCATCGAGGAAACCGGCGTCGACGAGCACGAGGTCATCGAGGTCGACGGGCTGATCGGGCTCGCCTCGCTCAAGGAACTCGTCGTGGGCGACCGCAAGGATCTGCTCTGGCCGAGCTTCACGCCGCGCGTTCCCGAGCGGGTGCAGGACCACGGCGGCGACATGTTCGCCGCGATCCGGCAGAAGGACATGCTCCTGCACCACCCCTACGAGACCTTCGACATGGTCGTCCGCTTCCTGACTCAGGCGGCGAACGACCCGAATGTCGTGGCGATCAAGCAGACGCTCTACCGCACGTCCCGCGACAGCCCGATCGTCGCCGCGCTCTGCGAGGCGGCGGAGGCGGGCAAGACGGTGACCGCGCTCGTGGAACTCAAGGCGCGCTTCGACGAGGCCGCCAACATCCGCCAGTCGCGGCGGCTGGAGCGGGCCGGTGCGCATGTCGTCTACGGCTTCACCCACATGAAGACCCACGCCAAGATCTCGACCGTCGTGCGCCGCGAGGGCGACAAGCTCGTCACCTACACCCACTTCGGAACGGGCAACTACCACCCGATGACCGCGCGGATCTACACCGACCTGTCGCTCTTCACCTGCTCCACCGCGCTCGGACGCGACGCGACCAAGGTGTTCAACTACATCTCCGGCTACGCACCGCCCGAGGGGCTCGACAGCCTGTCGATCTCGCCCATCGACCTCAAGGAGCATCTGCTTGCGTCCATCGCGGCTGAGGTGGAGCACGCGCGGGCTGGGCGACCGGCGATGATCTGGGCCAAGATGAACTCGCTGATCGAGCCGGACGTCATCGATGCGCTCTATGCCGCAAGCCAGGCGGGCGTCCGCATCGACCTCGTGATCCGGGGTATCTGCGGGCTCAGACCCGGGGTCGTCGGCCTGTCGGAGAACATCCGCGTCAAATCGGTGGTCGGCCGGTTCCTGGAGCATTCGCGCATCGTCTGTTTCGGCAACGGCCACGGCCTGCCGTCGAAGAAGGCACGGGTCTACATCTCGTCGGCCGACTGGATGGGCCGCAACCTGAACCGCCGGGTCGAGACCCTGGTGGAATGCGTGAACCCGACCGTGAAGGCGCAGATCGTCAGCCAGATCATGGCCGCGAACCTGGCCGACGTGGCGCAGAGCTGGGTGCTCGGCCCCGAGGGCGACTGGATCCGCCCCGACCTCAACGGCATCGACAACCCCTTCAGCTGCCACCGCTTCTTCATGGAGAACCCATCGCTCTCGGGCCGAGGATCGGCGGGCGCGAAGGACGTGCCGGAGCTGACCCACAGCAGCGACTGACGGCGTTGACCCCCCGCGGGGGGGATGCCACACCTTTCGGCAACAAGTTGCCGGGGAACAGCGCCGCATGATCAGCAAAGCGATCGACGCCGAGGAGTTCGGGCCCTTCGGCGCGCCGCTCTTCGACGGGCCGGAGGCGCGGGCGCTGCGCCGGGTCGGCGTGATCGACGTGGGCTCCAACTCGGTCCGGCTCGTGGTGTTCGACGGGGCCGCGCGCTCGCCGGCCTATTTCTTCAACGAGAAGATCCTCTGCGGTCTGGGCGCGGGCCTCTCTGAGACCGGACGTCTCAACGCCGAGGGTCGGGTGCGCGCTCTCGACGCGCTCCGGCGCTTCTCGATCCTGGCGCGGGGCATGGAGGTCAATTCGCTCACCGCCGTCGCCACCGCCGCCGTGCGCGAGGCCGAGGACGGCCCGGCTTTCGAGGCCGAGGTGATGGAGCGGACGGGCCTGAAGCTCTGGGTCATCGACGGTGCGGAGGAGGCCCGGCTCTCGGGGCAGGGGGTGCTGCTCGGTTGGCCCGAGGCGCAGGGGCTCATGTGCGACATCGGTGGCTCCTCGATGGAGTTCGCGGTGCTCGACGGCGGCGCGGTCGGGGCGACCGTCTCGGGCAAGCTCGGGCCGCTCAAGCTGCAGGCCGTGAAGGGCAAGGGCGCGCGCCGCAAGGAGATCGACGCCGGGATCGGACGTATGACCGAAACCCTCGGCCAAGCCCGCTTCGACCGGCTCTATCTCGTCGGTGGCAGCTGGCGCGCGATCGCCCGTGTCGACATGGAGCGGCGCGGCTACCCGCTCCACGTGCTGCACGAGTACAAGATGACCCCGAAGGACCTGCGCGCGACGCTGGAATTCATCGCGGATGAGGATCTGGAGGATCTGCGCCTGCGGACCTCGACCTCCATGGCGCGCATGTCGCTCGTGCCGATGGCCTGCGAGGTGCTGGACCGGGTGGTCAAGACGGTAAAGCCGAAGGAGATCGCGATCTCCAGCTATGGCATCCGCGAGGGGCTCCTCTACGAGCAGATGCCCGAGGTGCTGCGCGCCCGCGATCCGTTGATCGAGAGCTGTCGCGCCTCCGAGGCGGCGTCGGCGCGGCTGCCGGGCTTCGGGCGGGTGCTCTACAAGTTCATCCAGCCGCTCTTTGCCCGCGAGAAGGATCGCCGTCGACGTCTGATCCGGGCCTGTTGCCTTCTCCACGACGTCAGCTGGCGGGCCCATCCCGACTACCGCGCGGAAATCTGCTTCGACAACGCGACCCGGGCCAACCTCGGCGGGCTGACCCATTCCGAGCGGGTCTATCTCGGTCTCGCGCTCCTGCACCGCTACCGCAACAAGCGCGAGGGCACCCCCTTCGAGCGGCTCGCGCCGCTTCTCGACGAGGCGGATACACTGCAGGCGGAAGTCGCGGGCAAGGCCATGCGCTTCGGGGCGATGTTCTCGGCGCAGGATCCGTCGCTCATGGGGCGGCTGAAGCTCTATCCCAAGAAGGCGGAGCTGGAATTGTCGCTGCCCAAGGGCGACGGGGAGGCGCTCTTCGGCGAGGTCGCCGAGGCCCGGTTCAAATCGCTGGCGAGCAGCCTGAACTGCGCGCCGAAGGTGAAGGTCGTGCGGCCCTAGCGGCGGCAGGGCGGGCCGGGGGCGAGCCCCCGGACCCCCGGAGTATTTCTGGCAGGAAGAGGCACGCGCCGGGGTGGGGCTCGATCCGGTGATCTTCGGGCCGCCGCCCGATGGGCGGGATCGTGCGGGCGCGTCTTGCCCCCGTGCGCGCCCGTTGGTAGCGCTCTGCAACCCTGACGCCCGCCCGGAGCCCGCCCATGCGCCTCAGCCGCTACTTCCTGCCTGTTCTCAAGGAAACGCCCGCCGAGGCTCAGATCGTCAGCCACCGCCTGATGCTGCGGGCCGGCATGATCAAGCAGTCGTCGGCGGGCATCTACTCGTGGTTGCCGCTCGGCTACCGCGTGCTCCGGCGTATCGAACAGATCGTGCATGAGGAGCAGCAGCGCGCGGGCCACATTCCGATGCTGATGCCGACGCTGCAGCCCGCGGATCTCTGGAAGGAATCGGGG
Organism: Jannaschia marina; assembly: GCF_013404595.1. Lineage (GTDB taxonomy): Bacteria > Pseudomonadota > Alphaproteobacteria > Rhodobacterales > Rhodobacteraceae > Jannaschia > Jannaschia marina. The sequence goes on along the minus strand of NZ_JABVAX010000007.1, from coordinate 96,564 downwards.
CGCTACGATGCCTACGGCCCCGAGATGCTGCGCATCCGCGACCGGCAGGACCGTGACATGCTCTACGGACCGACGAACGAGGAGATGATTACCGACATCTTCCGGTCGCACGTATCGTCCTACAAGGATCTGCCGCTGACGCTCTATCATATCCAGTGGAAGTTCCGGGACGAGATGCGGCCGCGCTTCGGCGTGATGCGGGGTCGCGAATTCCTGATGAAGGACGGGTATAATTTCGACCTGACCAAGGAAGATGCGCTGCACGCCTACAACCGTCATCTCGTCAGCTACCTGCGCAGCTACGAGCGCATGGGCCTGCAGGCGATCCCGATGCGCGCCGACGGCGGACCGATCGGCGGCGACTATACCCACGAGTTCCTCGTGCTGGCCGAGACCGGCGAGAGCGAGGTCTTCTACGACGCGGAGGTCGCCGACCTGAGCTTCGGCGACCGGGACATCGACTACGACGACGTTGCCGACTGCCAAGGCATCCTCGAGGAGTTCACCTCCCGCTATGCCCGCACCGACGAGACCCACGACGAGGCCGTCTTTGCCCAGGTGCCCGAAGAGCGGCGCCGCTCCGCCCGGGGCATCGAAGTCGGCCAGATCTTCTATTTCGGCACCAAGTACTCGGAGCCGCTCGGGGCCACCGTGCAGGGCCCCGACGGCAAGCCCGTACCCGTCCACATGGGGTCCCACGGGATCGGGGTGAGCCGCCTGCTGGGCGCGATCATCGAAGCGAGCCACGACGACAAGGGCATCATCTGGCCCGAGGGCGTGACGCCCTTCAACGTCGGGATCGTGAACCTCAAGCAGGGCGACGTCGCGACGGATTCGGCCTGCGAGGGGCTCTATCGTGCGCTCGCCGCACAGGGGCTTTCGGCGCTCTACGACGACCGCAAGGAGCGGGCGGGCGCGAAGTTCGCGACGATGGACCTGATCGGCCTGCCCTGGCGCATCACCGTCGGCCCGCGGGGCCTCGGCAACGGCGTGGTCGAGCTGACCTCGCGGCGCACCGGCGAGAGCGAGGAGATGTCCGCGGAAGCCGCCGTCGCGCGGGTGAAGGACATCTACGCGGCCCACCTCTAACCTTTGGAGCCGCAGGCGCGGCAGACCGGAGAGATGATGTTCAAACGGTTCGAATGGATGATCGCCTGGCGCTACCTGCGCGCGCGCCGCTCCGAAGGGGGCATCAGCGTGATGACCTGGATCAGCCTGATCGGGATCGCGCTGGCCGTCTTTGCGCTCATCGCGACGCTCGCCGTACGCTCGGGCTTCCGCCACGAGTTTGTGGGCACCATCGTCGGCGCGAACCCCCATGTGACGGTCTACTCCTACGGGGAGACGCTACCCGACGGCCGCCAGACCCGCACCATCACAGAGTTCGACGCCCTCTCAGAGCGACTGGCCTCGGTACCGGGTGTCGTCTCCACCATGCCGGTGGTCGAGGGGCAGGTCATGGCGACCGCGAATGGGCGCAACGCGGGCGTCCAGGTGCTGGGCGTCACGGGCGAGGATCTGCGTGCCGTCGATCTCGTGGCGAACCCCGAGGAGAGCGCCGGGGCGCTAGACGATTTCGAGAACGGTATCGCCCTCGGCGCGGTGCTCGCGCGCGACCTGGGGGTGACGGCGGGTGACAAGGTGCGCCTCATCTCGCCCGACGGGCAGCGCACGCCGATGGGGACGAGCCCGCGCATCAAGGTCTACGAGGTGGCCTACGTCTTCCGCGTGGGCCGCTACGACATCGACCGCATCCGCGTCTACATGCCCTTCGAGGAGGCGCAGCTCTTCTTCAACCGGCAGGGCGTCGCCGATCAGGTGCATGTCGTCACGGAGGACCCGGAGGGGGTGGAGGCGCTTTCGCCCGCGCTCGCGGCTGCGGCGGGCGAGAACGCCTATCTCTTTACCTGGCGAGACAACGCCGGGGCCTTTTTGCGCGCCCTCAAGATGGAGGACAACATCATGTTCGTCATCCTCTCGATCCTCGTGCTGATCGCCACGCTCAACATCACCTCGGGCCTCGTGATGCTGGTCAAGAACAAGGGCCGCGACATCGGCATCCTGCGCACGATGGGTCTGAGCGAGGGGACGATCCTGCGCGTCTTCTTCCTCTGCGGGGCGTCCATCGGCGTGGTGGGCACGGTGATCGGCGTGGTGCTGGGGTGCCTCTTCGCGATCTACATCGACCCGATCTTCAGCTTCGTGAACTGGATCGCGGGTGGTGGCGTCTGGGACCCGTCGATCCGCTTCATCTCGGCCCTGCCGGCGCGTCTGGAGCTGGCCGACGTGCTCTCGGCGGTCGTGCTGTCGCTGACGCTCTCGTTCCTCGTGACGATCTTCCCCGCGCGGCGGGCCGCCCGGATGAACCCAGTGGAGGCCCTGCGCTATGAGTGACGCGCTGCGCCTGAGTGGCATCGAGAAGGGCTACAACCTCGGACAGCCGAACGAGATCCGGGTGCTGAACGGGGTGGACCTTGCCGTGCCGGCGGGGCAGGTGACGGCGCTCGTGGCCCCCTCGGGCGCGGGCAAGTCGACGCTCCTGCATATCGCCGGCCTCCTCGATACGCCGGACGCGGGCCGCGTGACCATGGCGGGCGACGACCTGACGGGGCAGTCCGACCGCGCCCGGACGCGGGCCCGCCGGGAGCGGGTGGGCTTCGTCTATCAGTTCCACCACCTCCTGCCGGAGTTCACGGCCGCCGAGAACATCGTGCTGCCGCAACTGGCCAATGGTGTCGCCCCGGCCGCGGCCCGCGCCCGTGCGGAGGATCTGCTCGGGCGCGTCGGGCTCGATCACAGGCTCGACCATCGCCCGGCCGAGATGTCGGGGGGCGAGCAGCAGCGCACCGCCTTCTGCCGTGCGCTTGCCAACGGGCCGAGCCTGCTCCTGGCCGATGAGCCGACCGGCAACCTCGATCCGGGGACCTCGGACACTGTGTTCGATGCGCTGATGGCGCTCGTGCGCGAGACGGGGATGGCCGCGCTCATCGCGACGCATAACCTCGACCTTGCCGCACGGATGGACCGGACGGTGCGGCTCGAACAGGGGAAGCTGGTCTAAGCCGCCGGCGTCCGATGAGGACGGACATGACGGGACGGGAGAGCGGCGAAGAGGCCTCAACCCCTCAGATGCGCCGCGATCCGGTCGTAGAGATCGGCGCGAAGCGGCGCGTCCTCCATCAGCGCCTCGTGACGGGCCCCATCGAGGATTTCGAGCCGTCCGCGCGGCCACGACCCCATCCGCACGTGGATCGCATCGGGCGAGACGATGGCCTCCTCGGTGCCGAGAAGGGTGAGCGCCGGCAGGTCGGGGGCGGGCAGGCGGGCACAGGCGTGCATCTCGCGCAGCGCGGCCCAGAGCCAGCCGAGCGACGGGCCGCCGAGCGCGAGATCCGGATGGGTCGCGATCTGCCGCTTCATCCAGGCGAACATTTCCGCGTCGCGGGTCAGGAGGTTGCCCTCGAACGGCGCGCCGGCCGGGTCGGCGACCTTGCCGGAGTTCGGCGTGAGGCGTTCGCCGAAGCCGAAGGTGGAGCCGAGGAAGCTCAGCCCCCAGGCGACGGCCCGGCGATGCGGCTCCACCTGCAGGCCCCACATCGGGGCGGAGAACACCGCCCGCTCGAAGGCGGACAGCCGCATCGTCGCCCGAAGCGCGATGAGCCCGCCCATGGAGTGGCCGAGGATGTGCCATGGGCGCGGCAGATCAAGATTCGCGCAAAGCGCGAGGGCCGCATCAACGTCGTTCTGAAACTCTTTGAAACCGTTGACATGGCCAACGCGCCGGTCGTGGTGGGGACGCGGCGAAAGGCCTTGCCCGCGAAAGTCGATCGCCACCGTGGCGAACCCTCGGGCGGCGAGATGCCGGGCGGCGTCGGAGTACTTCTCGATGTACTCGGTGCGGCCGGGGCAAAGGAGCACCGTGCCCGTCGTCCCCTCGGTCCAGGCGGCAACACGGATGCGGACGCCGTCGGCGGTCGTGGCCCAGAATGCACGCGCCGCCGGTGGGCCGGCGGCGACGTCTGCGTGATAGGGAGCGTCGGCGAGGGCCGTCATGCCGGTTCGCTCAGGAGAGCGAGGCCCCGAGCTTCATGGCCTGGCCCATGTCGCCGTCGACCGAGAGCTTGCCGGTCATGAAGGCGGCGGTCGGGTTCACGTCGCCGTCGAGGATGCCGCGGAAGGTTTCCGCATCGGCGGTCATGGTGCAGTCGGCCTCTTCGTCGCCGGCGCGCACGCCGTCCGAATCGACCATGATCGCGCCTTCGCCCTCGATCACGAACTTGACGCTGCCGTCGAAGGTGCCAATCTTCGAGGAAAGCTGCGTGACGGCTTCGCTGATGATGTCGCTCATGTTCATCCTTTGAATACTGATCGCCGGAACGGCGGATGGGGTTCCCGACAAGATGATTGACCTTCGCGTCACTCTCAAGGCCCTCGCGGTTCTGCTGGCCTGTTGTTACGCCACGTTTTCGCTCGCGCAGGATGCCCCTCTCGGGGACGGTGAGATCCTGTCGGAGGATGCGCAGGTGCTGCTCGATCGCCTCGGCACGCTGACCTCGGAGGAGGAAGCGGGCGAGGCGAACCGGCTTGCCGCAGAGATCCTCGAGCGGTGGACCCATTCCGGCAGCTCGGCGCTCGATCTCCTTCTGCGGCGCGGCTCGGACGCCATCGAAGCGGGTGAGTATACTCGCGCGGTGTCGCATCTGACGGCGCTCACCGATCATGCGCCGGATTTCGCCGAGGGATGGAACCAGCGCGCGACGGCCTTCTTCATGCTCGAGGAGTACGGGGCTGCGCTTTCCGATATCGAGCAGGTTCTGATCCTCGAGCCGCGCCACTTCGGGGCGCTTGCCGGTCTCGGCATCATCCTCGAGCAGCTCGGTGACGAGGAGGGGGCCCTCAAGGCCCTCAAGGCGGCCGCCGCGGTGCATCCGGCCGAGGAGAACGTGAACCGCGCCATCGAGCGGCTGGAGCTGCAGACAGGCGATCGGGCCCTCTGATGGACAGCAACCTCGGACGGGTGACGGCGGTTCTCGGGCCGACGAACACCGGCAAGACGCATTACGCGCTCGAACGGATGCTGTCGCATCGCACGGGGGTGATCGGCCTGCCGCTGCGTCTGCTCGCGCGGGAGGTCTACGACCGGATCGTCGCGCTGCGGGGGCCGTCGGTCGTGGCGCTGGTCACCGGGGAAGAGCGGATCGTGCCGGCGCGGGCGGCCTATTGGGTCTGTACGGTCGAGGCGATGCCGCAGGGGATGGGCACGGATTTCGTCGCCATCGACGAGATCCAGCTCTGCGCCGACCCCGAACGCGGCCATGTCTTCACCGACCGGCTCCTCAACATGCGCGGCCTGCACGAGACCCTCTTCATGGGGTCCGACACCATGCGGCGCGCGATTGCGGCGCTCGTCCCGAAGGTGCAGTTCGCGCGGCGGGAGCGATTCAGCGACCTGACCTATACAGGTTCGAAAAAAATAAGCCGGATGCCCGGACGTACCGCGATCGTCGGGTTTTCGGTCGATAATGTCTATGCGATCGCCGAGCTCTTGCGGCGGCAGAAGGGTGGCGCGGCCGTCGTCATGGGTGCGCTCAGTCCCCGGACGCGCAACGCGCAGGTGGAGATGTACCAGAACGGCGACGTCGACTACCTCGTGGCGACGGATGCGATCGGGATGGGGCTCAACCTCGACATCCGGCACGTCGCCTTCTCGGCCACCTCCAAATTCGACGGTCAGCGCATCCGCCGGCTCATGCCGCACGAGCTGGCGCAGATCGCCGGCCGCGCGGGCCGCTACACGCAACCGGGCACCTTCGGGGTGACGGGCGAGGCGGGGCCGCTCGACGAGGGCGAGGTCGAGGCGATCCAGACCCACAGCTTCAAGCCGATCGAACGTCTGATGTGGCGCAACCACCGGCTCGATTTCGGCAGCGTCCCGGCGCTCGTCGCCTCGCTCGAGGCCCCGAGCGCGGAGCCGATGCTGGCCCGCGGGCGGGAGGCCGACGACCTGTCGTCGCTCAAGACGCTCCATGAGCTGGAGGGCGTGGCCAGCCGGCTGCGGGACGCGCGCGACGTGCGCCTGCTCTGGGATGTCTGCCGCATCCCCGACTTCCAGGGGATCAGCCACGGCGAGCATACCAACCTCCTCGCCCGGATCTTCGGATTTCTGCACGAACGGGGCTGCGTGGACGGTGATTGGTTCGCCCGTCAGATCAAGCGTATCGACAGGACGCAGGGCGACATCGACACGCTCTCCAAGCGGTTGGCATATATCCGCACTTGGACGTATGTTGCGCAGCGAAAGGGCTGGGTGGACAACGAGGCGGAATGGCGCGATGCCACGCGGGCCGTGGAAGACCGTCTCTCGGACGCGCTCCACGATGCTCTGACGAACCGGTTCGTCGACCGGCGGACCAGCGTGCTGCTCAGGCGGCTGAAGATGAAGGAGGGCCTGTTGGCCGACATCAACGACAAGGGTGAAGTCACCGTCGAGGGCGAGGCGCTCGGCCGGCTCGAGGGCTTCCGCTTCCACCAGACCGTCACCACCACGCCGGACGAGGCGAAGACCGTGCGTCAGGCCGCGACCCAAGCGCTGCGCCCCGAGTTCCATCTGCGCGCCGACCGGTTCTACAACGCGCCCGACACCGAGATGGACTTCACCGAGCAGGGCGGCCTGATGTGGGGCGACCAGGCGGTGGGCAAGCTTGTGAAGGGCGCGGATGCGCTCAAGCCGGCGGTGGAGGCCTTCGTCGATGAGGAGGCCGGCCCGGAGGTGATGCAGAAGGTCACGCGCCGACTGCAGCATTTCATTGACCGCAAGGTCGCCGCCGCGATGGAGCCGCTCATCGCCATGTCGAAGGACGAGACGGTGACAGGCCTTGCGCGCGGCTTCGCCTTCCGCCTGCTCGAAGGCTTCGGCGTCCTGCCGCGTCACGAGGTCGCGCAGGAGGTGAAGGAGCTCGACCAGGAGGCGCGCGGCCAGCTTCGCAAGCATGGCGTCCGCTTCGGCCAGTTCACGATCTTCCAGCAGATGCTCCTGAAGCCTGCTCCCACGCGGCTCCGTCTGGTGCTCTGGTCGCTGTGGAACGATCTGTCGGAGTTCCCCGAGGCCCCGCCGCCGGGCCTCGTGACCGTTCCGGCCTCGGAGGGCGCGCCCAAGGGCTACTACACGATGGCCGGCTACCGCCTTGCCGGCGCACGGGCGATCCGGATCGACATGCTCGAGCGGCTGGCCGATCTGCTGCGCCCCGCCGATTCGCGCGGAGGGTTCGAGGCGACCGCCGACATGCTGTCGATCACGGGCATGACGCTGGAGCAATTCGCCGACCTAATGGGTGGCCTCGGCTACACTGCGGAGAAGGGTGAGCGCGAGAAGCAGCGCCCGGCCGAAGCAAGCACGCCCGGCACGCCCGAGACCCCGGACAGCCCTGTCACCCCGGACACGCCGGCCGAAACCCCGCCAACCCCGCCTGCCGAAACCCCGGTGGAAGAACCGCAGGAGGCTCCGGCCCCGCCGCCGACCGAGGTGCCGGGCGAGCAGCCACAGGAGACCCCGGTTCAGTCCGATGCTGCGATCGAGCCTGCCGAAGGCCCCGAAATGGAGATCTTCTATACCTTCACCTGGGCCCCGCGCCGCGGGGCGGGCCGGGGGCCGCGTCGCGATCAATCGGGCAAGGGTCGCAAGCCGCAGGGTAAGGGCGGACCGCGCCAGGGCGGCGCGAAGGGCAAGGGCAAGCCGGGCGGCGACCGCGGGCCGAAGACCTACGAAGCGAAGCCCAAGCGCGATAAGCCTGTTGATCCCGACAATCCCTTCGCGGCGCTTGCCGCGCTGAAGGATCAGTGACCGGGTCCGCAGCGAAGCAGCGGATCGATAAGTGGCTCTGGCAGGCGCGCTTTTTCAAGACTCGCACGCTTGCCGCGCGGGTCGTCTCGGACGGGCGCGTTCGCCTCAACGGGGTGCATGTGACGAAGACGTCGGCGACGGTCGGCCCGGGCGACGCGCTCACCTTCCCGCAGGGGGACCGCATCCGCGTGGTCATCGTCCGCGGCCTGCCGACACGCAGGGGGCCGGCCAGCGAGGCGCAGACGCTCTACGACGACGAGTCGCCCGCACCTGTGCCCCGCAGCGGGCCGCGCCCGACGGGCCGTGACCGGCGCAAGCTCGACCGGGAGATCACGCGAATGAGAGCGCGGGCCGGAACCGGGCCCGGCCCGCTTGAATGACCCGGACGGCCCCGATAGACCGCGCGTGACGCCCAGCGAGGACTCCCGCTCATGACCTACATCGTCAACGATGCCTGCATCGCCTGCAAATATACCGACTGCGTCGAAGTCTGCCCCGTGGATTGCTTCTACGAGGGCGAGAACATGCTGGTCATCCACCCCGACGAATGCATCGACTGCGGCGTCTGCGAGCCCGAATGCCCCGCCGACGCGATCCGCCCCGACACCGAGCCGGACACCGAAAAGTGGGTCGAGTTCAATCGCAAGTACTCGGAGCTCTGGCCGGTGATCATCACCAAGAAGGATCCGCTGCCGACCGCCGAGGAGATGGACGGCAAGGAGGGCAAGATGGAGCTCTTCTCCGAAGCGCCGGGCGAGGGCGGCTGAGCCGCGAGCGACGCGATGTCGGATGGGTCAGTTACCGTGTCCCTTTCGGGGATGCGCATTTTGTGATATGGTAAGTGTCATTCCGGGCCTTGGGGCCCGGGTCTGACTGCCACCTACATGGCCCCGGGACGGGGTTGCTCCCGTCCTCATGGCCTAACAGAGATGCGCAAGGACGCAGGCGACGGGTTCCGGTCCGTGGTCGGCGCTTTCTGCGGCCCGAGGGCCAAGCGCACGAGACATCGAAAGGATGCCCATGTCCAAGAAGCCCGAATTCCGCCCCAACGATTTCGTCGTCTACCCCGCCCATGGCGTGGGTCAGATCGTCAGCATCGAAAAGCAGGAGGTCGCGGGCCTGGAGCTGGAGCTCTTCGTCATCAACTTCGTCAAGGACAAGATGACGCTGCGCGTGCCGACCAACAAGGCGGCCGATGTGGGTATGCGGTCGCTGTCGTCGCCCGACGTGGTCGAGAAGGCGATGACAACGCTCAAGGGCAAGGCGCGCGTGAAGCGGGCCATGTGGTCGCGCCGCGCGCAGGAGTACGAAGCCAAGATCAACTCGGGCGACCTGATCGCCATCGCCGAAGTGGTGCGCGACCTGCACCGCAACGACGAGCAGCGCGAGCAATCCTACTCCGAGCGTCAGCTCTACGAAGCCGCGCTCGACCGCTTGACGCGCGAGCTTGCCGCCGTGAACAAGGACATGGACGAGGACGCGGCGCTCAAGGCCGTGGACGACGTGCTCTCGTCGCGTCCCTCCGCCGCGGCCTGACGGCAAAAGTCATCCGGACCGACGGGGCCCGCGCGGCCCCGTTTTCATGTCAGGTCCACCATTCGTCGATGCGCGCGATATCCGCGTCGGACCAGCCGAAGTGGTGCGCGAATTCATGCACCGTCACATGGGCGGCGAGCGCGGCGAAGGTGACGTCGCCCCGCTCGGCCCATTCGTCGAGGATCGGGCGGCGGAAGAGATGGACCGTCGAGGGCGGCTCGGGCTGCGAGGGGTCGCGCTCGGTGAGGGCAACGCCGTCGTAGAGGCCGGTCAACTCGTAGGCGCTCTCGATCTCCATCTCGTCGAGCAGGTCGTCGTCGGGCCAGTCGCTGACCACGAGGCGAACCTCAGCGGCAAGCCCGGCGAAGGGCGCGGGGAAGGCATCGCGGGTGTCCTCCGCGATCCGTCGCAAGTCGTCGAGGTCCGGGGCGATCATGCAATCTCGCGCGGGCCGTCGGGCGTGTCCAGCCGGGCCGTGATCCGCCGCGGGCCGTTGGTGGCGGTGATCCTTGGATCCTCGATCAACTGCGCGATGACGCCCGGAACCGCCGGGTCCGGGTGCCGCAGGTCCAGCGCGGTCAGGCGCAGGCTGCTTTCGGGGAACTCCGGGGCCGGAGACAGCCATTCGATCACCGCCGGGAAGCAGCCGTCGAAAGGGAGGATCCCGTCGTCGGGCACCGCCATGCGCCAGCGGTAGGGGCCGCGTTCGAAGTCGACCGGCCGGCCTGCATCCGGGAAGGCCGCGACGAACGTGTCGAGAGCGTCCGTCCGGGCGATCCAGTTGCCGACGCGCGGCGAGCCCGACCGGCGGTCGAGGTCGAACCAGCGGGGGTGGGGCGGGGCCGGCGCGGCGGGGTCGATCGCGATGACCTCGAGATATTCGCCCGGCCCGAGGCCCGAGAGACGGTTGTGCGTGCCCATGCGCGTATGTTCGCCGCCCGGGCCCATATCGTGCCCGAGATGCGCGGCGACATGGGCCGTGCCCTCTTCCAGCGTTGCGGCGGAGACGGCGAAGTGGTCAAAGGCGAGCATGGGGAAAGGCTCTAGTCCGACCGCCGACAAGGCGCAACTGCGCCGCCGCTGCCTTGCCGCCCGCGACGCCGTGCCGGCCGGGCGGCGCGCGATGGCGGGCACACGGCTCTACGCCCGGTTGATGGGTTTGCGGGGGCGGACGATTGCGGGGTTCCTCCCGATCGGGTCGGAGGCCGATCCGACCCATGCGATGCGCGTGCTGGCCAAGGACAACCGTGTCTGCGTCCCGGTCGTGACGGCGCGCGGCGCGCCCTTGCGGTTTCGCGAATGGTGGCCCGGCTGTCCGCTCGAGACCGGGGCCTTCGGCGTCTCGGTTCCGACCGAGGGCGGATGGCGCGTGCCGGATGTCGTGATCGTTCCGCTCGTGGGGTTCGACGCGACGGGGGCGCGGCTCGGCTACGGCGGCGGCTTCTACGACCGCACGCTCGCGGGGCTCCGCGATGCGCTCGTGGTGGGTTTCGCGCTCGAGGCGCAACGGGTCGAGGCGCTCCCGCAGGAGCCGACGGATGTTCGCTTGCCCTATATCGTAACCGACGCGGGGGTTCACGCACCGGGCGGGACGGCGTAAGCCCGCGTTCAGATCTCAGGGGGAAGACATGACCGAGATATTCGACCGTTCCATCAAGATCGCGCCGTCGATTCTCGCCGCCGACTTCGCTGCCTTCGGGGCGGAATGCGCGGCCGTCGAGGGGCAGGGGGCGGACTGGATCCATGTCGATGTGATGGACGGGCATTTCGTGCCCAACATCACCTTCGGGCCGGCCACCTGCGCGGCCATCCGCCCGCACATCAAGGGGGTCATGGACGTCCACCTGATGATCGCGCCGGTGGATCCCTACATCGAGGCCTTCGCCAAGGCGGGGGCCGACGTGCTGACCGCACATGTCGAGGCCGGGCCGCACATCCATCGGACGCTGCAGGCCATCCGCGGCGCGGGGATGCGGGCGGGTCTCGCGCTCAACCCCGGCACGCCGGCCGAGTCGGCGCTGCCGCTTCTGGATGACATCGACCTCGTCTGCGTGATGACGGTCAACCCGGGGTTCGGCGGGCAATCCTTCATTCGCTCGCAGGTCGAAAAGGTCGCCGCGCTGCGCGCCGCAATCGGTGACCGGCCCGTGCATATCGAGATCGACGGCGGTGTGGATCCATCGACCGCCCCACTCGTCGCGGCGGCGGGTGCCGATGTGCTGGTCGCCGGGTCGGCGGTGTTCCGCGGCGGATCGGTCGATGCGCCCGAAGCCTACGGCACCAACATCGCCGAGATCCGCGCGGCCGCCGAGGCCGCGCGGGGCTGACGCCGTCAGTCGGCCTGCGCGGTCGGAGCCGCCGTCATCGCCGCTTGCCCGGGGTCGAACGGGGCGAGCGCCACGACGGCCGAGATGAAGAGCAGCAGATAGGCGATATGCGTGCGCCGGCGTCGAAGGTCGGACGTCATGGGCAACCCTTTCAGAGTGGTCCGCCGTCGCGCGGCGGGTGACGGAAGCTATGCCTCCCGCGCCCCTCGTAGCGCAGAGCGATTGACGCATCGTAAATGCGGTCCGGTCCCGCCCGCCTCAATCGTTCGAATTGAACGGAAGCCTGCTCTTGGCGGCGCTGCTGGCATAGGTCAGCTCGGAGAGCTGCATGACCCGCAGATAGGCCCGCGCGGGGTTCTCGAATACTCCCTTTCCGCGCAGGGCCGCCACCACATGCGCCTGGAGGGCGTGGACGCAATCGCCCGCGAAATTGGGCCAGTCGCGCGGGGCCAGCAGCTCCTCCGTCTCGCGGCTGCCGTGGGCGCGCAGCCGCACGGCCCCGTCCCCCGTCAGTGTGATCGCGCCGTCCTCGCCCTCGAGGAGGGCCTCGCCGAAGGTACGGCGCGTGTCGTCGGTGTCGAAGTCGAGGAGCCGGTTGCCGTCGAGCACGGCCCGCATGCCGGTGCCGTAGTCGAAGATCACATGTCCCGCGTCCTCGCCCCGGATCGCCGGGTTGAGGCGGCGCAGGTCAGCGTAGACGCCATCCGGTGGCCCCAGCAGGTAAAGGAACGTGTCGATGTAATGCACCCCCGTCTCGTGGATCAGAAGGCGCGGCATGGTCTGGAAATAGGGCTGGCGCGCGAGATAGGCATAGGGGCCTTGCCCGTCGCCCGTGCGCATCCGGAAGGTGAGGTTGAGGGGCCGGCCGATCCGCCCCGCGTCGAGCGCCGCCTTCATCGCCCGGAACCAGGGCTGGAAGCGGAAGTTCTCGTGCACGATCAGCGGCACGCCCGCGGCTTCGGCCTCGGCGGTAACCGCTTCCGCCTCTTCGAGCGCGGTACAGAAGGGCTTCTGGCAGATGATCGCCCGTGGCGCGTGGGGCAGGGCGGCGCGGATCGCGGCGGCGTGGCTCGGCGGCGGCGTGGCGATGTCGAGGATGTCGAGGGTCTCGGCGGCGAGCATCGCGTCGAGCGTCGTATAGGTCGCGTCCTTCTCCGGGTCGGCATCGCAGGTGGCGACGAGGTCGGTCTCCGCCATCCGCGTCCAGGCCTCCGCGTGGAAGCGCGCGAAGTAGCCCGCGCCGAGCAGACCGACGCGCAGGGGGGCGCTCACAGCCGCGCCTTCACGGCGGCTCCGGCCCCCGCGCAGTCGAGCGATCCGCCGAGATCGCCGGTGACCTCGCCCGCGGCGAGGCAGGCGTCGACGGCGGCCTGCAGGCGCGCCGCGTCGGCGACCATGGCGGGCATCTCGTGCCGCCGGCCGAGCCAGTCGAGCATCATGCCCGCCGAGAGGATCATCGCGAAGGGGTTGGCGATTCCCTGCCCTGCGATATCGGGGGCCGAGCCGTGGCAGGGCTGGAAGAGGGCGTGGTCGTCGCCGATGTCGGCGGAAGGGGCCATGCCGAGCCCGCCCATGAGCCCCGCGCCGAGGTCCGAGAGGATGTCGCCGAACATGTTCTCGGTGACCATCACGTCCCACTCCCAGGGCTTCAGCACGAACCAGAGCGCCATGGCGTCGACATAGGCGTGATCGGCGGTCAGGTCGTCGTAGCCCATGGCTACCTCGTCGAAGATCTCGCGCCAGAAGGCGAAGGCGCGGAAGACGTTCGCCTTGTCGACGCTGGTGACGCGGCCCCGGTGGCCCATCGCCATGCGGTCACGGGCGAGCCGGAAGGAATAGTCGCAGACCTTGGTGGTCGTCGCGCGCGTCAGGCGGAGCGTCTCCTCGGCGAGGTCGTCCTCGACGTGCCCCTTGCCCTGCGTGTGGAATAGACCTTCGGTCGATTCGCGCACGAGGACGAAATCGACGCTCCGGCCCTCGGGCAGGTTCAGCGGCGTGCGCATCCCCGGCACGATGCGGACGGGGCGCACGCCGGCGTAGAGGTCCAGCGCGATCCGGATGTCGATCTGCGGCGTCATCTCGGTGCCGTCGGGGTAGCGCACCGCCGGGTCGCCGAGTGCCGAGAGCAGGATCGCATCGGCCTTGCGCGCCGCGGCAAGCGACGTCTCGGGCAGGTCGGAGCCCATGTCGAGATAGCTGCGCGCGCCGGCGGGGCAGTCGACGAACGTGAAGTCGTAGTTGGGCGACAGGTCGCGGAGGATGTCCAGCGTCGGGGCCATGATCTCCGGCCCGATGCCGTCCCCGTGGAAGACGGCAATTTCGAAAGTCTTGGACATTTTGATATTCCTCGCGTCTGTTGACAGTATCAATAGAAAGCAAATCTTCGGAGGGGAAGCATGTTCGCAGTCGTCGTCACCATCGAGGTCGCCCCCGGCCGCATGGCGGACTTCAAGCCGGCCATGATCGAGAACGCCCGCGCTTCGCTCGGCGAGCCGGCCTGCCACCGCTTCGACGTCGCGACCGACCCGGACCGACCGGACGAGATCTTCCTCTACGAACTCTACGACGACGCGGCCGGCTTCGAGGCCCATCTGGCGACCCCGCACTACAAGACCTTCGACCGGTTGACCTCCGACATGATCGCCTCGAAGCAGGTGCGCACCTATTCCGTCGTCGAGGGCTGAGCGCGTGTCCGACTGGGAGGTCCTTGCCCTGCGCTACGCCGACCGCAATGCAAGGGTGCGCGGCGACAGCTTCATCTTCGACGACGACCACGCGGCACCGCATCCGATGGACTACTTCATGTGGCTCCTGCGGCGGGGGCAGGAGGTGATCCTGGTCGATACCGGCTACGACGCCTCGGAGGGCGCGCGCCGGGACCGTCCGATCCTGATCGATCCGCGCGAGGCGCTAGCCGCCCACGGCCTCGTGGCGGAAGACATCGGCACCGTCATCGTCACGCACCTGCACTACGACCACGCGGGCGGGCTGCACCTCTTTCCGAACGCGACGCTCCACATGCAGGCGAGCGAGATGGCCTATGCCACAGGCCCCTGCATGTGCCACGACGCGCTCCGGATGCCTTTCACCGGGGAGCATATCTGCGAAGCGGTGCGCCGGCTCTACGCGGGCCGGGTCGTCTTCGCCGAAGGCGACGCGGAGGTGGCCGAGGGCGTGACGGTCCATCGCATCGGCGGTCATTCGAAGGGCCTGCAGGTGGTGCGGGTGCGCACGGCGGCGGGCTGGCTCTGCCTCGCGTCGGACGCCACGCATTTCTATGAGAACATGGCTCTCGGAAAACCCTTCCCCATCGTCGCCGACGTGGCCGAGATGCTGGACGGTTTCGCCACGCTGAACCGACTCGCCTCGGCCCCGGAACTCATCGTGCCCGGCCACGACCCGCTCGTGCGCGATCTCTTTCCGCAGTCCGGCCCGGAGAGCTGGATCCTCTCGAATGGTCCGCGGAAACCGCTACCCACTTTTGGGTAGAAAGCGCCACTTTCGGACAAGAAAGGAGATTTGTTTTCGCTAACAGCGGCCTCATGCGCCGAATAACCGCTGGCCTTCAATGGTCAAATCGGTAAGAAATCTTGACCAGACGGCCCGGGAGGGGGCGTCGCTCCGGCCCGCCGTTGCGGGTCGTGGGGGAATAATAGGGAGACTGTCACATGAAACTCAAAGCCATCGCGCTTGCCACCACCGCCGCGCTTGCCACCACGGGCGCCGCGAACGCCCAGGAAGTGCTGGAGATGACCTCCGCCTTCGGTAAGAACCTGCCCATCCTCGGCACCGCCGGCGTCGACTTCGTCGAGAAGATCAACGGCATCTCCGAAGAGGTCGAGTTCGAGCATTTCGATCCGGGCGAGCTGGTGCCGACGCTCGAGGCCCTCGATGCGGTCTCCAACGGCTCGGTCGACGCCGCTTACACCACCGCCGGCTACTGGCAGGGCAAGATCACCGCGGCCTCGCTCTTCGCCGCCGTGCCCTTCGGCCCCGAGGCCGGCGAGTTTCTGGCCTGGATGCTCTACGACGACGGCGCGGAGATGTTCCAGCGCATGTACGACGACAACGGCTACAACGTGCACGTCCTGCCCTGCGGCATCATCGCGCCCGAGACCTCGGGCTGGTTCAAGACCGAGATCAACTCGCTCGAGGATCTGGAGGGTCTGAACATGCGCTTCTTCGGCCTCGGTGCCGAAGTGATGCAGCGCCTCGGTGTCTCGACCTCGCTTCTGGCGGGCGGTGACATCTTCCCGGCGCTCGAGCGCGGTGCCATCGACGCGACCGAGTTCTCGATGCCGCGCATCGACGCGCGTCTCGGCTTCCACCAGATCGCCAAGTACAACTACTTCCCCGGCTGGCACCAGCCCGCGACGATGTTCGAGCTGCTCATCAACAAGGACCGTTGGGAAGATCTGGACGAGCGCAGCCAGAAGCAGATCGAAGTGGCCTGCCTCGCCAACATCACCACGAACTACGCCGAGGGCGAGGCCACCAACTTCCAGGCCATGGTCGAGAACACCGAGCAGAATGGCGTGACGATCAAGACCTGGTCGCCCGAGATGCTCGCGGCCTTCGAGGAGAACTGGATCGCCGTCGCCGAGGAGCTGGCCGCCGAGGACGCCTACTTCAAGGAGGTCTGGGACGACCTTCAGGAGTTCCGCGCCGGCTACAAGACCTGGGGCGACACGATCTACCTGCCGCGCCCGCGCGGCGAGTGATCGCCTGACGGCCACCGGCCGCGTCGGGGGGCGCGGCCGGTCATCGGCATGAGATCGGGGCACGGGCGGCGCGGATCGCCCGGCCCCACGAACGGTGCCACCGCACGAGAGCGATGCGCCAACTGGGGGAAGGGAGCAGCCATGAGCCAGATACCGGAAGAGACCGTCGAGGGCGGGCCCGGCGGCGCGATCGTCGCCATTACCGACCCGGGCGAGGTCGGGCGCGCTACTCACAATCGCGGCGATCGTTTCGTCGTCGCCGTCTCGAATCTCTTCTCCTGGCTCTTTCCCATCCTGATGGTCGCAATCGTGGTGCAGGTACTTCTGCGCAACTTCGGGCGCATGGGTGTGGGGCCCGGCAACCAGGCCTGGCTCGACGACCTGCAGTGGTGGCTCTACGGCGCGGCCGTCCTGATCGGCGTGGCCTATGCGGTCACGACGAACAGCCACGTGCGCGTCGACATCTTCTACGACGGCTTCTCCACCCGGAAGCAGCGCAAGATCGACATCTTCGGTCTGGCCTGGCTCTTTCTGCCGTTCACGATTCTCTGCTGGGATGTGACGCTGGCCTATGCGCTTCAATCCATCGCCGCGAACGAGGGCTCGAGCTCCCCGAACGGCCTGCACGGGCTCTACTATCTCAAGAGCTTCGTGAACCTCGCCTTCCTGCTGATCGCACTCGCCACTTGGTTCGCCTACGTCCGGATGCTGTCGCAACTCATGCAGCCGCTCTGGTGGCGCAAGCTGCTCTATGCCTTCCCGGGCGTCGCCTTCGTGGTGAACCTGGCCTTCTACTATGCCGCGCTCGGCGTGGTCCTGATGACCTCGGAGGAGGGGACGACCGCACGGCAGGCGCAGCGGCACTGGATCTTCGATACGATCGAACTGCCCCTGAACCAGGAGATGAAGATCACCGTGCTCGTCACGCTGATCCTGACCGTCCTGCTGATCGCCGCGGCCTACGTGCTGCGTGACAAGTCCGAGGAGACGGCCTGATGTTCATCCTGGAACTCGTCGGTCGGGTGATGACCCTGAACGAGCTCGTCGTGCTCGTGATGTTCCTGAGCTTCATCTGGATGCTCTTCCGCGGCATCCCGGTGGCCTTCGCGCTCGTGGGCGTGTCGCTCATCTACGCGCTTTTCGCCGAAATCCTGCTCGACCCGTACCGCAGGGCCTTCGACGACATCATCGAATTCGACCGCACCGGGATCGACTACCAGCGGCTCTCGGTCCTCTCGAACCGGCTTTTCGGCAATATCGTTCAGAACCCCGTCCTCGTGGCGCTGCCGATGTTCATCTACATGGGGCTGATGCTCGACCAGTCGGGCGTCGCGCAGCGGATGATGGTCTCGATGCAGCGTCTCTTCGGGGGGCTGCGCGGGGGCCTCGCGCTCACTGTCCTGCTGATCGGGATCATCCTCGCGGCCTCGACCGGGGTCATCGGGGCCTCGGTCACGCTCCTTGGCGTTATGGCGCTGCCGCAGATGATGAAACAGGGCTACTCGAAGCCCATCTCGACCGGCACGATCGCCGCCGCGGGGACGCTCGGCATCCTGATTCCGCCGTCGATCATGCTCGTCATCATGTCGGACCAGCTCGCCATTTCGCTCGGCGACCTCTTCATGGGGGCGCTCTTTCCGGGGCTCATCCTCGGCGGGCTCTATATCGGCTTCATCGTGATCTACGGCTTCATCAAGCCCGACGCCATGCCCGCGCCCGATCACGGCGAACACGTCGGCTGGCCGGTGGTGAAAGAAGTGCTGCTCGCCGTCGTGCCGCCGCTTCTGCTGATCCTGCTGGTGCTCGGCTCGATCTTCGCGGGTCTCGCCACGCCGACCGAAGCCTCGGGCCTCGGCGCGATGGGGGCGACGTTGCTGGCGCTCGCCAACCGCAAGCTCAACTTCAAGGTCTTCGTGGAGGTCGCGCGCTCGACGCTCAATACCTCGGGCTACATCGTCGGCATCTTCCTCGCCGCGAACTTCTTCGCCCTCGTGCTGCGTCGCTACGGCGGGGACGAAATCGTGCAGAACCACGTGCTCGGGATCTTCGAGAACCCTTACATGGTCGTGCTGTTCATCCTCTTCATCGTCTTCCTGCTGGGCTTCCTGCTCGACTGGATCGAGATCACGATCATCATCATGCCGCTCATGCTGCCGATCATTCAGGGGCTGGAGCTGGTGGTGCCGGGCTTCGAAGTGGTGCGCGACCCGCAGGTCGTCTGGTTCGCGATCCTCGTGGCGGTGACGTTACAGACATCGTTCCTGACGCCACCCGTCGGCTTCGCGCTCTTCTATCTCAAGGGCGTCTGCCCGCCGGGCGTGAACCTCGGCCACATCTACCGCGGCGTGATCCCCTTCGTGATCCTGCAGCTTTCGGGCCTCGCGATCGTGTTCCTCTTTCCCGCGCTGACGACGTGGCTGCCCTCGGTCGCCTACGGCAACTGACAGTCATCTCTCGCGCGGGCTGCGAAGGGGCGCTTCTTGGGAGGGGAGCGCCCCTTCCTCGTTCCCGATGGCGGCGATGTGATGGGTGCGACGGCGTGTCCGTCTTCCAAAGCGCGGACGTCAATGTCAGATGACAGGTGCACGTCAACCGGAGCTATTTCCATGCGCATTTCTCTTCCGTTTGCTGTTTTTCTCGCCGTATTTCCCCTCTCCGCCGCCGCCGAGCCGGTCACGCTCGGCGATCTGAGCCTCGACGCGCCGATGCTGCGCGCGACGCCGCCGAACGCGCCCGTCGCAGGCGGCTATATCACCATCGAGAATAGGGGCGATGCCGACGACACGCTCGTCGCCGCCGCGATCTCCGAGGCCATCGCGGGTGAGGTGCAGCTGCACACGATGACGATGAACGACGGCGTCATGGAGATGTCGCAGGTCGAGGGCGGCATCCCGATCCCCGCCGGCGAGACGGTGCAACTGATGCCCGGCGGCCTGCACCTCATGCTCATGGGTCTGGCCCAGCCGCTCACCGCGGGCGAGAGCCACGAGATCACACTGACCTTCGAGACCGCGGGCGAGATCACGCTCGACGCGCCCGTCCTGACGCTGGGCGAGATCCGCGAGGCAACGGGTGCCGAGGGCGGTCACGGCGGCGATCACGGCCACGGCAACCACGGGAACTGACCATGCCCCAGATGAAGACGCTCCTCCTCGGCCTCGGTGTCGCCGTCCTCGCCCTCGGCGGGGGCGTCGCCCTGCGACAGGTGATGGAGTCGCGCACCGTCGCGACGACCGTCGCCACCGATCTCGGCGCGCCCTTCGCGTTGACCGACCACACCGGAGCCACGATCACGGAGGCCGCCTTCACCGGTCGGCCGAGCCTTCTCTTCTTTGGCTTCACCCATTGCCCCGACGTCTGCCCCACCACGGTCTACGACATGGAGACCTGGTTCGACGATCTGCAGGTCGAGGAGGACGCGATCGGAGCCTATTTCGTCACCATCGACCCCGAGCGCGACACGCCCGACTTCCTGCGTGACTATCTGGAGCCGCAGTCGGACCGTATCCTCGGCATCACCGGCGAACCGGAGGACGTCTGGGACATGGCTCGCTCTTGGCGGGTCTACTGGCAAAAACGTCCTCTGGGGGAGGGCGACTATACGATGGACCACTACGCGTCGATCTTCGTCCTCGACGAGGAGGGCAAGGTCGTCGACCTCATCTCCTATGGCGAGGATCCGGCGAGCGCCAAGGCCAAGATCACCCGCGTCCTGGGCTAGGGCGCGGGGCGGCGCGGCGACGCGCGGACCGAAGACTCTGGCGCGATTCGAATCACTGCGCTACACTGGCTGACGAGACCCGGAAAACCGGGCGGGCAGAACAGTACAGGCGGTCCAATGACTGAAATCGCACATGGTGCGGTCGTCGTCCTTCCGGGCGAGGCCATCGTCTCCCGTTGGTGGCGGACGATCGACAAGGGCGTGCTCGGCGCGCTGGTCCTGCTCTTTGCCGTGGGGCTCCTCCTCGGCTTCGCGGCCTCCGTACCCCTCGCGGAGCGCAACGGCCTCCAGCCCTTCCACTACGTCTATCGACAGGCCTTCTTCGGCGGGCTCGCCTTCGTGGTGATGCTGGGCATCTCGATGATGTCGCCCCACATGGTCCGCCGCCTCGGCGTCATCGGGTTCTTCTTCGCGGCGGCGGCCGTCATGCTGCTGCCGGTGCTCGGCACCGACTTCGGCAAGGGGGCCGTGCGCTGGTACTCGCTCGGCTTCGCGAGCGTGCAACCTTCGGAGTTCCTGAAGCCGGTCTTCATCGTCATGACGGCCTGGCTCATGGCCTCCGCGGCCGAGCCGAACGGTCCGCCGGGCAAGTCCATCAGCTTCGCCGTCCTCGTCGTCATCGTGGCCTTTCTCGCGCTGCAGCCCGACTTCGGGCAGGCGATGCTGACGATCGTGGCATGGTCGGCCGTCTACTTCGTCGCCGGCGCGCCGATTGCCATCCTGACCGGAGTGGTCGCCTGCGTCGGCCTCGCCGGCGTCTTCGCCTACCAGAACTCCGAACACTTCGCGCGCCGCATCGACGGCTTCCTGAGCCCCGACGTCGACCCGCGCACGCAGATGGGCTACGCCATCGACGCCATCCGCGAGGGCGGCTTCTTCGGGACCGGCGTGAACGAGGGCCGCGTGAAGTGGATCCTGCCCGACGCCCATACCGACTTCATCATCGCGGTCGCCGCGGAGGAATACGGCCTTCTGATGGTGCTCTTCATCGTCACGCTCTTCGCCTTCATCTCGGCGCGCTGCCTCATACGGCTCTGCCACGAGCGCGATACCTTCATCCGCCTTGCCGGCACCGGCCTCACGGTCCTGCTCGCCAGTCAGGCCTTCATCAACCTCGGCGTCGCCGTGCGTCTCCTGCCCGCCAAGGGCATGACGCTGCCCTTCGTCAGCTACGGCGGGTCCTCGCTCATCGCGATGGGAGCCTTGACCGGGATGCTGCTGTGCTTCACCCGGACCCGGCCGCAGGCCGAGATCGGGGATCACCTGCTGTCGAACGGATACCGCTGAGAGAGGGGCCATGGCCGACCCGCTGATCGTCATCGCCGCCGGGGGCACCGGGGGCCACATGTTCCCCGCGCAGGCCCTCGCCGAGGAGATGTTGAGCCGCGGCTGGCGGGTGAAGCTCTCGACCGACGACCGGGGCGCGCGCTACGCCGGCGGCTTCCCCGAGGAGGTGGAGATCGAGGTCGTCCCCTCCGCAACCTTCGCCCGCGGGGGACTCGCCGCGAAACTCGGCGTCGCGCCCAAGCTGACGGGCGGCGTGTTCCGCGCGCTCATGGGGTTTCGCCGCGACCGACCGCAGATCGTGGCGGGCTTCGGCGGCTATCCCGCGATCCCGGCGATGGCGGCGGCCGTGTTGATGAAGCTGCCGCGCATCATCCACGAGCAGAACGGCATCCTCGGGCGCGTGAACCAGATCTTCGCCACGCGCGTCGATGCCTTCGCCTGCGGCACCTGGCCCACGGTTCTGCCCGACGGGGTGGAGGGGCACCACACGGGCAATCCCGTACGCGCCGCGATCCTCGCCCGCGCCGCGGCTCCCTACATCACGCCCGGCGACTACCCGATGACGGTCCTCGTGATCGGCGGCAGCCAGGGCGCGCGCATCCTCTCCGACGAAGTGCCCGCCGCGCTCGCCACGCTGCCCGAGGACCTGCGCCGCCATCTGCGCGTCGCGCAACAGGCCCGGCCCGAGGACATCGAGCGCGTCACCGCCTTCTACGCGGCCGAGGGCATCTCGGCCGAGATCGCCCCCTTCTTCGACGACGTGCCGACGCGCATGGCCGACGCACAGCTCGTCATCTGCCGCTCGGGGGCCTCCACCGTGGCCGATCTCAGCGTCATCGGCCGCCCCTCTATCCTGGTGCCCTATGCCGCCGCGGCGGGCGATCACCAGACGGCCAACGCGCGCGGCCTCTCGGAGGCGGGGGCGGCGATCCTGCTGCCCGAGGGCAAGCTCACGCGCGAGACGCTCACCGATCAGATCGAGCTGATCCTCACCAACCCGGACGGCGCGTTGCAGATGCACCGCGCGGCCCTTTCGGTCGGCGTGCCCGACGCGGCCACGCGCCTCGCCGATCTGGCCGAGTATATTGCGAGCAAGGACCTATGAACGCGACCAAACTTCCCAATTCGATGGGCCCGATCCACTTCGTCGGCATCGGCGGCATCGGCATGTCCGGGATCGCCGAGGTGCTCTTGTCGAACGGGCTGACGGTGCAGGGGTCGGACCTCAAGGCCTCACCGATCACCGATCGCCTCGGCGAGAAGGGCGCGCGCATCTTCGTAGGCCAGAAGGCCGAGAACCTCGAGGACGCGGAGGTCGTCGTCATCTCCTCGGCCATCAAGCCCGGCAACCCCGAGCTCGACGCGGCCCGTGCCCGCGGCCTGCCGGTGGTGCGCCGGGCCGAGATGCTGGCCGAGCTGATGCGGCTCAAGTCGAACGTCGCCGTCGCCGGCACCCACGGCAAGACGACGACGACCACGATGGTTGCCGCGCTCCTCGACGCGGGGCAACTCGACCCGACGGTCATCAACGGCGGTATCATCCACGCCTACGGATCGAACGCGCGGCAGGGCAGCGGCGAATGGATGGTCGTGGAGGCCGACGAGAGCGACGGCACCTTCAACCGCCTGCCGGCGACGATCGCCATCGTCACCAACATCGACCCCGAGCACATGGAGCACTGGGGCGACATCGAGAACCTGCGCCGCGGGTTCACCGATTTCGTCTCGAACATCCCCTTCTACGGCCTCGCCGTCTGCTGCACCGATCATCCCGAGGTCCGCGCGCTCGTGGGCCGCGTGACCGACCGCCGGGTCGTCACCTTCGGCTTCAACGCACAGGCCGACGTCCGCGCGGTGAACCTGACCTACGAGGCGGGCGTCGCCCATTTCGACATCCAGCTTCAGGCCGAGGAGGCGGTGATCGAGGGCTGCCGCCTGCCCATGCCGGGCGACCACAACGTCTCGAACGCGCTCTCGGCCGTCGCCGTCGCCCGCGAACTCGGCGTGCCGAAAGACGTCATCCGCGAGGGCCTCGCCGCCTTCGGGGGCGTCAACCGCCGCTTCACCCGCGTGGGCGAGTGGAATGGCGTGCCGATCATCGATGACTACGGCCACCACCCGGTCGAGATCGCCGCCGTCCTCAAGGCCGCGCGGCAGTCCATCGGCGACACCGGCCGCGTCATCGCCGTGCATCAGCCGCACCGATATTCGCGGCTCGCCTCGCTCTTCGACGACTTCTGCGGCTGCTTCAACGATGCCGACGTCGTGGGGATCGCCGACGTCTATGCCGCAGGGGAAGACCCGATCGAGGGGGCAGGGCGCGACGATCTGGTCGCCGGCCTAATCCGCACGGGCCATCGCCACGCCCGCGCCGTCACCGACGAGGCCGACCTCGAACGCCTCGTGCGCGAACAGGCGCGCGCGGGCGACATCGTCGTCTGTCTCGGCGCGGGCACGATCTCGGGCTGGGCCAACGCGCTGCCCGACCGCCTCGCCGCGGCGTGACCGGATCGTTCCGGAACGATCCGACGCCGCGCATATCCTTCGGGAAGGATATGCGCCCGTGCCGCTGATCGCGCTGTGCCTCTGGGTGGTCCTGGCCTGGTTGCTGCAGATCGTCCTGACCGCGAAGCAGAGCTGGCCCGCGGCCTATGGGCTCATCGCACTCGGTCTGCCGCTCGTCGCCTGGCTGGGGCTCTCGCTCGGCTGGCCCTGGGCGCTTCTCGGGGTCGCCGTCATGGCGCTGGTGCTGCGCTGGCCGGTGATCTATCTCGGCCGCTGGATCCGGGGGAAAGTGAAATGACCTATCCGCAGGTGCGTGGCACCCTTACCGAGAACCGGCCGCTGGCCGACCTGACCTGGATGCGCGTGGGCGGGCCGGCGGATGCGCTCTTTCAGCCGGCCGACCGTGACGACCTCTGCGCCTTCCTGCGGGCGCTGCCCGCCGAGGTGCCCGTCTTCCCGATGGGCGTCGGCTCCAACCTCATCGTGCGCGACGGCGGGCTGCGGGCGGTCGTGATCCGCCTCGGGCGCGGCTTCAACGCGATCGAGATCGAGGACGACCGGGTGCGTGCCGGGGCCGCGGCGCTCGACGCCCATGTCGCGCGGCGCGCGGCGCAGGCGGGGCGCGACCTGACGTTCCTGCGCACGATCCCCGGCTCCATCGGCGGCGCGGTGCGAATGAACGCGGGCTGCTACGGCAGCTACGTCGCCGACCATCTGGTCGAGGTGGAGGCGGTGACGCGGGCGGGCGAGGTGGTCACGATCCCCGCGGCCGACCTGAGGCTCGCCTACCGGTCGAGCGCGATCCCCGAGGGCACCATCGTCACCCGCGCGACGTTCCGCGCCGAACCCGGTGACCCCGAGGCGCTCGAGGCCCGGATGACGGAGCAGCTCGCCAAGCGCGATGCCACGCAGCCCACGAAGGACCGCAGCGCCGGCTCCACCTTCCGCAACCCCGCGGGGTTCAGCTCGACGGGGCGGGCGGATGACACCCACGACCTCAAGGCGTGGAAGGTGATCGACGACGCCGGGATGCGGGGCGCGACGCGCGGCGGGGCGATCATGTCCCCCAAACACTCGAACTTCCTCGTCAATGCCGGTGGTGCCACGGCCGCGGACCTCGAAGGTTTGGGCGAGGAGGTGCGGAAAAAGGTTTTCGAGACCAGCGGATTGACGCTAGACTGGGAAATCATGCGGGTCGGAGAACCCGGATAACCCCGAAAGGTCCGTCAGAGGCCGGGGAAAGCAGACACCGGGGCGGCAAGACCCTGGCACGAGGCGCAGGATATTGGGTATGTCGGGCAGGACCTACCAACATGTTGCCGTCCTGATGGGCGGCCCCTCGTCGGAGCGGGACGTCTCGCTGTCGACCGGTCGCGGCTGCGCGGAGGCGCTGCGCGGCGAGGGCTATACCGTCACCGAGGTGGAGGCCGGGGCCGAGGGTGGCCCGGAGCTGGTGTCCCGCCTGCAACAGGTCGCGCCCGATGCCGTCTTCAACGCGCTGCATGGCCGCTGGGGCGAGGACGGCTGCGTGCAGGGCGTGCTCGAATGGCTGCGGATTCCCTATACGCACTCCGGCGTCCGCGCCTCCTCGCTCGCCATGGACAAGGCGCGCACGAAGGACGCCTACCGCATCGCCGGCCTGCCGGTCGTCGAGAGCCGGATCGTTCCGAAGGCCGAGGTCGCGGCCGGGCACGTCCTGCCGCTGCCCTACGTGGTGAAGCCGAACAACGAAGGCTCCTCGGTCGGCATCTACATCGTGACCGAGGGCACGACCGGGCCGACGCTGCCCGACACGATGCCCGCGCGCGTCATGGTCGAAACCTACGCGCCGGGGCGCGAACTGACCTGTACCGTCCTGGGGGACCGGGCCCTGCCGGTGACCGAGATCCATATGGACGGCTGGTACGACTACGAGGCGAAGTATGCGCCGGGCGGCAGCCGCCATACGGTGCCCGCCGACCTCCCCGAAGAGATCACCGCCGCCTGCCGGGACTATGCCCTGCGCGCCCATGACGCCCTCGGAGCCCGCGCGATCAGCCGGACGGACTTCCGCTGGGACGACACGCGCGGCGTGGACGGCCTGATCCTGCTGGAGACGAATACCCAGCCCGGGATGACGCCCACGTCGCTCACGCCCGAACAGGCCGAGGCGGCGGGCCTGACCTTCGGGCAGCTTTGCGCGATCCTGGTGGAGGATGCCTCATGCGACCGGTGAGCCCCCGCGCGTCCCGCCCGGTCATCGACCCGGCCCCGAGCAAGTGGCGCTACCGGCTGGAACGCCTTTGGCTCACGCCGCTCTTCCGGGCGCTGGTGCGCACCGGCATCCCGAGCTTCGGCTTCGTCATCGCCTTCACCTGGTACATCCACGACGAGGCGCGGCTGACCGCGATCATCGACACCTGGGAAGACGCGGTCAGCGCGGTGCAGGACCGGCCCGAGTTCATGGTCTCGCTCCTGCGCATCGAGGGCGCGAGCGCCGAGTTGCAGGACGACATCCAGGAGGCGCTTCCGATCGACCTCCCGCTGAGCCAGTTCAAGCTCGACATGGATGCCCTGCGCGAGAAGCTCGTGAGCCTCGACCCCGTCCTCGACGCGGAGGTGCGGGTGAAGGCCGGTGGCGTCCTCCTCCTCAAGGTGACCGAGCGCACGCCCGCCGTCGCCTGGCAGACGGAGGAGGGCATCGAGGTGCTCGACGCCGGCGGCCACCGCGTGGCCACGCTCCACAACATCGCCACCGCCGGCGCGCTGCCGCTGATCGCGGGCGCGGGGGCCGAGACGGCGGTGCCCGAAGCCCTGACGCTCGTGGCGGCCGCCCGGCCGATCGACGACCGCTTCATCGGTCTCGCGCGCATCGGCAACCGTCGTTGGGACGTGGTGCTGACGAACGGCCAGTCGATCGCGCTGCCCGAGGAAGCTCCGGTGGCCGCCCTCGATCGCGCGCTCGCCATGCACGCCGCCCATGACGTCCTCGACCGCGACGTCAAGGTCGTCGACCTGCGCATCCCCGAGCGCCCGGTCCTGCGCCTGACGCCCGAGGCGCGTTCGGAACTCAAGGGCCTGCAGGAGCTGCAGCGCCTCTCACTCGATCATTCGGAAGGGACCCAATGAGCCGCCTGTTTCACGCGCAGCGCGCCATGCGCCGCAAACGCCAGGCCGCGCTGCAGCGCGGTGTCGTCGCGATCCTCGACGTCGGCAGCTACAAGACGGCCTGCCTCGTGCTGCGCTTCGAGGAGAACACGCCCCAGGGCGAGGGCGTGGGCCACATGGCGGGGCAGTCGAACTTCCGCGTCATCGGCGCGACGACCACCCGCTCGCGCGGGATCCGCATGGGCGAGGTCGACGCCATGCCCGAGACCGAGCGCGCGATCCGCACCGCCGTGCAGGGCGCGCAGAAGATGGCGGGCGTGCGCGTCGACCACGTCATCGCCTGTTTCTCCGGCGGGCGTCCGACATCCTGGCCGCTCGCGGGCGAGGTGATGCTCGACGCGGGGCCCTGCACCGTCCACGACATCGGCCGCGTCCTCTCCTCGATCGACGCGCCCGACATCGGGCCGGGGCGCGAGGTGCTGCACGCGCAGCCCGTGAACTTCGGCATCGACCACCGCACCACCCTGCGCGACCCGCGCGGCCAGACCGGCGAGATGCTGCGCGCAGACATGCACCTTCTGTCGGTCGACGCCCACGCGATCGAGAACCTGCTGACCTGCATCCACCGGTGCGACCTGGAGCTGGCGGGACTGGCCTCCGCGCCCTATGCCGCCGCGACATCGGCCCTCGTCGAGGACGAGAAGGAACTCGGGGCCGCCTGCATCGACATGGGGGCGGGCACGACCGGCATCTCCATCTTCATGCGCAAGCATATGGTCTTCGCCGACACCGTGCCCTTCGGCGGGGCGCATGTAACCTCCGACATCAGCCAGGGGCTGCGGATCCCGGCGAACATGGCCGAGATGATCAAGTGCCGCTACGGCGGGGTCCACGCGACGGGCATGGATGACCGGGAGCTCATCCCGCTCGAGGCCGACACCGGCGACTGGCACCACGACCGTCGCTCCGTCACCCGCACCGAACTGATCGGCATCATCCGCCCCCGGGTCGAGGAGATCCTGGAGGACGCGCGCGCGCGCCTCGATGCCGCAGGCTTCGGCGATCTGCCGTCGCAGCGCATCGTGCTCTCCGGCGGGGCGTCTCAGATCCCGGGCCTCGATCAGCTGGCGGGCCGCATCCTCGGCAACCAGGTGCGCCTCGGCCGTCCGCTGCGCGTCCACGGCCTGCCCGAAGCGGCCAAGGGCCCGGCCTTCGCCGCCGCCGTGGGCCTCTGCATGCAGGGGGCCGAACCGCAGGACGAGTTCTGGGATTTCGACGCCGTGCCCGAGCGCACCTCCGGTCGGTCGCTTCGC
This sequence comes from Jannaschia marina, assembly GCF_013404595.1. Lineage (GTDB taxonomy): Bacteria > Pseudomonadota > Alphaproteobacteria > Rhodobacterales > Rhodobacteraceae > Jannaschia > Jannaschia marina. The sequence goes on along the minus strand of NZ_JABVAX010000007.1, from coordinate 68,227 downwards.
CGGGCGATGCGCTGGTTCAAGGACAACTGGTAGGGCGGACAAAAGCCTTCGTGAGAAGCCTTTTGCGGGAGTTTTCGGCGAAAACTCCAGGAAGCTCTTTTCGCAAAAGAGCTTCGCTCCGACCACCTGCCGCATTTTTGCCGTATTTCGCCGACCCGATTCGATTTTGGGGTGACGCGCGGAATCAAAGGCGCTAGCCTGACGGGAATAACGCGGGAACCGCGAACCATGGCCTGAGGCGGGCCTCAAATACAGGTGGACAGAGCTATGACATTGAATCTCACCATGCCCGGCACGACTCCGGAGGTCGATCTGCGCCCGCGCATCACCGTGTTCGGTGTGGGCGGGGCCGGCGGCAACGCCGTCAACAACATGATCCAGAAGGACCTGGAGGGCGTGGAGTTCGTCGTCGCCAACACCGACGCCCAGGCCCTCGCGCAGAATTCCGCGCAATCCCGGATCCAGCTCGGGGCCCGCGTGACCGAAGGTCTGGGGGCCGGCGCGCGCCCGCAGGTCGGGGCCTCCGCCGCCGAGGAGACGATCGAGGAGATCGTCGACCGTCTGGCCGGCGCGCATATGTGCTTCATCACCGCCGGCATGGGCGGCGGCACCGGCACCGGTGCCGCTCCGATCATCGCCCAGGCCGCGCGCGAGCTTGGCATCCTGACCGTCGGCGTCGTCACCAAGCCGTTCCAGTTCGAGGGTTCCAAGCGGATGCGCCAGGCCGAGGAGGGCGTGGAGGCTCTCCAGAAGGTCGTCGATACGCTCATCATCATCCCGAACCAGAACCTCTTCCGCCTCGCCAACGAGCGCACGACCTTCACCGAGGCCTTCTCCATGGCCGACGACGTACTCTATCAAGGCGTTAAAGGCGTGACCGATCTCATGGTCCGCCCGGGCATGATCAACCTCGACTTCGCCGACGTCCGCTCGGTGATGGACGAGATGGGCAAGGCCATGATGGGCACCGGCGAGGGCGAGGGCGAGGACCGCGCGGTCGAGGCCGCAGAGAAGGCCATCGCCAACCCGCTTCTCGACGAGCTCAGCCTCTCGGGCGCGAAGGGCGTGCTCATCAACATCACCGGCGGACACGACCTCACCCTCTTCGAGATGGACGAGGCCGCGAACCGCATCCGCAAGGAAGTGGACGAGGACGCGAACATCATCGTCGGCTCCACCCTCGATCCGTCGATGGAAGGGTTCATGCGCGTCTCCGTCGTGGCGACGGGCATCGACGCCTCCGCCGCGACCACGCCCGCGCCCATGCCGCGCCGCCGGATGTCGTCGGAGGCTCCGGCGGTCGCCGCCGCTCCGGTCGAGGCCCCTGTGGAAGCGCCCGTCGCCGCCGCCGAGGTCGCCGCGCCCGCGCCGGTCGCCGAGGTTCCCGCCGAGCCCGAGACACCGAACTTCTTCGATGCCATGGATCAGCAGGAGGCCGAGGAGGCAGAGGTCGCCCAGAGCTTCTTCGACGATGCGCCGACTACCGAGGCCACCGACGACCTTCCGCCGCCCGCCTATACGCCGGCCCCGGCTCCACAGCCCGTTGCGGCCGCCGAGCCGCCGCAGGCCCGTTTCACGGCACCGCGCCCAACCGGCGCGCCCTCGCCCGAGGCGATGGACCGCCTGCGCGCCGCCGTCTCCAAGGGCGAGCGCAGCGTCACGGCCGAGCCGCCGCGCGCTCCGGCCGCCGGGGAAGGGCGCTTCGGGATCGGTTCGCTCATCAACCGCATGACCGGCACTGCCGCCGACACGCCGGTTCAACGCCCGGCCGAGCCGACGCCGACCCCGGCGCAGGCCGCGGCCCCCGAGGAGGACGAGCGGATCGAGATCCCGGCCTTCCTGCGCCGTCAGGCCAACTGACGCCCCGCGCGGCAGCCTTCCACACCTACGCGACGGCGGCCTCCCAAGGGCCGCCGTTTGCCGTCGCGGCGGATGTCCGCGGCCCTTTTCGCGCTCGAAATGACGCCGCGTTCCGTTCACATCCGGGTCGCCGATTTCCGGCTTCAGTGATCGTGTCGAATGTGACAAAGCTTTGAAAACCTGATGAATGAGACCTTACAGTGAGTGGTAAGCAAAAATCCGCTCATCCATCGAAGGTGCCTGTTTCAACCCGTAACAGCGGTTGAATTGCGAGACAGGGACCATCCGCGTAGCTGAGAGTTGAGGCAACGAGCCCGTGCAAGACGGGCCGCCATAGGCAGCAACCGCGGGGTGCATCATGCAGACCACGATCAAGGACATCGTCCACTTCCAGGGAACCGGCCTTCACGCCGGACGACCCGCGCGCCTGTCCGTTCATCCCGCGCCCGCGCACCACGGCATCTGGTTCCGCCGCACCGACCTCGTCGGCAACACGATGATCCCCGCGCGCCACGACGCGGTGGAGACGTCGCCGCTCTGCACGCTTCTCGTGAACGAGGCGGGCGTGTCCGTCTCGACGGTGGAGCATATCATGGCGGCGCTCTCGGGCTGCGGCATCCTGAACGCGATCGTCGAGATCGACGGCCCTGAGGTTCCGATCCTCGACGGCTCGGCCGCCGATTTCGTCCGGAAGTTCCTCGCCACCGGCGTGCGCCGGCTCGACGCGCCCGTCCACGCGATCGAGGTTTTGCGCCGCGTTCACGTGCAGGACGGCCTCGCCTCGGCGACGCTCACACCTGCCGATGAACTGGAGATCGACTTCTCGATCGACTTCGCCGACGCCGCGATCGGCCGGCAGCACAAGGTTCTTCGCCTCTCGAACGGTACTTTCGTGCGTGAGCTCTGCGACAGCCGGACGTTCTGCCGCCAGTCGGACGTCGACGCGATGCACGCGGCCGGCAAGGCACTCGGCGGCTCGCTGTCGAACGCCGTCGTCGTCGACGGATCCCGCGTCGTGAACCCCGAAGGATTCCGCCACACCGACGAGGCCGTGCGTCACAAGATGCTCGACGCCCTGGGCGATCTGGCACTGGCCGGGGCTCCGATCCTCGGGCGTTACACCGGCGTCCGTGCGGGCCACGCGATGACGAACAAGCTGCTGCGCGCGCTGTTCGCCGACCCGCTGGCCTATCGCATCCGCACCCTTTCGGCCGCCGATTGCCGCCTTCTGCCCGGCGCCGGTCTGGAGCGGGATGTCTTCGCGCATCTGTGACGCCCTTTTTCGCCGTCCCGACGCTTCACAGCCCCGAGCGGCTCGACTATGGTGCCGCGAGATGCCGTTCAGGCACGGGGCAGGAATGGGACGCATGACGGATCGGCAACCTCTTCGCATCGGCAGGCTCCTGACCGTGATGGCCCTGGCCGGCGGACTCACGGCCTGCGGTGGCGGCACCGACAACCTCGATCTCGAGGATACGGCCCCCGAGACCATCTTCACCCGGGCCGAGCTCGAGCTGGCTCGTGGCGATGCCGACGATGCGGCCGCTCTCTTCGCCGAGATCGAGCGGCTCTACCCCTATTCCGATTTCGCCAAGCGCGGCCTCATCATGCAGGCCTTCGCCTACCACAAGGATCGGGATTACGAGAACGCCCGCGCCGCCGCGCAGCGGTTCATCGACTTCTATCCGGCCGACGAGGACGCGGCCTATGCCCAGTACCTCCTCGCGCTCAGCTACTACGACCAGATCGATCAGGTGGGCCGCGATCAGGGCCTGACCTTCCAGGCCCTGCAGTCCCTGCGCACCGTGATCGAGCGTTATCCCGACAGCGAATACGCGCGATCCTCGATCCTGAAGTTCGACCTCGCCTTCGACCACCTCGCGGCGAAGGAGATGGAGATCGGGCGCTACTACCTCAAGCGGCAGCACTACCCCGCGGCGATCAACCGCTTCCGCGCCGTCGTCGAGGAGTTCCAGACCACGACGCACACGCCCGAGGCGCTCCTGCGGCTGGTCGAGGCCTATCTCTCGCTCGGCCTCACCGACGAGGCGCAGACGGCGGGGGCCATCCTCGGCTACAACTTCCAGTCCTCGCCGTTCTACGACGACGCCTATCGCCAGCTGACGGGTCAGGGCCTGTCGCCCGAGGCACGCGGCACCGGCTGGCTCGCCGAAATCTACCGCAGGACGATCCAGGGCCGCTGGCTCTAGTCAAGGATGGCCAGTTTGCGGCGTTTGCCCATTGGGCAAATGCTGTTTCGCGCGAGGTCGTCGGCATGTCCTACCCTCATGCACCCCCTCGCCAACCCCCTACCGTCGCAGTAACACTCGGTTCATGCTCCGCAGCCTCGACATCCGGGACCTCCTTATCATCGACCACCTGTCGCTCGACTTTCAGCCCGGGCTCAACGTGCTGACGGGCGAGACGGGCGCGGGCAAGTCGATCCTGCTCGATTCGCTTGGGTTCGTGCTCGGCTGGCGCGGGCGGGCCGATCTCGTGCGGCAAGGCGCGGAGCAGGGCGAGGTCACGGCAAGTTTCGCGCTGCCGCCCGGCCACGCGGCCCACGCGGTCCTCGCGGAACAGGCCATCGCCGCCGAGGAGGGCGAGCTGCTCCTGCGCCGGGTCAACGCCCGCGACGGGCGCAAGACGGCCTGGGTCAACGGCACCCGCGTGACCGGCGAGGTGTTGCGCGCACTATCGGAGACGCTTCTCGAACTCCACGGGCAGCACGACGACCGCGGCCTTCTCGACACGCGCGGCCACCGCCGCCTGCTCGACGCCTTCGCCGGCGTCGACCTTGCACCGGTTGCTGCCGCCTGGCGCGACCTGCGCGCCGCCCGCCGCGCCCTCGAAGAGGCCGAAGCGACACGCGATGCGGCCCGCGCGGAGGAGGACTTCCTGCGCCACGCCGTCGCCGAGTTCAACGCCCTCGATCCGCAACCGGGCGAGGAGGCGGAGCTCGACACGCGCCGCCGCATGATGCAGGGGGCCGAGCGCATCCGGGAGGACGTGGCGAAGGCGCTCCATGCGATCGGGCCGCAGGGGGCCGAGGGTCAGATGATCGACGCGACCCGCTGGCTGGAGGACGCGGGCGAGGCGGCGGAAGCCCTGACCCCGGCCATCGACGCGCTGAACCGCGCGATGATCGAACTGGGCGAGGCGCAGGCCGGCGTCGAGGGCTGCCTCGACCAGCTCGCCTTCAACCCCACGGACCTCGAGGAGACCGAGGAACGCCTCTTCGCGATCCGCGCGCTCGCCCGCAAGCACGGCGTCGCGCCCGACGACCTGCCTTCCTTCGCCGCCGACCTGCGCGACCGCCTCGACCTGCTCGACGCGGCGGAGGGGGGGCTGCCAGCGCTGGTGAAGGCCGCGACGGCGGCGCAGGGGGCCTACGACATCGCCGCCGCCGCCCTCACCGCGACCCGGACCGACGCCGCCCGGCGGCTCGACCGGGCCATGGCCGGCGAACTCGCCCCGCTCAAGATGGACCGCGCGATCTTCACGACGCGCCTCGCGCCCGGCACGCCGGGGCCCGACGGCGTGGACGAGGTCGCCTTCGAGGTGGCGACCAATCCCGGGGCCCCCGCAGGCCCCCTCGACAAGATCGCCTCGGGTGGTGAACTCAGCCGCTTTCTCCTGGCGCTCAAGGTCTGCCTGACGGGCGGGGACAGGGCGCGCACGCTCATCTTCGACGAGATCGACCGTGGCGTCGGCGGGGCCACCGCCGACGCCGTGGGCCGCCGCCTGAAGGCACTGGCCGACGGCGGGCAGGTGCTCGTCGTCACGCATTCGCCCCAGGTCGCGGCGCTCGGCGCGCATCATTGGCGGGTCGAGAAACGGGTGGAGGGCGAGACGACGCGCTCCACGGTCATGCCCGTCGCCGAGGCCGACCGGCTGGACGAGATCGCCCGGATGCTCGCCGGCGATCAGGTCACCGACGCCGCCCGCGGTGCCGCGCAGGCGCTTCTGGACGCGGCGGCCTGAGGGCGGGACGGTGTTCGTCCAGCTCGCCCTCGGAAGCCTTCTCATTCTTCTGACCGCCCTCGCCACGGCACCCGGCTGGTGGGTGCTGGAGACGATGCTGATCCGGGTCCAGCCCTGGATCGCACGCCGCCCCCACGGCCTGAAGCTGACGGTCACGCTGGCGCTGGCAATGCTCTGGTCGCTCGCCATGGTGACCGTCGCGGTCTGGATCTGGGCCATCGGCTTCTGGCTGCTGGGGGCCTTCGATCGCTTCGAGGCGGCGGTCTATTTCTCCCTCGTCGTCTTCACGACCCTCGGGTTCGGCGACGTTCTGATGGTCGAGGAGTGGCGTCTGCTCGGGGGGCTTGCCGCCGCCAACGGCCTTCTGCTCTTCGGCCTGCTGACCGCGATGCTGGTCGAAACCCTGCGCGAGACCCGTTCGCGTCAGGCCACGCGCAAATAGGTCGCGCCCGCGCGTCTCTCCCGTCGGGCAGTCGCCCGATTGCGCGCCGCTACAGCAGCCACATCGCCGCCAGCCCCAGGAAGGCGAAGAAGCCCACCACATCCGTCACCGTCGTAACGAAGGCCCCGGATGCCAGCGCCGGGTCGATGCCGACCTTTTCCAGCACCACCGGGATGCCCACGCCGGCGAGGCCCGCCACGGCGAGGTTGATGACCATCGCCACGCCGATCACCACCCCCAGCATCGGCGAGCCGAACCAGACGATCCCCACGATCCCCATGATGATTGCGAAGGCCGCGCCGTTGATCGTGCCCGCGGCCACCTCCCGCCGGATGACGCGCCAGACGTTCGCGCCCGTCAGGTCGCGCGTGGCCAGCGCGCGCACGGCCACGGTGAGCGACTGCGTGCCCGCGTTCCCGCCCATGGAGGCGACGATCGGCATCAGCACGGCGAGCGCCACGATCTCGGCGATCACCGCGTCGAACTGCGCGATGACGAGCGAGGCGAGGATCGACGTGATGAGGTTCACCCCGAGCCAGGGGAAGCGCCGCCGCACCGTGCCCAGCACCCGGTCCGACAGCGAGCCCTCGCTGTCGACACCGGCGAGGCGCAGGATGTCCTCCTCCGCCTCCTCGTCCAGGACGGCCATCGCGTCGTCGATGGTGATGACGCCCAGCAGCCGGTCGTCCTCGTCCACCACGGCGGCGGAGATCAGGTGGTACTGATTGAAGGCATAGGCCACCGCGCTCTCGGGCTCGGTCGCCTCGAAGGTGCGGAAGCTGTCCTCCTCGATCTCCGACAATGCCGTCTCGCGCGGGAATGACAGGATCTTGCCCAGCGTCACATGGCCCACGGGCCGCATCCGCGGATCGACCAGGATGACGTGATAGAACTGCTCCGGCAGGTCGTCGCTGCCGCGCATGTGGTCGATGGCCTGACCCACGGTCCAGAACGACGGCGCGATCACCACCTCCCGCTGCATCAGGCGACCGGCGGAGTATTCCGGGAAGGTCAGCGCCTGTTCGACGGCCACCCGGTCCGCATCGTCGAGCGCGCCGAGGATGGCTCCCGCCTGGCCCTCGTCCTCGAGGTTCTCGATCAGGTCGACCACGTCGTCGGTGTCGAGCTCCCGCACGGCCTCGGCCACGTCTTCGGCGGGCAGGGCGCTCAGCACCTCCTCGCGCAGCCCCTCGTCCAGCTCCGACAGGATCTCCCCGTCGATCTGCCCCGACCACAGCTCCACCAGGGTCGCGCGCTCGTATTCGGAGATCTGCTCGATCAGGTCGGCGATGTCGGCCCCGTGGAGCGGCTCCAGCAGGTCGTCGAGCGCCATTCGGTCGCGCGCCTCGAGCGCGATCTGCACCTGCCTGAGACGCGGCTGGTCCAGCTCGACCTCGTCCTCGAAGGCGTCTTCTACGGGCTCAGACTGGGACATGGGGCGCACCTCCGGGTTCGTGCCGTCGGGATAGCGCGCCCGCCGTCGAAGGGGTAGCGGCGATTTCGCCCCTGCGCTAAGCCGCGCCCATGACGACGCTCCTTCTCGGACAGACGCTGGCCTTCACCACCGATCCCTTCGCCATCGATCCGGAGGCGGCGGTCGAACATCACACCCACGGCGCGGTTCTGGTGCAGGACGGGCGCATCGCCGAGGTCGGCCCGGCCGACCGGATGCGCGTCGCGCGCCCGCAGGCCCGCGTCATCGACCACGGGGGGCACCTCATCCTGCCGGGGTTCGTCGACGCGCACGTCCACTATCCCCAGACCGCGATCATCGCCTCCTGGGGCAAACGGCTGATCGACTGGCTCAACACCTATACGTTTCCCGAGGAGGCGCGCTTTCGCGATCCCGCCCATGCCGAGGCCGTGGCCGAGACCTATCTCGACCTCGCGCTCGCCCATGGCACCACCGCGATGTGCAGCTTCGCCACGATCCACCCCGAAAGCGTCGAGGCGATCTTCGGAGCCGCCGCGCGGCGCGGCATCGCGATATGGGCCGGCAAGACCTGCATGGACCGCAACGCCCCCGACGACCTGCGCGACACCGCGCAATCGGCCTACGACGACAGCAAGCGCCTGCTCGCGCGCTGGCACGGGGCAGGGCGGGCCTCCTACGTCGTCACGCCCCGCTTCTCGCCCACCTCGACCCCCGACCAGCTCTCGGCCCTCGGCGCGCTCTGGGCCGAGCACCCCGACTGCCTGATGCAGACCCACCTCTCCGAGCAGACCGACGAGATCGCCTGGGTGCAGAACCTCTTCCCGGAGGCCCGCGACTACCTCGACACCTACGAGGCGCATGGGCTCCTCGGCGCGCGCGGCCTCTACGGCCATGCCATCCACCTGACCGAGCGCGAACGCGACCGGCTCGCCGAGGTCGGCGCGGCCGTCGTCCATTGCCCGACCTCCAACACCTTCATCGGCTCCGGTCTCTTCGACATGGCCCTCGCGCGGCGGATGCGCGTGGGCCTCGCCACCGACACGGGTGGCGGCAGCAGCTTCTCGATGCTGCGCACCATGGCGGCCGCCTACGAGATCGCACAGCTGCGGGGGCAGGCGCTCCATCCGGCGCAGCTCCTCTGGCTCGCCACCGAAGGCTCCGCCCGCGCCCTCCACGCCCCCGATATCGGCCGTCTTGCCCCCGGGGCCATGGCCGACCTCGCCGTCCTCGACCTCGCCGCGACCCCTGCCATCGCCCAACGCCACGCCCGCGCCGACACCCTCTGGGAGGCGGTCTTCCCGACGATCATGCTGGGCGACGACCGCTCGGTTGCGCAGGTCTACGTCGCGGGGCGGGGGATGCGGTGAGGGGGCTTTGCCGGGCGCGGCGAAGGGCAGCAATGAGCCCATTTTACCGGATGCTGCTTCATGCGCCAATGTCAGCTTTCCGACTTGCAGTGCTTCCGCAAGTCTAGGCATCGCTGCGGTTGAGCTCATATCTGGCCGGTGGAACCGCACACCTTAGGAAGTCAAGCCAATGCAGTTTTTGACAACAACGAATGTTTACGGACCGGGTGATCATTCGAACGAAGCATTCCTTGAACTCGTTAGAACGCCGCCTCAGGGTATAATCATATTGGACGGAAACGCCGGACTGGGTGCCGATTGGCCAGCAGGAATCTGGAAGAGTTTAAACGGAGCTGCTGTTGCACTCGCGATCTTCGCGGCTCCATCTACGATTGAAGAAAACTGGCCCATATGGAAAGAGATATTTGATGATATTGCTCAGCAGGTGATCGAATTTCATGGCGAGTATCGAATTGACCGTGACAGCGCACAGGTCATTGCGATGCACCACTCGGTTGCAGAGTACAAAATCGACCCAGATCGAATGTCAGTTCATATGGCCATCCGCCATTACTTCACATCAGTTGCCGGATACGAGGAACTTCTAAATTCTGATCGAGTAGATATGGATTGGCCAGAGCATGGAGGTGATGGCTCTGAAGGATTCACTATTGATGTGCGCAGCAACGAAGAGGCGGCACGACAAGCTAAATGTCGCTACATTTTTGGGATCGACGATGGTTCCAAGTGTATCACGATAGTGGTCGAGTCGGACGGGACAGTATCGTTGACGCAAGAGATGGATATGAATAGCGCTTGGGGTTGAACACCGCAGCTTTTCTTTGCCGAGAGGACTGATAGCCTATTTGGCGGCCTTTTTCTGGAGATACCAGAAACGGGCGAGCTTTGTGTGCTAGATGTGAACCGGTCATTTGGGTTCTTGTCATCAAGAACCATTTTGTCCGCAAAGCAAGCTCCAGTGCATCGCTCATGCGAGGGATTTCTGTCGTCTCTCGCGACGTCCGCCAGCCCTGTCACCCCAGCAAAAAACGGCACCGCGAGCGGTGCCGTTTCGTCCCGATCCGGTCGTTCGGTCGTCGTGACGTCAGCTTGTGCTGATGGTCACGCAGCTGTTCGTCGTGGCGTCGAAAGTCGTGCCCGGCGCGCAGGACATGGTGAGTTCCTCCTTGCCGTAGTTGCACTCGTAGGCCTGCGCGAGGCCGGGGGCGGCGACCATGACGGCGGCAGCCACGAATGTGTTGATCTTTCGGTTGATCTTCATCGCGTCGTCTCCTTGGCTGGGGGCATCCCCCGATGGCAGGTGACGTTAGGGTAGCCCGCTCCCGCGCTCCGGCAAAATGCCATACCGTCGCAGGGCGGGCAATCGCCGGGGCCGATCGCGCGGCCCCGGGGTGGATCAGTTGATCCGGTTGATCGTGTTGATGCGGTTGATCTTGTTGATCGTCATTGCGACGTCTCCCTCTCTCACTTGAAGTGCCCCGACGTTATCGGCAGGCGCGGATCGGGCAAGGCGGGAAATGTCTAAAATTCGATACGTTTCCGGATCGCTGCCGCCGTCGGCGCTCCCGGACGTCTTGTACAAAACGTCAAATCGGCCTCTCGGTGTCTGTACAAAACGTTCAAATTGTTCGTTCAGCCGAAGACGCGGGCGAAGATCGTGTCGACGTGCTTGGTGTGGTAGCCCATGTCGAACTTCTCCTTGATCGCCTCGACCCCGAGCGCGGCGACGACGTCGGCATCGGCCAGGAGCTCTTCCTTGAAGTCGGTGCGTTCTTCCCAGACTTTCAAGGCGTTACGCTGCACCATGGCATAGGCATCCTCGCGGCTCACGCCGGCCTGGGTGAGCGCCAGCAGCACGCGCTGCGACATCACGAGGCCCGGGAACTTGTTCATGTTGTCGAGCATGTTCTCGGGGAAAATCAACATCTTGTCGACCACGGAGGTCAGCCGTGCCAGCGCGAAGTCGAGCGTGATCGTCGTGTCCGGCCCGATGTTGCGCTCCACCGAGGAGTGGCTGATATCCCTTTCGTGCCAAAGGGTTACGTTCTCCATCGCCGGCACGGCTGCCATCCGCACGAGGCGGGCGAGGCCCGTCAGGTTCTCGGTCAGGACGGGGTTCTTCTTGTGTGGCATCGCCGAGGAGCCCTTCTGCCCCATTGAGAAAAATTCCGCACCTTCAAGGACTTCCGTCCTCTGCATGTGCCGGATCTCGGTTGCGATGTTCTCGATGGAACTGGCCACCACCCCGAGGGCGGCGAAGAAGGCGGCATGGCGATCCCGCGGGATCACCTGCGTCGAGATCGGCTCCGGCTCCAGCCCGAGCGCCTCGCAGACATGGGCCTCGACCGCCGGATCGACGTTGGCGAACGTCCCCACGGCCCCCGAGATCGCGCCCGTCGCGATCTCCTCGCGTGCGGTGTGCAAGCGTTTGAGATTGCGATCCATTTCCGCGTAGAACCGCGCGAAGGTCAGGCCCATCGTCGTCGGCTCCGCGTGGATGCCGTGCGACCGACCGACGCGCAGCGTGTCCTTGTGCTCGTGCGCCCGCCGTTTCAGCGCCGCCAGCAGCGCCTCCATGTCGGCGATCAGGATGTCGGCCGCACGCACGAGCTGCACGTTGAAGCAGGTGTCGAGCACGTCCGAGGAGGTCATCCCCTGGTGCACGAACCGCGCCTCCTCCGACCCGACGTGCTCGGCCAGATGCGTCAGGAACGCGATCACGTCATGCTTCGTCACCGCCTCGATCTCGTCGATGCGGGCCACGTCGAACTCCACGTCCCGTGCCTTCCAGACGGCCTCGGCATTCTCGCGCGGGATGACGCCCAGATCGGCCATCGCGTCGCAGGCATGGGCCTCGATTTCGTACCAGATGCGAAACTTGGTCTCGGGCGACCAGATCGAAACCATCTCGGGGCGGGAATAGCGGGGGATCATGGCGGCATCCTCTGGCAGCGGCGTCGCGGGCGTCATAGGCTGCGGACCCATGGCCTGCAAGGAAGACAGATGACGCCGCCCGAACGCCTTGCCGGTCTGCTCGGCACCTGGCGCACCCTCCGCGTGATCCGCCATGCGGACGGCACCCGTGCGCGCTTCGAAGGCGAAAGCCGCTGGGTGCCGGAGGGGGCCGCCCTGAGGTGCCTGGAGACGGGCCGCTTGACGCAGGGACGCCAGGGTTTCGAGGCCCGGCGAGAAACGCTCTGGCGGGCGACGCCGAAGACGCTCGAAGTCGCCTTCGCCGATGGCAGGCCCTTCCACAGCATCGCCGGTCCGTCGGCGCACCACGACTGCGCACCGGACACCTACGTGCTGACCTATGATTGGGGAAACTGGCCCCGATGGAGCGTGCGCTGGCGCGTCACCGGGCCCCGGAAGGACTACCGGGCGCTGACGCGGTATCGTCGGCTCTAGCCGCTGAGGCAGTCGCGTCCGGTGTCGCGCCAGATCGGCACGTTGAGCGACATGTCGCAGCGGGCCATGAAGCTGCGTCCGCTGATCGACAGACAGGTCTGCTGGCCGAGTTCCACCCGGTGGCCGGTGGTGTCGGTGCAGTAGCAGTCGACCGTCTTGCCCTGAGCGAAGCCGAAACCGGGCAGGGCGGCGAGACAGGTGACAAGGGCGATCCGGCGCATAGGCTATCCTCCTACCATCAGCCTAGCACCCCTGCGGCTCTTGACCTAATCCTGTCTGCGCCCCATGCACGCGGCATGTTGCCGCCCGACCGCCTCGACCAGATCCTCGCCCGTTTCGAATACCTCGAGGCCCGGCTGAACGCGGGGCCGGATGCCTCGGAGATCGCCGATCTGACGCGTGAGTATTCGGAGGTGCGCCCCGTGGCCGAGCAGGTCCGCGCCTATCGCGCGCTCGAGGCGCAGAAGGCGGACGCCGAGGCGATGCTGGACGACCCGGAGATGGCCGAGCTGGCCGAGGCCGAACTTCCCGAATTGCGCGCCGCGCTCGTCGAGGCCGAGGCGGCTTTGCAGATCGCGCTCCTGCCCACGGACGCGGCGGACGCGCGGCCTGCGATCCTCGAAATCCGACCGGGCACGGGGGGCGACGAAGCGGCGCTCTTCGCGAGCGACCTGGAGGCGATGTATCGCCACTACGCAGAGGCGCGCGGCTGGCAATTCGAGGTGATCGAGCGCCAGGAGACCGACCTCGGCGGGCTGAAGGAATGCGTGGCGCGGATCGCGGGTGAGGCGGTCTTCGCCCGACTGAAGTTCGAAAGCGGCGTGCATCGCGTCCAGCGCGTGCCCGCGACCGAGAGCGGGGGGCGCATCCACACCTCCGCCGCGACCGTCGCCGTCCTGCCCGAGGCGGAGGAGGTCGACATCGACATCCCCGCGACCGACATTCGCATCGACACCATGCGGGCAAGCGGCGCGGGCGGGCAGCACGTCAACACCACCGACTCGGCCGTGCGGATCACCCACCTGCCGACGGGCCTCGTCGTGACGTCGTCGGAGAAGTCGCAGCATCGCAACCGTGAGATCGCGATGAACGTGCTGCGCGCAAGGCTCTACGAGGCGCAGCGCGCGGCCGCCGATGCCGAGCGGTCGGCCGACCGGCGCGCGCAGGTCGGCTCGGGTGACCGCAGCGAGCGGATCCGGACCTACAACTTTCCGCAGGGCCGCATGACCGATCACCGGATCAACCTGACGCTCTACAAGCTCGATCAGGTGATGCAGGGCGACCTCGACGAGGTGATCGACGCGCTGACGGCCGATCTCCAGGCCCAGCTTCTGGCCGAGATGGGGGCATGACGACGCGGGAGGCGATGCGCGCAGCCCGGAGCCGGCTGGAGGCGGCGGGCGTGCCGGGGGCGGCGCGGGATGTGGCCTTGCTGCTGTCGGAAGTCGGCGGCGACGAGGCGGAAGCGCTGACCACGGAGATCGCCGCGCGGTTCGAGGCGCTGGTCGTGCGGCGCGCGGCGCGGGAGCCGATGTCGCACATCCTCGGACGGCGGGCGTTCTGGCGGCATGACTTCATCGTGACCCCCGACGTCCTCGATCCGCGGCCGGATACGGAAACGCTGGTCGAAGCGGCGCTCGCGGCCCCCTTCGAGACCGTGCTGGATCTCGGCACCGGCTCGGGCTGCATCCTGCTGTCACTGCTCGCGGAGCGGCCCGGCGCGAGGGGCCTCGGCACGGATATCTCCGAGGCGGCACTTGCCGTCGCGCGGCGCAACGCGGACGTCGTAGGGGTAGAGGCGCAGGCACGGTTCGTGCGGGCCGACTGGCTCGACGGAGTTGACGGCACCTTCGACCTCATCGTCTCGAACCCGCCCTATGTCTCCGCGGCGGAGATGGCGGATCTCTCGCCCGAGGTGCTGCGCGAGCCGCATGGCGCACTCTCGCCCGGTGGCGACGGTCTCGACGCCTACCGCGAGATCGCGCGCGCGGCTCCGGCCCATCTGGCCCCCGGCGGTCGGCTCATGGTCGAGATCGGAGCCGGACAGGCCAACGCGGTGACCGACCTCTGGAGGGCGGCGGGCCTCGCGAATATCCGGGTCATCGACGATCTGAACGGCAAGAACCGTGTCGTTTCCGGCGAAAAAGGGCCGGATTGACACGAATCCCCTTGTAACGTCCGGTCTTGCAACCCATAACCGTGTCAGCATCTACGGTTGACGCGTCGACACGCGGCCCGGATGCGTCGCCCAAGAAATCAGGACCTGGCGACCCATGGAAACATGGGCAGGGTCCACGGCAAAATCAGCGGAACACCCACGCATGAGAAGCAGCAAGTCCCGTTCGCGGAACAAGAACCGTAACCGTAACAATCAGGGCGGTGGCAATATCGTCAACCGCGTGTTCGACAGCTCGGGCCCCGAGGGCAAGGTGCGCGGCACACCGGCGCAGATCATCGAGAAGTACAACCAGCTCGCGCGGGATGCGCAGCTCTCCGGTGACCGTGTCGCCGTCGAGAACTTCCAGCAGCATGCGGAGCATTACACCCGGATGCTGGCCGCCGCGCAGAAGGAAATCGACGCGCGTCAGCAGCAGAACCAGCAAAATCAGCAGAACAACCAGCAGGGTGGCCAGCAGCAGAATAGCCAGTCCGGTGGTGGGCAGCAGAGCGGCGGTGGCCAAGGCCACGGCCAGCAGCAGAGTAGCCAGGAGAACCAGGGCAATCGTCGGCGCGACCGCGGCGGCGAAAAGCGCCCCGACGCACAGGCCGACACCCCCCGCGAGGACGGCCTGGCCGAGGTGATCGACACGGCCGGCGAGAGCGGCCCGGTCGAAACGCCGGAGTCGCAGGAGCCGAAGGCGGAAAAGCCCAAGCGCACCCGCACGCGCAAGAAGGCCCCGGCAAAGGGCGAGCCGGCCAACAGCGAGGCCGCGCCGATCGGCGTCATCGACCCGGCGGAGCCCGCCGCCGAAGGGTGACGCCCTAGCCGCGTGCGACCTCCCGCGCGAGGGCGCACCAGGCTTCGAGCGAGACCTGCTCGGCCCTGTCGGTGGGCGCGATGCCCGCGGCGCGCAACCTGTCCCCCATGTCGGGCGCAAGGCCCTTCAGCGCGGCGCGCAGCATCTTGCGCCGCTGGTTGAAGCCACGCGCGACCACGCGCTCCAGCACGTCCGCCTGGGCCGCGAAGCGCGGCGCGGGCAGGGCCGTCAGGTGGACGACGGCGGAGTGCACCTTGGGCGGTGGGCTGAACGCCTCGGGCGGCAGCGTGAGCGCGATGCGGGCGTCGCAGCGCCACTGCGCGAGGATGGCAAGGCGTCCGTAGGCCTTGGTGCCCGGCCCGGCGACGATGCGCTCCGCGACCTCCTTCTGGAACATGAGCGTCAGGCTTTCCCACGGCGGCGGCCAGGCGGCCGGGGTGAGCCAGCGGACGAGAAGCTCCGTCCCGACGTTGTAGGGCAGGTTCGCGCAGACCCGCCAGGGCGGGGTGAGGTGCGCCGAGACGTCGAGCGCGAGCGCGTCGGCGTTCACGACTTCGAGCCGTCCGGGGTAGGCGGCCGCGATGTCCGCAAGCGCGGGCAGGCAGCGCGCGTCCTTCTCCACGGCAAGCACCTGCGCCGCCCCCTCGGCCAGAAGCCCGCGCGTCAGCCCTCCGGGCCCGGGCCCGACTTCCAGCACCTGCGCGCCGGTGAGATCGCCGCCCACGCGCGCGATCCGCGCGGTGAGGTTGAGGTCGAGGAGAAAGTTCTGCCCGAGTGACTTCTTGGCGCGCAGGCCATGCGCCTCGATCACCTCGCGCAGCGGAGGCAGGTCGTCGATGCCGCTCATGCGGTGCGTCGTCCGGCCATGTCCCAGGCCATGCGGAGTGCCGCGACGATCGACGTCGGGTCGGCGCGGCCCGTCCCCGCGATGTCGAAGGCAGTGCCGTGGTCGGGCGAGGTGCGGATGAAGGGCAGGCCCAGCGTCACGTTCACGCCGCCGGCGAAGTCGATCGTCTTGATCGGGATCAGCGCCTGATCGTGATACATTGCCACGGCGGCGTCGTAGCCCGTGCGGGCGGCCGCGTGGAACATCGTGTCGGCGGGCAGGGGGCCGAAGCAGCCGAGGTCCGGCGCGAGGCGGGCGACGAGACGCTCGATCCAGTCGACCTCCTGCCGGCCCATCGTACCGCCTTCGCCCGCATGGGGGTTGAGCCCCGCGACCGCGATGCGCGGATTCGCGATGCCGAAGTCCCGGCGCAGGCCGGCGTGGGTCACGCGCAGCGCGGTCTCGAGCGTGTCCGGCGTGAGCGCGTCGGGGACCGCGTCGATCGCGATGTGGATCGTCGCCGGCACCACGCGCAGCTCCGGACAGGCGAGCATCATCACCACATCGACGTCGCCGGCGAGCGCGGCAAGGTATTCGGTATGGCCCGGATAGGGGAAATCGGCCCCGTCCTTCAGCGCCTTCTTGTGGATCGGGGCTGTCACCACGCCCGAGGCTTCGCCCGAGCGGGCCAGCTCGACGGCGCGCGCGATGGCGGAGATGACGCCGGCGGCCTGCGCCGGGTCGGGTACGCCGGGTCGCGCCGGGCCGGGAATGTCGTGGGGAAGCACGCAGAGCGCGTCGCTGCCGGCCTCGGAGAGGGAGTCGATGACGTGAAGCTCCACCCCGTGGCCCGTGAAGTGGTCGGGATTGCCCAGCACGAAGAAGGGGATTCCCGCCGCGAGCGCCCGCGCCTTCGCTACGACCTCCGGGCCCACGCCTGCCGGCTCGCCGCAGGTGACGGCGAGCGGCGCGCGTTCACTCGATGATGGCATCGGCCCGCAGCTCCTCCAGGTAGCCCTCGGCATAGCCGGTGAGCCGCTGGTTCAGGAGTTGCTGGCCCAGGGCCTGGAAGGCCTCCTCCGACGGCTCGGAGACCCGGCCGCACATCATCACGAACCGCAGGAATCCGCCGCGCGTGAGCAGGGTAGAGACCTCGCCCTCGTCGAGCTTCGCCAGTTCCTGCCGCAGGTCTGCGGGCAGGTCCGCGGTCGCGCGCACTTCGCGGATGAGCGTGCCTTCGGGAGCCCCCTTCGCCACGCCGTAGAGATCGTCGCACACGTCGACGCGGTCCCGCAGGCGTTGCGCCTCGGCCAGGGCCTCGGGCGTGCGGCCCCCGGGGATGAGGTATTCGGCGTAGTCGATCGACAAGCTCTCGGGCGCGCGCGCCGCGCTCTCGTCGAGATCGCGCAGAAGGAAGAGACCGATGAAGGAGCCGAAGTTCACCGGCTCCGACACTTCGCCAGGTGCGAGGGTCAGAACCTGGCTCGCGATCTGGGGGGCCAGTTCGTTCAGCGGCACGTAATTGAGGCGCCCGCCCGCGCCGGCGGATCGAGCGCGCGAATAGGTGCGCG
Source organism: Jannaschia marina (assembly GCF_013404595.1). Lineage (GTDB taxonomy): Bacteria > Pseudomonadota > Alphaproteobacteria > Rhodobacterales > Rhodobacteraceae > Jannaschia > Jannaschia marina. The sequence goes on along the minus strand of NZ_JABVAX010000007.1, from coordinate 50,356 downwards.
CAGCGCGCTCGAAGGCGGCCTGTCCCACGATCGTCTCCGAGAGCCGCTGGGCGAGCGCCTGGGTCTCGGCCTGGTTCTCGGGGGTGAGCGGCAGCGCGATCTCGGACAGAAGCACGCGGACGCCGCCACTGCCGTCGCCCCGCGCGAGGGCGCGCTCCACCTCGCCGTCGCTCGGACGGCTCTGGGGACCGAAGCGCTGCTGCACGAAGCGTCGCCAGTAGATGCCGTTGCGCACGAAGTCGCGGAAGGTCTCGGGCGCGACGCCGTTCTGCTCGAGCGCGGCGACGAATTCGTCGGGGGTCAGGTTCGCGCGGCCGGCGAATTCGACCATCCCCTGGTCGAGCTCGTCGGGCGTCAGCGTGACACCGGCCTCGCGCGCGGCCTGCAGCTGCAGCGTCTCGTTGACGAGCACGTCCTTCGCGCTCTCGAAATCGGCGTTCGGGGCCCGCAGGAGTGTGAAGAACTGCGCCCGCTGCTGAACCTGGTAGTTGGTGATCGCCTGCCCGTTGACCGTCGCCGCGGCCGCGAAGGGCTGCTGCGCCTCGGCCCCCGTCACCGTCGCAAGCGCCAGCGTCAGCGCGATGCCGCAGCTTGCCAGAAATTGTCTCATTGCCCGCCCTCTCAAATTCCGCAGCGCCGCCGCCGGTCGCGCCGGTCGTCCGCGCCAAATCCTGCCAGTTCCACGCCCAGCCCGAACCGGGTGGAGGAATCGAGTGTCGTGGTCGATGTGAAGCGCCGCTCCACGTCGAGATCCACCGTCACGCAATCCGACCGGTAGGTCAGCCCGAGGCCGGCGCTGCTGGCATCGTTGGTGATGAAGTCATATCGCCAGTTCACCCGCCCCGTCCAGTCGCCCCCGAGGTCGCGGGCCGCGTCGAGGGCCCATTCGGACGTGTCGATCGGCCGGCCGGCCCCGGCGTCGGCCTCGAGCCAGGTGTAGCGCGTCTCCAGATCGTGCCGGCGGCCGCGCCAGCGCAGGATCGTTTCGGAGCGGGAGAACTCGAGCCCGTCGGAGACGAGCGATCGCTGCATGAACTGGAAGCGGTCGCCATAGCTGGCCTGCGCCGAGACGAGCCAGTCGGAGGCGGTTCCGGCGAGGCCGGTGCCGGGCCGGAACTGTCCGAGATCGTCGTTGCGCCAGACCCGGCCCACCGTGCCCCCGACCGTCCAGCCTGACGGGTCGTAGCGCGTGTAGCTGATCCCGACGTTGAGCCGGTTGCCGAGCTCGCGCGTGTCGCGGCCGGCGAAGCGCGAGATCGAGAAGAGGTTGCCCTCGTCGAACTCGGGCGTGAGGCTGTCCTCGTTGGGGGTGGGGCGGCGGTCGTTCGGCGCGAAGATGACCTGCGCGACCGGTTCGATCACATGGCGCACGCCGCCCGCGCCGGCCTTCGCCAGGGGCAGGCGCACCTCGAGGCCGGCATAGGGGACGGCGCGGACGAAGGTGCCGTCCGGGAAGGTCGGATCCTGACGCACGTTGTAGGCATCGAGATGCAGTCCGGCGAGGCCCGTCCAGACCAGGCCCGCGTCGGTGATCCGGGTGCGTCGCCAGTCGACCGCGGCCGAGGCACGCAGGACGTCGCGCGCCGAATTGGCCGGAAGACCGGGCGGTACGACATCGGCCTCGCGCCGCCGCGCATGGGCCTGCAGCGTCCAGACCATCTGCCCGCCGAGCACGCGCCCCGGCACCCGCCTCTGGCGCTCCACGGTGACGACGGGTGTCGGCTGGAAGCGGTTGCGCTCGCCCTCGCGCAGGGTGTTGAAGGCGATCGCCTCCGCGACGAAGCGATCCTCGCGATCGATCCGGGTGATGGCGATCCGGCTGTCGAGGCGGTCCTTCTCCTCGTCGATGTCGTAGTTGAGCAGGTAGTCGTCGTCGCTCACGAGCTCCAGATCGAATTCGAAGCGATAGCCCCGGGGCAGGGCGAAGGTGCCGTCGGCGAAGAGATAGCCGCGGGTCTCGCCGGGGCGGATTTCGTCGCGGGACAGGGCTCCGACGACTTCGATGCGGCCCGTGTCGAAGGCCTGGCGGTAGCGGAATCCGAGGCTGCGCGTCTCGGAGTTGGTCACGAAGGGGGTGAGCGTCAGGTCGCGCGAGGGGCCGAGGACGATGAAGTAAGGTACGGCGATGCCGGTGCCGAGCAGGTCGTCGGAACTGGGGCGCGGGGCCAGAAAGCCGGTCGCCCGTTCGAGCGTCGGATCGGGCAGGCGCAAGCGCGGGAACCATGCCACCGGCACGCCGGCGACCTCGAAGCGCGCACCCTCGAAATAGAGCTGCCGTTCTTCCCGGTCGTGCACCACGCGCCGCGCGCGGATCTGCCAGAGCGGCACCGGATGCGCCGCGCAGACCTCGCAGGAGGAGGCGACGGTCTGGTAAAGCTGCGTGTAGCGGCCCTCGGCCCCGGTGGCCGCCTCGGTGGCGGCGATCTGCAACTGCTCGTCGAGGACGAGGCGCGCGCCCTGGACGACCGAATTGCGCAGATCCGACGACAGCGATGCGAAATCCGCGATGAGGATCTGGTCGGGCCCGTCGAGCAGCGTCAGCGGGCCTTCGACGACGACCCGGTCCTCGCCGCGCAGATAGGTGACGCGCCGGGCCCGCAGGATGCGGCCGTCGGCGAAGATCTCCACGTTGCCGGAGGCGATGAGCTCGCGCGCGTTGAAGTCGATCCGGTCGGCGACGAGCGTCGCGGGCCCCTCCTGTGCCGTGGCGGCAAGGGGGGCGAGGGCCAGGCAGAGGGCGAGCGCGAGGGCGCGGAAGCGCATCATCCGTCCTCCTTGCGCAGGATGACGCCCGCCGACAGCAGGATCGCAGCGATCGGCGGCGACCAGGCGGCGAGCGCGACGGGAAGCTGCCCGTTCTCGCCGAGGACCTGCGCGAAGTTGCGCAGGAAGAAGACGCCGAAGCCCAGCAGGAGCGCCGTCAGCACGAGAAGGCCCGAGCGTCCCGTGCGCGTGTGGCGCATCGAGAAGGCGGCCCCGATCAGGACCATCGCAGCCAGCATCAGCGGGTTCGCGAGCTCCATCTGCAGCCAGATGCGATGCGACAGCCCCGAGAAGCCGGCGGCATCGAGATCCGCGATGAAGCCAGGAAGCTGGAAGATCGGGATGGAGGAGGGCACGCCGAAACTGTCGCGGATCTGATCCTCCGTCAGGCTGGAGGGGATCGTCGTCGTCGGCATCACCCCGGCGTCCCGCTCCGGATTGTCGGAGGTGCCGAGGGGCCAGAGCTTCGCTTCCTCGAGCCGCCATGCGCCGTCCTGAAGCTCCGCCCGCGCGGCCGAGATGCGCTCGATCGGGCTGCCGTTCTCGTCGAAGGCGAGGAACGTCGCGTCGAAGAGGATCGTCCCGTCGAGAGAGGAGCGGGCGGCGCGGATCACCGTCTGCCCCGATCCGTCGCCCTGGCGCAGCCAGACGCCCTCCTCGCTGACCGAGAGCACGCTGCTCACCCCGGTCTTCCAGCGTGCGATCTCGCGCTCGTACTGGGCCTGTGTGGCCGCCACGATCGGGTTGACGACGATCAGCGCGGCCACCCCGATGAGGATCGCCGCCATGACGGGGGCCATCGCCGCATGCAGGGCCGAGCGGCCGGCGGCGCGGATGACCACCATCTCGGAGGAGCGCGCGAGCGACAGGAAGAGCGCGAGCGTCGAGAGGATCACGATGAGTGGCAAGATCTGGTAGAGCGCGCCCGGCAGGTTGAGCGCGGCCAGACGCAGCCCGTCGGCGAGCCCCGCACCCTCGTCATCGAGGTAGCGCAGCTGTTCCATGAGGTCGATCGGCAGCAGAAGTCCGGTGAAGACGAGGGCTACCACGAGGACGAGCATCGTGAACCGGCGGGCGAGGTAGAGCGACAGGATCATGCGGTGCCCCGCGGCCGCAGGATGCGTGGCCCCCGCGTGTCGCGCCAGACGAGGCCGGCCCCAAGTACAAGTGTCAGGAGTGGCGGTACATAGGTGATCCACCAGAGTTCGCCGTCGCCGCGCGCCGTGTTCTCGGCGGCATTGGCCAGCATCTTCAGCACGATCGCCGCGGTGACCGCTCCGAGGATCTGGCGCCAGAGGCCGAGGCGGGAGTAGCCGCCGAGCATCAGGAAGCCGAGCGCGAGGAGCGGCAGGCCGAAGGCGAAGATCGCCTCCGCGAAGCGCGCGTGCCCCTCGAACCGGAGCTTCGCGGCATCGTCGCCCGTCAGGTCCTGCGTGGCGCGATCGGCGCGCAGCAGCACGGGTGTCGAGAGTTCGCGCGCATCGGGCCGCCGCGTCCCGGACGTGCCGGTGAGGCCGGCGAGGTCGTAGGCGAAATCCTCGAAAGTGGTGGTCACGAGGCTCTGGTCGGCGGTCTGGAGCGTCTGCGCCATACCGTCGAACATCACGAGCCGCGTGCCGCCCGCGGCGCGCACCAGCACCGCGCGCTCGGCGGTATAGGACGTGCGGGTGGCCTCGCTGCGCCGATCCTGAAGGAAGAGGCCGAGAAGCTCTCCCTGCGGCGTGATCTCGCGCACGTAGACGGTGACGCCCGTTCCGGGATGCAGGAATTCCCCCGCCTTCAGGAGCCGGCCGGTCACGTCCTCGGTCACCTCCCGCGAGCGTTCGGCGAGCTCGGCGCGGGAAGCGGGCACGAGCACATGCCCGAGCAGGCTCACGAGGATCGCGACGACGGCCCCGAACATGACGATGGGCCGCGCAAGCCGCCAGGGCGACAGGCCCGTCGTCTGCGCAACGACCATCTCGCTGTCGGCGGAGAAGCGGTTGAGTCCGTAGAGCGCGGCGACGAGGGCCGAGATCGGCAGCACCGCGTAGATCACGTTCGGCAGAGCTAGGGCGGTGAACTCGAGAAATGTCAGGAGGCTGGACCCGCCGGCGATCAGCCGGTCGAAGAGGCCGATGGCCCGATTGACCCAGTAGACCGCGACCAGGACCAGGCTGAAGAAGCCGAAATAGATCAGCAGCTGCCCCGCGAGGTATCGGTCGAAAAGTCTCACGCGTCCCCCCGGAAGCAACACTGCGCCCTTCCTAGCCCGTCCGTGCGGCGCATCAAAGCCCAGATCGCCCGCCGCGGTGCGGAATTGCCACGCGGGCGACGGCGCGGTCTCTGGCATGTCCGCCGGGGCGCGCGTAGGGTCCGCGCGAACGCAGTCTCGCAAGGAGTCCGACATGACCGCACCCGCCTCCGTCAGCTTCGTCCAGACCGATCTCACCGCCCTGGCCGAGGTCGAGGGCGTGATCGCCTGTTTCGTCGCCGCAGACGGCAGCCTCGGGGCGGACGCGCGCCGCCTCAACCGCGTGGCGAAGGGCGCGCTCAAGAGGGCGGTCGCGAGCCCCGCCTTCGATGGCCTCGACGCGGGCGAGGTGCTGGAGCTGGGCTTTCCCGCCGGTTTGTCGGCGAGCACCGTGGCGCTCGTGAAGCTCGACCGGCGGCCGTCGATGATGAAGGCCATGGCCGGGGGCGCGGCGCTGGCGAAACTCCGCGGTTCGCGACCGCTTCTCGTCCTCGCGGGGACGATGCGACGGCTCGGTGACGTCGTTCTGGGCGCGGCGCTGCGGGGCTACGAGTTCGGCGACCACAAGTCCAAGGAGGCGACGCCCGCCGCCGACATCACGGTGATGACCAAGGCCCCGGACGAGGCGGAGGCCGCCTTCGCAGCAGCCCGCGCCCAGGCCGAGGGCGTCTTCCTGACCCGCGATCTGGTGAACGAGCCGTCGAACGTTCTGACGACCACCGAATTCGCCGAGCGGCTGCAAGGGCTGTCGGATCTCGGCGTCAAGGTCGAGGTGCTGGAGGAAGCCGATCTCGAAAAGCTCGGAATGCGCACGCTCCTCGCCGTGGGGCAAGGATCGGAGAGCCCCTCCAAGGTTGTCGTCATGGAATGGCGGGGCGGCGGCGACGAAGCGCCGCTCGCGCTCATCGGCAAGGGCGTCGTCTTCGACACCGGAGGCATCTCGCTCAAGCCCGCCGCGGGCATGGAAGACATGACCATGGACATGGGCGGGGCCGGCACCGTCGCCGGAGCCATGCACACCCTCGCGCGCCGCAAGGCGAAGGCGAGCGTCGTGGGGCTCGTCGGCCTCGTGGAGAACATGCCCGACGGCCGCGCCCAACGCCCGGGCGACGTGGTCAAGTCGATGAAGGGCGACACCGTCGAGGTCATCAACACCGACGCCGAGGGCCGTCTCGTCCTCTGCGACGTGATGTGGTACGCACAGGATCGCTTCGAACCCGCCGCCATGATCGACCTCGCCACGCTGACCGGAGCCATCGTCATCGGTCTCGGCCATGAGAACGCGGGCGTCTTCTCGAACGACGACGCGCTCTGCGATGCCTTCCTGAAGGCCGCGAAGGACACGGGCGAGGGGGCTTGGCGGATGCCGCTGGGCGAAGGCTACGACAAGATGCTCAAATCCCGCGTGGCGGACATGAAGAACATCGGCGGTCGTCCCGCGGGCTCGATCACCGCGGCGCAGTTCCTGCAGCGCTTCGTCAAAGACGAGACGCCCTGGATCCACCTCGACATCGCGGGCGTCGCCTCGGTCTCGAACGGCACGGCGCTCGCGCCCGCGGGGGCCACGGGCTGGGGCGTGCGCGCGCTCGACCAACTGGTCCGCGCCCGGTTCGAGGCAACGGACTGACTTGGGCGACGTCTATTTCTACCACCTGACGCGCAACGCCGTCGACGTCACGCTCGCCTCGCTCCTCAACCGCAGTCTGGCACAATCCTGGCGCGTGGCGGTGCGCGGGGGCGACCCGGCGCGCCTCGACTGGCTCGACGGGCGGCTGTGGCAGGGCGACGGTTTCCTGCCTCACGGGCTGGCCGGCGGCCCGCACGACGCGCGCCAGCCGATCCTGCTGACGACCGGGGCGGCGGACGATCGTGAGTGTCTCATGGCCGTCGACGGGGCCGAGGTCACGCCCGCGGAGGTGGCGGAGAAGACCCGTACCTGCATCCTCTTCGACGGCACCGACGGCGAGGCCGTCGCCCGTGCTCGCACCCAATGGAAGACGCTAACGGACGCGGGCTGCGCCGCCCGCTACTGGTCGGAGGAATCGGGAAAGTGGGAGGAGAAGGCCTCGAAGAACACCGGTGATTGATCGCCCTGGGGGCAGTCGGCTAGCCTGACGTGGATAGCTCCGGAGGCCCCATGAGGCTCGCCCCGCCCACCCCCTTCCTGCCCGTTCCCGATGTCGAGGCGGCCCAAGCCTACTACCGCGACCGGCTCGGCTTCGAGATCGACTGGTACAACGAAGAGGGCCGGATCGGCGGAGTCGCCAACGGCGACTGCGTCATCTTCTTCCGCGCCCAACCGGAGCCCGCGGCCCCGGCGATCTTCTACATCTTCGCCGAGGACGTCGACGCGGCCCACGAAGCGCTCACCGCCCGCGGGGCCGAGATCGTGGAGCCGCTCGAAGACAAGCACTGGGGCCTGCGCCAGTTCACGGTGCAGGACGCCTGGGGAAACCGGTTTCATGTCTTTTGTGATTTGTAAGGAGGGTGAGGTAATTTCGGCGAAAGACCGGCTTGAGCCAATCTTGCCGCTTTCGACAGCACGGCGAATGTCAGGAAGTGTATCATGTATTCTAGTTTTTCCGACTAGACTTTGAAAAGAAAAGTAAATGCACAAACGAAAAAATCGAGAGCGCGAACCCCGGTGTCTAGAGACTAGTTTCGCGTAAACTGCGCGGTGTTGGCCATACAGAAGGATATTCAGTTTGACCGTTAAACCAGCCCGCGCGTAACCCGTAAATTTCGAAGTGGACGCCAGTAAACCACATCGCAGACGCAAAGCCTAATAGCGCGAGATAGCTGTAAGCAAACCGGCGATCTTCTCTGGAGAGCTGTCTCCTGCCGGACTTTGGACTGGCACTAGAAGCAGCATATCTTTGCCTGAAATCACGCTGAAATGCGAAAAATCCGACGAGTACGGTTAAAGCAAATGTGTAGGTAGATAGTCCATATCCAAGACATCCAACAGACCCGGCCCCCAATAGCACAGCGAAACCTTCCATATTTTAAGCTCCTATTCGTCGATTTAAATCAGGAGTGCCAAATCCAGCGCGTACCACTATAGTCGCAATCAAAATCCGTAAGTTAATGCCGACCTTGGCGCGGTCTTCCCGCCTAGCCCTTGACACATTCCTCCAGATCCCCCTTTGGACCAGAGGGGAAGCGTCATTTTCCAATCAGCAACTCCGCTCTCCCCGCGGAAGAGGGGACGGGACGGGTTTGTCGTCCTACCTAATCAATCGCAGAGTGCCGCCTTCGATCTCGATCCGGCCGTAGGTCTCCAGATACGACATCCCCAGGAGCGAAATCCCGAGTTCGCCGTCGCCGACGATGGCCCGGACGTCGCGGTCGACCGTCTCGCCCACCTGCACCTCTTCGAGAAACACCTGCGCCGTCCGGATCGTGCCGTTCGCCGTCTGCGCTTGCCCGAGGTACGCGAGCTCCCGCAGGTCGATGCCCACGGCGCGGGCATCGTCGGCGGAAAGGACGAGGTCGGTCGCGCCGGTGTCGACCACGAAATCGACCGGCGTGTCGTTCACCCGCAGCGTCATGTAGTAGTGCCCGTCCGACCGCCGGGGCAGCTCGATCACCGCGCCGTCCTTGCCCGCGACATAGCTCTGCGACGGCACGAGGGTGCGCGAGATGCTGTCCCAGTTGCCGAAGACGAGCGCCGCGCCGAGGAAGATGAAGAACCAAATCGCCGCCTGCTGCGCCATCTGGCCCATCCGGTGACGGTTGGCGAGGAAGTAGGAGCCCCCGATCACGAGGCCGAAGAGCGTCAGGTAGATGAGGTAGGCGGTATCGTCTCCGGTCATGTTTCCAATCTAGGCAGCGGGGGCGGAGTTACCAGCCCAGGAGCGTGCCGATCCCGTCGAGGACGAACTGCACCGAGAGCGCGGCAAGGAGCATCCCCAGAAGCCGGGTGACGACGTTGGTGCCCGTCGCGCCGAGCATCCGCTCGATCGGTGTGGCCAACAGGAAAAAGGCGAAGACCACGGCGATCACGGCCACCATGACGCCGATCGCCTGCGCCGCCCCGAGGGGGCTCGCCCCGTCGGTCAGCAGGATCATCGTGGCGATGGCACCGGGCCCCGCGATGAGCGGCAGCGCGAGCGGGAAGACCGAGGGGTCGGAGGTCGGCTCCTCCGCGCGGCCCTCGCGCTTCGGCTGGCGCTTCTCGAAGAGCATTTCGAGCGCGGTGAGGAAGAGGAGGAGCCCGCCGGCGATGCGGAAGGCCGGCATGGAGATGCCGAGGAAGTTCAGGATCGACTCGCCGAGGAGAGCGAAGGCCACCAGCAGCCCGATGGCGATCACGCAGGCCCGCACGGCGATGGCCCGACGCTGGCGCGGGGACATGCCTGCCGTCATGGCGATGAAGATCGGGGCGAGACCGATCGGATCGATCACCACGAAGAGCGCCGTGAAGGCGGTGGCGGCCTCGGTCAGCGTCATTGCTGCGCCCTCTCGAGCGTCTCCATCGCGCCCATCCAGAGGCTCTCGGCGCGGTCGGCGGCCTCCATCACCTCGGCGTACTTGCGGTTCCAGGTTTCGAGCTCACCCTGCCGTCCGTCGTCGTAGAGCGCCGGATCGGCCAGCTTCTTCGCCAGCTTCTCGCGCATCTCCTCGATCTTGGCGACGCGCGCTTCTGCCTTGCGCACCTCGGACTTCAGTTCCTGCAGCCGGTCGCGGCTCACCGGTTTCTTCGGTTTCTCCTTCGGGGCCTTCTCGGGCTTCTCGTCGCCCGACAGGAGGAGCTTGCGATAGCTCTCGAGGTCGCCGTCGTAGGGCGCGACGGTGCCCTGCTTCACGATCCAGAGCCGGTCGGCGACGAGGCTCAGGAGGTGCATGTCGTGGCTCACGAGGACGACCGCGCCCGTATAGGCCGTCAGTGCCTCGACCAGCGCCTCGCGGCTTTCGATGTCGAGGTGGTTGGTCGGCTCGTCGAGGATGAGCATATGCGGCGCGTCGAGCGTGGCGAGCAGGAGGCTAAGCCGCGCCTTCTGACCGCCCGAGAGCTTCGCCACCCGCGTCTCGGCCTGCTCCACGCCGAGGCCGAAGCCGGCGAGGCGCGCGCGCAGCTTCGCCGGCGGCTCGCCGGGGCGTTCGCGGCGGATATGGTCGAGCGGGGTCTCGTCGACGTGCAGCTCGTCCACCTGATGCTGGGCGAAATAGCCGATCCGGAGCTTGCCGGACGCGATGCGCGCGCCTTGAAGCGTGTGAAGCCTGTCCGACAAGAGTTTGGAAAGCGTGGATTTCCCCTCGCCGTTGCGGCCGAGGAGGGCGATGCGGTCGTCCTGGTCGATCCGCACGTTCAGACGCTGCAGCACGGCCTTGCCGTCATAGCCCGTCGCGGCCGCGTCGAGGCGCAGGATGGGCGGGGCCATGTCCTCGGGCTGGGGGAAGGTGAAGACGGTGCGCGCGGCGTCCTCCGGCGCGCGGATCGTCTCCATGCGTTCGAGCATCTTGACCCGGCTCTGCGCCTGTTTCGCCTTGCTGGCCTTGGCCTTGAAGCGGTCGACGAAGGCCTGCAGATGCGCGCGCCGGGCCTCCTGCTTGGCGGCTTCGGCGGCCTGACCCGCGCGCTTCTCGGCGCGCGCCTTCACGAACTGGTCGTAGCTGCCGCTGTAGTAGGTCAGTCCGCGGTCCGCGAGGTGCAGGATTCCCCCGACGGCGCGGTTCAGGAGGCCGCGGTCGTGGCTGATGATGATGACCGTATGGGGGTATTTCGCGAGGTAGCTTTCGAGCCAGAGCGCCCCCTCGAGGTCGAGGTAGTTCGTCGGCTCGTCGAGGAGCAGCAGGTCCGGCTGCGCAAAGAGAACGCCGGCCAGGGCCACGCGCATCCGCCAGCCGCCCGAATAGTCGGAGCAGGGCCGGCCCTGCTCGTGAACATCGAAGCCCAACCCCTTGAGAATGCTGGAGGCGCGTGCCTCGCCCGACCAGGCGTCGATGTCCTGAAGGCGGGTCTGCACCTCGGCGATGCGGGCCGGGTCGGTCACCGTCTCGGCCTCGGCCATGAGGGCGGCGCGCTCGGTGTCGGCATCGAGCACGGTCTGCAGCACCGTCACGTCAGACGACGGCACCTCCTGCGCGACACCGCCGATGCGCGCACGGCTCGGGAGGGAGATGTCGCCGCCGTCGAGGGTCAGCTCGCCGCGGATCAGCTTGAAGAGCGTCGTCTTGCCCGTGCCGTTGCGCCCGACGAGGCCGACCTTGTGGCCTTCGGGGATCGTGGCGCTGGCCCCTTCGAAGAGCGGGCGTCCCGCGACGGAATAGCTGAGATCGGTAATCTGGAGCATGGGGCTGCCATGACGGCCCGGACGCCCCCCGTCAACACCCGGTTTCCTTTGTCCCACACCCCTGATATGGCCCGCGCCAAATCACACCAAAGGAGACCGGCATGGCCCTGGAACGCACCTTCTCGATCATCAAGCCCGACGCCACCAAGCGCAACCTGACCGGCCAGATCGTCGCCAAGTTCGAGGAGGCCGGCCTGCGCGTCGTCGCCCAGAAGCGGATCCAGCTGACGCTGAAGCAGGCGCAGACGTTCTACGGCGTCCACAAGGAGCGGCCCTTCTTCGACGAGCTCTGCGAGTTCATGATCTCCGAGCCGATCGTCGTTCAGGTGCTCGAAGGCGAGAACGCCATCGCTAAGAACCGCGAAGTCATGGGCGCGACCAATCCGGCCGAGGCGGCCGACGGCACGATCCGCAAGGAATTCGCCCTGTCGATCGGCGAGAACTCGGTGCACGGCTCCGACGCGCCGGAGACGGCCAAGGAGGAGATCGCCTACTTCTTCTCCGGTCTCGAACTCGTCGGCTGAGATCCGGCACAAGCGAACGAGAAGGGGCCTGCGGGCTCCTTTTTCTTTGGCTGCGGCAATTCGCGGAACCCGGTCTCCGGCCCGGGGTTCTCTTTCGAAGGAGCCGCCATGACCCATCCCGCCACGCCCCCGCAACTTGCCGCGAGCGGCACCGAGGCCACCCGTGCGGCCGGTCGGGAGGACGACGCGGCCGCGAGTGCCGCCGCGGCGAAGCTCGGCGATCTGGCCGCAGCCCTGCATCAGGCGCAGGCCAATATCGACGTCGAGGGAAAGCCGCAGGCGGAGGTCGACATCCTCGTGCGCTGGTCGGACGCGCTTCGTGCGGCGCGGGCCGCGGTGGCCGAGCTGCGGGTTCGGACCGGACACGGCGTGGGCGAGGGTGGCGGAACGCTGGAAGGCCTGCGCGGCATCATGGCGCGCGGCGACCTGCGGACGCTGGTGCGCGACGGCAACCGCTTGCTCGACCTCTTCGCCGCGGCGATCGAGGCGCAGGCGTCGGACGTGCCACGGCAAGAGTTGCAGGACCACGAGCGCATCGTCGTGCGCATCGTGAACGCCGCGCAGGATCGGCTCGACGGCGTCTGACACCCGCATTTGCCTCGCCCGCGATTGCCAAGTCCGGGCGGGCGCGATAGCGCCGGTTCCATGACCGATCCGCTCTCGACACACCTGCGCCGCACGCTCGTGCTGGGCCTGCCGCTCGTCGGCAGTCAGGTCGGGCAGGTGCTGATCGGTCTGACCGATACGCTGATGCTCGGGCGCTACTCTATCGAGGCGCTGGCGGCCTCGACCATCAGCCACTCGGCCTTCTTCACGCTCTTCGTCCTCGGGTCGGGCTTCGCCGTGGCCTGTATGCCGCTCGCCGCCAGTGCCCTCGGGCAGGACGACGAGACGCAGGTGCGGCGCGTGGCGCGCATGGGGTTGTGGTTCTCGGTGCTTACCGGCCTAGCCATGATGCCGCTCTTCGTCTGGTCGGAGCCGCTTCTGCTGCTGCTTGGACAGACCGACGTGGTCGCCGAGGGCGGGCAGGCCTATCTGCGCATCGCGGGCTGGGGCATGGTGCCGGCGCTCCTGCTGGCGACGCTACGCTCGCATCTCTCCGCGCTTGAGCGCACGCGGATCGTCTTCTGGGCGACCATGGCGGCGGCGGGTCTGAACGTCGTGGTCAACTGGCTCCTGATCTTCGGCAACCTCGGCTTCCCGGAACTGGGCCTTCGCGGCGCGGCCATCGCCTCGGTCGGGGTGCAGGTGCTCTCGGCGGGCATCCTCGCCCTCTACGCGGCGCGCGGGCCGCAGATGGCGCGGTTCGAGCTGTTCCGGAACCTGCATCGCCCCGACTGGCCCATCTTTGCCGACATCTTCCGCCTCGGCCTGCCGGTCGGCCTGACGCACGTGTCGGAGTCGGGGCTCTTCGCGGCATCGGCGGTGATGATGGGCTGGATCGGGACGGTCCCGCTCGGGGCGCATGGCATCGCCATCGGCGTCGCGGCGCTGACGTTCATGGTGCACATGGGACTCAGTCAGGCGGCAACGGTCCGGGTGGGCCGCGCCTGGGGGCAGGGGGATGCCCCGGGGCTCAGGCGTGCAGCCCTCGCGGCGGCGCTCCTCTCGGGGGGGGCGGTGGCGGCGTCGCTCGTGCTTTACCTCGGCTTCGGGGAGGAGATCGTGCGCCTCTTCCTCGACCGCGACGACCCGGAGGCCCCGCAGATCCTGGCGCTTGGCGTCACGCTTCTGGCGTTTGCCGCGCTGTTCCAGCTCGTGGACGCGGGGCAGGTCATGGCGCTCGGCTTCCTGCGCGGGGTGCAGGATACGCGGGTGCCGATGATCTATGCGATCATCTCCTACTGGCTTGTCGGCATCCCCGTCTCCTACGGTCTCGGGTTCATCGCCAGGCTCGGGCCGGAGGGCATCTGGCTCGGCCTCGTCGCGGGTCTTCTGGCGGCGACGGTGGCCTTGATGGCGCGGTTCCTGCGGATCACCGCGCCCATGGCCGTCACATCGAGAAGCTGACCCCACAGCCGCAGCTTGACGACGCGTTCGGGTTTTCGATGGTGAAGCGCGCACCGATCAGCTCTTCGGTGAAGTCGATGGTCGCGCCACCGAGGAACGGCAGGGAGACTTCGTCGACGACGACCTTCTCGCCCGATCCTTCCAGCACGGTATCGCCTTCGGCCACGTCGTCGAGTTCGATCTGGTACTGGAAGCCCGAGCAGCCGCCGCCCTCCACCGCGACGCGCAGGGCCTTGCCCTGTTCGGCGGCCCCGATCTCCGAGAGGCGCTCGAAGGCGCGGGGGGTGACGCGGGGGGGAAGGGACAGGTCCATGGTCGCCTCGGGGCTGTGCATTGCCGACACGCCCGATATATGGGACGCGACCGACCTTTCCAAGTGAGCCCGATGCCCGCTCCCTTCGCCAGCGACCCCGCCCGGACCCGCGGACGCCTCCACCCCGAGGACGAGAGCCGCCACCGCTCGCCTTTCCAGCGGGACCGCGACCGCATCATCCATTCGAGCGCCTTCCGCCGCCTGAAGCACAAGACGCAGGTCTTCATCGAGCACGAGGGGGATTACTTCCGCACGCGGCTCACCCATTCCATCGAGGTGGCGCAGGTTGCGCGGACGATTTCCAAGCATCTGGGCCTCGACATGGAACTGACGGAGGGCGTGGCGCTCGCGCATGACCTCGGGCACACGCCCTTCGGCCACACCGGTGAGGAGGCGCTCGACCGGCTGATGGCCCCCTACGGCGGGTTCGACCACAACGCGCAGGCCTTGCGGATCGTGACCTCGCTGGAGCGGCACTACGCCGATTGGGACGGGCTGAACCTCACCTGGGAAACCCTTGAGGGGATTGCGAAACACAATGGCCCGGTCGGGCATCCAGTGCCCTATGCGCTGGCCGAATACGACGCGCGCCACGATCTGGAGTTGCACACCCACGCCAGCGCCGAGGCGCAGGTGGCCGCGCTTTCGGACGACATCGCCTACAACAACCACGACCTGCACGACGGCCTGCGCGCAGAGCTCTTCTCGACCGACGAACTGGCCGCGCTTCCGGTCCTGCGGGAATGCTTCGCCGAGGTCGATGCGACCTGGCCCGGGCTCAACTACTACCGCCGCCGGCACGAGGCGTTGCGGCGCTTCTTCGGCGTTCTGGTCGAGGACGTGATCGAGGTCACCGAGCGCAACCTCGCCGACCTCGCCCCCGAAAGCGTCGCGGACGTGCGCGCGGCGGGACGGATGATGGTGCAGTTCTCGCCCGGCCTCTGGTCGGATCTGAAGGTGATCCGGGCGTTTCTCTTCGAGCGGATGTACCGTGCGCCCACGGTCGTCGAGATGCGTCGGCAGGTGACGCAGGTGGTCGACGATCTGTTCCCGTTCTTCATGGTCAACACGGGCGAGTTGCCCAAGCAGTGGCGCAAGGACGTGGAGGACGCCTCGGGCGAGACGGAACTGGCGCGGCTCGTATCGGACTACATCGCCGGCATGACCGACCGCTTCGCGCTGCAGTGTCATGCGCGGCTTCTGGGGTAGGTCGGTCCGGTGGAAATCCGCCGGCGGCCTGGCGGGCTTCTGCCGGCGCTGTGGCGGCTCCGCTTGCACCTGACACGCCGGGCCTCCACGTCCTGCGGGACAGACAACAGGAGACCGCCCATGCGCGCCCCAGCAACCTTCGCCCTGATCCTCGCGCTCGCACCGAGTGCCGCGCTCGCCCAGACCGCTCCGAAGGACGGCACCTGGACCTCCGCGCCCCGCGATGTGGCCGTGGGCGACGCCTGCCCGGCGGACATGCGCCCGGGCCTCGAGCAGATGGCCGCGCAGGCGTCGCAGCCGAGCACGACGGAGATGACCTGGAACGGGGCCTTCGATCCGACGCAGGCCGATCTCGGGGCCGGTCAGGAAGGGATCGAATGGACGCAGGTGGACGACGTGACCTGGGACGGCACGATCAACCTGCCGCAGGACGGCGGCCAACTCGGCACGACGCGGCTCACCCTCGTCTCCGACAGCGAGATCACGTCGCAGACGACCATGTCCATCGCCGCGATGATGGCCGCGCAGGGCCAGGCCAATCCGGCGCTCGAGGGCTGCGAGCTTTCGATGACGGTCGATCTCACCCACGGCGGCTGACGCCTTCCGGCGCGCCGCATCCACCCATGCGGCGCGTTGAACCCCACGCGGGGCGGCGCTAGAGGGGGGCAACCCCTCATAGGACCGACCGCGATGAACCTCTTTTCCGACATTCGTGCCCTGACCGTCGACGCGCTTTCCGAACTCGCGCGTGACGGGGTGATCCCCGAGGGGCTCGCCACCGACAACGTCTCGGTCGAGCCACCGCGCGACCCGGCGCATGGCGACATGGCGACGAATGCAGCGATGGTTCTGGCGAAGCCCGCGAAGATGAAGCCGCGTGACATCGCCGAGGCGCTGTCCGCGAAACTCGCCGCCGACCCGCGCGTGGCGAGCGCCGAGGTCGCGGGGCCGGGGTTCCTGAACATCCGCCTCGACGGCGCGGTCTGGACAGAGGTCGTGCGCCGCGTCCTCGAGACGGGCACCGATTTCGGTCGCTCGGATGTGGGGCAGGGGACGAGGATCAACGTCGAGTACGTCTCGGCCAACCCCACCGGCCCGCTCCACGTCGGCCACACGCGCGGCGCGGTCTTCGGGGACGCGCTGGCCAGCCTGCTCGACTTCGCGGGCCATGAGGTGACGCGCGAATACTACATCAACGACGGCGGCGCGCAGGTCGACGTGCTCGCGCGGTCGGTCTACCTGCGCTACCTCGAGGCACACGGGCAGGCGGTGGAATTTCCCGACGGCACCTATCCCGGCGATTACCTGAAGCCCGTGGGCGAGGCGCTCAAGGCGAAGGTCGGCGATGCCTTCCTCGACAAGGGCGAGCAGTTCTGGCTCGCCGAAGTACGGGACTTCGCAACCGACGCGATGATGGACCTCATCCGCAGCGACCTTGCCGCGCTCGGCGTTGAGATGGACGTCTTCTCTTCCGAGAAGGCCCTCTACGGCACCGGCCAGATCGAGGGCGCGATCGAGAGCTTGCGCGACAAGGGCCTGATCTACCGCGGCACGCTGGAGCCGCCCAAGGGCAAGCTGCCCGAGGATTGGGAGCCGCGCGAGCAGACGCTCTTCAAGTCGACCGACTACGGCGACGACGTCGACCGGCCGATCCAGAAGTCGGACGGCGGCTGGACCTATTTCGCTCCCGACATCGCCTATCACTACGACAAGGTGAACCGGGGCTTCGACGCATTGATCGACGTCTTCGGCGCGGATCACGGTGGCTACGTCAAGCGGATGAAGGCGGCAGTCGCTGCGCTCTCGGACAATGCCGTGCCCCTCGACATCAAGCTGACGCAACTCGTGAAGCTGACGCGCGGGGGCCAGCAACTCAAGATGTCGAAACGGGCCGGCACCTTCGTGACGCTCGCCGATGTGGTCGAGATGGTGGGCCGCGACGTGACGCGCTTCGTGATGCTGACCCGCAAGAACGACGCGCCGCTCGATTTCGACGTCGACAAGGTGCTGGAGCAATCCAAGGACAACCCGGTCTACTACGTGCAATATGCCCATGCCCGCGTCGCCTCCGTGCTGCGCAAGGCTGTGGATCATGGCATCAATGTGGCCGACGCCGATCTGGCGCGGGTGGACCTGTCACATCTGGGCCACGCCTCGGAGCAGGCGCTCGCCGCCAAGGTCGCCGAGTGGCCGCGGCTTGTCGAGATTGCGGCGCGCACCCACGAGCCCCATCGCGTGGCCTTCTATCTATATGATTTGGCCTCGGCGCTGCACGCCCACTGGAACCGCGGCAACGAAGAGCCGGCCCTGCGATTCCTGCAGGACGACCGATCGGCGAGTTCCGCCAAGATCGCCCTTGCGCGCTCGGTCGCGATTGTAATCGCGGCGGGCCTTGGTATCTTGGGCGTCGAACCCGCAGAAGAGATGCGCTGAGCGCCGTCACGACGGCCTTCAAGCCACCCCGCGGGTCCGAGCAGGTTTGGGCAGCGGGGCCAACCCCGCGCCCGTCTTTGGAACACGACAGTCCGCGGGAGACGCCCCCGCGCGGCGGAGGGCAGGCATATGGCGGATCTGGATTACTACGGTGCCGACTATGGCGCGGAAGAGAGTTCGCGCTTCGTGGAGGCCGCGAAGAACTTCGGCTTCGCCAACTGGGCCGGGGCGATCACCTCGCTCGGGCTCACGGCGGGGCTCGCCGTCTGGGCCGTCGACCTCACCTTCCGCGACGTCTCGGGCGTGCCGGTCATCGCCGCGCTCGAAGGCCCGATGCGGGAAGCCCCGTCGGATCCGGGCGGCACGGTCGCGCCGTTCCAGGGTCTCGCGCTCTCGGACATCACCTCGGGTGGTCCGGCCGCCCCCGCGCCCGAGCAGATCGTGCTCGCGCCGCCGCCGGTCTCGCTCGATGCGCCGGCGCTCTCGGAGCGGGCCGCCGCTTCCGGCGAGACGGCCGTTGCCGAGGCCCGGACGGCCGCCGAGGACGAGGCGGCCCCCCTGCAGGAGAGCATTCAGCTGGCGCTCTCGGAGGCCGTGGCCGAAGGTCTCGACGAGGACGAGGTGATCGTCGGTGCCAGCGCCCCCGCCGCGCCGCCGGCCGTCGTCACACCCGCCTCCGCCACGCCGCAGGAGCCCGCCGCGGCGGATGCGCCCATCGACCTTGCCGTCGTGCCCGCGTCCGAGCCAGGTGTCGCCCAGTCGGTGCGTCCGCGCGCACGGCCCGCCGACCTGCGCCGCGCGGTCGCCGCCGCCGCACCCGCCACCGTGCCGACCGAGGCCCCGGCGCAGGAGCCGGGCACGCAGGTCGCCTCGCTCGACCCGTCGCGCCCCTCGGCCAGCGACGCCGATCCCGCGTCGCTGACGCCCGGCACGCGGGTCGTGCAGCTCGGGGCCTACGACAGCGAGTCCGCCGCCCGCGGCGAATGGGAGCGGTTCCAGGGACGCTTCGGCCCCTACATGGCCGGCAAGCAGCGCCTGGTGCAGAAGGCCACCTCGGGCGGGCGCGACTTCTGGCGTCTGCGGGTCGTCGGCTTCGCGGACGGCTCGGACGCGCGCCGCTTCTGCGCCGAGCTTCTGGCGCAGGACACGGCCTGCATCCCCGTCACGATCCGCTGACGCCATGGCCGGGGCCTTCATCTTCGGCTGCGAGGGCCCCGAGCTGACCGACCGCGAGGCGGCGTTCTTCCGCGAGAGCGACCCTTGGGGTTTCATCCTCTTCGCGCGCAACGTCGACACGCCCGACCGGTTGCGCGCGCTCACGGCGGACCTTCGCGACAGTGTCGGCCGCGACGCGCCCATCCTCATCGACCAGGAAGGCGGACGCGTGCAGCGTCTCGGCCCTCCGTTCTGGACCCGCTGGCCCCGACCTCTCACGCAGATGAAGCGCGCGACCGATCCGGACCGCGCGATGTTCCTGCGCGCGACCCTGATCGCGCGGGAGCTGCGCGACGTCGGCATCGACGTGAACTGCACGCCCACCGCCGACATCGCGACCGAGGGCACGCACCCGTTCCTTCTGTCCCGTCTCTACGGCGACAGCGTCGAGACGGTCGCAGCACGCGCGCGCGCCAATGCCGAGGGCTGCCTGCAGGGCGGGGTCCTGCCGGTGATGAAGCACATCCCGGGCCACGGGCGCGGCACCGTCGACAGCCATCTCGGCCTGCCGAAGGTCGACACCGCGCTCGCCGAGTTGCGGGCCACCGATTTCGAGGTCTTCCGCCGGCTTTCCGACCTGCCGCTCGGCATGTCGGCCCATGTCGTCTACTCCATGATCGACGACAGACCCGGCACGATTTCACCCGCGGTCATGGCCGAAGTCCGCGAAACCATCGGTTTCGACGGCCTCCTGATGACCGACGACATTTCGATGGGCGCGCTGCCGGGGGACATGGCCTCCCGCTGCGAAGCCTCCATCGCGGCCGGGTGCGACATGATCCTCCATTGCAACGGCGAGTGGGATGACATGCAGACGGTCGCCGCCTGCACCCCCCGGCTTTCGGGCGTCGGTCTGCGCCGGGCCGACGAGGCCCTCGCGATGCGGGCGGGACCGGTGGAACTTGACATCGACGCGGCCCGTGCGGAACTTGCATCCCTCACGACCTGAGGGGCGATCTTGAGCGAAGACTTCATCGAAGGCCCGGCCCGCGACCCGGATCCGGACGCCGTCGCCGAACGGCTGGCGGCCGAAGCGCTGATCGTCGACGTCGATGGCTTCGAGGGGCCGCTCGACGTCCTGCTGACGCTCGCGCGGACGCAGAAGGTGGACCTGCGCACGATCTCGGTGCTGCAACTGGCGCGGCAATACCTGATGTTCGTGGAAAAGGCGCGGGAGCTGCGGCTCGAACTGGCGGCGGACTACCTCGTCATGGCCGCGTGGCTCGCCTTCCTGAAGTCGCGTCTCCTCCTGCCGCCGGACCCCGAGGAGGACGGGCCGAGCGCCGAGGATCTCGCCGCGCATCTGGCCTTTCAGCTCGAACGGCTCGAAGCGATGCGCAAGGCCGCCGCGCGTCTCATGGCGCGCGATCAGCTGGGCCGCGACGTCTTCGCAAGGGGCGAGCCACAGGGGCTCGAACGCTCGCGCCGGGTCGTCTGGACGGCGACGCTTCTCGATCTGATGCAGGGCTACGCTCGCCTGCGCACCCGCGACGACTTCCGTCCCTTCGTGATGGACCGCGACGGGGTCTTCACCATGGAGGAGGCGCTGGAGCGCCTGCGGCCGCTTATCGGGACAGTGGCCGAGTGGACCGACCTCACTGCCTTCCTGCCCGACGGCTGGAACGCCGACCCGGCGCGCCGGCGTTCGGCCACCGCCTCGACCTTCGCGGCGACGCTGGAGCTGGCGAAGAACGGGCGGCTCGATCTGCGGCAGGCCGAGACCTTCGGGCCGATC
This sequence comes from Jannaschia marina, assembly GCF_013404595.1. Taxonomy (GTDB): domain Bacteria; phylum Pseudomonadota; class Alphaproteobacteria; order Rhodobacterales; family Rhodobacteraceae; genus Jannaschia; species Jannaschia marina. Next base: position 29,625 of record NZ_JABVAX010000007.1, on the reverse strand, counting down.
ACCATCCGGGGGCGTGCATGACCGAGAGTGCCGACAGCGAAAGCCTCTTCGAGGCCCCGCCGCTCGCCGAGCAGGAGCGCATGGTCGAGGCGATCCTCTTTGCCTCCGCCGCGCCCGTCACCGTGGGCGAGTTGCACGCGCGGCTGCCCCACGGCTGCGACGCGCCGGCGGCGCTCGAACAATTGGTGAAGCGCTACGAGGGCCGGGGGGTGCGCGTGGCGCGCGTGGGCGATGCCTGGGCGATCCGCACGGCCGCCGACCTCGCCTTCCTGATGACGCGGGAGACGGTGGAGACCCGCAAGCTCAGCCGCGCGGCGATCGAGACACTCGCCATCGTCGCCTACCATCAGCCCGTCACCCGCGCCGAGATCGAGGAGATCCGCGGCGTCTCCGTCTCCAAGGGCACCATCGAACAGCTCCTCGACCTTGACTGGATCAAGCTCGGCCAGCGCCGGCAGACGCCGGGCCGGCCCGTGACCTTCGTGGTGACGCGCGGCTTTCTCGATCATTTCGGCCTCGGCTCTCCGCGCGACCTGCCGGGGCTGAAGGAGTTGCGCGCGGCCGGACTTCTGGAAAGCACGCCGCCGCCCGGGGACGGCGCGCCCCTTGAAGACGCCGAGGCGACCGACGACATGTTCGAGAGATCACCCCCCGAGGAGGAGACGGATCATGCTTCGGATGATACTGCGTAGGTTTCTGTTCAAGGGCATCGGCCGCGTCGCGGGCGGCCAGGCGGCCCGCAACGTCAAGTCGGTAAGCCGGGCCGCGCGACTCGCCCGCCGTCTCGGCCGCTAGCGCCGCCGCCGCGGCGCGGTCAGGCCCGCGCGCTCCATCTCGCGCGTCGCGATGCGCCCGAGCCAGATCACGAAGACCCCGAAGGCGAGCAGGCCACCGCCCGCGATGAGGATCTGCGTTCGGTCGGAAGAGACCGAGGCAAGGCCGCCCATCTCCCCGATCCAGACCATGGCGAGCGTGCCCGGCGCGAGTCCGAGCGCGGTCGCGACGAAGTAGGGCCAGGGCCGGATCGCGGTCAGACCCAGGAACCAGTTCTGCGCGGTGAACGGCAGGATCGGCGTGAGCCGCAGCAGCATGACGAAGACGAAGCCGTTATCGGCGATCGCCCGGTCTGCGGCGCGGACCTTGGGGCCGTCGAGCCGGCGCATGACCGGCCCCCGCATCCAGCGCCGCGAGATGTAATAGGGGGCGATCGCCCCGAGGAGACTGCCGGCCATCGAGAGCGGATAGCCCCACCACCCGAAGGCGAGGCCGCCCACGACAGACATCGCCGCCGCCGGCAGCGGCAGGATCACCACGATGACGTAGACGGCGAGGAAGACGACGGTTCCGAGCGTGCCGTGGCCTTCCACCCAGTCCCGCAGGAGCGGCACCCACTGGCCCCACGGCAGGAGCCACATGGCGAAGGCCAGCACCACGAGGAGCGTCGGCCAGAGCCAGATATGCCATGCCTTCACGGGCGGGTCGGAGGGAGCGGGCGATGTGGTCATGGCGTGCCAGCCGTAGAGAAGCGCCGGCCGTCAGGCAAGGGCGGGCGTTCGCTCCGGCGGAGAACCGATCCAGTCGAGCAACGTCGCCGGATCCGGGTCGAGCGCCTCGGCCGCGCCGCCGGTGAACGTCTCGAGCGCGGGCAGGTTCATCTCGTTGACGCCGACGAGGACATCCGCGCCCGCTTCGAGCGCGGCGGCGATCACCGGGCGGAAGCCGCGGCCCGCCGCTTCCTGCTTGCCGAACTTGTTGACGATCAGCAGATCGACACCCTGCGCCAGCCGGGCCTCGGCGGCCGCCACGGCCGTCTCCAACCCCTCGGCATCGAGCCGGCATCCCCGCGCCTGCGCGCCGAGCGCCTGGCTGATGCGGATGACGGGCCCGTCGGGCAGCACCACGGCATCCATGTCGCAGCGCGCGCAGCCCGGGCGGTCGCTGTTGACCTGCACGATGCCCGCAAGCCGCAAGCCGCGCGCGGCGGCAGCGCCGGCGACCTCGTGCAGCAGGGGGTCGAGCGCGCCGCGCCCGCGTGTCATGGTATAGGCCAGTCGCATGGCGCTTCGTCCCATGCGGGCGGGCGCGGTGCAAGTCTTGACGCCGCGCGCGGTGCCGGGCACGCCAGTGCCCATGGGCGACAGCTTTCCGAGGATCGAGCCGCTGGGCGAGGCCGCCGTGCTGGTGCGGTTCACGCCCCGGCTCGACGACGCGGCCAACCGCGCCTGCGTGGCCTTCCGCGCAGCGCTGGAGGCCGACCGGCCCGAGGGCGTGGTCGAGACGGCATCGTCACTCGGCTCCGTGCTCGTCCGTCACGACGGCCGCGATCCGACGGCACTGCTGGAGCCCCGTCTCGGGGCGTGCGATTGGTCCGCCGTGCCGCCCCCGCCCCGGCGACTCTGGTCCATCCCCTGCAGCTATGGTGGCGACGACGGCCCGCAACTGGCCGAGGCGGCGGAGATGGCCGGTCTGAGCGAGAGCGCGGCGATCGAGGCCTTGTCGACGGCGCGGATCCGTGTGCTCGCGCTCGGGTTCGCGCCGGGGATGCCGTATCTCGGCATCCTGCCGGAGGCCTGGGACCTGCCGCGCCAGACGGGGCTCACGCCGAAGGTGCCCGAGGGCGCGCTCGTGGTGGCGGTGCGGCAGTTCGTTCTCTTCGGGACGGAGGCTCCGACAGGCTGGCGGCAGATCGGGCGGACGCTCTTCGGCTGTTTCGAGCCGGGGCGCGCGCGGCCCATCGCGCTCTCGCCCGGAGACGAAGTCCGCTTCGTTCCCGTCTCGCCCGAGGCCCTGCGCCGCGGGGCCGACGCGGACGCGGAGCGCCATGGCGGCGCGACCTGGGAGGCGCTCGAATGATCGAGGTGGTCGAATGCGGTCCCCTCGTGACCCTGCAGGACGACGGCCGACCGGGCCACCTGAGCCGGGGCCTCGCACAGGGCGGCGCGGCGGACCGGCGCGCGCGCGCCGAGGCGGAGGCTCTTCTGGGACAGGCGGGCGCAGGCATCGAGACGCCAGGCGCGCCGCTGCGCCTGCGGGCGGGCGAGACCGTCCATCTCGCGCTGACCGGGGCCCCGATGCGCGCAACGCTCGGGGATCGGGCCTTGCGCTGGCACGCGGCTCAGGTTGTCGAGGCGGGCGAGGTGCTCGACCTGCGACCGAAGGGACCGGGCGTCTACTCCTATGTCCATGTCGCGGGTGGGTTCCAGACGGAGGCGATCCTCGGTAGCCGTTCCGCCCATCTCATCGCCAACGTCGGCCGGCCGCTCGCACCCGGCGATGAGCTTCCCTGTGCCACCGGCACGGGGCGTGCGATGACGGTCGATCCGACCGAACGCTTCGAGGGCGGAACGCTGCGCCTCGTGCCCACGCCGCAGACACGGCTCTTTCCGGCCGCGGAGATCGAGCGTTTCACCGCGACCCGCTTCACCCGCGACGCGCGCGGCAACCGTCAGGGCGTGCGCCTCGCCATGGATGGCCGTGGCTTCGCGACGGAGGGGCAGCTGAATCTGCTGTCGGATTTCATCCTGCCGGGCGACATCCAGATGACGGGTGACGGCGTGCCCTATATCCTCGGGCCGGAGTGCCAGACGACGGGCGGCTACCCCCGTATCGGAACCGTGATCGCGGCGGATCTGCCGCGCGCGCTGCAGGCGGGGCCGGGCGCCACGCTCACGTTCCGCTTCGTCACGCCCGAGGAGGCCCGCGCCGCCGCACCCGCGCCGCCCGCGGTGCGCCCGCTGCTGCGGGACCCGTCGGAGGTGCCGGACCTTCTGGGTATGCAACTGATCGGCGGGGTGATCTCCGCGAAGGGCGAGGAGTAGACGATGCAGGTCGATCTGAATGCGGACATGGGCGAGAGCTTCGGTGACTGGACGATGGGCGACGATGCCGCGCTCCTCGAGGTGGTGACCTCGGCCAATATCGCCTGCGGGGCCCATGCCGGCGACTGGGACGTGATGGCGCGGACCATGGCGCTCGCGGCGAAACGCGGGGTCGGGATCGGCGCGCATCCCGGCTTTCCGGATCTGCAGGGCTTCGGGCGCCGGCGCATGGCGATGCCGCCGGGCAGCATCTCCAACCTCGTCATCTGGCAGTTCGGGGCTGCGCGGGCGATGGCGGCCTCGCTCGGCACCCGGGTGCGCCACTTCAAGCTGCACGGGGCGCTGGCCAACATGGCATCCGAGGACGCGAAGGTTGCGGGTGCGGCCTATGAGGCGGCGTTCCGGGTCGACTCCGACGTGATCCTCCTCGTCCTCGCCGGTACCGCGCAGCAGGAGGTGGCGGAGGCGCTCGGCGCGCGTTGGACCGGGGAGGTTTTCGCCGACCGGGGCTACAACGACGACGCGACCCTGGTGGCGCGGGGTACGCCCGGCGCGATGATCCACGACCCGGAGGAGGCGGCCGCGCGGATGGTCGACTTCGTCAGGGGCGGCGCGATCATCGCCAATTCGGGGCGCACGATCCCGGCGGCCTGCGACTCGATCTGCCTGCATGGCGACGGCCCCGAGGCTGTGGCGATCGCGCGGGCGGTGCGGCGCGCGCTGACGGAAGCGGGCGTGACGCTTGCGCCGATGGCCGGGCGAACGGGTCGCTAGCGCAGGCGCGGCGGTCCGTCGCTGCCGGGTGGCGTGACGGGTTTCGGCGCGGCCGGTTGAGGGATCTCGATCCGCAATCCCTGTCGGGCAAGGCGCGCGGCGAGTGGGGCCTGCGCACGCAGGAAGGTCACGTCGAGCTGGCCCGCGTCGAGCCCCGAGAAGACGAGCGCCTCCGAAACGGCGCGCGCGAGGTCGGGTTCCGCCCCCGGCACGGCATCGACGAACCCGAGGATGTGCCCACGGCCGCCGCCCGCGTAGGTCACCGCTGCGAGGTAGGCGTTGCGCGCGAGCCCCGTCGCCAGCCCCAGCTTCCCATCGAGCGCGACCAGCAGACGCTCGGGCAGGGCACCCGGCGGGGCGACGGCCTCGATCCGGTGCTCGGTTTCGTCGGGCGCGTGCGAAAGCGTCTCGGACAGCCAGGCAATGGATGCCGGCTCCAGGAGCTGTGCCGAGGGGGCATCTTCGAGGTTCAGCCCGAGGCCCAGCCCCTCGGCGGCCAGCATCCCCGCAAGCCGCCGCCCCGAGAGCGTGGCCGTCGGGGCCGCACCCGCGAAGGCGGTGAGCCGCTCGGGCAGATCGAAGGCCAACGCGTAGCGCGCGCCCTCGACCTCGAAGAGGCGCGGGGTGATCGTGTCGCCCTCGGCCTCCTCGAGCAGCAGATGCAGCTCCGCCTCCGCCAGCCGCTCGAAGAACGTCAGGCGGGCCGAGTCGCCGCCGCTTGCCTCGGCGTCGAGATGGGCACGGTCGAGGGGGGTATGGTCGCTCGTCACGTCAGGGCCTCACGGATGGCGGTGCGCAGGGTCGGCAGGGTCTCCTCCGCGAACCAGGGATTTCGCTTGAGCCACGCGGTATTGCGCCAGGACGGATGGGGCAAGCAGAAGACGCGCGGCGCATGTTCCCGCCAGTTGCGCACGCGGTCGGTCACGCGGCCCGGCCCAAGCGCCCAGGTCTGCGCGTGGCCGCCGACGAGGAGGGTCACGTCGACCGGACCGATGTGGTCAAGCGCCTGAGCCCGCCACGTCCGGGCGCAGATCGGCGGCGGTGCCAGGTCGGAGCCCTTGGCGTCGTAGCCCGGGAAGCAGAACGCCATCGGCGCGATCGCGATGTGCGTCTTGTCCCAGAATGTGGCCTCGTCCACGCCCATCCAGTCGCGGAGCCGGACGCCCGAGGGGTCGTCGAAGGGCCGGCCGGAGATGTGAACGCGCATCCCAGGGGCCTGCCCGGCGACGAGGATGCGGGCCCCGGGCCCGAACCAGACCACGGGGCGCGGCGCATGGGCGGTCGCCGTGGCCGCGAAGCGATCGGCGCAGAGCCGACAGGCGGCGATCTCCTCAGGCAGCGTCATCGGCGGTCGTGGGCTTCGGCCGGTCGGGCAGGGCGGCGCGAATGGCGGTGCGCAGGGCGGGCAGCGTCTCGGCCTCGAACCAGGGGTTGCGCTTGAGCCATGCCGTGTTGCGCCAGGACGGATGGGGCAGGCAGAAGACCCCGGGCGCATGGTCCCGCCAGTCGCGCACCCGATCGCTCACGCGGCCGCGCCCGAGATGCCAGCCTTGTGCCGCCCCGCCGACCAGGAGGAGGGCGCGGGGCGCACCGATGTGATCGAGGACCGCCCTGCGCCAGGTCCGGGCGCAGACGGGCGGGGGCGGCAGGTCGCCGCCCTGCGCGTCGTAGCCCGGAAAACAGAAGGCCATGGGCACCACGGCGACGGCGTCGCGGTTCCAGAAGGTCGCCGCGTCGAGATCCATCCAGTCGCGCAGCCGCCGTCCCGACGGATCGTCGAAGAGGACGCCGGATGCATGGGCGCGCTGGCCCGGAGCCTGGCTCGCGATGACGATCGGTGCGCCGGGCCGGAACCAGGGGATCGGCCGGGGCGCATGGGCCGTGGCCGTCGCGGCGAAGCGGTCGGCGCAGAGGCGGCAGGCGGCGAGGTCTTCGGGCAAGGACATGGGCGCAAACCTATGTCGCCGCATCGTGAAATCACCCCCCGGCGGGCCCGGAGGGTACCGTGAAGAAATCTCCGGAATTGTCTCGGCCTGTCGTGTTGACAGCACGGGATGCACTGCATAGCTACCCGGTCGTTGGCACTCTAGTGAAGTGAGTGCCAGCACAGGGAAACAACATGCTGAAAGGCGATTAAATGGCTTTCAAACCGCTTCACGACCGCGTTCTGGTCCGCCGCGTCGAATCCGAGGAGAAGACCGCTGGCGGCCTTATCATCCCCGACAACGCCAAGGAAAAGCCCGCCGAGGGCGAGATCGTCTCGGTCGGCGAAGGCGCGCGCAAGGACTCGGGCGAGCTGATCGCGCCGTCCGTTTCGGCCGGCGACCGCGTGCTCTTCGGCAAGTGGTCGGGCACGGAAGTCACCGTCGACGGTGAAGAACTGCTCATCATGAAGGAATCGGACGTCCTCGGCATCATCGCCTGAGCCCGCGCGGGTCTTCCCGCGCCGTCCGATCTCTCAACACACTGACATCTAGGAGAATACCATGGCCGCCAAGGACGTGAAATTCGACACCGACGCCCGCAATCGCATGCTCAAGGGCGTCAACATCCTCGCCGACGCCGTCAAGGTCACGCTGGGCCCGAAAGGCCGCAACGTCGTCCTCGACAAGTCGTTCGGTGCCCCCCGCATCACCAAGGACGGCGTCTCTGTCGCCAAGGAGATCGAGCTCGACGACAAGTTCGAGAACATGGGCGCCCAGATGGTGAAGGAAGTCGCTTCCCGCACCAACGACGAAGCCGGTGACGGCACCACCACCGCGACGGTTCTGGCCCAGGCCATCGTCAAGGAAGGCATGAAGTCGGTCGCCGCCGGCATGAACCCGATGGACCTCAAGCGCGGCATCGACATGGCCACCGCCAAGGTCGTCGAGGCCATCAAGGCCGCTGCCCGTGACGTGACCGACAGCGACGAAGTCGCGCAGGTCGGCACCATTTCGGCGAACGGCGAAGCCGAAATCGGCCGCCAGATCGCCGACGCGATGCAGAAGGTCGGCAACGAGGGCGTCATCACCGTCGAGGAGAACAAGGGCCTCGAGACCGAGACCGACGTCGTCGAGGGCATGCAGTTCGACCGCGGCTACCTCAGCCCCTACTTCGTGACCAACTCCGACAAGATGACCGCGGATCTGGAAGACTGCATGATCCTGCTGCACGAGAAGAAGCTCTCGTCGCTGCAGCCGATGGTCCCGCTCCTCGAGCAGGTGATCCAGTCGCAGAAGCCGCTCCTCATCATCGCCGAGGACGTCGAGGGCGAGGCGCTCGCCACGCTCGTCGTCAACAAGCTGCGCGGCGGCCTGAAGATCGCCGCCGTCAAGGCTCCGGGCTTCGGTGACCGCCGCAAGGCCATGCTGCAGGACATCGCGATCCTGACCGGCGGCCAGGTGATCTCGGACGACCTCGGCATGAAGCTCGAGAACGTCGGCATGGACATGCTTGGCACGGCCAAGCGCGTCTCGATCACGAAGGACAACACGACCATCGTGGACGGTGCCGGTGACAAGGCCGAGATCGAGGCCCGTGTGGCCCAGATCCGTGGCCAGATCGAGGAGAGCACCTCGGACTACGACCGCGAGAAGCTGCAGGAGCGGGTTGCAAAGCTCGCCGGTGGCGTTGCCGTCATCCGCGTCGGCGGCATGACCGAAGTCGAGGTGAAGGAGCGCAAGGACCGCGTCGACGACGCGCTGAACGCGACCCGCGCCGCGGTCCAGGAAGGTGTCGTCGTCGGTGGCGGCGTGGCGCTCGTGCAGGGCGGCAAGTCGCTCGACGGTCTGGAGGGCGCGAACGCCGACCAGAACGCCGGCATCGCGATCGTCCGCCGCGCCATCGAGGCCCCGCTGCGCCAGATCGCCGAGAACTCGGGCGTCGACGGCGCGGTCGTGGCCGGCAAGGTCCGCGAATCGACCGACCTGACCTTCGGCTTCAACGCGCAGACCGAAGAGTACGGCGACATGTTCAAGTTCGGCGTCATCGACCCGGCCAAGGTCGTCCGCACCGCGCTCGAGGATGCGGCCTCGGTGGCCGGCCTCCTTATCACGACGGAAGCCATGGTCGCCGACAAGCCGGCCAAGGAAGGCGCGCCCGCCGGTGGCGGCATGCCCGACATGGGCGGCATGGGCGGCATGATGTAAGCTACAGGACGGCGTCTAGCCGACCTGTGCGAACACGGCAGTACAAGGGGGGCTTTGGCCCCCCTTGTCACGAGAGTGTAAGAGCGGGACTTTCGCACCGCGAAAGCCTCCACCGGAACCGACAGGGTATTTGCCGCCGGCAAATCTCCCGCAAGGCATCCGGTTCAGCTGAAAGCAAAGGGCCCCGTCGGGGCCCTTTGTCATGTCGCGGGCAGGTCGCTCATCAGGGCGTCGAAGTAGCCATGCAGGAGCGCGTCGAAGCGGGCGCGGCCGTCGTCCGTGGGGCGGATCTCGCTCCGACGCCCGTCCGTTTCGTGGGCCACGCGACGGACGAGCCCGTTGCGCTCCATCGTGGCCAGCATCTTCGACAGGACGGGCCGAGAGACGTCGAGCCGCTCCGCGATCTCGGCGGGCGAGAGGCCGTCGCGCCCCGGCTCCCGGACGATGACCATGATCGCGAGGAACTGCGTCTGGCTGAAGCCGTGGCCGGCGAGATAGCTGTCGATCCGGCGCAGGCGCAGGCTCGCGTCGCGCAGGGCGGTGAGCCGCGCGAGGACCGCGTCGGGGGAGGCTCCACCGGATGATCCGGTGAAGCCGGAGATCATCTCGGGCGACGGCAGCTCCTTGAGGAAGAACATCAGGCGTGGGGTCGCATGGGAACGGTCTCGACGGGCTTCGCCAGCCAATCGGCGTAGGCCGCGAAGACCTCGGCCACGTAGGGCTGCGCATAATGCGTCTCGAGTGCGGCGGCGTCGCGCCATTGCTCGACCAGATAGAGGCTTGGGTCGTCGCCGTCGCCCGTGTTGAGCTCGAAGCGCAGACAGCCCGGCTCGGCGCGGGTCGGGGCGAGAATGCCTTCGAGCGCGGCGAGTGCGCGGGTGCGATGCTCTGGTTTCGGCGTGATGCGGGCGAAAAGGGCGAGTTCGGTCATGATGGCCTCATTTGGTTATCATGGTAATTATATACCTGAAACCGGGCCGATGACCAGAATAGGGAGGGCAAAAGCGTCTTTCGGCACAGCAAATGACAGGCCGCGACCTTGCCGCATCGGCACACCTCCGATAGCAGATTCCGCAATAACTCGGAGGGACGGCATGTATCGGGTCTGGAATTTCGTTACCAATTATTCGCTGCTGCTGATCTTCGGGGCACTTATCGCGCTGGTCTGGGCCAACACCGACCCGCACAGCTATCATGTGCTCGTGGAGTATCCGCTCTGGTTCAACGACACGATCGGCGTGTCGATGGAGAAATGGGTCAAGCTGATGGGCGAGGACGCGGAGGCCTTCGGCCATGCCGAGACGGCCAAGGTGCTGACGGCCCACTACCTCGTGAACGACATCCTAATGGCCTTCTTCTTCGCAATCGCGGGCAAGGAAGTCTGGGAGGCCGTCATCCTCAAGAACGGCAGCCTGCGCGGTAAGAAGGCGGCGACGCCGCTGTTCGCGACGGCGGGCGGCATGTTCGGCCCGATCGGCGTCTACCTCGGGCTCGCAGCCTTCCTCGGATCGGACACCTACGACGCGGTGGCGAACGGCTGGGCCATCCCCACGGCGACCGACATCGCCTTTTCCTATCTCGTCGGGCGCCTCGTCTTCGGGGCGGGGCACCCGGCGGTGCGTTTCCTGCTGCTGCTCGCCATCGCGGACGATGCGGCGGGGCTCATCATCCTCGCGATCTTCTATCCGACGGGCGACCTTGCACCGGCCTGGCTTCTGCTGTCGCTTGCCTCGGCGGTCGGCGTCTATGTGTTCTTCAACTGGCTGCCGCGCCGCCTCGACCGGGGCGACCAGATCCGGCCGCGCTCGACCTGGGTGCGTCAGAAGCTCAGCTGGTGGCCCTACCTGGTGGCCGGTGCGCTGTCCTGGTTCGGCTTCGCGCAGTCGGGCCTGCACCCGGCGCTCGGCCTCCTGCCGATCGTGCCGACTCTGCCGCACGCCGACCGGGCCTTCGGCATCTTCGCCGAGGCGGAGCAGTATCTGACGGATTTGCTGAACCATACCGAGCACTTGCTGAAGCACCCCGTCGAAGTCGTCCTCTTCCTCTTCGGGCTTATGAACGCGGGTGTGGAGTTCTCGGCTATCGGCGATCCGACCTGGCTCGTGCTCGCCGGTCTCATCATCGGCAAGCCGATCGGTGTGCTGCTCTTCGGCTATGTCGGTGCGCATACGCTCAGGCTCGGGCTGCCCGAGGGGATGCGGACGGTGGATCTCTTCGTTATCGGCTGTGTCGCGGCCATCGGCTTCACCGTCTCGCTCTTCGTGGCCTCCGTCGCCTTCGAGCCGGGACCGGTGCAGGATGCGGCGAAGATGGGTGCGCTCTTCAGCTTCGCGGCCGCCGCCATCAGTCTCGTCGCAGGCAAGGTCACCCGGGTCCAGAAGCGCGAGGCCTGAGGCGAAACGCCTCCAATTCGACACATTTTCCGCCGCGGACGCCACGATCCGCGGCGGTTCACCATATTGTGGACGGATTGCGACGTTATCAAATTAACCAAGCGTGCCCATAGTGAAGGGCACCGGTGTCATTTCGATTCGGAGGCGATCGGGCAGATGATCGAGTTCGAGAACGTGTCCAAGTCCTTCTGGACGGGGAAGCAGCGCAAGGTGATCCTTGACCGCGCCTCCTTCCGGATCGATCTCGGCTATTCGATGGGCATCCTCGCGCCGAACGGCACCGGCAAGACGACGATCATCAACATGATGGCGGGCCTCGAGAAACCCGACGAGGGCGAGATCCGCCGGTCGAGTCGCGTCTCCTTCCCGCTCGGCTTCATGGGCGGCGTCATCCAGAAGAACACAGCGACCGAGAATGCGCGCTACATCGCCACGCTCTACGGGCTCGACCCCGACTACGTGGAGGCCTTCTGCCGCTACCTCTGCGGCATCGAGGAGTATTTCGACATGCCCGTCGGCACCTATTCCGCCGGCATGAAGTCGCGCTTCAGTCTCGCGCTGATGCTCGCCCTCGAATTCGACATCTATCTCATCGACGAGGGGATGCCGTCGACCACCGACGCGGAGTTCAACCGCAAGGCCGGCTCAATCCTGCGCGACCGGCTGCGGGAGGCGACGGTCGTGATCGTCAGCCACCAGCCGGAGATCCTCGAGCGCTTCGCCAGCACCGCCGCGGTCCTGCGCGACGGCCGGCTCCATCATTTCGACACGCTCGAAGAAGCGCGGAGGCTCTACGAATACGATGCCTAAGGCCCTAAAATACCGCACCCGCCCCGATGGCGGCTTCAACCGCCCCGGCGTGACCGTCCCCGAGAGCGCGCCCGCGACCAACCGCGCGCAGCTCGCCGCTGCGGCGAACGACAGCGCCTCGCCGGCCGCCCCGACAGGAGCGGCACCGACCGGGCGCCAGCTGCGGATGGCGCGGCGCATCGCGCAGAAGCATGGCCTCAAGGTCAAATCCGATCAGGAAGCGGTCGAGGCGCTGCGCGGCCAGGGGATCGACCCCTTCGAGCGGTCGAACATGTTGCAGCTCGTGCCCGGACAGGGACAGGCCGCCGGCGCGCAGGTGCCCGCCGTCAGCCGCCCGGCCCCCGCGCCAACGCAACCGCAGGTGACGATCGACGCCGATCACCGCGCCGGCGAGATCATGAAGATCCAGCGCGACATCGCCCGCCGACGCCGCCGGCGTCTCGCGCTGCTCGCCACGCGGCTCACGTTCTTCGTCGGCCTGCCGACGTTGATCGCGGCGTTCTACTACTACGTGATCGCCACGCCGATGTACGCGACGAAATCTGAGTTCATCATCCAGCAGGCCGATGCCGCGACTGCCGGGGCCACGGGGCTCGGCGGGCTTTTCTCGGGGACGGGGCTCGCGACGCAACAGGATTCGATATCGGTTCAGTCCTACCTTCTGTCACGCGATGCGCTGAACCGGCTCGACGCAGACCTCGGCTTCACCGCGCATTTCTCCCAGCCCGAGATCGATCCGCTGCAACGGCTCGAACCCGATGCGACGCGCGACGATGCCTACAAGCTCTACCAGCGGGTGGTCGAGATCGGCTACGATCCGACCGAGGGCGTCATCAAGATGGAGGTCGTCGCCGCCGACCCGACCGTCTCGGCCGCCTTCTCCGATGCGCTCATCGGTTACGCGGAGGAGCAGGTCGATCAGCTGACCGCCCGCCTGCGCGCCGATCAGATGCAGGGCGCGATGGACAGCTTCGCCGCCGCCGAGGAGCGGATGCTCGAGGCCCAGGCCAAGAGCGTCGACCTGAAAGAGCGCGTCGGCGTGGGCTCGGCCCTGGCCGAGGAGTCGCTCATCTACAGCCAGATCGGCGCGATCGAGACCGAGATCCGCGCCGAACGCCTGCGTCTCGACCAGCTTCTGGCCAATGCGCGCCCGAACCAGACCCGCGTGGAGGTCGCCCAGTCGAACGTCGCACGCCTCGAAGCCGAGCTCGAAACGCTGCGCAGCAGCTTGACGGGCACCGAAAGCGACGGCGGCAATCTCGCCCGCGCCACCGCCGAACTCGAGGTGGCGCAGCAGGAGCTCGTCACCCGGCAGCTCCTGCTGCAACAGGCGGCGCAGCAACTCGAGGTCGCGCGCACGGAGGCCAACCGACAGGTCCGCTACCTCTCGACCCCGGTGCCGCCCATCGCCCCGGACCAGGCGACTTATCCGCGCAGCTTCGAGAACACGCTTCTGGCCTTCCTCGTCTTCGCGGGCGTCTACCTGATGGTGTCGCTCACCACCGCCATCCTTCGCGAGCAGGTCTCGGCCTAGGCCGCATCGGGCGGCGGGGCACAATCCGCCGTCGCCCGCGCGCGGGCTTTGCTTCCGGGGCGGCTGCGGCTAGCTAGGGCGCGACAGATTTTCAGGCCCCGAGGATTGCCCATGAAACCGATTGCCGACGTCACCCCGAACACCTGGGAATTCCTGCGCGACCCGATGATCGCGTCCACCGGTTTCCGGGAGTATGACGCGCGCTGGAAGTATCCCGAGGCGATCAACCTGCCGGGTGTCACTGCGCTCGGCCTCGGTCTCGGCACGCAGATGATGCGCCGCGGCATCGAGCCCCGGATCGCCGTCGGCAACGACTACCGGGACTACTCGCTGGCCATCAAGAACGCGCTGATCCTCGGCCTCACGCAGGCGGGCCTCCACGTGCAGGACATCGGGCCGGCCTTGAGCCCGATGGCCTATTTCGCGCAGTTTCACCTCGATGCGCCCGCTGTCGCCATGGTCACCGCCTCGCACAACCCGAACGGCTGGACTGGCGTGAAGATGGGCTTCGAGCGGCCGTTGACGCATGGCCCCGACGAAATGGCCGAATTGCGCGATATCGTGCTCAACGGCGAGGGCGAGGCGCGCGAGGGCGGCCGGTGGGAACGCGTGGACGGCGTGATGGAGGCCTACCTCGATGACCTCGTGGGTGACTTCCGCATGACGCGACCCCTCAAGGTAGTCTGCGCGACCGGCAACGGCACGGCCTCGGCCTTCGCGCCCGAGGTGTTGCGCCGGATCGGCGTCGACGTCGTCGAGAGCCACAACACGCTCGACTACACGTTCCCGCACTACAACCCGAACCCCGAGGCGATGGAGATGCTCCATGACATGGCCGCGTCGGTGAAGGCGTCCGGGGCCGACCTGGCCCTCGGCTTCGACGGGGACGGCGACCGCTGCGGCGTGGTCGACGATGCGGGCGAGGAGATTTTCGCCGACATCATGGGCGTCATCATGGCGCGCGATCTGTCGAAGCTCCACGCGAACGCGACCTTCGTGGCGGACGTGAAGTCGACGGGGCTCTTCGCCTCCGACCCGGAGCTTCAGGCCAACGGAGCCAAGGCCGACTACTGGAAGACGGGCCACAGCCACATGAAGCGGCGTGTCCACGAGATCGGCGCGCTCGCCGGGTTCGAGAAGTCGGGCCACTACTTCCTGGCCGAACCGATCGGGCGCGGCTACGACTGCGGGATGCGCGTGGCCGTCGAGGTGTGCAAACTGCTCGACCGCAACCCCGACAAGCGCATGTCCGACCTGCGCCGCGCGCTGCCGACGGTGTACAACACGCCCACGCTCTCGCCCTATTGCGCGGACGAGGAGAAGTACGACACGCTGCAGCGCATCGTCGAGCGGCTCGTCCCGATGAAGGGCGAAGGGAGCCTCGGTGGGCAGAAGATCGTCGACGTCGTCACCGTGAACGGGGCACGCGTGATGCTCGAAAACGGCGGCTGGGGTCTCGTGCGGGCGTCGTCGAACACGCCGAACCTCGTCGTCGTCTGCGAGAGCCCGACCTCGAAGGAAGAGCTCCGCGCGATCTTCGAGGATCTCGATGCGATCATCCGCGTGGAGCCGAACGTCGGCGACTACGACCAGACGTTCTGACGGTGGATGTCTCGCCCTACGTCGCCGGTCTCGTCTTCGGAGCCTCGATCGCGACCCTCGTCGCCTGCGCCCTGGCTTGGGGGATCATGTACCTGCTGCAACGGTTCGGTGGCCCCTGGGCGGTGCGGATCGGCGGAGGGCTCCTCTCGCTGGCGGTGATTTTCATACTCGTCGGCGCGCTCGGTCTGTTTCTTTCCTCCGCACCGGACGCAGGCGATCTGCCGGCGGTCCCCGAATTCCGGTTGCAGATGGCGCTCAACGTGGGCACCTGCCTGCTGGTTCTCGCGGTCCTGTTGACGATGATGCGACGCCATTGGAACCGCCGGCCACCCCCGCGCGACGACACTTGACGAGCGCCCGGATTTACGGCCCCCTCGGGGCCGTATTTCCATGACCAGAGCGCCATTTGTCGTGATCCGCCTCCTCGTCGTTTTCCTCTGTTTCCTTCTTGCAACCCCGGCCGTCGCGCAGGACGGAGGGCAGCCTTCTGGCACCATTTCGACCACTCAGGACAGCCGCGGCGACGCCGCGATCGAGAACCGGATCCGGGGCATCATTTCTGAGTTGAGCGGCTACGAGGACGTCCGGGTCGAGGTGCGCGAGGGGATCGTAACCCTCTCCGGCGAGGTGCTCGACGCGGAGGCCATCCCGCGGCTCGAAGATCTGGCCGCTCGCGTGAACGGCGTCGTCGCCATCGAGAACGACGTCGTCGAAAGCACCGATGTCGCGCGGCGCCTCAACCCGGTGGCGGAACGTTTCGCGGCACGGGCGCGGCAGTTCCTGAACTACCTGCCACTTCTGACCATCGCGGTCGTCGCCGGGGTGCTCGTGATGTTCCTCGGCGTCCTGCTCGCCCGGTGGGAGCGACCGTGGCGACGGCTCGCGCCCAATGCGTTCATCGCCGACATCTACCGGATGGTCCTGCGTCTCGCCTTCGTCGTGGCGGGCGTGGTGGTGGCGCTCGACATCCTGAACGCGACGGCGCTCCTCACCGGCCTTCTCGGCGCGGCCGGGATCGTCGGCCTCGCCGTCGGTTTCGCCGTGCGCGACACGGTCGAGAACTTCATCGCCTCGATCATGCTCTCGCTCCGGCAGCCGTTCCGCCCGAACGACTTCGTGGACATCGAGGGCTCCCTCGGGTCAGTCATCCGCCTGACGAGCCGCGCGACGATCCTCCTCGACCCCGACGGCAACCACGTGCGCCTGCCCAACAGCTTCGTCTTCAAGGCGAAGATCCTGAACTACACCCGCAACGCCGAGCGCCGGTTCGGCTTCACCCTCGGGATCGACCCGAACGACGATCTTGCGCAGGCCAAGCGCATCGGGCTCGAGACACTGGGCAGTCTCGACTTCGTCCTAAACGACCCGCCGCCGCAGGTCTGGATCCAGGATGCGGGCGACAGCACCGTCTCGATTGAGTTCTACGGTTGGCTAAACCAGCGGTTTACCAACTATGCCGTGGCCCGCGGCGAGGCGCTCCGCCTCGTGATGGCGGCCCTCACGCGGGCGGAGATCGGGATGCCCGAGCCGACGTATCGTCTCAACATCGCGGGGGGCGGCCTGCCGGTGCTCGATCTGCCCGACGCCGAGAACCGCCCGACGGAGATCGTGGCCACGCCGGCCGACGAACCGCCCGACGAGGTGCCGCTGGCCGCCGAAGAGGTCGCCGCCGACCGTACGATCGAGCGGATGGTCGAGGATGAGCGCCGGGCCGAGGGCGACGAAGACCTGCTCAGCCATGCCGCGCCGCGGGAATGACGGGGCAGGGCGCGCCGATCCTGCAATCGCATCTGCCGTTCACGCCCTGGTCCGATCCGGGCCTCGCGCGGATGCCAGGCATGGTCCCGGTCGAGGGCAACTGGATCGTGGTCGATGACGCCTACGCCCGGCAGATGGCGCTGCGCCGGCGGCTCCTGAACGATCGACCGGACGACGTGCTGCACCAGCTGCCGCAGTCGGGGCCAGCGGTCGAGGACCTGCGGGAGGTCGTCCTCGCCGCGCTGCCGGAGGGCTTCGCGCGGACGGAGGCGTCGATCCGTTGTCCCGACGGGGTCGAGGTGGCGACGGGCGGCGATGCGCTCAAGATGCTTGGCAGGCTCCTGCAGGAAGACCTCCTGCTCCTTCTGCCCGACGGGGGCGAACACGTCCTTGTTGCGGGCCTGCTCTGCTTTCCCGCCTCGTGGACACTGGCGGAAAAGATCGGCCGTCCGCTGACCCGCATCCACGCGCCGGTGCCCGACTACGACACCGGGCTTGCGACGCGCGTGCAGCGGATGTTTGACCGTCTTCCGGCCGGGCGGGCGATGTGGCGGGCCAATGCGCTCGGCTACGCGGACGCCGCGCTGCACCAGCCGCACCGCGAGGCGACCCCCCGCGAAGACGGCGATCCGGTCCGATACCTGCGGTGCGAACGGCAGACCGTGCTGCGCCTGCCCCGCACGGGCGCGCTGCTTTTTGCCGTCCACACCTACGTCGTCACGCCCGACCGGCTGACCGACGTCCAACGGGCCGGGTGCCCGATCATTTTCGGGGAGTGAGCGTCGCTCGTCAGGGCGCGGCGAAATGCTTCGACAGCTTCAGCCCCTGGCCCTGGTAGTTCGACGCAATCCCCTGTCCGTAGAGCTGCTCCGGCACCTCCGACATCGCCTCGTAGATCAGCCGACCGACGATCTGTCCGTCCTCCAGTACGAAGGGGGCCTCGTGGCAGCGCACTTCGAGAACACCGCGTGCCGGCGTGCCATGGCCGAAGCCCGGGTCGAAGAAGCCGGCGTAATGCACGCGGAACTCGCCGACCATGGCGAGGTAGGGAGCCATCTCGGCGGCATGGGTCGGCGGGATGGTCACCGCCTCGCGGCTGACGAGGATGTAGAAGGCACCGGGATCGAGGATGATGCTCTGCCGGTCGGTGCGGATCGCCTCCCAGTAGTCGGCGGGTGGGTAGTGGCCCAACCGGTCGAGGTCGATCACGCCCGTATGCGGCTTCGCGCGCCAGCCGACGAGGTCGCCATCGCCCGGCGTCAGATCGACGCTGAAGCCGAGGCCGTCGTCGATGACGGGCGTGCCATCGACGAGGGGCGTCTGCGCGTGGAGCCTGTGTAGGGCCGCGTCGTCGAGCACCGCGCTGCCTTGGCGAAAGCGGATCTGATTGAGCCGCATCCCCGGCCGCACCAGAACCGAGAAGCTGCGGGGGCAGATCTCGGCATAGAGCGGACCGTCGTAGCCTTCGGGGATGCGGTCGAACTCCGTCCCGCTGTCCGTCACCGTCCGCGTCAGCAGATCGAGGCGGCCTGTCGAGGACTTCGCATTCGCTACGGCCGAGAGACCGGCGGGCAGGGCGAGTGCCTCCTGCAGCGGCACGAGATAGACGCAGCCCTTCTCGAGGACGGCTCCACCGGAGAGGTCGACGCGGTGCATCTCGAACTCCGGCAGCCGGTCCGAAAGCCTGCGACCGTCCCCGGGGAGGAAGGAGGCGCGCACGCGGTAGGCTTCCTGTCCGAGCCGCAGGTCGAGGCTCGCCGGTTGCACCTGGCCCTCGGCGAAGGACGGTGCCCGGATTGCGCCGGTATCGGCCAGATCGCGGATGTGCTGGCTGGCGAGAACGCCGGTCGGATAGGTCACGTCTGCACTCCCCTCTGAGACGCGAAACGCCCCGCCCCGGCAGGGGCGGAGCGTTGCGAAATGGTCGGGCTAGCAGGACTCGAACCTGCGACCTTCCGTCCCCCAGACGGACGCGCTACCAGGCTGCGCCATAGCCCGACTTGGAGGCCTTCATACGGCTTCTGCCGCCCGGCGCAAGCCGAAAGACGCAGGATCATTTTCAGCGCCGCGCCCCGTCCGACAACTCTTCCTCGACCTCCTCGATGAGGCCGCGGAGCCTGCGCACGATGCGCCGCAAACGGCGTCGGTCGCCCGGCGCCCGGAGGGTGATGCCGGGGGCCGGAGCGGCCGGGCCATCCGTCGCAGGCGGGACGTCATCCGGCGTCGCGGGTGCATCGGGCGCCGGCCCGCGCTCGTCGGCGGGTGGGCTCTTCGGCGTCGAACCGGGCACCGCCGGCGGTGCCGTCGTTTCGGGCTCCGGCTGCGGCGGTGTGACGTCGCCCGGGTCCACGGGTTGCGGCGGTGCTTCGACGTCGACGGGCTGCGGCTCCGTCTCGCCAATGTCGGGCGCATCGGGCTGCGGCGGCACGACCGCATCTGCGGGCTGCGGCGGCGCGGGAGTGGCCCGATCGAAGGCAACGACCTTCGGATCGGGTGTCGCGTCAGACGTCTCCGGATCGGGGCGGGCTTCGGAAGTTGCATCGCTACGCTTCTTCGCGGTCGCGGGCTTCTCGTCGCCCGGGCGGATCACCCGGCGCGTGCGCTGCGGCGGGGTCTCGACCGCGTCCAGATCGGGCGAGAGCGACAGGACGGACTCGACCCCCTCGTCGTCGATCTTCTGGCTGACGCCGCGGATGGTGAGCCCCTGGTCGTGCAGCATCACCTTGATTCCGCCCAGAAGGCGCATGTCGTCGGGGCGGTAGTACCGCCGTCCGCCCGCGCCCTTCACCGGACTGATCTGTTCGAACTTCGACTCCCAGAACCGCAGCACATGGGTCGGCACGCCAAGCCAGTCGGCCACCTCCCTGATCGTCCGGAAGGCTCCTTCGGATTTTTCCGAACCGGCCAAGGTCAGGCTTTCTTGGCGGCGTTCCCGGCGGCCACGCGGTCCTTCATCAGGTGCGACGGCCGGAAGGTCAGCACGCGGCGCGGCGGGATCGGCGCTTCTTCCCCGGTCTTGGGGTTGCGGCCGATACGGGCCGACTTGTCGCGGGTCGCGAAGGTGCCGAAGCCCGAGACCTTGACCTGCTCGCCGGCGACGAGCGCGTCCGAGACGTGCTGCAGCACCTGGCCGACGAGCGCGGCGCTTTCGTTGCGGCTCAGGCCCACGTTGCGGAAGACGGCTTCGCTCAGGTCCATCCGGGTCAGGGTTTTCTCGCTCATCGTTCGACGTCCTGTGTTCTTGGTCCACACCTGCAGGTGGGCCGACCTTGGATTCCCTGGAAAAACAAGTCAATGACAGGGACTTGCGTCGCGAAGTTCATGCGAACTTCTGCCTGTTTCGTTTTGCCGAAAGCTCGTTTTCTATCCGTGGCTTAGGGGTGCTTTCCTACCAGCGGAGCAGGACGGCACCCCAGGCCAGACCGCCACCGATCGCTTCCGTGACGACAAGCTCCCCGTCCCGCAACTGGCCCGTCTGCCGTGCGACCGACATGGCGAGGGGAATCGACGCGGCCGAGGTGTTGCCGTGGTCCTGCACCGTGACGACGATCTTCTCCATCGGCAGGCCGAGCTTGCGGGCGGTGCCGGTAATGATCCGCACGTTCGCCTGATGCGGGACGACGCGGTCAATGTCGTCGGCGGTCACGCCCGCCTTCTCCATTACGTCGATGGTCGAGGTGGCGAGCTTTTCGACGGCGTGGCGGAAGACTTCCTTGCCGGCCATCATCAGATGCCCCGTCGTCTGCGAGGAGGAGACGCCCCCCGACACCTGCAGGATCTCGCGGTGGCGGCCGTCGGAATGCAGGTCGGTCGCGAGGATGCCCCGGTCGGCGACCGTGCCGTCCCCCTCCGCCGCCTCGAGCACCAGAGCACCGGCCCCGTCCCCGAAGAGAACGCAGGTCGTGCGGTCGTCCCAGTTCATGATCCGGCTGAAGGTCTCGGCCCCGATCACGAGAACGCGCCGCACCTGTCCCGAGACGATGAGCGCGTTCGCGTTCGACAGGGCGTAGACGAAACCCGCGCAGACGGCCTGAACGTCGTAGGCGAAGCCGCGGGTCATGCCGAGGCCGGCCTGCACGATCGTGGCCGTCGCGGGGAAGGTCAGATCCGGGGTGGACGTGGCGAGGACGATGGCGTCGATGTCGTCGGGTACGAGCCCCGCGTCATCGAGGGCCGCGCGTGCCGCCCGGATCGCAAGGTCGGAGGTCGTCTGCCCCTCGGCCGCGAAGTGACGGCGCTCGATGCCCGAGCGCGACCGGATCCACTCGTCGGAGGTGTCGAGGAAGGTGGTGAACCACTCGTTGTCGACGCAACGGTCGGGCAGGTAATGCCCGACGCCCCGGACCTGCGCTCGGATCATTCGGATGTCTCCAGACTTGCGGTCGCGGCGGCGACGCGCACGCGCAGGCGCTCACTGAAGCCGCTTTCCGACAGGTTCCACGCGAGGTTGATCGCCGCGGCCACGCCGGTCTCGTCGGCCGCCCCGTGGGATTTCACCACCGTGCCGTTGAGCCCGAGGAAGACGCCGCCGTTCACGCGCCGCGGGTCGATCCGCTTGGAGAGGCGCTTGAGCGAGGCCATGGCCAGAAGCGCGGCGATCTTCGAAAGCGCGGTCGCACGGAACGCCTCGCCCAACATGTCGCGCACGAAGCGGGCCGTGCCCTCGCCGGTCTTGAGTGCGACGTTGCCGGTGAACCCGTCGGTGACGATCACGTCCACGCGGTCGCCGGGAATGTCGCCGCCCTCGACGAAACCCACGAAGTCGAAGCCGCTCTCGTCGGCGACGGTTTCGATCCGGTCATGGGCTTCCTTCAACTCGGTCCGGCCCTTGTTCTCTTCGGTACCGACGTTCAGGAGGCCCACGCGCGGGGTCTCGAGCCCGAGCCCGTTGCGTGCGTAGGACGTGCCCATCAGCGCATATTGCACGAGGTC
Source organism: Jannaschia marina (assembly GCF_013404595.1). GTDB lineage: Bacteria > Pseudomonadota > Alphaproteobacteria > Rhodobacterales > Rhodobacteraceae > Jannaschia > Jannaschia marina. Next base: position 7,874 of record NZ_JABVAX010000007.1, on the reverse strand, counting down.
GTCGGCGTCGGCGCGGATGTCGGCCCCGACGTCGAGCATCACGTTGAAACCGCTTTCGTTGCGCGACGGCCAGAGGATTGCGATCGCGGGGCGGTTCACGCCGGGCAGCTTGCGCAAACGGATCATGCTGACGGCCATGAGCGCGCCGGTGTTACCGCAACTCACGCAGACCGTCGCCTCGCCCGAGCGGACGGCCTCGACCGCCGACCACATCGACGTATCCTTGCCGGTGCGCATCACCTGGCTCGGCTTGTCGGTCATGGCGACGATGCCGCTCGCATGGCGGACGGTACAATGGTCCGACAGGCCGCGACGCTTGGCGATCAGCGCGTCGAGGACGGGCTTGTCGCCATGGACGATGAAGCGGATCTCGGGGATCGTCCGGACGGAACGCGCCAGTCCGGCAACGACGGCCTCGGGCCCGAGGTCGCCGCCCATGGCATCGACGGAGAGGATGCCGGTCGAGCCGACGGAGGGAACGGGAGGCGTGTCGGCGTCATCCGCCATGCCGGCCCCCTTTCCATCCAGCGATCATCGCCGTTCAGGCGACGTCGTCGTCCAGATCGACGACGTCCGCCGAAACGACCTCGCGGTCTGCATAGTGCCCGCAAGCCCCGCAGACGTGGTGCGGGCGCTTCAGCTCGCCGCAGTTCGGGCATTCCGCCGGGTTGCCGGGCACGAGGAAATCGTGCGATCGGCGGTTGTTGCGGCGCGACTTGGTGATCTTGTTCTGGGGAACGGCCATGGCTCAACCTCGGTCTCTATCGGATGGGCGATGCGCGCCCTTTGTCTCACAGTAAATCTCGTGTGCGGTCCCTAGTGGCAATCGCCCTGCGGGTCCAGCGGTTTCCCGGCGACGGACGCCGGAACGCGCCTCATACCGCGATTCAGCGCAGATGCAAGGGGCGCCGCGTGCGGCCGCCTCACTCCTTGTTTTCGAGCTTCGCCTTCAGGTCCGCGAGGCCGGCAAAGGGCTTCACGGTCTCCTCGGTCAGCGGCGCCGCGCCGGCGGGTGCGGCGCTGAGGTCCAGGGTTTCCACGCTTTCGGCTCTCGGAAAGGCGGGGATGGCCAGCGCCAGCGCCTCTTCCAGCACGTCACCGAGATCGAGCACCTGCGGCAATGGCTCGAGCGCGTCGTCCTCCATCTCGACCTCCTCGCCCATCGGCGCGATGTCCTCGGGCGTGTAGCGGCGGCCCACCGGCTCATCGATCCGGGTGGTCACGGGCTCGGTCGTGACGCGACAGGGTTGCACGACCGTTGCCCCGAGCGTCGCCCCTAGCGTCCAGTCGCGACCCGGGCCCGGTGTCAGTGCCCCCTCCAGCCGCACCTTGCGCAGCGCATCGACCGACAGACGTTCGGCCAGATCCTCCAGCTGCGCCGCATCGGGGACGAGGCGGATCTCCGTCGCCCGGCGCTGCGGCAGGTCGGCGAAGCGGACCCGATGGGACAGGATGGGTTTCATCGACGGGATCCCCTGGTTGCGGTGCGGCGCCCGCCCGCCCTTGATGGAGGGGACGGCGGCAGGTAAGCCATAGTCCGAACGGAGCACCCGGGCAACGGGACGCGGCAAGAGGGGACGCAGATGGGGACGATCTTGAAAGGGCTTTTGACGATGGCCCTGCTGGCGGGTCTCGCCGCCTGTTCGGCCACCTATCGCAATCACGGCTATGTCCCCGACGAGTCGGATCTCCAGGCGCTCATCGTCGGCGTCGACACCCGCGACACCGTCGAAACCTCGATCGGCCGTCCCGCCACGAGCGGCGTCGAACGCGACGATGCCTGGTACTACGTCCAGAGCCGCGTGCGTCACTACGCCTATCGCGCACCCAAGTTCGAGGAACGCCAGCTCGTCGCCGTCAGCTTCGCGCAGGACGGCACGGTCTCCAACATTGAGCGGTTCGGCCTTGAGCGCGGGCGCGTCGTGACGCTCTCGCGCCGCGTGACCGAAACGTCGATCCGCGACTTCGGACTCATTCGCCAGATCATCCGCAACTTCGGCCGGATCAACGTGGGCGAGACATTGGCCGACGATGTCTGACACGCCGTATCTCCTGCGCGCCGCGGAGATCGCGGCGATGGAGGGGTTGGCGAAGACGCATTTCCTGAACCCGCGCGCCCGGCGCATCAACAAGTCGCTCGGCGATGCCACAGGATTGACGGGCCTCGGCATCCACCTGATCGAGGTCGCGCCGGGCGACCTGACGACCGAACACCACGTCCACTTCTACGAGGATGAGGCGATTTACGTGCTCGAGGGGCAGGGGACGGCCCTTCTCGGGGAGAAGGTCCACCCGATCGGGCCGGGAGACTTCCTCGGCTACCGCGCGGGCGGCCTGTCCCATTCGATCGAGAACACGGGCGACGTGCCCCTGCGCATGCTCGTCATCGGCCAGCGGCTCGCCCACGACGTCGCGGATTACACCCGGATCGAAAAGCGGATCTTCCGCAACGCAGGGCGGCCCTATGAGCTGGTCGACATCGCCGATGTCAGCGGCACCGGGTCGGCGGGACGGAAGGTCTAGGGCGGCGACGGCCTGGGCCCGTCATCGTCGGGTCACGCCCGACCATGGCCGCCGGACGACTAGCCCTCGCTCTCGAACGTGAGGGCCACACCGTTGATGCAGTAGCGCAGGCCCGTCGGCTTCGGCCCGTCGGGGAAGACGTGGCCCAGATGCCCGTCGCAGCGCGCGCAATGCACCTCCGTGCGCTTCATGAACCAGCTGTTGTCCTCGCTTTCGCCCACGGCGTCCGACTGCACGCCATCGACCGGCTGCCAGAAGGACGGCCAGCCGGTGCCGCTTTCGAACTTGTGCGCCTGGTCGAAGAGCGGCGCGTCGCAGCCCCGGCAGCGGAACGTGCCCGGGTCCTTCGGGAAGTCGTCGTGGGTGCCGGCGCGCTCGGTGCCGTGCTTGCGCAGCACCTTGAAGGCTTCCGCGCCAAGCTCTTCCTTCCACTCGGTTTCCGACTTGACGACCTTGTCCATGCGCATCCCTTTCCCTTGGACACCGCGTGGCGGCGGTGCGACAGTTGATCTAGGCCCGCGATCCCCGCGCGCCAAGGGCAGGAGGCCGCCGTGGACATCACCGTCGGGAGATGGCGCGCCCGTCTCGTTCCGCCCGAGCGGGCCGCATCCGCGCTCGACCTCCGGGCGCGGGTCTTTCGCGGCGGCGCGGCGGACGGGGATGGCTTCGATGCCCGCGCGCGCCACCTGCTGATCTCGGGCGCGGACGGCACGCTCGCGGCCTGCGCGCGGCTGACCCTGCAGGACGGACCGGCCATCGCGGCGGGCTATACCGCGCAGCACTACGACCTGCGCCGCTTCGCCGCCCGCTTCCCGCGTGCGCTCGAAGTCGGCCGGGTCTGCCTGGCCCCCGAGTGCCACGACCCGGAGGTGCCGCGTCTTCTTCTCGCGGTTCTGGCCCGCCTCGTCGTCGAGGAGCGCGTCGCTGTCCTCTATGGCTGCTCCTCCTTTCCCCTGGTCGGCACGGGCATGGCACGGCTCTCGCGGCATACCGCACCCGCCGATTGGGCCCCCGTCGCCACGGCCCCCGAGGTCCGCCCGATCCCGCAGGTGCCCGGCGCGCTGCCGCCGCTCTTGCGCGGCTACCTGTCGCTCGGTGCCCGGGTCTCGGACCACGCGGTCGTGGACGACGACCTCGGCACGCTCCACGTCTTCACCGCGCTGCCCGTCGCGGCGATCCCGCCAGCGCGGGCGCGGCTCCTGACCGGGATGCTGGACGCGGCCTGATTGACGGCGCGGGCGGTGCCGCCTAACTGCGGCCCATGGCCCGCGCACCGCTGCTTCAACTGTCCGACATCTCGCTCACCTTCGGCGGCGATCCCGTCTTCGCCGACCTCGGCCTCGTCGTGCAGGAAGGCGATCGCGTCGCGCTCGTGGGGCGTAATGGGTCGGGCAAGTCCACCTTGATGAAGGTCATGGCCGGCCTCGTGGAACCGGATACCGGGAGCCGCGTCCTCTCGCCCGCAACCTCCGTTGGCTACATGGAGCAGGAGCCGGACCTGAGCGGCTTCGCGACGCTCGGTGCCTATGCCACTTCCGGCCTCGATCCATCGGAGGCCTGGAAGGTGGAGGCCGTGGCCGAGGGGCTGAAGCTCAATCTCGACGCTACACCGGATGCGGCGTCCGGCGGGGAGCGGCGGCGCGCGGCGCTGGCGAAGCTCTTGGCGGAAGCGCCGGAGCTCATGCTCCTCGACGAGCCGACGAACCACCTCGACATCGAGGCTATCGCCTGGCTCGAGGCGGAGCTGAAGTCGACCCGCGCGGCCTATGTCCTGATCTCTCACGATCGGGCCTTTCTGCGGGCGCTGACCCGCGCAACCCTCTGGATCGACAGGGGAACGACCCGTCGTCAGGACAAGGGATTCGAGCATTTCGAAGTCTGGCGCGACAAGACCTGGGAGGAGGAAGACCTCGCCCGGCACAAGCTCGACCGCAAGATCAAGGCGGAGGCGCGCTGGGCCGTCGAGGGCATCTCGGCCCGGCGCAAGCGCAATCAGGGCCGGGTCCGCGCGCTCGCCGCGCTGCGGGCGGAGCGGGCCGGGCAGATCCGGCGCTCGGGCACTGCTGCACTGGATCTCGACGCCGGGCAATCCTCCGGCAAGCGGGTGATCGAGGCCACGGGCATCGCCAAGGCCTTCGGTGAGCAGACGATCCTGAAACCCTTCGATCTCAGGATCTTGCGCGGCGACCGCGTGGCCTTCGTCGGGCCGAACGGCGTCGGCAAGACGACCGTGCTCAAGATGCTCCTCGGTGAGATCGAGCCGGACGCGGGCACGGTGAAACTCGGCACCAATATCGAGGTCGCGGTCTTCGACCAGGCGCGCGCGCGGCTCGACCCGGAGGCGACGCTCTGGGAGTCCCTGACGCTCGACCCACTGCTCGGTGTCTCGGGCGCGTCGGATCAGGTGATGGTGCGCGGCACACCCCGGCACGTCGCCGGCTATCTCAAGGATTTTCTCTTTCATGACAAACAGTTCAAGGCTCCGGTAAAGTCCCTTTCTGGGGGCGAGAAGGCGCGGCTTCTGCTCGCGCGGATCATGGCGCTGCCGTCGAACCTTCTCGTGCTCGACGAGCCGACGAACGACCTCGACATCGAGACGCTGGACCTTCTGCAGGACGTGCTGGGCGACTACGAGGGGACGGTCCTCCTGGTGTCGCACGACCGCGACTTCCTCGACCGGATCGCCACGCAGACCGTGGCGATGACAGGCGGGGGGCGGGCGCAGGTCTACCCCGGCGGGTGGTCGGACATGGTGGATCAGGGTGGTCTGAGCAACATAGAAAATACAGAAAAATCAAAAACAAGAGAGGCATCGCAGCCCAAGCCAGACCCTGCGTCAACCCCGGACAAACCCGGCGGCCTCTCCTACACCGAGCGGCACCGGCTCGATGCGTTGCCGGCGGAGATCGCGCGACTCGAAGCGGAGATCGGCAAGTTGGAAGGGCTTCTCTCCGACCCGAATCTCTTCACGCGGGAGCCGGTGAAGTTCCGCAAGGCGAGCGATGCGCTGGTCGAGCGGCAGGAGAAGCTGGCCGCCTCCGAGGAGGAGTGGCTGATGCTCGAGGAGCGGGCCGCGGGCTGAAATTGAACGTTTTGTACAAACCCCGCCCCCCGGTTTGAACGTTTTGTACAAAACGCTCAGCTGCAGATTCCGGGCAGATCCTCGGTGTAGGGCACCCAGACGTTCCGCGCGAAGACCTCGGGTTCGGCGACGGGCATGACCTCCCGCAGAAGCGTCTTCAGCCGATCGGTCCGCGCGCCCTCGGGGTCGAGGGTGGCGCAACAGAGGTATTCCTCCACGAGGCTCGCCTGCACCTCGTAGCCGTAGCTCAGGAACGGCTCGGTCGCGGCGGCGTCGAAGAGGTAGGGGTCGTCGATGGTGATCTGCTCGGTGAAGGCCTTGCGCGGGTGGTAGCCGGTGATCGCGCGGTTCTGCCATTGCCAGACGTGGGTGAGCTCGTGGACGAGGAACATCGCCGCCGGCAGGTCGAGCACCTCGTCGGGCCCGAAGGTCGCCGCGTAGTCGTCGAGGTGGGCCTTCGGGCTCAGGATCAGCCGCTCGAAGAGGACGATGCCGCCGGTGCTCGTGGTGATCCGCCCCTCGCGCGGCGGGCCGATGCGCTCGCGGCAGGTGGTGCGGGGGCGGGCGTCGAAGGTGATCGGGAAGAGGCCGATGAGCGGGTTCCGCCGGATGCGGACCGGCGCGGTGTCGAGCGTGTCGCCGTGGAGGGGAGCCACGAGGGCGCGTTCCGCGTCGGTCAGCGTGCGGGAGCAACTCGCCGTTAAGGTTAGCACAAGGAGGGGGAGCAGGAGCAGGCGCATGGGCATGAGCGTAGCGACGGGGCGCAGGGGACGCCAGTGGGCACGGGCGGGCGTGTGTCGGGTCCGCTGCGGGTGCCGGGCTATTCGCGAATGGTCCGGTGTTCCAAAGTCTTCGGGAAGACTTTGGAACCGGCGGCGCAGGCGGGGGGCTTTGCCCCTGTCACACTTCTGGTGTTTGCTGCGAGTCGGATCATACCGCGGCGGAGGACCCCATGCAGATCACGGCGAAGCAATACGGTCAGATGATGCGCGAGCAGGGGATCCTCTGGCCCGCGCCGGCGCTGGGGCGCGCAGACCTCGTGTCGCCTGCCGTGCGGGTCCACCGGATCGGGCGGCGGAGCCTCGAGAGCTGCCTCGTGGTCGAGCGGCGGGGCTGGGGCACCGTCTATTGCGCGCCGGGCTACGGCGACTATCGCGCGGCCTTCGACGCGGTAATGCCGCGTACGTCCATGGGGCGCGACGTGGACCACCTGATGCCGCGGAGCCAGGCGGCGCGGCGGGACTTCGTGGCGATGGGCCGCATCTCCGAGGCGTCGAACCGCGGCTGGAACGACGGCGACGACGCCGCCGCCATGGCCCAGAAGGTGCGCGACACGATGGTCGGCAACCCCCACGGGTTCACGTCGTTCCTCACGGACATGGAGCGCGGCTGGGCGGTAGTGACGTGTTATCTGCGCCCGATGGGCGAGCTGGACCGCGGGGCGCTGAGCTTCGTCGGGCCGGAGGAGGTGCGGGGGGCGTTGGGGGCCGGGTGAGTGAATCGTTGGTTCCGCGCGGGGTGGACGGCGTAGGGCGGGGTTTCACCCCGCCGGGCGGTGAGGTGGCGGGGTGAAACCCCGCCCTACGTGGAGGGAGCTGAATGGTTCTGGTGGGCATGGTGATGCCCACCCTACTTGCTCTATTCCGTCTCCTGAATCGCACGAAGCACCTGCGTATGAAGCCTTTTGGGGAAGCCATTCTCAGAGATCCACTTGATTGCTTCGACGAATCTTTTATCGCCAGACGTGACAGCGATATAGGGATCTGCGTTGATTGCACCGCCCCAGCTCGGGTACTCTCCTTTCAAAAGACACAAGTCGGGAAAATAGGCGAAGTTGCACCATTCAAAATGCTCTTGCCAAATGCGCGAATGATCTGGCGCGGCGAAGTCTCCAAATTTCATCTTTGGATGCAATTGACGGTCTCGCTCAGCAAGCAAGACCTCTCTCGCAGTTCTATCTTCCTCAGAAATCTTCATTTCGAGTGGAAATGCGATCCTACGAAGGCAAAAACATAGCTCGTCAAAGACTATCAAGTCGCTTGCTTTTGTATAAATACTGAAGGCTCGATACCTGTTGTCGGGCTGGCCGTTCTCCTCTGTCCGAGCTACGAAGTCTTGAGCCAGTGAGAACCCGCGATTCGAATTGTTTGAGGTGCTCCCTGGAAATTGGACGCTGACGGGAGCTACGATCTGAGGTCATCTTGGTCTTCGAGAAGGAGACGGACGAGATGGCGAAGAGGAAGCGGCACGCGGCCGCGTTCAAGGCGAA
>NZ_JABVAX010000006.1 GCF_013404595.1 Jannaschia marina | reverse complement strand
CCTCGCGCCGTCACTCAGCTTTGGGGTGCAAGTCGCCGATCAACTACGAAAGGACTGCCGCTGAAGGGCTGGAATCTCTAAGCCCATAACCGTCCACAAAACCAGGGAAACTCCAACTCCAACTTGCACAACTTCTGCGCACCTTAACTAAAATTTAACGCTTTGAAAGTATTGATGACTCTACCTTGCCAGGATCTGCCAAATCCACATGCTCTATACACACCCCTGTGCCGTTCTTTCCGATTGCCCCCTGACGAGCGAAGAAGTCAGATATCTGATTTTAGATCTTGCCATCAAAGATGTCGAGATTCCAAGGTCGATTTCTTACTCACCACGACCTCATATTCAAGTTGAGCATTCGTCCGCATTCGACGTCATCCTTGCGATAACCGCGGGATCCAGCATTGAAGTCGCCGAGATTGTCGAAGATTTCTACGTCGCTCTAGAATACAACCAGGAGGATATTTCTTCACCTCTCGACGTCTCTAACTACATTTTTCGGTTATGGTCAATAATCGGCTTTAACATTACAAATGGTCACATCCGGTTTCTTGAAAGACTATCCTACATCTTGGCTTCTGTGTGCTACGATGCGAACGAATTCTCCCCCAGCTATTAAATCCGAGTGGCAGTCAATTCCAATGAAAAATCGTAATAATAATAAAAATTCGACTTAGTCTTGAGATCATTGAGAATTGGCGCGGCCAAAATTATTCGCAGCCACTTAACTAATTGATAGTCTATTCATTGATCTCAATCTTTGAGGAGCTGCGCTTCATCGCCTGCTCCTTGTCTTTTAAACTAAAAATCGAATAGCCAGTCGCGTTCGCGTCAAAACTGGATAAATCCGCACGCTCGCCTCGACGACCGCCGGCGCACGAGATTTGGCGGATATACATCTTTTATTACCGAACTCGAGTGCTACAATTATCAATTCGATCCGATTGGGACTTACTGACACTATCCGTCTAATTAAATATGAACACAAGATTCATCACTCGTGCAAAACACTGGATGCTACAACGGCCTTATAGCCTCCTGCAGGTATTAAGGTTGAAAGGTCTTCGGTGCGAGACCATGGAACTTGTCCGGGTTGAGCAATTCGCAGGAGTCGTTTTGCAGCAGCACACTGAGGTATCGGGCAAACAACTGCCCGGTGATATGTAGGAGGTCCCTTTCTGACCTCATCAACTAATCCCGTGTTTTGACACAGATCACACATTCTCAGCTCCAACTTCAACGCCGGTCTTGATGCAGTTAGAATTCTTTATATTGGTAAAAAAATTCCTAAGATCGATGATGCGAATATATGGAAGCGGTTTTTCGCCGAATATCGTGTACGCCGCTGAAGGGCTGAAGTCCAAGCAAAGTGCGACGAAAATAAGAGTAGAAGCGCACGAGATGCTGAGAGGAGTCACATGGGGATAGCTTTCGTTTGAAAAGTATCGACATAAATTTAATAAATATATGAAAGAATTTCTATTTGGATGGAAGGTTGAAATCAGGATGAGCGGCGACGTACGAGCCATTTGATGTTTCAAAAACAACACGTCGAGCAGGAAGCAGCTCACCGTCGATAACGTCTGCCCCAATCAGAAGATCGGCAAGGGCTTTCGAAACTGAAAAATAGACTGAAGGTGCGACCGTTGTATCCCCAGTTTCGATTCTCTGCCATTTCCTATCTCGATCGGTAAGATAAATGGCAGCCTCTTTAGTTGCGGCGCAGTTGACGGGACATTCTACGGTGCGTCGCTTGACGGCTGGCCACGCATCTACTTGATCGACCAGCCCAATATCCTTGCATATTTCGCAGACCACAGCCACTAGAACAACCAAGGAGCCCAACTTAAACCAAATCGTCAAGTCAAAACTTTATCCGTAGATCGTTAATAAAGCGTTAAAAAACAGAGCTTTTGAACGACTTCCAGGGATGGGGCCGCTGCCTCGACATCGTTAACCGGTCGTTCAACGGCACGTCGATTCCACACTCTACCAATGAATAAAGATGCCGTATCCTGTTAGGATCTGGATAGACTGTATTTACTGACGACCGGTACCGACTTCGATCAGATCAGTCTGCACGTACGTAAATCGCATCAAGTGCATCGTTGACTGATGCTTATGATTCCACCTCACGGAGGGAACATATCTGAAACACATGGGCAGTGCTGGCAAATCGCGGGGAAGCGATGCGGATGCACGCGATCAAATTCGTTACAAGCTCATCGTAGCTGTTCGCCGCCCGGCAGGTATTCTTGAGCACTCCGAAGAAAGCCTCGATGAGATCGCGGAAGACGGCGTAGAGCGTCTGGTCCACACCTCTACGGGCCGTGCTGTTGATGCGCATGGGGGTCGCAGCACGCGCTTCAACCCAGTCTGGCATGCGGTCGGTGCCGCAACCTTGTCTGTAACAGCGCATCACGCGTCGGCATGTCGTCGGCCATTTTGAATTCGAAACCCGTGACCTGATGGCACGCCAAGCGTCGATTCAATCGGCATCGGCAAATCCCATCCGTTGCGGCAAAAGTGGAACCTGGTTGTCCGACCACCACGAGAGCGCCAGATGCCCTTTCGCTGGTACCCCCTCACCCGGGTCCCATGGACGACTGGGCTGTCTATCATCCACAAGCAGCTCGGCGGATGCTCGAGCTTGGCTGCCCGTTCGTTCCACACATCGACAATCATCTCCGAAAGTCCCGCGGAAGCATCCCACAACGAACTGCTTCCCGCCACTTGACCACTTCCCGGATCCTCCAGGATGGTCTCGGTGGGGCCTTGCGTTCATAGCGACCCAAAACACCGTCGAGCACCTGGCGAAGATCAGCTTCTCGCCGCCCATTGCGCAACCCTACGCCCCGGTTGAAGCGCTCGGACAAGGCCCACTCCACGTCCGACATCAGACTTCGCACCATCGCTATAACCCTGCCCCATCCGTCTCGGACAGCGCGAAGGACGTCAGCGCGGCCAAAGGACGGTTTTGTCAACACAGCACCAGCCTCCATGCCTCACTCTGTTCGTGCGCTGAACAGAGCCGCTAAAGCCGCAGAAGAATAGGCTCTGAAAATACAGCGAAAAGCGAAATCAATTACAGGCGCATTTTTAATTAATAAAACTCTCGAATTATTTAATTCGTATTACTGATCAAGTATCTTCGCTCAACAGATCGTCGCCAATGCGCCGCCACAAAAAAGTCTGTCGCCAATATTGAAACAGGCAAGCACGCACTCGCTCTACTGACACACTCAGTTTTGGCGATTGCAAAACAGATTTTGCACGCTTGGAGACTACCAATGGACAATCACCACCACCACAATCACGATCACAATCATCACGGCACCGACTTCACCTACGTTGCCAACAACTACTACGGCGGTCAAATTCACACCTTCTTCGGCGGACTCAGAGATCATTCCGAGAATAATCTAACCCTCAGTTTTTCTGGTATTTATGCCGCGTCTGGCGGTCACCATATCAGGACTGGCGGTGGGCATGACAGCATCAACTTCGCGAATCTGGACGAAGTCCAAAACGTCGTTGTTGGTCGCATTGAGGATCTCGATTATTCCAGAGATCACTTCATGATCGAAGGAGTCTATCTCGATCTTACTGATTTACCGGACAACGCACGGATCGTGGAATGGAACGGTGACCACAATGATAGCGGTGCTGACCCTCAGCAGTGGCTGCTCATTGAAACAAGCGGTGGTGGCTATGTGTTCTACACACTGGAAGGCGCCAGGATCGACATGACAGGCGATGGTGGCGCAAATTCCGGTACGCAGGAAAGGCACTTTGTGCGAGACTTGCCGACCGATTTTGCCGATCTGGAGTCGGTCGAATACATCGATCAACAGAACATCGTTCCGTATGGCTACGTACCTTTGGGCGGTGTGATCATCAATGATGTCGATACCAGCGCGAGCGACGTTCTGAGCGAAATTCAAGGATCCAACGGCGGTGATCTTATCGCAGCCGGCCTTAATGATGACATCGTGGATGCTGGTGATGGCCAAGATCAAGTGTGGGGAGGCAGTGGGCATGACGAGATCTCGTCGGGCAACGGTGCCGATACGGTTTTCGGTGGAACAGGAAATGATCGCATAGATGGCGAAGACGGGGACGACCATCTGTTTGGCGAACACGGAGACGATTGGCTGAGCGGCAACGCGGGAAATGATCTGATTGATGGCGGCTTTGGGAACGACCAGATGTTCGGTCATTCAGGCGCCGACAGCATGTTCGGCGGCACTGGTCACGACGATCTTTTTGGTGGCGGTGGAAATGATCTGATTGCCGGAAACCACGGTGATGACAATCTCACCGGAGGCGGAGGGGACGATCGCATATTTGGTGGGGGTGGGGACGACACACTCAACGGGGGCATCGGAGATGACGTCATGAATGGCGGCTACCACGACGATCTTCTGTTGGGGCGCGATGGCAGCGATCTGGTGCGCGGCGGAGCCGGCGAGGATCGACTGTACGGCGGCGTCGGCAATGACGTACTCGCAGGAAATGCGGGTGATGACAGTATCGAAGGTGGAAGCGGCAATGACCGGATCTTCGGAGGTGTCGGCGACGACGTTGTGGTTGGGGGACGCGGACGTGATGAACTCCACGGCGGGCTTGGCTCTGATGTCTTCGAGTTCCGGGACGAAAGTCATAGTCTGCATGGGGCGAACAGAGACACCATTCTAGATTTCGAGAGCGGTGTCGACGTCATCAACCTCAGTGGGCTCATGGACGAGCTGACTTTCGTTGAACACTACACGAACTCGGCCGGCGAGGTGCGCTACGATGGAGATATTGGACGGTTGCACATCGACACCGATGGCGACGGTATCTCGGACTTCTCGATCGATCTGATCGGGACCCCGACCGTCGGGCAGGAGGATCTCATTCTTTAGAACGAGTAGTCCACACCGCGAAGCGGAAAGACGAGTCTGTCTCAGAGAGTTCCAGCAGCAAACTGGCATAACTCTCTGGGACAGAGTCATTTTGAAAGCCTAGATTCAGATCAACCAATTGAGTTGCGACCCGGCCCAAAACGACCTTCGCGCGAGGCGTGACTGCTGCGAGGCAGCGTCGAAGAAGCGGACCTTGCCTGACCCGTACCTAGTTGGTAGTCCATTGTATCACCAGAGGGCATCTCATGGGCGTTCAGAAACAGTCGGTCAGTTTCACCGACGTGGCGTACAGCTACGCGAAAGAACTCGTCGAGGCCGGCGAGTATCCGAACATCAGCGCCGCGGTGTCCGGGGAACTGGCGAAGGCCAAGGCGGATCGGGACCGGGAGCGTTCGCTGCTGGAGGCCGAAGTGCAGTGCCGGCTGTCTTTGCCGCTCGACCAGTGGGAGCCGCTCGGAGACGTCACCGCCGGTGCTCGGGCCCATTTGAACGCGATGACCTAGCAACGCTGATGCGGATCGTCCGGCACCCGTTCGTCGAGCGGGATCTGATCGGGATCGTCATCACATCGTCAGCATAACAGAGGGTGACTACGCGGCGGCCTACCGCCGCTTGGACGAGGTGGACGCGCTCCTCGGCTCGGTCCTTGAGAACCCGACCTCCGGCGTCCGTTTGCGGGGTAAGCTCGACACTTGGCTGAGGTGCCCCGAGTTTTCTAGACGCCTGCCTCTTTCAGTTTCTGCTGTGTGATCTCGAAATCAACGGGCGACAGCATCCCGTTGTTGGTGTGCTTGCGCTGCGGGTTATAGAACATCTCGATGTAGTCGAACACGTCCTGCCTTGCGGCGTCACGGGTCGGATAGGTCCGGTGCCGAATTCGCTCTCGTTTCAGAAGCTGGAAGAGGCTCTCTGCCGCGGCGTTGTCGTGACAGTCGCCGCGTCGGCTCATGCTGGGCTCGAGGTTGTGCTGACGCAGGAACGTCGACCATTCCCTCCCGGTGAATTGGGACCCTTGATCCGAGTGGACCGTGACGCGGCTGGTGGGCTGGCGCCGCCAGACGGCCATAAGAAGGGCCTGGAGGGCTAGGTCCGTGGTCATCCGGGACTGTGGGCTGACCAGCCAACCACCCGGCGCGAGAACAGGTCGATGACGACGCAGAGATAGAGCCAGCCTTCATGCGTTCGGATATACGTGATGTCTGTCACCCACGCCTGGTTCGGCATGGACGTCTCGAACCGCTGTGCCAGCCTGTTCTCGACCACGGCCGCCGGCTTGCCACCATACCGTCCTGGACGCCGCCTGTAGCCGACCTGCGCAGCGATCCCAGCAAGCGACGCCAGCCGGGCGACGCGGTTCTCCGAGATGAGCTCGCCTAGATCCATCGCCCGGCAGGGCATTGCGCAGCAATGTCCCGAGAGGGGCGGAGGTCGTCCGTCAGCTTGCGATATCCGTAGACCCGACCGCTCTGTATCCAAGCATCCCGGATCAGCTTGGTCTGTCGCACATCTTCAAGGGCACGGCGGCTCATCGGTTCCCGCAGCCAGGCATAGAACCCGCTGACGTGCACCCGTAGCGTCCGACACATCGCTCTGACTGAAAACTGTCCGCGATGCTCAGCGACGAACGCGTACTTCACCTTGCATCCCTGGCAAAATACGCGCTCGGCATTGTCCTCGGACCAATGGCGGACAAGCCTCGCCCTTTTTTAGGATATCGCGCTCCTCCGTCACCCGCGCCAACTCGCGCTTCAAGCGCCGGTTCTCCGCGTCGAGGTCCGTCCCGGGCTTCGGTGCCGGCTCTCCGAACAACTTCACCCACTTGTAGAGCGAATGCGTGCTGACACCTAGCCGTCGGGACATCTCTCGAACTGGATACCCCCGCACCGTGATCTGCGAGACAGCGTCCCGCCTGAACTCGTCGCTGTAATTACTGCTGCCCATCTCGGCCTCCTGACCTCAAAGTAAGGCGGCAAACCATCTACAAATCTAGAGGCACCTCACTGAACATTATGGCGAGCGGCGCGAATTCGCCTTCGCTGTTGGTCTCTGTTTGAGCCAGGTGAAACTCTCATGCCGTGAGCCATTGATTTGACCACAGGGTTTTTTGGTCTCCTAAAATCAAGTGAGAGCCGTCGCCGTTGGTGGCCCCCGGAGCGTGGTCGACCGGCGGTAACGATGCGGCACGCGGGGACGTCGGTCAGACGGCGATCCCCGTGAGCCGCGCGAAATCGGTGAGGGCCGTCGCGGCGCGGGCCTCCGTCTCGGCGCGGGTCGGGCGGGGCAGGGTGCCGATGACGCGGCGGATCTGACGGTCACCGATCAAGAGGTCGAGGAAAAGCGTCGTGGCGCGGTCGGGGGGCATGTCGCTCCCGGCGTCGCGCAGCGCGCGCGCGACCAGGCCGCCGATGCGGGGCGCGATGTCCGCGCGGCCACCCTCGGCGATGGCCTGCCCGAGCGCACCGGTCGCGTCGCCGGCGGCGGCGCGGTTGAGCAGGATCGCCGGATCATCGAGCAGCATGGCAAGAAGGCGCGGTGCGACGCGGGCGAGCGTTTCCGGGGCGCTGCCGTCCCCGGCGAGGGCGGCGTCGAGGTCCTCCCGGATGGCGCGGGCGTTGCGCCGGGCGAGCGCGGTGAAGAGGCCGCATTTGTCGCCGTACCACTTGTAGAGCGTCTCGTTCGAGGCCCGCGCCGCCTTGGCGATCGAGAGCATGGACGCCCCGGCGTAGCCTTTCTCGGAGAGGAGGGTATAGGCGGCCGCGGCGATGCGGTCCTCGCGGTCGGGGTCGGGCATTTGGTCCTCCGGGGTTGCGTGAAACCGTAATGATGTGTACGCCTGTGTAAAGCCGTATGAATGTGTACGGCCCATCGGGAGATCCGCAATGAACACCCTGCTTGCCTGTGCCGCCGTGACCTCGCTCCTCTTTACCGGGGCGATCTTCGGGTTCTTCTATGCGTGGTGGTGCTCGGTCATGTGGGGGTTCGACGTGGCCGACCCGCGGGTCGCGATCGCGGCGATGCAGGCGGCCAATGCGGAGGTGCGCAACGCGGCCTTCGCGCCGGCCTTCTTCGGCACGCCGGTCGTGCTTGCCCTGACGGCGGCGTTGGCCTGGGGCGTGTCGCGGGAGGCGGCGCTGGTCTTCGCGGCGGGCGCGCTTCTCTACCTGGTGGGGGGCATGGGCCTGACGCTCGCGGTCAATGTGCCGATGAACGAGGCGCTGGCGGAGGTGGCCGTGCCCGAGGACGCAGCGGCCGCGCGCGCGATCTGGGCCGACTACAGCGGGCCGTGGCAGCACTGGAACCTGGCGCGGACGGCGGTGTCGGGCGTGGTGCTTGCGCTTGCCGGGCTCGGGACGTGGCGGCTGGCTGCCGCCACTGCGCGCGCTCAGCTGTAGGTCTCGTCCGGGCCGGGGAAGGCACGGGTGCGCACGTCGTCGGCGTAGCGCCCGGCCGCGTCGCGCACGGCCGCTCCGAGGTCCGCGTAGCGGCGGACGAACTTCGGCGCGTGATCGGTCAAGCCGAGCATGTCTTCAAGCACGAGTATCTGGCCGTCGCAGTCGGGCGAGGCCCCGATGCCGATGGTCGGAATGTCGACCGCGGCGGTGATCCGGGCGGCCAGCGGCTCGACCATGCCTTCGAGCACGACGGCAAAGGCCCCCGCGTCCTCGACGGCCTCTGCGTCGCTTTCGTGGGCATCCCACTCGGCGGTGTCCCGACCCTGGGTGCGAAAACCGCCCATGGCGTTGGTCGACTGCGGCGTCAGGCCGATATGGGCCATAACGGGGATGCCGCGCTCGGTCAGGAAGCGGATGGTCGGGGCCATGCGCGCGCCGCCCTCGAGCTTGACGGCGGCGCAGCCGGTCTCGGCCAGGACGCGGGCGGCGGCATCGAAGGCGGTCTCGGGGCGCGCCTCGTAGCTGCCGAAGGGAAGATCGACCACCACGAGCGCCCGCGCCGTGCCGCGCACGACCGCCGCACCATGGGCGATCATCTGGTCGAGGGTCACCGGCAGCGTGCTGCCATGGCCGTAGGCGACCATGCCGAGGCTGTCGCCGACGAGCAGGCAATCGACCGCGTCGTCGACGAGGCCCGCCATCTGTGCGGTATAGGCGGTGAGGCAGACGAGGGGCGTCTCGCCCTTGCGGGCGCGCATCTGCGGCACGGTCAGGCGGCGCGGCGTGGCGTGTGTACTCATGCGACCTTCTCCTCTCCTGCCCTCCGGCGTAGCGGCGCGGCTCACCTGCGGCAAGGGCGTGGAGGGTTTGCGCGGCGGCGACGGGGCGTTAAGACGCTGGGTATTTGAGTTTCGGAGATTTCCATGGCGCGCATCCTCTTGACCGGCGGGGCCGGATACATCGGCAGCCATACCTACGTCGCGCTGTCCGAGGCCGGCTACGCCGTGACGATCCTCGACAACTTCGCCAATTCGGATCGCGACGTCCTCGACCGGCTCGCACGGTTGACCGGGACCGAGGTCGATGTCGTCGAAGGCTCGGTGCTCGATCGCGCGCTCCTCGACCGTCTCCTGTCCGAGCGTGCCTTCGACGGGGCGGTGCATTTCGCCGCCCGCAAGGCGGTGGGCGAGAGCGTGGCGCGGCCACTCGACTATTTCGAGACCAATATCGGCGGCCTCGTGACGCTGACGCAGGCCATGCGGGACGCGGGCGTCTTCCGGCTCGTCTTCTCCTCGACGGCGACGGTCTACGGCGAGCCCGAGGTCTTTCCGCTCACCGAGGAGATGCCGCTGTCGCATACCTCACCCTATGCCTTCACCAAGATCACCTGCGAGCGCATCCTCGAACAGGCGGCACTGGCCGATCCCTGGGCGGTGGGGGTGCTGCGCTACTTCAATCCGGTGGGCGCGCATCCGAGCGGCCTGATCGGGGAGGATCCGCGCGGCGTGCCCGACAACCTTATGCCCTACATCGCCAAGGTCGCGCTGGGCGAGTTGCCGGTGCTGCGCGTCTTCGGGGACGACTACGACACGCCCGACGGCACGGCCTGGCGCGACTACATCCACGTCATGGACCTCGCCCGCGCGCATGTTCAATCGCTCGACGCGCTGATGGAGGGGCGATCGCATGTGGTGAACATCGGCACGGGCAACCCGGTCTCGGTGCTTCAGATGCACGCGGCCTACCAGGACGCGGTCGGGCGCGAGTTGCCCTACGAGATCGCGCCACGGCGGGCGGGGGACGTGCCGAAGCTCTACGCCGACCCGAGCCGTGCGCGCGACGTGCTGGGTTTCTCGGCCGAGTACGGGCTCGCCGAGATGTGCACGTCGAGCTGGACCTGGGTTCAGGCGCAGAAGCGGGGCTGGGGGTTCAACAGCTAGCCCAAAGTCTTCGGGAAGACTTTGGGCTCCAGACTATTCGCGAATAGTCTGGTCGGCGGTCAGCCGCCGCGCGCGGCCTCGATCGCGGGCAGGATCGTGTCTTCCATCACCGAGACGGTGATCGGCCCCGCGAAGCGCAGGCGGACGATGCCCTCGCCGTCGACCACGAAGGTCTCGGGGAAGCCGGTGACACCCCAGTCGATCGCCACGCGGCCCGGGTCGGCACCGATGGCGGCGTAGGGATCGCCGAGGTCGTCGAGGAAGCGGATCGCGTTCGCGGGCTGGTCCTTGTGGTTGATGCCGTAGACGGGAACGACCTCGGAGAGGACCTCGATCTGAGGGTGCTCGACCCGGCAGGGGACGCACCAGCTGGCCCAGAAGTTTACCAGCTTGACCTCGCCGTCGGTGAGCATCTCGGGCGTCAGCAGTTCACGGCCCTGCAGTTCGGTCACCGCGATCGCGGGGGCGGGCTGACCGATGTGGGCCGAGGGCAGATCGTCGGGATTGTCGCGGAAGAGGCCCGACAGGAAGAACCCGCCGAGCGCCGCGAAGAGCGCGACGGGCACGAGCGCAAGCCATCTCATTTCTCGGCGTCCTCCAGGCGGCGGCGCGCGGCGCGGGCACTGGCGATGCTCTGCCAGACGAGGCCAGCGACCAGAATGCCGCTCAGGCCATAGGCCAGCAGGATGTCGAAGGCGTAGGGACCAAGGCTCATGCGAGGCGCTCCCGGGCGGTCAGCGTGGCGAGGCGGCGGCGGCGGATTTCCGTCCGCGTGCGCAGCAGGACGAGCGCGAGGAAGAGCGCGACGAACCCGGCGAGCGAGACGACGAGCGGCAGCCAGAAGACGTCGGATATGTTCTCCTCCGCGTCGAGCGAGAGCGAGGCCCCCTGGTGGAGCCCCTGGCTCCAGAATTGCGCCGCATAGCGGGACAGGACGGCGAAGACCGTGCCGACGAGACAGAGGATGGCCGTGAGGTCGGCTGCAGCGTCCGGATCCTCGATCGCGGACCAGAGCGCCATGTAGCCGAGATAGAAGAGCCCGAGGATGAGGAAGGACGTCAACCGCGGATCCCATTCCCAGTAGGTGCCCCACATCGGCTTCCCCCAGATCGCCCCCGTCAGAAGCGCCACGACGGTCATCACGAGGCCCACGGGTGCCGCGGCGCGGGCGGCGAGGGCCGAGACGTGGTGTCGTCGGATCAGCCAGATGAGCGAGGCCACGAGCATCATGAACCAGGCGTTGATCGCGATGAAGGCCGAGGGGACGTGGATGTAGATGATCTTGACCGAGTTCCCCATGCGGAAGTCCTCGGGCGTGAAGAAGAACCCCCAGACGAGGCCCGTCGCGCAGAGCAGGGCGGCGGCCGCCCAGGTCCAGGGCAGGACGGTGGCGGAGACGGCCATGAACCGGCGGGGGTTGGCGTATTCCCAGAGCGACATGGATCTGTCCTATGTGCGCGGCGCGCCGGCGGCAAGGGACGGGGCGTCGCGGGGCGTTCACGGGCGCGTGGGACGTGAGGTCAGCGCGCGATGGACGCGATCTGCGCGAGGTTGCGCGCGGCGGCCTCGGCCCCGTCCTCTGCGGTCAGATGGGTGGCGAGTTCGGCGGCTGCGGCGTAGTCGAAGCACTCCAGCAGGCGACGCAGGGGCGGCAGGGCGCGCTCGGGCGTGAAGCGCTTCGGGGTGAGCGTGACGGCGAGGCCGAGGCGTTCGAGCCGTGCGGCATTGTCGGGTTGGTCCCCGCCGATGGGCACCACGAGATGCGGCCGGCCCGCGCGCAGGGTCTCGGCCGTCGTGCCGATGCCGCCGTGGTGCAGGACGGCGGCGGCCTCGGGGAAGAGCGGCGCATGGGGCAGGGCGGGGCGGGCCAGCACGTCGGGCGAAGGCGCGGGCGGCGCGGCCTGCCCATGGAGGACGACCGCGCGCAACCCCATCGCTCGGGCGAGCGCGACGGCCCGGTCATAGAAGCCATCGCCCGCCAGGCCCTGCGCGATGGACCCGAGCGTGACGACGAGCGGCGGCGGCCCCTCGGCGAGCCAGGCGGAGACATCGGGCGGCAGGTGGCCGAGCGGGCTGCGCGGGAAGCCCACGGGGCGCAGCTCCCGCGGGGCGTCGGCGGGGCGGGGGGCGAAGCGGTCGGACCAGAGACCGAGGCGCAGGGGCACATCGGCCGCTCCGGGATCGAGGAGCGGCGTGCCCGCCAGCGGCGGCAGGCCCAGATCGCGGCGCAGGCGGTTCATGGGGCCGCGCAGGGCGAGGCCGAGCGTGCCCCGGATCGCGCCGAGGACGAGGGCGTTCCAGCCGCGTCCCAGAGCCGTGGCGGGGGCCGGGCGCATCAGGTCGAAGCCGCGGCTGCGCGGCGGATCGAGGCGCGAGGCCTGCATCAGGGGCTGCAGCAGGAGCGGCACGAAGGGCAGGCCGGCGCGTTCCGCCCCGAAGGCCGCCCCGAAGGCGAGGAGCGTGCCCGACACGCAGGCCGCGCCGCGACAGGCGAGGTCGATCTCGGGCATCAGCTCGGCCGTCATCGGGATCGCGACGCGGCGCAGGAACGGCAGCGGATCGCGCAGGAAGGCGGCCGCGATCGCATCCTCGCTTTGCCCGAGCATGGCGCAGAGTTCGGCGCGGGAGGGCCCGAGGGACGTCGCCAGCAGGCCCCAGGAGCGGGCGATCTCGCAATCGTCGGGGGAGAGGAGGAGGCGGGTCTCGACGCCGAGATCCTCGAGCGACCGGGCGACGGAGAGGACCGGGTAGAGGTCGCCCAGCGACCCCGCGGTGGCGAGGACGACCGCGCCGCGCCGGGCGACGGGGATGCGTCCCTCGAGTCCCGGGAGACGCGAAACCCCGCTCCACTGGGGAAGCGGGGGTCGCAGCGTGTCGGTCATGGAGGTCGGTTCAGACCTTCGGGGCCTCGGCCGGTTTTGGCTGCGGCGCGGCGGGCTTCTGCTGACCCGCGGGCTTGGCACCCCCGGCCCCGAGCGGATCGTCCTGGCGCTGGACGGCCCCCTCGAAGTGGGCCCCCGACTCGATGGCGATCGTCTTGTGGATGATGTCGCCCTCGACGCGGGCCGTGGAGGTAAGGCGGACCTTGAGGCCGCGCACCCGGCCCACGACACGGCCGTTGACGACGATATCGTCGGCCACGACCTCGCCCCGGATCACCGCGCTTTCGCCGACGGTGAGGAGGTGGGCGTGGATGTTGCCCTCGACGTCACCCTCGACCTGGATATCGCCGGACGTCTTGATGTCGCCCTTGATGTTGAGATCCGAGGACAGCGTGGAGGCGGCGACCTTCGGCTTCATCGCGGCGGCACCGGCCCCGAGTTCGAGCGCGGCGGGCTTCGACGGCGGCGTCGAGGCCGCGGGGGCGGAGGCCGGCTGGTTGGGCTTGTCGGCGTCGCCGCCGGGCTGGTTCATCTTCGATTTAGAAAACATCCTGACCTGCGTTTATGAAAGTGACTGGGTTCAGGGCCTGACCATTGCGCCGAATCTCGTAGTGGAGATGTACGCCGGTCGACCGTCCGGTCGTTCCCATACCACCGATGTTCTGGCCGCGCGAGACCCTTTGCCCTTCACGCACGGAGATGGAGTTAAGATGCGCATACCGCGTCTCGAAGCCGAGCGGATGCCGGATCTTGACGAGCTTGCCGTAGCCCGACTGCCAGCCGGCGTGGGTCACGACGCCCTCGGCGGTGGCGAGGATCGGCGTGCCGCGGCCGGCGGCGAAGTCCATGCCCGAATGCATTCGGCCCCAGCGGGGGCCGAAGCCCGAGGTGCGGCGGTGGGGCGCGGTGACCGGGTGGCCGAGCGGCAGGCTCTCGGCGGCGAGGCGATACATGTCGACGTCCTCGAGCTTGTCGAGGATGCGGTTCGCGCGCGGCGTGTCCTGATCGGGGATCTCGGTGCCGCCGCGGGTCGAGACGACGACCGGCTCGAGCGGGCCGCCCTGGCCGCGGTAGCCGGACCGCACGGTGCGCAGGAGCGCGTCCGATGAGATGCCGGCGCGGGCGAAGACGCGCTCGAGCGGCGAGAGAGAGGTTTCGAGGGCCGTTTCGAGGCGCTGGAAGATGCGGTCGTTGCGCTCGGCGACGACCTCGGCCATCTGCTCCATCCGCGCGATCTCCGCGTCGGCTCCCGCGGCCACGACGACGGCTTCGTCCCGTTCGAGCGCGGTCGCGTCGAGCACCTCGGTCAGAGCCTGCGCGGTGGCGGCGTTGTCGGCGGCGAGACGGGCGGCGCGGGCGGCGGCTTCGGGCGCGTTCTCGAGCCGGGCGAGGAGCGTCTCGGCCTCGTCCTGGGCCTCGTTGCGCTCGGCCACGGTGCGGCGGAGCGTGCGCTGGATCACCTCGATGCCGGTCTCGAGCTCGCGCACGCGCTGCTCGGAGGCGAGGACCGTCTCCTGCATCTTGGAAACCTCCTCGAGGGCTCCGTAGAAGCGTTCGAGCGCCTGTTCGGCTTCGGTCGCGCGGGTGTCGCGCTCGGATGAGAGGGCGGCGAGCCGGGTCTCGTATGCGATCTGCGCGCGGGCGGCCTGGTCGCGGTTCGAGCCCGACGTGATCGCACCGATCAGGAAGAACGACGTGACCACCACCGTCCATCCGACCAGAAGCGCGCCGCCGGCGAGCGCACCGGCCTGCGTGACCGGCCGCAACCGGACGAACCGTGTTCCTTGCTCCGATTTCAGAAAGAGGCGCTGTTCGGGCAGGTGCTTGTCGAGCCGCGCATTGATCTTGTCAGACAGCCGTTGTTTCACGCCCATCCCCCGTCTGTGAGTGCGGGCACCCCGTAAGGCCCCGTCGCGTATCCCCAAAACGGCGTCCCTGCTCACGAAGGGTTTACCGTTCCGGCGGTTTTTAGGGGGAGTGTGGCCGACGGGCAACCGTGCAGATTTTGTGCAGCCCCCCTGGTGGCGAAATACCGCCGTCGCTGTGGCCGTCGCGACTCACATCGCGGTCATGCGCGTTCGACGAGCGGCCAGTAGAAGTCGGGCGGCAGGCCGGCATCGGCGCGCTTCTCCTCGTTGAAGGGCGGCTTCAGCGGGCCGTGGAAGTGGCGGCGGACGAGGTCGTGGAATGCGTCTTTCGGGTCCAAGTCGTTGCGACCGCAGAGGAAATTGAACCATTTGCTGCCGTAGGCGACATGGCTCACCTCCTCGGCGTAGATCGTCTCCAGTGCGGCGACCGCCTCGGCCGCGCCCGCCTTGCGGAAAACCTCGATCATGCCCGGCGTCACGTCGAGCCCGCGCGCCTCGAGCACCATCGGAACGACGGCGAGGCGGGCCATGAGATCCTCCGCCGTCTCCTCGGCGGCGCGCCACATGCCGGCGTGGGCGGCGAGCGCGCCGTAGTGGCTGCCGGCCGATTCGAGGCAATCGGCCATCAGGTTGAAATGTTTCGATTCGTCGTCGGCGGCCGACACCCAGTCGTCGAAGAAGCCGAGCGGCAGCGGCACATGGGCGAAGCGGGCGATGACGTCCCAATGGAGGTCGACGGCGTTGAGTTCGATGTGGGCGACGGCATGGAGAAGCGCGATGCGGCCCTCGGGCGTGCCCGGCTTGCGGCGGGGCACGTCGCGCGGGTGGCGCAGTTCGGGCGCGTCGGGACGCGCCGGGCGCGGAGGCGGCGCGGCCGTGCCGACGGGCAGCGGCGCGCCGGCGTCGCGTGCGGTGCGCCACTCGGCGGCGTGACGGCGCGAAAGCGCGGTCTTGGCGCGGGCGTCGGCGGTCGTCAGCACCTCGACCGCCCGCTCGGCGAGCGTCGCGCTCACGCCTTGACGGCGTCCAGCAAGGCGTCGGCGTGGCCCGGAACCTTCACCTTGCGCCAGACCTGCTTCACCGTGCCCTCGGCGTCGATCAGGAAGGTCGCGCGCTCGATACCCATGTAGGTCTTGCCGTACATGTTCTTCTCGACCCAGACGCCGTAGTCCTCGCAGGTGCTGCCTTCCGCGTCCGAGACGAGGATGACCTTGAGGTCGTGCTTGGCGATGAACTTGTCGTGCTTGGCGGCCGTGTCCTTGCTGACGCCGATGACGACGGCCCCGGCGGCGGTGAAATCGTCGATCGCCTCGGAGAAGGCGATGCCCTCCTTGGTGCAGCCCGGCGTGTCGTCCTTCGGGTAGAAGTAGAGGACGACCTGCTTGCCCCGGAAGTCCGAGAGGCTGGCGCTTCCGCCGCCGTCGCGCGGCAGGGTGAAGTCGGGGGCGGTCTGACCGGCGGTGACGCTGTCGCTCATGGGGATCTCCTCGCGGTTGCGGTGCTCTGATGTCGGGGGACTTGGAACTCACCCGGGGTCGGGTCAAGGTAGGACACCCGAGACCGCGACCGGATCCTGCTGCCGATGGCCGACCCGAACGAGAGCCGCCCGCGCAAGCCGCGCCGCCCGCTGCGCCTCTTCGGCTGGTGTCTTCTGGTCCTTGCCGGGCTGGCGGTCGGCGCGGGCTGGCGGCTGACCCACGGGGCGATCACGCTGCCCGACTGGACGGTCGCGCGGATCGAGGCGCGGATCGACCGTGATCTCGCCGCCTACGAACTGTCGCTCGGGGAGGTGGCGCTGTTCTACGACCTGGAGGCCCATGCCCTGCGCCTCGGGATCCGCGATGCCACGCTCGGAACGCGGGAGACGGATCCGATCATCAGCCTGCCGGAGGCGCGGGTCGCTCTCGACGCGGGGGCGCTCCTGCGCGGCAAACTGCGGCCGCGGGCGCTTTCGGTCGAGGGGCTGGCGCTCGACGTGTCGCGCGACGAGGAGGGGCGGTTCTCTCTCGCCTTCGGCCGGGTGGGCAGCAACCTGCCGACCACTTGGGCCGAGGCGCTCGAAACGCTCGACACCGCGCTCGCCACGCCCGTGATCGCGGATCTCGACCGGGTGACCGTGGACGGCGTGCAGGTCAACTTCGAGGATGCGATCACCGGCCTCTCGCAACGGACGGAGAACGGCCGGGTGATCTGGGAGCGGGATTCGCGGGGTCTCGAGGTGTCGCTGACGACCGAGCTGCGCGTGGGGACGGGGCGCGCGCAGGCCGCGGCGAGCCTGCGGCGGGTGCCGGACGGCGCGGAGGCGCGGATGACCGTGACCGGGCTGTCGCTCGGCGGCCTGTCGGAGGCGCTGCCGAACGTGCCGGCGCTGACGCTCGTGCAGGGCGAGGTCGGCCTGACGGCGGCCATGCGGCTCTCGGACGACGGGACGCCGGGCCCCTTGCGCGGGCGGCTGGATGGACGCGACGGGTTCCTCGTCGACCGGCCCGCGCTCGCGCTCGACCGGGCGGTGCTTGCCTTCGACTGGCAGCCCGGCTCGGGGCGGATTGGCCTCGGCGAGATCCAGGCGAGCTCCGACGATCTCGAGGCCGGCGGGACAGGCCAGATCCTGCTGGAGGACGGTCTGACCGGGCCGATCCAGATGCAGCTGCGGCTCGGCCGGACGATCCTCGACCCCGAGGGCCTCTTCGACCGGCGCGTCGAGTTCGAGCAGGGCGTCTTCGAGGCACGCCTCATGCAGGCCCCGCTCGCGCTGCGGATCGGTCAGGCGATGGTGACGGGGCCGTCGGGGACGGCGCGGATGTCGGGGCGGGTGGGCTTCGCGCCGGAAGGCGTGGAAGGACGGCTGCGGCTCAGCGTGCCCGAAATGCGGGTCGCCGATCTGGTGGCGCTCTGGCCGCCGACGTTGCAGGTTCAAGCGCGGACCTGGTTTACGAACAACATGCTCGGCGGGCGGGCGCGGGACGCCGTGGCCCTGCTGAGGATCGCGCCGAACACCGAGCCCGACGTGGCGGCGAGCTTCGACTTCACCGAGGGATCCTTCCGCTACATGCGCCACATGCCGCCCGCGCGCGCCGTGACGGGGGGTGCGCAGCTTGCGGACGACCGGCTCACGCTGCGGGTCGACCGGGGGACGGTCGTCGCAGGCGCGGAGGCGGGGGAGGTGGACATCGCCGGCACCACCTTCTCGATCCTCGACACGACGGCGCGGCCGCCGCGGGGGGAGGTGGACCTCTTCGCGCGCGGCGACATTGACGACATGCTGGTGCTTCTCGACAACCGTCCGTTTCGCCTGCTCGAGCGGCTGCGCAAGCCCGCGGATTTCGTGAGCGGGCGGGCCGAGGCGCGGGTCTCGGCGCGGCTGCCGCTGCGGCGGGGCAATGCGCCGGCCGATATTCTCTACGACGTCGAGGCGACGCTGCGGGATGTCGAGAGCGAGCAGATCGTTCCCGACCGGCGGCTCTCGGCGGAGCGGCTCGCACTCGAGGTCGGGCCGGACGCTGTGCGCATCGCGGGAGACATGACGCTCGAGGGCGTGCCCTTCACCGGCCAGTGGGAGCAGGCGTTGCCGCCGCCCTCGACCGAGGCGATCGATCCCGAGGCTCCGCCCCGGCCGGCGCGGCCGCTGCCCTCTCCGGGGCAGGTGACGGGCGTGGCGCGGGTGACGCCCGAGGGGCTCGCCCGGCTCGGCATCGGAATCGACGCGCTGGACCTCTCGGGCGAGACGCCGGCCGAGATCGCGGTGAGCCTGCCGCAGGGCG
This sequence comes from Jannaschia marina, assembly GCF_013404595.1. Taxonomy (GTDB): domain Bacteria; phylum Pseudomonadota; class Alphaproteobacteria; order Rhodobacterales; family Rhodobacteraceae; genus Jannaschia; species Jannaschia marina. The sequence continues at coordinate 181,555 of NZ_JABVAX010000006.1, read as the reverse complement.
AGCCGCCGCAGCTCCGGGTGACGAGCGATCTGCGCGGCATGGGCGCGGCGCTCCCGGCGATCAGCTGGCGCAAGGGGCGCGACGGGGCGGCGCGGCTGGAGGTGGACGCGGTGCTGACCGCACCGGCCGAGATCACGCGCATCGCGCTCGATGCGCCGGGGCTCGACGCGACGGGACGGATCGCATTGCGCCCGGGCGGCGGCGGGCTCGAGCGCGCGACCTTCGACCGGGTCGACACGGGATGGTTCCAGGGGCCGCTCGTGCTGACGGGCCGGGGGGCCGGGGCGGCCCCGGCGATCAGCATCCGCGGCGGGCAGGCCGACCTGCGCCGGGCGCTCCTCGTCGGCGAGGACGACGGCGGCGGCGGCGACGGGGCACCGCTCGAGATCGCGCTCAACCGCCTGACGGTGACCGAAGGCATCGCGCTCACCGACCTGCGCGCCACGCTGCGCGCGGGCTCGGGCCGGTTCACGGCGCGGGTGAACGGCGGGACGGGGATCGAAGGCGTGCTGGCCCCGCAGGGCGGCGGCTCGGCGGTGCAGATCCGCAGCGGAGACGGGGGCGGCGTGCTGCGCTCGGCCGGGCTCTTCGAGGACGCGCGCGGCGGGACGATCTCGCTCACGCTCCGCCCGACGCAGCGGACGGGGATCTACGCGGGGCAACTCCGGATGGGGAACCTGCGGGTCCGCGACGCGCCGGCGCTGGCCTCGCTGCTGCAGGCGCTCTCGGTCGTCGGCATCCTGGAGCAGCTGACGGGCGAGGGGCTCTTCTTCCAGACGGTCGAGTCGGACTTCACGCTGCGGCCGAACGACATTGTGGTGCGGCGGGCGAGCGCGGTCGGCCCGTCGATGTCCATCACCGCCGACGGGACGTTCGACCTCGGCACGAAGCGGATGGACATGCAGGGCGTGATCTCTCCGATCTACCTGGTGAACGGGCTGTTCGGGGCGCTCTTCGCGCGGCGCGACGAGGGGCTCTTCGGCTTCACCTATCGGTTGCGCGGACCGGTCGCGGACCCGGAGGTCGGCGTCAACCCGCTCTCGATCCTGACGCCCGGGGTCTTCCGCGACATCTTCCGCCGGGCACCGCCGTCCTGATAGGGGGCGGGCATGAAACTCTCGGACTTCGACTTCGACCTGCCCGACGACCTGATCGCGACGCGGCCCGCGCGCCCGCGCTCGGCGTCCCGCCTTCTGGTGGCGGAAGGCGACGCGCGGCACGATTGCATGTTCACCGACCTTCCCGACTGGCTGCGGCCCGGCGATCGGCTGGTGCTGAACGACACCAAGGTCATCCCCGCGCGCCTGCCAGCGGTGCGGCTGCGCGAGACGGCGGACGGCTCGGGACGTGCGCGCGTCGAGTTCACGCTGACGGCGGCGCAGCCCGACGGAACCTGGCGGGCGTTGGCGAAGCCCCTGCGCAAGCTGCGCGCAGGCGACGCGATCGAGCTGGCCGCCGGGCACCGCGCGACGATCCTGGAACGCGGCGAGACGGACGTGGCGCTGCGCTTCTACTGCGCACCCGAGGAGGTGCAGACGCTGCTGGAGGCGGCGGGCGAGATGCCGCTGCCGCCCTACATCGCGGCGAAACGCGCGCCCGATGCCCGCGATCGGGAGGACTACCAGACGATCTGGGCCCGCCATGCGGGAGCCGTCGCCGCGCCGACGGCGAGCCTGCATTTCGATGCGCCCCTGCTCGAACGATTGCGCGGGATGGGCGTCGGCTTCACCGAGGTGACGCTGCACGTCGGCGCGGGGACGTTCCTGCCGGTGAAGGTGGAGGACGTGACGACCCACCGGATGCATTCCGAATGGGGCGAGGTCACGCCCGACGCGGCCGCCGCCATCGCCGAGACCAAGGCCACCGGCGGGCGCGTCATCCCCGTCGGCACCACGGCGCTGCGCCTGATCGAGAGCGCCGCGGCGAACGGGACGATCAGGCCCTTCCGGGGGGAGACGGATATCTTCATCTACCCGGGTTACGACTTCCGGGTGGCGGACGGTCTCATCACCAACTTCCATCTGCCGCAGTCGACGCTCCTGATGCTCGTGTCCGCGCTGATGGGGCGGGAGCGGATGCTGGCGCTCTATGACCATGCGGTGGCGGAACGTTACCGCTTCTTCAGCTACGGCGATGCTTCGCTGCTCCTGCCGGGCGGGTGAGGCCCGCAGTCGCTGCAAGGGCGGCGCTGTCGCAATCGGGATGGACGTCGCCCGGGGGCGGGCGTAGGCGCGGATCAGACGATTCGACCCCAAGGAGGCCGCCCATGTTCCTCGTCATCCGCAATTCCTGGGCGCTCCTGTTCGGGATCATGCTCCTGATGCTCGGCAACGGGATGCAGGGCACGCTCCTCGGCGTGCGCGGCCAGATCGAGGGCTTCTCGACGGGTGCGATGTCGATCATCATGTCGAGCTATTTCGCGGGCTTCCTGCTCGGCTCGCAACTGGTGCCGGGGCTGATCCGCAAGGTGGGGCACGTCCGGGTCTTCGCCTTCCTCGGCTCGCTCGCCTCGGCGGGGCTGATCCTGTATCCGCTGCTCACCCACGAGATCGCCTGGACGGCGCTGCGCCTCGGCCTCGGGTTCTGTTTCTGCGGGGTCTACATCGTCTCGGAGAGCTGGCTGAACAACACCACCACGAACGAGACGCGGGGGCGCGCGCTGTCGCTCTACGTGATCGCACAGATGATCGGGATCGTTGCCGCGCAGGCGATCTTCGCCTACGGCGATGCGCGCGACTTCACGCTCTTCATCATCGTCTCGGTCCTCGTGTCGCTGGCCTTCGCGCCGATCCTGCTCTCTGCGACGCCGGTGCCCCCCTTCGAAAGCTCGAAGCCGATGTCCTTCGGGGCGCTCTACAAGGTCTCGCCGCTCGGGTTCGTGGGCGTCTTCCTCATGGGGGCCGTCTTCTCGGGGCTCTTCGGGATGGCGGGCGTCTTCGGCGCGGCGGCGGAGCTGACGACGGGGCAGATCGCGCTCTTCGTCTCGGCGATCTATTTCGGCGGCATGGTGCTGCAATATCCGATCGGCTGGGCGTCCGATCGCTTCGACCGGCGGGCGATGGTCGTCCTCGGCGGCGCGATAGGGGCGGTGGCCTGCGTGCTCGGAGCGTCGGGGCTCGGGGGTGTGACGGGGCTCTATGTGGCGGCCTTCCTCGTCGGAGGCATGGCGAACCCGCTCTACGCGATCCTCTTGGCCTATACGAATGACTATCTCGAACCCGAGGACATGGCCTCGGCCTCGGCGCGGCTGCTCTTCGTGAACGGGGTGGGTGCCGTGGGTGGGCCGCTCGTGACCGGCTGGCTCATGGCGGTCGTGGGGTCGGCAGGGTTCTTCGTCTTCCTCGGCGTGCTTATGGTGGCCCTTGCCGGCTACGCGGTCTGGCGGATGACGCAGCGCTCTGCGCAGACGAGCGACGACGATCAGGCCGACTACGTGATGCTGTCGCCGATGGCGACGACGGCGGTGACGATGGAATCGGTGATCGAGGGCTGGGAGGAACAGGCCGGGAGCACCGAGGAGGACGACAGGGAGACGGTGGCATGAGCCTCGTGGATGCGAAGACGGTGGTGGAATTCTGGCTCGAGGAGCTCACCCCCGAAGACTGGTACAGGCAGGACGACGCGCTCGACGCGCGCATCCGCGACAGGTTCTTCGAGAGCTGGACGCAGGCACGGCCGCTGCGCCGCGCTTGGGCCGGGACGCCGAAGGGGGCGCTCGGTTTCCTGATCCTGACCGACCAGATGTCGCGCAACATGATGCGTGGCGAGGGGCGGGCCTTCTCGACCGACGGGCTGGCGCGGGCGGTGGCGAAATCGGCGATCGGCCGCGGCTTCGACCTGCGGATCGAGGGGCCGGGACGGCAGTTCTTCTACCTGCCGCTCGAACATTCCGAGAGCCTGCAGGACCAGGAGCGCGCGGTGCGCCTGATCGGGATGCGGATGGATGCGCCCGAGACGCTCCTGCACGCGCGCGCCCACCGCAACATCATCCGCCGCTTCGGCCGCTTCCCGTTCCGCAATGCCGCGCTCGGCCGGACGTCGTCGGGCGCGGAGCGGGCCTTCCTCGATGGCGGGGCCTACGGAGCCGAGGTGCGGGCGCTGCAGGAGGCGTGAGGCCCGATCTGCACACGGATGGAGGCGGCCTTGCGTGGAAGTGCCCTTGAGGAACCCGGTCGGATAGTTCAACGTTCAACAAAATTCGGACCGCGAACCTGGAAGGGGACACAATGGCTCAGAACTTCGACCTGATCGTGATCGGTGCGGGCCCGGGTGGCTACGTCGCGGCGATCCGCGCGGCCCAGCTCGGGATGAAAGTGGTCTGCGTGGAGCGCGAGCATCTCGGCGGCATCTGCCTCAACTGGGGCTGCATTCCGACGAAGGCGATGCTGCGTTCCTCCGAGGTCTTCCACCTGATGCACCGCGCCAAGGAGTTCGGCCTGAAGTGCGACGGCGTCGACTACGACCTCGACGCGGTGGTGAAGCGTTCGCGTGGGGTCGCGAAGCAGCTATCGGGCGGGATCGGGCACCTCTTCAAGAAGAACAATGTCACGACCGTCATGGGCGAGGCCAAGATCACCGCGAAGGGCAAGGTTTCGGTCAAGACGGAGAAGGGCACCGAGGAGCTGACGGCGAAGAACATCGTGCTGGCGACCGGCGCGCGCGCGCGCAACCTGCCGGGGCTCGAGGCGGACGGCGAGCGCGTCTGGAGCTACAAGCACGCGCTGCAGCCGGGGCATATGCCCAAGAAGCTCCTCGTCATCGGGTCCGGCGCGATCGGGATCGAATTCGCCAGCTTCTACAATACGCTCGGGGCCGAGACGACCGTTGTCGAAGTCATGGACCGCGTCCTGCCGGTGGAGGACGAGGAGATTTCCAAGTTCGCCAAGAAGCAGTTCGAGAAGCAGGGGATGAAGATCCTGCAGAAGGCCACGGTGAAGGAGCTGGACCGGCAGAAATCCAAGGTCGTCGCGACCGTCGAGGCGAACGGGAAGGCCGAGAAGCACGAGTTCGACACGGTGATCTCCGCCGTCGGCATCGTCGGCAACGTGGAGGGTCTCGGCCTCGAGGAGTTGGGCGTCAAGATCGACCGCACCCACGTCGTGACCGATGAATACTGCCGCACCGGGGTCGAGGGGCTCTATGCGATCGGCGATATCGCAGGCGCGCCCTGGCTGGCGCACAAGGCGAGCCACGAAGGGGTCATGGTGGCCGAACTCATCGCCGGCAAGAACGACGTGCATCCCGTGAAGCCCGAGAGCATCGCCGGCTGCACCTATTGCCACCCGCAGGTGGCGAGCGTCGGCCTGACCGAGGCGAAGGCCAAGGAGGCGGGCTTCGACATCAAGGTCGGGCGCTTCCCCTTCATCGGTAACGGCAAGGCCATCGCGCTCGGCGAACCCGAGGGGATGGTGAAGACGGTCTTCGACAAGAAGACCGGCGAGCTTCTGGGAGCCCATATGGTCGGAGCCGAGGTGACGGAACTCATCCAGGGGTACGTCGTCGGGCGGCAGCTCGAGACGACGGAGGAGGACCTGGCCCACACCGTCTTCCCGCATCCGACCCTGTCGGAGATGATGCACGAAAGCGTGCTCGACGCGGACGGTCGTGCGATCCACTTCTGAAGCCGGATTTCCTGAACCGGACGAAAAAGGGGACCTGGTTGCCCCCTTTTCCAGTTCTGTGGTGTTCCGCCTTACATCGGCAGCTGGGCGGCGAAGCCGCGCATCGCGCCGATGCCGGTGTCGCCGATGAGCGTCGCCGCGCCCGAGGTCAGGTCGATCGCATAGAGGCCGGTCGTCTCCGCGCCTTCGAGCATCAGCATCGCCAGCGCCTTGTCGTCTCCGGCCTCGGCCGAAATGATCTCGAAGCCGCCCATCATCGACACGTCGGCCGGCTCCCCGTCGATGGTGATCGCGCCGACGGTGCCGAGCGTGCCCTCGTTGTTGGCGAGCGTCACGAGCGAGTCCGTCGCCGCGTCGAGGGCGAACTGCGCGGTTCCCTCCTGCTTCGCGCCGTTCACCGCGTTGGTGTAGGCGTTGGCGAAGATCGCCGGCGTCGCGCCCTCGTTGGCGTCGCCCGCGGCGTAGGCGAGGTCGGTGAACCGCTTGACGGTGTTGGCCTTCTCGTCGCCGAAGTCGCTCGGGAAGTAGACGAGGTTGACCCCTTCCGATGAGACGGCGCGCACGGCGTCAATCTTGTTGTTGAAGTCGAAGCCGACGGCCGCGCCGTCGCCCGTGGCCGCACCCTCGTCGAAGGTCGCCCCTGTGTCGGTGATCTCGCCGGTCTCAACGTCGATCACGCCGATCATGCCGGCCGAGAGGCCCAGCAGCTCACCCGTGACCGGGCGATAGGCGATGGCGTCGAGCGGTGCCGAGAGCGTGACCGGCGTGCCGGCGTCGGGTGCGGTCAGGTCGGAGAAGACGACGAGTGTGGTGCCGTCGCCCGAGAGCCCGTAGCCCATGCCCGCGACGGCATGTCCGTCTGCGAAAACGGGGGCAGCCAAGGTGGTGGCGGCGAGGGTGGCGGCAAGGCTCAGCTTGGTGAGGGTCATTGTGTTCTCCTTTTGTCGAGCCGGGGCATTTGCCCGGCGTCACCCGAAGTCACGGCGACGTCCGGCGAAAGTTTCAGGGATTTCGGGAAATGCGGGATTTCATCATTGCAGACTCGCCCCAGGGTCGTGCCCGTGCCATCGCAGGGCCATGAAACGCACGCGTTGGGGCCTCGTGGCCCTCATCTTCTTCGGCGGCCTGCTCGCGGCGGCGCAGTTCGGCAAGATCGCCCTGACCCTGCCCGACATGGCGACGGCCTTCGAGCGACCCGTCGCCGCCGTCTCGGTGCTCGTCTCGCTCGTCGGTGTCATCGGGCTCCTCCTCGGGCCGATGGCGGGAGGGCTTGCGGCGGGCGTCGGCATCGGGCGGACGTTCCTGCTCGGTCTCGTGCTCGGGGCGGCGATGTCGCTCGTGCAGGCGCTGATGCCGCCGTTCTGGCTCTTCTCGGTCACGCGCGCGGTCGAGGGCCTGGCGCATCTCGCCCTCGTCGTCGCCGGGCCGCCGCTGATGGCGGGTGCTGCGTCGGATCGCGACCGCCCGCTCGTCATGGGGCTCTGGGCGGTGTTCTTCGGCGCGTCGCTCGCGCTCTCGGCGCAGATCTTCCCGGGCGTGCTGGCGCGCGGGGGTCTGCCGCTCCTCTTCGCGCTCCACGGGGCGCTACTGCTCGCGCTTGCCGCCGTGCTCTGGCGGGTCGTGCCGCGGCAGCCGGTGCGGCGCGTGGTACTGAACCCGGTGGCCGTGCACCGGGAGATCTACGGCTCGATCCGATACATGGCCCCGGCGCTCGGCTTCGTCTGTTACACCTTCCTTTTCGTCGCGGGCATCGCCTTCCTGCCGGACGCGCTCGGCCGTCCGTCGCTGGCGACCGTGCTGCCGGTCGTGACCCTTCTGTCGACGCTGGCCGGTGGTGCGCTCTGCAGCCGCTTCGCGCCCCATCACGTCGGCGCGGTGGGCTACCTCGGCACGGCGCTCGGCGCGGTCGGGACACTTCTGGGACTGCCGCTGGCGGTGGAGGGATGCTTCCTCGCGATGGGCCTCATCCCCGGTGCGAGCTTTGCCGCGATTCCGGCGTGGAACACGGGCCCCGGGGACCGGGCGCGGGCGACGGGGGCGATTGCACAGCTGGGGAATGTCGGCACGGTTTCGGGCACGCCGGTCTTCGCGCTCGTCTTCGCCGGGGCGGGGACGGTCGGGCTCTTGTGGCTCACAGTCGCGGCGGCGGTGCTGGGGCTTTGTGCGGTTCTGGCCGCAGGGCGTGCGGCCTCTGGAAGGGCGGCGTTGGACGTGGTAAACGTTCCCTGAATGTTCCGGGCGGAATCGCCCACGCAATTGCGCCGGGACGATTGCAACGGGGCCGCCGGTCCCTATGTCGTGACCTTGCAGTACATCGCAGAGCCGTCCGGGGGCGAAATGGCCGATCAGAAGTTCATCGAAGTCCGCGGCGCGCGGGAGCACAACCTCAAGGGCGTGGACGTCGACATCCCCCGCGATCAGCTCGTGGTCATCACCGGCCTGTCGGGGTCGGGAAAGTCCAGCCTCGCCTTCGACACGATCTACGCCGAGGGCCAGCGGCGCTATGTCGAGAGCCTGTCGGCCTACGCGCGGCAGTTCCTCGACATGATGCAGAAGCCCGATGTCGATCACATCTCGGGCCTCTCCCCCGCCATCTCCATCGAGCAGAAGACGACGTCGAAGAACCCGCGCTCCACCGTCGGCACCGTCACCGAGATCTACGACTACCTGCGCCTTCTCTTCGCCCGCGCCGGCACGCCCTATAGCCCCGCCACCGGGGAGCCGATCACCGCGCAGCAGGTGCAGGACATGGTGGATCGCGTCATGGCGATGGAGGAAGGGACGCGCGGCTATCTGCTCGCGCCCATCGTGCGTGACCGGAAGGGCGAGTACCGCAAGGAGATGCTGGAGCTCAGGAAGCAGGGCTTCCAGCGCGTCAAGGTCGACGGGGAGTTCCACGACCTCGACACGCCGCCGACGCTCGACAAGAAATTCCGCCACGACATCGACGTCGTCGTCGACCGCATCGTCGTGCGCGAGGGGCTGGAGACCCGGCTGGCCGACAGCTTCCGCACCGCCCTCGACCTCGCCGATGGCATCGCCATCCTCGAGACCGCGCCGAAGGAGGGCGAGGCGGAGCGGATCACATTCTCGGAAAAGTTCGCCTGCCCGGTGTCGGGCTTCACCATCCCCGAGATCGAGCCGCGGCTGTTCTCGTTCAACGCACCCTTCGGGGCCTGTCCCAAGTGCGACGGCCTGGGGCACGAGCTGTTCTTCGACGAGCGCCTTGTCGTGCCCGATGTGACGCTGCCCTTGGCCAAGGGGGCCATCGCGCCGTGGAACAAGGGCAAGAGCCCCTACTTTCTCCAGACCATCGAGGCCATCGCCAAGCATTACGGCTTCGATCAGAAGAAGGCGTGGAAGGATCTGCCTGAAAAGGTGCAGCAGGTCTTCCTGCGCGGCTCGGGCGAGGAGAAGATCAAGTTCCGCTATGACGAGGGCGGGCGCATCTACGAGGTGACGCGCGTCTTCGAGGGCGTGATCCCGAACATGGAGCGCCGCTACCGCGAGACGGACTCCAGCTGGGTGCGCGAGGAATTCGAGCGCTACCAGAACAACCGCCCCTGCGGGGCCTGCGGCGGCTACCGGCTGCGTCCCGAGGCTCTGGCCGTCAAGATCGACATGAAGCACGTCGGGCAAGTCGTTGAAATGTCTATCGGCGAGGCGCTTGAGTGGTGCGATGCCGTACCCGCGGCCTTGTCGAAGCAGAACAACGAGATCGCCCGCGCCATCCTGAAGGAGATCCGGGAGCGACTCGGGTTCCTCAACAACGTCGGCCTGCAGTACCTGACGCTCAGCCGCAACGCCGGCACGCTTTCGGGCGGGGAGAGCCAGCGCATCCGCCTGGCCTCCCAGATCGGTTCGGGCCTGACGGGCGTGCTCTATGTCCTCGACGAGCCCTCCATCGGCCTGCACCAGCGCGACAACGACCGCCTGCTGACGACGCTCAAGAACCTGCGCGACCAGGGCAACACCGTCATCGTGGTCGAGCATGACGAGGAGGCCATCCGCGAGGCCGATTACGTCTACGACATCGGCCCGGGTGCGGGTGTCCATGGCGGGACCGTGGTGGCCCATGGCACGCCGGCGGAGTTGCAGGCGACGGCCAAGTCGATCACCGCCGACTACCTCTCCGGGCGGCGCGAGATCGCGGTGCCGGCGAAGCGCCGGAAGGGCAATCGCAAGAAGGTCTCGGTCGTGAAGGCGACGGGCAACAACCTCAAGGGGCTGACGGTCGATTATCCGCTGGGCAAGTTCGTGGCCGTCACCGGCGTATCGGGCGGCGGCAAGTCGACCCTGACCATCGAAACGCTCTTCAAGACCGCCTCCATGAAGCTCAACGGCGCACGGCAGACGCCCGCCCCCTGCGAGACGGTCAAGGGGCTCGAACACCTCGACAAGGTCATCGACATCGACCAGCGTCCCATCGGACGCACCCCGCGCTCGAACCCCGCGACCTACGTGGGGGCCTTCACGCCCATCCGCGATTGGTTCGCAGGCCTGCCGGAGTCGAAGACCCGCGGCTACAAGCCCGGCCGGTTCAGCTTCAACGTGAAGGGCGGGCGCTGCGAGGCCTGCCAGGGGGACGGCGTCATCAAGATCGAGATGCACTTCCTGCCCGACGTCTACGTCGAATGCGAGACCTGCAAGGGCAAGCGCTACAACCGCGAGACGCTGGAGATCAAGTTCAAGGGCAAGAGCATCGCCGACGTGCTCGACATGACCGTCGAGGACGCACAGGAGTTCTTCAAGGCCGTCCCCTCGATCCGCGAGAAGATGGATGCGCTGATGCGCGTGGGTCTTGGCTACATCAAGGTCGGCCAGCAGGCGACGACGCTCTCGGGCGGTGAAGCCCAGCGGGTGAAGTTGTCGAAGGAATTGTCGAAGCGGTCGACGGGTCGCACGCTCTACATCCTGGACGAGCCGACGACCGGCCTGCATTTCGAAGACGTGCGCAAACTCCTCGAAGTGCTGCACGAACTGGTCGAGGCGGGGAACACGGTCGTCGTGATCGAACACAACCTCGACGTGGTGAAGACCGCCGATCATGTCATCGACATCGGCCCCGAGGGCGGCGACGGCGGCGGCACCCTCGTTGCCACCGGCACGCCGGAAGAAATCGCCGAGGTCGAGGAGAGCCACACCGGCCGCTACCTCAAGCCGATGCTGGCCGCGCGGAAGGTGGCGGCGGAGTAGGGTGCGCGGCCTCACCCTTCTGCTTGCCGTGCCGACCGTGGCGACAGCGGATTTCCCGGAGCCCTGGCGGATGGAGGGCGCACGGGCGTTTGCAGAATGCGCGGCGGTCTATGCCCTGCTGGAACCGGAGGAGCCCGATAAGGCGCTCGAAGCGACTTTTGCGAGGGCGGCCGATCGCGCGCGCGGGGTGGTCGAGGCGTTCCACGGTGCCAGCCTCGCAGACAGGCTGATCGCCGAGGCCCGGACCGATTGGGCGACGCGGGAGGATAGTCTTGCGGAGCGAACCGAGCTTGCGCGCCTTCTGACCGTCTGCAACGGGGCCCTGCCGGCCGAGGAGTGACCCGCACGGGAACGTGAGGCACATCGCTCTGGCCATATGCGGGCAGCTTGCGACAGGGTCGCGACGAAGACCGGAGACCGACGATGCGCCGACTGCTTGCCCTTCTCACCCTTCTCGCCGGTGCGCCGGCTCTCGCGCAGGAGATGCCCTGCGGTCCCGATGCGCCCTGCGAGATCGAAACGGGATCCTATCACCTCGTCGTCCCTGCGGGCTGGGACGGAGAGGCACCTCTGCCGGCGCTCATCTTCTACCACGGGCATCGCGGCTCCGGAGCGCAGGTTTTCCGTTCCCAGGGCCTGCGTGAGAGCTTCGCGGACGCAGGATACCTCCTGATCGCGCCGAACGGGGTGCGGCCCGAAGGTCAGGATTACTTCACGAACCCGGCGCGGGAAGGCGCGCCCCGCGACGAGGTGGCGTTCACCCTTGCGATCCTCGACGACGTTGCCGCGCGCCTGCCGCTCGACCGGGCGCGCGTCTTTGCCAGCGGCTTCTCGGCGGGGGGGTCGATGGCCTGGCTGATGGCCTGTGAGGCAGGCGAACATCTGGCGGGCATGGTTTCGGTCGCGGGGGCCCTGCGGCGGCCGAACCCGACGGGCTGCGCGGGGCTCGAAGGCCTGCCGGTGATGCAGGTGCACGGCTTCGCCGACGCGCAGGTGCCCTTCGAGGGCCGCGCGATCCGCGATTGGCACCAGGGGTCGGTCTGGGAGGCGCTGGCGCGGGCGCGGGAGCGAAACGGCTGCCGGTCGAACCCCGATGAGATCACCCTGACCGAGGGGTTCCGACTTCGGGACTGGGACGCATCCTGCAGCGGCGGTCGCGTGCGCCTCGCGTTACACGACGGCGGGCACGGGCTGCCGCGCGGCTGGACTGAGCTGGCGCGCAGGTTCCTGGAGGGCGGCTAGACCTGCTCCAGCGCGACGATCGAGGTGTCGCTTTGCCGGCGTGGGAAGTAGCCCGTCGGGTAGGGCGGGACGAAGCTCCACAACAGGCAGAAGACGACGACCGCGAAGGTCCAGACCGAAGGTTGGCTCGACGACATCGGGTCGAGCGCGGCGGCGAGGGCCAGCGCCTCCTCCACGTGACCCCTGGGCACCAGAAGCCGGATCCCGCTGTCGCCGAGCGTGAAGCTGCTGGCGGTCACGCCGGCGTTCGGCAGATCGGGCAAAAGCGGCACCTCGGCAGCGTCGAAGGCTGCCTGCAGAAGCGCGAGTTCGCCTGCCCCGTAGACATGGCCGATGCAGATGAGGTTGTCCTGTCGGGTCATGCCACCTCCAGCGTTTCGAGGCCGTGGAAGTGGTAGATGTCTGCGTAGCGCGGCGGCGCGGTCACCTGCAGGTCCGGTCTGCGCTCGGTCAGCACGCGCAGCCCATGCAGGAGTTCGAGCCGTGCGAGCGGGGCCCCGATGCAGAAGTGCAGCCCCGCGCCGAAACTCGTAGAGACGGGAGCCTCGGGGAAGCGCGCGGGATCGAAGCGGTCGGGTGCGGCATAGGCGGCCGGATCGCGGTTCGCGGCCCCGAGGAGGAGGCCGACCCGCTCGCCACGGGCGAAGCGATGGTCGAAGACCTCCAGATCCTCCAGCGCATAGCGGGTGAACATGTGCAGTGGCGGATCGTGACGCAGCACCTCCTCCACCAGCTCCGGCGTGACCTCCGCACCCCAAAGCCCGGCGCGGACGAGCCCGGCGACGCCGTTGCCGAGCGTGTGCACCGTGGCCTCGTGTCCCGCGTTCAGGAGCAGGATGCAGGTCGCCGTGACCTCCTCCTGAGAGAGCTTGCCGTCCTCCGCCACCGTCAGGAGTTGCGCGATCAGGCCGTCCGGCGCGGGGGCGCGGAAGATGTCGTGCAGGTAGGCCGTGAACTCGGTCGCGGCGGTCGCAGCGGCGACCTCGTCGGCGTGAGTCCGGCGCGCCTGGTACATCCCGACCATAGCGTTCGACCAGTCGAGAAGGTGCGGCGCATCCGCCTCGGGCACGCCGAGGAGCCGGGCGATCACGCGGACGGGCAGGGGGCGGGCGAAGGCATCGAGCAGGTCGAAGGGCCCCTCGGGGAAGTCGTCCACGAGCGCATGGGCCAGCGCTTCGATCTCGGGCGCGAGGGCGTTCACCCGGCGCGAGGTGAAGGCGCGGAGCACCTGCGCGCGCAGTCGCGTGTGGCGCGGCGGCTCCAGCTCCAGCATGGAATGGTCCTCGACGGACCAGAACCCCGCCTGATGCGCCGGGCGCGGGGGCGGAAACGGGTTCTCGCGCCCGAAGCGCCGGTCGCGCAGGAGGGCGGAGACGGTCGCGTGATCGCTCGCCACGGGCATTTCGTAGTCGACCCAGTCCGCCAGTGGCCCGGCGGCGCGCAGGCGGTCGTAGAAGGGATAAGGGTCCTGCACGAAGGCGGGATCGGTCGGGGATTGCTCGAAACGCTGCATGGGGGATCGGTGGCCTTGCCGTCGGCAGAGGTCAAGGCTTGGCCCTGCCGCGCCGGGCCCGTAACCTGCGCCCATGCACCGCCTCGTCCTCATCCTCGTGACTCTCTGCGCCGCGCTGGCGATGGCCGGGACCGTCTGGTGGGCGACGCTCGGCACCGCGCTCCACGCGCTCGAGGCCAAGGGCCGGTCGGACCTGAGTCTGGCCGCCGACCGCCTGCGGCTGGAATTGCAACGCTCGCGCGATCTGGCCGTTCTGCTGGCCGGGGATCCGGGGATCTCGGCGGCGGTGGCGCGCCCCTCGCTCGCGCGGTTCCCGTCCTGGCGGCTGCAGGGCTATGCCGACCGGTCCGGGGCCTCGGACGTGCTGTTGCTGCGTGGCGCGGGGCAGGTGATCGGCTCGGCCTCGGGCCGGATGGGCGACCTCTCGGAGGCGGTCTGGATGGCGCGCACGCGGCAGGGCGCGCTCGGTGTCGGCCCGATGCCCGCCGGCCCGGTCTTCGGCGGCCGGGTCTTCGCCCATGCCGCGCCGACCTTCGACACGGACGGAAAGGTGAGCGGTGCCGTTGCCGTGACGCGCGACCTTGCCACGCTGGAACGCGGCTGGCGGGGCGACCCGCAGGCGATCTACTTTACCGACGCCGTGGGGCATGTCGTCGTCTCCAACCGCGAGGAACTTCTGGGCGGACCGCCGCCACAGACCCTCGCCCCGATCCACGGGCTCGACATCCGGCGCACGGAATCAGGCCGCTACATCCCGCGCGATGCGCTCCACCTGGAACTGCCGCAACCGACGCTGGGCCTGACCGCCGAGATCCTGCTCGACACGGCTCCGGCCCGGGCGCTGGCGCAGGCGCGGGGGCTTGCCGCCGGGGCCGCGCTTCTGGCGCTCGGCGGTCTCCTCGTCTTCCTCTGGGAGCGGCGGCGCGTGCTGGCCCGCGCGAACGCCATGCTCGAGGCCCGCGTCGCCGAACGCACCGCCGCGCTGACCGAGGAAGTGCGCGAACGGCGGGAGGCCGAGGCGGCCCTGACCCGCGCGCAGGCCGACCTCGTGCAGGCGGGCAAGCTCTCGGCGCTCGGGCAGCTGGCCGCCGGCATCAGCCATGAACTCAACCAGCCGCTCATGGCGATCCGCAGTTTCGCGCAGAACGGAGCCACGTTCCTCGAGCGGGGCAATACGGCGGCGGCGGGCAAGAACCTCACGCGCATCGGCGATCTGGCCGGGCGGATGGGTCGCATCATCCGGAACCTCTCGGCCTTCGCCCGGTCCGAGCCGCAGCCGGCGGTGGAGACGGACCTCGGCGCGGTCATCGACGCCGCCCTCGAAATGACCGAGGCACGCGCCGCCGCCGCCGGCGTCGAGGTCCGCGTAACACGGCCCGACGCGCCGGTGCTGGCCATGGCGGGCGAGGTGCGGATGGGGCAGGTGCTAGTCAACCTGATCGGCAACGCGATCGACGCCATGGCCGTGGCCGAGACGCGGCACCTGACGATCACGCTGACCGACGGGCCGCCGACGCTCACCGTGGCCGACACGGGGCCGGGGCTCGAAAACCCGGAGGCGATCTTCGACCCGTTCTATACCACCAAGGAGGTGGGGGCCGGCCTCGGCCTTGGCCTGTCGCTGAGTTACGGGATCGTGCAGGGCTTCGGCGGCGAGATCCGGGGGCGCAACACCGAGGAGGGCGCGGCCTTCACTGTCACCCTGCCGCCGGTCGCAGCGGAGGCGGCGGCATGACCGACGTCCTGCTGGTCGAGGACGACCTGAGCGTGCGCGATGCTCTGTCGCAGACGCTGGAGCTTGCCGACCTCAGCGTCGTCACCGCCGGCAGTTTCCTCGCTGCCGAGCCGCGGCTGACGCGGGAACTGACGGGCATCGTCGTGAGCGACATCCGGATGCCGGGGCGTGACGGGTTTCACCTCCTGTCGCATGCGCGAGCGGCGGACCCGGACCTGCCGGTGATCCTCCTGACCGGCGAGGGGGACGTGCCGACGGCGGTGCGCGGCATGTCGGAGGGGGCCTTCGCCTTCCTCGAGAAACCCTGCGATCCGGACGAACTGGTCGAGACGGTGCGCCGCGCGCTGGCGTTCCGCCGCGCGACGCTGGAAGCCCGGACGGCCAAGGGCGCGATGGAGGGCGGCGACGCTGCGGCGCGTATCCTGCGCGGGGTCTCGCCGCAGGCCCGCACCATGCGCGACCGGGCGCGGGCCGTCGCGCGGGGGACGGGGGCCGTCCTCGTGCACGGGGAGCCGGGCTCCGGCACCTCGAAGGTGGCGGAGGTGATCCACATGCTCTCGCCGCGCGCGGGCGGGCCGTTCGTCAAGCGATCGGCACCGGCGCTCGATGCCGGGACGTTGACCGAGGCGATTGCGCTGGCGGAAGGCGGAAGCCTCTTCATCGACCACATCGACGCGCTGCCGGCGGCCTTGCAGCACCGCCTGCCGGAGGACGGCGAGGTGCGCCTGCTGACGGCTACGAACCGGGAGCCGGACACGCTCGCGCAGGTGCTTGACGCCGAACTCTACTATCGGCTCGAGGCCCTGCGTGTGCATATCGCGCCCCTGCGCGATCGGCCGGGGGATATTCCGGTCCTGTTTCAGCACTACCTCGGCCTTGCCTGCGAGCAGGCCGACCTGCCGGTGCCCGACGTGCCGCCCGACGTGCAGGCGCGGCTGATGGCGCGGGATTGGCCCGGCAATGCGCGGGGATTGATGAACCACGCCATGCGCTATGCGATGGGCCTGCCCGACGACGAGGGCGGCAGCGGCGGAGTCGCCCGAGCGGGCCTGGCGGACAGGATGCGCGCGGTCGAACGGTCGATCCTGATCGAGACGCTGACGCGACACCGGGGGCAGGCCACGCTCGCCGCGCAGGACCTCGATCTGCCGCGCAAGACCTTCTACGACAAGCTGACCCGGCACGGCCTGCGGGCCGAGGATTATCGCGTCGAGTGAAGCGCTTATGGGCTGTGCGGATTTTCGCACAGATAGCGCTCGCGCCGCGTGTGGAATCCCGCACTGGCATCCGTCGAAACGTTAAGGTAGGGTTATAAATTATTGAAAAATAAATATTTTCTTTGTATTCTCATTTCCGCTTTACCCCGACCGGACCGATGCTAACGTTTTGCCCAAGCGCCGGGAGCCGGTGCGATCAAGGGAGAGTATCAATGAAATATCTGACCACTGCCGCCACGGCGCTGGCCCTGTCCGTGACCGCGACCACAGCCGTTCACGCCGCCTGTGACGACGGAGAGATCGTCGTCAAGTTCGCCCACGTGACCAACACCGACCGCCACCCCAAGGGCCTTGCCGCTTCGCTCTTCCAGGAGCGGGTGAACGAGGAGATGAACGGGACGATGTGCGTCGAGGTCTTCCCGAACTCGACGCTCTACAACGATGACCAGGTGCTCGAGGCGATGCTGCAGGGCGACGTGCAGATGGCCGCGCCGTCGCTGTCGAAGTTCGAGCCCTTCACCAAGGTCTTCCAGGTCTTCGACCTGCCGTTTCTCTTTGCCGACATCGACGCCGTAGACGCCTTCCAGGCCTCCGAGACCGGCGAGGAGATGAAGGACTCTATGCAGCGCCGCGGCCTGCAGGGCCTTGCCTTCTGGCACAACGGCCTGAAGCAGATGTCGGCCAATGTGCCGCTCACCCTGCCGTCGGATGCCGAGGGTCTGAAGTTCCGCGTTCAGCCGTCGGACGTGATCGTCGCCCAGATGGAGGCGATCGGCGTCTCGCCGCAGCCCATGGCCTTCTCCGAGGTCTACGGCGCGCTCCAGCAGGGCGTCGTCGACGGCCAGGAGAACACCTGGTCCAACATCTTCGGCCAGAAGTTCTTCGAGGTGCAGGACGGCACGACCGAGACGAACCACGGCGTTCTCGACTACCTCGTCGTCACCTCGGTCGACTTCCTCGACAGCCTGGAGCCCGAGGTCCGCGACCAGATGATCGCGATCCTCGATGAGGTCACGGCCGAGCGGAACGCCGCCGTGGGCGAGGTCGACGCCGAGGCGCGGCAGGCCGTGCTCGACAACGGTGGCGTCATCCGGGAGCTGACCGACGAGCAGCGCCAGGCCTGGGTCGATGCGATGAAGCCCGTCTGGGACCAGTTCGCCGACGGCATCGGCCAGGAGGTGATCGACGCCGCGGTCGCCGCCGGCAACAGCTGATCGCCACATCGCTCTGATGTCCGGTCGGGCCGCCCATCGCGGCCCGGCCATTTGAAAGGGGAGGGGATCCATGGCTGCGCGCTATGTACCGAAGGGCCGGCTGGGCCGCGCCGTCCACGCGTTCGAGGAGACCGCCATCGCCGTCCTTCTGGGGCTGATGACGCTTCTGACCTTCGTGAATGTCGTGCTGCGCTACGTGTTCAACCAGTCGGTCATCTGGTCGCTTGAGGTGATCCTGATCCTCTTCGCCTGGCTCGTGATCTTCGGGGTGAGCTATGCCTTCAAGATCACCGCCCATCTCGGCGTCGACGCGCTGACCAACATCCTGCCGCAGCGGGGCCGGCGCATCTGCGCGCTCCTGGCCTGCGCGGTAACCATAACTTACGCCTTCCTCCTCCTGAAGGGCTCCTGGGACTACTGGGCTCCCTATGCCGCGCTCCAGCGGACCTCCGGCACCTGGTTCCCGACCGGCTTCGAACAGACCCGCGATCAGGCCTGGTACGTGACCGATCAGGTGCCGCCGATGCGCTGGCTCTTCGGCTGGCTCGAGCCGCTCATCAACCAGGGGGAGGAATACGAGAAGCTTCCCCGGGTCATTCCCTACATCATCCTGCCGCTCGGCTCGGCGCTGATCCTCTTCCGCGTGATTCAGGCGACGGTCGCCATCGCCCGTGGCGACCGGCAGGCCCTCATCGTCAGCCACGAGGCCGAGGACGACGTGGCCGAGGCCGCCCGCACGCTCGAAGCCGGTGAGGTCGCCCCGGTCGCACCGACCCGCAAGCCCATCATCGAGGCCGCCCCCTACGAGACGGTCGCGCCCCGCCTCGACCCGAACCGGAAGGTATGAACCATGGAAGTCGTCCTCCTCTTCGTGATGATCATCGGCCTGCTTCTGCTGGGCGTGCCGATCGCGGTCGCCCTGGGCTTCAGCTCGATCTTTTTCCTGCTGGCCTTCTCCGACACCTCGCTCGGCTCCATCGCGCAGTCGTTCTACCAGGCGATGGCCGGGCACTATACACTGCTCGCGATCCCGTTCTTCATCCTCGCGTCGAGTTTCATGTCGACGGGGGGCGTGGCGCGGCGGATCATCCGCTTCTCCATCGCCTGCGTCGGGCACCTGCGCGGGGGGCTCGCCATCGCGGGCGTCTTCGCCTGCATGATGTTCGCCGCCCTCTCGGGCTCTTCGCCGGCGACCGTCGTCGCCATCGGTACCATCGTCATCGCGGCCATGCGGCAGGCGGGCTACACAAAGGAGTTCGCGGCGGGCGTCATCTGCAACGCGGGCACGCTCGGCATCTTGATTCCGCCGTCGATCGTCATGGTCGTCTATGCCTCGGCGACCGACGTCTCGGTCGGGCGCATGTTCCTCGCCGGCGTCATCCCCGGGCTGCTCGCCGGCCTGATGCTGATGGTCACGATCTACGTGATCGCGGTGAAACGGAACATGCCCAAGGGCGAGTTCGTCGGCTGGGGCGAGGTGGGCGCGTCCTTCCGCGACGCTTTCTGGGGGCTGATGCTCATCGCGATCATCATGCTGGGCATCTATGGCATTCCCGGTGTGACGGGGGCGATCTTCACGCCGACCGAGGCCGCTGCCGTCGCCTCCGTCTATGCCTTCGTGGTGGCGATGTTCGTCTATCGCGACATCGGCCCGCTCGCCGCGAAACCGGCACAGGCGGTCGGCGCGGCGGTCGTCGACGGCCACGCGCCCGAGGGTACGCCCAAGTCGCTCCTCAGCCACCCGCAGGCGCTTCTGACGGCCTTCTTCCACCGCGACACGCGCGACACGCTCCTCGATGCGGGCAAGCTGACGATCACGCTGATGTTCATCATCGCCAACGCGCTGATCCTCAAGCACGTCCTCACCGACGAGCAGATCCCCCAGTCGATCGCGAATGCGATGCTCTCGGCGGGTCTCGGGCCGATCACCTTCCTGATCGTGGTGAACGTGATCCTGCTGATCGGTGGGCAGTTCATGGAGCCCTCGGGCCTTCTGGTGATCGTCGCGCCGCTGGTCTTCCCGATCGCGATCGAACTCGGGATCGACCCGATCCACCTCGGGATCATCATGGTCGTGAACATGGAGATCGGTATGATCACGCCGCCTGTGGGTCTCAACCTCTTCGTGACCTCGGGCGTGGCCGGAATGTCGATGATGGCGGTCGTCCGCGCGGCCCTGCCGTTCCTCGCGGTGCTCTTCGTCTTCCTCATCATGGTGACCTACATCCCGGCGATCTCGCTCTGGTTGCCGACATCGGTGATGGGGCCGGAACTGGTCATCAAATAGAGAAAGGGCGGGCCTTTGGGCCCGCCCTTGGTCTTTCGTTCCTTGCGTTCAGGAGGCGGCCAGCGCCGCGACGATGGGCACGAAATCCGCTGCCTTGAGCGAGGCCCCGCCCACGAGGCCGCCGTCGACGTTCTCCAGCGCGAAGATCTCCGCAGCGTTGCCGGCCTTCACCGAGCCGCCGTAGAGGAGCGACATCTCCGGTCCGAGGCGCGCGCGCAGCGCGTCGTGGACCTCGGCGACCTGCGCCGGCGTGGCGACCTTGCCCGTGCCGATGGCCCAGACCGGCTCGTAAGCGATGACGGTGTTCGCGGCCGTCGCCCCGTCGGGCAGGGAGCCATCGAGCTGCGTGTTCAGGACGGCGAGCGTCTCTCCGGCCTCGCGTTCGGCCAGCGTCTCGCCGATGCAGAGGATCGCGACGAGCCCCGCGCGCCACGCGGCCTCGGTCTGGGCGCGCACGTCGGCATCGGTCTCGCCATGGTCGGTGCGGCGCTCGGAATGACCGGTGATGACGTAGGCCGCCCCGGCGTCCACCAGCATCTCGGCCGAGATGTCGCCGGTGTGCGCGCCCGCGGCGGTGGGGTGGCACGACTGGCCTCCGATACGAAGCGGCGTGCCCTGCGCGGCGGAGGCGAGGGGTGCGATGAGCGTGGCGGGAGGGCAGAGGACGGTCTCGACGTCATCCGCCGCGGCGGCGATTCCGGCGGCTTCGGACAAGGCCTCGAGCGTGCCGTTCATCTTCCAGTTTCCGGCGGCGATCTTCCTGGGCATGACTGTCCTCCTTCTGGTCGGGAAGGGGATAGCTTGCCTAGCCGGGCGTGCCCAGCGTTTCGTCGAACTTGATCGATTCACCGCAACCGCAGGCGTCGACGACGTTCGGGTTGCGGAACCGGAACCCCGACTCGAGGAGCGAGGTCTCGTAGTCGATCTCGGTGCCGAAGAGGAACATCTGCGCCATCGGTGCGATCAACACGCGCGCGCCGCCCTCGACCTCGACTACCTCATCGTTGGCCTCGGCCTCGGCCACGTAGTCCATCGTGTACTCCATGCCCGCGCAGCCACCCTTCTTGACGCCGATGCGCAGCCCGGCGGCCTCCTGTTTCTCCATGAGGCGCGCGATCTGCTTCGCGGCGGCGGGGGTCACGGTGACGGGCGGCTGTCCGGGGATGGCAAACATGATGCGCTCCTTTGTCTAAAGACCTAATGCCGCCCGGTCCATTGCTCAAGGGGCGGGCGGTGTGGAGAGGAACGTCGCCAGCGCGTCCAGCGCGGCGCGGATGCCCGGCTCGTGCCGCGCCTCGTGGTGCGCGACGAGCCATTCCTCGCGCGTGAGTTCGGCGATCGGGTCCGACAGGCGGCGCAGCGTAGGTCGGCGGAGGCCTATGAAGTCCGGCAAGACGATCCGCCCCATCCCGGCCTCGGCGAGGGCGAGGCGCAGCGCGGGTTCGTTCGCCGTGGTGACGATGGCGGCCCCGTGGGTGCGCGCGACCCATTGCTCCGAGGGCAGGGGGGCCGTTTCGAACGAGCCGCCGATCCAGGCCTCGATGTCCTCCGAGACGGCGTAGACGGAATGCGTCGTCTCTCCCGTCCGTCGCCCGGCGAGCCAGGGTTGTTCGGGGCGGGCATTGCGGATGCCGATGTCGATCTCGCGGCGGGCGAGGTCCATCATCCGGTGGCATTGGACGAATTCGGGGATCCAGTCCGCTTCGGGCGACCAGAAGGCCGAGAGGTTCTGCGCGAGCCGCATCGCCGTCCAGACCCCGGCCGAGATGCGGACGCGCACGCGGGTTGAGCCGCTCGCGCGCCAGCGGCCGATGTCGATGGCCGTTGCCTCCATCCGCTTGACTTGATCCATGAGGGCGCGGCCCTCGGCGGTGACGGCATATCCCGCGTTCCCGTGCAGGAAGAGCCGCTTGCCGATCTGCCGCTCGAAGGCCGTCATCCGGCGCGAAAGCGTGGCGCTGGAGGTGCCCGTCTCCTCGGCGGCACCGGCGAGCGTGCCGTGGCGCGCGACGGCGGCGAAGAGGGCGAGGTCGTTCCAGGGGATCGGGTCTTGCATGGGCGAAAGGCTAGTTGCGGACCCGACGGGCTGCAATCGCGGCGGCTGGTCGGCATCTTTGGATCAAACCAGCGAAAGGAGAGCGACATGGCAGATCTGTCCGAACAACCAATTGTGGCACTTACGAATTACGAGCGGGAGCAACGCTACTTTGCACGGATGCACGCCGAGTTGCAGCGGCGCAATCGCGCGAAATGGCGGCTTCGGCTCGCCCTGCTCATCGCCGGCCGTCGCTGAACGGCGAAGGGGCGCGGGGAAGACCGCGCCCCTCGTCTTGTCGACTGGCTCGGAGGATCAGAGGCCCATGCAGTTGGCGTAGTAGGTCACCGTCGCCGGCCAGTCCGAGAAGACGCCCACGACACCCACATCCTGCGCCAGCACATCGAGCAACTCGAAGGTCACCCCGTCGTTGTCGGTCACGTTCTCGATCGACTGATAGTACCAGCCGCCGCCCTCGTTCAGCGGACCCGAGCGTTCCAACGTCCAGGCCACGAGGTTGAGGCCCGCGGCCTTGGCCTCCTCGGTATAGACCGAGGGCACGATCTCGCCGTCCTCGACGGTGACCATCATCCAGAGCGGCGGGGCCAGGTAGTTGACGCCCATGTCGGCGAGTTCCTGCATCGTCGGCTTGAAGGTGGAGGCATCCATCGGGTCGATCAGGCCCTCGTCCTCGTCCTCCGCTTCGTAGCGGTCATCGAGGTAGACCGCCTGCGCGCCGAACTCTGGCTCGTTCTCGATCCAGTAGAGCACGTCCGACAGGTTGAACGATTGCGCCCAGACGTCCGACGCGGGGATTCCGGCGGCCTTGTACTCGTCGATGAGTTTCTGGGCGTAATCCTCCTGGCTGAAGCCCTCGTGCGGCATCTCGACCGAGGGAGCTTTCAGCTCGGGCGTGAATTTCGCGCCGAGGTCGCGGAAGAGCTCGATCGATTCCGCATGGGTCATCGTTGTCGCGCCCGCGCCATAGAGCGTCGTGCGGTAGTCCGCGACGCCGCCCTGGTAGTCTTCGGCCGTGGTGGCGGAGGCGTCGGAGGCGTCCATCTTCGGCAGGAGCGTCCGGAACTCCGCGAGCGTGATCTCGGAGGTGCGGCACTCCGCGCTCGCGTCCGCGTCGCCTTCGGCCGGTGTGAAGGGGGTGACGCAGGTGTCGGCGAGGTCCGAGACGAGGATGTTGGTCGTCGTATGCAGGTCGTTCTGCGCATGGCGGCAGACGAGCTCGTGATCCTTGGTGAAGGTCACGTCGCATTCGAGGATGCCGGCCCCCATGTGGGCGGCGGCGACGTTCGATTCGACCGTGTGCTCGGGAAACATGAGCGGCGCGCCGCGGTGGCCGATGGAAAAGTCGGTACGGCTCGGCGTCTGGGCAAGGCAGGATTGCAGCTTCGTCTTCAGCTCGCCGTCCTCCATCTGGCTGATGAGCCAGGCGGGGCGGGGCCCGTAGCTGAGGCCCGCCTCGGCGTCGGCGTGGCCGTCGGCCAGAACGGGGGTCGCGATCAGCAGCGCGGCGGCTGCGAGGGGAAGGCGGTGCGCCATCGAACATCTCTCCTGGAAGTCGTCGTGCGCGGGGATGTCACAGCCCGGGATGACAGATCGGTGACTGCGGCATGAACCCTGTGTGACGGCCGACCTCCCTGAGCCGCGCAAGGGGATTGCCTGCCACGACCAAGCAGGGGGCAAGGTCGTGGCAGGCGGCCGGAACGTATGGAACGCTCCGCCCCCATGCCGATAGGTGGTCGCCATGAGGGCGAAGGTGCCGCGATGGGACTACCTTCACAGTTG
This sequence comes from Jannaschia marina, assembly GCF_013404595.1. Taxonomy (GTDB): domain Bacteria; phylum Pseudomonadota; class Alphaproteobacteria; order Rhodobacterales; family Rhodobacteraceae; genus Jannaschia; species Jannaschia marina. The sequence goes on along the minus strand of NZ_JABVAX010000006.1, from coordinate 157,695 downwards.
TTTTGCGTCAGCGGGGACGGTCGAACAATGCGACGTTGGGTAAAGGCACCTTTGCGGCGCGCAATGTCCGCGCCTACATGAACCCGAGTTCGAGGCGCGCTTCGTCGGACATCATCTCCATGCCCCAGGGCGGCTCGAACACGAGATCGACGTCCACGTCCTTCACCCCGGGCTGCGCGAGGACCGCGTCGGCGACCCAGCCGGGCATCTCGCCCGCCACGGGACAGCCGGGTGCCGTAAGCGTCATGATGACCTTCACCGAATTCTCGGCGTCGATGTCGATGGTGTAGATGAGCCCAAGGTCGAAGATGTTGACCGGGATCTCGGGGTCGAAGACCGAGCGGCAGGCGTCCACCACGGACTCGTGCAGCGGATGATCCGTGGTCGAGGGCGCGATGAGCGGCGTCCCTTCCATCGGCGGCTCGGCGTGGGTGGGGTGGTCGGCGGACATGCGATCCCTCTCGAATTACTCGAGCGAAAAGATAAGGATCGTCCGGCAAAGCGTAAAGGGGGGCACTTACGTCGCCGTCGCCAGGCGTCGATCCCCCTCGTTCGGGGGGTAGCCCGGCCCACACCGGTGCCTAGGCTGGCGATGTTTTCGAGTACCTAAGTCATTAGTGCCCTTCGACAGCGGGCGCGAGGTGCCGATTTCGATCGACGCTTCAGTGGAGGGCGCGAGTGAGTGACGCGCCCTCCGTGAAGAGGCTCCGGTTCAGAAGCGGTAGTTGAGGTTCAGGCCCACGGTGGTGGCCGTCACATCGGTGTCGTCGTCCACGTCGTCGAGGTCGCCGAAATCGTGATAGAGGGCCTCGGCTCCGATGGTGACGCTCTCGGTCAGGAAGCGTTCGTAGCCGATGCCGGCGTAGACGCCGTCGGTGTCACCCGCGGTATTCGTGCCGGCGCGGGCATAGCCGAGCGTGCCGTAGTAGAGCGAGGGGCCGGTGGTGATACCGTAGCGGCCGCCGAGACGGAGGACCTCTTCGAGCTCGATGTCGGAATCCTCGAGCTCGATCTCGCCGAAATCGTACTGCAGCACCCCGCCGAACACCTGCGAGCCGCGCTGCAGGTCGTAGCCCGCGCGAAGGCCGTAGAGCGCGCCGTTGTCGTCCAGTTCGGCACCCCCGTCGGTCTCGATGTCGGCGTAGCTCGCCTGACCGCCGATATAGGGCCCGGACCACTCGTAGAGCGGAGCCTGCTCGACCACCACCGGGGCGGGGACCGGCTCGATCGGCGCGGGTTCCGTGTTGCCGGCCAGCGCCGGCGTCGCGGCGAGGGGGAGGAGGGCGGCGAAAATCAATCTGCTCATGTTCAGTCTCCTGTTCTTGGGGAGGGCGGCACGCCTTCGACGCGTCGCATTCTCTCACCTAGGAGCCGAACGGGCCTGCGTCAGATCGCGTTCCTGTGACGCCCCCGGACAGGCCCGAAGCCGCCGATACCGCGATTCCGACGGCGCGGAATCGCCGCTGGATTGAAACATTGCAACAGCCGCCGTGTGCTCCGGAAACGAAAACGGGGCGCGCCGCGATGGCGCGCCCCGTCCATATCGTTTCCGGGTCTGTTCAGAAGCGGAAGTTCAGATTCACACCCACTGTCGCGGCTTCGGTATCGACGTCCGAAGCGTCATCGAAGTCCTCGAAATCGTGGTAGATCGTCTCGACGCCGAAGGTGACGCTTTCGGTGATGAAGGTCTCACTGCCGAAACCGATGAAATAGCCGTCGGTGTCGCCCAGGATGTTCGTGTCTGCGGTGGTATATCCGCCGAGACCGTAGAGGAGCGTGCGTCCCAAGTCGTAGCCGACGCGGCCACCGACGCGGAGGATGTTGTCGATCTCGACGCCAGAGGGGTCGAGTTCGATCTCACCGATATCGTACTGGAGAAGACCGCCGACGACGGTGCGCCCGAGGTCGAGGTCGTAGCCGGCGCGGAGGCCGACGAGAACGCCGTCGCCGTCGACCCCGAGAAGGCCGTCGGTCTGGGCGCGGGCATAGTTGATCTGGCCGCCGATGTAGGGGCCGGACCATTCATAGGTCGGCGCGACGATTACGGGCGCGACCGGGGTCGGCTCCGGCTCTACGGGCGTGATGTTGCCGGCAAGGGCGGGTGTGGCCGCGGTTGCGAGGATCAGTGCGAAGAGGGACGTGCGGTTCATGTTTCGACTCCTGCGCCGGTTCAACTCCGGCGCTTTGTGGACGGTTGTTTGAACATAACATGCATACGGTATTCCTGTTCCGTTGCGCCTCAAGATGGCTCATGGCAATGCTGCGTTCTTGCAACACCGCAACCACAGGCGGAAAGCCGCTCATCTGGTTCTGGGTGCGGGAGAGGAGTGGCAGGATCCATGACACGGAATGTGACCTTCACATGCAACGCGAGCGACGGGCGTGCACGCACAGGCGTGCTGAGCACGCCCCGTGGCGACATCCGAACGCCTGCCTTCATGCCGGTCGGAACGGCGGCGACGGTGAAGGGCATGATGCCGGACTCGGTGCGTGCGACGGGTGCCGACGTCCTTCTGGGCAATACCTATCATCTGATGCTGCGGCCGACGGCGGAACGGATCGACCGTCTCGGCGGACTGCACGGTTTCATGAACTGGGATGGCCCGATCCTGACCGACTCCGGGGGCTTCCAGGTGATGAGCCTCGGCGCGCTGCGCAAGCTCGACGAGGATGGCGTCACGTTCAAGTCGCATGTCGACGGGTCGAGGCATCGCCTGACGCCCGAGCGGTCGATGGAGATCCAGCGGCTTCTGGGCTCGGACATCGTCATGTGTTTCGACGAATGCCCCGCGCTGCCGGCCGACCGCGCGCGCATCGCGACGTCGATGGAGCTGTCGATGCGGTGGGCCGCGCGATCGAAGGCCGCTTTCGGGGATCGGCCCGGCCACGCGCTTTTCGGGATCCAGCAGGGCGGGCTCGAGGAAGACCTGCGCGCGCAATCGGCCGAGTCCCTGCGCGAGATCGGCTTCGACGGCTATGCGGTCGGCGGGCTCGCCGTGGGCGAGGGGCAGGAGGCGATGTTCGCCTGTCTCGACTACGCGCCCGCGCAGCTGCCCGAGGACAAGCCGCGCTATCTCATGGGCGTCGGCAAGCCCGACGACATCGTCGGTGCGGTGGCGCGGGGGATCGACATGATGGATTGCGTCCTGCCGTCGCGCTCGGGCCGCACGGGACAGGGCTGGACGCGTCGGGGGCAGGTCAACCTGCGCAACGCCCGGCACGCCGAGGATCCGCGACCGCTCGACGAGGACTGCACCTGCCCGGCCTGCCGCAACTATTCGCGCGCCTATCTCCACCACGTCATCCGCTCGAAGGAAATGATCGGGGGGATGCTCCTGACCTGGCACAACCTGCATTACTATCAGGATCTCATGGCCGGGATGCGCGAGGCGATCGCGGGCGGCACGTTCGCGGCGTTCGAGGCGGCCTTCCATGCGACGCGCGCGGAGGGGGATATCGAGCCGGTCTGAACGTCGTGCGAGCCGCGCGGCAGCGGCATGTCGCCCTGATCGACCCGGACGCGGCTCTCGACACGAAGCGGACATCTTTTTGCTCGATCGGTTCCGCTCCGCACACGACGGGGATGGATTGACCCGGGGATGCGCCCGCGTGCCCTTGCACCTCAATCTCCGAAGCCTCAAACTCCGCGGCAAGACGGGCTCGGCCCGCGCATTGAATACAGGCCCGTCCGACCCCAGATCGGGTGTCGATGACGGAAGGTCTCCACCGCTGCCGCTTTCGGGGCCGGGGGCCTTTGCGAAAGGACAGAGTATGACGACATCCATCCATCCGGTGCTGCCGCTGCGCGACATCGTGGTTTTCCCGCACATGATCGTTCCGCTTTTCGTCGGTCGGGAGAAATCCGTCCGTGCCCTCGAGGAGGTGATGCAGGACGACAAGCAGATCCTGCTGTCGAGCCAGATCGACCCCTCGGTCGACGAACCGGAGAGCGACGGCATCTACCGCGTGGGCGTGCTGGCCAACGTGCTCCAGCTCCTGAAGCTGCCCGACGGCACCGTGAAGGTGCTGGTCGAGGGCCGTTCGCGCGTGAAGATCGACCGCTTTCTGACCAACGACAGCTTCTTCGAGGCCGAAGCAACGCTCCTGACCGAGAGCCGCGGGGACGAAGAGACGATCAACGCGCTCCTGAAGTCGGTGGCCGATGAGTTCGAGCGGTATGCGAAGGTCAAGAAGAACATCCCCGAGGAGGCGCTCGGGGCCGTCCAGGAGGCGCAGGATCCGGCGAAGCTCGTCGATCTCGTCTCGGGGCATCTGGGTATCGAAGTCGAGCAGAAGCAGGAGCTTCTGGAACTGCTCACCGTGTCCGAGCGGCTCGAGAAGGTCTTCGGCATGATGCAGGGCGAGATGTCCGTCCTGCAGGTCGAAAAGCGCATCAAGTCCCGCGTGAAGTCCCAGATGGAGCGGACGCAGCGCGAGTACTACCTCAACGAGCAGATGAAGGCGATCCAGAAGGAGCTGGGCGATGGGGAGGACGGCCAGAACGAGGTCGCCGAACTGGAAGCGCGCATAGCCGACACGAAGCTTTCGAACGAGGCGCGCGAGAAGGCCGACGCCGAGATCAAGAAGCTCAAGAACATGTCGCCGATGTCGGCCGAGGCCACCGTCGTGCGCAACTACCTCGACTGGATGCTGTCGATCCCCTGGGGCACGAAATCCCGGGTCAAGAAAGACATCGTCAAGGCGCAGGCCGTTCTCGACCGTGATCACTACGGTCTCGAGAAGGTGAAGGAACGCATCGTCGAATACCTCGCTGTGCAGGCGCGGTCGGCCAAGCTGAAAGGCCCGATCCTCTGCCTCGTCGGTCCTCCGGGCGTGGGCAAGACCAGCTTGGGCAAATCGGTCGCCAAGGCCACGGGACGCGAGTTCATCCGCATCTCGCTCGGCGGCGTGCGCGACGAGAGCGAGATCCGCGGCCACCGCCGGACCTACATCGGCTCCATGCCGGGCAAGATCATCCAGGCGCTGAAGAAGGCCAAGACGACGAACCCGCTCATCCTGCTCGACGAGATCGACAAGATGGGTCAGGACTTCCGCGGTGACCCGGCCTCGGCCATGCTCGAAGTACTCGACCCGGAGCAGAACGGCACCTTCGTCGACCATTACCTCGAGGTGGAATACGACCTCTCGAACGTGATGTTCCTGACGACGTCGAACTCCTACAACATGCCGGGCCCGCTTCTGGACCGGATGGAGATCATCCCGCTCGCCGGCTACACCGAAGAGGAAAAGGTCGAGATCGCGAAGCGGCACCTCCTGCCCAAGCAGATCAAGAATCATGGCCTGCGCAAGGGCGAGTTCGAGGTGACCGACGATGCGCTGACCGCGATGGTTCGCGTCTACACCCGGGAGGCGGGCGTTCGGAACCTCGAGCGCGAGATCGCGAAACTGGCGCGGAAGGCTGTGACCAAGATCGTCGGCAAGAAGGAGGACGCGATCACCGTGAGCGCGGACAACCTCGACGACTTCCTGGGCGTCAAGAAATTCCGCTTCGGCCTCGCCGAGGAAGCTGACCAGGTCGGCGTCGTCACGGGCCTCGCCTATACCTCCGTCGGCGGCGACCTTCTGCATATCGAGGCGCTCAAGCTGCCGGGCAAAGGTCGGATGAAGACCACCGGCAAGCTGGGCGACGTGATGAAGGAGTCGATCGATGCGGCCTCCAGTTACGTGCGCTCCATCGCGCCCGAGATCGGGGTGAAGCCGCCGAAATTCGACACGATGGACATCCACGTCCACGTGCCCGACGGCGCGACACCGAAGGACGGGCCGAGCGCGGGCCTCGCGATGGTGACCTCCATCGTCTCCTCGCTGACCCAGATCCCGGTGCGGCGCGACATCGCCATGACCGGCGAGGTGAGCCTGCGCGGCAATGCCATGCCCATCGGCGGCCTGAAGGAGAAGCTCCTCGCGGCCCTGCGTGGCGGCATCAAAACGGTGCTGATCCCGCAGGAGAACGAGAAGGATCTGGCCGAACTGCCCGACAGTGTGAAGGACGGGCTGGAGATTGTCCCGGTCAAGCACGTGTCCGAAGTGTTGAAACTCGCGCTCGTCGATACGCCGGAGCCCATCGAATGGGACGAGGCCGCGGAAGAGGCGGCCGCGATCAGCGCGCGGGCGACCCGGGAAGAGAGCGGCGCGGTCGCGCACTGACCCGCGCAGGCCGAAGCTCGGAAAAGTGGAGAAGGGCCCCGCGGGGCCCTTTTTCGTGGCCGGTGCCGCGCGAGATCCGCTCAGCGCGTGACGGTGTTGAGCACGAAGGCCAGGAACAGGAGCGGAACCAGGATGCTGTCGCCGGCGGAGGAACTGGTGTCCTCGACGATGACGACGGGGTCCGCGGGCGCGGGGGCTGGGTTGCCGGCGAAGGCGGGAAGGGCGGTGATCGCAAGGGCGATCGCAGTGAACGCAGCTTTGAGCATTTTGGTAACCTCGACAGATACGACTGAGAGCGCACGGCCGATTCGGACGTACGCGATCCTCCGATTGCAGCAAATCTTAACGTTTTCGCGCAAGTGCATCCCGTGCGTGTGCGCTTTTGCAAGGATACCGCCTTGCTTGTGCCGCGCTGCGGTTTTGCCCGTCGATGAATGCCTCGGTCGGGGCCGCCGAGCGATCGTCCGGCCGACATCCGCAGCCGCGCCTTCTGCCCTTGAACCCGGTTTCGGCATTGTCTAAAGACCGCTCACGGCAAGGGTGATTAGCTCAGTGGTAGAGCGCTTCGTTCACATCGAAGATGTCAGGGGTTCAAATCCCTTATCACCCACCACCGTCCCCCGTTCGGCACCCGTGACATGAGGCCCCCGGTCTACGTCCTTCGTCATGGCGAGACGGTCTGGAACCGGGCACGCCGGCTTCAGGGCGCACTCGATTCGCCACTGACCGCGCGCGGACAGGTGCAGGCGGCGCGACAGGGGGCGATCCTGCGCCGGGCCGAAGTGACCGCACCCGTTCTCTGCAGTCCGCAGCCCCGGGCCCGGCGAACTGCGGCCCTGGCCGGTCTCTCCCCCGTGCTGCGTGACGAGCTGCGCGAGATCACCATGGGCGATTGGGACGGACGCGAGATCGACGCGATCGCGCCACCCGGAGGGATGCTCTGGAAGTTCGAAGGGCCGGGCGGCGAGTCCCGGCAAGACGCGGAGGTCCGGGTCGCGCGGCTGATCGACGCGCTCGACGGCCCGGCGGTGCTGGTGACCCACGGGGTCGTCTCGCTTCTGATCCGCGCGCATCTGCTCGGGCTGACCCTGCAGGACATCGACGGGCTCGAGGACCCGCAAGGCGTCGTTCACCGGGTCGAGAAGGGGCGAGAAACCCTGTTGCGCTGACTTGATGCGCCGGACGCGCTTCGCTATTGCAGCCGTCGCGGGTGGTTAGCTCAGTTGGTAGAGCGTCTCGTTTACACCGAGGATGTCGGGGGTTCGAGCCCCTCACCACCCACCAGTTACTGCAAATCATTTTGCATAGTTGCAAAGGATCGCGCGGTCTGCGATCTTCACACTGTATGTGTGCGGGGTGCGGACATGCCGACAACCAATCTTTCAAATCTTGCCGATGCCTGCCAGGAAACGGCGGATACACGTGTCCTCTGGCAGCTGACTCGCGCCTATCTCTTCGAGCGCGATGTTCGGCGATTCAGCTATCATGTGGTCGACGTGATCCACGGGCCGGCGACCGTCTTCGTGCGCGCCGAGGGGTTCCCCGAGGACTGGGTGCGCCACTACATCGAAGCGTCCCTCTTCGAGGTCGATCCGATCCCGGCGCTGAGCGCGCGGCGGGTGCAACCCTTCTTCTGGAAGGATGTCGGTCTTCTCAAGGATCTGACGGTGCAGGAGAAATCATACATGGCCGAGCTTGAGACCGCGGATTTCGGTGATGGGCTGGCAATGCAGGTCTACGGGCCGAACATGCGCAACGCCTACGTCGGGCTTGGCTTCGACGGCCGCCGCCCCGACCTCTCGGACGCGCAGATCTTCGAGCTCAAGTCGGCGGTGCAGCTTGCGCATCTGCGCTTCTGCGAGATCACCGCACACGAGACCGCCGCAGACCGCGATCTTTCGCCGCGGGAGGAGGAGATCCTCGGCTGGATCGCGCGCGGCAAGTCGAACGGCGTGATCGCGGACATCCTCGGCGTGTCCCGGCACACGGTCGATACCAATGTGCGGCGCATCTTCGACAAGCTTTCGGTCGCGGACCGGACGAGTGCCGTGCTTCGGGGGCTCGGCTACGGCATGATCCGCATGACGCGGCACGGCAGGGCCGAACCGACCTGAGCGCGATGCCGACGGGCGACGGGCCGGCGCGCGGGGGGCGCTTCCCTCAGCTGCGAAGCGCCGGGAGGCCGATCCCCGTCGCCTCGAACCCGCCGTCGACAGAGAGCCGCTGACCGGTGACGAAGCTGGCCTTCTCTGAGCAGAGCCAGACGATCGCCTCGGCGATCTCCGTTTCGGTGCCATAGCGGTTGAGCGGGATCGCGTCGTGGTAGGCGGCGATGATTTCTTCGCTGTGCACGGCCATGGCAAGCTTTGTCCGCACGGGCCCGGGACAGACGCAATTGGCGCGGATGCCGTATTCACCCAGTTCGACCGCCTGCTGCTGGGTCAGGTGGGCGACACCCGCCTTCGAGGTGCCGTAGGCGACCCGCAGGGTCGAGGCGCGCAGGGCCGAGATCGACGCGATGTTGACGATCGCCCCCCGGGTCTCCTTCAGTGCGGGCACGAAGGCCTGCGACATGAGGAACACGCCGTCGAGGTTCGTCCGCATGACCGCACGCCAGCGGTCGAAATCCGTCTCCTCGATCGGGCCGAAATCGGCGAGCCCCGCGTTGTTGACGAGCGCATCGACCCGCCGGAAGCCGGCATCGACCTCCGCCGCGAGGGCTGCCACCGCCTCCGGGTTGCCCACGTCGCAGGGAAGCGCGGCGACGCCGTCGAGGTCTGCTGCCACGCGCGTCAGCTCCTCCGCATCGTTGTCGACCATGGCGACATGCCAGCCGTCCGCCAGGAAGAGCCGCGTCGTCGCCAGCCCGATGCCCCGCGCCGCGCCCGTCACGATCGCCGTCTTCGCCATGTCTGCCGCTCCGTTCCGATGGTCCGCTCCGAAGGCACGCTAGGGGAGGGATCACGGCTGCGAAACCTATGCGTTTGCGCGCAGAGGTCGTTCCCTGATGTGTAATTTGTGCGTTTCGCGGACATGCTATCTCTTCCGTAAGCAGAGATGGAGAGCGACATGAGCTGGAACCCGATCCTCGATACGCACGTGCCCATCGGCGATGCCGTGGATTCGATCGAAACCGTGATCGTGCCCCGGGCGCGCGACCTCGGCGGGTTCGAGGTGCGCCGCGCGCTGCCCGCGCCCAAGCGGCAGATGGTCGGCCCCTTCATCTTCTTCGATCAGATGGGCCCGGCCGAGTTCCTGACCGGGCAGGGGATCGACGTGCGGCCGCATCCGCACATCGGGCTCGCCACCGTCACCTACCTGATGGAGGGGCGCATCCATCACCGCGACAGCCTCGGCACCGATCAGTGGATCGAACCGGGGGCCGTCAACTGGATGGTTGCGGGCAACGGCATCACCCATTCCGAGCGGATGGACGGCGACTATCGGCAGACCGACAAGTCGCTCTTCGGCATCCAGACCTGGGTCGCCCTCCCGGAGGATCAGGAAGAGCGCACGGCCGATTTCATCCACGCGCCGAAGGCCGATCTTCCGCTTCTCGAGGCGGAGGGAAAGCAGGTGCGCCTCATCCTCGGCGACGCCTGGGGCGAGGCCGCGCCCGTCGAGACGGCAAGCCGTATGTTCTATGTCGACGCCCGCCTCGAACCCGGTGCCAAGATCCCGCTGCCGGACGATCACGAGGATCGGGGCGTCTATGTCCTCGCGGGCGAGGTTTCCGTCGGCGGGCAGCGGTTTGAAGCGGGGCGGATGATGGTCTTCCGCCCGGGTGACCGGCTGTCGCTCGAAGCGGGTGCTGAGGGCGCGCGCGTCCTTCTCCTCGGGGGCGACACGCTTGGCGGGCCGCGGCACATCTGGTGGAACTTCGTCGCCTCCTCGAAGGAGAAGATCGAGGCCGCGAAGGAAGCCTGGCGCGCCGGCGACTGGGCGCATGGCCGCTTCAAGCTGCCGCCGGGCGATGACGCGGAGCATATTCCGCTGCCGGGCTGACGGCGGCGCTCCGCCTGTCATCGAACCGTGGCATGGCCGTCACATCCCTGTGCGCCGCATGTCACGAAGCCTGCCCAGGCTGGCTGCGTTCTCTTCAGTCGGAGCCTTCGCCATGACCTATTCGATGACCCGCCGCGCCGCCCTTCGGGGGGCCGTCGCCACCACCTCCTTGCTCGCCATGCCGGGCCTCGTCCGCGCCGCCGGCCGGCCCGCGATCACCCACGGCGTCCAGTCCGGCGACGTCGCCCACGACGGGGCCGTGGTCTGGTCGCGTGCCGACCGCGAGTCACGGATGATGCTCGAATGGGCCACCACCGAGGATTTCCGCGACGCGCGCCGTGTGCAGCCTCTCGACCTCGGAACGCCGACCGACCTTTCGGGGAAGATGGTGCTGACCGGCCTGCCGTCGGACCAGGACATCTTCTATCGCGTCACCATGCTCGATCTGACCGACCTCAATGCCGACTCAGAGCCCGTGGCGGGCCATTTTCGGACCGCACCACGCAGCGCCCGAGACATTCGCTTCGTCTGGTCCGGCGACACCGCGGGGCAGGGATGGGGCATCGACCGAGACCGCGGCGGGATGCGGACCTATGCGACGATGCAGCGCCATGCGCCCGATTTCATGATCCACTCCGGCGATACCGTCTATGCCGACGGACCGCTCGAGCCGGAAGTGACGCTGACCGACGGCACGCTCTGGAAGAACGTCATGACCGAGGAGAAGGTCAAGGTCGCCGAAACGCTGGCCGAGTTCCGCGGGCAGTTCCTCTACAACATGCTCGACGACAACGTCCGGGCCTTCAACGCCGAGGTGCCGATCCTGGCGCAATGGGACGACCACGAGGTCACGAACAACTGGTACCCGGGCGAGAGCCTCGCTGCCGACGACCGATATGCCGTGAAGTCGGTCGACCTGCTGGCCGCTCGGGCCGCGCGGGCCTTCCACGAGATGACGCCGACGCGACAATCGCTCGTCGAGCCGAACCGGGTCTACCGCAAGGTCGCCTACGGCCCGCTTCTCGACGTCTTCTTTCTCGACCTGCGCAGCTATCGCGGCCCGAACACGGCCAATACCGAGGACGACGGTGCCCCGTTCCTCGGCGACGAACAGATCGCGTGGCTGAAGCGCGAGCTGACGAATTCGCAGGCCCTCTGGAAGGTCATCGCCTCCGACATGCCGATCGGCATGATGGTGCGCGACGGCGAGGCGGCGATGGAGAACGGGGCGAACGGCGACGGCCCCGCGCTCGGGCGCGAGCAGGACATCGCCCAGGTGCTCTCCTTCATCAAGCATGGCCGAATCGCCAACACCGTCTGGTTGACGGCCGACGTCCACTATACGGCCGCGCATCACTACTCCCCCGACCGGGCCACCTTTCAGGATTTCGAGCCTTTCTGGGAGTTCGTCTCCGGCCCGCTGCACGCCGGGACGTTCGGGCCCTCGGACTACGACAACACCTTCGGGCCAAAGGTCGAATTCGCCAAGCATCCGAGCGAGGCGCAGGGCCTGAACCTGCCGCCTTCCATGGGGCTCCAGTTCTTCGGTCTCGTCGACATCGCTGCCGACACGGGCGTCATGACGGTCCGCCTGATGGACGTGGGCGACAGCGAGCTCTGGTCCGTGGAGCTGGAGCCGACGCGCGCGTGAGGCGGTCCCGCAATCCCGGCCGCGGCCGTCCGCGGCCGGGGTTGCTCCCCGTCGATCGGGCTAGTCCGCCCCATCTTCGATCCGGCACCAGAAAATGCGCAAAGGCTGCTTGACGGGGGCAGGGCCGCGCCATAAACCGCCCCCACGTCGGGCGACCGGCGGGCAAGCGCTGCGGTTGTAGCTCAGTTGGTTAGAGTACCGGCCTGTCACGCCGGGGGTCGCGGGTTCGAGCCCCGTCAACCGCGCCACGCCCGCCCCGGACCCCCGACAGATGCGCGGTTGTAGCTCAGTTGGTTAGAGTACCGGCCTGTCACGCCGGGGGTCGCGGGTTCGAGCCCCGTCAACCGCGCCACTTTTTTTCCGGATCGAGTAGACGTGTCTCTCAGTCGCGACCGCGCGATGTGAACCGGGGCAGGAGTGCGCTGAAGTCGCGGCCCTGACCGTCCTCTTCCTCGACGAACTGCGTGTATTGCCGCAGTGCCTCGGTTCCGAGTGGCGTCGGGCTGTCGACGGCCTCTGCGGCCTGAAGTGCAAGACCGAGGTCCTTCTGCATCAGCTCCGCCGCGAAGCCGGGCTGGTAGTCGTTGTCCGAGGGGGCTTCCGGTCCGACGCCGGGCGCGGGGCAATAGGTGGTGAGCGACCAGGACTGTCCCGAAGACGTCGAGGCGACATCGTACATCGCCTGCCGGTCGAGGCCCAGCTTGTCGGCCAGCGCGAAGGCTTCGCAGGTCACGGCCATGGTCGCGCCGAGGATCATGTTGTTGCAGATCTTCGCCGCCTGGCCGTTGCCCGAAGGGCCACAGTGGACGGTTCGCCCACCCATGATTTCAAGTAGCTCCATGGCGATCTTCAGGTCATCGTCGGTGCCGCCGACCATGAAGGTGAGCGTGCCCGCCGCCGCGCCGCCGATCCCGCCCGACACCGGCGCGTCGAGCGCGCCGCAGCCGCGCGAGGCCGCCATCTCCGCCACTGCGCGGGCGCTGTCGACGTCGACCGTGGAGCAATCGAGCAGCACGCTCCCTGCCTCCATCACCGGCACGACCTCCTGCGCAACGCCCCGCAGGATCTGGCCGTTCGGCAGCATCGTGATCACGACTTGCGCGCCCGCGGCGGCCTCTGCGGCGCTCCCGGCCAGGGTCACGCCTTCGGGCGCGGGGGCGGCCATATCGTAGCCGGTGACGTCGTGGCCCGCGGCGGCGAGGTTCGCGGCCATGGGGGACCCCATGTTGCCAAGTCCGATGAATGCTATCTTCATTTCTGGGCCTCCAGGGAAAGCGGGTAGGGGCGCAGCATGGCAGACACATCTGCCAGCGGCACGGCGTCGGGGCCGGGATGCGCCCAGTTCGGGTCGCGGTCCTTGTCGATGATCTGGGCGCGGATGCCCTCGATGAAATCACCCTGCTCGCTGGCGCGGGCGGTGAAGCGGTACTCCAGTCCGAGCGCCTGTTCTATCGTCGGGTCGTCGCCGAGCCGGTGCAGGATCTCGACCGTGCAGGCCATCGAGAGCGGCGCGTTGCGGGCAAAGGCGGCGCGGGCTTGTTCCGCCACAGCGCCCTCGGCCCCCTGCAGCGCGCGATGGATGTCCGCCAGCGTCTCCCCGGCGAAGAGCCGGTCTATCTCGGGTTGCTGCGCGGCGAGCGGGGCTTCGGGCGCGGGCATGGCCGCGGCATCGACCGCACCGACGTCGCCAGTGTCGCACAGCGTGGCCTTCAGCTCTGCCCAACCGCCGGGCAAATAGTAGTCGGCGAAGCCCGCGTGGATCGCATCGCCCGGACCCATCCGCGCGCCTGTGGTGCCGAGGTACTCCCCAAGTCGACCCGGCGCACGCGCCAGCAGGAGCGAGCCGCCCACGTCGGGAATGAGGCCGATGCCGCATTCGGGCATGGCGATCCGACTCGTGTCGTCGGTGATCCGGTGGCTCGCGTGACAACCGATGCCGACGCCGCCGCCCATCGTGAAGCCGTGGAGGAAGGTGACGACGGGTTTCGGGAAGTGGAAGAGAAGGGCGTTCATCCGGTACTCGTCGGCCCAGAAGCGCCGCCCGTACTCCCAGCGTTGCTCGATGCCAGCCTCGTGCATTGCCGCGATGTCACCCCCGGCGCAGAACGCGCGGCCCGGCGCGCCGTCGATCAGAACCAGATGAACGTCGTCGTCCAAGGCCCAATCCCGCAATGCTTTTTCGATTTCGAGACACATCTCCCAACCGAGCGCGTTCAAGACTTCCGGTCGGTTCAGCGTGATACGCCCGGCGCGGCCCTCGGTCCGGATCAGGATGTCGGTCATTCTCTTCCTCTGGCCTCGAATACGCCGGGGAGCGCGAGGGGCTGGCCCCTCGCTCCCTCATGCCCGCAGCAGGTCGCGGGCGACGATCATGCGCATGATTTCGTTCGTGCCTTCCAGGATCTGATGGACCCGCAGGTCCCGCACCAGCTTCTCGATCCCGTAGTCGGCGAGGTAGCCGTAGCCGCCGTGGAGCTGCAGACATTGATCGACGATCCGGCTGCCGGTCTCGGTCACCATCTTCTTGGCCATGGCGCAGAACTTGGTGGCGTCCGGCGCGCCGTGGTCCAGCTTCCAGGCCGCCTGCCGCAGGAAGGTGCGCGCGGCCTGCAGCTCGATCTCCATGTCGGCGAGGCGGAACTGGAGCGCCTGGAACTCGGCGATCGGCTGTCCGAAGGCGCGGCGTTCGCGCATGTAGTCGAGCGTCGAGTCGAGCGCCTGCTGCGCGGCCCCGAGGGAGCAGGCGGCGATGTTCAGGCGCCCGCCGTCGAGACCCATCATCGCATAGCGAAACCCTTGGCCCTCTTCGCCCAGAAGGTCGTCCGCATCGACGGGGCAGTCGTCGAGCTGCACCTGTCGCGTCGGTTGCGACCGCCAGCCCATCTTGTCCTCGAGGCCGCCGAAGCTGAGGCCCTCGGCTCCGTCCTCGACGATCAGGGCACTGACACCCTTCGGCCCGGCGTCCCCGGTGCGGGCCATGACGATGTAGGCGTCGGAGTAGCCCCCACCCGAAATGAAGGCCTTGGTCCCCGAAAGCCGCCAGCCTTCGTTCGTGCGCTCGGCCCGCGTCTTGAGCGCGGCGGCGTCGGAGCCGCTGCCGGGCTCGGTCAAGCAGTAGGAGAAGACCTTCTCCATGGTCACCGCCTCGGGCAGGTGCCGCGCCTTGAGCGCGTCGGAGCCGAAGCTGTCGATCATCTTGGCGCACATGTTGTGGATCGACAGGAAGGCCGCGACCGAAGGACAGGCCATCGAGAGCGCCTCGAATACGAGCGTCGCGTCGAGCCGGCTGAGGTTCGCGCCACCCTGGTCCTCCGACACGTAGAGCGCGCCGAAGCCGAGTTCGGCAAGCTTGGGCCAGAGATCCTTCGGGATCGTGCCTTGCAGCTCCCATTCGCGGGCGTTTGGCGCGATCTCGGCCATGCCGACGTCGCGGGCCGTGTCGAAGATGGCTTCCGACTCCTCGGATAGTGCGAAGTCCATATCCGGCCCTCCCCGCCGTTAATCGAACGCGCGTTCAATTGTTGCAGGCGCATCCCTTGGTGGCAAGGTCAAAGACCGATCGCCTGCGTCAGAGGCCCTCGGTGAACGCCTCGGCCAGATGGAGGGCGACGGCACGCAGGGCCTCGGTCTCGTCGGCACCGGCGGTCCGGGCTGCGGCGTGAACGCGTCGTTGCCGATCGGCCGAGGTGCCGTCCGCCGCCAGATCCCGTGCGCGGGCAATCTCCGGGGCCGAGCCAAGGGCCGCGGCATCAGGCGCGAGGCGCGTGCAGAGCGTGTCGACCGCCTCGGCAAGGGGCACGATCCGCTTCTGCGCGAGGTCGATAAGCCCGGCCGTTCCACCGTGGCGCTGCGCGCGCCAGCGGTTCTCGGCCAGCAGAAACAGATCCGCATCGGGCAGGGCCGTGCCCCGGTCCCGCCAGAGCGCGCGCATCAGCGCCTGCGTCAGCGCGGCCAGTGTCAGCGTATCCTCGAGCCGAGGGCAGACGTCGCAGATGCGGGTTTCGAGGGTCGGAAAGCTGTGGGACGGGCGCAGATCCCACCAGATCTTGGTGGCATCCTCGATGACCTCGAGATCGACGAGTAGCGCCACGCGGCGCTCCCATTCCTCCCAGCTTTCGAGGCGCGGCGGCAGGCCGGTGCGCGGCATGTTGTCGAAGACACCGAGCCTGTAGGACGCGAGCCCCGTGTCCTGCCCCGACCAGAAGGGAGAGGAGGTCGAGAGTGCCAGCAGGATCGGCAGATACGGCGCGGCCCGGTTCATCAGGTCGATGCGCGTCTCGCGGTCGGGCAGACCGACGTGGACGTGCATCCCGCAGATCAGCATCCGGTGCGCCACGTCGCGCAGATCGCGAGCAAGATCGCGGTAGCGCGCCTTGTCGGTCGTCGCCTGATCGCGCCAGTCCGAGAACGGGTGGCAAGAGGCGGCGATCGGGCGCAGGCCATGTTCGCCGGCGAGGTCGGCGATGGTGCGCCGCAAGTGCGCGAGGTCGGAGCGCGCGGCGGTAATATCGTCGCAAACCCCGGTGCCGACCTCGATCTGGCAGTCGAGGAACTCGGGGCTCACCTGATCGCCGAGCGCGTCGCGGCAGGCCCGCATGAGCGCCTCGGGCACGCGGGCCAGGGCTCCCGTCGTCGCATCGGTGAGAAGATATTCCTCCTCGATGCCGATCGTGAAGTCGGGTTCGTCCTGCGCTGTCATCGTGTCCCCGCAACCGCTCTCCGTCCGGAAACGGTAGCGGAGCGGCGACCCGGTTCAAGCCGGGCCGGCCCGGCGCGCGGATCAGATGAGGCGGACCTGCGTGCCGATCGGGGTGATGTTGTAGAGCTCTTCGATCTTCTCGTTGTAGAGCCCGATGCAACCCGAAGAGGAGCGCCGCCCGATCTTGCGCGTGTCATGCGTGCCGTGGATCAGGTAGGCGGGCCAGCTGAGATACATTGCGTGAGTGCCGAGCGGATTGCCGGGCTCGCCCGAATCCATGAACTCCGGCAGGCTCGGATCGCGGGCGCGCATGCTGGCTGTCGGCGTCCAGGTCGGGCCGACGCGCTTGCGCACGATTTCGGTGTAGCCGCGGCGTGTCAGCTCCTCGGTCATCGGAACGGAGGTCGGGTAGAGGCGATAGTCCGTCCCGGTCGAGTTCCAATAGTGCAGGGCACGCGAGGTCGTGTCGCAGATGATCGTCGCCACGCCGAGGGTCTCGAAATGGTCGCGCCAGTCGATGCGCGCGAAGCTCGAGGTATTGCGGCGGGTCTCGCTCGGACCGGTCACGCCGCCGAACTGTTCGGCGGTGTACTCCTGCGCCCGAAGCACGGTCGGTGTGGCGAGGGCGGCGGCACCCCCGAGAATGAGGCTGCGGCGGGTCTGATCGCGCATGGCTCGTCTCCGTCTGAAAATCTGCACGAGCAATTAGCAACCCGGGCGGGTCCGGAAAAGGGTCCGGGCCATCACATTCCCGCAAGTGCGACATGGCGTCCGCGAGAACCCGCCGATGCGGAGGTTTGGCTTTTTTCCGCGCAGAGGTCGTGTAATGGCCCCGGTCGCGCCAGATTTTGCTGTCATGCCGCAGCAAATTCCCCTCTCCGGAGTGCGCCATGAGCCCCGTCGCGGCAACCGTCACCTGTCTGAAACGCCCCTTCCGCTTCCGCGGACGGGCGAGCCGGAGCGAATTCTGGTGGTTCACGCTGACCTACTTTGCCCTCGGCACGCTCGCTTCGATCTGGGCGATGATGCCCTTCGTCGAGACGATGGTCGCCGCCCAGACAAATGCGCTGGCGGGCGGCGAACCGATGAGCGAGCCGGAGTTACTGCGTCTGATGGGCGGCTTCACCGCGCGTGCCTGGATCGTCACGCTCCTCCTCGTCTGGCCGATGGTTTCGCAGATCGCGGTGACGATCCGACGGTTGCACGACATCGACCGGTCGGGGTGGTGGTGGTGGATCCAGCTCGTGCCGTTCGTGGGCTATATCATCCTGCTCATCCTACTCGTGATGCGGGGCGATGACGGCGACAACCGCTTTGGTCCACCCAAGGGCGGCGCGCGCCGCAAGCGCGCATCGCCACAGGCCGTCCGCTACACATTGCCCGGCGAAGCGCCGAACCCGCTCGACGCCGTCAGCGGGGCCGAGGCGCTGCGCGCATTGCGCCAGGAGCGGATGGAAAAGAACGCGATGGGCTAGGGGAGTCGCTACTCTCTGGAAAGAGCCTTCGGTGAAGGCTCTTTCAGAAGTCTTCGCTGAAGACTTCTCTCTCGCGATGTCGACGTTTCAACGAAACGTCGGGGAAGAGCTTTCACCGAAAGCTCTTCACTCCATGACCGGGATCGAGAACTCGCCGCCTTCCTTGATGCCCGAAGGCCAGCGCGCGGTGACGGTCTTCGTCCGCGTATAGAAGCGGAAGGCGTCGGGACCGTGCTGGTTCAGGTCTCCGAACATCGATTTCTTCCAGCCACCGAAGGTGTGATAGGCGAGCGGCACCGGGATTGGCACGTTCACACCGACCATCCCCACGTTCACGCGCTTGGCGAAATCGCGGGCGGTGTCGCCGTCGCGGGTGAAGATCGCCGTGCCGTTGCCGTATTCGTGGTCCATGGCAAGGCCGAGCGCCTCCTCGTAGGTCTGCGCGCGCACGGTCGACAGGACCGGGCCGAAGATCTCCTTGCGGTAGATCTCCATGTCGGGCGTCACCCGGTCGAAGAGATGCGCGCCGACGAAAAAGCCGTCCTCGTAGCCCTGCACCTTGAGCCCGCGGCCATCGACCACGAGCTCCGCCCCCGCGTCGATCCCCGATTGCACGAGGCGCTCGATGTTGTCCTTCGCTGCCGCCGTCACGACGGGGCCGAAGTCGACGTCATCGCCCGAGGTATAGGGCCCGACCTTGAGCGCCTCGACGCGCGGAATGAGCTTCTCGATGAGCCGGTCCGCCGTCTCCTCGCCGACGGGCACCGCGACCGAGATGGCCATGCAGCGCTCGCCCGCCGCGCCGTAGCCCGCGCCGACGAGCGCGTCGGCGGCCTGGTCCATGTCGGCGTCGGGCATCACGATCATGTGGTTTTTTGCGCCGCCGAAGCACTGCGCTCGCTTGCCGTTCGCCGAGGCGCGCTCGTAGATGTAGGCGGCGATCGGCGTGGAGCCGACGAAGCCGATCGACTGGATCACCGGATGGTCGAGGATGGCGTCCACGACCTCCTTGTCGCCGTTGACGACCTGCAGGATGCCCTTCGGCAGGCCTGCTTCCTCCATCAGGGCCACGAGCATCATCGGCACCGAGGGATCACGCTCGGACGGCTTCAGGATGAAGGCGTTGCCGCAGGCGATGGCGGGCGCGAACATCCACATCGGGATCATGGCGGGGAAGTTGAAGGGCGTGATGCCGGCGGTGACGCCGAGGGCCTGACGCATCGAGTACATGTCGATGCCGGGGCCGGCGGAATCCGTGAACTCGCCCTTCAGGTGATGCGGCGCGCCGATGCAGAACTCGACCACCTCCAGCCCGCGCTGCACGTCGCCCTTGGCGTCCGGAAAGGTCTTGCCGTGCTCGCGCGAGAGCGCTTCGGCCAGCTTGTCCATGTCGCGGTTCAGAAGGTCGACGAACTTCATCAGCACGCGGGCGCGCCGCTGCGGGTTCGTCGCTTCCCAGGCGGGCTGCGCGGCGGCGGCAACCGCGACGGCGCGGTCGAGGTCCGAGGCAGTGCCGAGCGCGAGCTTGGCCTGCACCTCGCCGGTGGCGGGGTTGAACACGTCGGCGCTGCGGCCCGCGCCGTCGACTTCGGTGCCGTCGATCCAATGTCCGATGCTCTGCATGGGGTCCTCCGTTGGTTGTGGACAGGGTAGTCGCGGCGGTCTTGCGGTAAAAGGGGCAGGCGGGCAGGGTCGCCTTGCGTTTTTGTCGGTATGGGGTGGCAATGGACTGGGACGATCTACGCATTTTCCTCTGTGTCGCGCGCGCCGGATCGCTTGCCGAGGCGGCGAAATCGTTGCGCCTCGACCCCGCGACGCTCAGCCGCCGGATCGCGCGGCTCGAGGCCGGGGCCGGTGCCGCGCTCTTCCTCAAGTCGCCGCGAGGCTATGCGCTGACCGGGGCCGGGCATCGCCTTCTGCCCCATGCGGAGGGAATGGAGGGCGGCGCGCGCGCCGGGGTCGCCGCGCTCGCCGGGGACGACAGGCTTCGGGGGCGCGTGCGGATCGGTGCCCCGGACGGGATCGCCAACCATGTCCTGCCGGCGGTCCTCACGCGGATGCGGGCCTCACATCCGGACCTCGGCCTCGACCTCGTGGCGCTGCCGCGTGTCTTCGACCTCGGGCGGCGCGAGGCCGATCTCGCCATCACGGTGAGCGCCCCGAAGGCCGGGCGTCTCCGGGTGCGGCGGCTCTGCGACTATCGCCTGAGCCTCGCCGCGCACCGCGACTACCTTGCGCGGCACGGCGAGATCGTCACGCGCGCAGCTCTGCGCGGGCACGCCATCGTGGGCTACATCCCCGACATGATCTTCGACGCGGATCTTGACTATCTGGGCGAGGTGGGGGCGGAAGCGCCCGGTCTCGCCTCCAACTCGGCTGCGGTTCAGCTCGGGTTGATCCGGGCAGGGGCCGGCGTCGGCGTCGTCCATGATTTCATGCTGGCCCATGCCCCGGAGCTGCGGCGCGTCCTGCCCGGCGAGGTCCGTCTCTCTCGCGCATTCCATCTCAGCCGGCACGCGGATGCGGGCGGATCCCTCGTGACGCGGACCGCCGACTTGCTGGCCGAGGGCGTTCGGGCCGAGATCGCGCGGCTCGAGGCGGCAACGGAATCGTAACCCCTTGGCGGCTAGGTCTCGGGCCATGCGCGTCGCCATGGTCTTCGTCCTCCTGTTTTCGGGGTGCTCCCTCTTCCGGCCTCCGGAACCTGTGGTCTTGCCCTTCGTGCCCGGCTGCGCCGACTATGTCGCGCTGGCGCGGGCGGTGGTCGACGGCCGCCGCGCGGGCCAGTCGCGACAGGAGCAGAGGCTGCAGGTCGATGAGGCCGCGCCCCATGCCGCGGTCCATCGCGCCACGGTCGAAAGCGTCTACGACTGGCCGCGCCCCACAACGGCGCGCGATTGGCGCGCCCTGCGCGAGACGACGGCCGCGGCCGCCGAGGTGCGCTGCGTCAATCGCCCGGCACGGACCTTGCGCGGCGGGTGGCCGCCGTAAGGAGCGCTCAGATGCCGGCAGCGCCGTCGAGCACCGCACGTGCCGCGCGGAGGAGCAGGGCAGCCCCCGGTGCGATCAAGCCGTCGTCGAAGTCGTAGTCCGGATTGTGCAGGGCCGGTCCGGGGCCCGCGCCGAGCAGGAGCAGCGCGGCGGGGCAATCATGCCCGAAGCGTCCGAAGTCTTCCGATGCCCGCAGCGGCGAGCCCCGGATTGCTTCTAGGCCGACCGCACTGGCCGCAGCCCGCAAGGCATGCGCGGCGTCCGGGTCATTGACGCCGGCGAGGAAGCGATCGTGTTCGGTCAGTTCGAATTCCAGGCTTTCGGCGTTCGCCGTCGCTTGGGCAAGGGCGTAGATGTCGGTCTCCAAGATGGCGAGCGTCGCGTCGGAGCAGGTCCGACAGGTGACGAAAACCTCGCCCCGTCCCGGCGCGATGCCGAAGGCCGGTTCCCCGAGCCGCGCATGGGTCAGGGTCACGAGGCGGAAGTCTTCCTCGGGAAACGCCCCGCGCGACAGCGCCGGTAGCGCGGTCATCAGCCGCGCCATCGCCGCGGCGGGGGATCGCCCGTCCTGCGGTGCGCAGGCATGGGCCTCGACCCCGGTGAAGGCGAGACGCAGGCCGACCGAAGGCGCACTCGAGAGGCCGTCGGGCACGTGGGCGACGCCGCGGGCGATGTCGGGTTCGTTGTGGAGCGCGAAGGCCCAGTCCGGGGCGAGATCGGCGAAAGCGGCATCCTCGCAGACGGCGATCGCACCGCGGCCGTCCTCTTCCGACGGCTGGAACATGAGCACGACGCGCCCCGCGGCGGGCCGCGCCCGGGCGAGCATCCGCCCGACGCCGAGCATCGTGGCCATGTGGCCGTCGTGTCCGCAGAGATGCGCGATGCCCGCGCGCCCGCTGCGCCAGGGGGGCGTCCCCGTCTCCTCGATCGGCAAGGCGTCTAGTTCACAACGCAATAGCACGGTCGGACCGGGCGTGGTGCCCTCGAAGACGCCGGCGACCCCATGCCCGCCAAGCCCTGTCACGAGGTGGTCAACCCCGAGCGCGGCAAGCTCCGTGGCGATCCGGGCGGCCGTTTCGACCTCGTCTCCCGAAACCTCGGGCCGCGCGTGTAACGCGCGGCGGAGCGCGGTCAGGTCGGCGATGTCGGCGTCGGTCAGCTCCTCCATGGATCTCTCCTGCCGCAAACCCGCCAGAGTGTCACGCCCCGCCGGATTTCCTTGACAGAAGGCCCGGCCCGGCCCGACCGTGGGAAGACGGCATCGATCAACGGAGGTCCACATGTTCGTCACCCAGATCCTGAAATCGAAACAGACGCAGGGCGTCCTGACCATCGACCCGGCGGCCACGGTCACCGACGCGGTGTCAGAGCTCGCCGCACGACGGATCGGTGCGCTCGTGGTCAGCGGCGACGGGCGGCGGGCCGAGGGCATACTGTCGGAGCGCGACATCGTGCGCGAGCTCGGCCGCGACGGCGCGGCCATCCTGTCGAAGACGGTGGGCGACCTGATGACGCGCGATCTCAAGACCTGTGCCCCGGGCGAGGACGCGCAGGCGATCCTGCAGGCCATGACGGAGGGACGCTTCCGGCACATGCCGGTCGTGGAGGACGGGCTGCTCGTCGGCCTGATCTCGCTCGGGGATGTCGTGAAGGCGCGGTTGAGCGAGGTGTCGATGGAGAAGGATGCCCTCGCGGCGATGATCTCCGGGCAGGTCTAGACGCGCCGATGGCCGGCGAACTGCCGGACCTTTTCGCCGAAACCGAAGCCCGGCGGCGGCTCGAAGAACGCTGGCTCGCTCTCACGAACCGCGAGTTGCCCGCAGCCGCGCGGCCGGGCTGGCCCGTCCGGCTCAACCACTGCTTTCAACGGATCCTCCTCGATCATGCGACGGGCGGTGTCTGGTACGACGCTATCGCCGGGCGTCCGGCCTACCTGCACGCGTCCGATGCGGTTCTGCGACGGGCGATCGAGACCGGCGAGGCGGTCCTGGCCGGTACGGCCGACCTCGACACGCTCAATGCCCGCAGTCTTGCCTGGCGCGGCAAGCGCCGCCGCGCTTGAACCCCGAGGCGGGCCGTGTCAGGCCTGTCGCACTTGACTTGCGGGAGTTCTGCGATGCGCACCGGCCTCTATCCCGGCACCTTCGACCCGATCACAAAGGGCCACATCGACATCATCAAGCGCGCCTGCACGCTCGTCGATCGACTGGTGATCGGCGTTGCGATCAACCGCGACAAGGGACCGCTCTTCGACCTCGAGGAACGGGTCGGGATGGTAGAGGCGGAATGCGCCTTCTGGTCGGATCGCACGGGCACGGAGATCGTCGCGCATCCGTTCGAAAACCTGCTCATCGACTGCGCGCGCGACGTCGGCGCACAGATGATCGTGCGCGGCCTGCGCGCGGTGGCGGATTTCGAGTACGAATATCAGATGGTCGGGATGAACCGTTTGCTCGACGACCAGATCGAGACGGTGTTCCTGATGGCCGAGGCACAGCACCAGGCGATCGCCTCGAAGCTCGTGAAGGAGATCGCGCGGCTCGGCGGCGACGTCTCCTCTTTCGTGACGCCGCCGGTGGACGCGGCGTTGCGGGCGCGCTTCTCGGGCTGACGTCGGAGCCGACGGCGCGCGTCGTATCGTGAGTATTTCCGGCAGGAAGAAGCCGGGACCATTCAAGTCGAATTCAATCTTCCTGCTTCAGGTTTCGCTGCCGCGACGGGCGCGCTATTCGGCCCCGCGCGCCAGAGCGGCGACACCTGTGCGGGCCATCTCGACGAGGCCGATGGGCCGCATGAGATCGGCGAAGGCCTCGATCTTGCCGACGTCTCCCGTGATCTCGAAGACGAAGCTGTCGAGCGTGCTGTCGACGACGTTGGCGCGGAAGATCTCGGCGAGCCGCAGCGCCTCGATCCGCTTGTCGCCGGTTCCGGCGACCTTGAAGAGCGCCAGCTCGCGCTCCACCGGCTTGCCCTCGACGGTCAGGTCATGGACGTCTCGCACGGAGACGATCCGGCCGAGCTGTGCCTTGATCTGCTCGATCACCTGCGGCGTCCCGGTGGTGACGACCGTGATGCGAGAGGTGTGCCCCTCGTGGTCGACTTCCGCCACGGTCAGGCTCTCGATGTTGTAGCCGCGCCCCGAAAAGAGCCCGATCACCCGCGCGAGAACCCCGGCTTCATTGTCGACGAGCACGGCGAGCGTGTGGCGCTCCTGCACGTCCGAGAAATTCGGGCGCAGGTTGTAGGCGGAATGGCTGGTCGAGCCCTTTTTCAGTTTCAGCGCGGACATCGTCTCTCCCCGGGTGGTGCTCGTCTCTTCTGCCGTGTTTCGCCGGAGATGGAAAGCATCGGCGGTGTGCCGCGTCGTCAAGCACGGGGCGACGGATTTCCGCCGGTTTTTGGGCGGCGGCCCGCCGGTGCTTCGGCGCGGGGCATCGCAAATCCGCGCGCGGCGCGCAGGGGACTGGCCGGTGCAGCACGCGCGGGCGAGAGCTTCGCGGAGGGGTGCGGAGAGACCGGGCCCGCAGCCGAGGAGAGACCGATGACACGACAAAGCATGATCAGCGCGGCCCTGATCCTGGCCACCACGGCCATCGCCGCGACGGCCCAGACGAGCTGGGACGTGAACACCGACGGCGCGCTGGATCCGGAGGAATTCGTGAACGGGTTCGGCAACCTCGGCACGTTCTCGCGCTTCGACGTCGACGCCGATGCCACGCTGAACGAGACGGAATGGGGCAACGGCCTTGGCGAGGTCGGCGAATACGTGAACATGGATCTCAACGGCGACGGCGGCGTCGACGAGGCGGAGTACAACGCGCTCCTCTTCAACCGCTACGACGGCGACGGCTCGGGCACGATCGAGGGCGAGGAAATCGCGCAGGTCGAGACCGACCTCGCCGAGGACGGACTGCTGGATCGGTGATGCGAACCGGGCGCGGGCGGAAGGCTGCCTGCGCCGAGCCTCGGCTCAGTATCAGCGGCTGGTCGCGAGGGGCGTGCCACCGCAGAAGACGACCGCCGCGCCGATGGCCCGCTCTACCTATCTTTCCAGCGACAGTACCCGTGCGCGCACCGCGGACGTCGGCAGCAGAAGCGCGACCGTGCCGAACGAGAGGACGTTGGCGGCGGCGATGACGGGGATGAAGAGGTCCCCGTCGCAACCAATCGGAAGACGTCGCGTGGGACCGTCAGTCGGCTTTGTAGATCGTTCGGATGCGGTTGGGAGGAATCCTCGCCATTCTCGCCAGTGCCTCGGCGTCATGTCGTTCCTTGGACAGCCGAAACGGGATCCGCCCCGAGGCAAGGTTGAAGGGATCTCCGGCCAGAATCTGCGTCACACCTGCCAAATAGAACCGGTTCGGCTGACAATCGAATCGGCCGCCCCGCTGGCGCGTCACGGGATTGTAGGATCGGACGGGATATTGCCAGCAGATGTCGTGGCTCCGGCTCCTAACATCGTATTCGATCTTCCAGTTCGACGGAACACCCGAGAAATTGCCGGGATACCACAGGTGCGCCTTGCCGTCGGTCCCGTGGTATTCGATCTGCGTTCCGTGAAAGCTGTTGTAGGTGATGAAGGTCCGGTCGGCGTGGATGCTGCGCGCGGCCTCAGGTCCTTCGGCGGCCGGGTCTGCCTGCAACTGTCGGGCAAGCTCCGACGTGGCCCCGACGCAGGCGGTCAGAAGAACCGCCAGAGCGAGGCCGAGCACCGGTGCGGGGAAGATGCGGTTCATCAGACCAGTACCGATCCCTTGGCGTCGATCACGCCCTGCGTTTCCGCGTCGCCGAGCAGCATGTCGTTGTGCGCCTTGCCCGAGGGGATCATCGGGAAGCAGTTCTCGTGCTTCTCGACCAGACAGTCGAAGACGACCGGACCGTCGTAGGCCAGCATCTCCTTGATCGCCTCGTCCAGGTCGTCCGGGTCGGAACACTGGATGCCCTTCGCCCCGAACGCCTCGGCGAGCTTCACGAAATCGGGCAGGGCCTCCGACCAGGAGTGCGAGTAGCGCTCGCCGTGCAGAAGCTCCTGCCACTGCCGGACCATGCCAAGGCGCTCGTTGTTGAGGATGAACTGCTTCACGGGCAGGCGATACTGCGCGGCAGTGCCCATCTCCTGCATGTTCATCAGCCAGGACGCCTCGCCCGCGACGTTGATGACGAGCGCCTCCGGGTGCGCGACCTGCACGCCGATCGAGGCTGGAAAGCCGTAGCCCATGGTGCCGAGGCCGCCCGATGTCATCCAGCGGTTCGGGGCCTCGAACCCCAAGTACTGCGCGGCCCACATCTGGTGCTGTCCGACTTCGGTGCAGATGTAGCGATCATGGTCCTTCGTCAGCGCCTCGAGCCTTGCGAGGGCGTGCTGCGGTTTGATCGTCGGCCCGGACTGCGTGAACTTCAGGCAGTCGATCTTGCGCCATTCCTCGATCTGGCCCCACCACTTCTGGACGGCACCCGCATTCGTCTTGCGGCCGCGGGCCTTCCAGAGGCGCAGCGCGTCCTCGAGCACATGGCCCACATCGCCCAGGATCGGAACGTCGGCCTTGACGACCTTGTTGATGGACGAGGGGTCGATGTCGATATGCACCTTGGTCGACCGCGGCGAGAAGGCACTGATGACCCCCGTGATCCGGTCGTCGAACCGTGCGCCGACGTTGATCATCAGGTCGCAGCCGTGCATCGCCATGTTCGCCTCGTAGAGACCGTGCATCCCGAGCATCCCAAGCCACTTCGCGCCCGAGGCGGGGTAGGCCCCGAGACCCATCAGCGTCGAGGTGATCGGAAAGCCCGTCGCGTCCACCAATTCGCGCAGGAGCTGGCTGGCCGCGGGGCCCGAGTTGATGACGCCGCCGCCGGTGTAGAAGATCGGACGCTCCGCCCGCTCCATCAGGTCGACCAGCTGCTCGATCGCCTCCGCATCGCCCTTCAGCTTGGGTTGGTAGTGCGAGGTCTCGACCTGCTTGGGGCCGGTGTAGTGGCCGTTGGCGAACTGGATGTCCTTCGGGATGTCGACCAAGACCGGGCCCGGACGGCCCGAGGTGGCGACGTGGAACGCCTCGTGCAGGACCTTGGGCAGGCGGTCCGTCTCCTTCACCAGCCAGTTGTGCTTGGTGCAGGGGCGGGTGATGCCGACGGTATCGGCCTCTTGAAAGGCGTCGGAGCCGATCATGAAGGTCGGGACCTGACCCGACAGCACGACGATCGGGATCGAATCCATCAGCGCGTCCGTCAGGCCGGTCACCGCGTTCGTGGCCCCGGGGCCGGAAGTGACGAGCGCGACACCCGGCTTGCCGGTGGAGCGTGCGTAGCCTTCGGCGGCGTGGACAGCCGCCTGTTCGTGGCGGACGAGGATGTGCTTGATCTCGGCCTGCTGGAAGATCTCGTCGTAGATCGGCAGCACGGCGCCGCCGGGGTATCCGAAGATCGTGTCGACCCCCTGATCGCGCAGGGCTTTGACCACCATCTGCGCCCCGGTCATCTGCTTGCTCATCTCATCCATCCTTCGTTTGGCCCGCTTCACGAAAAACCCCCGGAGGGGTCAGCTCCGGGGGCACATGGTTACCGTTATGGTTGCTGAAGTTCAGCCCATGCACCCTGTTCCGACGATTACGAGAAGCGTGTTCATATCCGTGTCCTTTGTGAGAGTATGAATACCGTCTGGAACGACAGGGTCAACAGTCCAGCAGGAGAAAATTGCCGCACCAAGTCGTTTTGTTTGCATTTATTGCGCCTGATGGGCGACGGATTGTCGGAGCCGGGCCGTGGAAGAGGGGTCTTGTCCCCATACGGAGCGCTCCGATGAAACCCGAATTGAAAGCCCTCGCATTTTCCGTCCTGCTCGTGTCGACGCCGGGGTCAGCCCATGAAAACGATGTCACCTGGGATCTGCGCGGAGACATGATCTGCGCGGAATCGAACGGGGTGCCCGATCACGCCATGGGACGATTCCCGAACCGCGCTAACCCGAATACCTTCCGTCTCCAGCGCCTGACGTTCTGCTTCCCCGAAACGCCGCAGATGGCCGGGACGGTGACGACCGGGCTGATGACCGTCGGCGTGTCGCTGACCGGTGTGCCCTTCCGACCCTACACGGCCGGATACTACGATCCCGACGGGCGGCGTCAGCTTGGTCCCGATCCCTCCAGCGGCTGGCGTCAGCAGGCGATGCACGATCCGCGCAGCCTCGGCATGGATGCGGAGAACGGCCATGTCGACCGCGCGGGGCTCTACCACTACCATGGGGTCTCGCCGTCCCTCGAGGCGCAGGCCGAAGGCGGTCTTCTGGGCTATGCGCCCGACGGTTTCGAGATCCGCTACAGCCCCGCGACGGCGACCTCCTCCTACGTGCTCAAGGCGGGATCGCGGCCGACTCCGCCGCATGGGGCCCACGACGGCAGTTACGAGGAAGACTTCGAGTACAGCGCCGGGAGCGGCACGCTCGACGAATGCAACGGGATGCTCGTCGACGGGACGTATACCTACTTCGCGACCGACGCCTATCCGTACCTGCCGCGCTGCTTCAAGGGCGTGGTCAATCCCGACTTCATGACCCGTGGCTGAGGTGGCCTCCCTGCCGGCCTGTCACAGCAAGCCTGGCAGGAACAGCACGATCCCCGGAAAGGCCACGAGGACGGCGACCGTGATGACGTCGGCCACGAAGAAAGGGGAGGCCCCGCGGAAGACGTCCGACACCGAGATGTCCATCTTCGCATCCTGCGCCACGCCCGCCACCACGAAGCAGTTGAGCCCGATGGGCGGCGTGATGAGACAGAGCTCCGCCATCTTGACCACGATGATACCGAACCAGATCGCGGCCTCCTCGTTCGTCATGCCAAGCGAGCCCGGCTCGCCACCGACGCCACCATTGAGGGCCATGACGGCCGGGAAGGTGACGGGCAGCGTCAGGATCAGCATCCCGATCGCGTCCATGAACATGCCGAGGACGACATAGGCCAGCAGGATCGCGAGAAGGATCAGGTAGGGGGGATAGTCGAGGCCCGCGATGAAGGTGGCGAAGGCGTCGGGCAGCTTGGCGAAGCCCAGGTAGCGCACGTAGATCAGAACGCCCCAGATCATCGCGAAGATCATCACCGTGAGCTTTGCCGCCTCCATCAGTGCGCCCTTGAGCTGCCCGAAGCGCATCCCCTGCCAGACGGCCATGGCGAGGACGACGCCCGCGCCGAGGGCCCCGGCCTCGGTGGGCGTGGCCCAGCCGAAGTAGATCGAATACACGATGATGAAGACGACGAGCAGGATCGGCATCGCGCCGGGCAGGGCGCGGAAGCGGTCGCCCCAGGAATAGCCGCCCACCGCCGGCCCGAGACTCGGGCGTATCTTGGCCAACCCGATGACGAGGCCGCCGTAGATGAGCGCCGACACCATGCCGGGCAGGAACCCCGCGAGGAGCAGCTTGCCCACGGATTGCTCCACGATGATCGCGTAGATCACGAGGATGGCCGAGGGCGGGATGAGCGAGGCCAGCGTGCCGCCCGCCGCGACGACCCCCGCCGCGAAGCGCTTGTCGTAGCCTTCGCGCAGCATCTCGGGGATGGCGATGCGAGCGAAGACGGCCGAGGTGGCGACCGAGGCCCCCGAGACGGCGGCGAAGCCTGCCGTGGCGAAGACCGTCGCCACGCCGAGCCCGCCCGGCACCCAGCCGACCCAGCGTTTCGCCGCCTCGAAGAGATAGCGCGTGAGCCCCGCGTAATAGGCGAGATAGCCGATCAGGATGAAGGTCGGGATGAGCGAGAGCGCGTATTGCGTCGCCTTCGAATGCGGGATCTGCCCGACCGTCTTCATTGCCGTGACGAGGCCCCGGTCGAAGCCCTGCTTCTGCATGAAGAAGAGGCAGAGGCCGAGGAATCCGATGAAGGCCGCCGCGAACGCCACGCGCACGCCGATCACGACGAGCACGAGGAGAAGGCCCGAGAGCCAGAGCGACATCGTGAAGACGTCGACGCCCTCGAGCAGGGCCTTCATGTCGATCAGAGCATCCATGGATCAGTCCGCCACCGTCGCCGCTTCCTTGTTCGCCTGCTCCGCCGGGTCCTCGATCAGCGGTACGGCGACGGGCCGTTCCGCTCCCGTGCGAATGGCCCGTCCGTAGGCCCAGAGTTGCAATGCCAGCCGCAACCAGAGGAGCGTGAAGGCCACCGGGACGGCCAGCTTCGCGGGCCAGAGCGGCAACGCGATGTCGATGCTCGAGTCGGTCGAGAAGTTGGGGGCGTTCCAGTCGAAGCTGCGGTCGAAGTGGAACCAGGCCCCGTAGATCAGCGCGGTCGTGACCAGCAGCATGAAGAGCACGGACAGAAATTCGAAAAGCCACAGAAGCCGCCCACGCAGCTTGCCCACGAGCAGGTCCATGCGGATATGCCCGCCCTCGCGCTGCACATAGGCGAGACCGAGGAAGGCGAAGATCGCCATGAACTGCTCGGTCCAGTCGATGTAGCCGGGCACAGGCGCGTTCAGGAATTTGCGCAGGAGTACGTTGGCGATGGCAAGCAGGACCAGCGCGAAGATCGTTATGCCCGATGCGAGGTTCAAGAGCGCCTCGACGCGCAGCAGCAGGCGGTCGGCCCGCGACAGCCGCGTGTCGTCTGTCAGGACCGAGGAGGGCGTCGACATGGTGTGTCCCCTGTCAGGCGAAAGGGGCCCGCGCGCCGCCATCGACGCGCAGGCCCCCGATGTCAGCGGATCAGTTCGACGGCGCGTTGTCCGAGACCGCCTGAACCGTTAGATCGTAAAGCTCCTGCCCGGGCAGGCCGTTCGACGTGGCCTCCTCGATCCAGGCCTCGTGGATGGGGCCCGCGTTCTCGCGCATCTTGGCGATCTCTTCCGGAGCCACCGTGACCTTCTCCACGCCCTTCTCCGAGAGCGTGGTTTCCCAACCCTCCAGAAGCTCGGCGTAGTTGGTCAGGTAGTGGTCGATCGAGGCCTCCACCGCGGCATCGAGGATCGCGCGGTGCTCGTCCGAGAGGGCCTCGTAGGCGTCGGTGTTCACCACCACAGGGCAGTTCACCGTGCCGGGGTTCAGGTTCTCGGTCCACCAGTCGGCGATGTCGATCGTCCCGAAGCTGAGGTGGGCATGTTGCGCGAAGGCGACCGAGTCGACGACGCCCGATTCCATCGAGTTGTAGGCCTCCGTCGCGGTCACCGAGGTCGGAACCGCGCCCACGCTCTCGAAGACCGAGCCGATGCCGCCGGTCGCGCGCACCCGCATCCCGTCGAACTCCTCCACGGTGTCGCGCGGCTCGCCGGTGCCGACGATGTTGTACTGCGGCATGGGGCTCGTCATCAGGATGCGCGCGTTCCACTGCGCCATCTCCTCGGCCACGGCGGGGTGGCCGTAGACGGCGTTGGCGACCGCGACCTCCTGCTCGAGCGTCTCGACCCCGAGGAAGGGCAGCTCCAGCACGGTGATCGCGCGGTTCTTGTCGCGGTGGTAGCCCGCGCAGAACTGCGCCATCTCGAAGGCCCCGATGGAGATGCCGTCGAGGTTTTCGCGGTTGTTCGACAGGCCGCCGTAGCTGATCGCCATGGTGAACTCGCCGCTCGACTCCTCCGCGACGATCTCGGCCATCTTCTCGATGTGCTCGGTAAAGGCGCGGCGCTTGCCCCAGACCGAGACGTTCCATTCGGTGGCCATCGCCTCGGCGGCGAAGGCAAGGGTGATCGCGGCGACGGATGCCGTCGTCAGAATTTTCATGTCGTATCCTCCCTGTGCGCGGGGTGGCTCCCCGCGTCGCCGAAAGCCTAGCAGTCGCGATGCACCGTTCAACAGCGGAATTGGGCTGAGGCGGTCTTTTATCTTTGTCAGATGGTTGGGAGGTGTTGTTAACAGATCTTGCTTCTCTTGTGCGAAAATCCGCACAAGCCGGACCGGTCTTGCTCGGATCAATCACCCGTGGCAGGCCGGAGCTATGAACAACTTGAAGAACGGTCTTGCCCGGGGCGAGGTGACCCGTGGCCTCTGGCAGAACCTGCCGGGGCCGGCTGTCGCCGAACTCGCCGCGGCGGCCGGCTTCGACTGGCTTTGCATCGACGGCGAACACGGGGCCTGGGACGTGGCCGACATCCGCGCGCGCCTCATCGCGGCCCCCGAGGCCGTCGTGCGGGTGCCCGCGAATGAGGATTGGCTCCTGAAGCAGGCGCTCGACCTCGGCGCGCGCACGGTCCTCGTGCCGATGGTGGACGATGCCGCCGCCGCCGCGCGCGCCGTGGCCGGCTGTCGCTACCCGCCCCAGGGCAGGCGTGGCATGGGGGCGTTCGTCGCGCGCGCGGCGATGTATTCGCTCGATCCGGGCTACGTCAATCGGGCCAACGCGGAGATCTCGGTCTGGGTGCAGGCCGAAAGCCGCGCCGCGCTCGCCGATCTGGAGGCGATCTGTGCCGTGCCGGGAGTCGACTGCGTCTTCCTCGGCCCCGCCGATCTTGCCGCTGACATGGGAACCGACGCCTCCGACCCCGCCGTCCACGCGGCGCTCGAAGATGCGATCGCGCGCATCGCGGCCACCGGCACGCCGCCAGGCATCTTCGCCGCCGACCCCGAACGCTGGATTGCGGCGGGCGCGCGCGTCGTCTGCATGGGCTCCGACGCGATGGTCCTGGCGCAGGGGCTGCGGGCGCTCGCGTGATCCTGCAGGCACGGGGCATCCGGGCGGAATGGGAGCCGGCCGTCGGTCATTTGCCCGTGTTGGAGATTGCCGGCGTCCAGGTGCTCTGGTCCGCCCCTTGGCGCGACGACCCATCGGTGCAGGCGGATGCCACGCTGCACCCGGTCGACCGCCTGCTCGGCGGAACATTCACCTGCGCGCCCTTCGGCCGCGACGATGTCGATTGCGGCCCGCCGCACGGCCTTGCGGCCAACGCCCCGTGGCACAGGCTGCGCGCGGCACCCGGGGCGCTTGTGGCGTGCCGTCGCCTGTCGCGCGGGGCGATCACGGCCCGGATTGTCCTGCGCGACGATCATCCCGTCCTCTACCAGACCCACCTCCTCGACCTCGATGCGCCGTCGACCTTCGCGCATCATCCGATCCTCGCCGCGCATGGTGGCGGCACGGTCCGCAGCGGGGCCGATCACCTGCTGACGTTTGCCGCCGAGGCTCCGTTCCTGCCGCAGGACACGCACCTTTCGCCACTGGTCGACGTCCCGACGACAGCGCACGAGGACTTCGCGACGCTCGTCGGTGGCCCGGCGCTCGGTTGGACGGCGGTGGAGCGGCATGCCGAGGGCGACACGATACTGACCCTGCGCAAGACGCGGCAATTGCCAGTGACGAACCTCTGGTTCTCGAACGGGGCCCGCGGCAGCATGTGGGCCCTGGCGCGCGGGCTGATCTGCGTGGAGGATGCGATCTGCGCCGGGGCGGAGGGCTTCGCCGCGGCGCTTGGCCGGAGCCGGGTCGGGGCGGCCGGTGTGCCGACCGTGCTGCGCCGGGGGCGGCACGTCATTCCCCACGCGCTCCTGCGGCTCGACGGGTGCCATACGGTCGAGGGCGTCACGCTTGCGCCGGGGTGCCTCGGGGTGCAGACGGCACGGGGGCTGCTGAAAGTGCCCTTCGACGAAAGCCACTTCGCATGACCGCCATCACGATGATCCTGATCGACGCCGATGCCTCCCCGGTGAAGAGGGAGATCATCGAGGTCGCCCTGCGCCGCAAGCTGCAGGCGATCTTCGTGGCGGCGACCTATCTGCGCCTGCCGGAGCATCCGCTCCTCAAGAGCTTCGCGGCCGGCGATGCCTTCGATGCCGCCGACGATGCCATAGCCGCCGTCGCCCGCGCCGGCACCGTGACTGTCACCGCCGACGTCCTCCTGGCGGAGCGGGTGGTGAAGGCGGGGGGTGTGGCGCTCGACCCGCGCGGGCGGGAGTTCACCGAGGCAAGCATCGGCGAGACGGTGGCGACGCGTGACCTGATGCACGAGCTCCGGCCCGGCCTCGAAGGCATGACGGGCGGGCAGGGCGGCGGCCCGGCTCCCTTAGGGCCGAAGGACCGCGCGGCCTTCATGAACGCGCTCGATCGGATCCTGTCGCGGCGCTAGCGGTTGCCGCCGCCCGTGAACCGGCCCGCCTCGCGCGCCGCCATCTGCAGCGCGCGGGACTTGTTGACCGTCTCCTGCCATTCCGCTTCCGGGTCGCTGTCGTAGACGACGCCGCCGCCGGCCTGCACGTAGAGCTTGCCGTCCTTCACGACGCCGGTGCGCAGGGCGATGCACATGTCCATGTCGCCGCCCGCGCTGAAATAGCCGACGCCACCGCCGTAGACACCGCGCTTCTCCGGCTCCAACTCGTCGATGATCTCCATCGCACGAACCTTGGGCGCACCAGAGACGGTGCCCGCCGGCAGGCCCGAGAGCAGCGCCGAGAGCGCGTCGTGCTCCTCCGAGAGCGCGCCGACGACGTTCGAGACGATGTGCATCACGTGGCTGTAGCGCTCGATGACGAACTTCTCGGTCGGCCGCACCGTCCCGATCCTAGAGACCTTGCCGGTATCGTTGCGCCCGAGATCGAGGAGCATCAGGTGCTCGGCCAGTTCCTTCTCGTCCGAGAGCAGATCGGCCTCGAGTGCGGCATCCTCCTCGGGCGTGGCCCCGCGCGGCCGGGTGCCGGCGATGGGGCGGATCGTGACCTCCTCACCGAAGACCCGGACGAGGATCTCGGGGCTCGCGCCGACGATCTGGAAGCCGTCCATGTCGAAGTGGAACATGAAGGGCGAGGGGTTCGTGCGCCGGAGCGCGCGGTAGAGCGCGAAGGGGGCAAGCGGGAAGTCGTAGGTCCAGCGCTGCGAGGGCACGACCTGAAAGATGTCGCCCGCGCGGATGTAGGCCTGCGCGGCTTCCACGGCTGCCTCGTAGTCGTCCTTGGTAAAGTTCGATACCGGTTCGGGCAGTTCGAAGGGCTCGGCCATGTCCTGCGTGCGGGGAACGGCGCGGTCGAGCGCGGTGAGGGCGTCCTGCAACCGCTCCGCCGCCTGCGCATAGGCGGCGCGCGCGGTCGTGGCCCCGGCCCTCCAGCTCGGCGCGACGAGCGTGACCTCGCCCTTCACACCGTCGAGCACGGCGACGACCGAGGGCCGCATCAGCACAGCATCGGGCAGGCCGAGCGGGTCGGGGTTCACGTCCGGCAGATGCTCCACAAGCCGGATCATGTCGTAGCCGAGGTAGCCGAAGAGCCCGGCGCTCGCGGCCGGAAGGTCAGGGGGCAGGTCGATGCGGCTCTCGTCGAGCAGGGCGCGGATCGCATCGAGCGGGGCACCCGCGTCCTCCCATGCGGCCGGATCGTAGCGCGCGGCACGGTTCACGCGGCTGCCGGTGCCGTGGCACTGCCAGATGAGATCGGGCTTCATGCCCACGATGGAGTAGCGCCCCCGCACCTCGCCCCCGGTGACGGACTCGAGCACGAAGGAATGCGGCTGTGCCTCGGCGAGCTTGAGCATCAGCGAGACCGGCGTGTCGAGATCGGCCGGCAGCCGCGCCCAGAGCACCTGGTTCTCGCCGCGCGTGAAGCCCGCCTCGAAGGTCGCGAAATCGGGGGCGATCATCCCCCGTGTCCGCCCATCGGCGCACCGCCGCCCAGTTGCGACTGGACCTGCTGCACGACCTCCTGATTGACGGTGAAGCCCGCCGCGTCGCGGATTGCGGCCCCGTAGCCCGAGAAGACGTCGGCGGCGATGCCCTGGCCGGCCTGCGTCTCGACCGCCGTGCGGATGTCCTCGGCCTCGCCGGCCTTCAGGTCGGGGACGTTGACGCCGTCGATCGTGGCGATGAAGGCGCGCCGGTCGTCTCCGCGCACCACGATGGTCTCGCCCTCAGTGGCCTCGAAGATACGCGCGACGAGTTCGGGCGGCGTGCCTTCGAGCGTCGCGTCGCGCGCGAGGCCCTCGATCGCCTCCGCCGGTGCGGAGAGCGCGGCCGTGTCGCTCTCGGCGACCGCCTCGGCGCGGGCGACGAGGGCGCGGGCGCGGGCGTCGCTGCGCCACGCGGCCTCGACCTCGGCCTGCACGTCTTCGAAGGGCGGCACCTGCGCCGCGATCACCTCGTCGAGGCGCAGCGCGAAGAGCCCGCCGTCCGACAGCTCCTCGAGTTCGGGGAAATCGCCGACGGCCGCCACTTCGGCGACGTTACGGAACGCGTCGTAGGCCGCGATGTCGGCCCCCTGCGACGCATCGGCGGCATCCCAGCGGAGGGTGCCCAGCTCCATCTCGCTGCCTTCGGCCAACTCCTCGAGCGTGGCTCCGCTGGCCAGAAGGTCGTCGAGTTCCTCGCGGGTCGCTTCGATGCGGCGGCGGGCGCTGTCGAGCCCGACCTCGGCGGCAAGATCGTCGCGAACCTCTTCGAAAGGCACTTCACTGGCCGCGAGCAGGGCATTCACGCGGTAAAGCGCGGGACCGAGCGCCGTGGGCACCGGCCCGGCGATGCCCGGCTCCTCCAGCGCGAAGACGGCCTCGGCCACCGCGTCGCTCAGGCCGTCGCGCGCGAGTTCGCCCTGATCGACGTCTTCGAGCGTCAATCCGCGCTCCTCGACCAGCGCGTCGAAGGTGGTCTCGCCGGCCTCGATGGCCGCGCGCGCCGCCTCCGCCGCCGCCTCGTCGCTGAAGGCGAGACGCTCGGCCAGCACGCGCTCGGGCTGGATGTAGTCGGCGGCGCGCTCGTCGTAGGCCTGCCGCAACTGGTCCTCATCGTTTTCGATGTCGTCGAGGATCATGTCGGGCGTGACCCAGGCATAGGTGATCGCGCGCAGCTCCGGCACCTCGAAGGCGTCCGGGTTTTCGTCGTAGAAGGTGCGCAGGTCATCCTCGGTCGGGGCCACTTCGCCGGCCTGGAGGTCGGCCTCGGTCACCGTGGCGAGGGTGACGTCGCGGGTCTCGGCCACGTAGCGCGTGAGCGTGTCGACGTAGGTGGCCGGGGCCGCGGTGCCGCCGACGATGGCGGCCTGGAGGATCTCGCGCGCGATCTCGTCGCGCACCTGCGCTTCGTAGGCCTGTTCGGTCAGGCCCGCGCGGTCGAGCGCGAAGGCATAGCCCTCCCGGTCGAATCCACCGGCGAGGCCGCCGAAGGCCGGGTTCTCGCGGATCCGGCGCGCCACCTGCGCGTCGCCCACCGACAGCCCGAGCCGCTCGGCCTCCTCGGCCAAAGCCGCTCCGGCCAGGAGCCGCTCCATCACGGCGCGGTCGAGGCCGAAAACCTGCATCTGCTGCATCGTCAGGCGGGTGCCGAATTGCTGCCCGACGCGAGACTGCTCCGCCTGCAGCGCGTCGGCGTATTGCTGCACGGTGATGTCGCGGTCGCCCACGCTCGCCACGCTCGAGAGCGAACTGCCGAAGCCGGTCGCACCGAAGCCGCCCATGGCCAGGATCAGAAGGCCCAGGATCGCCCAGACGACGACGTTCGATTTCTTCTTCTTGCGGCGCTCTTCCTCAGCCATTCGACGGCCCCCCGAAAATGTCGCGCTTTGATAGGGCGGGGGCCGGGCAGGGGCAAGCGGATCAGAGCCCGGTGCGTGTCACATCGTCGAGCCGGTCGAAGAGGGTGGCGATGCCGTCCGCATCGGCGTTGGCGAAGGCGATCCGCAGGCTGCCCTCGGCGCGACCCGTGCCGCCCTCGGTTCGCAGCGGCCCGAACATCGTGCCCGGAAGAACCAGAAGCGACGCGCGCTGCACGAGGGCCTTGGCGACGGCGTCGGAACGCGCCTCGAACGGATGGCCGACATAGGCGAAATAGGCCCCGCATCCCATGAGCGTCCATTCGGAGCGGGCGGTGAAACCGTCGGCGATGGTGGCGCGGCGGCGCAGGATCTCCTCGCGTTCCCCGGCCAGCCAGTCGCCGAGGTTCTCCATCCCCCAGAGCGCGGCCTTCTGCCCGAGGCCCGTGGGACAGATCGCCACGGTATCGAGCCATTTCTCGACTTCGGCCAGCCGGGCGGTGGAGGCCACGATGGCCCCGACGCGGTGCCCGGTCAGGCGATAGGCCTTGGAGAAGGAATAGAGCTGGATCAGCGTGTCGTCCCAGTCCGGATCGGTGAAGAGGTCGTGCGGCGCGCCGGGCTCGGCGTGGAAGTCGCGATAGGTCTCGTCGACGATCAGCGCGAGGCCCCGCGCGCGGCAGAGATCGCGGAAAGCGGCGAGGAGCGCCGGCGGATATTCGACGCCCCCGGGGTTGTTCGGGCTGATGAGGACAATGGCGCGCGTGCGCGCGTCGATCAGCGCGGCAGCCGCCTCGGGGTCGGGCAGCAGGCTCGCGTCGGTGTCGAGCGTGCGCGCCACGATACCCTGCATGTCGAGCCACATCTTGTGGTTGAAATAGTAGGGCAGTGGCAGGATCACGTTGTCCCCCTCGACGGCGAGGGTCGAGACGGCCGCGGCGAAGGCCTGGTTGCAGCCCGAGGTGATGGCGACCTGTGCCGGCGTGACTGCGCCACCGTAGAGCCGCTCGGTTTCGGAAGCGACTCGCTCCCGCAACTCGGGCAGGCCGAGAACCGCGCCGTACATATGCGCCGATGGATCCTGAAGGACGATCTCGGCCATGGCCCTGCGCAGGGCCTCTGGCGGCGGGTCCGCAGGGGCAGCCTGGCTAAGGTTCAGAAGCGGGCGGTCGGCGGGAAAGATGGCCCCCTCGATCCATCGGCGCGCTTCCATCACCGGGGGCGGAAAGGTCGCGACGAGATGCGGGTTCAGGACGGGCATGGCGCACTCCGGCGGGGGGCAGACCGGGCAGGGGTAGCGTCCCGCGCGCCGCGCCGCAATCTGCACCGACTTGGCCCGGATGTGCAAAACGGCCCGAAGCGGGCCGCCAGCGAGGTTTCCGACTGGGCCGCGTGCGGGCTCAGAACGGGATTTCGTCGTCCATGTCCGACGGGCCGCCATAGCCGCCCTGGCTGCCGCCGCCCTGCTGGTTGCCGCCACCGCCGTAGGAGGAGCCGCCGCGGTCTTCGTAGCCACCGCCGCCTCCGCCATAGTTGCCGCCCCCGCCACCTTCGCCGCGGGCATCGAGCATCGTCAGCTCCGAACGGTAGGGGCGCAGGACGACTTCCGTGGAGTAGCGATCCTGTCCCGACTGGTCCTGCCATTTCCGGGTTTCGAGCTGACCTTCCAGATACACCTTGGAGCCCTTGCGCAGATATTGCTCGGCCACGCGGACGAGCGGTTCCGAGAAGATGGCGACCGAATGCCACTCGGTTCGCTCCTTGCGCTCGCCGCTCGCCTTGTCGCGCCAGGTTTCGGAGGTCGCGATCCGCAGGTTGCACACCTTGCCCCCGTTCGAGAAGCTGCGAACCTCGGGGTCACGCCCGAGATTGCCGATGAGGATCACCTTGTTCACGCTGCCGGCCATGCCGCTCTCCCGTCCTGCGAATCTGGTTCGCCTTTTGAGCATCCCTTTGGTTAACAGTCCATGACTCGGCGGGCCGCCGAGGGTTTCTTTCGGGAGACCGCTGCGGTAGGGTCCGCGCACGGCGCGACGGTCGACCAACGGTCCGCACGCCGACGTTGGGACAGTTGAGGGGTCTGCCGTGATCCGTTTTGCCACGCCCGCGGCCGTCGTGACGGCCTTGATCGCGGGTGCCGCCGCCGAGGCGCAGACCTTCTCCAGCCGGTCGCGCAGCGATCTCTTCTCCAATCAGACCGCGCTCATGGACCGGCGGCTGTCGTCGCAATACGCGCATTCCTCCCGTCTGGCCCCGACCAGCCCGGAGACCACCCGCACCCTCGGGCGCGAGATAATCCCGCGCTACAACGGCAGCCAGCGGTCGGCCTGGATCGACACCGCTCGTGCCGCTGCCCGCCGCAACGGCGTGCCCGAAGACCTGTTCCTGCGGCTGGTGCGGCAGGAATCGGGGTGGAACCCGCGCGCGCGATCGAACAAGGGGGCGCTCGGCCTCGCGCAGCTCATGCCCGGAACGGCCCGCATTCTGGGCGTCGACCCGCTCGACCCGGCGCAGAACCTCGAGGGCGGGGCGCGCTATCTCGCCATGCAGTACCGAAAGTTCGGCAGCTGGCGTCTGGCGCTCGCCGCCTACAACGCCGGGCCCGGCGCGGTGGAGCGTCACAACGGCATCCCGCCCTACCGCGAGACCCGCAACTACGTGCGCGTGATCCTCGGTCGCGGCTGACCCGTACGGTCAGGGCGTCAGGCCCGTCCCCTGCAACACCCCGTGTTCGAGCGCATAGCGCGTGAGCCCGGCCGTCGTCGCGATGCCGAGCTTGCGCTTGAGGTTCTTGCGATGGGTCTCGACGGTGCGCACCGAGATATCGAGCTCGCCCGCCACCTGCTTGTTCGAGCGTCCCTGCGCCAGCAGCAGCAGGATCGTCTGCTCCCGCGAGGTGAGCGGCTCGGAGCCGTCCATCGTCGGCTCCAGCGCCGTCTCGGCCCCGGGGCAGAGGTAGCGCTCGCCCGCCATCACCGTCCGGATCGCGCGGTGGATCTCGTCGGTCGGCTGATCCTTCAGGCAATAGCCGTTCGCCCCGTGGCGGAGCGCCGTCGCCACGTATTCCGGCGCGTCGTGCATCGAGAGGATCAGGATCGCCACATCGGCGTTGCGCTCGCGCAGCACCTCCGTCGCGGCGAGGCCGTTCATCTCGGGCATGTTCAGATCGAGCAGGATGACATCGGGTTTCAGTGCCTCGATCCGGTCGATGGCCGCGCGTCCGTTCGAGACGGTGCCGACGACGGTGAGGTCGTCGTAGGTCTCGAGCAACGCCCGGATGCCGTCCGCGACCATCGGGTGGTCGTCGACGATCATCACGCGGACGGAGCGACGTGTCTCGGGCACATTCATGGAGGGGGCAATAGGAGAGGGGCGGCTTCTGGACAAGCCTTTGCGCAATTTGCGCGTGTCGGTGTGGCCGCATTTTCAGCCGGCTTGCGGCGCGGTCCCTCATGCGATGTCGCCTGGCCTCGGCGTGACAGGCGGGCCGTCGGTATCCGTCGTTGCGGTGTGCGGTGCAGGGCCGACGGACCACGGGGCCAAGCCATCGCCCGACGCCTTCGGGCAAGATCGACGAGCCGCGACCGCGGCCTCAATGCCGCCGTTCCGGATCGCGCCGAGATCCAGCCGAGATGGCGACCGGAAGCTTCGCGGCGAGGGTGCCGATCGACCCGACAATGGTACCGACGAAAATACGGATGCTTCCGTCGCAGGTTCACGGCGGCGCTTCGGCTCGGCCAAGTGGTCGGAAGCCGATTGCGCCGATCCGCGCCGGTCCCGTCAGCGGGCGACCCCATGCGGTCGCTGCCGCAGCGCCAATCGTTTCGAAGGCGGTTCGCGGGATTGCGGTCGAAACGAATCCGGCACGAGAGGCGCACCTGTGCCGCACGCGCGGCCGTTCACCCGCCGAGGCCGGCACCGGCGAGCGCGAGAAGCGGCAGCAGGCCGAGGAGCCAGGCGATCGCGTCCGGCATGTCGTCGTCGAAGTCGTCGCTGTCCGTGTCCTCCGCCTCGGGCTCGTCGCGGTCGGGGCTCGGCATGATCGGGTCGAGCATCGGCGGAATGTCTTCGGGCGGGACCGGCGGCGCGTCGGGTGTCGTGTCGAGGCCTTCCATCACCTCGCGGAACCCGGGCGTCGGCTTGAACCCTGCGATGCGGATCTCGAGGATCTCGCCCGGGTCGAGCGCGACCGCGACGTGGCCGTCGTCGTAGAAGGTGCCGGGATGAAGCGTCTCGACCTCGGCACGCGCGTCGGTCGCGCCCGGGGCGTCACCATCTCGGACGCCGAGAAGCTGGCCGCTCACTGTCCCGCCACCCCTCACCATCTGCCCGAGATCGAGGGAGAGCGTTTCGGTCCGCTCCGAGGTGGAGGCGAGGTAGAAGACGAGTTCGCCCTTGCCGTAGAAGCCGTGAAGGTCGGCCGTGCGGCCCTGAAACTCGGTGACGTCGTCGTCGCGCACCTCGAAGTCGAGCATCTGCTTGCCCGGCAGCGCGTCCGACATCATCGCGAAGAGGGCACCGCTCGGGCTCACTTCGCCCTCGAGGCCGTCGGGTTGCAGCGCGTTGCGCGTGTTCTGCAGGAGCGGCCAGACATGGGCCTGATCGACGCCGGCGGCCACCATGGTCTCGAAGGTGTCGAGCACCTCATGGGCTTGGCGCAGGCCATAGTCGCCGTCGCTGTCGAAGCGGGGTTCGGCGGCGGACTGGTTCCACTCGGTCACATGAATGTCGAGATGCGGCGCGTCGTCGATCCAGACCTTCTGGATTGTGTCGAGGCCGAATTCGCGCTGGCCGGGTTGAACCGGATCCTTCGAATAGAGATGCGTGACCACCCCGTCGACCGCGTCGAGCTCGCCGGCGTCGAATTCTCGTTGCAGCAGCTCGTCGTTGATGCGCCGCCAGTTGAGCGCGCCCTGCGGGAAGACGACCTCCTCGCCGAATTCGGTGCCGTATCGGGCGTTCAGGTCGGCGAGAACCGCTTCGGCGTCCTTACCCGCGTAGCCGGCGGCAAGGTCGGAGAACCCGAAATTCGTACCCGATTGCACCAGGATGTCGATCTCCGACGGCTCGCCGGTCTCCGCGCCGAGGCGGTCGAGCTCATCGTCGATGACCTCCGTCATGCGAGACGACAGGCGACCGTATTCCACCGCCGTCATCTCGCCCGAGCCCCAATATTCGTTGCCGATCTCGAAGGCGTCGATACGGGCATCGCCATGGACGCCGGTGGCCACGTCACGCACGAAGCCGCGCAGGGCCTCCGCATCGAAGTCGGGGAAACGATCGCCGTTCCCATCCGTGCGGGCGGACAGGAAATCGCGGGTCGGCAGGACGATCGTCACCGATTGATCGGCGGCCTCGGCGTAGGCGAGGAAATCGTTCAGGGGCACGAAGTCGACGACACTGCCGTCGTCTTCCTCGACGCGCGGGGCGTTCGGGTCGGTGATGTCGAAGAGCCGTTCGGTCAGCGAACCGCCGGGATAGCGCAGACCACTGACGCCGAGGCGGTCGACGGCGGCCTCTATATTGCCGTCGCGGCCGAGGACGTATCGGTCGGCCAGAAAGTTGCCGCCGAAGAGATCGGTGGCGATGACATCGTCCTCGAGGACGGGAAGGGGGACGGCACGCATCTCGGACCTCCGGGCAGGCGGGGGTCGGGATAGCGGCCAATGATTAAGGATCCGTCCGATCGAAGGGGTTTCAATCAGATTTATCCATCGGATTTCAATGGAACTTTATGGAAATGCCCGGCTTTCGGCCGGAAGTCCCCCGGCCGGTGCGCCCTCGCTCTCGGGGGCGAGCAGGTGACTGAGCGGCACGCTGGCCTCGACGATGGTCCCCCGGCCGTCCACGCCGCGCGCGAGGCGCAACGTCCCGTCGAGCTGCTCGATCCGCTCGGCCATGTTGCGCAGGCCCATGCCGGTCGTGCCCGCGCCTTCGGGCAGGCCACGTCCGTCGTCCTCGATCCGGAGCGTCGCCCCATGTCGGTGCCCGAAGACGCGCACCGAGACGCGGCCCGCGCCGGCGTGGCGCTCGACGTTCGTCAGCGCCTCCTGCGCGATGCGGTAGAGCGCCGTCTTGGCCTCGATGTCGAGGCGGTTGCGGAAGACGACGGTGCGAAACTCGACCGGAAGGCCCGTGCGCACCTCGAAGGCCTCGCAGAGCGACTTCAACGCGGGCCCGAGCCCCAGATCGTCGAGCACGCCGGGCCGCAGGTCGTGGCTGATCCGGCGCACCTCGCCGAGCGCGCCCTGAAGCCCGGCGATGGCCCCGTCCACGGCCTGCTCGGCGGCGGGCTCGCCCTTGGCGGTCAGGCGGCGGGCGAGCTCCAGCTTGTAGCGGATGCCGACGAGCAGCTGGCTGATCGAATCGTGCAGCTCCCGCGCGACGCGGCCGCGTTCCTCCTCCTGGGTGTCGAGGACGCGCTGGGTCAGTTGCTTGAGCTTCGCGTCCGCCAGCCGCCGCTCCCGCACGGTGATGAGGAAGCCGCTGGCGAAGACGAGCAGGAGCGCGCCGAGGGTGATCGCACCGATGGAGCGGAACTGCTCGGCCACGCGGGCCCGGACCTCGGCGCGGGCGGCCGCCCCCTGTGCCAGCACGTCGTCGAGCCAGACACCCGTGCCGATGGCCCACTGCCAGTCCTGCAGGCCGATCACGTAGGTCAGAAGCGTTGCCTCCTCGCCGGTGGAGGGTTTGCGCCATTCGTAGCTGTGATAGCCCGATCCCTGCCGCGCGAGTTCGATCAGACGGTCGGTGACGGGTATGCCGTCGGCGTCGGTCATGCCCGTCCAGTCGCGGCCGATGAGCCAGGTTTGCCGCGGCGCGACGAGGTTGTTGCCGTTGTAGTCGTAGACGAAGAAGAAGCCGTCGGGTCCGTAGACCATCGCCGAGAGGATCTGCGTGACGCGCAGCTTGGCCGCTTGGTCGTCGGGGGCCGCGTTGCCGTAGATCGTGATGAAGGACGTCCGCGCCAGTTGCAGATAGTTCTGCAATTCGCGGCGCTTGGCCTCGATCATCGCCTGCTCGAGCGCGGCGATCTCGCGCGTGGCGCTGCGCTCGGATTGCACGGTCACGAGCACGGCGATCGCGCTCACCGCGAGGATGAGCGGCAGCGTGGCCAAGAGGAACAGCGACTGGCCGTAGGAGGGACGGGGCAGGGACATCGACGCCCAGCGTATCCGCTGCATCGTCCCGCGCCTAGGCCATGCTCGACCCGTTCCGCATCGTCAGCGGCTGCACGGTACCAAGGCCGGATCCCGCCGGTTTTGAGCGATCCGGACGACAAGTGGTTGACGTAGCGTCAGATCCCCGGAGTCCTCTTTTGCAAAGGGAGGTCCGATCCATGCCATGCTTGCC
The DNA here is from genome assembly GCF_013404595.1 of Jannaschia marina. GTDB lineage: Bacteria > Pseudomonadota > Alphaproteobacteria > Rhodobacterales > Rhodobacteraceae > Jannaschia > Jannaschia marina. The sequence continues at coordinate 112,933 of NZ_JABVAX010000006.1, read as the reverse complement.
CGTCCGATCCGTCGCCGTCGCGACCCTGCTGGCCCTGCCCGTCGCGGCCCAGGAGACGGCAGAGCCCCGGGTCGAGACACGGGACGCGGCCGAGGGCCTCGAACTCGTCCTCAACGAGATCAACACCGAGGGCTACCCCGATGTCGCCCTCTTCGCCACGGTCCTGCGCGACGGGGCTCCGGTAGCCGGGCTCGGACCGGACGACTTCCGCGTCAGCGAGGACGAGGTAGAGCAGGAGCCGCTCACGGTCGAGGCGCAGCTGCCGCCGCTTTCGGTGGTGGTGACCGTGGACGTCTCGGGCTCGATGTCGAAACGCATGGAGGCGACGCGGGCGGCGGCGGCCAGCTTCGTCACCGAACTCGCCCCCGAGGATGCGGTGCAGGTCGTCAGTTTCCAGCGGGAAATCTCGACGCTGACTCCGATGGCGACGACGAAGGACGCCGCGATCGGCGCGATCGAGGGGCTCGTGGCGCGGGGCGATACGGCGCTCTACGACGGTCTACTGACATCGGTCGACCTGGTGGCGGACCGGGCGGGGCGCAAGGCGATCGTGCTCTTGTCGGACGGTGTCGACGACGACGGGACCGGACAGCCGCTGAGCACGGCGACGGTCGGGCAGGCGCTCGCGCGGGCGTCGGAAGTCAACGTGCCCGTCTTCGTGATCGGGCTCGGCACCGAGATGGACGAGGCGACCTTGCGCAGCATCGCGGACGCGACCGGCGGCCAATACCTGCCGGCCCCGGATCCGGCGCAGTTGTCGGCGGTCTACGACAGCATCGGCGATCAGCTCTCGGGACAATATGCGATCCGCTACACCTCGTCGCTGCTGGCCGACGGTACCGCGCGGCGGGTGGACCTCGAGACGTTGGGCTTGCGCGCCTCCAAGAGCTACACCGCGCCGGGCGAGGCCCCCACCCCCGCTGCTCCGGTTTCGAACGCAAGTACCGGCTGTGCGGCCAAGGGCGCGATTGCGGCCGAGGTGCCCGAACTGGAGAAGACCGCGGAGCGATACGAGCAGGATCTCATCAGCTCCGCCAACCGCAGGGCCGCGCACGACGCGGCGCTCGAGCGGATCAAGGCCACGTTCGCGGCCGAGCCGCCGCAGACGCTCGACTGCATCGAGGCGGCGCTTGTCGCGGCCCGGGACCTGCGGGATCGAGAGCTTTTCAATTCCGTCCGCCACGGCGAGCTGCGGGCGATCCTCACCGAGGATTTGCGGAGTGCCTGCAGCACCGGCGGTCGGGACCTCCAGGTTCTGGAGGAGTGCATCACCCTCTTCGAACGCGCGCAGTCGACGCTGCTCATCAACTCGGTGATCCAGAACGACCTCCTGCAATCGACCGCGGCCCCCTTCGTCGAGGCGCTGCGCGCGCTCGACGATACCGATGCGGCGCTCCAGCGCATCTCGGAGCTTTCGGAGATGGGCGCGTTCAACTCGGTCATGCGCCGGCAACTGGAGAGCGAGGTGCTGGCCGCCGAGTAGCGGTTCAGGGTCGCAGGTCGCGCACCCCGTCGACGACGAGCTTGGCACCGAAGGTGCCGAACGCCAGACCGAAGAGTGCCTCGACGGCGCGGGTGAACCGGCGGTAGAGCGACCCGACCGCCCGCGTCGAGAAGAGAAGCGCGTAGCTGCCGTATATCAGGAACCCCGACGTCGCGCCGACCGGCCCGAAGAGGGCGACCTCGGCGGTCGAGAGCCCCGCACCGAATAGGACGACCGCGACCGACGCCCACATCAGCGCGGCTTTCGGATTGGTCAGGACCACGATGAGCCCGCGCCCCCAATTGCGCCGCGCCGAGGACGCGCCACCGTCCGTGCGGATCGCCGGGGTTCCGCCGCGCAGCGCCGCGCGCAGCCCCTTCTGCGACAGATAGAGCAGATAGGCCCCGCCGATGAGTTTGAGCGCAACGAGCGTGGCGGGGAAGGCGGTGAAGAGCGCGCCGAGCCCGAAGGCAACGGCGACGGCCCAGACGAGCATTCCGCTCGCCACGCCCGCCGTGACCCAGAGACCCGCCGCGCGCCCGCGGCCGAGCGCGGCCGACGCCACGGCGACGAGATTCGGACCCGGCGAGGCCTGGGCGGCGGCGACGCCGACGAGAACGATGAGATAGGCTTCGAGCATTCGACCTTCCTTTCCGCGAGGGGCATCGGGCCCATGCTTTCCGATCGGACCGCGGCGGTCCAGCCTTTCGGCGCATCTACGGGTTTTCCGGTATTTGACTCCCGAGACCCAATCCCTATCGTCGCGCCACGCCTCGTCAGGGGGGCCGTTGCCGCGCCGGGAGGGCGGGCGACACAGAACATGTAGGGGAGGGTTCCGATGGACCGTCGTTCATTTCTCAAGAATTCCACGATCGGGGCCGGCGCTGCCGGTGCCGCCGCGCTCGCCGCGCCGGCTTACGCCCAGGGCAACCGCACGCTGACGCTTGTGACGACCTGGGGCCGCGGCCTCGCCGGCGTCCACGACAGCGCACAGCGCGCCGCCGATACCATCACAGCGATGTCCGATGGCTCGCTCACAATCGACCTGAAGGCCGCGGGCGAACTTGTCGGGGCCTTCGAGGTCTTCGACGCCGTGACGTCCGGCCAGGCCGACATGTACCACGGGGCGGACTACTACTTCGTCGGTCAGCATCCGGGCTATGCCTACTTCACCGCCGTGCCTTTCGGCATGACCGCGCAGGAGCTGGTGAACTGGTACTACCACGCCGGCGGCATGGAGCTGCACGACGAGCTGGGCCAGATCTTCGGCCTGAAGTCCTTCCTCGCCGGCAACACCGGCGCGCAGGCGGGCGGCTGGTTCCGCAACGCCGTGAACGGTCCCGAGGATTTCCAGGGCCTCAAGTTCCGTATGCCGGGCCTCGGTGGCCAGGCGCTCGGCAAGATGGGTGCCTCGGTGCAGAACCTGCCCGGCGCGGAAGTCTACCAGGCGCTCGCCTCCGGCGCGATCGACGGCACCGAGTGGATCGGGCCCTGGGCCGACGAGAAGGCCGGCTTCCAGGAAATCACCAAGACCTACTACACCGCGGGCTTCCACGAGCCGGGTGCCGGTCTGTCGCTCGCCACGAACCGCGACGTCTTCGACAGCCTGAGCCCCGCGCATCAGAAAATCATCGAGATCGCCGCCGGTGAGTGCCACCAGTGGAACCTCGCCCAGTTCCTCGCCAACAACGGTACCGCGCTGCAGCGTCTGCAGTCGGGTGGCGTCCAGCTGGCCGAGTTCCCCGACAGCGTCTGGGACGCGATGGGCACCGCCGCCATGGCCGTGACCGAGGAGAACATGGGCGACGAGCTCTTCGCGAAGATCCACAACTCGGCGATGGAGTCGATGCGCGCCTCCTCCAACTGGATCACCCGTTCGGAAGGCGCCTACCGCGCCCAACGCGACCGCGTGATGGGCTGATTTGCCAAACCCTGCCCCCGGATGGGGGCAGGACGGAGGCTCCGGTGGAGTCTCCGGGCAAATCACACGGGCGGAGCCCCGGGCGTATGACGCCCGACGCCACCCACCCAGAACACAAGGACAAGACCCTTCCGGCCCGGTGCCGGGCGGGTCCACCGCGGCAGGGGTGCCGCGAACCCGGGGGACGACATGGAAGACGATGCCGACGCCACGCCGCTCTGGCCCTACGAGAACGGTCTTCAGGCCTTTCTCGAAAGACTGCAGGGCAACGCGCCGCTGCCCGAGGGCGCGGAGCCCGTCGAGCCGGGTGCCTTCGACACGGTTCTGGGCGCGCTCGGCTACCTGGTCGGCAACGTCCTCGAAGCCTTCTACAACCTCGTCTACGCGCTGACGCATCCGGGTCTCTGGCTCGACTGGACGAACAGCGAAGCCGTCATGCGCTTCATCTACTACGGCGCGAGCGAGGAGCTCTTCTTCGTCCTCTTCACCCTGCTTGCGGTCCTGACGATCGCCGTGGGCCTCTCGAACCGGTTCGGCTGGGGCCTCGTGCGCGGGTCGGAATTCGTGCTGAACTGGACGGGCCGCATCGCCGCCTGGGCGGGCTTCCTGATGGTGATCCAGCAGGTGCTCATCGTCTTCCTTCAGCGCATCTTCCGCGTCTCCGAGATCAGCATCGGCCCCTTCGGCACGACCTTCACGCGCGACCTGTCGTGGTACTCGGAGGAGCTGAAGCTCTACAACGCGATCATCGTCTGCCTCTGCGTCGCCTGGACGTTCATACAGGGCGGCCATGTGCGCGTGGACCTCGTCTATTCCGCGGTCCGGCACCGCACCAAGCGGATCATCGACATGTTCGGCGCACTGGTCTTCATGATGCCGGCGCTCATCCTGATCTGGCTATACTCCTGGTTCTTCCTCTGGCGCAGTCTCATCACGCCCGCAACCTCGGCGTCGGATCCGCTCGACCGGATGTTGCTCAAGGCGCGGGCGATGCGCTGGAACGTGGAGACCATCGGCTTCAGCCCCAACGGCTTCGACGCCTACTTCCTCTTCAAGATCCTGATCCTGCTCTTCGTGGCGACCGCCTTCGCGCAGGCCTGCGTGTTCTTCTGGCGCAGCTGGCTCGAGGCGCGGGAGGGCGAATTGAGCGCGGGCCGCTACCTCGATCGCGACCGGCTCGGCGATGCCGATGCCGAGCGCGTGGCGGAGATCCACTGATGCGCGCGCTTCTTCTTCTGCTCACCCTCGCGCTCCCCGGCCTCGCGGCAGCCGAGAGCGTGTCGCTCTACACCTCGGATCCGGCCGAATGCGGCACCTACGCGGAAGGGACGCTCTCGGACGATGGCTTCTTCCCCGGGGGCGAGGCCGGCTCGCTCGCGCTGGTCGATCCGCTGCCGATCTCGACGGCCCCGGACGCCACGCTCTACGAGGGCGCGGCGGTCAACGAGGGCAACCCGGTCCGCATCGGCCCGGTCATCGTGATCCGCGAATACGGAGCCGACGGCGTGGAGGTCGTGCGCGTCTTCACCGGGTCGGAGCCGATGCAGGAACGCCGGGTCTGCCCGGGCTAGAGAACTGACGGCCCCGCCCAAGGCGCGGGCCGGAACCAACGACAAGCGCGCGGACGGCGCGGAGGGACGACGCAATGCTTTTCGGACTGGACGGGGTCGAGATCGGCCTGATCATCGTCTTTCTCTGCCTCTTCGGCGGGATCATGTCGGGCTTCCCGGTGGCCTTCGCCATCGCGGGCGCGGGCACGATCAGCTTCGCGATCATCGCGGCGCTCGACAGCGCGGGCATCCTGATCCATCAGGCGATCGACACCTCCTCGGCCGAATATGCGGCGCTCATCGCGGAGGGCGTGGCCCGAGAAAGCATATCCACCTTCCGATACCCCGAACTTCCACGGGTCGAGGAGGCGCTTTTCCCGCAGGGCTGGGAGACGGCGCTCGACCGCAACATCGGTTTCATCGTCAACCGCATGAACGAGCGCGTCATTGCCGGGGCCTCGATCGAGACTCTGCTCGCCGTCCTCATGTTCGTGATGATGGGCATCACGCTGGAACGCTCCAAGATCGCCAACGACCTGCTCACGACCATGGCGCGGGTCTTCGGGCCCCTGCCGGGCGGCCTGGCCGTCTCCATCGTTATCGTGGGGGCCTTCCTCGCCGCATCGACCGGCATCGTCGGTGCGACCGTGGTGACCATGGGCCTCCTCGCGCTGCCGACGATGCTGCGCAACAACTATTCGCCCGAGCTCGCGACCGGCGTTATCGCCGCCTCCGGAACGCTCGGGCAGATCATCCCGCCTTCCATCGTGATCGTCCTCCTCGGGACGCTCGCGGGCGACATCTACTCAACGGCACAGGAAAGCCGCGCGGCCTCCGTCGGCTGCTCGGACGCGCTGACCTATCTGGGTGAGCCGGCCGTCGTCTCCGTCGGCACGCTCTTCCAGGCCGCGCTCTTGCCGGGGATCTTCCTCGCCTTCCTCTACGGCGCCTACGCCTTTGGCTTCGCACTCCTGAACCCCGGCAAGGCCCCGGCCGTCCAACTCGACGACGGCACCGTCTCGACGACCACGCGCAACGACGCGCTCATCTGGTTCCTCGCGGTGCCGGTCGCGCTCGTCGGCGGGGCGATCGTGCTGGGCCTCTTCGGGATCATCGGCGCGCAGGACGTGGCCATCAGCGGCTACAGCCAGGCGGGCGAGGGGGCGAGCCTGCGCACCAACGTCTCCGAGATGTGCCAGGCCGCGATGATCGAGCTGCACGGACAGGCCGCCTGGGACGCTGCCGTCGCGCAGCAGGCCGCCATCGACGCCGCCGGCGGCGTGCAGTCGGCGCGCCAGCTGACGGCGGAAGAGCTGATCGAGGCACGCAACAGCGCCATCGCCGGTGCCGCGCCCATCGGGACGGGCGTGACCGTGCTCTTCGTCGGCATGGCGCTCGTCCTCGCCGCCGCGCGGGGCGTCAACCCGCTGGCCGAGGAGAAGCCGCTCCTGATCGGGGCCGCGGGTGTCGTGCTGGCCTTCGTCCTCGATATCTTCCTGATCCGCCCGACCACCTCCGCGGGCACGACCTTCGTTATTATGGCCGTTCCGCTTGCCATCACGCTCGTCGGCGTCTGGCCGGCCTTCCGGCGGCTGGCGCAGAACGAGCTGATCCGCGTGGTCTTCCCGCCACTCGTGCTGATCGTGGCAGTTCTGGGCTCGATCCTCGGGGGCATCACCAACCCCACGCCGGCCGCCGCCCTTGGGGCCGCGGGGGCGATCATGCTGGCTGCCTACCGCAAGCTGCAGGAGGAGGGCCGCTCCGGCGCGCCGATCCTGCTCGCGTCGCTCGCCATCGTGGTGATGCTTCTTTTCGGGGTGAACTTCGACCTGCGGACGGGCGTCGGCACGACCTCGGCGGCTGACTGGATTGCCCTCGTCATCGCGCAGCTCGCCTACCACGGCGCCTTCCTCGGCCTTCTCTTCGCGTCCTGGGTGCTTCTGCGCTCGGGCGTCCTCGGCCCGGTCGTGCGCGAGACGGCCAAGGTGACCTCGATGGTCTTCACCATCCTGATCGGGTCACAGCTTCTGAACCTCGTGCTCATCTCCTTTGGGGGCGAGCACTACATCCAGCAGTTCCTCCAGAGCTTCGACAGTGAGCTCAAGGTCTTCCTGATCGTGATGCTGGTGCTCTTCATCCTGGGCTTCGTGCTCGACTTCCTGGAGATCATCTACATCGTGATCCCAATCGTCGGCCCCGTCATCTACGGCGGCACCTTCGATCCGAAGTGGGTGACGATCATGATCGCGGTGAACCTGCAGACCTCGTTCCTGACGCCGCCCTTCGGTTTCGCGCTCTTCTACCTGCGGGGCGTCGCGCCCAAGCAGGTGACGACGGGCCACATCTATCGCGGGGTCATTCCCTTCGTCCTGATCCAGGTGCTGGGCCTCGCCATCCTCTGGCTCTTCCCGTCGATCGTCACGATCGTGCCGAACCTGCTTCCGGCCGGGTAGGGGGTAGTATCGGCCCGGCGCGATACTACCTCTTCGGGTGTTACAACACCGGGAGAGAGCAGATGTCACTCAAGCGCATGGCCATGAAGATGGCCTTGGCCTTCGCGGCGGCGAAGGGCTACCAGGCGTTTCGCAACAATGGCGGCATGTCCGGCCTGAAGCAGACGCTGGCCCGGTCGAGCGCGGGCGGTGGCGGCGGCGGGCTCGGGGGGCTGCTCTCGGGCCTTGCATCGGGTAGCGGTACCGGCGGCAGATCCGGAGGGGGTCTCGGTGGTCTCCTCGGTGGCCTTTCCGGCGGGCGCGGAGCAGGCGCGGGCGGGCTGCTCGGCGGGCTTGCGGCCATGGCCGGCGGAACCGCGATGGCCGGTCAGAGCGAGGACGTCATGATGGCCCGGGCCGAGGAAGGCCCAACCGACGAAGAAACGGCGGCGGCCATGATCCGCGCCATCGGCCAGGCCGTCCGCGCCGACGGCCGGATCGACGACAAGGAGCGCGCGGCGCTGCACGACATCATGGGCGACGCGGAGACCGAAGAGGATCGGCAGGTCATCGATGCCGCTTTGAACGAGCCGATCGACCCCGAGGGCCTCGCCCGCGACGTACCGGTCGGCTCCGAGGGCCAGGTCTATGCCGCGGCGCTGACGGCGATCGACCCGGATCACCCGTCGGAACAGGCGTTCCTCGCCGATTTCGCCCGCGCGCTGCGCCTCTCGGATGACACCCGCACGCAGCTTCATGCCACCGCGGGCAAGCCCCTCTGACGGGCTTTCCCTCCGCCGCCCGATGCCCTAGCTCTGTCGGCGAAGACAGTCAGAGGAAGACCCATGGCCGAGATCAAGGATCCCGAGAACACGATCATCATCGAGCTGAAGGACGGCCCCGTCCATATCGAGCTTCTGCCCGACGTGGCCCCCGGCCACTGCGAGCGCATGAAGGAGCTGGCGCGGGAAGGGGCCTACGATGACGTGGTGTTCCACCGCGTCATCGACGGCTTCATGGCGCAGACCGGTGACGTCGAGCACGGCAAGGAGGGTGGCAACACCGCGCGCGCCGGCACCGGCGGTTCGGACAAGCCGGATCTGAAGGCGGAATTCTCGGGCGTGCCGCACGACCGCGGAACGCTCGGCGCGGCGCGCTCGGCCAACCCGGATTCGGCCAACAGCCAGTTCTTCATCAACTTCACCGACAACCATTTCCTGAACCGGCAGTATACGGTCTATGGCCGCGTCACGGCGGGTATGGAGCACGTCGACAAGATCACGCGCGGCGAGCCGCCCGCGAACCCCGACAAGATGATCTCCGTCAAGGTGGCCGCCGATGCGTAGGGCACTCGGCGGTCTCGCCCTCGCGCTTCTGGCCGGCCCCGTCGCCGCCGCCGGCCTCGAAATCGACGTCGCGGGCGAGGCGAACGGGACCGTGACCATCGACCTCTTCGAGGACGTGGCCCCGGCCCATGTCGCGCAGATCACCGCGCTGGCCGAGGCCGGAGCCTACGACGGCGTCGTCTTCCATCGCGTCATCGACGGGTTCATGGCGCAGACTGGCGACGTGCAGCATGGCCGTCTCGGCGGCGACATGTCGCTTGCCGGCACCGGCGGCAGCGACCGTCCCGACCTTCCGGCCGAGTTCTCGGAGCGCAGCTTCGAGACAGGCGTCGTCGGGATGGCCCGTTCGTCCGATCCGAATTCGGCGAACAGCCAGTTCTTCATCATGTTCGCGCCCGCGCCGCATCTGAACGGTCAATACACCGTCGTCGGCGAGGTGACCGACGGCATGGGCGTGATCGAGGAGATCAAGCGCGGGACCGGCCGCAACGGGGCCGTGGTCGGCGCACCGGACGTCATGTCCGCCGTTCGGGTGACCGAGTGACCGGCCCCGCATGACGTGCAAGAGGCCGCCCCTCGGGGCGGCCTTTTTGTCTTCAGCGAGAGGGAGAGGCCGTGGTCCCCGAAGATGTCATCGAGACCCTGAAATCCGCGACGGTCGGGGCCGACGGCATCCGTGCACTCTTCCTCGGCGGCAGCCACGGGGCGGGGCGGGCGGATGACTGGAGCGACCTCGATTTCGTCCTCGTCGCGGAGGACGGGGCCTGCGATGCCACCGCGGCCATCTGGCGGACGGCGGTCGAACAGGTGGGCGAGATCATCCTCTGGTGGGACCGCACGACCGTGCCGGTGCTCATCAACGCGATCACGGCGGACTGGACGCGCATCGACGTGCTTATGCTGACGCCCGATCAACTCGGCGGACAGACGCAGGACCGCCTGATACCGCTCTTCGACCATGACGACTTGTTCGCGGGGCTCGCCGCCGCCGCCGCGGCATCGCGTCCCGATCCGAAGAGGCTGCGTCGCAACGTGGAGGAGTTCATCCGCATCCTCGGATTGCTGCCGCTTTCGGTCGGGCGCGCGGAATACATCAACGGCGTGCTTGGCGTGTTCCACCTGCGCAATCAGCTTGTCGATTTAATGATCGCCGAGACGGCGGTGCCGGACCGGGGCGGAATGCTGACCCTCAACCGCCTTTTGACCGAGGAGCAGCGAGCGGCTCTGACGGCCATGCCGGCACCCGAAGCTACGCGCGAGGCGATGATCGCGGGCCACATGACCTACGCGGCGGAATTCCTGCCGCGGGCCCGTCGTCTTGCCCGGACGCTGCGTGTCGACTGGCCGGAGCGTTTCGAAGCCTGCACCTGGGCGCGACTGAACGAGATGCTTGCGTTGGAAAAACCGTACTCGGCCGACTAGGAGGTCGGGTGTGATGGTCGGGCTCGCCCCGACCATCCCTTACCTCCGCATGGCATGAGATCGCTGGGTCTAGCCCGGCGATGACGCGGCGAGGGTCTGAAGGGCCAGATTGCGGCTGGCGTGTCGAGGTCAGGCCGCCCCGCGTCATGCTGCGATCAGTTGCTGCTCGGGTTCTGATCCGTCTCGGCGTCTTCCTCGGTGATCGTCGCATTGCCGTCGGTCTGCACCGCTTCGCCCGTCGGCGTGGCGTCCGGGCTGTCGTCCTCGGGGGTGGCGATGAAGAAGAGGTAGGCGACGAGCATGATGCCAGCGAAGACGAGGCCGGCGGTGATGCCGATGATCGGGCCGTAGTGGTTCTTGGCTTGCTTCTCGACGTTGGTATCGGGGGCACTCATGGCGGTGATCTCCTGATGTGGCTGTGGTTGCCGGAAAAACCCGCGACCACAGACCGGAGTTCCGTCATCCCTCGATTTTCACCATCGCATGGCGCTTGCGCCCCGCCGAGAGCTTCACGGGAACGGCGAGCGTGCCCGCATCCACGACGAGGCCCGCGTCCGTCACCGCCGCATCGTTCATCCGTGCGCCACCCTCGGCGATGAGGCGTTTCGCCTCCTTGCCCGATTTGGCGAGCCCCGTTCGCACGAAGAGCTGCACGATCGAGAGCCCCTCCGCCGCCTCCACGGGGTCGAGATGCACCGTCGGCAGGTCGTCGCCCGCGCCGCCCCGCTCGAAGACCTCGCGCGCGGTGGCTTCCGCTGCCGCCGCCGCCTCGGCCCCGTGCAGGAGGGTCGTCACTTCGCTTGCGAGCCGGATCTTGGCCGCATTGATCTCCTGACCCTCGAGCGCGCCGAGCCGCTCGCATTCCTCGATCGGAAGCTCGGTATAGAGCTTCAGGAAGCGACCGACGTCGGCATCGGTCGTGTTGCGCCAGAACTGCCAGAACTCGTAGGGGCTGAGCAGGTCGGCATTGAGCCAGATGGCACCGGTCTGCGACTTGCCCATCTTCTTGCCGTCCGAGGTCGTCAGGAGCGGCGAGGTCAGGCCGAAGACCTGATCGTCGAGGATCCGCCGTGTCAGGTCGATGCCGTTGACGATGTTCCCCCACTGGTCCGAGCCGCCCATCTGCAGGAGGCACCCGTAGCGGCGATGCAGCTCCATGAAATCGTAGGCCTGCAGGATCATGTAGTTGAACTCGAGGAAGGAGAGCGACTGCTCCCGGTCGAGGCGCGACTTGACGCTCTCGAACGACAGCATCCGGTTCACCGAGAAGTGCCGTCCCACGTCGCGCAGGAACGCGAGGTAGTTGAGCCCGTCGAGCCACTCGGCATTGTTGACCATCACCGCGTCGGTCGATGCTTCGCCGAAGCTCACGTAGGGTGAGAAGGCCGCCTTGATCCCCTCGATGTTCGCGTCGATCTGCGCGGGCGTCAGCAGGGGGCGCTCGTCGGCGCGGAAGCTCGGGTCGCCCACCTTGGTCGTCCCGCCGCCCATCAGGACGATCGGCTTGTGCCCCGTCTTTTGAAGCCAGCGCAGCATCATGATCTGGATGAGCGAGCCGACATGCAGGGACGTCGCCGTCGCGTCGAAGCCGATATACCCCGGCACCACGCCGGCAATCAGCGCCTCGTCCAGCGCCTGGTAATCGGTGCAGTCGGCCAGGAAGCCGCGCTCGATCATCACGCGCATGAAGTCTGATTTGGGGTGGTAGGTCATGGGTCTTTCGGTCCATTTCTAGGGGAGTGACCCGCCTTAGCGCGGGCAGGGACCAAGGGGAACCCGCATGGAGCCGATCCGCGCACTCGGAGCGATGTCCGGCACGTCGATGGATGGCGTGGACGCGGCCGAGCTTCTGACCGACGGAGAGTCGATCGCGGGCTTCGGAACCTTTGACTACCTTGCCTATTCCGACGCCGACCGCGCCGCGATAGCCCGCGCCATGGGGCAGTGGCAGGACGGGGCTGACGTGCCCGCCGCGGCCGAGGTCGTGGAGACGGCGCACGCGCGCCTGCTGTCGCGGTTCGAGGCGCAGGTCGTGGGGTTCCACGGTCAGACGCTCGCCCACGACCCGTCGACCCGGCGCACACATCAGGCGGGGGATGGCGCGCTTCTGGCCGAGGTGCTGCAGGTGCCCGTGGTCTGGGATTTCCGCACCGCCGACGTTCGTCTCGGCGGGGAAGGGGCCCCGCTCGCCCCCGCTTATCATCACGCCTGCGCGCGCTGGATCGGGGCAACCGAGCCCTTGGCGTTCCTCAACCTCGGCGGGGTCGGCAATCTGACCTGGATCGACCCGTCGAAGCCCATGGAGGCGGCTGGCGCGCTGCTGGCGTTCGACACGGGGCCCGCGAATGCGCCGATCAACGATCTCTGCCTCGATTGGCTCGGGCAGCCCTATGATCGCGATGGCGCGCTGGCACGGGAGGGCGAGGTCCATGCCGACCTCGTGGCGCAGGTGATGAACCATCCGTATTTCTACCGGATGCCGCCGAAGTCCCTCGACCGGGACGCCTTCCGGCAGGTCGGCGCGGCGATCGACGCGCTGCCGCCGAGCCATGCCGCAGCCACCTGGGTCGCCGTGATCGCCGCGAGCGTGGCGCATGGGCTCACCCATTGCCCCGAACCGCCGGCGCGCCTTCTGGTGACGGGCGGCGGCCGGCACAACCCGGCGATCATGGCGGCCCTGGCCGATCTGCCGGTGCCCGTCGCCCCGGTGGAGGACGCGGGCCTCGACGGCGACATGCTCGAAGCGCAGGCTTTCGCATTCCTTGCCGTGCGTGTGCTACGCGGCCTGCCCACCAGCTTCCCTGGTACGACAGGTGTCTCCGCCAGCGTGGGCGGCGGCGAAATCTCGCGCCCCGGCGGCGCGTTGGACAGCCTCCCGAACAGCGCTAGACACATGGACGCGCGCCGGGTAACGAAGGCCCGTTAGCGGTAACATGAACCGAAGGAGCGACGATGGTCTCCCGCACGATTCCCACCGATCCCTTTGATCTGGTCCTCTTCGGAGCCACGGGCGACCTCGCCCGGCGCAAGATCCTGCCGTCGCTTTACCGCCGCTTCGTGGCCGGGCAGATGCCGGAGGACGCGCGCGTTATCGGGGCCGCCCGGTCGGAGTTGAGCGACGATGACTTCCGCGACCTCGTGCGCGGGGCGCTCGACGAATTCGTGAGCGATGCCAAGAAGGATGCGGGCACCATCGACGCCTTCGTCGCGCAATGCTCCTATATCGCGATAGACGCCAAGGGCGAAGGTGGCTGGAAGGAGCTGAAGAAGAGCGTGCGCGATGAGGTGGTCAAGGCGTTCTACTTCTCGGTCGCTCCCTCGATCTTCGGCGCGCTGGCCGAGAAGCTGCGCAGCCACGGCATCGCCTGCGACAACTCGCGTCTCGTCGTGGAAAAGCCCTTCGGTACCGACCTCGAGACGGCCAAGAAGCTCAACGCCGACCTCGCCGCCTCCTTCCATGAGGATCAGATCTACCGCATCGACCATTTCCTCGGGAAGGAGACGGTGCAGAACCTGATGGCCGTGCGTTTCTCGAACGTGCTCTTCGAGCCGCTCTGGAACGAGCGCTTCATCGACCACGTGCAGATCACCGTGGCCGAGACCGTGGGCGTCGGCGGGCGCGGTTCCTACTACGATACCTCGGGCGCGATGCGCGACATGGTGCAGAACCATCTGATGCAGCTTCTATGCCTCACCGCGATGGAGCCGCCCGCCGCCTTCGATCCGGACCGGCTGCGCGACGAGAAGCTCAAGGTCATCCGCGCGCTCGACCCGGTGCCGCCGTCGGACGTGGTGCGCGGGCAGTACAAGGCCGGTCCCGAGCCGTCCTACGTCGAGGACGCGGAGAACCCGGATTCGAAGACCGAATCCTACATCGCGCTCAAGATTGGCATCTCCAACTGGCGCTGGAAGCATACGCCCTTTTACCTGCGCACGGGCAAGCGGATGACCGAGCGGATGTCCGAGATCGTGGTCCAGTTCAAGGAAACGCCCCACTCGATCTTCGAGCGCGACGAGGGCTCGACCGCGAACCGCCTGACCATCCGGCTGCAACCGGACGAGGGGATGGACCTCTCGGTCACCATCAAGGAGCCAGGGCCCGGGGGCATGCGCCTCGTCAACGTACCACTCGACATGACCTTCGCCGAGGCGCTCGGCCCCGACGGGGAGGAGATGCCGGATGCCTACGAGCGGCTCATCATGGACGTGATCCGCGGCAACCAGACGCTCTTCATGCGCGGCGACGAGGTGGAGGCCGCCTGGGCCTGGACCGACCCGATCATCCGCGCCTGGGAGGAGCGGGGCGATACGCCGAAGCAATACGCGCAGGGCTCCTCCGGGCCCGAGGAGGCGTTGGCGCTGATGCTGCGTGACGGCCGCCGCTGGCGCGATCTGGAGGATTGAGCATGGACTTCCGCAGCTATCCCGACCGCGAAATGCTGGCGATGGGCCTGGCCGACGAGCTGGGCAGTCTCCTGCGCAAATGCCTGCTCGTGCACGACCATGCGAGCTTCTGCGTCCCCGGCGGCTCCTCCCCGGGCGAGACGTTCCACACGCTCTCGGGCGTCGATCTCGACTGGGGCCGGGTGCATGTCTTCCTCAACGACGAACGCTGGGTGCCCGAGGGGCACGCGCGGTCTAACACGACGCTCCTGAAATCCACGCTTCTGACCGACCGGGCCGAAAGAGCGGTGCTCGTGCCCATGGTCAACGACGCGGAGACGCCGGAGGCCGGTATTCCGGACCTCGAACCGGCTTTCTCGCCCGAGCTGCCGATCTCGCTCCTGCTGCTCGGCATGGGCACCGACATGCACACGGCAAGCCTGTTCCCCGGCGCGGACAAGCTGGAGCTTGCCATGTCCGCCGATGCGCCCACGCTGGTGCCCATGCGCGCCGACGGGGCGGGGGAGCCACGGGTGACCCTGTCGCGCCGGGTTCTGGCGACCGCGATGGACACCCATATCCTGATCATGGGCGACGAGAAACGCGCGATCCTCGAAGGCGCGCGCGGACGCGACCCGATGGAGGCCCCGATCGCCGCTTTCCTGAAAGACGCCGTGGTCCACTGGGCCCCCTGAGGAGAGAGAAGATGGACTTCTGGACCGAGATAGAGGCCCTGCGCGCCATGGCCCGGCCACGCATCACCGACGTCCTCGGCGATGGCGCGCGCAACGCTCGCCTGCGCGTCGCGACCGGTCCGTTTCTCTTCGACGCCTCGAAGACCGCGCTGACCGAAGAGACCCTCGACCGCCTCCTCGCGCTGGCCGTCGAGGTGCCCGAACGGCGCGATGCGATGTTCGAGGGCGCGAAGATCAATGAGACCGAAGGCCGCGCCGTTCTCCATACGGCATTGCGCGGCACCCGGCCGGTGACGGTCGACGGCAAAGACGTGATGCCCGGCGTGCAGCAGACGCTCGACCGGATGCGCGCCTTCGCCACCGAGGTCCGCGACGGCACGTTTCAAGGCGCAGGCGGGCGGATTACGGATGTCGTCAACATCGGCATCGGCGGTTCCGACCTCGGCCCGGCGATGGCCGTCCGGGCGCTCGCCCCGTTCCACGACGGGCCGCGCTGCCATTTCGTGTCGAACGTCGACGCGGCCGATTGGGCCGACACCGCGCGGCACCTCGACCCGGCGCGCACGCTCGTCATCGTCGCCTCCAAGACCTTCACCACGATCGAAACCCTGACCAACGCGAAGACGGCGCGCGACTGGATGGGCGAGACGCTGGCCGACCCGGCGGCGCAGTTCGCCGCGCTCTCGACCGCCGAGGACAAGACCTCCGACTTCGGCATCGACCCCGCCCGCGTCTTCGGCTTCGAGGACTGGGTGGGCGGCCGCTACTCCGTCTGGGGGCCAATCGGCCTCAGCCTGATGATCGCCATCGGACCGCGCAATTTCGACGCGTTCCTGAAGGGCGCGCGCGAGATGGACGATCACTTCCGCGAGGCACCACTCCGGGCCAACATGCCCGTCCTGCTCGCGCTCATTGGGATCTGGCACCATCAGGTCTGCGGCTTCCCGACCCGCGCGGTTCTGCCCTACGACGACCGCCTCGCCCGGCTGCCGGCCTATCTGCAGCAGCTGGAGATGGAGTCGAACGGCAAGGGCGTGACGATGGCGGGCGACCCGCTCGAAGGACCGGCCGGGCCGGTCGTCTGGGGCGAGCCCGGCACGAACGGCCAGCACGCCTTCTACCAGCTCATCCACCAGGGCAGGACGCCAGTGCCGTGCGAGTTCATGGTGGCCGCCGAAGGGGCCGACCCCGCGCTCGACCATCACCACCGGCTGCTCATCGCGAACTGCCTCGCGCAATCGGAGGCGCTCCTGAAGGGGCGCAGCCACGCGGAGGCGCGCGCGATGATCGCGGACCGCTTCACCGGCGCGGAGCTCGAACGGCAGGCGGCCCACCGCGTCTTCGAGGGCAATCGCCCGTCCTGCACGCTCGTGTACCCGCGGCTGACGCCCGAGGTCCTGGGTGGCATCATCGCGCTCTACGAACACCGGGTCTTCGTCGAGGGCGTCATGCTCGGCATCAACAGCTTTGACCAGTGGGGCGTGGAGCTCGGCAAGGAGCTTGCGACGTCGCTCGGGCCGCTCGTCGAGGGCGGGGATGCAAGCGACAAGGATGCCTCGACCCGCGCGCTTCTTGGGCAGCTTCTCGACTGGCGGACCTGAGCACTTCAGCCCTCGTAGACGGCCCCGTCACGGGTGCGGAAGGCTTCGACATAGCTCTCGGGCAGGGCCTTGCGGGTCGTGAAGTCGTTTTCCATCAGCACGATGACGGCCTCGCCGCTGGCGCAGTGCCGCCCGTCGGACCAGACGCCGTATTCCATCGTCCAGGACCGGTTGCGGTAGGCCCGCGTGCGCCCGGCCACGACGTACACCTCCTCGAGGTGCAGCGGCACCTTGTAGTCCACCGAGACGGACTTCAGCACGAGCACGGGCCTGTCCGCCGTGCCCTCGTAGGCGCTGATCCCGTAGGCGCGCAGATAGGCGATGCGCAGCGTCTCGAACCAGCTCAGGTAGCAGGCGTTGTTGACGTGATCGAGGACGTCGAGTTCGTGAAACCGCACACGGTCGGCCTGCCCGAAGGCGAACGGCTCGGGCACGCCCGCGGCGCGCAGATCATCGGTCGAGAGCGGGGCGAGGAGGGGCAGCGTCATGCCACAGGTCTACCGCGCTGACAGGACAACGCAAGTACCTGAAGTTCGGGTCGTAAGATATTGTATTTACTGGAGCGGGTAACGGGAATCGAACCCGTAACTGAAGCTTGGGAAGCTTTCGTGATACCTTTTCACCATACCCGCCAGGCCCTTGCGGGCTTTCCCCCGACTGTCTCGCGCTAGGGGATGTTGGCTCCGGCGGTAGGGATCGAACCTACGACCAATTGATTAACAGTCAACTGCTCTACCGCTGAGCTACGCCGGAACAACGAAGGCGGGATTAGCCAAGCCCGCCGGTTCGCGCAAGGGGGCAGCGCGGGTTTTTTACATTTGGACGTAACGCGCGTCGGGTCTCGGATGGGGGTCGGCGCGGACACGACCCGTCTCGACCAGATGCACGAGATGCGCCAGCACGTTGCGCGCCGCCGCCGGGTGCAGGGCGGGGGGCGTGTCGACGTATATCCGGGCGACGAGGGCGGGAATCGTCGGGGCATCGGGCAGCGCGGCAAAGATCGCCGCCTCCCGCGCAAGCCGATGCGCCCGCAGGTCGCGGCAGCGCGCGCCCGGATCGTCGACCGAAGGTCCGTGGCCCGGATGGAAGCGCCGCGCGTCGAGGTTTTCGAGCCGGTCGAGCGAGGCCATGAACTGTCCGAGGTCGCCGTCGGGCGGGGAGATCATGGTGCTGGCCCAGCCCATCACCGTATCGCCGGTGAAGACGGCGCGCGCCTCCATCCATTCGAAGCTCAGGTGGTTCGCCATGTGCCCTGGCGTGTGGTGGGCGCGGAGCGTCCAGCCGTCGCCCGCGACTGTGTCACCGGTAACGAGACGACGATCGGGGATGAAATCCGCGTCCACACCCTCGCCACCGCCCAGCCCGGCGAGGCGGCGCATCGTTCCCGAGCGTCCGGCGTCCGGGGAGCCGAAGGCAAGCACCTCGACGCCGCCCAGCCGGTCGGCGAGGTGCCGTGCCGCCGGCGAATGGTCGAGATGGGAGTGGGTGACGAGGATCGCGCGCACCGGCCGTCCCGCGACGGCCGCCAGCAGCGCGTCGAGATGCGCGGGGATCGCCGGGCCCGGGTCGATCACGGCCACGTCGCCGTGCCCCACGACGAAGCTGTTGGTTCCGGCCCCGGTCATCGGCGACGGATTCGGCGCGAGGACGCGGATCAGGCCGCTTTCCTCCGGCCGCGGCGGCGGATAGCCTTCGTCCATGTCCGTCTCCCCCGATCCGGCCCGCAGGGTGCTTGCCCGCCGCTGGCTGCCGCGCAGTTTCTACGCGCGGGCGGCGCTCATCCTGATTCTGCCCATCATCACGCTGCAGCTTGCCGTCGCGGTGATGTTCCTGCAACGGCACTACGAGGACGTGACGGTGCAGATGACACGCAACATGTCGCGCGAGATTGCCCTCGTGCGCGCCGAGCCGGAGCTCGCGTCGCGCCTCGACATCGAGATCGTCGCGCCGCCCGCGGGGATGCGCCTGCGTCCGTGGGACCTATCGGGCCGGGCCATGCGCGAGGAGCTGATGGACCGCTTTCCCGATCTCGTCCGGGTCGACACGGTGTCGCTGCGCAAGACCGTGCAACTGGGCTTCGAAGACGGCACCGGCCTGCGCTTCGACCGCGGCAACGTCTCGGCGGCCAATCCGCATCAGCTGCTCGTGCTGATGGTCGCGACGGCGCTCATCATGACCGCGGTGTCGGCGCTCTTCATGCGCGGGCAGATCCGGCCCATTCGGCGGCTGGCCCGTGCGGCGCAGGCCTTTGGACGGGGGCACGTCGCCGACTATCGCCCCTCGGGCGCGACCGAGGTGCGCGCCGCGGGGACGGCCTTTCTCGAGATGCGCGCCCGGATCGAACGCCACATCGAGCAGCGCACGCTCCTCCTGTCGGGGGTGAGCCATGACCTGCGCACGCCGCTCACGCGCATGAAGCTGGAGCTGTCGATGATGGACGTCCCCGAGGCGACGGCCCTGGCCGAGGACGTGGCCTCGATGGAGCGGATCATCGATACCTTCCTCGAGTTCTCCCGCGAGAACGCCAACGACGTTCGGCAGGCGACGGAGCTCGGCCCGCTCCTGCGAGGGGCGGTGGACATGGCCGCGCCGGGCCGGGGCATCGCCGTCGACGGGCCCGAGGTGACGGCCGACGTCTATCCCGACGGGTTGAGCCGCGCGGTTGCGAACCTCGTGAAGAACGCCTTGCGCTATGGCGAGGAGGTGCGCGTCGGGCTGCAGGTGGCGGCCTCCGCGCTCGTCATTTCGGTCGAGGACGACGGCCCCGGCATTCCCGAGACCGACCGGGAGGAGGCGATGCGCCCCTTCGCGCGCCTCGACAGCGCGCGCTCCAACACGGCAGGCAACGTCGGCCTGGGCCTCGCCATCGTGCGGGACGTCGCCCGCGCCCACGGCGGAACGCTGCGGCTCGGCGAGTCGGGGCTCGGCGGCCTCAGCGCGCAGATCGTGTTACCGCGATAGGGGAATGGTAGGCCCGGCAGGACTTGAACCCGCAACCAAAGCGTTATGAGCGCTCTGCTCTAACCAATTGAGCTACAGGCCCCCGTGGAAGACGGCCTAGCAGACCGCCCGCGCCCGTCAAGCGAGGAGCGTGCGATCGGGCTTGCCGCGCGACCCGTCGCGGTCGATGGTGCGGCGATGACAGAAGGACCGATGGACGTGACCGAGACACCCGAGCCGCCCGTGCCGTACCTGGGGCGCTACACAATGATCCTCGTCGCGGGGGTGGCCGGCCTCATCGTGCTCAACATCGTGCTGGGGATCCTGGCGCAGGTGAGCCTGCCGGCCGGGGCCGCGGCCGTGATTCCCCCGATGATCGCGGGCCTCGTCACCGGGCAGACCTGGGGACGCGAACGCGGGGCCTTGCCCGAGGGCGCGCCAGCCTGGCGTCTCTCGGTCTTCGGGGCTCTGATCTATGCCGGTCTCCAGCTTCTCCTCGCGCTCGGCGGGCTTGCCGCAACAGGGGCGGCCGGGCCGACGGCGGTGGGCATCTCGCTCGGGATCGTCCTCGTCGTCTCCGTGATCGTCGTCTTCATCAACCGCTGGTTCCTGACGGTCGGCGCGAAGGGCATCCTCAAGCAGCGTTGAAGCGCGACGGGCGGCCTGCTAGGGCGCGCGCGACGGTACAGGATCGGGGGTGAGAGCAGATGAGCGACAAGAGCGGGGGCCTGACCTACAGCGGCGCAGGCGTGGACATCGACGCGGGCAACGCGCTCATCGAGCGGATCAAACCCGCAGCCCGGGCAACGCAGAGGCCGGGTACGATGGCGGGGCTCGGCGGCTTCGGTGCGCTCTTCGACCTCAAGGCCGCCGGCTACGCCGATCCGATCCTCGTGGGTGCCACCGACGGCGTGGGCACCAAGCTGCGGCTCGCCATCGACACCGGCAAGCTCGACACGGTAGGCGTCGACCTCGTGGCGATGTGTGTCAACGACCTCGTCTGCCAGGGGGCAGAGCCGCTCTTCTTCCTCGACTACTTCGCGACGGGCAAGCTCGTGACCGAGGAGGCGGCGCAGGTGATCGAGGGCATCGCGGCGGGCTGCAGCGCCTCTGGCTGCGCCCTGATCGGGGGTGAGACGGCGGAGATGCCGGGCATGTACCACGCCGGCGACTTCGACCTCGCGGGCTTCGCCGTCGGCGCGATGGAGCGCGGCGCGGACCTGCCGGCGGGTGTCGCGGCGGGCGACGTGCTGCTGGGCCTCGGGTCGAACGGCGTCCATTCGAACGGCTATTCGCTCGTGCGCCGCGTGGTCGAGCACGCGGGCCTCGGCTGGACCGACGCCGCCCCCTTCGAGGAGGGTCCGCTGGGCGAGGCCCTACTTGCGCCGACCCGGCTCTACGTGCTGCCGGCGCTGGCGGCGGTGCGCGCGGGCGGCGTCCACGCGCTCGCCCATATCACCGGCGGGGGGCTGACCGAGAACCTGCCGCGCATCCTGCCCGAGGGGCTCGGCTGCGACATCGACCTCACCGCCTGGACCCCGCCGCCCGTCTTCGGCTGGCTGGCCGAGACGGGTGGCATCGCACGGGACGAGATGCTCAAGACATTCAATTGCGGGATCGGCATGGTCGTCGTCTGCGCGGCCGACCGGGCCGAGGCGCTGACCGAGCTGCTGGCGGGCGAGGGCGAGACCGTCAGCCGTATCGGCACCGTGACCGAGGGTGCTGGCGTCCGCTACGCTGGAACGCCGAATTGGTAATGCGTGTCGCCATCCTGATCTCGGGGAGCGGCAGCAACATGGTCACGCTCGCGCGGAGCATGACCGGCGATCACCCCGCGCGCCCGTGCCTCGTGCTCTCGAACCGGCCCGACGCAGGGGGGCTCGCGCGGGCCGCCGATCTCGGCCTTCCGACGGCCGTGGTCGATCACCGCGCCTACCCGGACCGCGCAGCCTTCGAGGCCGCGCTGCAGGAGGCGCTTCTGCCCGCGGCGCCCGACCTCCTGGCGCTCGCGGGGTTCATGCGCATTCTGACACCCGGTTTTACCGGGGCCTGGTCCGGGCGGATGCTCAACATCCATCCCTCGCTTCTGCCGAAATATCCCGGTCTCGACACCCATGCGCGGGCGATCGAGGCCGGCGATGCCGAGGCGGGATGCAGCGTTCACGAGGTGACCGCCGATCTCGATGCCGGACCGATCCTCGGGCAGGCGCGCGTTCCCGTTCTGCCGGACGACAGTGCCGAGACGCTCGCCGCCCGCGTCCTCGAACAGGAACACAGGCTCTATCCGGCGGTCCTCCGTCGCGTCGCCGCGGGCGACCGGAGCCGGCTGGATCTTCCCCCGGTGCTGCAAATCGACTAGAACCGCCCGAGTTTCACGAAGGATCACCGCCATTTCCGCCCCGACCATCAAGACGATCACCACGACCGAAGATCTGGCCGCCTTCTGCGCCGACGCCGCCCGGGCCGACTACGTCACCGTCGACACCGAGTTCCTGCGCGAGCGCACCTACTACTCCAAGCTCTGCCTGATCCAGCTGGCCTATCGCGGGGACGGCACCGACGATGCCGTGCTCGTCGACCCGCTGGCCGAAGGGATCGACCTCGCGCCGCTCTACGATCTCTTCCGCGACGCCGGCGTCGTGAAGGTCTTTCACGCCGCGCGGCAGGATCTGGAGATCTTCGCGGTCGAGGGCGATACGATCCCCGCGCCGCTCTTCGATACGCAGGTCGCGGCGATGGTCTGCGGCTTCGGCGAGCAGGTGGGCTACGAGACGCTCGTGCGCCGGGTCGCGAAGGCGCAGGTCGACAAGTCGTCGCGCTTCACCGATTGGTCGCGCCGCCCGCTGACCGATGCGCAGAAGAAATACGCGCTGGCCGACGTGACGCACCTGCGCGACATCTACGAGCACCTCGCCGCCGAGCTTGCGAAGACGGGCCGCACCCCATGGGTCGAGGAGGAGATGGACGTGCTGCGCGACCCGGCGACGTACCGGGTGGAGCCGCGCGACGCGTGGCGACGGCTCAAGATGCGCAACCCTTCGCCCCGTTACGCCGCCATCGCGCGGGAGCTTGCCGCCTTCCGCGAGGACTACGCGCAGACGAACAACGTGCCCCGCAGTCGCGTCTTCAAGGACGATGCGCTGCTGGAGCTTGCCTCGATGAAGCCCAAGACGCCCGCCGAGCTTGGCAAGGCCCGGCTTCTCCTGCGCGAGGCCCGCAAGGGCGCGATCGCCGATGGCATCCTCGCGGCGGTGGCCGCCGGACTTGCGGTCGACAAGGCGGACCTGCCGGATCTGCCGAGCCAGAAGAACCGCGATCAGATCAACGCGGCCCTCGCGGATCTGCTGCGCGTCCTCCTGAAGGCCAAGGCCGAGAAGGCCGGCGTCGCCGCCAAGCTGATCGCCACGGCCTCCGATCTCGACGACATCGCTTCGGGCACCCGCGACGGTGACTGGGCCAAGGGGTGGCGCAAGACGGTCTTCGGCACGGATGCGTTGCGCCTCTGCGAGGGCGAGATCGCGCTCGCCTGCAAGGGCCATGCCGTGCGGGTCATTGAGCTGCCGCGCGATTGATTACTTGCGACGGTCGACCACCCGGATGTCCTCTAGGGACAGCATCGTGTTTACCCCATATTCGTTCTGAACTGTGAGGTTGCACTCTAGGGTTTTAAATCTGTTGGTGTCGATGTCGGCTGTGAGCGCTCCGTAGTAAACAACCGAAATCTCTCTTTCGGATCGTCCCGAATAAAGATGCCGATTCCGCTTGGGTAGATCGAAGGAGATGTCGTCCGTGGCTGTCTCAAAATCGTTCGGAGTTGTCTTACAGGTGACGTTATCGGGAAAACGAAGGGCATTCCGGCTTCGCCCGACGTAGAGCAGGTTGAGCGCCAGGGATACATCGTCTGTGTCGCCCGACTTTACCTCGATGCTCTGCGCCCGAAGATCGAAATCCATGTCGTTCCGGGCTTCGTAGTCAGTCCATTCTCCAAAGGCAGCGAACCCCGCCGCTGCCAGAGCGGCCATGGCCGCGATCCCGACATTTGCTGCGCCCAGAAGGCGCGTGCGGCCGCTTAGCCAGATATGGCAGTTGTGGCAACGCTCCTGTTTCTCCGTTCGCATAGGCTCCGCGCATGCCCAGCAGGTCACCTGTTTCTTGGGAGGCGGTTTGATCTCCGGCATGAGCTCAGCGCGTCAGATAGGCGTCGTAGGCCCAGCCCACGGCGCCCGAGACGTGGCGCACCTGCACCCATCGGCCCTGACGGCCGAGCGCATCCAGCCGGTCGCCGGGATACATCCGACGCAGGATCTCGTGATCGGTGCCGGGGCCGGCGCGCAGGTTGAGATAGCCGTCGTCGCTGCGCGCCACGAAGAGCAGGCCCGTGGCCTCCTGGCCCCGCTCCAGGAAGTTGCCCGAGACCCAGCCCCGCGCGCCCGAAGGCAGGCGGACGTAGTACCAGCTGCCCTCCGTCTCCTGCACGTCGACGCGGTCGCCCGGCGAGAGCCGGCGCAGGACGTCGAACCGCGTGCCGGGACCGGACCGCATGTTGAGGTACCCGTCGCTCGTCTGCGCCACATAGAGCGTCTGCGCCGGCACCGGGCCGGGCAGGGCGGTGGCGAGGAGCGCGGTCAGAAAAAGAGTGGAGAAGATCGGTCGCATCGGTGCCTCGTGTTTTTCGGCGCAGGGTGGCCCGATCCGGTCGGTCGATCAAGCCGGTCGCGGAGCCGTCATCCTCGGGCTCGACCCGAGGATCTCCCGGCTACCGCCGCGCGGCTCCCGCCAGAGATGGTCGGGTCGCGCCTGACCATGACGCTTCGCCACTACCGGAACAGCGTCAGCGCACCCGGCGACCAGGCGAGCCGGGCCTCGGCACCGATGTCGAGCACGGGGCGACCGAAGACGTTGCGCATCGAAATGCGCACGGGCCGCTCGCAGCCGTCGAGGCGCACGTCATAGTAGGTCATGTCGCCATAGTAGACCACCTCGCTCACCGTCCCCCGCGCCACGCGGCCCTCGCTGTCCTGCCCGGGGAAGAGGAGGGTTGCGGTCTCCGGGCGAAACCCGACCATCGTCTCGCCGTCGGTCGTCGCTTCGGACTGCAGGTCCTCGACCACGATCTTGCCCAGCCCCTGCGCGTCCACGACGCCGTCGGCCACGGTCGCGGGCAGGAAGTTCATCACCCCGATGAACTCCGCGACGCGGCGCGAGACGGGGCGACGGTAGAGTGCCTCGGCTTCGGCCAGCTGCGCGATCTTTCCGTCGAACATCACCGCGATGCGGTCCGACATGACGAGCGCCTCCTCCTGATCGTGGGTGACGAGGATGAAGGTGATGCCGACCTGCCGCTGCAGGCGGATGAGCTCCACCTGCATCTGTTCGCGCATCTTCTTGTCGAGCGCCGAGAGCGGCTCGTCGAGCAGGAGAACCTTGGGCCGCAGCACCAGCGCCCGCGCAAGCGCCACCCGCTGCCGCTGCCCCCCCGAGAGCGCGGTCGAGGCGCGCGCCCCGAAGCCGCCGAGGCCGACCATGTCGAGCGCCTCCTCCACGAGCGTGTCCTTCGCCTGCCGGTTCAGATCGGACCGCCTGCGCAGCCCGAAGGCCACGTTCTGCGCCACCGTCAGATGCGGGAAGATGGCGTAGGACTGGAACACCATGTTCGTCGGCCGCTTGTTCGGCGGCACGCGGGTCATGTCCCGGTCCGATATCGTGACGGTTCCCTCCGAGACGCCCTCGAACCCGGCGATGACGCGCAGAAGCGTGGTCTTGCCGCAGCCCGACGGCCCGAGGAGCGAGAAGAACTCGCCCGCGCCGATGTCGAGGTCGATGCCGCGCAGGGCATGGTAGGTGCCGTAGTACTTCTCGATGCCGCGCAGGCTGATGAGGCTCACAGGAACCCTCCGCTATCGCTGCCGCCCGCCCGCGCGATGCCGCGGCGGCGGTTCCATTCGGCCAGTGTCAGGATGAGGATCGACGCGAGCACCAGAAGCGTGCCGAGCGCCATGATGATCGGCAGTTGCTTCGGGAAGCGCAGGAGCGACCAGATGTAGACGGGCAGGGTGGTGTCGCTTCCGGTCAGGAAGAAGGCGATGATGAACTCGTCGAGCGAGATCGTGAAGCAGATCAGGAGCGAGGCGATGATCCCCGGCATGACGAGCGGCAGGGTGACGAGCCGGAAGGTCGAGGCCCGTGTCTCGCCGAGGTCGATGGCCGCCTCTTCGAGCGCGGGATCGAGCGATTGGAAGCTGGCGTTCAGAATGGCGACAGCGAAGGGCGTGCAGATGAGGACATGCGCCGCGACGACGGTGACGAGCGAGAGCGACCAGCCGAAGAACTGCACGACGACGACGAGGAGCGAGGTGGCGACGATGATCTCGGGCAGGACCAGCGGGATCATCACGAGGCCCATCGCCGCCGCCTTGGCCGGGAAGCGGTAGCGTACGTTCGCCCGCGCGGCCATGAGCCCGAGGAGCACGGAGATCACCGCCGTCGTTCCGGCGACCGTGAGCGAATTGGCGAGCGCGGAATGCAGCTCCCGGTTGGTGCGCAGGGCGGCGAACCATTCGAGCGTGAAGCCGTCGAGCGGAAAGGCGATCACCGTGCCGGAATTGAACGCGAAGACGGGCAGGAGCGTGATCGGCGCATAGAGGAAGATCAGGAAGGCGATCACGTAGGTCCGCAGCATCAGGGGCGTACCCCGCTCAGCCGCCGGGCGAGCCAGATGGTCGCCAGCGCGATCACCGTGACGACCAGCATCGCGAGGACGGCCAGCGTCGCGCCCATGGGCGCGTTGTTGAGGCCGAGGAACTGCGTCTGGATCATGTTGGCGATCATCAGGCCGCCCGGCCCGCCCACCTGTGCCGGGGTCACGTAGTCGCCCACGGTGGGGATGAAGACGATGAGGAGCGCGGCGACGACGCCGGGGGCCGCAAGCGGCAGCGTCACGCGCAGGAAGGTCGTCACCGCCGTCTCGCCGAGATCACGCGCGGCTTCGAGGAGGCTGCGGTCGATCTTCTCGAGCGCGACGAAGATCGGCAGGATCGCGAAGGGCGCGAAGGCATGGCTGAGCGTCAGGACGACGGCGGAGGCCGAGTAGAGCGGCGCGCTCAGTCCCTCTTGCAGCCAGGCTATTCCGGTTGCGTTTCCAAGGGCTTCGAGCGGGATGTTGATGTAAGCGAAGATCGAATTGAGCACCCCGTTGAAGCCGAGCATCACCTTCCAGAGGAAGATGCGCAGAAGGTAGCTTGTCCAGAACGGGATGGTGATGAGGAAGAGCCAGAGCGATTTCTTCGACGGATCGACATGGAAGCTGACGAAATAGGCGACCGGGAAGGCGAGCGCGACGGTGATGAGTGTCACGAGCCCCGAGATCCAGAGGCTGCGCAGCAGGATGGCGCGGTAGATCGGATCGGAGAGCGCCTCGCGGTAGTTGGCGAGGGTCAGCGTGCGGTCGATCGTGAGGTAGTCCTGCGTCCAGAAGCTGAAGACGACGATCGCGAGGAGCGGCCCGGCCATGAGCGCCACCGCATAGAGGAGCGGCGGCGCGATGAGCGTCAGCCCGCGTGTCGTCTCCTGCTGCAACGGCACCCCCTCGTGTCGGTCCGTTCGACACTGCGCGAGGGGTCGGACCTTGGCAAGGGTCTCAGCGCCGGGTGAACGTGGGCGCGATCCGGGTGTCCGTCTTCGGGGATGCCGGCTTGACCGGCGCGTCTGTGCCCCGCTTTTCGAGGTGCGCGAGGATTGCCTGCGTCGTCTCGGCCGTGGTCACCTGCACCCGCGCGGCGAGCGTGAGCGCGACGACGAGGAGCCCCCCGATCGCAAGGCCCCCGCCCGTGCCCATCAGCACCGGGTCGGCGGCATAGAGCACGAGGCCGCGCCAGCCGATCCAGGCCCCGAACCCCACGATCCCCCAGCCGCAAACGGCGATCAGAAACAGCAGGATGCGGGTAAACAGAAAACGGATCATGGGCGCAGGCTAGCCCGATGCATCCGGTCTGTCCTTGGCACCGGCTCCCCCTGCGGCAAACACGCGGCAACCCGCCCGCGCAAAAGAAAAGGCCCGCCGGGGCGCAGGGTCGTTTTACCCAAAGCCGACTTGGCAAAAGCCGTCCCAGACCGTTGAGCCGTCTTCTGTTCTGGATACCATTTTACCAAGAACGCCTGCATCACTGCCTGCGATGTATATCTTGCCCTTTCTATGCTCCGACACGAAAAACGGTTTGCCAGTATCCAGTTGTGCAAGAAGACTGTTGTCGAGTTCGACCGACAGTTCTTCAGACATAAGGGAGAACATCGCGTTATCGGAGGGTACGCCGACCCAATTTAGCTCGGAATCAAATACGGCTCCTTCGAAGAAGTTACAGGACACCGTGGCAGCCTCGGCCTGAAATCCAATCAGGAGTGGGGGCAAAATCGACAGCCATGCTTTAGTTTTCATTAGAGTTGATCTCCGAAAAAAGATGCCCACGGATTGTATATTGCTGTTTTGAACAAAAAAAGGCCCGCACATGGCGGGCCCTTTACGAAAGTCGGCGCTCAAATCAACGCTTGGAGAACTGGAAGCTCTTGCGGGCCTTGGCCTTGCCGTACTTCTTGCGCTCGACCACGCGGCTGTCGCGGGTGAGGAAGCCGGCGGCCTTGAGCGGCGCGCGCAGGGCGGGCTCATAGAGCTGCAACGCCTTCGAGACGCCGTGCTTCACGGCCCCGGCCTGACCCGAGAGGCCACCGCCCTTGACGGTCGCCATGACGTCGAACTGGCCTTCGCGATCGGTGATCTGGAACGGCTGGCGCAGGATCATCTGCAGCACCGGACGGGCGAAGTACTTGTCCATGTCCTTGCCGTTCACGGTGACCTTGCCGGAGCCCGGCTTGATCCAGACGCGGGCGACCGCATCCTTGCGCTTGCCGGTGGCATAGGACCGGCCCAGCTCGTCGCGAACGGGCTCGCGGGGCGCGGAGGTGTCGAGGAGGACCTGTTCGCCACCCTCGGCAGGGGCGGCGGTGTCGACGGCACCCTTGAGGTCTTCGAGGGAGTTCAGTTGCTCGGCCATGATCAAGCGCTCCGCGTGTTCTTGGGGTTCATCGACTTGACGTCGAGGACTTCGGGCGACTGCGCCTCGTGCGGGTGCTCGGCCCCGGCGTAGACGCGAAGGTTCGTCATCTGCTGACGCGAGAGCTTGTTGCCCGGCAGCATCCGCTTGACGGCCTGCGTGAGCACGCGCTCGGGGTACTTGCCCTCGAGGATCTCCTGCGTGGTGCGCGACTTGATGCCGCCCGGATGGCCGGTGTGCCAGTAGTTCGGCTTCTCGCGCTTGTCGCCCGTGATCTGCACCTTCTCGGCGTTGATGACGATGACGTTGTCGCCCATGTCCATGCTGGGCGTGAAGGTGGCCTTGTGCTTGCCGCGCAGGCGCATCGCGATGATCGAGGCGAGACGACCCAGAACCACGCCCTCGGCGTCGATCAGGATCCACTTCTTCTCGATCTGGTCGGGGGTCATGGTGAAGGTCTTCACGGGGCCCACTCCTGTTGATCGGTTGAATGACGGTGGGGCAAGGCCCCGGATGGCGTGCTTATAGAGATGCCTCGGGCCGCGTCAATGGCCGTGATTTCCGAAAAACCATTGTTCATCAGAGGGTTTCAAATGGGGTTCTATTTTACCCCATATTCAGACGCCCAGATCCTCGGGCGGATGGTCGAGCAGGCCGCGCAGGCGGCCCACGGCCTCCTCGAAGCTGCGCAGCGACACGCCGGAGTTCACGGCGAAGCGGACGGCGTGGGGGGCGTTGGCCTCGCGGGCCGCGTATTCCTCGGCTGCCCGCACCTTTACGCCCACACCCTCAGCCGCGCGGCAGAAGGCGGAGGCGCGCCAGCCGTCGGGCAGCAGGAGCCAGAGGAACGAGATGTCCTCTCGCCAGTGCAGGTCGTAACCCTCCAGGATCCGCGCCGCGGCCCGCGCGTAGGTGGAGACGACCTCGCGCGTCTCGGCCATGAGCGCGGGCAGGGCCGGGTCGACGAGGAGCCGGGCGGCAAGATCGCTCATCGGCGTGGCAAGCCCGAAAGAGCTGTACTCCGCAGCCCGGCGCAGGGCGAGGCGATGCGCGCGGGGGGCCATCGCGAAGCCGAGGCGCAGGGCAGGGGTGATCGTCTTGGCGATGGAAGAGATGTGCCATGTGCGCTCCGGCGCGAGCAGGCGATAGCTCGGCAGGTCGCTGCGCACCATCTGGTAGCAGTCGTCCTCGAGGATCTGGATGTTCGCGTTGCGCGCGATCTCGACGATGGCGCGGCGGCGCGACTCGGGCGTCACCGCGCAGGTCGGGTTGTGCACGTCGGGCGATGTGCAGAGGATCTGCGCGTCCGCATTTCGCGCGGCTGCTTCGAGCGCTTCGGGCACGATTCCCGCGGCATCTGTGGTGACGGGGATGATGTCGGCGCGCAGCATCTCGGCCACGCGGCGGAAGCCGGGGTAGGTCAGATCTTCCACCAGAACGGCCGGGCGGCGGCCCGACAGGACGGTCTGGAGCACGAGGCTGATCGCGTGCTGCCCCCCGCTCGTGAGTGCGATGTCGTCCGCCTCGAGCGGTCCAAGTGTCGGATGAGACAGGAATTCCCGCGCCGCCTCCCGGGCCGGGCGCTCGCTGGCATGGTTCGGGTAGTGCATCATGCCCGACGGAGGATCGGCGGCGACCGCGCCCAGGTGCTTTCGGATGAGGCGGGCCTGGCCGACGGAGGGCAGGTGGGGGGACAGGAGGTTCACGACGTAGTTGTCGCCGCCGCTGAGGTGGGGGGTCGAATCGACTTCGAGGGCCTGGAACTCCCGGTAGATCGGGGCGGGGCCTGCGCCGGTCTCGGAGACGAAGGTGCCGCGCCCGACGGCGGCGTCGAGGGTGCCGTCCTCCGTCAGGCGGGTATAGGCGCGGGCGACGGTGCCGGGGGTCACGCCGATCCGCCAGGCGAGGTCGCGTGTTGCGGGTAACCTTTTGCCCGGTAACAGGATTCCGCGGCGGATCGCGTCGCGGATGGCGGCTTCGAGGACGAGGTACTTCGGGCGATCGTCGGCCCCGAAGTCGACCTCGATGATATTCCGATCCGTTATTGTACCCATAACAATGTATCGCTGGATTTGATGCGGGGCAGATTGTATCTATCGAATACACCCTAGCGGTGAAATTGTATCAACACAAGCAACACAAAGGTCCGCCTCGAAAGGAACATCCCATGGCCGCTCCCGCGTTCGAACATCCTGCCCTGAATGCATATGCACAAAACGCTGCATCGCCGGTCGCGACGGCGCTCCTGCAGGCCGGTTCGACGCTTGCGACATGGGAAATGCGGGCCCGCACGCGCGCGGCGCTCAAGCGCCTGGACCCTGAATTGTACCAAGACATTGGCCTGACGACCGCCGAAGTGCTGATCGAGACGGCCAAACCCTTCTGGCGCGCCTGACCGGCGCACCCCCCGATCTCTTCCCCGACTGGCCGGGCCGCCCCACGGGGCGCGTCCGGCCCCTTTTTTACGTTTTGTACAAACGTCGGAGACCCCTTTGAACGTTTTGTACAATCGTCTTCGGCGGCTCAGGCCTTCGGGATCGAGTAGGTGAGCGAAGCGCGGGCGACGGGCCGGTCGTCGCCGTCGGAGAAGAGGAGGCACTCGCCGACCGCGAGGACGCGGCCGAGCTTCAGCAGCCGCACGTGGCAGAGCAGGTCGGCGTTCGCGACGGGCTTGCGCATGAAGTCGATGGAGCAGTTCGTCGTCACGGCGAGCGCGACGGGACCGACGCGCGACAGGATGGCGAGATAGACGCCCACGTCGGCGAGCCCGAACATCGACGGCCCCGAGACCGTGCCGCCGGGTCGCAGGTGCTTGGCCGAGACGTTCAGGCGGACGGTGAGGCCGTCCTCTTCGACCCGTTCGAGGCTGAAGTCCTCGGCGACCTGCAGGAACTCGGCTGAGAGAAACTGTCCGAGGGCCGCGGCGTCCATCTTGAGCATTGCAAATCGCCTTTCGTCTTCGCAGGCTCGGACGCGGAGGTGCCCATGCCCGATATTCTGCTGCGCGACGACCGCGACGGGATCGCGACGCTGACGCTCAACGATCCGGACACGCTCAACGCGCTCTCCGATGAGATGCTGGCCGCGCTCGACGGTCAACTGCGTGAGATCGCGACCACGGAGTTACGTGTCGTCATCCTGCGGGCCGAGGGCCGGGCCTTCTGCGCCGGGCACGACCTGCGGCAGATGCAGGCGATGCGGCAGGCGGAGGATGGCGGGCGCGCGGCCTTCGCCGATCTCTTCGACCGCTGTGCCGCCGTGATGGCGCGGATCCGGGCGTTGCCGCAGCCCGTCATCGCCCGCGTCCACGGCATCGCGACCGCGGCCGGCTGCCAGCTGGTGGCGACCTGCGACCTCGCCATCGCGGAGGAGACCGCGCGCTTCGGGGTGAACGGGGTGGACATCGGTCTCTTCTGTTCGACGCCCATGGTGGCGCTGACGCGCAACGTCGGGCGCAAGCGGGCGTTCGAGATGCTGTCGACGGGCCTGCTGCTCTCGGCGGAGGAGGCGGTCGAGGCGGGGCTCGTCAACCGGGCGGTGCCGGCCGCCGAGCTCGACGCCTGCATCGAGGACTACGCGACACACCTCGCGCGGAAGCATCCGGGGAGCCTGCGCATCGGCAAGGGCATCTTCCACGCGCAGGCGGAGATGCCGGTCGACGCGGCCTATGCGCTGGCCCGGGACGCGATGGTGGAGAACCTCGCGGACGAGGGGACCGCGGAAGGGATGCAGGCTTTCCTGGAGAAGCGGTTGAAGGACTGGCGGCCTTAGGGACGGGGTGAGCGCGATAAGGCCGCGTCAGCGGCTCTGTCGACGGGCTTCGCAACACAGTGCCCGAGACGGCAGACGGGTGACAGGCCCGGGCAAACCTGCCCGTGGCGCTGGACGGCTCGGGGGCGCGCGCGTATCCGGGGCGAAAGGAGCCCTTCATGCGTATTCTCATCACCAATGACGACGGCATCTCGGCCCCCGGGCTCGAGGTGCTGGAGACCATCGCCGCCGAGGTCGCGGGCGCGGACGGCGAGGTCTGGACCGTCGCGCCGGCCTTCGAGCAATCGGGCGTCGGGCATTGCATCAACTACGTGAAGCCCTCGATGATCTCGCAGATGGGCGAGCGGCGCTTCGCGATCGAGGGCTCGCCGGCCGATTGCGTGCTCGCGGGGCTCGGCGATCTGGTGAAGGGCGAGGTCGACCTGGTGCTTTCGGGCGTGAACCGGGGCAACAACGCGGGCGAGAACACCATGTATTCCGGCACGATCGGCGCGGCGATGGAGGCGGCGCTGCAGGGCGTGAAGGGCATCGCGCTGTCGCAGTTCTACGGCCCCGGGAACGTGAAGCTCGACAATCCCTTCGAGGCGGCGGCGACGACCGGCGGCGACTGCGTGCGCCGGCTTCTGAAGGAGGCCCCCTGGGGCGGGGAGACCTACAAGCTCTTCTACAACGTCAACTTTCCGCCCGTTCCGGCGGGTAAGGTGCGCGGCATGGCCGCGGTGGCGCAGGGGTATCGCGGCGACGGGCGGATGGGGGTGCATCCGCAGACCGCACCGTCGGGACGCAAGTATCTCTGGATCCAGGGCTCGGCCCAGGGCGAGCCGACGCAGCCCGGGACCGACGTGAAGGCCAACGTGGAGGGCTGGATCTCGGTCACGCCGATGCGCTGCGACCTGACCGATCGCGCGGCGCTCGAGGGGTTGCGCGACGTGCTCGACCCCTACGGGGACTGAGGCGTGGCGACGCCCGAGGAGGTCATACGCCTGCAGCTTGCCGTCCGCGCGCGCGGCGTGACCGACCTGCGGGTGCTGATGGCGATGGAGCGCGTGGACCGTGCGCGCTTCCTGTCGGAGACCTTCGCGGCGCGCGCCTACGAGGACGTGCCCCTGCCGATCGCGGGCGGGCAGACGATCAGCCAGCCGAGCATCGTCGGGCAGATGACCCAGGCGCTCGACGTGCAGCCGCGCGACAAGGTGCTCGAGGTCGGGACGGGCACCGGCTACCAGGCGGCGGTTCTGTCGCATCTGGCGCGGCGGGTCTATACCGTCGAGCGGCATCGGGCGCTGACCCGCGCGGCGCAGGTCAACCACCAGGCGCTCGGGCTGTCGAACATCACCCAGATCACCGCCGACGGCAGCTTCGGCCTGCCCGAGCAGGCTCCCTTCGACCGCATCCTCGTGACCGCCGCCGCCGAGGACCCGCCCGGTCCCCTGTTGGCACAATTGCGCATCGGGGGTAGTATGGTGGTGCCGGTGGGCGTGTCCGATCACGTGCAGACGCTGATCAAGGTGACGCGGACCGACGGCGGGTACGAGTATGACGAGCTTTCGCCGGTGCGCTTCGTGCCGCTGGTGGAGGGGGTGGAACACGACTGAAGGACGTGCCATCCCGACATTGGGCAGTTAAGGGGGACAGCGATGTCCGGAGCAGGCAGGGCCGGCTGGGTCGGTCTATTGACGAGCGTGAGCATCCTGGCGGGATGCTCGGAATTCCAGTCGGGCAATTTCGATTTCGACCTGCGCAACACGGCGGGGACGGTCGATACGACCGACGGCGTGCGACAGGCGGCGGCGGACCGGCCGCGGCCCGACGCGAACGGGTTGATTACCTATCCGAACTATCAGGTGGTCGTCGCGCGGCGCGGCGACACGGTGCAGACGGTCGCCGACCGGATCGGCTATTCCTCGGCCGAACTCGCGCGGTTCAACGGGATCACGCCGGAGACGCGGCTGAACCAGGACGCGGTGCTTGCCCTGCCGAGCCGGGTGGTGCCGGGGGCGGCCGGATCGGACGGGCGGCCCGACATCACGCGGATCGCGGGGGCGGCCATCGACCGCGTCTCGGGCAGCGGTGCCGGGGCCGAGATCGCCGTGCAGAGCGGGGAAGAGCCGGTGCGCCACCGCGTCGCGCGGGGCGAGACGGCCTTCTCGATCGCGCGTCTCT
Source organism: Jannaschia marina (assembly GCF_013404595.1). GTDB lineage: Bacteria > Pseudomonadota > Alphaproteobacteria > Rhodobacterales > Rhodobacteraceae > Jannaschia > Jannaschia marina. The sequence continues at coordinate 78,182 of NZ_JABVAX010000006.1, read as the reverse complement.
ACGGGGTGAGCCCGTCGTCGCTCGCCGAGTGGAACGGGCTCGGCAGCGATCTTGCGGTGCGCGAGGGCCAGTACCTGCTGATCCCGCTCGTCATCGGCGAGGACGGGGCGGCCCAGGTCGCGGACTCGACGCCGGGGCAGGGGACGGACACGCCGGTTCCGCCCTCGGCCAGTTCCGCGCTGCCGGAGACCGTCGAGCAGGAGCCCCTGCCGGCGAGCCCGAACCTCGACGCGTCGCGCACGGAGGCCAGCGCGCCCGAGCCCGCACCCGAACCAGCCGCAGCCCCGGCGAGCGAGGCGGCATCGCCCTCGGCGTTGCGCCGGCCGGTTTCGGGCGAGGTGCTGCGGCCCTTCTCGGCCCGCAACGAGGGAATCGACTTCCGCGCCGCGGAAGGCAGCGCCGTTCAGGCCGCCGCCGCGGGCACGGTCGCGGCCATCACCCGCGATACCGATCAGGTGCCGATCCTCGTGCTGCGCCACGAGGGCGGGCTTCTGACGGTCTATGCCAACATCAAGGACATCCGCGTGCAGAAGGGCGATTCCATCGCCGCGGGTCAGCGGGTGGCGAGCGTGGGCGGGGGCGACCCGGCATTCCTGCATTTCGAGGTGCGGCGCGGCTTCGACGCGGTCGACCCCGCTCCGCTTCTGCAATAGGACGTGCAAAATTGCGTGCGGGCGCTTTCATGTGGCCTGCGCAATGCGTAGATACACCGGGGACCAGGGTAATCGGGGCCGACGCGGACGCGCGCGCGCCCTTCAGGGAGACACATCATGCTGACCAATGCACTTCTCATCAACAACGTGGGGCCGATGGGCATCCTGCTCATCGCGATCGTCGTTCTCGTGCTCTTCGGGCGCGGCAAGATCTCGAGCCTGATGGGCGAGGTCGGGAAGGGGATCACCTCCTTCAAGAAGGGCGTCGCCGAGGGCAACAAGGACGACGAGGAAGAGACTGCAGCCGTGCAGGTGGATCCGTCGCTCAACGACTCGGCCACGGTGCGCGACATCACCCCCGAACCGTCCGAGAAGGACAAGGCCTGATCTGAGACCCGGGGGGCCGCACCCATGTTCGACATCGGCTGGAGCGAGATGATGGTCGCGGGCGTCGTCGCCCTGATCGTCGTCGGCCCGAAGGACCTGCCGCGCATGTTCCGTGCGCTGGGCGAGTTCACGGGCAAGGCGCGGCGCATGGCGCGCGAGTTCCAGTCGGCGATGAACGATGCCGCGAAGGACAGCGGGGTGGGCGACATCGCGGGCGACCTGCGCAAGATGTCGGACCCGAAGAAGTACGGCCTCGACGCGCTGAAGGATGCCGAGAAGGAACTGACCGCCTGGACGCCCGACGAGGCGGACGGCAAGGCCGCGAAACCCGATGCGGGGCTGAGCCCCGACCGGGCGGCGAACAAGGCCAAGATCGACAAGGCGATGGCCGAGGCCGCCGAGCGCCGGCAGGCAGCGGAGGCCGCCGAACTCTCGGGTGAACCGGAGATCGAACCCGCGTCGAACGAGACGGACAAGAGCGCATGAGCGACACCGAAATCGACGACAGCTCCGCGCCCCTGATCGAGCATCTGGCGGAGTTGCGGACGCGGTTGATCCGCGCCGTCGTCGCGTTCCTCGTCGGCATGGTCGCCTGCTTCTACTTCGCGCAGGACATCCTCGCGTTTCTGTTGGGTCCGATCGAGGACACGATGCGGTCCCTCGGCGATCCGAACCCCCGGATGCAGTACACGGCCCCGCAGGAGTACTTCTTCACGCAGGTCCGGGTCGCCATGGTCGCGGGCCTCGTCATCGCCTTTCCGGTCATCGCGCATCAGCTCTGGCGCTTCGTCGCGCCCGGTCTTTACAGGAACGAGAAGAGTGCCTTCCTGCCCTTCCTGATCGCGTCGCCCGCGCTCTTCACGCTGGGCGCGGCCTTTGCACATTACGTCGTGGTGCCGCTGGCGATGCAGTTCTTCCTGGGCTTTGCCGACGTGCGCGAGGTGATCGCCGGGGCCATCCCGACGGACGTGCCCGACGGCGTGGTGATCACCGAGCCGGTTGAGACCCCGGCGGACGAGGGCATCGACATCGTCTTCGACGGCAAGGTGAACGAGTCGCTCGACATCACGCTCAAGATGATCGTGGCCTTTGGGCTCTGCTTCCAGCTTCCGGTCCTGCTGACGCTGATGGGCAAGGCCGGGCTCGTCTCGTCCGAGGGGCTGGTGAACGTGCGCAAATACGCGGTCGTTGGCATCCTCGTTCTGGCCGCGCTGGTGACTCCGCCCGATGTCATCACGCAGATCATCCTCTTCGTCGTGGTCTACGGTCTCTACGAGGTGTCGATCTGGCTGGTGAAGATGGTCGAGCGCAAGCGCGAGAAGGAATTGCGCGCGCAGGGTCTCTGGGACGAGGACGAAGACGCTTGAGCGACCCGTTGGAGCGCATCGCCGTCGCGCTCGAACGGCTGGCCCCGGCGCCCTTTGCCGCGCCCGACTGGCGTGCGAGTGCCTATGTCTGGGATACCTCACCTGACCGCCTGATCCCGGTGCCGGCACCGAACCGCATCGCGCTCGATCTGCTCGTGGGCATCGACCGAGCACGCGATACGCTGCTCGACAACACGCGCCGCTTCGCCGACGGCCTGCCGGCGAACAACGCGCTCCTTTGGGGCGCGCGGGGCATGGGGAAGTCGAGCCTCGTCAAGGCGATACACGGCGAACTTGAAGCGACGGGCCTGAAGCTCGTCGAGTTGCAGCGCGAGGATATCCACAGTGTCGGCGCGCTCCTCAACGTGTTGCGCGCGGCCCCGCATCGCTTCGTGCTCTACTGCGACGACCTGAGTTTCAGCCACGACGATGCAGCCTACAAGTCGCTCAAGGCCGTGCTCGACGGCGGGATCGAAGGTCGGCCGGGCAACGTCGTGTTCTACGCGACGTCGAACCGCCGTCACCTGATGCCACGCGACATGATAGAGAACGAACGCTCCACGGCGATCAAGCCCGGCGAGGCGGTGGAGGAGAAGGTCTCGCTCTCGGACCGTTTCGGCCTCTGGCTCGGCTTCCATCCCTGCGACCAGGACGCCTATCTCGCCATGATCCGCGGCTATTGCGAGGCCTACGGCGTCGAGATCGCGGAGGAGGTGCTGCGGGCCGAAGCGGTGGAATGGCAGGCGACGCGCGGGGCGCGGTCGGGGCGCGTCGCGTGGCAGTTTTTTACCGACCTGGCCGGCCGGCGGGGAATTTCGCTGTGAAACGGCTGTTTCGCCGCGATTAAAAATCGGGAACGGCCGGATTGGACGCTTTCATCTGCGCAACACGTTCAATAACGTATCGCATCAAGGCTCGGGAAAGAGTCGGATAACAGGGAGAATATCATGAAAAAGCTTCTGATGGCTTCGGCCGCAACTCTGGCCGCGACGGCCGCCTTTGCGGATGGCCATTCGCCCGTGAAACTGGGCGTCGTGCTGGGCTTCACCGGCCCGCTTGAATCGCTTGCCCCGCAGATGGCGGCCGGGGCCGAGATGGCCATGTCGGAGGTCTCGGAGTCGGGCCTTCTGCTCGATGGCGTGACCGTGGAGCCGGTGCGCGGCGATTCCACCTGCATCGACGCGGCCGCCGCCACCTCGGCGACCGAGCGTCTCATCACCGGTGACGGTGTCGCGGGCATCGTCGGCGCGGATTGCTCGGGCGTGACGGGAGCCATGCTCTCGAACGTCGCCGTGCCGAACGGCGTCGTGATGATCTCGCCCTCGGCCACCTCGCCGGGTCTCTCGACCGCCGAGGACAACGGCCTCTTCTTCCGGACCGCGCCGTCGGATGCGCGCCAGGGCGTCATCATGACCGAGATCCTGATGGATCAGGGCATCGAGAGCGTCGCGCTGACCTATACGAACAACGACTACGGCAAAGGTCTGGCCGACGCATTCCAGACCGCCTTCGAGGAAGCGGGCGGCTCGGTCACGATCTCGGCCGCGCACGAGGACGGCAAGGCGGACTACTCGGCCGAAGTCGGTGCGCTGGCGGCGGCCGGTGGTGACCGGCTGGTCGTGGCGGGCTACGTCGACCAGGGCGGCTCGGGCATCGTGCGCGCGGCGCTCGACTCGGGGGCGTTCGACACGTTCCACTTCCCCGACGGCATGATCAGCCAGGCGCTCGTCGACAACTTCGGCTCCGAGATCGACGGCTCGACCGGCCAGAACCCGGGCACCGACAGTCCCGGCGCGCAGATCTACCAGGAGATGGCGGCGGCGGCCGACTACGACGGCTCCTCGCCCTTCTCGGCGGAGGCCTATGACGCCGCGGCGCTCATCATGCTGGCGATGCAGGCGTCGGGTTCGGCCGATCCGGCGGTCTACAAGGACGCCGTGATGGATGTGGCCAACGCCCCGGGCGAGGAGATCCTGCCCGGCGAGCTGGAGAAGGCGCTGCAGATCCTCAAGGACGGTGGCGACATCGACTATGTCGGGGCCTCGGCGGTCGAGCTGATCGGACCCGGCGAGTCGGCCGGCAACTACCGCGAGGTCAGCTTCGGCGGTGGCGAGCTGGTGGTTGAAGGCTTCCGCTAAGACCGGCACGAGAGACAGAGAACGGCCCCCGCGCGGGGCCGTTCCCACATGGGGGACAGACGCATGATCGAGGTCGAGGACCTTCATCGCCATTTCGGCGGCTTCCGGGCCGTGGACGGGGCGACGCTTCGGATCGAGCCGAAGACGATCACCGGGCTCATCGGGCCGAACGGGGCGGGGAAGACGACGCTCTTCAACGTCATTGCGGGCGTGCTGCCGCCGACCTCGGGGCGGGTCACGATGGCGGGCGAGGACATCACCGGCCTGCCGCCGCACGAGCTGTTCCACAAGGGGCTGCTCCGGACGTTCCAGATCGCGCATGAGTTCCACTCGATGACCTGTCAGGAGAACCTGATGATGGTGCCGGGCGGCCAGACTGGCGAGACGCTCTGGAACACCTGGTTCGGGCGCAAGCGCATCGCCGACGAGGAGCGGGCGCTCCGGGCGAAGGCCGACGAGGTGCTCGACTTCCTAACGATCAGTCACCTGCGCGACCAGAAGGCGGGGCAGGTCTCGGGCGGGCAGAAGAAGCTCCTTGAACTCGGGCGCACGATGATGGTGGACGCGAAGATCGTCTTCCTCGACGAGGTCGGCGCGGGCGTGAACCGCACGCTCCTCAATACGATCGGCGACGCGATCCTGCGGCTCAACAAGGAGCGGGACTACACCTTCGTCGTCATCGAGCACGACATGGATTTCATCGGCAAGATCAGCGACCACGTCATCTGCATGGCCGAAGGCAAGGTGCTGGCCGAGGGCTCGCTGGCCGAGATCAAGGCCAACGAGCAGGTCATCGAAGCCTATCTGGGCACGGGGCTGAAGAACAAGGATCAGCTGGCCGGATGATACGGACGGGCCTCATATCGGGCGTCGTCGCGATGGTGCTGTCGCAGGCGGCCGTCGCGGAGGAGTTTGCGCGGGCGACCCTGATGGGCCATGATATCGTGCTGAACGACGACATGACCTGGGCCTTCGTCGACCCGGGCATGACATTGGCCGACAGTGCGGATGGCCCGTGGTGCCTGTCGTCGTCGGACGACCGGATCAACGTCTGTCCGCCGCCTGACCTCTGGCTGGACCGCGAGATCCTCGTCGATGCCTCCTCGGAGCAGCATTTCTACTCGCGGGGGGAGGAGGCATTCTCGCTGATGGTGGTCTCGGAACGCGGCTTCGGTCACGAGGGTGATTTCGAGGGCTTCGCGGGCCTTGATGATGCAGAGGGCGGCCCGGTGCTCACGATCATCAACTGGCTGTTCGACCTGCCGCGCTACGAGATCACGGCCCGCAGGGCGGACGACGTCATCGTCACCCGCAGCGGATATGCGGAGGCGGCCGACATCTACGAGTCGACCACAATCGAGATCTTCCTGCCGTCCGAACTCGTCATGATTGACTTCATCGACCTAGGCCCGGTGGCCGGCCAGGACCTTGCGCCCCCGTCCGGAGAGCGGGCGCAGATGATCGAGGCGACCCTCGCGGGGATCACAATCGACGGTCAGCCCTATGAGACGTGGCTGGTCGCCGCGGAGGACATCGAATGACGACAGACTCCTACCAGGACGACCGGGGCAACAAGGACCGCTCGATCACCAATCCGCACGGGCGCGGCACGATGAGCCCCGGCACCACGTCCGGCGAGCGAAGCCACACCCAGGACGCCTTCCTCATCGGGGACAACATGACCGGCGGCTATGGGCAGGGCCCCGACATCCTGCACGATTGCACGATCGCGGTGAACCCGGGCGAGATCGCCGTGATCGTGGGGCCGAACGGGGCCGGCAAGTCGACGGGGATGAAGGCCGTCTTCGGGATGCTGAACCTGCGCAAGGGGGCGGTGCGGCTCGACGGGGAGGACATCACCGCGCTGAGCCCGCAGGACCGGGTGGCAAAGGGCATGGGTTTCGTGCCCCAGACCTCCAACATCTTCACGTCGATGACGGTGGAGGAGAACCTGGAGATGGGGGCCTTCATCCGCCGAGACGACATCCGCGAGACCATGGCGCAGGTCTATGACCTGTTCCCGATCCTGAAGGAGAAGCGCGGTCAGGCGGCGGGCGAGCTCTCGGGCGGGCAGCGGCAGCAGGTGGCCGTGGGCCGGGCGCTGATGACGAAACCGAAGGTCCTGATGCTCGACGAGCCGACGGCGGGCGTGAGCCCCATCGTGATGGACGAGCTATTCGACCGGATCATCGAGGTCAGCCGCACGGGCATCCCCATCCTGATGGTGGAGCAGAACGCGCGGCAGGCGCTGGAGATCGCGGATCGCGGATACGTCTTGGTGCAGGGGCGCAATGCGCATACCGGGACGGGTAAGGAGCTTCTGGCGGACGAAGAGGTCCGCCGGTCGTTCCTCGGGGGGTGAGCGATGAAGGGTCGGGACATCTTCGTCGCTGTCTGCCTGGCCGGTGCGTCCGCTGCCCTCTTGGCAACGAGTGCAGAAGCCGAAGGCCTGACTTGTGAGCTGATCTGCGACGGCGCATGCGACCGGGAGCCGGTTGCGGGACGACTTATGATACTGGATCGGCATGCGGAGCCATCACTGATGACGATGATTGGCACCGAAGGGATGATCCCCGGCGATGTGATGCCAAAACGGTTGATCGAACCCTTGGGATGGACCGGACGCGCAGTGACGCCACCGGTTCTGCAAATGTCGTTTGATGGACAGACCGGCGACACGATCATTTCAGCACCGGGCCTGAAACCCGGGGATGGCGCCGCCATCCTGCGGATTGGTCCCGAGGGGCCACGGTTTGCGGCGCGGCTGGAACATATATTGGGCCGAACGCTGTTGCGTCGCACGGATGTGACTTTGAACTATGCCGGATATTGCGAGGTGACGTCCTGATGGACCCGCTCGATGTCTTGGATCGGCCTGGAGTTTTTGGTGGACGAAAAGGTCGGCCCATCGTGTCTGGCCCTGGGGCGATAGCTGTGTTCCCGACGGTACGTGGCTCCGGCGGGGAAATCTGGCAAACGAAGATTTGGGCTGCGGTTCTTCTGGGCCTGAGCGCGGGCGCGGCCGGAGCCGGGACGGTGTGCAGCTTTACGACGGAGTGCCTGTCGGACGAGCGCTGCGCCGAAACGGACTTCGATCTGACCGTTAGCGGCACGGCCTTTGCAGACCCGGCGGGGGACACGCCCATCGTCACGGATGTGATGCTCGGCGATCTGCGCGTTCTGGTGGCCGGAACCGAGGACGGGGGAGAGACGCGGATGTTGACCATCGCGCCCGACGGCGGGGCGCTGATGACGGCGCATCTGCCGGAACCGATCCTGACGATCAGCTATATCGGCCTGTGCCGGGAGGAGGGGTGATGGACATCCTCAACGCTCTGGTCGCGCTGGCCAATTTCGTCATCGTGCCGGCCACCGCCTATGGTGCGCAGCTGGCGCTCGGGGCGCTTGGTGTCACGCTGATCTACGGGATCCTGCGGTTCTCGAACTTCGCCCATGGCGACACGATGGCCTTCGGGACGATGGCGGTCGTGCTGACGACCTGGGGGTTGCAGGCGGCGGGCATCACCGGCGGGCCGCTGCCGACCGCGCTTCTGGCGCTGCCCGTCGGGATCGCGGCGACGGCACTTCTGCTCCTCGGCACCGACCGGGCGGTCTATCGCTTCTACCGGGTGAAGAAGGCCGTGCCGGTGACCTTCGTCATCGCCTCGCTCGGGGTGATGTTCGTGATGAACGGCCTCGTCCGCTTCATCATCGGCCCCGACGACCAGCGGTTTGCCGATGGCGAGCGCTTCCTCATCACCGCGCGCGACTTCAAGGAGATGACGGGCCTCGCGGAGGGGCTGGCCCTCAAGACGACGCAGGTCATCACCGTCGTGGTCGCGGTGATCGTGGTCGCGGTGCTCTTCTGGTTCCTCAACAAGACGCGGACGGGCAAGTCGATGCGCGCCTATTCCGACAACGAGGATCTGGCGCTTCTGTCGGGCATCAATCCGGAACGGGTGGTGATGTATACCTGGCTCATGGTCGCCGCGCTCGCGACCATCGCCGGCACGCTCTACGGCCTCGACAAGAGCTTCAAACCCTTCACCTACTTCCAGCTGCTGCTGCCGATCTTCGCCGCGGCCATCGTGGGCGGTCTCGGCTCGCCGCTCGGGGCGATCGCGGGGGGCTTCGTGATCGCCTTCGCGGAGGTGACGATCACCTATCCGCTCAAGAAGGTGCTGGGCTACCTGCTGCCGGAGAGCCTCGAGCCCGACGGCCTCGTGCAGCTCCTGTCCACCGACTACAAGTTCGCGGTCAGCTTCGTGATCCTGATCATCGTGCTGCTGTTCCGTCCGACGGGTCTCTTCAAGGGGAAAGCGGTATGACGACGCAGACGCAGGGGCAGACGACGCGCGCCCTCATCCTCTTTGCGCTGGTGGCCGCGCTCCTTGTCGGGACGGGGGTGATGCAGTCGTGGAACGTGGCGCTCACGATCCTCAACATGGGTCTCATCTCGGCCGTGATGGCGCTCGGGGTGAACATCCAGTGGGGCTACGCGGGCCTCTTCAACGTCGGCATCATGGGGTTCGTGGCGCTCGGGGGCCTCGGCGCGGTCCTGATCTCGATGCCCCCCAATACGGAGGCCGCCTCTGCCGGAGGTCTGCGCATCGCGCTCGGCCTCGTCCTCGGGGCGGCCACGGTCGTGGCGGCGATCCTCGCCTACATGCGCCTGCCGAAGTTCCGGGGATGGGCGACCGCGGCGATCCTGCTGGCGGGGTTCTTCGTCTTCCGCTCGGTGCTCGATCCGGGCGTCGCGGCGGTCGAGGCGGTCAATCCGGCGAGTGAGGGCAATATCGGCGGTCTCGGCCTGCCGGTGCTGCTGGCCTGGCCGGTTGGCGGATTGCTCGCGGCGGGCGCGGCCTGGGTGATCGGGAAGACGGCGCTCGGCCTGCGCTCGGACTACCTTGCCATCGCGACGCTCGGCATCGCGGAGATCGTGATCGCCGTGATGAAGAACGAAGACTGGATGGCGCGGGGCGTCAAGAACGTCATCGGCCTGCCGCGGCCCGTGCCCTATGAGGTGGACCTGCAGCAGGCGGAGTGGTTCCGGGAACTGGTGACGGAGTTCGGCACCGACCCGGTCACCGCCTCGACGATCTTCGTCAAGCTGGCCTATGCCGGGCTCTTCGGCGTGATCCTGCTAGGCCTGATCTGGCTGACGCAATCGGCGCTTGCTTCGCCCTGGGGTCGGATGATGCGCGCGATCCGCGACAACGAGACAGCGGCGGAAGCCATGGGCAAGGACGTGACCGCGCGCCATCTGCAGGTTTTCGTACTGGGCTCGGCCGTGGTGGGCCTCGCCGGCGCGATGATGACGACGCTCGACGGGCAGCTGACGCCCGGCACGTATCAGCCCCTCCGCTTCACCTTCCTCGTCTGGGTGATGGTGATCGTCGGCGGTTCGGGCAACAACTGGGGCGCAGTCCTCGGCGGCTTCCTGATCTGGTGGCTCTGGGTGCAGGTGGAGCCGCTCGGCGCGCTCCTGATGCAGGGGATCACCGCCGGCATGGCCGACGGCAGCTGGCTGAAAGCGCATCTCCTCGACTCGGTCGCGCATATGCGGCTCTTGACGATGGGTCTCGTGCTTCTGCTCGTCCTGCGCTTCTCGCCGCGCGGTCTCCTGCCGGAACGGTGAGCGGAGGCTTGCCGGGCGTCACGGAACATTGACGGGACAGTCGGGAAATATCCTCTAGGTTGAGGGTTCACGTCCTCGACGGAAGGCCCCGCCATGATCTCTCCCGCTCCCGCGCCGCTGGCGCCGAACGATGCCCTCGATCTCTACGCGCGGACGCGGGGCCGGACGCGCGCGCTGGCCGCGCCGCTGCGGCCGGAGGACCAGATGCTGCAGTCGATGGAGGATGCTTCCCCGGCGAAATGGCATCTGGCCCATACGACCTGGTTCTTCGAGGAGTTCATCCTGCGCCCACGCGTCTCCGGCTACAGCAGCCCGGACGACCGCTTCGCCTTCCTCTTTAACAGCTACTACACCCAGGCGGGGCCGCGGCACGCGCGGGACCGGCGGGGCATGGTCTCGCGCCCCGACTGCGCCGAGGTGGCCGACTACCGCGCCCACGTCGACGCGGCGATGGATGCACTGCTCACGGGCGGGCGCGACGATGCCGAGGAGATCGCGGGGCTCGTGGAACTGGGCTGCCACCACGAGATGCAGCATCAAGAACTGCTCGTGACCGACTTGTTGCACGGGCTCTCCTTCAATCCGCTTCTGCCCGCCTACCGCGACCCGCAGCCGCTGCCGGTGACGCAGGAGGTGCCGCTTACCTTCACGCGCCACGACGGCGGGCTCGTGGAGATCGGCCACGACGGAGCCGGGTTCGCCTATGATTGCGAAAGCCCGCGCCACAGGGCCTTCACGCAGGCTTTCGAGATCGCCGACCGCCCGGTCACCAACCGCGAGTGGATCGCCTTCATGGAGGACGGCGGCTACGACGACGCGCGGCACTGGTTCATGGAAGGCCATGCCGTCGCGACACGAGAGGAGTGGCACCATCCGCTCTACTGGTGGCAACAGGACGGCGAATGGTGGACCTATACGCTGCGCGGGCCGCAGCCGGTGGCGCTCGACGCGCCGGTCGTCCACGTGAGTTACTATGAGGCCGATGCCTTCGCCCGCTGGGCCGGAGCGCGCCTACCGACGGAAGTCGAGCACGAGATCGCCTTCCGCGACCGCCCGATCGCGGGCAATTTCCTCGACGACGGGCCGCTGCGGCCCATGCCGGGGGAGGGGGTTTGGGGCGATGTTTGGGAATGGACGTCCTCGCCCTTCACGCCCTATCCGGGGTTCCGTCGGCCCGAGGGCGCGCTCGGCGAGTACAATGGCAAGTTCATGGTCAACCAGATGGTGCTGCGCGGCGGCTCCTGCGCGACGCCGCGCGACCAGATGCGCTCGACCTACCGGACGTTCTTCTATCCGCATCAGCGGTGGCAGATGATGGGGCTGCGCCTGGCGCGGGATGTGACATGAAGGACATGTGTGTGAACAGTGAGTTGCTTGCCGATGCCCGCGAGACGCTTCGTCGTCCGCAGAAGGCGCTGTCGCCGAAGTGGTTCTACGACCGACGTGGCTCGGAACTCTTCGAGGAGATCACGGAGCTGCCGGAGTACTACCCGACGCGGACCGAGGCGGCGATCCTGAAGGAGAATGCCGCGCGGCTGGCCGGGCTCGTGCCGCGGGGCGGGGCGCTCGTGGAGCTCGGCTCCGGCGCGAGCGTCAAGACGCGCACGCTCCTCGGCGCGGGCGAGCACTTCGGGGCCTATGTGCCGATCGACATCTCGGAGGATTTCCTCCTGTCGACGGCCGACGATCTGCGCGCGCGCTACCCGGGCCTGGCGATCCGGCCGGTCGTGGGGGATTTCACCGGATCGGTGAACTTGCCCGACGATGTGATCACACTGTCCAAGATCGGCTTCTTCCCGGGCTCGACGATCGGCAATCTCGATCCTTTGGAGGCCGTCGCCCTGCTCGCGCGGGCCCGCGCATGGCCTGCCGTCGAGGGGTTCATCCTCGGCGCGGATCTTGTTAAGCCGGCCCCGGACCTGATCGCGGCCTACGATGATGCCGCGGGGGTCACGGCGGCTTTCAATCTGAACGTTCTCAACCGGTTGAACGACGAAGCTCAGGCTAATTTCGACCTCTCTGAGTTTCGGCACGAAGCCCGGTGGTGCGAGGATCCGGCCCGCATCGAGATGCATCTGGTCTCCGAGCGGGCGCAGACGGTGCGGCTTGGCGAGGATGTGATCACGTTCCGGGAGGGCGAGAGCATCCACACCGAGAGTTGTCGCAAATACACCGCTGAAACGCTCGAAGCTCTGGCCGCCGCGGCGGGCTGGCGCGTTGAGGAGATGCTGACCGACGATGCGGCGCGTTTCGCCGTCGCGGTCCTTCGACCGGACGCCGGCTGACACGGCTTACCGACGCTAGACCACCGGCCCGCAACCAGATGCGTACTGCGGCGAGTCTGATGCGGGCGCTGAAGTTCTGATCGTGTTTTTGTATCGGGTCGCGATGCCCCGGGAGTGCTTGCGTTCCGAGAAGAACCGCTCGATCCGGTTGCATCTTCGGTTGGCCCCGCGGACCGGGGCCACCCTTGCAGCCTACGGTGCCCTCAGCCCACGAAGGCCTTTTCCACCACGAAGTGCTTCGGGTCGGAGTTCGCGCCCTCCTCGAGGCCGAAGCCCCCGAGGATCTCCTTCAGATCGGTGTTGAGGCCCATGGAGCCGCAGATCATGGCACGATCGGTTTCGGGCGTGATGGCCGAGACGCCGAGGTCGCGCTGCGCTTCGCCGGATTTCAGCAGATCGGTGATCCGTCCCATTTTCGGCGAGGTCTCGCGCGTCGTCGTCGGGTAGTACTTCAGCTTGGCGAGGTTCTCTTCGCCTAGGAGTTCCACCAGCATCTCGTCGGTGCGGATGCTCTCGATCAGCTGACGGCCGTACTCCAGTTCCGCCACGTCGCGGCAGGTGTGGGTGATGATGACTTCCTCGTAGTCCTCGAAGGTTTGCGGGTCGCGCAGGAGGGAGGCGAAGGGCGCGAAGCCGGTGCCGGTGGCGAAGAACCAGATCCGCCTGCCGGGCAGAAGCGCGTCGTGGACGAGCGTGCCGACGGGCTTCGGGCGCAGGATGATCTGGTCGCCGGGCCGGATGTGCTGCAGCTTGGAGGTCAGCGGGCCGTCCTGCACCTTGATCGAGTAGAACTCCAGCTCCTCGTCCCAGCTGGGCGAGGCGATGGAATAGGCGCGCAGGAGCGGCTTCTGCTTGCCCGTCTCGGGGTGCGGGTCGCCCATGAGGCCGATCATCACGAACTCGCCCGAGCGGAAGCGGAGCGAGGCCGGGCGCGTCACCCGGAAGGAGAAGAGCCGGTCGGTCCAATGCGTGACCGATGTGACGGTCTGCGCATCGGGGAGCACGGGAGCAGTGGGCGTGGCGGTCATGTCATTCATGGCAATAAAGCGGGCTGTTGCCCGCTCCTCTAATCAAGTCGGGGGGAGGTTTCTAGGCGGTCTGACGGTCGCGGGCGCGGCCGAGGCGGGCCTGGTAGTCGTGGGCCTGCCAGTCGGCGCGGGCGCGCCACTGCTCCTCTGGCTGTCGGGCGGCCAGATCATCGGAGATTTCGACTTCGTCGAAGCCCGCGCGCCGGGCCATGGCGTATTGATCGGCGAGGACATGGCCCGCGGCCCGCAACCGGCCCCGGAAGCCCGCGCGGCGCAACGCGCGCGCGATGGTGAACCCGCGGCCGTCGGCGAAGCTCGGGAAGCCGACGCGGATCACATGCGCGTCCTCAAGCCGCGCGAGCACCGGTTCGAGGTCGGCGTCCGGCGCGATGTCGATGGCGAGCGGGCCGTTCGCCGGCAAGTCATCCGAGGGGGAGAAGGCGGCATTCAGGTCTTCGGGCGCGAAGCCGCCGTCGGTGATGATGGGCATGTCAGGCCCCCTTGTGCAGGCCGGGGTAGATGCGCCCGGCGGAGAAATGGATGCCGCATTCGGTCTTGACGCGGCCGCGCCAGCGTCCGGCGCGCGCGTCCTCGCCCGGGGCGACCTTGGTAGTGCAGGGCGCGCAGCCGACGGAGGCGAAGCCCTGGGCGACAAGCGGATGACGCGGCAGGTCGTGCGCGTCCATGTGGGCGGCGATGTCCTCGCGCGTCCAATGGGCGAGCGGGTTGATCTTGAGCTTGCCCGCATCGACCTCGAAGAGCGCCATTTCGGCGCGGTCGGCCGTCTGGTGCCGCTTGCGCCCGGTGATCCAGCCATCGAACGCCTGCAGCGCCAGTTCCAGTGGCTTCGTCTTGCGCAGGGCGCAGCAGGTGTCGGCGTCGCGCTGATGCAGGTCGCCCTCGGGGTCGTGGAGGAAGAGGTCGAGGCTGTCGGGGCGGATGACGCGCACGTCCGTCAGCCCCAGCGTCTCGGCCACCTCGCGCTGGTAGGCAAGCGTCTCGGGGAAGAGCATCCCCGTCTCGAGGAAGAGGACCGGCGTGTCGGGAGCCACCCGCGACAGAAGGTGGAGCAGCACGACCGATTCCGCCCCGAAGGACGAGACCATCGCGAGATCGCCCACCTTGGCGTTGCGCAACGCCGTGTCGAGCACGACCTCCGCGTCGGCCCCCTTGAGATCGGCGTTGAGTTGCGCCGCGCGGGCGGTCAGGAGGGCAGTGAGATCAAGCGGCATCCTGTTTCTCCTCGGGATAGAGCGCGGCCTTGAAGGGCGCGGGGCCCAGCCGGCGGTAGGCGTCGATGAAGGTTTCCTCCGCGCCCTCGCGCAGGTCGAGATATGCGAGGATCAGGCGCTCGATCGCGGGCACGACCTGATCGTAGGCAAAGCCGGGGCCCGCGCGCTCGCCGATAGCCGTGCGCTCCGAGCCATCGCCGCCGAGCGTGATCTGGTAGTTCTCCACCCCCGCGCGGTCGAGGCCGAGGATGCCGATGTGCCCGACATGGTGGTGGCCACAGGCGTTGATGCAGCCCGAAATCTTGATCTTCAGGTGGCCGACGTCATGCTCGATCTTCAGCTCGTCGATCCGCTTCGCGATGCCCTGCGCGACGGGGATGGAGCGGGCCGTGGCCAGCGCGCAGTAGTCCATGCCCGGGCAGGCGATGATGTCGGAGGCAAGCCCGACGTTCGCCGTGCCGAGGCCCGCCGCCTTCAGCGCCTCGAAGAGCGCGGGCAGGGCGTCGCGGCGAACATGGGGCAAGATCACGTTCTGCTCGTGAGAGATGCGCAGCTCGCCGTAGGCATGGGCCTCGGCCAGATCGGCCATCAGCCGCATCTGATCGGCGGTCGCATCGCCCGGCGTCTCGCCGTGCTTCTTGATCGAGATCGTCACGATGGCGTGGTCGTCGCGCTTGTGGGCCGTGACGTTCGTGTCGACGAAGCTCTGCAGCACCGGGTCGAGGATCGGCGCGGGCGTGTTGTCGACGAAGTCGGGCAGGGCGAAGGAGCGCTCGATCCCGGCCAGCATCTCTTGGTCGACACCCGAAAAGAGCGGCTTCAATTCGGCGAAGCGCGCCTCGATCTTCTCGCGCATCGTATCGAGCCCGTTCTCGTGAACGGTGATCTTGATGCGCGCCTTGTACTTGTTGTCGCGCCGGCCGAGCCGGTTGTAGACCGACACGATCGCCTCGCAATAGGGCAGCAGGTCCTCGATCGGCAGGAAATCCCGCACGGTCTTGCCGACCATGGGCGTGCGGCCGAGGCCGCCACCGATGATGACTTCCACGCCCAGCGCGCCGTCCCGACGCTTGAGCACCAGGCCGATGTCATGGGCGCGTGTCACGGCGCGGTCGTTCGGCGCGCCGGTGATTGCGATCTTGAACTTGCGGGGCAGGAACTGGAACTCCGGGTGGTCGGTCGACCACTGGCGCAGAAGCTCCGCGATGGGGCGGGGGTCGGCCACCTCGTCGTCGGCGGCCCCGGCGAAGTGATCGGCCGTCACGTTGCGGATCGTGTTGCCCGACGTCTGGATGGCGTGCAGCCCGACCTCGCCCAACGCATCGAGCATGTCCGGGATGTCGGTCAGTTTCGGCCAGTTGTACTGGATGTTCTGGCGCGTGGTGAAATGGCCGTAGCCCTTGTCCCACTTTTCGGCGAGGAGCGCGAGCTGGCGCATCTGGGCCGACGAGAGCGTGCCGTAGGGAATGGCCACGCGCAGCATGTAGGCGTGCAACTGCAGGTAGACGCCGTTCATCAGGCGCAGCGGCTTGAACTCGTCCTCGGTGAGCGAGCCGTCGAGGCGACGCTCGACCTGGGCACGGAACTGGGCGTTGCGGGTCGCGAGGAAGGCGCGGTCGAAGTCGTTATACTGATACATGGGTCAGACCTCCGGGCCGGGACGTTGGCCGCTCGATTTGCCGTGGGCGTAGTTGGTGGGACCGGAGGCGCGGAAGTCCTCTCGGAAATGGCTGGGCACGGGGCCGGTCTCGGTGACCGTCACATCGGCCAGATAGACGCCGACGACGACGGCCGGCTTGTCCGCTTCCACGAGCCGCATCTGCGCATGGGCCTCGTCCTCGAGGACCTCGGCCTCGCGCAGGTCGAGCGTCCACTCGTCTCGGTCGGTGAGATAGACCACGTCGCCCTCGCGCAGGAGGTTGGCGGTGACGACCTTGGGGGTGAAGGGGCGATTGCGGCTCATAGCGCGATCTCCTGGTTGGCGACGGCAAGGGCCGCGGCGCGCGGCTCCAGCCCGAAGAGAAGGACGGCCGGACCGGTCACATCGGTCAGCGCGTCGGGAAGGGTGGCGAGGGTGGCGGGATGCACGCGCTGATCGGCGCGGCTCGCGTTCTCGATCACGGTGACGGGGGTGGAGGGGGCGGTGCCGTGCATCATCAGACGCCCCTGCATCCAGCGCGCGGCGCGCTTGCCCATGTAGATCGCGGCGACGGCCCCGGGCTTCGACAGCGCGGCCCAGTCCTGCTCGGCGAAGCCCTTCATGTCGTGCCCCGTCAGAAAGCGGACGGTACCGTTGCGGTTCCGCTTCGTCAGGCTCTGCCCGATGGTGGCGACGGCGGCGGAGGCGGCGGTG
Organism: Jannaschia marina; assembly: GCF_013404595.1. Taxonomy (GTDB): domain Bacteria; phylum Pseudomonadota; class Alphaproteobacteria; order Rhodobacterales; family Rhodobacteraceae; genus Jannaschia; species Jannaschia marina. The sequence goes on along the minus strand of NZ_JABVAX010000006.1, from coordinate 61,101 downwards.
ATCCCCGGCACGATGGTCCAACTGAGGCCCGCGGCATCCAAGGCTTCGATCTCCTCGTCGAGGCGGCCGAAGACCGTCGGATCACCGGCCTTCAGGCGCACCACATGCGCGCCCTTCAGCCCGTGCTCCACGATCAGCGCGTCGATGTCCGATTGCGCGGTCGAGGGGCCGAAACCCTCCTTGCCCACGTCAATGATGAGCGCCTCGCGGCGGGCGAGTTCCAGGATCTCGGGCGTGACCAGCCGGTCGTGGATCACCACGTCGGCGGCGTCGAGCGCCTTGCGCGCTTTCAGAGTCAGCAGGTCCGGGTCGCCCGGGCCGGCCCCGACCAGATCGACATGGCCGGGCCGCGCCTCGGCATTGAGGTGCTTGTCGAGGAGCGCGTCGAGCGAGGCGCGGATCGTCGCCTCGCCCTCCTCGGCGGCGCGGGGACCGGCGGTGTCGTAGTACTCCGCCCAGAAGCGGCGGCGGACGGCACCCATCGGCAGTACGTCGGCGGCCTTGCGGAATGTCTTGCCGATCCGGGCCAGCAGGCCCGTTTGCGCCGGCAGCCGCTCCTCCAGCTCCGCCTTGATCTTGCGGGCCAGTACGGGGGCCGCCCCCTCGGTGCCGATGGCCACGACGACCGGGTCGCGGTCGACGATGGCCGGCGTGATGAACTGCGACGCCTCGAGGTTGTCGACGATGTTGACGAGCGCGCCGTCGGCCGAGGCGAGGCGCAAGGTCCGCGCGTCCAGCTCGGCGTCTTCATGCGCCCCGTAGGCGACGACGCAGCAGAGCGCGTCCCCCGGCTCCTGCGCACGGCGGATCAGCGTGAGCTTGCCCGCCTCGGCCCAGCGTTCGATCACGGGATCGGCGGTCTCGGCGACAACGGTGATCCGTGCGGTCGTCTTCAGGAGCAGCCGCAGCTTGGCCACGGCCGCGTCACCGCCACCCGCGACGAGGACGCGGCGGCCTTCGAGGGCGAGGAAGACGGGAAAGTGGTTCATGGATCGCTCCGGCGTTGCGTTCCCCATATATAGAACATTGTTCTGGATATTTGGCAGGGGGGCGGCAATAACAGGGACGTTGCGGCTGAATTTCCAACTCAATCGGAAGGATGTTCCAAATGATGCAGGAAACCCGAAAGCCCGTCCGGCTCGATGAGCTGGACCGGAACATCCTCCGGGCGTTGCAATCGGATGCAGGGCAATCGCTCGACGAGATCGCCCGTCAGGTCGGCTCTTCGAAGACCCCGGTCTGGAATCGCATCCGCAAGATGCGCGAGGCGGGTGTCATGGGGCCGTCGACGGTGGTGCTCGACCCGCAAGCCATTGGTCTGGATGCGTGTTTCTTCGTGCTAATCCGCACGTCCGAGCACGAGGCGGAGTGGCAGAAGAAGTTCCTCGCCGCCTTGCGCGCGCGCCCCGAGGTGCAGGAGGCGCACCGGCTGGCCGGGGAGATCGACTATATCCTGAAGGTCCGCGTCGCCGACGCGCGGGCCTATGACGTCTTCTATCAGGCTCTCATTTCGGAGGTGCGCGTGTTCAACGTCACGGCGCTCCTGTCGATGGAGGAGATCAAATCGAGCACGGCGCTGCCGGTCTGATGGAGGCCGAGGGGCAGGTCAGCCGCCACTGGTCGCGTCAGTCGATGTCGAGTTCGCGTGGAATGGCGAAGTCGAGACAACGGCCGTCATCCGTCTCGATTACCGTGCAGGCCCCCGTGGGGTAGCGCGGAAAGTCCGGGTGGTCGCAGTCGGTCAGCCGGTCCGCGACGTCGGCGATGCCGGGATTATGGGCGATAACCATCAGCGCGGGCGCGGCATGTTCGTCCACGAGTTTCAGGATCGTTTCCGGATCGGCGAGGTAGAGCGCGTCGAGACAGAGCGTCTCGGCCTCGATGCCGAGGCGATCCCGCGTCTCGCGCGTGCGTGCCGCGCCGGAGCAGAGGATGCGGTCCGGCAAATGTCCCCGCGCGCGCAGCCAGGCACCGATCCGTGGCGCATCGCGTCGACCGCGCTTGTTGAGGGGGCGGTCACGATCCTCCTGCATGGGGTCGCCCCAGTCGGACTTGGCGTGGCGCAGAAGGATCAGTTTCATCGCTCTCTCCGATGGAAATGCGCCATATGATGCGCCGACTGGGCATCCGGTCGGGCGGGCGAGACGGGGCAGACCCGGCGCACGGCGCAGCCGCGGGCCATGCAGTCGTTGGCCGGATCGTCGAGCCAGCCGTGACAGGCGTGGAGGTCGTAGCCGGCGGGTCCGAGCGCGCCCACCGGGCAGGCGGTGAGGCACGGCGCGGCGCAGCTGTCGCAAGGGCTCGGCGGAGCCGGGGGCAGGGGCAGTGCGTGGCCGAAGACGAGCGCGCCGCGAAAGCTGACCATCAGCCCCTGCGTGTCATGCACAAGGAGGCCGACCGGCGAGATATGGCAGCGTCCCGTCTTCGTCGCCCAGGTGACGAAGGGTTGCAGCGGTCGCGTGAAGGGGAAGCGCGCCTCGGCCCCGAGCGCCGCCGCCAATTCGCCCACGACGCGCCGTGACCACGCATCGACCGGGTGCGGCCCGCCAGACTCGGGCGCGGATCGAAGCGCGGACCAGAAGGTCGCGGGATCCGGGCCGAGCAGAACGGTCGTGCCGCCGTTCGCGTCGAAGCCGCCGAGCGGAATCAGGGCACGGGAGCGGGCGGCGGTGTCGAGCGCGGCCCAGGTCGTCATCCCCCGGTATGGCTCATATGACGGGAAACCTGACCCGCGATCTCCTGACGGGAATAGTCGAAATCGTGCCCTTTGGGCTTGCGCGAGATCGCTTCGCGGATGGCCGCCTCCAGCCCGGCATCGGCCTCGGAGGCGCGCAGTGGCGCGCGCAGATCGGCGCGGTCCTCCTGCCCAAGGCACATGTAGAGCTCGCCCGTGCAGGTGACGCGCACGCGGTTGCAGCTTTCGCAGAAGTTGTGCGTGAGCGGCGTGATGAAGCCGAGGCGCTGACCCGTTTCGCCCACCTCGAAATAGCGCGCGGGGCCGCCGGTGCGGTAACTCAGCTCCGACAGGGTAAACCGCTCGGCCAGCGTCGCGCGCAGATCCTTCAACGGCCAGTATTGGTCGAGGCGGTGGACGTCGCCCATATCGCCCATCGGCATGACCTCGATGAAGGTCAGGTCCAGATCCTCGCGCGCGGCCCAGTCGAGCAGGTCGAAGAGTTCGACGTCGTTGAAGTTCTTGAGCGCCACCGCGTTGATCTTGACGCGCATCCCGACCGATTTGGCCGCCGCGATGCCGCGCAGCACCTTGTCGAGGCTTCCCCAGCGGGTGATCTCCTTGAATTTCGTCGCATCGAGCGTGTCGAGCGAGACGTTCACCCGTCGCACGCCCGCGTTCCAGAGTGGCTCCGCGAAGCGCTCCAGCTGGCTCCCGTTCGTCGTGAGCGTCAACTCGTCCAGGCCGTTGCCCAGATGGCGCGACATGCCCTCGAAGAACGTCATGATCCCCTTGCGGACCAGCGGTTCTCCTCCCGTGATCCGCAACTTGCGCACGCCCATCCGCACGAAGGCCGAGCACATACGGTCCAGTTCCTCGAGCGTGAGCAGGTCGCGCTTGGGCAGGAAGGTCATGTGTTCCGCCATGCAATAGGTGCAGCGGAAGTCGCAGCGGTCCGTTACCGAGACGCGTAGGTAGTCGATGGTGCGGGCATAGGGGTCGATCAGGGGGGCGGTCATATGCCGAAGCTACGCGGGCGGCTGCCGGGTCACAAGTGGGGACGGCCCGGGGCTGACAGCGGCGTGAGCGGCGCTAGTATGGCCGCAGGACACTTTGGGGGCCGTCATGACTCGTTTCGCTCTTTTCCTGCCGCTTGCGGTGCTCGTCGGCTGCGCGGACCTGCCGCTTCTGAACCGCGTCGGCGGTGGCGGTTCCGTGCCCGAGGCGGTGCCGGATGCGCCCGCTCCGCTCCCGCAAGGGGCGACGGTCAACTCGCCGCTCGCCGGCCCGTCGAGCTCGGCCGCATCGCTCGATACCGTCTCGGACGAGGAAAAGGCGGCGGCGCGCGCGGCCGCCGAGACCAATTCCGCGGGTGGGGAGCTCGGGACGGTGACCGTCGCGCTCGGCAGCCCGGCGGAGCAGGGGCTCTGGGTCAAATCGGCCCTCGTCACCGAGGACACGCCGGGCACCGTGCGCACCGGCAGCGGCGATGCGATCGCGGTGACGCTGCGCCCGCTCGGGGGCGCGGGCGGTCCGCAGATCTCGCTCTCGGCGCTGCAGGCGCTCGGCCTGCCGCTGGCCGGGCTGCATCCGGTGACGCTCGCCCGCGCGGGTTAGGGTGCACCGCCGCACCATCCCGCGGCTCGCCCCCTGGGCCGAGATGCGCGCGGCCTTCCGCTGGGACATCCCGGCACGCTTCAACATCGCCGCGGGCTGCTGCGACAGCCGGGCGGCGGAAGAGCCAGAGCGCGTGGCCATCGTCGATCTCTCGGCGGAGCGCCGCGTCTGGACCTACGGTGCGCTGAAGGACGCCTCCGACCGGCTCGCCGGGGTGCTGGCCCGGGCCGGCGTCGGGCGAGGCGATCGGGTCGCGATCCTGCTGCCGCAGCGGGCGGAGGTCATGGTCGCGCATTTCGCGGTGATGAAGCTCGGTGCCGTCTCCTTGCCGCTCTTCACGCTCTTCGGGCCGGAGGCGCTCGACTATCGCTTGCGGGATTCGGGGGCGGTCGCCGTGATCGCCGACGCGGAGGGGCTGGCCAAGATCGGGGGGCTCGACCTGCCGGCCCTGAACCTCCGTCTCGACGTCGACGACTGGGATCTCTCGGGGCCGCCGGCGGTCGCGGTGGAGACGACCGCCGACGACCCGGCGATGATGATCTACACCTCCGGGACGACGGGCACGCCCAAGGGCGTCCTGCACGCGCACCGCTTCCTGCTGGGGCACTTGCCCTGCGTCGAGACCGCGCTCGAAGGCTTTCCGGTTTCAGGCGACGTCGGCTGGACGCCCGCCGACTGGGCTTGGATCGGCGGTCTGATGGACCTTGCCCTGCCATGCCTCTGGTTCGGTGTGCCGCTCGTGGCGAAGCGCTTTGGGAAGTTCGAGGCTGAGGCGGCCTGGCATCTCATGGTCGGGGAGGGGGTGACGACGGCCTTCCTGCCGCCGACGGCGCTCAAGCTCCTGCGGCGGAGCGAGGCTCCGCCCGGCCTGCGCCTGCGCGCGGTGCTTTCCGGCGGCGAGGCGCTCGGTTCGGGCCTTCTGACCTGGGGGCGTGAGACGCTTGGCGTGCCGATCAACGAGATCTACGGCCAGACCGAATGCAACCTCGTCATGGCCGCTTGCGCAGGGACGCAGGACGTGACGCCTGGCACGCTCGGCCGTCCGGTGCCGGGCATAGAAGTCGAGGTGCAGGATGGCGAGGGACGACCGGTCGCGGTCGGCGGGACCGGCGAGATCTGCACGCGCGGCTCGCCCGCGACCTTCCTGCGCTACTGGGACAAGCCGGACGAGACGGAAGCGAAATGGCGGAACGGCTGGCTGCGCACCGGCGATCTGGGGCGGGTCGAGGGCGATGGTGTGATCACATACGTCTCGCGCGACGACGATGTGATCACATCCGCCGGCTACCGCATCGGCCCGACCGAGATCGAGACCTGCCTGACGGCGCATCCGGCGGTCGTGATGTGCGCGGTCGTCGGCCTGCCGGATGTGGCGCGGGGCGAGGTGGTCACGGCCTTCGTCGTCGCGCCCGATCGGACGGAGACGCTCGAGGCGGAGTTGATCGGCTGGGTCCGCGCCCGCCTCTCGCCCCATATGGCCCCGAGGTCCGTGCGCTTCGTCGAGGGCCTGCCGATGACGGCGACCGGCAAGATCCTGCGGCGGGCGCTGCGCGAGGCATGAGAGCCGCGCGCAGGCCGTTGCGCGGGCGTGGCCGTCAGAGCCGGAAGTCTCCGTTCCCGAGCGACAGCCTCATCCGCTGCGCCCCGACACCGGCGGGCAAAGCCGTGCAATTGGCCATCGTTCCGACCATGGCGTCCTCCGACCGCGCGCGGACCCGATTGAAGAACTTGAGGTTCCTCAAGAGGTCCCGATCTTCGGCCGTCACCGCGCCCTCGCGCAGCATGTTGTCGATCGCCGGTCGCAGACGGATGTTGTCGAAGGCATAGGCCCCGCAAACCATCGGCCGACCCTCGACGACGATCGGACGCCAGGCGATGAAGAGGCGACCGGCGATGGCGGCCCCCGTCCAGCCGGACGACCCGATGGCGAAGTCATCGGTGACCTGGACCTTCGCGTTCACGGGGTTGGCGGCGGCCGGCGCGGCGGTCAGCGCGAGAAGGCCGGCGGCCAGAAGGGTGCGGATCATGGGGAGCTCCTTGCAGGTGGTCGGTCTTTCCATTCTGAACGGCCAATGCGCGGCATTCAAACCGAATATCCCGAAGGCTGCCCTCGTGGCCCGCGGCGTCAGGCCGCCGGCATCCGCCGCTCCACCACTTCCGCCCACCACGAACAGCCGGCCGGGATGGTCTCGTCGGTGAAGTCGTACTCGGGGTGGTGGACCGGGGCGCTCTCGCCGTTGCCGACGAGGATGTAGGCCCCCGGCCGTTCCTCGAGCATGAAGGCGAAATCCTCGCCGCCCATGACGAGCGGGGCCTCCTCGCACTCGCCCGAGACGGCGCGGGCGACCTCGGCGGCGAAGTCGGTCTGCTCGGCGTGGTTGCGCATGACGGGATAGCTGCGGTGATAGGTGATGTCGGCGGTGCCGCCGAAGGTCGTGCAGATGCCGGCGACGATCTCGCGGATGCGCGTTTCGGCCAGGTCGCGCGTCGCGTCGGTCATCGTGCGCACCGTGCCCTTCACCTGCACCCGCTGGGGAATGACGTTGAACGCCTTTGACGAGCTTTCCATCGACGTGACCGAGACGACGATATTCTGGATTGGGTCGGCATTGCGCGACACGATCGTCTGGAGCGCGGTGATCGCGTGGGCCGTCATGACCCCGGTGTCGATGACCTCGTGTGGCTTCGCGGCGTGGCCGCCCTTGCCCTCGAAGGTGATGTCGAACTGATCGGTCGCGGCAAAGAAGGCCCCGGGCCGGATCGCGAAGCTGCCGACGGGTTTGCCGGGCCAGTTGTGCATCCCGTAGACCTCCTCGATGTTCCAACGGTCCATCATCCCGTCGTCGCACATCTCCTTTCCGCCACCGCCGCCTTCCTCGGCGGGCTGGAAGATGAGGATGACCGTGCCGTCGAAATTGCGCGTCTCCGAGAGGTATTTCGCCGCGCCGAGCAGCATCGCCGTATGTCCGTCGTGGCCGCAGGCATGCATCGCGCCGTCGGTCTTGGAGGCATGTGGCACGCCCGTCTGCTCGTGGATCGGAAGGGCGTCCATGTCGGCGCGCAGGCCGATCACCTTGCCGGAGCCGGTCGCGCGTCCCTTGATGACGCCGACGACGCCGGTGCGCCCGATGCCCTCGACCACCTCGTCGCAGCCGAAGCCGCGCAGTTTCTCGGCCACGACCGCGCTCGTGCGATGCGTCTCGAAGAGGATTTCGGGGTTTTCATGGAGGTCACGGCGCCATTCCGTGATTTCGGGCAGCAGTTCGGCGAAGCGGTTCTTGACGGGCATGGGAGGTCTCCTTTCGGTTGAGCGAAGCCTGTCGCGCCCGAGCTGGAGTTGCAACCTGCGCCCGTGCGAAGGCGGTCGCGCATTCCCGCGCGGCTCGCCAGGTCCGCCGCCATGGCAAGACGCAGAAGCGGGGACAAGCCTGGTGCGATCCGCCGGGCGACGGTCGCGGAGGTCGTGGCGCGCGGCTCCGCGGCCGCTTCGGTGAATGCGATCGCGACGCGCGCGGGTCTCGCCGTCGGCACGCTCTATCGCTACCATGCGACGAAGGCCGACCTGCTGCGGGCGGTGCACCTCGAAATCAAGACGGAGTTGCATGACCGGGTGATGGCAGCCGCCCAGGAGGCCACCGACTCGCCGGCGCGGATCCGGGCGATGTGGTTCACCCTGATGGCCTTCGCGCGCGACGAGCCGGAGGCGTTTCTCTACACGGAGACGATCATGGGAGCCGCGCTCCTGACGCCGTCGGAGCTTGCGCGGCTCGACGGGATGCGGCGTGAGGGCACCGCCCTGATCGAGGCTGCGGTGGCCGATGGCACGCTGCGGCCGACTGATCCGCGCGCGATCGTCACGGTGCTGAGCGCCCCCGCGCTTCAGCTTGGTCGTTCGCTCGCCAGGGGCGGGACCGCGCTGGATCCCGCGCGTGTCGATGCAACCTTCGAATTGTGCTGGCGCGCGGTGGCGGCCCGGGACATAAATGAGTAAATGCTCATTTATGTCTCTCGGAGATGGCCCATGCGCACAAACCCCATCTGTCTGTCCGTCGCGCTCATCGCCTTCGCCGCCACGCAGGCAGACGCGCGGATGACCGACGCGGAGATCCGGCAGGGGTTCGAGGAACACGCCGCGCTGGCGCAGTACCACCGTTGGTATCAGGTCTACGAGCGGCCCGAGGGTCGTCTCGCGAACGCGCTCGACATCCTGACCGGCGACGTCGTCGTGACCTCTGGCCTCGGCAACGCGACGGGGCGCGACGAATATGCCGCGCGAGTCAAGCAGCTGCCCGAGACATGGCGCAATGCCCATCACGTCCGCTCGACCGAGATCACGCATCATGCCGACGGGACGATGACCCTCGCGGCCGAGATCCTTTACCAGAACGAGGGGATGCTGCCCGACGGCACGGTAAGGCAGGCCGAGCTGAGCTACGACGTATCGCTCGTGCCGGGCCAGAGCGTGCTGCCGCTTCTGTCGGAGGTGCGCATCGAGCAGGCGGGCGAACCCGAGGAGGGCGGCACCTTCGAGGACGCCTATGCCGAGAACCGGATGCGCAGTCTCGTGCACTACTGGCTCGCGCTGATCGAGGATCCGGCGCGTGACCCCGATCCGGTGCGCGAGATCCTGGCCGAGGACGTGCGTCTCGACTTCTCGAGCGGGGCGATCACCGATTTCGAGGGCTTCGCCGACTGGCTCGCCGGTCCCGGATCGCAGGTCGCGGCCAGTACACACGAGATCGGCAATTTCTCGGTCGAGGAGGCCGGCGAGGGTGTCTACCGCGTCGGCATGGATTTCGACTGGAACGGCCTCCTGCCCGACGGGACGCGGATGGTCGCGAAGACGCGCCACGACTGGACGGTGGAGAACGATGTGAGCGAGCGTTTCGCCCGCATCCGCACGATCGACGTGGAGGTGCTGGAGCCCCTCCGGCCGGTGGCCGACTGACGCGGATCTGCGTTTGTCAGCCCGTCTCCTTCGTTTCGTCGTGAAAGAGGACCGTCTGGGTCGGGAAGGGGATGTCGATGCCGTTCCGGGCAAAGGCGTCTTCGACGGCGAGCATCACCTCCGATCCGGTCCGGACCACGTCCAATTGTTCGGGGCGCGTCCACCACCAGAGCTTCACGACCTTGGCGAAATCCCCCAGATCGGTCGAGAAGGCCTGTGGCGCGGGATCGGACAGAACCCCCTCCACGCTTTCCGCGGCCTCGATGGCGACGGCGATGGCACGGGCCGTGTCGCTGCCGTAGGTGATGCCGAAGCCGTACTCCGAGCGCCGCTTCTCGAAGGCCGTGTTGACCGTAATCGCGTTGGTGTAGACGTCGGAGTTCGGGATGACGACGCGCTTGCCGTCGTAGGTGCGGATGAGGGTGGCCCGGGTCTCGATGTGCTCGACCGTGCCCTCGTAGTCGCCCGCGACGATCTGGTCGCCGACCTCGAAGGGCTGCCGGATCAGGATCAGGATGCCCGCCAGCAGGTTTTGCAGGATGTCCTTGAAGGCGAACCCTATGGCGACCGAGCCGATGCCGAGCCCGGCGATCAGATCGCCCGGCCGGATCGAGGGCATGACGATGGTCAGGGCGAAGAGCCCGCCCGCGATCCAGACGATCCACTTGAACACGCTGCCGATCACCGCGCCGAGGTCCGCGCGTCCGCGTGACCGGGTCATCCGCCGGACCGCCCAGGCGCAGAGAAGCCCGAGGCCCACGAAGAGAAGGAGCACGACGATCGCCACGGCGATGTTGGGGATCAGCCGGAAAAAGCCGTCGACCCAGCTGTCGACCTTGTCGAGGATGAGTTCGGGGTCGGCCTCGACCGCGCCGTCTTCGGGGTTCATGGCGTCTCCTGCGGTTGCAGGACAACGGCGGGGGGCGAGGCGTGGTTCCCGCGGCGCGGGCACGCGCTTGCGGCCGGGGCAGGAGGCGTATGTCTCGGCCCCGGACGGTATCCGGAACGGAGCGATACGATGGCCGAAACCGAGATCCGGGACAGACATCGCCTCGTCGTCGTGGGCGGGGGGTTCGGCGGGCTGCAATGCGTGAAGTCGCTGCGTGGCGCGGGGCTCGACATCACGCTGATCGACCGGCGCAACCATCACCTGTTCCAGCCGCTGCTCTATCAGGCCGCGACGACGATCCTCTCGCCGGCGGAGATCGCCTGGCCCCTGCGTCAGATGCTGCGCGGGCGCGAGGACGTCACGACGCTGATGGCCGAGGTCTCGGACGTCGATGTCACCGTGCGGGAGATCGTTCTGACGGACGGCGCGCGCCTCGGCTACGACAGCCTCGTCCTCGCGACGGGCGCGCGTCATTCCTACTTCGGAAACGATACCTGGGCCGATCATGCGCCGGGGCTGAAGACGCTGGAGGACGCGACGCGCATCCGGCGCATGATCCTGACCGCCTTCGAGCGGGCCGAGCGTCTGCCCGAGGGGGAGGCGCGGCGCGCCGCGCTGACCTTCGCGGTGATCGGTGCGGGGCCCACGGGCGCGGAACTCGTCGGGATCATCGCCGAACTCGCACACCGGATCCTGCCGCGCGATTTCCGCCGGATCGACACGCGCGACGCCCGCGTGATGCTGATCGAGGCGGGCGACCGCGTCCTCTCGGCCTTTCCCGACACGCTGTCGGACTACGCGGCCGGGGCATTGGCCGCGCAGGGCGTCGAGCTGCGGACGGGGATGGCGGTGACGGCGATCGACGAAACCGGTATCACGATCGGGGCCGAGCGCATCGCCTGCGACACCGTGCTCTGGGCCGCGGGGGTGCAGGCCTCGCGGGCGGGGGGGTGGCTCGGGGCGGAGGTCGATCGCGCGGGCCGGGTCCACGTCGCGCCGGATCTGAGCGTGCCGGGGCATCCGGAGGTCTTCGTCATCGGCGATACCGCGGCCGTCTCGGACGCCGCGGGCACGCCCGTGCCGGGGATCGCGCCGGCGGCCAAGCAGATGGGTGCCCATGTGGCGAAGATCCTGCAGGCGCGGCTGCGGGGCAATGACGCGCCCGATCCCTTCCGGTACGCCCACGCCGGCAGCCTCGCCACCCTCGGTCGCAGCGCCGCGATCGCGGATTTCGGCCGGCTGCATCTCAGGGGGGCGCTCGCCTGGTGGGTCTGGGGCATCGCCCACATCTTCTTCCTGATCGGCAACCGCAGCCGCATCTCCGTCGCGCTGAGCTGGCTCTGGTCCTACGCGATCCGCAAGAATGCCGCGCGCCTCATCACGCGGCCCGACCGGTAGGGGTAGGGGCGGCGGCTCTCAGACCAGCGTGTCGACCACCCGGCGCAGCAGGGCCTCTCCCGCGTGGAATTGGTCCTTGGCGATCCACTCGTCGGGCTGGTGCGCCTGGGCGATGTCTCCCGGCCCGCAGACCACGGCCGAGTAGCCCCGCTCCTGAAACTGGCCGGCCTCGGTGCCATAGGTGACGACATGGGGCGCGTTGTCGCCGGTGAGCTGCCGGATGAGGGTCTCGGCCACGCCGTCGGTCTCGGGCCGGAGCGCGGGGACGCCGAGGTTCTGCTCCCAGGTCACGCCCGCCTCAGGATGCTTGCCCCTCAGGTCCGCGTCGAGTTCCTTCAGGAAGGCAAAGAGCGCCGTCTCGTGGCGCGCCACGTCGTCGCCGGCCGGACAGCGGAAGCCCAGTTTGAAGGTGCAATCCTTTGCCGTGATGTTGTGCGCGGTCCCGCCCTGGATCATGCCGACATGCGCGGTCGTATGCGGCGGGTCGAAGGCGGCGGAAATCGGGTCCGGCGTCTCGGCCATGAGTTTAGCGTTCCAGTCGTTCACCCAGTTGAGGATGCGGCCCGCCTCGTGGATGGCGCTCACCCCCTGGGGCAGCTTGGAGGAATGGACCTCGAAGCCATGGACGGTTACGTCGATGATCGTCGAGGCGTTGTGTCCGGTCACCGGGCGCAGCATCGACGGCTCGCCGATGATGGCGGCGGCGGCGCGGGGCAGGTGGGTGACCATGTCGTCGATCATCGGCGGCGCGCCGATGCAACCGACCTCCTCGTCGTAGGAGAGCGCGATCTGGAGCGGGCGGGACACCCCGCGTTCAAGCGCATAGGGCACCATGGCGAGGGCCAGCGCGTCGAACCCCTTCATGTCGCAGGTGCCGCGCCCGTAGTACCGTCCGTCCTTCTCGGTCACGGCGAAGGGCTCGACCGTCCAGTCCTGGCCGTCGACGGGCACGACGTCGGTATGCCCCGACAGGACGACGCCGCCCTCGACCTCCGGCCCGACGTTGGCATAAAGCGCCGCCTTCTTGCCGGTCGCGTCGTACACCCGCCGCGCGGAGACACCATGGGAGGCGAGATACGCCTCGACCCAGTCGACGAGGGCGAGGTTCGAGTCGCGACTCACCGTCGGGAAACCGACCAGCGTTTCCATGATTTCGAGGGCACTCGGCATCATTGGCTTGGCCATGGGGCACCTTTCGCTCGGTTCGGAAATTGCGCCATGGGTGCGGCGCGCTTGCGCATCCGTCAAGTCGAATGCCCGAAATTCGGGCGAATGCGACGACATGCCCGCGAAACGGGCAAATGCCTTGCGGGGGTCGGGGCATCTGCTACCGTTGCGCGAAATGACGGGCGTCAGACCCGGGGAACGACAACAGACGGGGAGTGGTGGATGCCGGACGGCGACACCCGAAACGTGTTGGAGGTGAAGAACCTCCAGACAGTCTTTGGAACACGCAGCGGCGAGGTGCACGCCGTCAACTCGGTCAGCTTCGAGGTGAAGCCGGGCGAGCTTCTGGGCGTCGTCGGCGAGAGCGGATCGGGCAAGTCTGTCACGATGATGTCTCTCATCGGCCTCCTGCCCAGCCCGCCGGCCGAGGTGCGGCAGGGCGAGGTGCTGCTCGAGGGGGAGGATCTGCTGAAGGTCACGCCGGCCAGGCTGCGCGACGTGCGCGGCGGCGAAGTGGGCTTCATCTTCCAGGATCCGATGACGTCGCTCAACCCGGTGTTTACCGTGGGCTACCAGATCATGGAGCCGCTGCGCCGGCACATGGGGCTGGGCAAGAAGCAGGCGCGGGCGCGGGCTGTCGAGCTGCTGGAGCTCGTCGGCATTCCCGGTGCGGCGGGGCGGCTCGGCGACTTCCCGCACCAGTTTTCCGGGGGCATGCGCCAGCGGGTGATGATCGCCATCGCGCTCGCCTGCGATCCGAAGGTGCTGATCGCGGACGAGCCGACGACGGCGCTCGACGTCACGATCCAGGCCCAGATCCTCGAGATCGTGGAGCGCCTGCGGCGGGAGCTCGGCATGGCGATAATCTGGATCACGCACGATCTCGGCGTGATCGCCGGCATCGCCGACCGCGTCCTCGTGATGTACGGCGGCCAGGTCGTGGAGCAGGCCCCTGTGCATCCGCTCTTCAACGACCCGCGTCATCCCTATACGCGCGCGCTTCTCAAGACGATCCCGTCGGTCTCGGGCGAGCGGGCCGCGAAGCTGCAGGTGATCGAGGGGCAGCCGCCGATCCTGGGCGCGGCCCCGACAGCCTGCCCGTTCCGTTCGCGCTGTCCGCTGGCCTTCGAACGCTGCCACGCCGAGAACCCGAAACGGGAGGACGTGGGGCCGGGCCACGACGTCGCCTGCTTCCATCCCCTGGCGCAGACCGCAGCGGAGGAGACCGCATGACCCCGCCGCTGGTGGAGGTCCGCGACCTCAAGATGCACTTTCCGATCTACGCCGGGATCCTGCGCAAGCAGGTGGGGGCGGTGAAGGCGGTCGACGGCGTTTCCTTCGACATTCTGGAAGGCGAGACGCTGGGCCTCGTGGGCGAATCCGGTTGCGGCAAGTCGACCTGCGGCCGTGCGGTGCTGCGTCTCTACGACATCACCGACGGTGAGATCGTCGTCGACGGCCGCGCCATCGGCGGAGAGGATCAGCGGAGCCTGCGTCGGATGCGGCCCACGATGCAGATGGTCTTCCAGGATCCGCAGGCCTGTCTCAACCCCCGCATGACCGTGGGTGCCATCATCGGCGAGCCGCTGGTGGAGCACTCGGGCATGTCCCGGGCCGAACGCACCGCGCGGGTCGAGGAGCTGATGGACAAGGTCGGGCTCAACCGCGCCTTCATCAACCGCTATCCCCACGAGTTCTCGGGCGGCCAGCGCCAGCGGATCGGCATCGCCCGCGCGCTGGCGCTCAATCCGAAGTTCATCGTCTGCGACGAACCCATCGCCGCGCTCGACGTCTCGATCCAGGCGCAGGTCGTGAACCTGCTGGAAGAGCTGCAGGACAGTCTGGGGCTGACCTATCTCTTCATCTCCCACGACCTTTCCATGGTGCGCCACATCGCCGACCGGGTCGCCGTGATGTACCTCGGCAAGGTGGTGGAGCTCGCGCCCCGCGACGCGCTCTACGATGCGCCGCTCCATCCCTACACCGAGGCGCTCCTCTCGGCGGTGCCCGAGCCCGATCCGGCAAAGGCGGGGCAGAGAAAGGATCGCATCGTCCTTCAGGGCGACGTGCCGAGCCCGGCCAATCCGCCCGAGGGCTGCAACTTCTGCACGCGCTGCCCGAAGGTCATGGACGTCTGCCGCGAGATCGACCCCGAATTCCGCGAGGTGCAGCCGGGCCACTGGGCCGCCTGCCACCTGCACGACACCGAATAACCAGACGGGGCAACCCGCGCCCGAGGCATCGAGCCCACAACAAGGAGAGTGAAAACATGACAACGAAAGCAGCCCTGCTGAGTGCAGCCGCGAGCTTCGTCCTGGCCCCGTTGGCCCATGCCGACGGCCATGAAGGCGAGCGCGGGCGTGACGGCCAGGTCAACATCATCTACTGGCAGGCTCCGTCCACGATGAACCCCTTCCTCTCGGGGGGCACGAAGGACGTCGAGGCCGGTTCGCTGGTCGTTGAGCCTCTCGCGCGTTTCGACGAGACCGGCACCATCCAGCCCTGGCTCGTCGACGAGATCCCGACGGTCGAGAACGGCGGCGTGAGCGAGGATCTGACCCAGATCACCTGGAAGATCTCGGAGGGCATCACCTGGTCGGACGGCACGCCCTTCACCTCCGCCGACGTCCAGTTCACCTATGAATACTGCACGCACCCCGAGGGCGGCTGCGCGCAGGCGACGAAATTCGAGGGCATCGAGAGCGTCGAGACACCGGACGATCTGACCGTCGTGGTCACCTTCGCCGATCCGAAGCCCTACCCCTACACCGCTTTCGTCGGCGGCGAGAGCCCGATCCTCCAGAAGGCCCAGTTCGAGAGCTGCGTCGGTGCGGCGGCGTCCTCCTGCACCGAACAGAACTTCAACCCGATCGGCACCGGTCCCTTCGTGGTCGACGAGTTCAGAACGAACGACGTGATCTCGCTCTCGGCCAACCCCAACTTCCGCTTCGAGGGCAAGCCC
This sequence comes from Jannaschia marina, assembly GCF_013404595.1. Taxonomy (GTDB): domain Bacteria; phylum Pseudomonadota; class Alphaproteobacteria; order Rhodobacterales; family Rhodobacteraceae; genus Jannaschia; species Jannaschia marina. The sequence continues at coordinate 45,446 of NZ_JABVAX010000006.1, read as the reverse complement.
GCCTTCGCCACGGTCAACTTCAAGGGCGGCGGCGACGCCGAGGCCGCGGGCCGCGCGGTCATGCAGACGGGCGAATTCGACTACGCCTGGAACCTGCAGCTCGCCCCCGAGGTGATCGCGCAGATGGAGGCCGGCGGCCTCGGCACGCCGGTCGCGGGCTTCGGTCCGCTGGTCGAGCGTCTGATGCTCAACAACACCAACCCCGACCCGGCGCTCGGCCCGGACGAGCGGTCGGTCGTGCGCCCGCACCCCTTCCTGAGCGACCCGGCTGTCTACGAGGCGATGTCGATGGCGATCGACCGCCCGCTTCTGGTCGAGATCGGCTACGGCCAGGCCGGCAAGGTCACCTGCAACTGGGTGCCCGCGCCCGAGGTCTATTCCTCGACCTCGATGACCTGCGACGTGCAGGACCTGGAGGGTGCCAAGGCCAAGCTCGAAGAGGCCGGCTGGGTCGACGAGAACGGCGACGGCGTGCGCGAGAAGGACGGGGTCGAGCTGCGGATGCTCTACCAGACCTCGACCAACGCCGTGCGTCAGGACTTCCAGCAGCTCATCAAGGAATGGTGGGAGGAGATCGGCTTCGCCGTCGAGCTCCGCAACGTGTCCGGTTCGGTCTTCTTCGGCGGTGACGCGGGTTCGCCCGACACCTTCCAGAAGTTCTATGCCGACGTGGAGATGTACGCCAACACCTTCAACGGCACCGACCCGCAGGCCTATCTCGGCAACGGCCTCTGCGACAAGGCTCCGCGCCCCGAGACGCAGTGGCAGGGCGAGAACATCTCGCGCTTCTGCGACGAGGAATACGACGCGCTCTGGGCCGAATTGGCCAAGACCTCCGGCACGGACGCCCGCGCCGAGATCGCAAAGCAGCTCAACGACATGATCGTGCAGCGCGGCGGTATGATCCCGCTCGTCCATCGCGGTCGTCTGTCGGCCCATGCCAACACGCTCGGTGGCGTGGAGCTCAATGTCTGGGACAGCGAGCTGTGGAACATCGCCGATTGGTACCGCATCGCCGAATGATGTGATCCGCGGGGCGGCCTCCGGGTCGCCCCGCGCCCCACCGCGACCCGCGCGGTGGGTTTTCGCCCGCCCTATGCCCGTGGCGCTCGACGCACCGCAGGGCATGCGAAAGCCCACCATTCCCGCCCCCGCTTGCAGGACGGACCATGTTGACCTTCACCATCCGACGATTGCTCTTCGCGATCCCGACGCTTCTCTTCATCTCGCTGGCGATCTTCCTCCTGCTGGAACTCGCCCCCGGTGACCCGATGGCCAATGTGCCCCTCACGGTGCCGGCGGAGGTGAAGGAGCAGATGCGTCAGGCCCTCGGCCTCGGCGAGCCGGTGCCGGTGCGCTTCTGGAAGTGGCTCGTGCAGTTCTTCTGGGTCGAGCCGCTCAACATCTTCGACCACATGTTCGGCACGAATTTCGCCGAAGGAAAGCTGCGCATCATTTCCTGGCAGAACCGCGCGCCCGTCTTCATCACCATCGCCGAGCGCATCCCCCAGACGCTCTGGGTCGTCGGCACCTCCTATGTCGTCGCCATCCTCATCGCGATCCCCGTCGGCATCTATTCCGCCTACAAGCAGTATTCGGTCTTCGACCAGGCGGGCACCTTCGTGACGATGATCGGCTTCTCGGTGCCGCCCTTCTTCTCGGGCGTCCTCGTCATCATCATCTTCGCGGTCCAGCTGAAGTGGTTCCCCTCGATCTACGACACGCGCCATGTCGTCAGCGATTGGGACAGCTTCCTCGTGCAGGTGCGGCAGATGTTCCTGCCGGTCATGGTGCTCGCGCTGCAGATCACCTCGCAACTGAGCCGCTTCATGCGCGCCTCGATGCTCGACAATCTCAACCAGGACTATGTGCGCACCGCCCGCGCCAAGGGCCTGCGCGAGAAGTCGGTCGTCCTGATCCACGTATTGCGCAACTCGATGATCCCGGTCGTGACCGTCATCGCGCTCGGCGTGCCGGCGATCTTCGGCGGGGCGATCATCACCGAGCAGGTCTTCAAGGTGAACGGGATCGGGCAACTCCTGATCACCGCGATCCAGGCAAACGACCTGCCCATGGTCCAGACGCTCACCTTCATCTTCGCGGTGCTCATCGTGCTCTTCAACCTGATTGCGGATGTCCTCTACGGCATCCTGGACCCGAGGATCCGCTATGACTGACGCCCGCGATGCAGACACGCCCGTCGGGGCCGAGATCGAAACCGTCGCCGGCAGCGCCGCCGTCATGGGGGGCGAGCCGGTGCTCGCGACCCGCGCGCGCAGCCAGTGGTGGGACGTGTGGGACCAGTTCCGCACCCATAAGGGCGCGATGGTCGGCGCGGGCATCTTCCTCGCCATCCTCGCGCTCGTCGTGCTCGGCCCGCTCTTCGTGGAGATGGAGAACGGCATCAAGTCGAACATGCGCGCGCGCAACCAGCCGATGAGCCTCGAATACCCGCTCGGCACCGACCGCCTCGGGCGCGACCTCTTCGCGCGGATGATCGCGGGCGGGCGCGTGAGCCTTGCCGTGGGGCTCGCCGCGATGGCGCTCTCGCTCCTCCTCGGCACGCTCATCGGCGTGCTCGCCGGCTACTTCAAGCGCCTCGACGGGCCACTGATGCGCCTGACGGATCTCTTCCTCGCGCTGCCGCTCCTGCCGCTTCTGCTCGTCATGGTCCTCCTTTTCCGGGAGCCGCTGACGGCCGCCTTCGGGATCGAGGTCGGCATCTTCATCCTGATCGTCTCGGCCATCGGGATCACGTCCTGGATGCAGACCGCCCGGATCGTGCGGGGAGATGTGCTCGCCCTGAAGGAGCGGGAGTTCGTCCTTGCCGCGCGCTCCATCGGCACGCCGGCGCGGCGCATCGTGACGCGGCATGTCCTGCCGAACGTGCTGTCGCCGATCATGGTTTCGGCCACGCTGGGCATCGCGACGGCGATCATCACCGAAAGCGCGCTCTCGTTCCTCGGCCTCGGCTTCCCGCCCGACTTCCCGACCTGGGGCCGTTTGCTGAACGACGGGGTGCCCTTCCTCGAACTCTACCCGGGCCGCGCCTTCTGGCCCGGACTGGCGATCTCGCTGGTCGTCCTGTCGATCAACTACGTCGGCGACGGCCTGCGCGACGCGCTCGATCCCCGCATCCGGGGCCGGTGACAAGAGTTTTCGGCGAAAACTCTGTCGAAACTCTTCGTCGAAGAGTTTTGGCCTAGCGGAAGGCCTGCAGCGCGTCGCGGTGGACCGCGTGAAGCTTGTTGCCGTCAGGATCGCGGAAATAGGCCCCGTAGTAGTCGGGCTCGTAGTGCGGGCGCGGACCGGGCGGGCCTTCGCAGCTTCCGCCGTGGGCGAGGGCGGCGGCGTGGGCCGCGTCAACCGCGGCGCGGGAGGGCGCGATGAGGGCCACCATCGTGCCATTGCCCGCGGTGGCGGCCCCTTCGTCGAAGGGCGTCGAGATGTAGAGGCGCGGAACATGCCGGCCCGCGACAAGGAAGCAGAGCATCTCCGGTCCGCCATCGGGCTCCGGCTTGCGCTCGTGGAGCTCGAGCGCGGCGGCGACGGCGCGATAGAAGGGCGCCGCCCGGGTAAGGTCGCGCACGCCGAGGGTCGCGTGGGAGATCACGGAGCCTTCGCCACGCCGACGCCGATCATGCTGTCGCGCGTCACGAGGGCGGCGAGCGCGGCCTCGTCCATCCCCTCGGTGCCCGCGGGCCGCGCGGGGACGACGATGTAGCGCATGTCCGCCGTGCTGTCGTGGACGCGGACCGTCGTGGCCTCGGGCAATTCCAGGCCGAACTCGCGCAGCACTTTACGCGGCTCGCGCACCGTGCGGGAGCGGTAGGCGCGGGACTTGTACCAATCGGGCGGCAGGCCGAGCAGGTTGCGCGGGTAGCAGGAACAGAGCGTGCAGACGACGACGTTGTGAACGTCCTCGGTGTTCTCGACCGCGATCAGCCGCATCGGACCCACGTCGAAACCCATCTCCGCGCTGGCCGCCGAGCCGTCGGCGAGCAGCCGGTCGCGGAAGGCGGGGTCGACCCAGGCACGCGCGACCACCGCGGCACCCTGCGCGGGGCTTCGCGCGTCCATGGCGTCGATCTGCGCGGCGACCTCGGCTTCGGTGACGATGCCCTTCTCGACCATCAGCTCCCGCACGGCGATCTCCATCGCCTGCCAGTAGCTGAGGCCCGTGTCCTGATCGGCGCGGTAGGGGTGGCCCGAGGGGGACAGGCCGTCGTGGTCGTGGTGATCGTGGGGCATCAGAGCGGCTCCAGCCAATGGGCGTAGATCTCGGCGTCGAGCGTATCCTCGGGCGTCTCGGCATCGGGCCAGACGTCGCCCAGGCGGAAGCGCACGCGGTAGAGGGGCAGGGGGTCGGCGGCGTGGCCGTAGGCCAGCTGCTCGGGGTTGCTGAAGGGGCCCAGCACGCGTTCCACCGCGCCCGACTTGCCGCGCAGGTAGGCGGGCGTGCGCACGTGGCCCGGCGGCCTCATGCATTTCACGCGCACCGGGGTACCGGGTTCAAGCACCTGCATCGGTCGCCTCGCCGTAGGTGGTGCCGCGTGCCTGCACGGCCTCGATCCGCGCACCGAGTTCGGCCACGGTATAGACGCCCTGTTCGAGCATGTTCTGGTTGAGCGAGGCGACCCAGCGTTCGTAGTAGGTCATGGTCTCGAAGGCGTCCTCGCCCATGTCCTCCAGCACCCGGCGCAGTCCGTCGACGGTAAAGACGCCCTTGAGACCCGAGAGGATGACCAGCGCGTCGACCCGCTTTTCCCAGAGCGCGAAATCGTGGTCGTCGCCCGGCACCGGTCCGGCGAGGTCACCGCCCATGTCGTGCCAGCGCTTGCCGGTCGGATCGGGGATCATCGGCGGTCCTCCAGTTGGGCGATCTGCGGGCGCAGCGCGTCGAGCGGATAGCCCGCCGCGGCGGTTGCGGCGAGGATGTCGTCGGCGCTCTGCCGTCCGGCCTGCGCCAGTGCCCAGAGGATGGCCGACCGCGTGCCCGAGGCGCAATAGGCGACGACCCGGCCCTCGGCTCCGTCGATGGCGTCGGCCTGTTCCTCGATCGCGTCGAGGGTCAGCGCCATGCCGGCGACCGGATTGTAGACGTATGTGAGCCCCGCCGCCTCTGCCGCCGCCTGCATCGCCGCCGCCTGATGCGTGGGCGGTACCTCGGTGTCGGGTCGGTTGCAGATCACGGTGGTGACCCCGCCTTCGGCCAGGGCAGCCATGTCTTCCGGCTCGATCATCGGCGCGGCGGCGGTGGTCTCGTCGAGGGGGCGCAGGTCCATCGGGTCGCTTTCCTGGAGGTATGACGGGGAAACCATGCCCGCCGTCCGGGCGGAGGTAAAGGTTGCGGTTGCCGCGTCGATCGGTGGCTCGACCTTACCTGGCATGATATACGAATCATATATGTTTCGAATATCAACGGGAGGACGGGATGGGCATCGTGAAGATCGCGGACGACCTGCATGCCGACGTGCGCCGGGCGAGTTCCGTCATGTGCCGCTCGATCAACGCGCAGGCGGAGTTCTGGATGAAGATCGGGATGCTGGCCGAGGCCAACCCGACCCTCTCGTTCAGCGAAATCGTCAAGATGCAGCTCGAGGCGGTACAGGTGCCCCCGGTCGCGCCGGTCTCCTGAGATGGTCAAGACGCCCGCTGAACTGGCGGCGATGCGTCGCTCGGGCGGGCTGCTGGCGCAGGTCTTCGAGCGGCTCGACGGGATGGACCTGCGGGGTCTCTCGACGCTCGAGGTCAATGACCGGGTCGAGCGCCACATCATCGAAGACCTCAAGGCGCGGCCGGCGAGCAAGGGGCAATACGGCTTCGACTTCGTACTTAACGCGTCCGTCAACGAGGAGGTCTGCCACGGCATCCCGGACGCGCGCAGAGTGCTCTGCGACGGCGACATCGTGAACCTTGATATCACGCTCGAAAAGACGGCTTCATCGCGGATGCAAGCAAGACCTATACCGTCGGCAGCGCGGGCCCCGCCGCCCGCCGGATCGTGCGTATCGCCGAGGAGACGCTCTGGCAGGGGATCCGTCAGGTGCGGCCGGGTGCCCATCTGGGCGACGTCGGCCACGCGATCGAGCGGCACGCGAAGCGCCGGGGTTGCAGCGTCGTGCGGGAGTATTGCGGCCACGGCATTGGGCGGCGGATGCACGAGCCGCCCAACGTGCTCAACTTCGGCAAACCGGGCACGGGGGAGCGGCTGCGGCCCGGGATGACCTTCACGATCGAGCCGATGGTCAACCTCGGCACGCGGCGGGTGCGGACCCTGCCCGACGGCTGGACGGTCGTGACCGGGGACGGGCGGCTGTCGGCCCAGTTCGAGCATACCGTGGCCGTGACCGAACGTGGCGTCGAGGTGCTGACCCTCGGTGGACGCCAGGCGGGCCAGGGCCCTCGCACGAGCCGAGATCCTGCGCCGACGAAAGAATGCCCCTAGGTTAACGCTAAACCTTTGGTTTCGGGCCGGGGGCATCTTGCACGCCGTCCCGCCACGCCCCTAGAAATCCTCCGAGGAACCAAAGGAGGGGGAACGGCATGGGCTGGAAAGAGGAATGGGAGCGGTCGGTTGCGGACCCCGACGGCTTCTGGATGGAGCAGGCGACCACGATCGACTGGGCTACTAAGCCCTCCAAGGCGCTGCACGACAAGGGCGGGCCGGTTCCCGAATGGTTCAGCGACGGCATGGTCAACACCTGCTGGAACGCGATCGACCGGCATGTCGCGGCCGGCCACGGCGCGCGCACGGCGATCATCTACGACAGCCCCGTCACCGACACGGTCGAGCATATCTCCTACGCCGAGCTGCAGGACCGGGTGGCGCGCCTTGCCGGCGGACTCGCGGAGCGGGGCGTGGGCAAGGGCGACCGCGTCATCATCTACATGCCGATGGTGCCTCAGGCGCTCGAGGCGATGCTGGCCTGCGCGCGCATCGGCGCGATCCACTCGGTCGTCTTCGGAGGGTTCGCCGCCGCCGAACTGGCGGTGCGGATCGACGACGCGAAGCCGAAGGCCGTACTCGCCGGCTCCTGCGGGATCGAACCGGGCCGGGTCGTCCCCTACAAGCCGCTCCTCGACGAGGCGATCGGGATCGCGACCCATACCCCCGATTTCTGCGTCGTCCTGCAGCGACCCGAGGGTCTCGCCGACATGACCGCGCGTGACGTCGACTGGGAGGATTTCACCGAAGCCGAGCCGGTCGACTGCATTCCCGTCGAGGGAACCCACCCGGCCTACATCCTCTATACCTCCGGCACGACCGGGGCTCCGAAGGGGGTCGTCCGCGCGACGGGCGGCCATCTCGTCGCACTCGACTGGACGATGACCAACATCTACGGCGTGAAGCCGGGAGAGGTCTATTGGGCGGCGTCGGACGTGGGCTGGGTCGTCGGGCACAGCTACATCTGCTACGCGCCGCTCGTCCACGGCTGCACCACCGTCGTCTTCGAAGGCAAACCGGTCGGCACGCCCGACCCCTCGACCTTCTGGCGCGTCATCTCCGACCACAAGGTCGCGGCCTTCTTTACCGCGCCCACCGCCTTCCGCGCCGTCCGGCGGGAGGATCCGGAGGCGAAATTCATGGAGGGCCACGACATCTCGAGCCTGCGCGCCGTCTTCCTCGCGGGGGAACGCGCCGATCCCGATACCGTCGAGTGGATCGGCAAGGTCACGGGTCGTCCGGTCGTCGACCATTGGTGGCAGACGGAGACCGGCTGGACCATCGCCGGCAACCCGCTCGGCCTGGAGGCGCTGCCGATCAAGACCGGTTCGCCCTCGGTGCCGATGCCGGGCTACGACGTGCGCGTCCTCGACGAGGAGGGGCATCCGGTCGAGGCGAACACCCTCGGCGCGATCGCGATCAAGCTGCCGATGCCGCCCGGTACCCTGCCGACGCTCTGGAACGCGGAGGCGCGCTTCCGCACGTCCTATCTCGAGACCTTCCCCGGCTACTACGAGACCGGCGACGCGGGTATGATCGACGAAGACGGCTACCTCTGGATCATGGCGCGCACTGATGACGTCATCAACGTCGCGGGTCACCGTCTCTCGACGGGAGCGATGGAGGAGGTGCTGGCCGGGCACCCGGATGTCGCGGAATGTGCCGTGATCGGCGTGGCCGATGCGCTCAAGGGCCAGATGCCCGTCGGGCTCCTCTGTCTGACCTCCGGTGTCGACCGTCCGGAGGCGGAGGTCGTCGGTGAATGTGTGGCGCGGATGCGTGAGGTGATCGGGCCCGTCGCCGCCTTCAAGCAGGCGGTGGTGGTCGATCGGCTGCCCAAGACGCGATCGGGAAAGATCCTGCGGGCGAGCATGGTCAAGGTCGCCGAAGGCCGGCTCGACAAGGTGCCGGCCACGATCGACGACCCGGCGATCCTCGACGAGATCGGAGCCGCGCTCGGACGGATCGGATACCCGGCCGCATGAGCGGTCCGGACGACGATCCGGATCCCCCGCCCGCCGCGGCGCAGCTTCTGGCGCACGACATCCGCTCCGCCGTGTCCGACGTGATCGGCGGCGTGCGCCTGATGGACCGCGACGCGCTCGAGCCCGACCTTCGTCGGCAGCTCGACCGCGTCCAGACGGCGGCCGAACTGCTCGCGCGGCTGGTCGAGGAACTGCTCCACGGCACGCCGCGCGACACGGTCGGGCCGATCGGCAACCTCAACCTCCACCGCTTCTGCGCGGACGAGCTGCGCCGCTGGCACGGGGCTGCCGAGGGCACCGGCATCGTCGTGAACCTCGACCGGACGGCCGATGTGCCGAAGATCGTCCAACTGCCCCTCCTGCCGCTGCGGCGGGTGGTGGCGAACATGATGTCGAACGCGCTGCGCCACTCGGGGGGCACCCGGGTCACGCTGGGCAGTGCCCTGCAGCCCGACGGGACGCTTCGGATCAGCGTCCAAGACGACGGTCGCGGCCTGCCCGGACGGATCCTGCGCGACGGGCCGCCCGGTCCGGCCGAGGACGAGACCAGCCCGGCTCCGCGCAATGGCATGGGTCTTCAGATCGTTGCGGCCCATGCGCGCGGCATGGGCGCGCGGTGCGAGTTCGGGACGAGCCCGATGGGTGGCGCCGAGGTTGTGCTCGCGATCCCGCGCGCCGTCTGGTCCCGGCTGGAGGAGCCGGAGGCGGATGCGGCGCTGCCGGATTTGAGCGGCCACCGCATCCTCGTGGCCGACGACAGTGCGACCAACCGGCTCTTGGTGCAGGGGATGCTGACGCAGATGGGCGCGGAATGCGAACTGGCCGCCGACGGGATCGAGGCGCTCAACTGGCTTGCGCGGGAGCGGTTCGACCTCGCCCTCGTCGACATCGAGATGCCCGCGCTCGGCGGGCTCGACGTGCTGCGCTCGGAGCGCCTGCGGCAGGCCCGCGGCGTCGCGCCGCCGACGTCAATGGTTGCGATGACGGCCTATGTTCTGCGGGACAACCGTGACGCCATCGTCGAGGCGGGGGCCGACGGGATCCTGGCCAAGCCGCTCGGCCGGATCGAGGCCTTCGGCGCGGCGATCCGCCACTTCCTCGCCGATGCGCCCGATGCCTCCAGCTGGGTGCCCGAGGCCGCGCCGCCGCTTTCTGCGGCCACGCTCGTCGAGTTGATGCAGGCGGCGGGATCGGAATACGAGGCCGATCTTCTGGCCCGGCTGTCCGAGGATCTAGCGGACGTCGAGGCGGCCATGACCGCTGCGCTGGCCGTCGACGACCGCGACACCCTGCGTGCGCAAACCCATGTCCTTCTGTCTTTGAGCAGTGCCGTCGGTGCCCTGCCGACGCAGCAGGCCGCACGTCATCTCAATCAGTTGGCGGCGGAGGGGGCGGCGGACCTGACGGAGGCGGCGGAACTCTGTCTCGCGCGGCTGGCCGAGATGCGTGTGGAACTTGCGAAGGTCGAACTGCCCTGACCGGGGACGTCAGGCCGCCGTTTCGCCGGCGTCGCGAGGCTCTTCCTCCACCGTTTCCTCCAGCACCGTCTCCACCGTGGCTCCGGTCTCGAGCGTGCGGTGAACGGGGCAGCGGTCGGCGATCTCCAGGAGGCGCGCGCGTTGTTCGGCGTCGAGCGGACCGCAGAGGCGGATGATCCGTCGGAACCGGTCGATCCGCTCGCCCGAGGCCGAGGGCGCGTCCTGCGCGTGCATCCGGTCGTGGGTCACATCGACGGTCACGCCCTCGAGCGGCCATTTCTTGCGCCGGGCATACATCCGCAGCGTCATCGAGGTACAGGCCCCGAGGCTCGCGGCCATCAGCTGATAGGGCGAGAGGCCCCGGTCCGTGCCGCCATAGGCGACGGGCTCGTCGGCCTTGATGTGATGCTTGCCGCCCGAGGCGACGATGTCCTGGGCGAAGCCGTCGGGGGCGATCTCGCTCACTCGGGTCACGCCCTCGGGCGCGCCGATGGGCGGTGCCGGGCGGCGCAGGTCGAGGTATTTCGTCGCCCAGGCGGCGATCACGTCGGCGGCGTATTCGGCATCGGCCGGATTGGTGACGAGGTGGTCGGCTTCGTCGAGCGTCACGAAGCTCTTGGGGTGCTTCGCGGCAAGGAAGATGCGCGTCGCGCTGTCGATGCCGACGGTCTCGTCGCGGGGCGCGTGTAGGACGAGGAGCGCGGGCTTCAGTGCGCCGATCGCGCTCTCGAGGTTCTGGCCCGAGATATCCTCCACGAAACCCTTCCCGATCCGCAGCTTGCGCCCGCCGAGCCGCACCTCGCCCACGCCGTCGCGTGCGATGGTCTCGAGCGCGCCCTCGAAGTGATGGGTCACATGGCCCAGGTCGTAGGGCGCGCCGATCGTCGCGACGGCACGGGTCGAGGGGATCTCGGCCGCCGCGCGCAGGACGGCGGCCCCGCCGAGCGAATGGCCGATCAGGAGGTCGACATCCATGCCGCGCGCGTCGAGCGCGTTTGCCGCCGCCACCAGATCGGAGACATTGGTCGAGAAGGAGGTGTTCTCGAACTCCCCCTTCGAATGCCCGAGGCCGGTGAAGTCGAACCGTAGCACCGCGATCCCGAGCCCGGCGAGCCGCGCGGCGATCCGGCGGGCGGCCGGGATGTCCTTGCCGCAGGTGAAACAATGCGCCATCAGCGCAGTGGCGACGGGGGCCTCGTCGGGCAGATCGAGGCGCGCGCTCAGGTCGCTGCCGTCGTGTCCCTCGAATGTGAATCGTTCGGTGCGCATGGGCGGAATCCTTCGGTGTTGACCCGAAGATGGGGCCCGAACGCCCTCTCTGGCAACCGAAGCGACCCTGTGGTCACGCGCCTGTTACCCTTTGATACAAGGCTATCGCGTCCCCGTGAGGGGCACGCAACGTCATTGAAACAATCGGGGCCGGGGCCGCCGGCACAGCGGCCGATTGTTACGGGCCGGCCATTCGCCTCAAACGCGGGGCCCCTTTTGCAACAGCGGCATCAGATCGCCCATGCCGGGGCCCGTCGTGCGCCCCGTGAGCGCGAGGCGCAGCGGCTTGAAGAGGGCGGCCCCCTTCCGGCCCGTGGCCGCCTTGACGGCCGCCGTCCACTCGCCCCAGGTTTCTTCCGTCCAGGGCTGCGGCGGCAGGAGCGCGAGCGCCTCGGCCACGAACGCACGGTCGTCCTCGGGGATTTCGGGGCTCGCGCCGTTCTGCATCAGCTCCCACCAGCCGGCGATGTCGGCCCGGGTGGCGATGTTCTCGCGCACGACCGTCCAGAAGGCATCGCGGCTCTCTTCCGGGACGCCGAGCGCGGCGATCTCCGCCTCGGCCCCGGCGCGGGGCAGGGCGGCAAGATAGCTCGCGGTGAGCGGTTTCAGGTCGTCGACGTTGAACTTGGTCGGGGCCACGCCGAAGGCGTCGAGGTCGAAATGCGCCACGATCTCCTCCATGGAGCCGCGCAGCTCGATCGGCTGCGACGAGCCGAGCCGCGCCATCATCGACACGAGCGCCATCGGCTCGATCCCCGCGACGCGCAGGTCGCGGATGGACAGCGTGCCGAGCCGTTTCGAGAGCGCCTCGCCCTGCGGCCCGGTCAGGAGGGAATGGTGCGCGAAGGCGGGCGCGGTGCCGCCGAGCGCGTCGATGATCTGGATCTGCGTCGCGGTGTTCGTGACGTGATCCGAGCCGCGCACCACATGGGTCACGCCCATCTCGGTGTCGTCCACGACGCTCGCGATCGTGTAGAGAACCTGCCCGTCGCCCCGGATCAGCACCGGGTCCGAGACCGAGGCCGCGTCGATCGAGAGCGGCCCGAGGATGCCGTCGGTCCATTCGATGCGCGCGTGGTCGAGCTTGAAGCGCCAGTGGCCGCCCCGCTCTGCCCGCAAGCGGTCCTTCTCCTGCTCCGACAGCGCGAGCGCCGCGCGGTCGTAGACCGGCGGCTTGCCCATGTTCAGCTGTTTCTTGCGCTTCAGGTCCAGTTCCGTCGGCGTCTCGAACGCCTCGTAGAGCCGCTCGCTCGCCCGCATGGCATCCGCGGCGGCGGCATAGCGGTCGAGCCGGGTCGACTGCCGCTCTTCCCGGTCCCAGGTGAGGCCCAGCCATTCGAGGTCTTCGCGGATGGCATCGGCGTATTCGTCCTTCGACCGCTCGGGGTCGGTATCGTCGAGCCGCAGGATGAAGGTGCCGCCGGCCTTGCGCGCGATGGCCCAGTTCAGGACGGCCGTGCGCAGGTTGCCGACGTGGATGTGGCCGGTGGGCGAGGGGGCGAAACGGGTGACGGTCTTCGTGTCGGGCATGGGCGGCTCCTTTGAGCGCGCATGTGCCACCGACGCGGGGGCGCTGTCCAGTGGCGCACAGGCGCGGGCCCCGACGCGCATCGTGGTGACGCAGCCGTGATGTGGCACCTCACCCGGCCCGGGCTACCTTGCGGCATATCATCGCGATCAACTGGGAGATCCCGCCATGACCAAGCTGACCCGTCGCGCCGCCCTCGGGGCAGGTGCCGCGCTGCCCTTCGCCGCCGCGCTGCCCGCCGCCGCCGCCGCGCCGAAGCAGGAGCCGATGCAGCAGAACGTGCGCCGCTTCAACTTGGGCGACCTTGAGGTGACGACGCTCCTCGCGAACACGGTTACGAACCCGAACGATCCCCAGACGATCTTCGGCATGAACGTCGATGCCGAGACCTTCAAGGAGGTGTCGGATGCCGCCTTCATCCCCACCGACGTCAACCAGTTCTTCTTCACGCCGACGCTCGTGAACACGGGCGAAAGCCTCGTCCTCTTCGATACGGGCCAGTCGCCCGAGGACATCACCGCCGCGGTCGAGGCCGCGGGCTATGCCGCCGGCGACGTCGACACGGTGATCCTGACGCATATGCACGGCGACCACATCGGCGGTCTCATGTCGGGCGGCGCGCCGACCTTCGCCAATGCCGCCTACGTGACCGCGCAGGCCGAGTTCGACGCCTGGGCCGCGCAGGAAAACGAGGGGTTCGAAGCCAACGTGCGCCCGCTCGCCGAGAAGATGACCTTCCTCGCCGATGGCGCGGACGCGGCCCCGGGCATCACCGCCGTCGCGGCCTTCGGGCATACGCCGGGGCACATGACCTACCGCCTCTCGTCCGGGGAGAAGTCGCTCCTCGTGGCGGCCGATCTGGCCAATCACTACGTCTGGTCGCTCGCGCACCCCGACTGGGAGGTCCGCTTCGACATGGACAAGGCGGCGGCGGCGGCCTCGCGCCGCAACATCCTCGGGATGCTCGCCGCCGAGCGGATGCCGATGATCGGCTATCACATGCCGTTCCCCGCCGTCGGCTACGTCGAGACCCGGGGCGACGGCTTCCACTGGGTGCCCGAGAGCTACCAGATGATGCTCTGACGCGGAGCGGGCGGGGGCGCTGCCCCCGCACCCCCGGCGTATTTGAGGCCAAGGGAAGGGCCGCGGATCAGGCTTCGGCGAGGATGCGCGGCCATTTCATGTCGGCCGTGCGGATGAAGCCGGCGCGATCCGCGTCCCACATGGCCTGAACGTCGTCGTTGAAGTTCAGGTAGAGCTTGCCGTCCACGATCGCCCAGTTCTCGGGCTGCGTGCTGTAGAGTTCGCCCTTCTCGGCTACCGCCCAGGCACAGAAGCCGCCGTATTGCGGGGCGAAGGCCTCGGGATCCTCGACGAAGGCCGCGCGGCTCTCCTCGCTGATGAAACGCCAGGTCGCATCGGCCCACTCGTGCGTCAGTGCCGGGTCGCCGCCCATGGGCCGCGCGTGGGTGAAATAGGCGACCGGGTCGGTGCCGCCGAGCGCGAGCCCGTCGCGCGTGAAGGTGAGCGCGGGCGCGAGCTGCCGAGGCAGGAGCAGGCTTGCCGCGGCGGCCGTGGTGGTCAGGGCGGCCGCGCCGCCGATGAGCAGGGTTCTGCGGTTCATGTCGGATCCTCCGAATGTCGGTGTTGGACCGCATATGGCGGCGCGGCCGGACACATGCCAATCAAGCCCGCTCACGGCTGCGCTAGGCGTGGTGCCCGCGCATCCGGTCTTGCATCCCCCCGGCGCGGGGGCCAATCAGGGGAACCGTCTTCTGCCACCGGGAGGTCTGCCCATGTCCGAGCTGCGCGACGCCGCCCTTGCCGTGCGCGAGAACGCCCATGCGCCCTATTCCGGCTTCAAGGTGGGGGCCGCGGTGCGCGGGGCGTCGGGGCGCGTCTACGCCGGCTGCAACGTCGAGAACGTGGCCTACCCCGAGGGCACCTGCGCCGAGGCCGGGGCCATCGCGGCCATGGTCGCCGCCGGCGAGACGGCGCTGACGGATGTCTATGTCGTGGCCGATGCGCCCGCTCCGGTGCCCTGCTGCGGCGGGTGCCGACAGAAGCTCGCGGAGTTCGGCGGCGGCGAGGTGCCGGTGACGCTCGCCACGGTCGCGGGGGCGGAGCAGGCGACGACGATCGCCGCCCTTTTGCCCGGCAAATTCGACGCGGGATTCATGGCGTGAGCCATCCGCGCGACACCCTCGCCGCGCTCCGGCGGGGCGAACGGCCGAAGCCGGCCGCGCTCGTGGCCTTCGCCGAGGGGCTGGCTTCGGGCGAGGTGTCGGACGCGCAGGCGGGGGCCTTCGCCATGGGGGTCTGCCATACGCCTCTGGGCGCGCAGGGTCGCGCCGCGCTCACCCGGGCCATGCGCGACGGGGGAGATGTGCTGCAATGGGACCTGCCGGGTCCCGTGCTCGACAAGCATTCCACCGGGGGCGTCGGCGATTGCGTGTCGCTCGTCCTCGCGCCCGCGCTCGCCGCCTGCGGGGCCTATGTCCCGATGATCTCGGGCCGGGGGCTCGGCCACACCGGCGGCACGCTCGACAAGCTCTCGGCGATCCCCGGGCTGCGTGTCGAGATGCAGGCCGACGAGTTGCAGAGCATCGTCTCCCGCGTCGGCTGCGCCATCGTCGGTGCCACGGGCGACATCGCTCCGGCCGACCGCCGCCTCTATGCCGTGCGCGACGTGACCGGCACCGTCGAGAGCCTCGATCTCATCGTCGCCTCGATCCTGTCGAAGAAGCTGGCCGAAGCGCCCGAGGCCCTCGTCCTCGACGTCAAGACCGGCTCCGGGGCCTTCATGCCCGACGTCGAGGCCGCCCATGCGCTGGCCCGCGCGCTCGTCGAGACGGGTCAGGCGAACGGGGTGATGACCTCGGCGCTCCTGACCGACATGTCGCAGCCGGCGGCGACGAGCGCGGGTAACGCGCTCGAGGTGATCGCCGCGATGGAAGCGCTGACCGAGCCCGCGACGCGGCGCTCGGGCCGGCTCGTTTCGCTCACGAAGGCACTCGGCGGCGAAGCCCTCGCGCTCGGCGGATTGGCGGCCGACGCCATGGAGGGAGCGGCGAAGATCGCCGAGGCGCTGACCTCGGGGGCCGCAGCCGAGGTCTTCGGGCGCATGGTCCGCGCGCAGGGCGGGCCGGGCGATTTCCCCGAACGCTGGCGCGACCGGCTGCCGGCGGCCCCGGTGGTGGCTGAATTGCGCGCCGATCAGCCGGGCGTGGTCGGCCGCATCGACACCCGCGCCCTGGGCGAGATCGTCGTGGACCTCGGCGGCGGACGGCGGCGGGAGGACGACCGCATCGACCCGACCGTCGGCATCAGCCATCTGGCGCAGCTCGGGGCCGTCGTGACCGAGGGGCAGGCGCTTGCCCGTGTCCATGCCGCCGACGGGGATGCCGCCGCCGAAGCCGCCGAGCGCGTGGCCCGCGCGATCGAGATGGAGAGCAGCGCCGTCACGCCACCGCCCCTCGTGCAGGAGACGATCCGATGAGCCGCGCCTTCCTCGTCGTGCTCGATTCCTTGGGCTGCGGTGGCGCGCCGGACGCGGCCGACTTCGGGGATGCCGGGGCGAACACGCTGGCCCATATCGCGCAGTGGTGTGCCGAAAACCGTGCGGATCGGCCTCTGAGGATCCCTCATCTCGATACCCTCGGGTTCGGGACCGCCACGCGGCTCGCGTCAGGGGATGCCACGCCCGGCCTCGACGCCGAACCGCAGGGCCTCTGGGGCGCGGCCACCGAGGTTTCGAACGGCAAGGACACGCCCTCGGGCCATTGGGAGCTGGCGGGCCTGCCGGTGCCCTTCGACTGGCATTACTTTCCCGACACCGACTCCTGCTTTCCCCCGGATCTGGTGGAGGAGGTACTGCGTCACGCCGGCACCGACGGCATCCTCGGCAATCGTCACGCCAGCGGCACGCTCATCATCGAGGCGGAGGCCGAGGCCCACATCCGAACCGGCTGGCCGATCTGCTATACCTCGGTCGACAGCGTTTTCCAGATCGCGGCGCATGAGGTGCACTTCGGTCTCGACCGGCTCCTGGCGCTCTGTGAAGGTCTCGCGCCGACGCTCCACGCCATGAAGGTGGGGCGTGTCATCGCGCGGCCCTTCGCGGGGGACGGCCCCTGGGAGCGGACGGCGAACCGCCGCGATTTCGCGATCCTGCCGCCGTCGGACACGCTTTGCGACGTGGTGCAGCGGGCCGGCCGCAGGGTTCATGCGATCGGCAAGATCGGCGACATCTTCTCGATGCGGGGCATCGACAGCGTCGTGAAGGGCAAGGATACCGCGCTGATGGAGCATCTGGCGGATGCGGTGCGGGACATGCCCGACGGCAGCCTGACCTTCGCCAACTTCGTCGAATTCGATAGCGTCTACGGCCATCGCCGCGACCCGGCGGGCTATGCCGCGCATCTCGAATGGTTCGACGCCTGCCTGCCGCCGATCCTCGCCGCGATGCGGCCGGACGACATCATGATCTTCACCGCAGACCACGGCAACGACCCGACCTGGACCGGCTCCGACCACACGCGGGAGCGCGTGCCGGTCGCCGTCGCCGGGCGGCAGGGGGAGGCGGGGCTTCTCGCCTTCGCCGACGTGGCGGCCAGCATCTGTGCCCATCTGGGCGTCCCGGGCGTCGGCCCCGGACGGAGCTTCCTATGACTTTCGAGCCGAAACTCGAACTGCACCTTCACCTCGAAGGGGCGGCCCCGCCGGCCTTCATCCGACAGCTCGCTGCCGAAAAGGGGATCGTCCTCGATGGTGTCTTCGATGCTGCCGGGTCTTACGTTTACAATGACTTCGAGGGCTTTCTTAAAGTCTACGAAGCCGCCACGCAGGTTCTTCGATCGCCCGAAGACTTCGCCCGGCTGACCACCGCCGTCCTGGAGCAGTCGCGGGCGCAGGGGGTGATCTACACGGAGGCCTTCCTCAGCCCCGACTTCTGCGGCGGGCGCGACCTTTCGGCCTGGCGCGACTATCTCGCGGCGATCTTCGAGGCGGCGGCGGCCGTCGACGGGATCGAGATGCGTGGTATCGTCACCTGCATACGGCATTTCGGCCCGGAGGCAGCGCGGGAGACGGCCCGCTGCGCGGCGGAGACCGCGGGTGACGTCGTCACGGGTTTCGGAATGGGCGGAAACGAAGGGCTCTATCGCGCTGCCGACTTCGCGCCTGCCTTCGCCGCCGCGGGTGAGGCGGGGTTGGGCCTCACGTCTCATGCAGGCGAGTTCGGTGGCCCGGAGTCGGTGCGCGAGACGCTCGATCATCTGAAGGTTACGCGCGTCGGGCACGGCGTTCGCGCAAGCGAAGATCCGGCCCTCCTGAGGCGCATCGTCGACGAGGGGATCCATCTCGAAGTCTGTCCCGGCTCGAATGTCGTGCTTGGCGTTTACCCGAAGATCGATGCGCATCCGGTTGATATGCTTCGACGCGAAGGTGTCCCTCTATCGATTTCGACCGACGATCCGCCCTTCTTCCACACAACGCTGCCGCAGGAATACGATACGCTCGCCGCCACCTTCGGCTGGGGCACGGATGACTTCCGCGCTGTCAATCGCATGGCCGCCGAAGCCGCCTTCTGCGACGAGGCCACCCGCGCCGCCCTCCTTGCCCGACTGGAGCCCTGATATGGACCATCTCACGCACGTCAAACACCCGCTGGTGCAGCACAAGCTGACGCTGATGCGCGACAAGGCGACCTCCACGGCCGTCTTCCGTCAACTCCTGCGCGAGATCAGCCAGCTTCTGGCCTATGAGATCACGCGGGAGTTGCCGATGACGACCCGCGCGATCGAGACGCCGTTGCAACCGATGGATGCGCCGGTCCTCTCGGGCCGCAAACTCGCGCTCGTGTCGATCCTGCGGGCGGGGAACGGGCTGCTCGACGGGATCCTGGAACTCGTGCCCTCGGCGCGCGTCGGCTTCGTCGGCCTCTACCGAGACGAGGAGACGCTCCAGCCTGTGCAATACTATTTCAAGGCCCCCGACCACCTCGACGAGCGGCTGGTGATCGCGGTCGACCCGATGTTGGCGACCGGCAATTCCTCGGTCGCGGCGATCGACCTGCTAAAGGAGAAGGGCGCGAAGGACATCCGCTTCCTCTGCCTCCTCGCCGCACCCGAGGGGATCGCCCGGATGAAAGACGCCCACCCGGATGTGCCCATCGTGACCGCTGCCGTCGACGAGCGGCTGAACGAGAAGGGATACATCACACCAGGACTGGGGGATGCGGGTGACCGCATGTTCGGGACGAAATAGCGGATTCTCCAGCCCTGCGCTTTACTTGGGGGCAGGGCGGGGTAAGGTTTCGCAGGTTTTCATTCGCGGGAGGGGTGACATGGTGCGCAGGCTGGACGGGACCATCCGAAATCTGATGCTGGGGCTGGCGGGCACGGCGCTCGTGGCGCTGGCCGGCACGGCGGAGGCGCAGCGGACGGTCCGCAACACGCCCGGGCCGGCCGAGACGCCGCCTGCGAGCTATGCCGCCGATACCTATGTGGACAGCCGGGGCTGCGTCTTCCTGCGGGCGGGCGTCGGCGGGACGACCCGCTGGGTGCCGCGGGTGAACCGGGATCGCACGGTCGTCTGCGGCCGGTCGCCGACCGCGCGTCCGGCCACGACGACAGCCGCGGCGACGACGCCCGCGCCGCGTCCCGCTCCGGCCGCGACTTCGGCGACGGTGCAGACGGCCGAGCCCGTCATCCGCCGTGAGCCCGCCCCGGCCGCCCCGCGGGAGATCGCCGTCCCCGCACCGCGCCGCACCGCCCCGGCGGTCAGCGCCAGCGCACCGGGACGACCCGTCGCGGCGGCCCCGCGTCCGGCCCGCGCCGCGGCCCCGCGCCCGATGCGTCAGACGGTCACGACTACGCCACGCCGCACCGCGATCGCCGTGCCGGCGGGGTGCGGTGCGTCGGATCTGTCGGCCCGCTACCTTCGCAACACGCCCGCCTGTGCAGCCGCCCTGCGCGGGCAGGCGGCCAGCGCCCCGGCCGCGACGGCGACTGCCGCGCCGCGCATGGCGACGACGCCGGCCACGCCACGTCGGTCCACCCGGGCGCAGGCCACGCCGCGCGTCGTGCGCGTCACGCCGCCCGCGACGGCGGTGCGCGTGAACCCGAACGCGCCCAGCCCGAACCGCGCCACAGGGGCGGCGCAGGTGACGCGCGGATGTGCGGGGGCGTCGGAGCTGTCGTCGCGCTATCTGCGCGGGGCGACGCGCTGCGGCGGCGATCCGAACTGGTCGCTGGAGCGGCGCTCCTCGGTCGAGACGACGGGCACCGTCACGACGGCCTCCACCCGCAACGCGCGCCGCACGGTCCTCGTGCCCGCGGCACGCACGACGTTCAGCGTGCAGCATCCGCCGGCCGGCTACCGCGCGGCCTTCGACGATGGCCGGCTGAACCCGCATCGCGGCCCGCGCACGCTGCAGGGGGACTACCAGTCGCAGGCGATCTGGACGAACGAGACGCCACGCCGTCTGCGCCGGGTGATCTACGTCAGCCGATAGATCGGGACACATCGCTGGAACAGGATATCGCCGGGCATCGACCCGGCGATTTTCGTCTCAGGGGATCAGGGGCGTTCGATGACGCCGATCGCGTCCATCATCGCCTCGAAGGCGTCGCGATCGGTGTCCTGGTTTTGCGCTTTCACCGCGTCGAAGCGCTTGCGCAGCGCTTTCTTCTCGTCGCCCTTGCAGTCGTTCCAGGGGCGGCCCTGAAGCGCCATCTCGATCACGTAGAAGGGGATGAAATGGGGCCGTGAGCCGTTGCGCACGAGCCGCGCATAGGCAGCATCGGTGCCAAGGTCGCGCAATTCGCCGACCGTGGTGATGCCGACCTTCGCGAAGGCGGCCTCCATGGCGGGACCCATGTTGCGCAGGGTCGAGATCGGGGCGTCGTCGCTCATGGACGCAGGATCGGCACTCAAAGGCCGCGCGTCCAGTCGGGATCGCTCAGATCGAGGCCCAATCCGTGAACCGCACCGGAACCGGGCGCGGCTTGCGCTTGACCGGGGGCTGGGCGGTGGCGGGGCTCTGGGGCGTGGGTTGGTGCATCATCGGATGTCTCCGAAACGGAAAGGGGAGAATTATACCCTGCCTGGAAACGATGATCTGGATTTGGCGAGATTGGGGCAGAAATGCGGCCTCGCTCAGGGAGGAGGAAGAACGAGGCCGCTTTCAGGTCACTCGGTCTGCAGAGCCAGGGAGGAGGAAGACCCTGCGTTCCGATAAGTTGAGATTTAAGCTGCGCCGCAGCAAGGTCAATAATGCAACCGCAGAAAGAGCGACGAATGCGTCGTATTTTGCCGGTGACCCGGAGAACCGCTCAAAAAGCAACCTGGGCGCGATCCTTTGCCCGTCGATTGGGCAGCCTGCAAACCTGCAGTCCCGCTTTTGAGAGGTCCGGCGGCCACTTAGGACCGCCGGTTTCGATCACTCGGCGGCGCGCAACGGCGGGTGCGGCCGATCCTCGCGCGGCTCGTTCGCTTCGTGCGGCGCGTCCTCGGGCGCGGGCAGGGGCAGTTCCGGCTCGTCCGATTCGGCGCGATCGTCCTCGTCTTCGGCCCAGAGGAGCACGGGCATCCGCACGCGCTTCGCCTCGCGGCGCAGCGCCCAATCCTCCGCGGCCCGGCTGCCGCGGCCCATTCCGAGCCGTCCGAGAAGCCGCGCCAGACCCAGGGCATAGACACCGACCCAGACGCGCCCGGCCAGCATCGCGGGTGTGAAGAGCAACGTCAGAACGGTCGCGATGCCGAGGCCCCAGACCACCGCGGTCGCCAGCTGGATCCACCAGAGCGCGGTGGGAGAGCCGATGGAATAGCCGCCGGCGATGAAGTCGACGCTCAGTCCGAACATCATGGGCGCGAGACCGGCCATCGTCGTCAGCGTCGTCAGGAGCACCGGGCGGATCCGGTCCTCGGCGGTGCGGGTGATCGCCTCCAGCCGCGGCATGTAGCGGGCGTAGTCCTGATAGGTGTCGATCAGCACGATGTTGTTGTTCACCACGATCCCCGCAAGCGCGACGATGCCCGTGCCCGTCATGATGATCGAGAAGGCCTGGTCCATGACCAGCATTCCGATGAGCACGCCCGTCGTGGAAAGCACAACCGCAAGGAGAACCAGCACCGAATTGTAGATCGAGTTGAACTGCGCCAGCAGGATGATGAACATCAGCCCGAGCGCGCCGACAAAGGCCTGCATGAGGAAGGCCTGGCTCTCGGCCTGCTCCTCCTGATCGCCGGTCCACTCCCAGGCGACCGAGGCAGGCAGCAGCTCGGCGTTCTCGTTCAGAAGGCCGGTGAAATAGGCGATCCGCTCGTTGGGGTTCACCGGGACCACCGTTAGGTCGGTGCCCTCCGCCTCCTCGGCGGGCACGATCCGTTGCGTCTCGCCCTCGGCATCGACCAGTTTCACGAGGTTCGGTGCGACGTCGGCCTTCACGTCGAAGAACCGTTCCCCGTCGACGCGGTCGATCTGGGCAAGCTGGGGGACGGCACGCCGCTCGATGAAGTTGGCCAACGGGACGAGTCCCTCGTTCGTGCGCACCTTCAGCGTGTCGAGGGTGGAGAGGATCCGGTCCTCCTCGGGAAGGCGGATGCGGATCTCGATCTCGTCGTCGGAGGTGTCGACGCGCATCGTGTCGAGCAGGATGCCGCGGGTGATCATCTGCACCATGGACCCGACGGTCGCGACATCGGCCCCGAAGCGGCCGGCCTTCTCGACGTCGACGTCGATTTCCCAGTCGATGCCGGGCAGGGGCAGCGTGTCCTCGATGTCGATCATGCCGGGGGTGTCCGCGAAGGTCTGCGCCATGGTGGCGGTCGCCGCCTGCAGATCTTCCCAGTTGTCCCCCATCAGGCGCAGGTGGACGGGCTTTCCCTGCGCCGGGCCACGATCTTGCGCCGAGAGGTCGACCTTCACGCCCGGCAGCGTGCGAAGGCGTTCGAGCAGCGTATCGGCGATGGCGTCGCCGTCGAAGGCCGGGTCCACGAAGGAGGTGTCGAAGGTTAGGCCGAAGATCTCGAAGAGCGGTTCTGAAACGGTCGGGCGGTCGTCCCACGGCACCATTTCGATCTGGATCTGACCGATGGTGTCGCTCGGGCCGCCGGCGGCTCCGGGGCCGCCGGAGTTGAGCCCGCCGTCACCGGCGAAGGCGAAGGCCGACTGGATGCCCGGTGTGTCGAGCACGATCTGCTCAGCCCGCCGCAGGAGCGCGTCCTTCTCGTCGAGCGAGAGATTGCCACGGGCGCGCACGAAGACGTTGGCCTGTTCGAGCTCGCTCTCGACGAAGAACTCCACCCCCTTGTTGTTGGCCCCGAAGTAGGTGAACACCGAGACGACGGTGAAGCCCACGACGATGACGGCCGCGATGGGGCCGATCGGGTTGCCCACGATCAGGTTGACGAAATGCCCGAAGGGCGAACGGCGATACCCCGCGCGCACGCGGCGGTTTTCTCGGTGCCAACGGATCGACCCGAGGGTCGTGGACAGGGCGAAACAGGCCAGCAGGAACCCGACCGCGCCCGGCAGGATATGCAGCAGGCCGGCCCGGCTCGGGTCGATGGGCAGCAGGTAGGACGGGTTCAGCGTCTGCAGGATCGCGACGACCATCGCATAGGCCGAAACGAGCGTGAGGACGACGCGCAGGGCCCAGGGCACATGCGCGCGCAGCCAGTTGGCCCCGCGCTCGAACATGCGGCTGATGCGGCCGAAGACGCCGCCCAGAACCGGCAGGTAGACGAGCGCCACCACAAGCGAGGCCGACAGCACGAAGATCAGCGTGACCGGCAGATTGCCCATGAACTCGCCCGGGATGCCGGGCCAGAAGAGCATCGGGAGGAAGGCGCAGAGCGTGGTCGCCGTCGAGGAAACGACGGGCCAGAACATCCGCTTGGCGGCCTCGGTATAGGCCTGCATCGGCCCCGTCCCCTCGGAGATCCGCTTGTCGGCGTATTCCACGACGACGATCGCCCCGTCGACCAGCATCCCCACGGCGAGGATCAATCCGAACATCACGATGTTCGAGATGGTGATGCCCACCGCAGCCATGATCGCGAAGCTGAGCAGGAAGGACGTCGGGATCGCGAAGCCCACGAGGAGCGCCGAGCGGGTGCCGAGCGCAGCCAGCACCACGATCATCACGAGCGCGATGGCCGTCAGGACCGAGCCCTCGAGCTGGGTGACCATGGATTTCACCGTCCGCGACTGGTCGAGCGTCACCGTCACGTCCACCGCCTGACGCAGCTCGGGCGACCACGTCGCCGTCTCGGCGTCGAGTTCCTCGCGCACCTGCTGCGCCGTCTCGATGATGTTGAAGCCCTTGCGCTTCACCACCTGCAACGCGACCGTCGTCTCCCCGTTGTAGCGCGCGGTGCCCTCGCGGTCCTCGAAGGTCAGGTTGATTTCGGCCAGGTCGCCCAGGGTTATGACCCGGTCCCCATCGGTCTTGACCGGCAGTTCGTAGACGTCCCGCGGCTCCTCGAAGGAGCCGGGGATCTTCACCGGAAAGGCCCCGCTCGCCGTCTCGACCGCCCCGGTCGCGACCAGAAGGTTGTTTTGCGTGACGACGTTGATGAGCTCGGACGCGGTGACGTTGTAGCTTTCGAGCGCGAGCGGGTCGATCAGCACCTCGAGCATCTCGTCCCGGTGCCCGGCGAGCCCCGCCTCGAGGATCGGCGGCATCGCCTCGAGCCGGTCCTGCAGGTCGGAGGCGAGGCGCAGGAGCGTGCGTTCGGGGGCCGAGCCCGAGAGCGAGACGATCAGGATCGGGAACTCGGAGAAATTGATCTCGTCGATCGTGTATTGCTCCGCCCCGTCGGGGAACTCTGCCTCGGCCTGGCCCATCTTGTCGCGCACGTCGGCGATGGTGGCGGATTTGTCCCAGCCGAATTCGAACTCCATGAAGAGGCCGGCGTAACCCTCGGCCGCGGTCGCCGTCATCTCCTTGAGGCCGTCGATCTCCTTCAGGCGCGTCTCCATCGGCTTGACGAGCAGCTTCTCGGCGTCCGATGCGCTGATGCCGGGGAAGGGCACCGAGACGAAGAGGCCCGGGATGTCGATGTCGGGCTCGCCCTCCTTCGGGAGCGAGACATAGGCGACGGTCCCCGCCACGATCGACAGGACGACGAAAGCGAGGACCATTCGGGCCCGTTCGGCGGCCCAGTCGATGAGGCCGGTCATTGGCCGATCTCCGGAGCTTCGACCTCATCGGCGTAGGAGGCGCGCACGGACACGCCGTCGGTCACGTACTCTTGGCCGACGACGATGACGTCCGCCCTGTCCGGAAGGCCCGAGACATAGATGCCGTCGGTCGAGTCGCGGATCAGCTCGACAGCGGCGAAGCCGGCCTTGCCGTCCTCGACCAGCCGCAGGCCGAGCTGGCCCTCGTCGTTGAGCGTGAGTGCAGAACCGGGGATCAGATGCGCCCGCGTCGCATCCGTCTCCACGGCGATCTCGACGGTCTGGCCGTCACGGATCGTCAGGTCGGGATTGGGCACGTCGACCTCGATGCGGAAGGTGCGGGTCGTCTCGTCGGCGGAGCGGCTGAGGAAGGTCACGGCCCCCGCGACTTCCTGACCGGAAGCCAGACGCGCCTGCGCGGCACTGCCGACAACCACGCGGTCGACCTGCGCCTCGGGCAGGAAACCCACGAGCTTGATCGGGTCGAGTTGCACGATCGTGGCGCAGACCCCGCCGTTCGCCTGCAGAAGCGAACCGAGTTCCGCAGTGTCGGTCTCCAGAAGTCCCGAGAAGGGGGCTTTCACGCTCAGCTTGTTGATGTCGAGCTCGGCGCGCTGAACGCTTGCCTCGGCCGCCTCGATCCCGGCTTCGGCCGATTCGATCCCGGCCGAAACGGTCTCGAGGCCGACCTGCGCCGCCGTCAGCGTGGCCTGCGCCGAACTCAGGGCGGCATCGGCATTGGCGACACGGGTCTCGGCGGCGAAGCCGCTTTCCGAGAGACGGCTCGCCGCGGTCTGGTTCAGTCGCGCCTCGGCCAGTCGGGCCTCCGCCTCGGCGACGCGGGCCTCTGCCTCGGGGATGCGCGCCTCCGCCTCGGGCAGGCGCGCACGGGCCTCGGCCAGCCGGGCCTCCGCCTCGGCCAGGGTCGCGGCGCGCGTGCCGGGGTCGAGCTCGCAGAGGAGTTGCCCCCGTTCGACGAAGGCCCCCTTGCGGATCGGGTCAGAGACCACGGTGCCCGTGGTTTCCGCCACGACCGAGACCTGCCGCGCGGCCTCCGACTCGCCGCGCACGCGCACCGCGTCGGGCACCTCGACGGCTTCGGAGGCGAGGACGATCACGTTCACGGCCTGCGGCGCGGCGGCGTTCGTCGCGCTGATGGCGACGGGTTCCGCGGGCGGAGCGGCCTCATTCTCGATGATCGGCTGCGGCTCGCCCTCCGTCGTCAGGTCGTTGGCGAAACGGAACAGGGCCTCGCGCTCCAGCACGACGAAGAAGAGTGCGACACAGACCAGAACGGCGGTCACGATCGGGAAAAAGCGCATGGCGGCCTCTCGGGCTGTGGCAGACGGTTCCTCCCTCCTACGGGTGAGTGAACCGATTGGTTCAGTTTTTAGTGCGGCGCCGCGGCATCGGCAAGCGATTATATGCAGAGCCGCCCTGCGTGAGCGCACGTCGGCGCAGCGGCGGACGCGTGGCCGCCGGATTGCGGGTTGGCCGCCCCGCGGACCTGCGCTAGAACGCGCGAAACCCGCGGGAGGGGACCATGTCCAACACAGATAGCTTCATCGACGAGGTAAGCGAGGAAGTCCGTCGCGACCGGCTCTACGCGCTCCTGCGCCGCTGGGGCTGGCTGCCGGCCCTGGCCATCGTCGTGATCGTCGGCGGAGCCGGCTGGAGCGAGTGGACGAAGGCGCGCGAGGCCGAGAAGGCCCGTGCCTTCGGCGACAGTCTTCTGACCGCGCTCGGGCGCGAGGATATGGAGGCCCGCCGCGGCGCGCTCGCCGAACTCGAGGCCACCGATCCGCAGGAGGCGGCGCTTCTGTCGCTTCTGCTTGCCACCGCCGCGCTCAACGGCGAGGGGGGCGACCCCGCCGCCGCCCGCGAGGAGTTGCTTGGCCTGGCCGACGCGACCGACGTCGACGCCACCTATCGGCATCTCGCGCTGCTGAAGGCCATGTTGGCCGGCGGCACCGGCGATGCCGCGCGCGACGGCCTCCTTCTCGAGGAACTGTCCGCGCCGGGTGCCCCCTTCCGGACGCTCGCCGTGGAGCAGCAGGCGCTGCGCGCACTCGCCGCCGGCGACAAGGGCACGGCCGTCACCCTTCTTCGGGCCCTCCTCGACGATGCGGAAACCACGCAGGACTTGCGCCGACGGGCCCGGCAGTTGATTGTCGCCCTGGGCGCAGAGGTCGAACCGGCCTGACAGGTCGGCACAGGACGAGACGAACTTGAGGGCAGGGCCATGAAAGCAATCTCCGGCATCTTGATCAGTGCCGCGCTGGTCCTGACGGCCTGCGGGGACGATGAAGTCTTCCTGCCCGGCGAACGGCTTCCGGTGCGCGACAGCGGCGGCGTCGGCGTGATCGCAAGCGCGACGCCCCCGGTGGAGGCCCCCGCGCTCTCCGTGCCCGGGACGCGCCGCCTTGCCGACTGGCCGATGCGCGTGGGTAACGTGCAGAACGATCCGGGTCATGCCACGCTCTCGCCGGCACCGCAGCTTCTGTGGTCGGCCGACATCGGGGCCGGCGACTCACGCCGTCAGCGCATCACCGCCGACCCGGTCTCCGACGGCAGCCGCCTCTTCACGCTTGACGCGCAGTCCGGCGTCACCGCGACCGGCCTCAACGGGGCACAGCTCTGGTCGAGGAGCCTCGTGCCCGGCCACGAGCGCGCCTCCGATGCCTCCGGTGGCGGGCTCGCCGTCGCGGGCGGCACGCTCTTCGTCACGACGGGCTACGGCGAGTTGCACGCGCTCGACGCGGCGACCGGCGGGGAACGCTGGGTGCAGCGGCTCGACGCACCGATCACCACGCCCAAGGTCTCGGGTGGGCTCGTCTACCTCGTGAGCCGCGACAACCGGGCCTGGGCCATCGACGCGGGCAACGGCCGCATCCAGTGGGAGCTGCCCGCCGCACCCGCACCAAGTGTCATGGCCACCGCGCCGGCCCCCGCCGTGACGGACCGCGCGGTCATCTTCCCCTTCGGCTCCGGCGAGATCCTGGCAAGCCTGCGGCAGTCGGGCATCCGCGTCTGGGGCAGTTCGGTCTCGGGCGAGCGCCGCGGCGTCGCCTACAACAACGTGGGCGACATCACCGGCGACCCGGTCGTCTCGGGTGGCACGATCTATGCGGGCACCTCTGCGGGCCGCATGGTCGCGCTCTCCGCCACCTCCGGCTCGCGCCAGTGGACGGCGAACGAGGGGGCCGTCTCGCCGCTCGCCGTCTTCGGCGGCTCCGTCTTCGCCGTGAGCGACCGGGCGCAGCTTCTGCGGATGGACGCGGCGACCGGCGACGTGCTCTGGCGGACGGACCTGCCCTTCTATCGCAACCAGCGGCTGCGGCGTCGCGAGGGGATCTATGCCCATTTCGGCCCGGTCCTGGCCGGCGGCCGGCTCTGGGTCGCGTCCTCCGACGGCGTGCTGCGCGGCTTCAACCCGCAGAACGGCGCGCTGGCGGCCACCGTCGAGATCCCGGGCGGCGCGGCCTCCCGCCCGATCGCCTTCGGCGACGCGCTCTACGTCGTCGGGCGCAAGGGCCGGCTCCACGCCTTCCGCTGAGGGCGGACGCCGCCCTCTGGCCAAGGCGGGCCGCCTGCGTTAGGGCGCGCGTCTGAGATTTCGGAGACAGCGATGTTCACCCTCGCCATCGTCGGACGCCCCAACGTCGGCAAGTCCACCCTCTTCAACCGCCTCGTCGGCAAGAAGCTCGCGCTTGTCGACGACCAACCCGGCGTGACCCGCGACCTGCGGGAGGGTGCGGCGCGGCTCGGCGACCTGAAGTTCACCGTCCTCGACACGGCGGGTCTCGAAGATGCCACCGACGACAGCCTGCAGGGCCGCATGCGCCGCCTGACCGAGCGCGCGGTCGACATGGCCGACGCCGCGCTCTTCGTGATCGACGCGCGCACGGGCGTGACGCCCACCGATCAGGTCTTCGCCGACATCCTGCGCCGCAAGGGGCATCCCGTTCTTCTGGCCGCCAACAAGGCCGAGGGTCGTGCCGGTGAAGCGGGGATGTTCGATGCCTATTCTCTTGGCCTCGGCGAGGTCATCGGCCTCTCGGCGGAACACGGCGAGGGGATGGCCGATCTTGCCGCCGCCCTGCGTCCGCTGATCGAGGCCAAGATGGAGGAGCCGGCGGAGGAGGCCGAGGCCGACGTCGAGATCGATGATCCCGACGACGGAGAGGAGGCCGAATGGGCCCCGACCGCGCGCCACCCGCTCAAGATCGCCGTCGTCGGCCGCCCGAACGCCGGCAAGTCCACCCTCATCAACCAGATCATCCGCGAGGATCGCCTTCTCACCGGACCGGAAGCGGGCATCACCCGCGACTCGATTTCCGTCAACTTCGACTGGGAGGGGGTGCCGACGCGGCTCTTCGACACCGCCGGGATGCGCAAGCGCGCCAAGGTCACCGAGAAACTCGAGAAGCTCTCGGTCTCCGACGGTCTTCGAGCTGTGAAATTCGCCGAGGTGGTCGTCGTATTGCTCGACGCCGACATCCCCTTCGAGACGCAGGACCTGCGTATCGCCGACCTTGCCGAGCGCGAGGGTCGCGCGGTCGTGGTCGCGGTCAACAAGTGGGACCTGGAAGAGAACCGGCAGGAGAAGCTCGCCCAGCTGAAAGAGGCGTTCGAACGTCTCCTGCCGCAGCTGCGCGGCGCGCCGCTCGTCACCGTCTCGGCCAAGACGGGGCGGGGCATGGACCGCCTCCGCCAGGCGATCCTGCGCGCCCACGGCACCTGGAACCGTCGGGTGCCCACGGCCGCGCTCAACCGCTGGCTGTCGGGCATGCTGGAGCAGCATCCACCCCCCGCGCCGCAGGGCAAGCGCATCCGCCTGCGCTACGCCACGCAGGTCAAGACGCGGCCGCCGGGCTTCGTCGTCATGTGCTCGCATCCCGAGCTCATGCCGGACAGCTACACGCGCTATCTCGTGAACGGGCTGCGGGTCGATTTCGACATGCCCGGTACGCCGATCCGCCTGCACATGCGCAGCCAGAACGAGGCCAACCCCTACAAGGGCCGCAAGCGCCCCGAAGCCTCGCGGTTGCGCAAGCACACCCACGGCCGTCGCAAGGACTGAATGTGAAACGGCGCGCGTCCGCCGGGACACGCGCCGTTTATCTCGGACAAGGCGGCCGTCAGGCGTTCGCTTCGCGGATCTTGTCGGCGGCGTCCTTGTCGAAGGCCACGCCATTCTGCTCCAGCATCGTGTCGAGCTCGCCCGAGAGCGTCATCTCGGTGATGATGTCGCAGCCGCCGACGAACTCGCCCTTCACGTAGAGCTGTGGGATCGTGGGCCAGTCGGAGTAGTCCTTGATGCCCTGCCGGATCGCGTCGTCGGCCAGCACGTTCACGTCGGTATAGTCGACGCCCATGTAGTTGAGTACGCCCGCCACCTTCGACGAGAATCCGCACTGGGGCATTGTCTTCGTGCCCTTCATGAACAGGACCACGTCCTGCGCCTTCACCATGTCGTCGATCTGGGTCTTCGCGTCGCTCATCGGGTCATTCCTCGTGTTTGCCGCGCCGCTTCGGAACGAAGGCACGCGCGTATTCCTGCGGATCCTTCGGGACGCGGGTCGTCAGCTGGTTGCCGCCGCCCACGCCCGAGGAATAGTCACTCTCGATTTCCGTATACCCGGTCCCCGGCGGGATGCCACGGGGCCGGCCGCCATCGTCACTCTGCGCCTCCGCACGCAGGATCCACACCGCCCGCGCCACCAGCACGATGGCGATGAACCCGGCCAGGATCGCGGAGAAGCCGGTCACCGGGTCAGGCCGGCGCGCGCGTGGTCAGCGCGAGCGCATGCAACTCGCCGTTCGCGCCGTCCATCTTGCCCTTCAGGGCGGCATAGACCGCGCGCTGCTGCGCGACGCGCGATTTGCCCGCGAAGGAAGCGTCGATGACCTCGGCCGCGTAGTGGTTTCCGTCGCCGGCGAGGTCCGTGATGGTGATCTGCGCGTCGGGGAAGCCCTCGCGGATCAGGGCCTCGATCTCATGGGCTTGCATGGCCATGGCATGTGTCTCCTCTGCTCGCCCGACAAGCTAGGCATCGCCGGCGGGAGGAGCAAGCCAGAGAAGATACAACCCGCGGAGATAGACGCCCGTCGACAGGAGAAGGAACACCCCGGCCAACCGGAAGAGCCAGCCCAGCGTGTCCTGCGCGAGGCCGCCCG
Source organism: Jannaschia marina (assembly GCF_013404595.1). Lineage (GTDB taxonomy): Bacteria > Pseudomonadota > Alphaproteobacteria > Rhodobacterales > Rhodobacteraceae > Jannaschia > Jannaschia marina. The sequence continues at coordinate 14,368 of NZ_JABVAX010000006.1, read as the reverse complement.
GCAGGGCCTGGGTAATCGACAGAAGCATCAGGGCCGCCACCGTCGCGATGACCGGGATCGCGGCGAGGCGCGGGTTCGCGGTGGCCCGGGTTCCGAGCCAGAGAAGCAGAAGGGCCCCCAAGGTTCCGCCCAGCGCGGTCACGAGGGGCAGGGCGGCGTGGGCGACACGGCGTTGCACCGCAGCCTCCCAGGTGACCTCGATCGCCACGTAGACGCTCAGGAGCGCCAAGACCGGATAGATGACGGCGAAGGCCGCGATACGCGCGGCGCGAGCCGCGTTCATGCCCCGCTCCGGCGAGCGGGCCGCGTGAGCCGCCACGTTCCCATGACGAAGACGGCCAGCGTCGCGCCTCCAAAGACGAGCGTCGCGAGCGCGAAATGGTCCACCGGCGCTGGTCGCCACCCGTCACCGGCAATGCACCCAGCCCCATTGAGCGCCGCGCCGAACCAGAACAGCGCCAGAAGCGCCCAGACCGGCGCGCCGCCCCGGACCACATCACCAAGCGCGCGACGGCCGAGGTGCACCATGGGCAGGCCCGAGACCATGAGGGCGAGGCTCACGCCCGCCGCCGCCGTCACGCCGTCGGCACAGGGTGTCGCGCTGTCCCCGAGGGTCAGTGCGGCGATGGTCGATGCGACGAGGGTGGTCCCCCCGGCCAACATGGCCGCGGGAAGATAGGTCAGCGAGAAAAGCGGGAGGGAGGCACGGTGTTCCATGCCCTCGGGTGTGCCACCCCTTGGGTGCATCCGCGGTGCATCGCCCGTGCAGGCCCCGTGCAGGCCGCGGCGGCGGTCAGCCCGCGGCGCGCGCCAGCGCCCGGACCCCCCGGATCGCCACGATCACATGTGCGGCCAAGGCCGCGAGCATCAGGAGCGCGCCAAGGCCCGACAGCTGCGCGAAGCCCGCCGCCGCCGCGCCGGTGCAGACCGGTTCGCTCAGCATCGGGGCCGTTGCGATGCGGATCGTCTCGGCGACGCAGCCGGCCACGGCCAGAGCCGCGGGGGCGAGCGCGGGCCAGAACAGGGCCGGCACGACGCGATGCACGACGAAGAGCGGCCCGAAGGAGAAGACGGCCAGCACGATGAAGACCCGGGCCTGCGTGGCGAGCACCGTTCCCGTCTCGACCCCGTCGACGCAGGCGGCATTCACCAGCGCGAAGGCCCCCGTCATCTGCAGCATCACCGCCGCCCCGAGCGCCACGAGGGCCAGAAGCAGATATCCGAAGGTGAAGGCCGCGCGCCGCATGCCGGTCAGCCGAAGGCCGTTTCGAAAGCCGAGCGATAGAGCGCGGAGAGCTCGCTCATCTGGGCTTCGGCACCACCGAGGTTGAGTGTGTCGCCGCCGAACTGCCCGACCATGGTGAGCGGCACGCTCGCCTGGCCCGCCGCCACCATCAGCGCCTCGGCACAATCGAAGGTGCAGGCCAGAAGGTAGCGGCCCTGGTCCTCCCCGAAAAGCTGCGCGGTGCCGGTCACGTCGAGCGTGACGCCGAGGCCCGCCGCCTCGGCCAGGGTGAAGGCCGCGAGCGCGAGCCCGCCGTCCGACAGGTCGGTGCAGGATGTGATGTAGGCGCGATTGTCGAGCACGAACTCCCCGTGCCGCCGTTCCACCTCCAGATCGACGGTCGGGGCGTCGCCCGCGCGCCGGTCCATGTGCTCCGCCAGAAGCGCCGACTGGCCGAGATGCGTGCCTTCGCCGCCGATGAGGAGCGCGAGCATCCCGTCCTGCGCGCGGCCGTCGATGCGCTTCGAAATCTCCTCGATCAGGCCCACGGCCCCGATCGTGGGCGTCGGGTCGATGCCGGTGCCGTCGGTCTCGTTGTAGAGGCTGACGTTGCCCGACACGATCGGCATGTCGAGCGCGGCGCAGGCCTGCCCGATCCCGTCGAGCGCGCCGACGAACTGCCCCATGATCACGGGCTTCTCGGGGTTGCCGAAGTTGAGGTTGTCGGTCGTCGCCAGCGGCCGCGCACCGCGCGCGACGAGGTTGCGATAGGCCTCCGCCACCGCCTGCTTGCCGCCCTCGACCGGGTTCGCCTTGACGTAGCGCGGCGTGACATCGGCGGTGAAGGCCAGGCCCTTCGTCGTGCCGTGCACGCGGATGACGCCCGCGTCGAGGCCCGGCAGGACGGCCGTGTCGCCCATGACCTGCGTGTCGTATTGCGCGACGATCCAGCCACGCGCGCAATGGTTCACCCCGCCGATCAGGCTGCGCAGGCCGTCGATCGCATCCACCTCCTCGACCTCTCCCAGTGGTTCGGCCGGGGGCGTCGGCTCCCACGGTCGGTCGTATTCGGGTGCCGAGGAGGCGAGGGTCGAGAGCGGCAGGTCGGCGCGTGTTTCGCCATTGTGCACGATCAGGAAACGATCTTCGGCGATCGTTTCGCCGACGATGGCGAAATCGAGATCCCATTTCTCGAAGACGGCGCGGGCCACGTCCTCCTTCTCGGCGTCGAGGACCATGAGCATCCGCTCCTGGCTCTCGGAGAGCATCATCTCGTAGGCCGTCATGTTCTCTTCGCGCACGGGCACCGCATCGAGGTCGAGTCGGATGCCGAGGCCGCCCTTGTCGCCCATCTCGACGGCGGAACACGTGAGTCCGGCGGCCCCCATGTCCTGGATCGAGACGACCGCGCCCGTCGCCATCAGCTCCAGCGTCGCTTCCATGAGGCGCTTCTCGGTGAAGGGGTCGCCCACCTGCACGGTCGGGCGCTTCTCCTCGATGGTGTCGTCGAATTCCGCGCTGGCCATCGTGGCCCCGCCCACGCCGTCGCGTCCCGTCTTGGCGCCCAGATAGACCACGGGCCGCCCCACGCCCGAGGCGGCGGAATAGAAGATCTTGTCCGCATCCGCGATCCCGGCCGCGAAGGCGTTAACGAGGCAGTTGCCGTTGTAGCTCGCGTCGAAACGCACCTCGCCCCCGACCGTCGGCACGCCGAAGCAGTTGCCGTAGCCCCCGATCCCCTCGACGACCCCGTGGACGAGCTGGCGCGTCTTCGGATGCGACGGCTCCCCGAACGACAGCGCATTCATCGACGCCACGGGCCGCGCACCCATGGTGAAGACGTCGCGCAGGATGCCCCCGACGCCGGTCGCCGCGCCCTGGTAGGGCTCGATGTAGGAGGGGTGGTTGTGGCTCTCCATCTTGAAGACCACGGCCTGCCCGTCGCCGATGTCCACGACGCCCGCGTTTTCGCCCGGCCCGCAGATGACTTGCGGTCCCGTCGTCGGGAGCTTCTTGAGGTGGATCTTCGAGGACTTGTAGGAGCAGTGCTCGTTCCACATGGCCGAGAAGATGCCGAGTTCCGTGAAGGTCGGCTCCCGCCCCATGATCTCGAGGATGCGGGCGTATTCGTCGTCCTTCAGGCCGTGGCCCGCGATCAGGTCCGGGGTGATGGCGGGATCGGTCATTTGGGCCTCCGGCGGTGGTTCGCAGGCGTCTTACGGCACCGGATGGGCGGGGTGAAGGGCCGACGCGCGTGCGTCGGCTCGCGCTGACCTGCATCCGTCGAATGGAAAGAGGCGTGGCGTCCGGCCACCCGGCAGGTGGGTGCACATGCGGGGACGTCTGTGCAGAAGCACGAGCGGCCGGACTTAAAAACATCCCGGCGCCGGGGGGCGCGCGGGATGCACTCGGCACCCAAGACATTAGTAACGTGAAATCAATAACACGGCTTTGCAGAAACGAAAAGGTAAAGCCGCCAGAAAAAACGCCTCAAATTCAGGCGGAGGTCAGCGCATCCGTCAGCTCTCCGTAGCCCACGAACCGCCGCTCGAAAGCGAGGCCGAGCGCCGCCGCCGCGGCGCGGGCTCGTTCGGTCAGCGCCGCGTCCTCGGTCTGCGCCAGATAGACGAGCGTGCGGTAGTTGCCGAAATAGGCCTCGCGCAGCTCCGGATGCCGGTCTAGGCCCAGGGGCCGGGTCACGAAGGCGTCGAATTGCCGGGCCAGGAAATCGGTGAGGTAGAAGGCGTCGATCTCGTCGCGGGCGGCGAAGCGGTCCAGCCCATCGAAGAAGGCATAGCAATGCGGGCCGGCAATCATCTCGACCCCGAGTCGCGCGCATGTCGTCGCCAGCGCGCCGCCGGTGCCGCAATCGGCATAGGCCACGAAGACGCGCTCATAGGCGTCGCGGCGCTCCGTGACCGCGGACTCCACCGCGGGGGCAATACGGTCGGGGTGGTTGTGCAGGATCGCAGGCAGGCATTGCAGATCGAGGTGGTCGAGTCCGTTCGTCGCCTTGATGGCCAGGATTTCGTGGGCAAGGGCCCCGCAGGCGACGACAAGAACGCGGCCGCCGCCCGTAGCGGCGAACCCTTCGTCGCGCAGCGCGGCGTCGTCGATCACCGCAGGGTCACCGCCGTTCCGTAGGCCATGACCTCCGAGGCGGCCTGCGTGATGGTCGAAGTCTCGAGCCGCAGGCCCACGATCGCATCCGCGCCCAGATCCCGCGCCTCGGCGATCATCCGGTCGATCGCCTGTTCCCGCGCCCCGGTCAGGAGCGAGGCATATTCCTTCACCTCGCCGCCCACCACGTTGCGCAGGCTCGCCACGATGTCCGAACCGATATGCTTGGCGCGCACGGTCGAGCCCTTCACGAGCCCCAGGCAGGTCACGATGTCGCGACCGGGCACGTCGTTCGTCGTCGTCAGGATCATGCTGCGGCTCCCTTCGTCACTTCATGTCGTCGTAGTGGTCGTCCTCGGCATTGCCCAGCCGGTCCGCCACCACACGAAAGACCACGTAGCCGACCAGCGCCGCCGGCAGCAGCGCCACGGCACCGAACGGCAGGGCGAAACTCGCCGCGACGATCGCGCCAAGCCAGATCGTCGCGCCGGCGGCGACGACCACGATGAACAGGATCAGGACGAAACGGTCGAGCGGCATGGCATCCTCCGGGTCTCTTTCCAATATCGGGTCCGCCGCGGCGCTTCGCAATGGGCGGCTCAGGCGGCCGCTTCATGCAGGGCGATGACGCGCGCAACTGCTGGGCGGGCGGCCACCCGGTCGTGATGCGCGCGCAGGGCAGGGACCGCGTCCATGTCGACGCCGTCGCCGGGCATCCAGCGCGTGATGTTCCAGAGGTGCAGGTCCGCGACCGAAAAATCGGGCCCGACCCAGTCGCCCCGGAGCCGTGCGTCGAGGAACCGCGCCGAGGCCGTCATGGTGCCCGGCACGCCCGCACGCATCGCGGCCTGCGCGGCAGGGTCGTCCGTCCAGCGGTGGCCCCGCATCTTGTGGGCATGGTTCACGTGCACGGTCGAGGCGAGGTAGCTCATCATCTCGCGCACATGGGCCGCCTCGAGCGGATCGCGCGGCATCAGTGCGCCGCCCCCTGCCTCGGCCACCCATTCGAGGAGCGCCGGGGCTTCCGTCAGGACAGCGCCGTCGATCTCGAGGGCGGGGACGCGGCCCTTCGGGTTGACCTTCAGATAGTTCGGCTGCCCCTGCGCCCCGGTGCCGAAATCGACCCAGGCCAGATCATGCGGCAGCCCGGCCTCCTCGAGCGCCGCGTGGACGCACATCGAAATCGTCCCAGCCGCCAGATGCAGTGTCAGCGTCATGTGGCCCCCGAACCGGTTGCCCGAGCACGCAGCCCGCGTCTTCCTCTGGCCGGAAATACGCCGGGGGTGCGGGGGCTGGCCCCCGCGAAAAGCCGTGTGCGGGGGCTGGCTCCCGCTTGCGTGCCGGTCCGGATCACGCCGACATCTGGTTGTGCTTGCGCGCCATCCATTCCTTCGCCGTCTCCACCGCGACGGCGGCGTCGCGGCAATAGGCGTCGGCCCCGATCGCCTTGCCGAATTCCTCGTTCAGGGGGGCTCCGCCGACGAGCACGATGTAGTCGTCGCGGATACCCTCGGCGACGAGGCCGTCGATCACGACCTTCATGTAGGGCATCGTCGTCGTCAGCAGCGCCGACATTCCGATGATGTCCGCGCCTTCGGTCCGCGCGGTCTCGATGTAGTTCTCGACCGGGTTGTTGATGCCTATGTCGACGACCTCGAAACCGGCCCCCTCCATCATCATGCCGACGAGGTTCTTGCCGATGTCGTGGATGTCGCCCTTCACGGTGCCGATGACCATCTTGCCCACGCGCGGCGCGCCGGTTTCCGCGAGGAGCGGCTTCAGGATCGCCATCCCGCCCTTCATCGCATTCGCAGCAAGCAGGACCTCGGGCACGAAGAGGATGCCGTCCCGGAAGTCGTGGCCGACGATCGTCATGCCGCCCACGAGCGCCTCGGTCAGGATGCGATAGGGCTCCCAGCCGCGCTCCAGAAGGATGTTCACGCCCTCCTCGATCTCTTCCTTCAGACCGTCGTAGAGGTCGTCGAACATCTGCTGGACGAGCTCTTCGTCGTTCAGCTCGCTCAGAATGATGTCATCTTCGTCGGACATGGAACCTCCGGGGGCGTGTTTTCCAAGATGTGCGGCCCGGCAAGCCCCGGGGTCCGCATGAAAAGCGACATCGGGAGGGTGCGGCGCGACCGATCTTGCCGCCAGATCCCAAATGTTCTATTTTTGTTCCATTCTGCCGAGCGAGGGCCGGACCATGGATCACAGACCGAACGACCTTGCGAACCTGCCCGCGCGTGGCGCGCTCTCGAACGAGACGGGTCGGTTCGAGCCCTATCGCTACGAGGTCCCGCTGCCCGAGCGGCTCGATACGGAGGTGCGCGAGGAGGTGATCGGTCGCGCGATCATCCGCAATCGCTCGCCCGACGTGCCGTTCGATCGCTCGATCAACCCCTATCGCGGGTGCGAGCACGGCTGCATCTATTGCTTCGCGCGCCCGACCCACGCCTATCTCGGCCTCTCCCCCGGACTCGACTTCGAGGCCCGGCTCGTCGCCCGCCCGAACGTGGCCGAGGCGCTCCGGCGCGAACTCGCGGCCCCGTCCTACCGGCCGGCCCTCATCGCGCTGGGCACCAACACCGATCCCTATCAGCCGATCGAGCGGGGCCGTCGGCTGATGCGGTCCATCCTCGAAGTGCTGCGCGATCATGCCCACCCGGTCGGCATCGCCACCAAGGGCACCATGGTCGAACGCGACATCGACATCCTGACCGAGATGGGCCCTGATCTCGTGCGCGTGGGCCTCTCGGTCACGACGCTCGACGCCGACCTCGCGCGCCGCATGGAGCCGCGGGTGCCGGTGCCCGCGCGGCGGCTCAAGGCCATCGAGCGGCTCGCGCGGGCCGGGGTGCAGGTGCGCGTCATGGTCTCGCCCATCATTCCGGGCCTGACCGATCACGAGGTCGAGGCGGTGGTCCGTGCCGCCGCCGATGTCGGGGCCGTGGCGGCAAGCATGATCCCCCTGCGCCTGCCACTCGAAGTCGCGCCGCTCTTCGAGGAATGGCTGCGCACCCATGTGCCGGGGCAGGCGCGCAAGGTGCTCAATCGCATCCGGCAATTCCACGACGGCAAGCTCTACGACGCGGGCTACGGCCACCGGATGCGCGGCGCGGGCGTCCATGCGGATCTGCTCCAGAGCCGCTTTCGCCGCGCCTGCCGTGCCGCAGGCTTCCTGCGCCGGCTGCCGCCCGTGCGCACGGATCTCTTCACGGTGCCGGGCTCGCAGATGTCGCTCTTCTAGGCGCGGGGCAGGGCAATTGCCCCGCGTGATGGGTGGCAACGGTGTCATCGGGCGATCTCCGCACCGATTTCGGCCGCCAGGGCACGGTGGTCGGAGCCGTGGAACCCCGTCGTCTCCGCGCGGCCGCTCCAGCCCTCGGGCACCAGAACGTGGTCGATGGGCAATCGCAGCCAACCATCGAACTGCCGCAGGGTGATCCGCAGACCGGGCAGGGGGGCGGTGCCCGTCGCCGCTCCGACGCGCGCGACGCTCGCCGACCAGGGGGTCTGGTTGAAGTCGCCCCCGACGACCACGGGCGCGGCCAGGGCACTCAACCCGGGCAGCAGATCGGCGACCTGCGCCGCCTGCCCCTTGGGCCAGGGCCAGCGCAGGTGGAGAGACACGAAGGTGACCGCTCCCGCCGGCGTCTCCGCGCGCAGCCAGCTTCCGCCGTCCATGCAGCCCGCCTCCAGGATGGGCCAGCGTGTCGCGACCGCGGTGTCACCGACGGCCGTATAGGCGCAGACCTGGGCCCGCCACGGGGCGGGCAGGGCCGCGACGGCGGGCCGCGCCGCGTTCACTTCCTGCAAGGTGGCGACGTCCGCCCCTTCGAGCCGATCGGCCAGATCGCCCGCATCGTTATTGAATAGAAGATTGTGCTGTATCAGACGGATCGGCTCCGACGGCGCGTCCTGTCCTCCGAGCGGGAGGAGGGCAGCCCCCGCCAGCGCCATGCCGGCCGCGAGCGATGCCAGGCGGCGACGCCTCGCCGCGACGCCGGCAACCGCCGACAGGGTCAGGACCGCAAGCGCCGCGGGCAATCCGACGCCGAGCGAATCGAGTATCGGATGCAGCCGTGCCGCCCAGGCCGCAGCAACGATCGTTCCGCCGCCGGCCAGCAGCAGCCACAGCGCCGCCGTCATGCCACGCATGGAGGTCGTCTCAGGCGGGCGCGCGCCGGCGGCGGCCGCCGGTGCGGGTGCGCACGGGACCGGCCCCGTCGGTACCGTCGCTCTCGGACGAGAAGCCGCCCAGCCGCGCCGCGATCTCGTCGAGTGTCGGGGCCGGACCTCTCGACCGCGTCTCGAGCGCGGCCCGCATCGCGCGCAGGTGATCGGGCGTCGTGCCGCAGCAGCCGCCGATGATCTGCGCGCCCGCATCCCGCGCCAGCACCGCGTAGTCGGCCATCAGCTCCGGTGTGCCGTCGTAGTGGATGTGTCCGTCGTGATACTTCGGGATGCCCGCATTGCCCTTGGCGATGAGCGGCTGCTCGGTCGCGCCGAAGCCCAGCACAGTGCGCAGAAGGTCGGACGCGCCCACGCCGCAGTTCGCCCCGTAGGCGACGGGCTTGTGCGCGAGTTTCCCGATGAGCCGCGTCATCTCGGCGCTCGTGGTGCCCATCATCGTGCGCCCCGCCGTGTCGAAACTCATCGTGATGCACCAGGGCATGTCGGCGCGGTCTGCGGCCTCGGCGGCGGCGCGCAGCTCCTCGGGCGCGGAGATCGTCTCCACCCAGAGCACGTCGGCCCCGCCCGCCTTCAGGCCCTCGGCCTGCTCGTGGAAGATCTCGACCGCGGCGTCGTGCGTGAGCGCGCCCATCGGGGCCATGATCTCGCCCGTCGGCCCCATGGAGCCCGCGACGATCACCGGGCGACCCGCCGCATCTGCCAGCTCCCGCCCGATCTCGGCACCCATGCGCGACAGCTCGTGCGCGCGCGCCTCCGCGCCGTGCAGCTTCAGTCGCGCGGCATTGCCGCCGAAGGTATTCGTCAGGAAGAGGTCCGACCCCGCCTCGATCGCCCCGCTGTAGAGTGCCCGGATCTTGTCGGGGGCCGTCTCGTTCCAGAGTTCGGGCGCATCGCCCGAGGCGAGCCCCATGTTGAAGAGCGTCGTCCCCGTCGCACCGTCGGCGAGCAGCCAGTCGCGGCCTTTCAGGAGGGCGGTGAGGGCATCGGGCATGGGAGGCCTCCGGAAGCGGTCGATCGGTCGCGCCTTGTCACCCGCTTCGGTGGTTTAGGCAAACTCATATTCCGCATGACAGAGATGAGCTGCGCGCATGTCGACGCCCGCCGCCTAAGCGGGCTTAACTCAGCTCCGACATAATCTGGCTCTTGGCCTCGACCATGAGGGCGTCCATCTTGGCCCGGATCTCCGCCGAGGGAACCTTCTCGCCCAGATCGCCCGCGACCTTGCGCAGCACGTCGTCGTCGCCCGCTTCCTCGAAGTCGGACTTGACCACCTCGGTCGCATAGGCCTTGAGCGCATCGCCCTCCTTGCCCAGCAGGCCGCCGGCCCATTCGCCCAGCAGGCGATTGCGCCGTGCCTCGACCTTGAACTGCAACTCCGCGTCATGGGCGAACTTGTTCTCGAAGCTCTTCTCGCGGTCGCTGAAGCTGTTGGACATCGGGTCTCTCCTCTTGGGCTGTGTCCCCGATATGTGCCGCGCGGCGCGGGCGCGCAAGGGACCTCGCTTGGCAAAGGCCGCGGAAGCGCCTATGAGGCGGCACCAACAATTCCCGAGGGGCATGATGGCCAGACGCAAGAAGGTCTACGAGGGCAAGGCCAAGATCCTGTACGAGGGCCCCGAGCCGGGCACGCTCGTCCAGTATTTCAAGGACGATGCCACCGCCTTCAACGCCGAGAAGAAGGATGTGATCGACGGCAAGGGCGTCCTGAATAACCGCCTGTCGGAGTTCTTCATGCAAGGCCTCGGCCAGGTCGGCGTGCCGACCCACTTCATCAAGCGCCTCAACATGCGCGAGCAGTTGATCCGCGCCTGCGAGATCGTCCCGCTCGAGGTGATCGTGCGCAACGTCGCCGCCGGCTCCATGTCCAAGCGCCTCGGCATCGAGGAGGGCACGCCGCTGCCGCGCCCGATCATCGAGTTCTGCCTGAAGGACGACAAGCTGGGCGATCCGCTCGTCGCCGAGGAGCACATCATCGCCTTCGGCTGGGCCAGCCAGCAGGACCTCGACGACATCGTCGCGCTCGCCCTTAGGGTCAACGACTTCCTGTCGGGCTGCATGCTCGCCGTCGGCATCAAGCTCGTGGACTTCAAGATCGAGATCGGCCGCGTCTGGGACGGCGACTTCCAGCGCCTGATCCTCGCCGACGAGATCAGCCCGGATTCGTGCCGCCTCTGGGATATCGAGACCGGCAAGAAGCTCGACAAGGACGTCTTCCGCCGCGACCTCGGTTCGCTCACGGACGCCTACACCGAGGTGGCCCGCCGCCTCGGCGTGCTGCCCGCGAACTCCGGTCCGGTCACGCGGCCGACGCTCATCAACTGACCCCACGACGAAGGCCCGGCCGATGAAAGTCAAAGTCACCGTCATGCTCAAGACCGGCGTGCTCGATCCCCAAGGCGAGGCCGTCCGCCACGCGCTCGGCGCGATGGGCTTCGACGGGGTGGAGGGCGTGCGCCAGGGCAAGCTGATCGAGCTCGACCTCGCCGAGGGCACGACCGAAGCCGATGTGACCGCCATGTGCGAAAAGCTCCTCGCGAACACGGTGATCGAGAGCTACGCGATCGAGATGTGAGGGCGGGCCGGGAGGCTAGTGGCCTTCCCAGTAGGGCCAGCGTTTCATGTCGAGGGCCTCGTAGAAGTCGCTGACTTGGCCACCGAGCATAAGGTCACCATTCTTCACATGGCTCCAATGGCGAAGGCAACTTGCATCTACCTTTCTCAGCGCATCGTCCTCGGAAGCCTTTAGAGGCTGACCCCGTTTTGCTCTTGATCGTGCGCGGCTTGCCAACCTCAGATCGGACTGGCTTGTCTCATTAGACAACAGGTTCTCATTGAGACGCGTATCCGAGGTCCCGAACGTGCATGCGTCATCCCCACCTTCTCCGAGGTAGTCTACAGCTCTCATATCGGCACCGATGAAGGTCGCTCCGATCAAAGTCTCTGCCAACACGAATTCATTCATCCCTCCGGTGGCAGGGATAGGCTTGTTCAGCGTTGCGCGGTCAAACTTGGCACCTTTGAAATTGGCTCCGTGAAAGGCTCCGTAGTTCAGAAGGCAGCCCCAAAGCCGGCAGCCGTCAAAAATAGCACTCTGAAAGACTGCCCCTTCCATCCGTGACCCAGCCAAATCCGCCGCGAAGAAATTCCCGTCGCTGAAGTCCACCCCGTCAAAGTCGCAGGTCCTCAGGTCCAGCCGATAGTCCACCTCGCCCCGCGCGACCAAAACCCCGTGCAGGCGCCCGAGCGCCGACACCGCTGCTTGCAAATCAAGCCGGGGCGCCTTGCGCCGCTCCAACTCTTCCGTCGGCTCCAAGCTCCTCGCAGGAAACGTTCCACGCACGTAGCTCGCCAGCAGCCGCTCGATCCGGCGGGCCTCGTCCGGTCGCTCGCCTGCCAGCGCCTCCAGCGTGTCGATCGCGCGGACCCGCGCGACCACGTCATCCTCCCACCGGTCCCGCTCATCGTCCCCCGAGACCTGCCGCCGGGCCGAGAGCCCCGTCGCGGCATCGCGGATCTTCTCGTTGAGGAGCGCGGCGTCCGCCGTATCGGCCTGCCGCTGTGCCACCATCGTTCTCCAGACCAGGAACGGTGCCCCGAAGAGCGCGACAAGGAGGAGCCCGAGGTTGCGCACGAGCGCAGAGTCCATCGGGCCGCCATCGAGTCCGAGCATCGCCCCGGCCAGTCGCGCGACCGCGGCAACGGCCACCGCTAGACCCAGCAGCACGCAGAGCATCAAGACGAAGCCCAGAAATGCCCCGAGCGGACGGGCGCGCGAAAAGTTTGGAAGGTCTGTCAAGCCCAGCCATTCCAGAAATCGTGTCATCTCCGCCCCTTGCGATCATGACTGCATCTGGCGTCCCCCGATGCGTCGCGTCAATCGGAACATCCCGGTCCGCGCCGCGTTTCGTTCATCCATGAACCTGCAAGGAGAGACAGCATGAACTGGGATCAGATCGAAGGAAACTGGAAGCAATTCACCGGCCAGGCCAAGCAGCAATGGGGCGAGTTGACGGACGACGACATCGCCCAGGCCAACGGCGATCGCGAGGTGCTCGAGGGCAAGATCCAGGAGCGCTACGGCGACGACAAGGAAGAGGCGCGCCGCAAGGTGGATGAGTGGATCGCCAGCCTCTGAGCGCGCGACCGGACTAAAGAGAGACCGCCCCGCCAGCCCTGCCCGCGGGGCGGTTTCGCGTTCACGATCTGTTGGTTTGCAGGTGAGCGCGGCGCACCGCCAGTCTTGTCCCGGACCAGACCGGAGCGCCCATGCACCTGACCCGCCGCCAGTTCGCCGCCATCACCCTCGCCACCGCCCTGCCGCACGCCGCGGGGGCGCAGACGCCCGAGGCCAGCGCCCTGCGCGACGCGCTCAACTACCAGCTCTGGGGCTCCGAGGCCGACCACCGCGCGGGCCTCACACTCATCGCGGAGAGGGGCACCCCGGACATGGCCGCGGCGCTCATCCGCGCGCTCCGCTTCAGCCGCAGTCGCCGCGGAGCCATCGCCGCCACGCTCGAGACGATCACCGGACAGGACCACGGGACCGACTGGTTCGCCTGGATGCTCTGGCAGGAGGTCAATCCGCAGATCGTCCCGCATCCCGTGACGGTGCAGTTCACCCGCGACGTCCTGTTGCAGATCGACCCGGAGTTCGACGTCTTCCTGCGCCCCGAATACCTCGACCCGGCCGAGACGCGCATCCGCTTCGAGGAGGTGACCTGGGGCGGCGTCAGGAAGGACGGCATCCCCTCGCTGGACAATCCCGCGATGATCGACGCCGGCGCGGCGGACTACCTGCGCGACGAGGATCTCGTCTTCGGCGTCTCGATCAACGGCGACACCCGTGCCTATCCCCTGCGCATCATGGGCTGGCACGAGATGTTCAACGACGTGATCGGCGGCGTGCCCGTGGCGCTCGCCTATTGCACGCTCTGCGGTTCGGGCATCCTCTTCGAGACGCAGGTGCCGGGCTTTTCCGAGCCGCTCGTCTTTGGCTCTTCGGGGTTCCTCTACCGCTCCAACAAGCTGATGTTCGACCGCGACTCCCACACGCTCTGGAACCAGTTCACCGGCCGTCCCGTCATCGGCCCCTTCGTCGGGCGCGATATCGCCCTGCGGCAACGCCCCGTCGTCATCACGACCTGGGCCAAGTGGCGCGCGGCCAACCCCGGCACGACCGTCCTGTCGCTCGACACCGGGCATCGGCGCGACTACGGCGCGGGCGTGGTCTACGCTGACTATTTCGCCTCGCCGGACCTGATGTTTCCGGCACGGGTGGACCAGGCGATCCATGCCCAGAAGGACTACGTCTTCGCCGTGCGCACCACCGGCGCGGCGCGGGCCTGGCCGCTCGGGGCCTTCGCGGAGCGTCCGGTCATCAACGATGCGATCGGGGCGACGCCGCTCGTACTCCTCGGCGACCCCGAGAGCCGGAGTGCGCGCGCCTACGAGCGTGGCGACCGCAGGTTCGAGACGCGCGACGGGGCGCTGGTGTCAGGTGGCGAGACCTGGCGGCTGACCGAGGACGCACTCGTCGCAGCGGACGGCACGCGGCTGCCGCGGGTCGCGGGGCACATCGCCTACTGGTTTGCCTGGAACAACTACCTGGGCGATCTGGCGACGGTCTACGAGGGCTGAGAAAAGCCTTCGAAGGCTTTTTCGCAAGTCTTCCGCGAAGACTTGAGGCAGAGCTTTCAGCGAAGGAGGAAGGAGGTGCTCCCCGATCCTTGGACAGGATCTGGCGTTTTCTAAGCTACTCTCTGGGCCTCCTGGTCGGGTTGCATGATCGTCGTGCCGGCGCGGTAGACCACGTCCGGTGGTTGTCCGTCG
>NZ_JABVAX010000005.1:108876-221272 GCF_013404595.1 Jannaschia marina | reverse complement strand
GCTGAAGCGACCCCATCCAATACCGACCAAAAACACTGCCTTTGCCCGCGATCACAGCGGGTTGGGAGGGCTCGCCCGGCCCAAACACAACATCTGGTAGATCGAGTTTTTCACCTATATCGTCCGTTTTTGTCTGAGTGTCCCACCCAGCCCAAGATCAATCGCTTAGCAAGGACAAAAAACCTCCGGAAAACCCTTTGTGGTTTTGGCAAGTTTTTTCTCGATCCAGATGGTTAGTCCGCTCTCATCGGTCAATGTCGGCTTCCAAGAAGCTGCGCTGCAGCATCACTTGTCACGTCGAGTGTCCGCTTAGGGCCGTCGGCGACCCGCGCTCACGTCGCGCGGCGTTGTAGCTGGACCGGTTCAGGGTGCCGGAGCGGGTTGGCACAGGCTTGGACATGTCGCCCGGTTATGCCGCTGGACTCGCGATGTGAATCCCTGGCGAGCTTTGTGCAACAAGGCCACTGGTAGGCCAAGAACGTCGCGCGGCGCGGATGAGACCGTCTCCCCGCAAATCTCATCCCGGCCCTTCCAACTTCTTCCCGGATCTTCCCACGTCAAACCAAGTGAAACGGGGTGTCAGACCATGTGAACACGTACAGTCCCGAGGAAAAGGCGGGCTTTTCCTCGGGTGCCGCGGCCCCTACCTTCGCGGGGAGACGAGGGGGCACGGCGATGATCGGACGGTTTGCGGATGCGGTGACGCGGGGCATCGGGGATGTGACCGCCTCCGTGACGGACGTCTTCGACCCGACGCTGCGCCTTGGTGTCACCGGGCTGAGCCGCGCCGGCAAGACCGTCTTCATCACCTCTCTGGTGGCCAACCTTATCGACCGGGGCCGGATGCCCGGCTTCAGCGCGGGCGACCGTATCGAGACCGCCTTCCTGCAGCCGCAGCCCGACGACACCGTGCCGCGCTTCGACTACGAGGGGCATCTCGCCGCGCTGACCGCCCGCGATCCGCATTGGCCCGAGGGCACCCGCGCCGTCTCGGAGCTGCGTCTGTCTCTCAAAGTGCGGCCGGCGGGGCTGCTCGCCGGGGTCCGGGGCGCGCGGACGGTGCATCTCGACATCGTGGACTATCCCGGCGAATGGCTGCTCGATCTCGGTCTCATGGACAAGACCTATGCGGAATGGTCGGTGCGCGCGCTTGCCCGGTTGGAGAGCTGGCGCGCGGAGGGCTACGCCGCCGAGATGGCCGGGGTCGACGGCACCGCGAAGCTCGACGAACCCCGGGCGCAGGCGCTGGCACGAGCCTATACCGCGGCGCTGCAGACGGCTCGGACGGCGGGGGCCTATGACCTCACGCCGGGGCGGTTCCTGCTGCCCGGCGATCTCGAGGGCTCGCCCGTGCTGACCTTTGCGCCGCTCCCCGAAGGACCGGCCCCGCGGGGCAGCCTGCGCCGCGAGATGGAGCGCCGGTTCGAAGCCTACAAGGCGCAGGTCGTGCGTCCCTTCTTCCGCGACCACTTTGCCCGGCTCGACCGGCAGATCGTTCTTCTCGACGTGCTCGGCGCACTGCGGCGGGGGCCCCGCGCCCTCGAGGAGATGCGCGCGGCGATGGCCGACATCCTGACGGCTTTCCGGCCCGGGGCGCTCGGCTGGCTGATGCAGCTTCTGGGGGCACGGCGCGTCGACCGGTTGCTGTTTGCGGCGACGAAGGCCGACCATCTCCACCACACGCAGCACGCGCGCCTGACCGCGCTGACCGAGGCGCTCGTGCGGGAGGCGCGCAGCCGGGCGGATTTCGCGGGCGCGCAGACCAAGGCGCTCTCCATGGCCGCGCTGCGCGCCACGGTCGAGGAGATGCGGCATCACGACGGCGAGGAGCTGCCGGTCGTGCGCGGCCGCCTTCTGACGCCCGACGGTGCCGCCGGACGCGCGGCGGCGCTCTACCCGGG
Source organism: Jannaschia marina (assembly GCF_013404595.1). Classification (GTDB taxonomy): domain Bacteria; phylum Pseudomonadota; class Alphaproteobacteria; order Rhodobacterales; family Rhodobacteraceae; genus Jannaschia; species Jannaschia marina. The sequence continues at coordinate 219,371 of NZ_JABVAX010000005.1, read as the reverse complement.
CGAGATGCCGGCGGATCCGTCCCATGTGCTCGGTCCCGCGCGGGACGGGGCGCGGGCTTGGCTCGATGGCGACTACGACCTGATGGAGTTCGCCCCCGCGCCGCTCACGCTGCGGCCGGGCGAGGGGCCACCGCACATCCGCCTCGACCGGGCGGCGGAGTTCCTGCTGGCCGATCGGTTGTGAGGCGGCGGCGATGAAATCCGCGCGCCGCCCTCCTATGTTGCCAACCATCGCGGCACGGCCGCCCCTATGCCGGACGAGACCCCGATGAAAGATTCCCGCCGCCGCGCCGTCCTCTTCGATCTCGAAACGCCCGAACCCGCGCCGCGCCGCGGGGCGCAGACGCTTGACGATGACACCACACCGCCCGATCCGGCGGCCGCCCCGCCCGTCCCCGATGACGACATCGCGCCGCCCGCGTCGGGCCGGACGATGCAGACCGTCGCACTTCTGGCGGCGCGGCGGGAGCGGGGGCTCGCGCGCTGGTTCTTCTCGGCGCTCGCGGCACTCCTGACGTTCGCGCTTTCGGTCGCGCTCTGGGAGTTTGTGACGGGGCTCCTCGCGGCCAATCCGCTTCTGGGCTGGGTCGCGACGGCGATGGTGGCGCTGTTCCTGTGCGTGTGCCTCGCCATCGCGATCCGGGAACTGGCGGCGCTGTCCCGGCTCGGGCGGATCGACGACTTCCACCGTGAAGCGGCGGCTGCGACCGACCTTGCCGCGGCGCGCAAACTGACCGACCGGCTCAGCGCCTTCTACGCCGGGCGGCCCGACACCCGCAGGGGGCGGGAAGAGCTGGCGGCGCGGAAGGGCGATGTCTTCGACGCAGACGGCATGGTTGCGCTGGCCGAGCGCAGCCTGCTTGCCCCCCTCGACGCCGCCGCCACCCGCGAGGTGGAGGCCGCCGCGCGGCAGGTGGCGCTCGTGACCGCGGTCGTGCCGCTCGCGCTTGCCGACGTGGTCGCGGCCCTGACGTCGAACCTGCGGATGATCCGCCGGATCGCGCTCGTCTACGGAGGGCGGGGCGGCACGCTCGGCTCCTGGCGCCTGGCGCGCAGCGTGCTGACGCATCTGGCCGCGACCGGGGCCGTCGCGGTGGGAGACGACCTGATCCAGTCCGTGGCGGGGGGTGGCGTGCTCTCGAAGCTCTCCCGCCGCTTCGGTGAGGGCATCGTCAACGGCGCGCTCACCGCCCGCGTGGGCCTTGCCGCGATGGAGGTGTGCCGTCCGCTCCCCTTCGCCCACGAACGCCCGCCGCGCGTCACCTCGGTGGTGCAGCGGGCGCTGACCGGCCTCTTCGGCCAGAAAGGACCCTGATGGAAAGCCTTGCCGCCGACCTGCGCACGATGGTGCGCACGCCTCTGACCGACGATCATGTCGCCCGGATGCGGGAGATCGGGCGGGAGGAGACGATTGCCGCCGGCACCGTCTTCGTCTCGCTCGGTGCCCCGGCCGACCGGTTCTACTTCCTGCTCGACGGTGAGGCCGAGGCGGTCGACGCCGTGACCGGCGGCCGCTACGGCGATGGCGCGACGCTGGGGCCGGGGCAATTCGTGGGCGATATCAGCTTCCTGACGGGCGGCAACGCGATGCTGCCGATGCGGACGGTCCAGGATTGCCGGTTCCTCGTGGTCGACCGCGACCCGATGCTGGAGCTGATGTCCGCCGTGCCCGAGATGTCGGACATCGTCGTCACGGTCTTCGCCGCCCGCCGCCGGCGGCTGCTCGAGTCGAACGGTGCAAGCCTCACGCTCATCGGCATGGACCGGGACCGCGACATCCGCGCGATCGGGGCCTTCGCCGCGCGCAACCGCCTGCCGTTCCGCACGCTCGACCTCGACGAGAGCGAGGCCGACAGCATCGCGAAGACGTGCTCGATCGCGCCGCAACATCCGGCGGTCGTCTTCGGGCGGGACACGGTGATCGAGGATCCGACGCCGGCCAAGGTGGCGCGGCTCTACGGCCTCGACCTCTCTCTCGATGAGACGGTCGTTCACGACGTGCTGATCGTCGGGGGCGGGCCGGGCGGCATCGCGGCGGCGGTCTACGCCGGGGCCGAGGGGCTTTCGGCGCTCGTGGTCGAGGACGCGACGATCGGGGGGCAGGCCGGCACGTCGAGCCGCATCGAGAACTACATGGGCTTCCCGACGGGGATCTCGGGGGCGGACCTGTGCTGGCGCGGCGAGGTGCAGGCGATGAAGTTCGGCACCCGTTTCGCCGTGCCCCGCCGTGCCACCGCGCTGACCCGGCGCGACGGCGGCACCTTCTGCGTCACGCTCGACGACGACACCGAGACCTGCGCGCGTGCCGTCCTGATCGCGACCGGCGTGCAATACCGCAGACTGCCGCTCGACCGGTTGGAGGCGCTTGAGGGGGCGGGCGTCTACTATGCCGCGACCGAAATCGAAGCGCGTTTCTGCCGCAATACCGAAGTGGTCATCATCGGCGGCGGGAATTCCGCCGGGCAAGCGGCGATGTTCCTGTCGCGCTACGGCACGCGCGTCCACCTGCTGGTGCGCGGCGACAGCCTGGCCGACAGCATGTCCTCATACCTCTCCGGCCGGCTCGAGGCGGCGGAAAACATCCGCATCCGCTATCGCACCGAAGTCGCGGGGCTCGAGGGCGACGACCACCTCGAGGCCATCAAGCTCAAGGGCGCGGGCGTCGAGGCCGACGAGGCGCGGCTCGAGACCCGCGCGCTCTTCATCATGGTCGGGGCCGCGCCGAACACCGACTGGATGGGCGGGCAGGTCGCCTGCGACGAGAAGGGCTTCCTGCTGACCGGCGAGGCCGTCGGGGCCGACAGCGCCTATGCGACCTCGGTTCCGGGCATCTTCGCCATCGGCGACGTGCGGGCGGGGTCGGTCAAGCGTGTGGCGAGCGCGGTGGGCGAGGGCTCCGTCGTCATGTCGCAGGTCTGGTCGCATGTGATGGACGGTCGCGCCTGACCTGCGGCGCGCGCGCCACGGCGATCCGCTGAGCGGGCGCGCGGGCGGCGAAACGACTGGCAGCGCCTTGGTGAGTGGTTAACGTTGCCTGAACGACCGTTCGGAGCGCCCCATGGAAGCCCTTTTCGTCCTTCTTGCCATCCTGCTGGTGATCGGCATTCCGGTTTCCGTGATCGTCCTGCTCGTCTGGGTCTCCGGTCTCGCGCGGCGGCTGCGCGCGGTCGAGGCGCAGCTGCGGCACATCGGGACGCAGGGGGCACCCGCGAAGGCGAACCCCCCCGCGCCGCCGGCCCCCACGGCCGCCGAGGTTCTGGGGCCCGAGCGACCGGAGGTGGAGGCGACCGATGCCGCCGAGGAACCGGTTCCGGTGGCCGCCCGAACGCGGGCTCCTGCGACGACGACCACCACCTCGACCGCGGTTCGCCGCGCCGGCCGCCGCGGCCCGACGCCCTTCGTGCCGCCGGCACCGACCGGGGCCGCGCGCCCGCGCCGCGACGGCCCCAGCCTCGTCGATCGCGGCCTCGCCTGGCTCCAGGGCAACTGGTTCTACGTCGCGGCCGCCGCGGCCCTGACGCTCGCCGGCATCTTCCTCGTGCAATACGGGGCCGAACGGGGCCTCCTGCCACCGCGCGTGCGCGTCATCGCCGCGCTGGTCTTCGGCCTCGCGCTCATCGCGGGGGGCGAGTGGATCCGCCGCCGCTTCGGCGACGACGAAACGGCGAGCACGGCCTATCTCCCGTCGATCCTCTCGGGCGCGGGGATCGTCACGCTCTTCGGCGCGATCCTCGGCGCGCGACATCTCTATGACCTCATCGGACAGGGCGGTGCGCTGGCCGGCCTGTCGGTCGTGGCGGCGGCGGCCATCGTGCTCGGCTGGTTCCACGGGCCGCTTCTGGTGGCGATCGGGCTTGTCGGTGGTGCGGCGGCCCCCTTCGTCGTCGGGGGCGGGCGCGGGTCGGACCTGCGGCCGCTGCACGGCTATTTCCTGCTCCTTGCGCTCGTCGGTCTCGGCGTCGACGCGGTGCGGCGGTGGCGGGGCCGCTGGGTCAGCGTGCTGGCCCTGGCGACGGGCCTCGGGGCCTCGACCCTCCTTGTCGCGGGCGCGCCCGAGACGGCGATCTGGCACCAGGTGGCGATTCTCGCCGTGGCGCTCGCCAGCGTCGCACTGCCCATCACCAAGGCCCTGCCCGACCATTCGGGGCCGATGGTCGTCGAGGCCGTCCGGCGCGGCGCGCGTCCCCCGATCGAGGAGGCACTGGCCTTCGTCACCATCGCCGTCGTCGCGGCGCTCACCGTGCTGCCGAGCTGGGTTGCCTTCTGGCCGGCCGTCGGCAGTTGCGTCCTCCTTGTCGGCGCGCTGTCCTTCTGGGCGCGGCGGGCCTGGGGGGTGCAGGACGCGGCACTTGCGCCTGCCGCCGCGCTCATCGCCCTGATCGTCCTTGCACCCCTGCCGGAGGGAGAGGCGACGATCACCCTCGTCCTGCTTGCGGGTGGCGCGATCTCGCTTCTCGCCCTCATCCGTTCCGTGGAACCCGAGGCCACGCATCGCCTCGGCTGGACGCTCGGCGCGGTGCTTGCGGCCCCGACGACGGGCCTCGTGTTGCATCTCGCGGCCGACGCACCGGGGCGTCTAGGAGCCTACCCCTGGGCGCTCCACGCGCTTGCCGTCGCCGCGGGCCTGACCTTCGCCGCGACCGCCTGGGCGCGCCGCGATGGCGACGACCGTCTGCGCCCCTCCCTTGCCGCGCTCGTGGCGACGACGCTCATCGCCTATGCGCTCGGGCAGGTGGTGGGCGAGGCCGCGCTGACCGCGTCGGTCGCGCTCATGGCCGCTGGCGCGGCCTGGCTCGACCGGCGCTTCCGCCTGCCGCTCCTGTCGTGGTTCGTCGTCCTCGCCGCACCGTTCACGTTCTGGCGGTTGGCCGCCGTGCCGGGGCTCGACTGGCACCTCGATATGCCGCTCCTGCCGGTGCTGATCTCGCTTGGGGGCGCGGTCGCGGGCTTCGCGCTCGCCACGCTCTGGTTGCGCGACGCCGGGGCGGAACGGCGCGTCGAGCCGCTCGCCGTGGCCGAAACGGCGGCGCTCGGGGCGTTCGGGTTCCTGCTCACGGTGCTGCTGTGGCGGGGGCTCATGGCGGTCGACGCCGACACGCCCCATGTGGCCACGGGGCTGACGGCGACGCTCTGGTTCGGGCTCGCCTGGGGACAACTCGTGGTCTGGGCGCGCAGCACGAGGTTGCGGTGGCTGCGGCTCGGGCTGGCGGCTGTCTTCGGGGGGCTGGCGCTCGTGTCCACCCTGGCCGTCCTGACGCTGGGCAATCCCCTCTTCGCCTCCTACGGCGACCAGCTGGTTCGCGGCTGGCCGGTGTTGAATACGCTCATCCCGGCCTACCTCCTGCCGGCGCTCCTGCTCCTCGGACTCTGGCGCGATCTGGCGCGTCGGCTTCCGGGCAGTATCTGGACGCTCTTCCCCGGCGTTCTGGGCCTCGGGCTGCTGGCGGCCTGGGTCGTGCTGACGATCCGGCACATGTGGCAGGGACCGGAGGGGATGGAGTTCTGGAACGGCGTCTCGCAGCCCGAGATGACGACCTACACCGTCGTCCTGATCCTCCTCGGGGCTGGGCTCTTCTATCAGGGCGTGGCGACGCGGTCGGAGACGTGGCGGCGGGCAGGCACTGGCGTCCTCGCGCTGACGATGCTCAAGGTCTTTCTGATCGACGTCTGGTCGCTCGACGGGCTCCTGCGGGTCGGTGCGCTGATCGCGCTGGCGGCGGCGATGGGCGGGCTCGCCTGGCTCTACCGCTGGACGGGCGGGGCCGGGCCCGACGGGGCCGGGACGGATGTGCCGGGCGGAGAGGGCGATGAGCTGTCGCCGAACGACAGTGCGGACAATGGGCCGGACGCGTCGGCGCGGGAGGCTGACGAAGCGCCGCCGGCCGGATCCGATGGCGATGCCCCCTCGGGCGGGGACGATCCCGCATCGGAAGAACAGCGCGTGCCCCCCGTCGGGGATGTTCCCGACCGCGAAACGCCCCGCAGGTAGCGGTTCGGCCTGCAGGGCCGTCAAGCGGGGGTTTTCCGGCAAGACCACCGCCACGGGTGAGTTGACCCCCGGGAGGCTGGCCCGCGATGCGCGTCATCGTCGGGCTCGACCCGACGATCTCTCGCCCGCGGGTTACCCCGGATGGTCGGGAGATGGCCGGGTCTAGCCCGGCCATGGGGCAGTCCGGACTGGATGCGGCCGGTGCCGCCGTGCCGTCTCCGGCGTTCAGCGGTGCGGGATACGCAGCCGCCTGCGGGGCAGGGGCAGGCAGAGCGGAAGCAACACCAGAAAGGCGGTGCCGAGAAAGGCGATCATCAGAGAAAGGGTCATTGCAGGTCCTCCGAGTCGGAGCCTGGCCGCGAAACGTGAAGGATTGGTTAAGGCGAGCCGAGACCCGCGAGGATCGGCGGTAGCACGGATCCCCGCACGAGCGGTGGCAAGATCCGCGTGCCGGGCCAGATCTGGCTTACCGGAAACAGGACTCGGTCGCGCAGGACGGGCAGGAGCCGGCTGTCGGATTGGTACATCGGCGTAAAGGCCGCCGAGACGGCCTGATAGGCGCGCACGTGCAGGCGGCGGGCGTTGTGCATTCGGTGCCCCGCCTCGCTCAGCGGGCCGGCCGCGACGGCGCGCACCAGCGCCGCCGCATCCAGAAGCGCCATGTTCGCCCCCTGTCCGAGCTGCGGGCTCGCGCGGTGCCAGGCGTCGCCGATATGCACGATCCCATCGCCGTGGGGCCGCCCGAGCGTGCCGTGGGAATAGCGTGCCATGGTCATGGCCCCGTGGTGTTCGACGCGGGCGAGAAAGGGGGCGACGGCGGGCCAGAGCGCTGTGGCCTGATCGCGCCAACGCTCCATCGGCATCGCACACCATGCGGCATGGTGGTCCCGCGGCATCGACCAGAAGACGGCGGCCTGCCGCGGGCCGCCCGCGACCTGCCGCCCGATGGGCAAGACGCCGATCATGTGGGCCGCGCGGCGGTAACACTGCCGCAGCTCGTCGCCGGGCAGGTCTGTCTCCTCGGGCCAGTCGACCGTCCCCCAGATCGCGCCATAGGGCAGAGGGCGCGCCCGGAGTGGCGAAAGGGGCGAGCCGGCACCGGCCGCGTCGACAAGGAGGTCGAAGGCACCGGTCATGCGGTTCCCGATCCGAAAGCACTGCCCATCGCGCCCCGTGACCCGCGCGCCCAGTTCGAAGGTGACGCCCGCCGCCTCGGCCGCCCGCAGGAGAACGCCGTGGAGCGCCGCCCGATGCATGGCGAGGCCCACGCGGCCCTGGCCTGCCGGGTCATAGGTCACGTCGAGCACCTGCCGCCCGGTCGCCGCCTCGTGCCCTGCCATCCGCACGATCGCCTGCCCGAGGGCACGCGCAGCATCGCCGGCCCCCAGCTCGTCGAGCACCGAGAGGCCCACCGGCTGCACCACGAGGCCGGACCCCACGGGCAGCGCCGTCTCGAATTGGTCGAAGACCGTCACCGCATGTCCCGCCTGCGCGAGTCCCGTCGCCGCCGACAGCCCGCCGATTCCAGCCCCTGCAATCCCGATACTCGTCACCCGCGCACACTCCTTGCCGTTCCTTGTTCGCAGTGCCTATAACGCCCGCGATGACGGGACGAGTGCTCATATCGACGCGAATTATCCCCCCGGCGCCCTGATCCTCGGGGCGGCCGGGCAAAGGTGCCGGAGATCGCACTGACCTCAACGACATTCCGAGACGAAGGACGCCACCGATGAGCGCCGAGACCCCCGAAACCCCCGACTACAAATCGACCCTGAACCTGCCGCAGACCGAGTTTCCCATGCGCGCCGGCCTGCCCAAGCGCGAGCCCGGCTGGCTGGAGCATTGGGCGCGGATCGGCGTCTACGACCGCCTGCGTGAGAAGGAAGGCAGAACGCCCTTCACGCTCCACGACGGCCCGCCCTACGCCAACGGCAACCTCCATATCGGCCACGCGCTCAACAAGACGCTCAAGGACATGGTCGTCCGCTCGCGGCAGATGATGGGCCACGACGCGCGCTACGTGCCGGGTTGGGACTGTCACGGCCTGCCGATCGAATGGAAGATCGAGGAGGCCTACCGCAAGAAGGGCCGCGACAAGGACGCGGTGGACGTGGTCGAATTCCGGCAGGAGTGCCGCGACTTCGCCGCCGGCTGGGTCGACGTGCAGCGCGAGGAGTTCAAGCGCCTCGGCATCACCGGCAACTGGGCCGATCCCTACTTGACGATGGACCACCACGCCGAGGCGGTGATCGCGGCGGAGTTCCAGACCTTCCTGATGAACGGCCTCGTCTACCAGGGCTCGAAGCCGGTGATGTGGTCTCCCGTGGAGAAGACCGCGCTCGCCGAGGCGGAGGTGGAGTACCACGACCGGCAGGTGGATGCGGTCTGGGTGAAGTTTCCGGTCGTTGATTTCGGTGCGCACACCGAGGGCCTGTCATATTCTGAGAAGCCCGCGTCCGTCGTCATTTGGACGACGACGCCTTGGACACTGCCGTCGAATAGGGCGATCTGCTACGGACCGTCGATCACTTATGCGCTTTACGAAGTGACATCCGCTGGCAACGATAACTGGGCAAAGGCCGGAGACCGCTTCGTCTTGGCAGAGGCTCTCGCAGAAGGCTTTTTTGAAGCTGCGCGCGTCTTGGAATATCGTTTCATCTGCGGGTTCGCTGATGCTTCAAGCTGTGGCGAGTTCGTCTGCGCCCACCCCCTCCGCGGCACCGATGGCGCGGAGGGAGAATGGGACTTCGACGTCCCCCTTCTCCCCGGCGACCATGTCACCGACGATGCGGGCACGGGCTTCGTGCACACCGCGCCCAGCCACGGCGACGACGACTACCAGATCGGGCAGACGCACGGCCTGCCGATGACCTATAACATCGAGGCCGACGGCTCCTTCCGCGCCGATCTGCCGTTCTTCGGCGGGCAGTACATCCTCAGCCGCGACGGCAAGAAGCCCGGGGGCGCGAACAAGGCGGTCATCGACAAGCTCGTCGAGGTCGGGGCGCTCCTCGCCCGCAAGCGCATCACGATCTCCGACGCGCACAGCTGGCGCTCGAAGGCCCCGGTCATCCGCCTAAACCGCCCGCAGTGGTTCGCCGCCATCGACCGGGCGGTCGGCGACGGGCAGGACAGCTATGGCGAGACCGTGCGTCAGCGCGCGCTGACCTCCATCGACGAGCTCGTGACCTGGACGCCGAAGACCGGGCGCAACCGGCTCTACTCGATGATCGAGAACCGTCCCGACTGGGTGCTGTCTCGCCAGCGCGCCTGGGGCGTGCCGCTCACCTGTTTCACGCGCAAGGGCACCAAGGCCGACGAACCGAACTTCCTCCTGCGGGACCCGGCCGTCAACGCGCGCATCATCGAGGCCTTCGAGGCCGAGGGCGCCGACGCCTGGTATCAGCCGGGGGCCAAGGCGCGGTTCCTCGGCAACGACTACGACCCGGAGGAGTGGGAGCAGGTCTTCGACATCCTCGACGTCTGGTTCGACAGCGGCTCCACCCATGCCTTCGTCCTGCGCGACAGGGCGGACGGCACCGAGGACGGGATCGCCGATGTCTATCTCGAAGGCACGGATCAGCATCGCGGCTGGTTCCATTCCTCGATGCTCCAGGGATGCGGCACGAAGGGGCGCGCGCCCTATCGCGCTGTTGTGACCCACGGGTTCACCATGGACGAGAAGGGCATGAAGATGTCCAAGTCCATCGGCAACACCATCGCTCCGCAGGACATCGTCGACCAATACGGGGCCGACATCCTGCGGCTCTGGGTGGCGCAGGTCGACTACACCGCCGACCACCGCATCGGGCCCGAGATCCTCAAGGGCGTGGCCGACAGCTATCGCCGGCTGCGCAACACGATGCGCTTCATGCTGGGCTCGATGACCGACGAGGCTCCGCTCGACACGCTTGAGATGCCCGAGCTGGAGCGGCTGGTCCTGCACCGTCTGTCGGAGCTCGACGTGCAGGTGCGCGACGCCTATGCGCGCTACGACTTCGCGGAGGTGTTCCAGGCGATCTTCCAGTTCGCGACCGTGGACCTTTCGGCCTTCTACTTCGATATCCGCAAGGATGCGCTCTACTGCGACGGCGACACCACCCGCCGCCGGGCGGCGCGGACGGTGCTCTCGATCCTGCACGCGCGTCTGACGACCTGGCTCGCGCCGATCCTGCCCTTCACGATGGAGGAGGTCTGGCTCGAAGTGCACCCGGGCGACGACAGCTCCGTCCACCTGCAGGACTTCCCCGAGGCGGCCCCGCAATGGCGCGACGACGCGCTGGCCGAAAAGTGGGCGCGCATCCGGAAGGTCCGGCGCGTCGTCCTCGGGGCGCTCGAGGCCGCGCGGCGGGACAAGGCCATCGGCGCGTCGCTGGAGGCGGCCCCGACGGTGCATCTGGACGCCGAAACGGCGGCGATCCTCGAGGACGTGGCCTTCGAGGACATCTGCATCACCTCCGCCATCAGCGTCTCGACCGAGGCCGCACCGGACGGGGCGTTCGCGCTCGACGACACGCCGGGCGTGGCCGTGGCCTTCGCACAGGCGGAGGGGGGCAAGTGCCAGCGCTGCTGGAAGATCCTGCCCGACGTCGGGCACCACGGGCACGACGGGGTCTGCGGCCGCTGCGACGCCGCGCTCGGCTGACGCCCCGATGACCGTCGCGGACGACACGATCGCGGCGGAGCTTCGGCGACAGATCGCGGCCCGCGCACCGCGGAGCCTCTGCCCCTCAGAAGTAGCGCGTGCGCTCGGGTCCGATTGGCGGCCCCTGATGCCCCGCGTGCGGGCCGTCGCGGCGGCGCAGCCCTGGGTGAGTGTGACGCAGCGAGGCCGCCCCGTCGATGCGCGCACCGCGCGCGGCCCGATCCGTCTCGCGCTCGCCGTGCCCGACCCGCTGCCCTTCGGGACGACCGGCGCGCGGTTCGTCGCGGCGACCGCCGCCGCCGCCGTCTGGCGCGTGACGCAGGGGGACGGGACGGAGGCCGCGCTGAAGGTCTATCTGCGCGGCGACCCCGGCAACGAGGCGTCGGGCGTGAACTGGCTGAGAGCCCACTCCGACCGCGGGGCGGCGCGCCTGCTGGCGGCCTACGGGGCTGCCCAGCTGATCGACTGGTTGCCCGGCCCCACCCTCGGCGACATCGCGCGCGGCGGCGATATCGCAAGGGCCGATGCGCTGCTCGGTGCGGCCGCCGCCCGCCTTCATACGGCTCCGCCTCCCACCGTCCGGGGGCTGACGCCGCAAGCCGCGCAACTCGACGACCTGGCCGGCCGGTCGCACCGAACCGACCGGACGCGTGCACTCTTCGGACGGGCGACCGATCTCGGGCGCGCTCTCCTCGACAGTGCCCCAGCCGACGTGCCGCTCCATGGCGACCTGCACCACGACAACGTCATCTTGACCGGCGACGGCCCCCGCGTCTTCGACCCGAAGGGCCTGCGCGGCGATCCGGCCTACGAGCTGGCGAATGCCCTGCGCAACCCGCGCGGGTGCAGCACCGAGACCGCCGACCCGGCCCGCGTGACCGCGCGCATCGCGCTCTGGACGCCGGCGCTCGGCGTCGCGCCGGAGCGTCTGCTGCAATGGGGCGCTGTCAAATGCGCGCTCTCGATCGCCTGGCGCGGCCGCGACGGCGCGGTCGGGGACGACAGCGAGCTGCCGCGCCTCGACATGCTCCTCGATCTGGCGGGCGGCTAGAACTCAACCCCCGCCTGCGCCTTCACGCCCGAGCGGAAGGGATGCTTCAGCAGTTCCATCTCGGTCGCGAGGTCCGCGATCTCGAGGATCTCCTCCTTCGCGTTGCGCCCAGTGAGGACGACATGGGTCATCGGTGGCTTTTCCGCGGCGAGGAAGGCCACCACCTCGCCAGCATCGACGTAGTCGTAGCGCAAAGCGATGTTGATCTCGTCGAGCAGGACCATCCGGTTCCTCGGGTCGCGGATCAGCTCCTTTGCCTTGGCCCACGCGGCCTGCGCCATCTCGATGTCGCGGGATTTGTCCTGCGTCTCCCAGGTGAAGCCCTCGCCCATGGTGTGGAATTCGCAGAGATCGCCGAAATGCGTGGTGATGAGGTCACGCTCGCCGGTTCCCATACCGCCCTTGATGAACTGCACGACGGCACATGGCATCTGGTGCGCGATGCAGCGGAAGATCATGCCGAAGGCCGAGGACGACTTCCCCTTGCCCTTGCCCGTATGGACGATGACGAGGCCCTTCTCCTCGGTCTTGGTGGCCATGATCTTGTCGCGCGCGGCCTTCTTCTTGGCCATCTTCGCGTTGTGGCGGTCGGTATCGGCGTCTGTCATCTCGGGGCTCCCGGGGCTTTGGCGCGACTGTCCGGTGAAGGCGTCCGGTCGTCAAGCGGGGCGGCACCCTCGTCACGCTGGACGGCCTCTGCCGAAGGAGCGCAATCCTTCGCAGGGAGCGCAACCGAGGCGTGCGGGCAAGGTCGATCCGGTCACGCCCCCACCGCAAGTCTCCCCGACCCGCTGCGCGCCTTAACCTGACATTAACCTTAACGGGAGATTGATGGCCCGATGACACGTCCGCTGCTCGTCCTTCTCCTGCTCGCCGCCTGCAACACCCCGCACCCGCTCGACGGGTTGAACCGGACGGGCACGGCCAGCGCCGGTGGCCACGACTTCCGCGTCAACTGGAACCTCGAGACCGCGCAGGCCACTCGAACAAACCCTGCCTGGCGGCCCGGTCTGGCACAGGTCGTCCTCGCCGCCGTCGCCGCCACCGAGGAGGTCACGGGCTGCACCGTCCGTCCCGGCACCGCCATTGGCGACATCGCGCTCGTAAAGATGTCGCTGGAGTGTCGGCCCTAACGGCATTCAACTCGGACGACCGATCCTCATGTCTTGCGGCAACGGTCGGGGCGATCGCCTTGCGACGTCTCGCACCCGTCCGTGCGCGCCCGCAGGCCTGGATAGGGCATCGCAACGGCTCTGCCTTGACGGGTCCGCGCGGCCGTGTTCGGAGAGGCCGCATTGCTGCTTTCGCCCGCGCCGGTCCGCGTGGATCGGGCGCTCGCGCAAGAGCTGTAACGGACAAATGGAAAGCGCAGCATGTCGTCTCTTATCGTTCGCGGGAACAAGCGCCTTTCGGGCGATCTGGCGGTGTCGGGCAACAAGAACGCGGCCCTGCCGATGATGTGCGCGTCGCTGCTGACCGAGGAAACGGTCACGCTCACCAACTTTCCCCCGATCAGCGACGGACGGAAGATCGCGACCTTTTTCGAGCAACTCGGCAGCCGCGCCGTGATCGACCGGATCCGGCACGAGGTCACGCTGGATCATGCCGCCCTGCGCGCCGACGCGACGGGCGACGTGCCGTCCGGTATCCGGTCCGCCGTCTTGCTGATTGCCCCGATCGTTCATCGGTTCGGGCAGTTCGCGATCGATCTCGGCTCGAAGGGCTGCGCGCTCGGCATCCGTGAGATTGATCCCCATCTCCTGATCGCGCGCGCCTTCGGATGCGAGGTGGAGATCGACGGCGGCCTCTGCACCATCGAAGGCGGGCCGAAGTCGCAGGGGGCCGATATCTGGCTCGACTACCAGTCCGTGACCGCGACGGAGACCTTCGCCCTCTTCGCGGCGTCCCGCCCCGCGCGCTCCGTCCTGACGAACGCGGCGAGTGAACCGCATGTCCGCCACCTCTGCGAGATGCTGGTCAGTATGGGCGCACGGATCGAAGGAATCGGCACCTCGCGGCTCGTTATCGAGGGAACGGATCGGCTCGTCGGCGGGCGGTTCGCCGTCATCGACGATCACCACGAAGTCGCCACCTATGCCGCCATAGGCGCGGCCACGGGGAGCACCCTGACAATCCGCAGTTCCGTCACCGCCGATATGGAGCTGATCGTCCGCCAGTTCCGCAAGGTCGGTCTCAACGTCCGCATCGAAGGCGACGCCGTCTTGACCGGGCCGAGCGACTTCCGCGTCGAACGTCCACTCACACCCGAGGGGATCACGAAGATCGAAGCCGCACCGTGGCCCTATTTCCCTGCCGACATCCTGCCTCAGATCATCGGAGCCAGCATTCAGGCAAAGGGTGAGGTGCTCTTCTGGAACAAGGTCTACGAGGGTGCGCTCTTCTGGTCCGCCGAACTGGCCAAGTTGGGGGCGCGAACGAACCTGAGCGACCCCCATCGTCTCCTGCTGATGCGGGCGGAGGAGTTGCGGCCGAACGTCGTGGAGGCCCCCTACATCATCCGCGTGGTTGTCGGTCTGCTGATTGCAGCGATGCAGATCGAGGGGCGCTCGGTCATCCGCAACGCAGACCCGCTCGACCGTGCGCATCCCGACCTGATCGCCAAGCTGCGCGGTGTGGGCGCTGACCTCGAATGGAGCGACACCTAGGGGGCGACGCCTCTTCGATCCGCGGGGGGCGTCACATGGCCGGGGCCACCACCAGCCGATACCCGCAATCGAGCGCCTCCCGCGAGCGGAGCGCGCCGAGGCGCGCGTCCCAGGCACCCGAGGCGAGGTCGGCGTTCAGCCGGGCCATCTCCCGCGACACGTCGCCCAGGGCGCGGAAGGACGACATCGCCGCGCGCAGTCGCGGGTCGAGATAGGCCTCCGGCCTGCGCCAGTAGGCGGCGAGGAAGCCGTCGCGGCAATCATGGGGGATCTCGACCGCGGAAATCTCGACCGGGCCGAGCCAATCTTGGAAGCGGGCAAGAGGGGGCATCTGCACTTCGTCCAGCGCGGCGAGGCCGGGAACGTAGTCGAGCAGCCAGAAGTCGCGGAACGCCGGGTCGTAGGTCAGGATGACGATCGGCCCGCGCGTCACCCGCCGCATCTCGGCCAGGCCGCGGGCCGGGTCGCGCCAATGGTGGATCGTCAGTACCGCCATGGCCGCATCGAAACTCGCATCGTCGAAGGGGAGGTCTTCGGCGAAGCCTTGCACGACCGTCGCATCCGAAGGCGCGCGCTGCCGGATCATCTCTGCCGAGGGCTCGACCGCCGTGACGCGCCGGCCCTCAGGCTCGTAGGAGCCGGCCCCGGCCCCTACGTTCAGCACCGTCTCCGCCGGGCCAAGCGCCTCCGCGATCCGCGCCGCGATCCGGGGGTCGGGGCGGCGCAGGCGGGCGTAATCCACGCCGATCGTGTCATAGAGCGCGGTCATTCGCTCTCGACCCCGTACCGGGCACTCTCGCTTTCACTCACAGCCGGACCTCACCTTCACGCCGTCCCGAGGATGGGCGTTGTCGCGGTCGGCGTCCAGACGTCGCGCAACCGGGCCTGCGCGTCGCGACCGGCGGATCAGGGGCGCCCGAACCGCTCCACCAGCCCCCGGATCGAGTTCGAACGTGGCGTCCAGAGGCCCCGCTCGATCGCCTCGGCCAGCCTGTCGGCGATGTCGGCGAGCGCGGGGGCGTTGGCGTCGGCGATGAAGTCGCGGGTGTCCTCATCCGCGAGCACGGCCTCCGCGACGAGGTCGAAGTGATGGTCGCGCACCGCGCCCGTCGTGGCGGCGAAGGCAAAGAGATAGTCCACCGTCGCCGCGATCTCGAAGGCCCCCTTGTAGCCGTGGCGCTTCACCCCGGCGATCCACTTCGGGTTCACGACGCGGGAGCGGACGACGCGGCCGATCTCGTCCTCCAGCGTGCGGATGACAGGTCGCTCGGGGCGCGAATGGTCGTTGTGGTAGACCGGTCGCCTCTCGCCCTGCAGCATCTCGACGGCGGCCGCGGCCCCGCCCTCGAACTGGTAGTAGTCGTCGCTGTCGAGGAGGTCGTGCTCCCGGTTGTCCTGATTCTGGACGATGGCCTCGACCTGACCCAGCCGCTCGCGCAGGCCCGCATGATCGGCCGTGCCCTCGCCCTGCCCGTAGGCATAGCCGCCCCATTCGACATAGGCGCGCCCGAGGTCGGCGGCGTCGGCCCAGAGCTTCTCGTCGATCATCGCCTGCAGGCCCGCGCCATAGGCTCCGGGCTTCGAGCCGTAGACCCGCGCCGCCGATTGTCCGGCCCGCGCGCGCGCGGCGGCGGGGTTGTCGGCCTCGGGTTCATCGAGGGCCTGCACGGCGCGCGCGGCACCGTCGACGAGCGCCATCTGCTGCGGGAAGGCATCGCGGAAGAAGCCCGAGACCCGCAGGGTGACGTCGACGCGGGGGCGCCCCAGGGCGGTCGCGGGGATGATCTCGTAGCCGACCACGCGCCGGTTCGCCGCATCCCACCGGGGCTTCACGCCCATGAGCGCGAGCGCCTGGGCGATGTCGTCGCCGCCCGTGCGCATGTTGGCGGTGCCCCAGGCCGTGACGAGCATGGCGCGCGGCCAGTCGCCGTGGTCCTGCAGGTGCCGGTCGATCAGCAGCGACGCCGATTTCCACCCGAGCTTCCAGGCGGCGGGCGTCGGCACGGCCCGGCTGTCGACGGAGTAGAAGTTGCGCCCCGTCGGCAGGACGTCCGGGCGGCCCCGGGTCGGGGCGCCGGAGGGCGCAGGGGCGACGAAGCGGCCCGCGAGGCCGGTGAGGAGGCCCTTTCCCTCGGCCGGGCCGCAGGCGGCGAGGGTCGCGCGCAGGGTCTCGGCATCCACGAGCACGGCGGCCGTGCGGGGGCCGGGAGCCTGCGCCGTGCCGTCGAGGAGGGCGGCGGAGAGGGCTTCGATCCGCTCGACGGTGTCGCCATTGGTGCGCCAGGGCGAGGACGATATCGTCTGACCGCTTCCTTGGGTGGGGGCCCCCGCCCCCGTTTGCGTCGTGGGGCTGCCCTCGTCGACGAGCCGGAGCGCCTCCGGTCGCCCGCCCGTCCACGGTGCGGCCATGTCGCAGTCGAGCGGATCGAACCCGAGGTCGAGGTCGGCGGCGATGGCGCGCGGCAGGCTTTCTTCGCCCTCGGCCGTCCCGCGCGGCAGACGCAGCAGGGCCTGCAGCAGATCCCGCGCGAGCCGCCCCTCCGGCGATTGCCCGAAGACGTGCAGCCCGTCGCGGATCTGGGCTTCCTTCAACTCGCAGAGGTAGGCGTCGAGCTTCGCGAGGTCGCCCGCGTCGCCCTCGAACCCCGCGTCGACGTCGAGCCCCGTGACCGAGGCGAGGCTCAGGATCTCCTGGCGCAGAAGGTCGATGCGGCGCGGGTCGACGCCGGCGGCCTCGTAGTATTCGTCAACCAGCGCCTCGAGATCGCGCATCGGCCCGTAGCTCTCGGCGCGCGTGAGCGGCGGGGTCAGGTGATCGACGATCACCGCCTGCGCCCTCCGCTTGGCCTGCGTGCCTTCGCCCGGGTCGTTGACGATGAACGGATAGAGATGCGGCAGCGGTCCGAGGGCGATTTCCGGCCAGTCCTCCGCCCCGAGGGCCACCGCGCGGCCCGGCAACCATTCGAGGTTTCCATGCTTGCCCATATGGACGACCGCGTCCGAGTTCGCGCGCAACCACGCATAGAAGGCGAGGTAGTTGTGCGGCGGCACGAGGTCGGGGGAATGGTAGCTGTTGGTCGGGTCGACGTTGTAGCCGCGCGCCGGTTGCAACGCGACATGGGCCTTGCCGAACCGGTGGATCGAAAGGGCGAAACTACCGCCGGCGGCTGCGTCCGGATCGAGTATTTCGGAAGCGGAGAAGAACGGATCCTCCTCCGGCTGTCCCCACCGGTCCTCGATCTGCTGCCGGGCCTTGAGAGGCAGCGCGGCGTAGAACGCCCGGTAGGCGTCGAGCGAGAGCCGGGCCCCCCCCGTGCGCTCGGCCCGGTCGGTGAGCCAGTTGGTCGGCCCGGCGAGAAGCTGCTTCATCAGCGCGGCGCTGTCGGCGGGGGGCGCAGTGTCGTAGCCCGCCGCCTGCATCAGGCGCAGCGCGTGGACGGTGGCCGCCGGCGTGTCGAGGCCGACGCCGTTCGCAAGCCGCCCGTCGCGGTTCGGGTAGTTGGCAAGGACGAGCGCGACCCGGCGCTCGGAGGGCGCGCGGCGCCGCAGCCGGCACCAGTTGGCCATGAGCTCGGCGACGAAGGTGATGCGGTCGCCCGCGGCCTTCCAGGTGGCGATGGGGCATTCGGTCGCCGCGTCGAAGAAGGCCTCGCCCTTGAAGCCCACGGCCCGCGTCAGGACGCGACCGTCGAGTTCCGGCAGGCTGACGTTCATCGCGATGTCGCGGGCCGAAAGGCCGGTCAGGCCGGTCTCCCACGCGTCTTCCGTGCCGCCCGACAGGACGGCCTGAAACACCGGGGCCGCGTTGGCGGAGGGCGCGGCGAGGGGGTTCGCCTCCGCGTCCCCGACCGCGAAGGAGGTGAGGTTCACGATCGCCTCGGGGGGATTGGCTTTGAAGAGCGTCTCCAGCGTCGCCTGGCTGACCGGGTCCTTCAGGGAGGCCACGAACACCGGCATCGGGTTCAGCCCCTGCCGCAGAAGCGCTTTCACCAGCCGATTGACCGGGTTCAGGCCCGCCCCCTGCAGAAGTGCGCGATAGAAGATGACGGGCACGACCGGAGCGCCGTCGGTCCAGGCGGCGCTCAGGTCGTCGAGCGCCGCATCCGCCGCGCCGGGCCAATAGAGCCCCGCGCGCAGGAGCGGGCGGGCAGGGGCGGGGCGCTCGCTGCCCGTCACGATGGCCTTCGCGTGGGACAGGAACGTGGCCGCGTTCTGCGGCCCACCCTCCACGAGACAGGCCCAGAGCGCCTCGTAGTCGGATCGGGAAACGGTAGAAAGTTCAAAGAGTTCCGCATCCGGCTTGTCGTCGCCCGGAAGGGCAGCGAAGGGGATGCGGGCGTCGTGGAGGCGGGCGGCGTATTGCTCGAGCCCATAAGTCCAGTAGCCGCGGCCGCCCAGGATGCGCGCGACGACGAGTTTCGCCCCGGTCGCGCAGCTGTCGAGGTGCAGGTCGACCGACATCGGGTGGCGCAGATGCATGAGCGACGCGAGCCGCAGCTCGGGCGGGTCGGCCATCGTCGCGCGGGCCTCCGAGAGCGCGGCAAGCTCGGTGTCGGCGGCGGAAATCACCACGACCTCGCCGGGCGTCTGACCGAGGTCGACGGGTTCCCCGTCGTCGACGGCTCCGGGCTGGGCGGCAAGCAGGTGCATGGGGCTCTCCTTCGTTTCGGGGTTTGCGGGAGGCGCGCATTGGGTGCAAGAGGGCGCAAAAGACGGAGTGCCTCGATGACCCAGATCCCCCCCATCCGGATGACCGAGGAGGTCGCCACGGCCCTGGCCGAAGGTGCGCCGGTCGTCGCGCTGGAATCGACGATCATCAGCCACGGCATGCCCTGGCCGCAGAACGCCGAAATGGCCCTGCGCGTCGAGGGCGTGCTGCGCGAGGGCGGGGCGGTGCCGGCGACGATCGCGGTGGTGGACGGTGCGCTCTGCGCCGGGCTCGACGCCGATCAGGTGGAGCGGCTGGGCCGGGGCGGCGCGGTGGTCAAGGCCGCGTCGCGCGACCTTGGGGCCTGTCTTGTCAAGGGCTTGACGGCCGGCACGACGGTTTCGGCCACCATGCGGATCGCCGCGCTCGCGGGCATCGGCACCTTCGCGACGGGTGGCATCGGCGGGGTGCATCGTGGCGACGGGATGGACGTCAGCGCGGACCTGACGGAGCTGGCGACGACCGACGTGCTGGTCGTCTGCGCCGGGGTGAAGTCGATCCTCGACATCCCGCGCACGGTCGAGATGCTGGAGACGCTCCGGGTACCGCTTGCGGTGTTCGGAACGGCGGAGTTCCCGGCTTTCTATACGCCGCATTCGGGCGTGATTGCGGGCGAACGGTTCGACGACCCGGCCGAGATCGCCGCCGTGCGGGGGGCGAACCGGGCACTGGGGCTCGGGACGGGGATGCTCGTGGCGAATCCCATTCCCGCGCAACACGCATTGGACGCAGCGGACATCGGGGCGACGATCGACGCGGCGCTTGTGGCGGCGGAGGCCGAAGGGGTGACGGGCAAGGATGTGACGCCGTTCCTGCTGGGCCGGCTCAACGCGGTGACGGAGGGCAAGGCGCTGGCCGCGAATATCGAGCTGGTGCTCAACAACGCGCGGCTGGCGGCGCGGATCGCCGTCGCGGCGGCCGGCTGAATTCGCCCGCGCGGGTTAGGTCCAGATTGCAAGCGCCGGTCGGAGATTGAACGTTTTGTACAAACTCCGTGAGGGGGTTTGAACGTTTTGTACGAAAGTCCGGGCGCGCCCCCGCGGCTTTTCGGCGGCTCAGGGCGAACGTTCGAAGAAGAGACTCTGCGGATGATCGGCGTAGCTGCCGAAGGGGCCGCACTCGGTGAAGCCGTGGCGGCGGTAGAGGCGGTGGGCCGCGTCGAGGCCGGTGCCGGTTTCGAGGCGCAGGAGGGGGCGGTCCTCGACGGCAGCCAGGTCGATCAGATGGCGCAGGATCGCATCGGCGACACCGCGGCCGCGGGCCTCGGGGGCGGTGAACATGCTTTTGACCTCGGCGTAGCCCTCCATCAGCGCGAGCGCTCCGGTGCCGAGGGTCGTCCCGCCCTCGGTGGCGGCGACGAAACGGATGTGGGGCGCGGCGAGCGCGTCGAGATCCAGAAAGTGACAGGCCTCGGCCGGGAAGAGCGAGCGCATCAGTGCATGACTGTCCGCCAGAAGCGTGGCCGGCCCCGCCGCCCGGGGGTCGGCGGGGCCGATCTTCACTGGAGCGCGGCGGTGATGGCGGCGCGGTCGAGCCCGGCCTGACCGATCACCACAAGGCGCGCGCCGCGCGGGTCGTCGCCGATGGGGCGGTCGAAGTAGTGATCGACCCGGGGCCCGACGGCCTGAAGCGTGAGGCGCATGGGCTTGCCCGCGACGCTGGCGAAGCCCTTGAGGCGCAGGATGTCGTGATCGCGGATCACGCCCGAGACCTTGGCCGCGAAATCCGCCGGCTCCGTCACCTCGGGCGCGTCGACGACGAAGCTCTCGAAGGCGTCGTGGCCGTGCTCGTGCGCGTGATGATGGTCGTCGTGGTGATCGTCGTCATCGTGGTGATGGTGGTGGACCTCGTGGCGCGCGGAGAGGTCGTCCTCCGCGCCCTGGCCCCGGCCGAGCAGCACGTCGGCGGGCAGCGCGCCCATGGTGGCAGGCACGACCTGCACGCCGTCGCGGCTCTCGCTCCTCAGACGGTCGACGAGAGCCGGGGTGCCATCGCCCAGCAGGTCGGATTTGTTCACCACGATCATGTCGGCGCAGGCGACCTGATCGGCATAAAGCTCCGACAGCGGCGTCTCGTGGTCGAGGCCATCGTCGGCGGCGCGCTGCGCGTCCACGGCGTCCGTGTCGGAGGCGAAGGTGCCGGCGGCCACGGCGGGGCCGTCGAGCACGGTGACGACGCCGTCCACGGTTACCTTGGTCTTGAGGCCGGGCCAGTTGAAGGCGCGCACGAGGGGCTGCGGCAGGGCCAAACCGCTCGTCTCGATGACGATATGGTCGGGGGGCGTGTCGCGGGCCAGCAGGGCTTCCATCGTCGGGATGAAGTCATCGGCGACGGTGCAGCAGATGCAGCCGTTCGACAGTTCGACCACGTCGTCGTCGGTGCAGCTCTCGATGCCGCAGCCCTTGAGGATGCCGCCGTCGACGCCGAGGTCGCCGAACTCGTTGATGATGAGCGCGATGCGACGGCCGTCCGCGTTCTGCAGCAGGTGGCGGATGAGTGTGGTCTTGCCGGCCCCGAGGAAGCCGGTGACGATGGTGGCGGGGATCTTTGCCATGGGATGTCCTTTGGAATCGTCGACGCCGGAACGGCCCCGGTGACGGAGCCGTCCCGCGTCGGTCTGGTGTCGGGCTCAGGCCGCGTTGTGGAGGCGCGGCGTCACGAAGGGCGAGCCGTCGAGCCGGCGCAGCGCCTTGGCCCCGGCCAGCACGGCGAGATCGGCCAGGGGCTCGATGAGGACGACGAGCATGTAGGCCGCGCCGAAGGCGGCGACGTTCGACAGGTTCTCGGCCCCGACGCCCTGGCCGTAGATGGCCCAGAAGGCGACCCACGCCACGACCCCGCCCTGATAGGCCGCCGACAGCTTGAGCGCCTGGCCGTAGCTGAGGTCGACGTAGGCCGTCTGCGGCGCGATCACGCGCTTCGACAGGGCGAAGATGCCGAAGAGCGGCACGAGAAGCGTGGTCACGTTGACGAAGAACATCGGCAGGTCGCTCGGCGCGAAGAACATGCCCTGGATCAGCAGGCCCGCCGCGAGGCCGATGGCTGCGGGGGCGAGCCCGAGGATCAGGAAGAGCGTGGTGCCCAGGATGAAATGGACCTCGGAGACGCCGACCGCGAAATGGGGCAGCACCTCGAAGAAGACGAAGGTGCCGACGGTGGCGAGGGCCGCGCGGAGCGCGAGGGCGGCGGTGCCGTTGTGCCTGATGTCGTCCCAGGCGGCCTTGGCGGTATAGGCGCCCACGCCGGTGGCGGTGACGACGGCGAGGCCCATCTTGGCCCCGTCCACGATACCGGGTTCGATATGCATGTCTGTTTCTCCGATCTGCCCGTCACACCCGACGGGCTGGTTCATGTTGCGGCGAGGCTGGTCTCCTGGCTTGCGGGTCGTCGCCCGGTGCCGCCTTCCCGGTGCGGATCTCCGCTCCAGTGGCATCGTGGCACCGCGCTCGCCGCTTACAGTCGCGGGGGCGGCTGCGGCCTCGGGTTCCTGTTTGGATCCCCCTCACCGCATTCCCATTTCATCCCTCGCTGGCCTTTGGCCGAGGGAACCTTGCCCGTCGGTGATGCGCCCGGATGTTGCACCGGTCAAGCGCGATTCCGCCCGTGTGCCGCAGGGTTGCGCACGGTGAGGCGACCGGGCCTGGGGGCAGGGATGCGGGATGCAGGCCAATATCTTGTGGATAAGCGGCGGGGATACGCCAGATGGGGCGTTGCCGCCTTGACCTGTGCGTTCGGGCGGGGAGACTGCCCCACATGCGGTTTTCGCGCCTCAGACTGAACGGGTTCAAATCCTTCGTGGACCCCACCGACCTCGTGATCGCCGACGGGCTGACGGGGGTGGTGGGGCCGAACGGCTGCGGCAAGTCGAACCTGCTCGAGGCGCTGCGCTGGGTCATGGGGGAAAACCGGCCGACGGCGATGCGCGGCGGCGGCATGGAGGACGTGATCTTCGCGGGTGCCTCCTCTCGCCCGGCGCGCAACTTCGCCGAGGTCACGCTCGCGCTCGACAACCGGGAGCGGACGGCCCCGGCGGCCTTCAACGACGCCGATGCGCTCGACGTGGTGCGGCGGATCACGCGGGACGCCGGATCGGCCTACAAGCTCAATGGCAAGGATGTGCGCGCGCGGGACGTGCAGATGCTCTTCGCCGATGCCTCCACGGGGGCGCATTCGCCTGCGCTCGTCCGGCAGGGGCAGATCTCGGAGCTCATCAACGCCAAGCCCCAGAAGCGGCGGCGCATCCTGGAGGAGGCGGCGGGCATCTCGGGCCTCTACCAGCGGCGGCACGAGGCGGAGCTAAAGCTGAACGCGACGACGGGCAACCTCACGCGGGTCGACGACGTGGTCGAGCAGCTGGCCGCGCAGCTGGCCACCCTCGCCCGGCAGGCCCGGCAGGCGGCGCGCTACCGCGAGATCGGCGTCGATTTGCGCCATGCGGAGGGGCTCTTGCTCTACCGGCGCTGGCGCGAGGCCGACGCGGCGCGGGCGGCCGCGGAGGAGGCGCTGCGGACGCGGCTGACCGAGGCGGCGACGGCGGAACGGCTGGCCGTGTCGGCCGAGACGGCGCGGGCCAAGGCGGAGGAGGCGATGCCGCCCCTGCGCGAGGAGGAGGCGGTGGCCGGGGCCGTCCTGCAGCGTCTGACGGTGCAGCGCGACACGCTGGCCGAGCGCGAGGCGCAGGCGCGCGAGGCGATCCGCGCGCTTGAGGGCCGGATTGCGCAACTGGCCACGGATGCGGAGCGCGAGGGGATGCTGAACCGTGATGCGGGCGAAACGATCGCTCGGCTCGAGGCCGAGGAGGTGGAGCTTGCGCTCGCCGCCGACGGGCAGGACGCCGCGCTCGCCGAGGCGCAGGGCGCTGCGACCGAGGCGGGCGCGGTGCTCGCGGCCCGCGAGGAGGAACTTTCGACGCTGACCGAGGATCTGGCCCGGCTCTCGGCGCGGCACCAATCGGTGATGCGGATGGCTCAGGATGCCGAGGCCCGGCTCGGCAAGGCGGAGACGCAGGCCGGGACGGCGCGCGACCAGGCCGAGGCGGCGCGCGCGACCCTCGCGGAGGTCGACGGGCAGGTGGCCGAGGCGGTCGCGGCGCAGGCGACGGCGCAGGCCGCGGCCACGGCGGCGGAGACGGCGGCGGTGGAGGCCGAAGCCGCGCGCGAGGCGGCACAGGACGACGAGGGCCGCGCGCGCACCGAGCGGGCCGAGGCCGAGGGCGTGGCGAACACGCTCGGCGCGGAGGCGACGGCGCTGGCGAAACTGCTGGCGCGGGACACGGGCGAGGGCGAGCCGCTGCTCGACCGCCTGACGGTCGCGCCGGGCTTCGAGGCGGCGCTCGGCGCGGCCTATGGCGACGATTTGCGCGCGTCGGAAGTGGGCGTGGCCGAGGCGGAGGAGACCGGCTGGGCCGCAATGCCATCCTATGACTCGCCGCCCGCGCTGCCCGACGGGATCGACCCGCTGGAACCCTACGTCGAAGCCCCGGAGGTGATGGGGCGCAAGCTCGGGCAGATCGGCCTCGTCGATCCGGCGGAGGCCGCGCAGATGCAGCCGCGGCTGTTGCCCGGGCAGGTGCTCGTCTCGACCGAGGGCGACATGTGGCGGTGGGACGGCTACCGCGTTTCGGCAGAGGCCGCGCCGTCGTCGGCGGCCCTGCGCCTGCAACAGGTGAACCGGCTGGCCTCGCTCCGGCAGGATCTGGAGGAGGCGCAGCAGCGCGCCGAGGGCACGAAGGCCGCGCATGAGACGTTGGTGACGACGCTCGGGCGGCGCAAGGCGGCGGAGGGCGAGGCGCGGGAGGCGCGGCGTGCGGCCGACCGGGCGCTGACGGAGGCGGGTCGGCGGCTGGCGCAGGCCGAGGGGGCGAAGGGCACCGCCGCCTCGCGCCTCGAATCGGCGCAGATGGCGGTGACGCGCTACGAGGCGGAGGTGCTGGAAGCCCGGGAGGCGCAGCGCGAGGCCGATGCGGCCCGGCGCGGGTTGGCCCCGCTCGACGAGGCGCGCGCTGCGCTGGAGACGATCCGCACGACGGTCGAGGCGGCGCGGATGGCGATGATGGCCCGGCGCGCGCAGGCCGACGAGGTGAAGCGCGACGCGGAAGCCCGGGCGCGGCGCGCGGCGCAGGTCGAGAAGGAGCTGGACTCCTGGCGCGGGCGGCTCGCATCGGCGGACAAGCGGCTGGGCGAGCTGACGGAGCGGCGCGCGACCTCGGAGGCGGAGCTTGAGACGGCGCGCGCGGTGCCCGACGACCTGTCGCGGCAGCGCGACGACCTCGCCGGCGAGATCGAGCGGGCGGAGACCCGGCGGGCGCGGGCCTCGGACGCCCTGGCCGCGGGCGAGACGGCGCTCCGCGAGGCGATGCAGGCCACGCGGGAGGCGGAGCGCGCGGCAGGCGAAGCGCGCGAGGCGCGGGCGCGGGCCGAGGCGCGGGTCGATGCGGCCCGCGAGACGGTCGCCTATGCCGAAGAGCGGATCGACGAGGCGCTGGAGTGTACGCCGGCGGAACTTCTGGAGGTGCTGCAGGTCGATCCCGAGAGCCTGCCGCCGGTCGAGACGATCGAGAACAAGGTGAATGCGCTCAAGCGGCAGCGCGACGCACTCGGCGCGGTCAACCTGCGCGCGGAGGAGGACGCGCGCGAGGTGCAGGCGGAGCATGACCTGCTGGTCGCCGAGAAGGCCGATCTGGAACAGGCGGTGAGCGAGTTGCGGGCGGGGATCGCCGCGCTCAACAAGGAGGGGCGGCAGCGGCTTCTCGATGCCTTCGACACGGTGAACGAGAATTTCGCGACGCTCTTCCGCCATCTCTTCCAGGGGGGCGAGGCGAAGCTGGAACTCGTCGAGAGCGACGACCCGCTCGAGGCCGGGCTCGAGATCATGTGCCAGCCGCCGGGCAAGAAGCTCTCGACGCTCTCGCTTCTGTCGGGCGGCGAGCAGACGCTGACGGCGCTCGCGCTCATCTTCGCGGTGTTCCTGGCCAATCCGGCACCGATCTGCGTGCTCGACGAGGTGGATGCGCCGCTCGACGATGCGAACGTCACGCGCTTCTGCGACATGCTCGACGAGATGACGCGGCGCACGAACACGCGTTTCCTCATCATCACGCACCACGCCGTGACGATGGCGCGCATGGATCGGCTCTTCGGGGTGACGATGGTGGAGCAGGGCGTGTCGCAGCTCGTCTCGGTCGACCTCAAGAAGGCCGAGGCGCTGGTGGCGTGACTTGACCCCGCCCGGGCCGAGGGGCCACGGTCGGATCAGTGTAACGGGGGTTTTTTTACATGAAGACAGTCGCAATCGCCGCGCTCGCGGCCGGCGTCGCCGGGAGCGCGTTCGCCCAGGACATGATCAGCGCCTCCGACCCGGAGCGGGTGCAGCGCGCCATGCAGGAGGCGGGGTACCTGGCCACCATGGGCACCGACGACCTGGGCGATCCGAAGATCAGCTCCAAGGTGTCGGAGTCGAATTTCTCGGTGTTCTTCTACGGCTGCAACAACGGCACGCAATGCACCTCGGTGCAGTTCTCCTCGGGATACGACCTCGATATTCCGATGAACGCCAAGCGCATCAACGACTGGAACCGCGAGAACCGCTTCGGGCGGGCCTTCGTTGACGACGAGGGCGACCCGTTCATCCGCATGGACGTGGTGCTGGCCGAGGCGGGCAACAGCACCGAGAGCTTTGCCTACAACCTCGACTTCTGGCGCCTGCTGATCGAGGACTTCGAGGATTTCATCGACTGGTGAGGCTGGGCGCGGAGCGCGATCGGCATATCTGAGCAGGAATGACCGACCTCCGCATCGACGCGCGCCTCTCCTACGCCTTCGAGGCCCCGTGCGACCTGCTTCTGCAGGTCGAGGTGGCGCGCACGCCCGGGCAGCGGGTGGTGGAAGACGCGCTCTGGACGACGCCGGTGGCGGAGTTCCGGCGAATCGCGGCCGAAGCGGGAGTCGGCACCCGCGCCTGGATGGAGGCGAACGGGCAGTTCGACGCGACCTATACCGCGACGGTGGAGGTGACGCGCGACGCGCCTGAGCTCGAGATCTTCGAGGCGACGCCGGTGCGCGGGCTCGATGCGGATGTGACGCCGTTCCTGATGCCGTCGCGCTACTGCCCGTCCGAGGATTTCGAGGCTGTGCTGATGGACGACTTCGCGGGCCTCGCGGGCGGCGGGCTCATCGCGGCGGTGCGCGACTGGATCGAGACGCATTTCACATACGACCCCGAAGGCAGCACGGTGGCGACGACGGCGCGGGACACCTTCCTGTCGCGGCGCGGGGTCTGCCGCGACTATGCCCATGTGCTGATCGCCTTCGCGCGGGCCTCGGGCATCCCCGCGCGCATGGCCTCGGTCTATGCGCCGGGGGTCGAGCCGCCGGACTTCCACGCGGCGGCCGAGGTCTGGCTCGACGGCGGCTGGCACCTCGTCGACGCCACCGGGATGGCGCGGCCCGGCGAGATGGCGGTGATCGGCGTGGGACGGGACGCGGCGGAGGTGTCGTTCCTGACGTCCTTCGGGTTCGCCACCTTCCTGTCGCAGGAGGTGCGCGTCACGGAGGGTCCGCCCGGTTGATCCGGGCCTCCGGCGGGCGTCGTTCGGGCAACAAGCGGCCCCCCGCGGCGAAGTGACGTGACGCAGTGCGGCGAAACGCTGCGACACGATGTTGCGCAGGCGTTGACGCTTGCGACACATGCGAGCATATGGGGCCAGATTTGGAGAGACAGACAGGGAGCCCGGGGATGGCCGACGCAATCGAGCGCGAAGCGATGGAATACGACGTTGTCATCGTCGGTGCGGGGCCCGCGGGGCTCTCGGCGGCGATCCGTCTGAAGCAACTGGACGCGGACCTGAACGTCGTCGTCCTCGAGAAGGGCTCCGAGGTCGGGGCGCATATCCTCTCGGGGGCCGTGCTCGACCCGGCCGGGCTCGATGCGCTCATCCCCGACTGGAAGGACAAGGGCGCGCCGCTCAACGTGCCCGTCACCTCGGACGCGTTCTACGTCCTTGGCGAAGAAGGCAAGGTGCGCGTCCCGAACGCCGTCATGCCGCCCCTGATGAACAACCATGGCAACTACGTCGTCTCGATGGGCAACGTCTGCCGCTGGATGGCGGAGCAGGCCGAGGAGCTGGGCGTCGAGATCTTCCCCGGCATGGCCTGCTCGGAACTGGTGATGGACGGCGAGCGGGTGAAGGGCGTCGTGGCCGGCGAGTTCGGCAAGAACCCCGACGGCACGCATGGTGCCGGCTACGAGCCGGGCATGGAGCTGCACGGCAAATACGTCATGCTGGCAGAGGGCGTGCGCGGCTCGCTCTCCAAGCAGGTGATTGCGCATCACAAGCTCGACGCCGGGTCCGACGTGCAGAAGTACGGCATCGGGATGAAGGAAATCTGGGAGATCGACCCCGCCAAGCATCAGCCCGGCAAGGTGCTGCACACGATGGGCTGGCCGCTCGGCAAGAACGCGGGTGGCGGGTCGTTCATCTACCACCTCGATAACAACCAGATCTACGTCGGCTTCGTCGTTCACCTCAATTACCGCAATCCCCATGTCTTCCCCTACATGGAGTTCCAGCGGTTCAAGCATCACCCGATGGTCGCGGAACTTCTGGAAGGCGGCAAGCGCGTGGCCTACGGCGCGCGGGCCATCACCGAGGGCGGCTACCAGTCGCTGCCGAAGACGGCCTTCCCGGGCGGCGTGCTGCTCGGCTGTTCGGCGGGCATGGTCAACGTGCCGCGCATCAAGGGCAACCATAACGCCATGCTCTCGGGCAAGGCGGCCGCCGAGGCCGCGTTCGAGGCGATCCAGTCGGGGCGCGAGGGCGATGTGCTCGACGCCTACGACACGGAGGTGCGCGAGGGCGCGATCGGCAAGGACCTCAAGCGCGTGCGCAACGTCAAGCCGCTCTGGTCGAAGTACGGGCTGACCGCGTCGCTGGTGGTGGGCGGTGCCGACATGTGGCTGCGCAACCTGACCGGCTGGTCGCCGCTCAACGTCTCGCACGGGAAGACGGACGCGGCCGCCACAGAGGAGGCCGCGAAGCACAAGGAAATCGACTATCCGAAGCCCGACGGCAAGCTCAGCTTCGACCGGCTGACCAACGTGGCCTTCAGCTTCACCAACCACGAGGAAAGCCAGCCCGCGCATCTGACGCTGAAGGATGCGAGCGTGCCTGTCGATGTGAACCTGCCGAAATACGCCGGTCCGTCGGCAAGGTATTGCCCGGCCGGCGTCTACGAATTCGTGGGCGAGGGCGCGGAGACGAAGTTCCAGATCAACTTCCAGAACTGCGTTCACTGCAAGACCTGCGACATCAAGGATCCGTCCCAGAACATCATCTGGACGACCCCGCAGGGCGGCGACGGCCCGAACTACCCCAACATGTGACGGCCGGCGCATCGGGGATCACGATCGCGCGATGCCGCAGGGCCGTCGCGCCGGGACGGACCCGCCGCGGACGACGGTGCGTTGCATCCGCGGACCCCGCCGCCTAGCGTGGCCAAAACGCGAGGTCTCCGGCCCGCGAGAGAGGTATGTCATGCTCCGTTCCCTGCTTCTGGCCGCAACCGTCCTGGCACCGCTGCCGGCCCTCGCCCAGGGGGTGGCCGGGCCCTATCTCTCGGCGCGGATCGCGGGGTTCAACAACGACTACGCCGCCGCGGGCGACAGCTATGCCGATCTCGTGGAGAGCGGCGAGAGGGATCCGCAGATCCTGGAGAACGCGCTCATCATCTTCGCGGTGCTGGGCGACGTGGAAACGGCGGTCGACGTGGCCGACCTTCTGGAGGAGGCCGGAATGCCGAGCCAGTTCGCGAGCAACGCGCGGCTGGTGAAGGCGCTGATCGACGGCGACTACGCGACCGTCGATACCCTGCTGGAGGAGACGGTCGGCGGTCCGCTGCTCGACGGGCTACTGAAAGGGTGGGTCGCGGCGGCCCGGGGCGAGACCGAGGCCGCGCTCATCGCCTTCGACGAGCTTGCGGAGACCGAGGCCTTCACCTCCTTCGCGTTGCGGCACAAGGCATACCTGCTGGCGCTCGAGGGCGATTACGCCGCCGCCGACGTCATCATGTCGGGCGAATCCGAAAGCGGGCCGCTTTCGGCCACCGCGCGCGGCATTGCCGCCCACGCGCAGGTCCTCTCGCAGCTCGGGCGGAGCGAGGATGCGCTGGAGCTGGTGACGGCGGCGAACGACGTGACGAGTTCCGCCCTCCTGCGCGACGTGCAGGCGCGGCTCGAGGCCGGGGAGACCTTGCCGTTCGACCTGTTGCGCGATGCGCGCGACGGGATGGCGGAGGCCTACTTCGTATTCGCGGCCCTTCTGGCGGGCGAGACCTCCACCACATACACCATCTCCAGCGCCAGGGCCGTGGGCCTTCTGCGGCCCGACCACGTGGAGGCGGCCGTTCTGACGGCGCAGCTGCTCGAATCGCAGGACCAGCTGGAGCTCGCGGCGGAGGCGCTCGACGGCATCCCGGAGGACAACCCGTCGTTCTGGGAGGCCGAGATCGCGCGGGCCGACGTGATGCATGCCGCCGGCGAGGACGAGGCGGCGCTCGCGGCGCTGACCGCGCTGACCGAGAGCCACGGCGACAAGGTGGAGGTCTGGGCGGCGGCGGCGGACCTTGCGCGCCGGCTCGACCGCTACGAGGAAGCGGCGGCCGCCTACGACCGCGCGATCGACCTTCTGCCCGAGGTGACGGAGCGCAATTGGCTTCTGTTCTATGCGCGCGGCATCGCGCACGAGCGCATGGGAGAATGGGACGCGGCCGAAGCCGACTTCCGCCGCGCGCTCGAATTGAACCCCGGCAATCCGAACGTACTGAACTACCTCGGCTACGGGCTCGTGGAGCAGCGCATCAAACTCGACGAGGCGCTCGACATGATCGAGCGCGCGGTCGAGGCGCGCCCGAACGACGGCTACATTACCGACAGTCTGGGCTGGGTGCTCTACCGTCTCGGCCGCTACGAGGAGGCCGTCGACCCGATGGAGCGCGCCGTGGAGTTGCGGCCGCTCGATCCGCTCATCAACGACCACCTGGGCGACGTGCTCTGGGCGGTCGGACGCAAGCGCGAGGCGCGGTTCCAGTGGCAACGTGCGCTCTCGCTCGAGCCTGAGGAGCAGGTGGAGCGCATCCGCCGCAAGCTCGACGTGGGCCTCGATGTCGTGCTCGAGGAGGAGGGCGGCGTCGGCCCGATCGAAGCGGCCTCCGACGACAACTGATCCGACCGATGGAGCCCGGCTTCGCGCCCGCGAAGGTCAACCTGACGCTGCATGTCACCGGCCGCCGTGCGGACGGCTACCATCTGCTCGACTCGCTCGTGGCCTTCGCGGATGTGGGCGACCGGCTGGCGGCGGGGGCGGGCGACGGGCTGACGGTGACGGGGCCCTTCGCGGCGGGGGTGCCCACGGGCTACAGCAATCTGATCCGGCGCGCGCTGTCGCATGTCGGGGTGCGGCGGGCGGTCTCCCTCGAGAAGAACCTGCCCCATCCCGCGGGCCTCGGCGGCGGCTCCTCGGACGCCGCGGCCGCGCTGCGGCTCGTCGGCGCGGAGCCGGGGCCCGAGGTGGCGGAGACGCTTGGCGCGGACGTGCCCGTCTGCCTTCTGGCGCGGGGCGCGCGGATGCGGGGGATCGGGGAACAGGTGGAGCCGGTGGCGCTGCCATCGCTGCCCGCCGTCCTCGTGAATCCCGGGGTCGCGGTGGCGACGCCAAAGGTCTTCGCGGCGCTCGCCAGGCCGAACAATGCCGACATGGGCGCGCTGCCGGATTGGGCGGATGCGGCGGAGCTGATCCCGTGGCTCGGGACCATGCGCAACGACCTCGAAGCGCCGGCGCGCAGCCTTGCGCCGGAGATCGGCACGGCGCTGGCTGCAATCGGCGGGACCGGAGCCACCCTTGCCCGGATGTCGGGATCGGGGGCGACATGCTTTGGCCTTTACCCGTCACGGGCCGTCGCGGAGACGGCGGCGGCGGCCCTCGCACGCCCCGGCTGGTGGGTGCGCGCCTGCACCCTGCGCTAGAGCGCGCGCGCGACCACGTAGTCGGCCAGGTCGCCCAGCATGTCGCGCAGGTCGCTCTCCGGCAGGCGGGCCAGCGCCGCCTTGGCCCGGTCGCGCCAGGCGATGGCCTCGAGCCGGGTTTCCTCGAGCGTACCGTGACGAGCGAGGATGGCGCGCGCGCGGTCGAGATCATCGGACTTGCCCCGCTCCAGCGCGTCACGCCAGAACGTGCGCTCGGCCGCATCGCCGCGGGCCAGCGCGCGGATCACCGGCAGGGTCAGCTTGCCCTCGCGGAAGTCGTCGCCGAGGTTCTTGCCGATCCCGTCCCCGGCTCCGCCGTAATCGAGCCAGTCGTCGATGATCTGGAAGGAGATGCCGAGCGCGTCGCCGAACGCGGCGAGGGCCGCGACGTGATCCTCGGATGCGCCGGCGACGACGGCCCCGCTTTCGCAGGCGGCCTGGAAGAGCGCGGCGGTCTTGCCGCGCACGACCCGCAGGTAGGTCTCCTCGGTGGTGGAGAGGTTGCGCGCCGCCGTCAGTTGCAGCACCTCGCCCTCGGCGATCGTGGCGGCGGCCCCCGAGAGGATGTCGAGGATGCGAAGGCTGCCGGTCTCGACCATGAGCTGGAAGGCGCGGGCAAAGAGGTAGTCGCCCACGAGGATGCTCGACTGGTTGTCCCAGAGGAGGTTGGCCGTGGGGCGGCCGCGCCGCTGCCGGCTCTCGTCGACGACGTCGTCGTGCAGGAGCGTCGCGGTGTGGATGAACTCGACCGTCGCGGCGAGCTTCACATGGTCGCCGCCCGCGTAGCCGCAGAGCCGCGCCGCCGCGACCGTCAGCAGCGGGCGCACCCGCTTGCCCCCGGCCTCGACCAGATGTGCGGTGACCTCGGGGATGCGTGGCGCGTTCTCGGAGGCCATGCGCGCGGTGATGAGCGTGCCGACGTCCGCCATGTCGTCGGCCAGCGCGGCGGCGAGGCGTTCATGGGGCTTGATCGGTTTCGCTTCGGTCATCACTTCTGGTCCTCGACAAGGCGGCGGTGCGCTCCTAGCTGTCTGTCCATGAGGGAACTGCTGCGCACCAACGACCCGTCGATCATCGCCTTTGCCACCGCCCTTCTGGACGGCGAAGACATAGAGTGCTTCGTCCTCGATGAAAACATCTCGGTCCTCGAAGGGTCTATCGGCATCTTGCCGCGGCGGATGATGGTCGCCACGGACGATCTGGATGCCGCGCGGGACGTGATGGTCGACAACGGCATCGCCGTCAGCGCGTGACCGGCGAGACCACGCGCGACGCCTTTCTCGGCGGTCGCCTGACGCTTCTGCAACCGGCACGCGGCTTTCGCGCCGGCAGCGACGCCGTCTTGCTGGCCGCCGCCTGTCCGGCGCGGGCGGGGGAGCGCGTGCTCGATCTGGGCTGTGGTGTGGGCGCTGCGATGTATTGCCTCGGGCATCGGGTGCCCGGCGTCTCGCTCACCGGCGTGGAATGCGACCCGGAGACGGCCGCGCTGGCCCGGCGGAACGGCGGGGCCGAGGTTGTCGAGGGCGATGCGCTCGACCCGCCTTCTGCCGTGCGGCGCAGCTTCGATCACGTGATCTGCAATCCGCCCTACTTCGCCGCCGGCAGCGGGCGACCCACGGCGGACATTGCGCGCGAGGCGGCGTTGCGCGACGCGGGGGACTTCCCGCGCTGGCTCGACGCAGCGGTGCGCCGGGCGGGACCGAAGGGCAGCGTCACACTGATCGCCCGCGCCGACCGGTTCGAGGAGATGATCGTCGGCCTCTCGCCGCGGCTCGGCGCGCTCGTCGTCCTACCGATCGCGGCGCGGGCGGGGCGGGCCGCGCAGCGTGTGCTGGTGCAGGGCCGGAAGGGGCGGCGCGCCGCGATGCGGCTTCTCGCTCCGCTCGTGCTGCACGAGGGCCCGGCCCATCTGGACGACGGCAACGACCACAGCGCGGCGGCGGAACGGGTACTGCGACACGGCGGCGCACTCCTGCTGGAATGAAGGATATCGGCCGCAACAAACTGCCGCCCGACCGGGAAAACCCGTGACAGGCGGGGGGGCGGTGTGCTGCTATCGGAGGGTAATCAACATCAGAGGAGAATGCCATGTCGCTCACGTCCCATCTGTCGGAGTTGCGAAAGAAACATGAGGTTCTCTCTCAGCAGGTCGAGGCCGAGGCCCGCAGCCCGGGGGTGGACAGTCTTGCGCTGAGCCAGCTCAAGAAGCGGAAGCTGGCGATCAAGCAGGAGATCGAGAAGCTCAGCGCCACCGCGCATTGATCCGACCTGATGCGGTCGCCGCCCGTTCCGGGAAACCGGGGCGGGCTTTTTCCTGCGCGGGTGGTCGATGACCGTGCGTCTAGTCCCCCGCGCGCACGATGCGCCGCCCGTCGCGCAGCCCCTCCATGCGCCCCGCCTCACGCGCGAGCCAGTCGAGGAAGGCCCGGGTGCCGGGGCGCGTCTCGGCCCCCTTCGGGCAGAGGACGCGGAAGTTGGCGCGGGGCATCAGCCCGGTCTCGAAAGGTGCCACGAGGCTTCCTTGCCGCAGGGCCGTCTCGCCCAGGCTGATCCGCCCCAGCACGACGCCCGCCCCCGATTGCGCGGCGTCGATGGCGTGGTCGGCCTGGCTGAAGTGGGTGCCGTGCAGGTCCGGCGTGTCGAGGTCGTGGGTGCCGAACCAATCGGCCCAGGAGACGGTGTTCTTCAGGAATTTCATCGAGTCGTCGAAGATGAAGGTGGCGTCGAGCAGGCTCTCGACGGTCGGATACTTCGGCACGAGATCAGGGT
Source organism: Jannaschia marina (assembly GCF_013404595.1). Taxonomy (GTDB): domain Bacteria; phylum Pseudomonadota; class Alphaproteobacteria; order Rhodobacterales; family Rhodobacteraceae; genus Jannaschia; species Jannaschia marina. Next base: position 184,526 of record NZ_JABVAX010000005.1, on the reverse strand, counting down.
GCATCATCGGCGTCACCCATTCCTCGATCGTCAGCGCAAGGTGGAGCGACGGATCGTCGGCGACATCGATTGGACCGAAGCGGATGGCGATATCGACGTCATCCGTGGCGAAGTCGAGCATCCGCAGGGTCGCGGCGAAGCGCAGCTCGATCTCGGGGTGGCTGCCGGCGAAGTCGAAGAGCCGGGGCGCCAGCCACTTCGCGGTGAAGGCCGGGCCGGCGGTGACCGTCAGGATGCCCGAGTCGAGCACCCGTTTCGCCGCGCGCCAACCTGCCGTAAGCGTTTGAAATCCCTCGCTTGCCTGGGGCGAGAGCGCTTGTCCGGCTTCGGTCAGTTCGACACGGCGGTTGAGGCGATGGAAGAGGGGAGCGCCGAGGTGTTCCTCGAGCGACTTGATCTGGAACGATAGCGCGGCGGGGGTGACGTTGAGCTCCCCCGCGGCGGCCTGGAAGGAGAGGTGACGGGCGGCGGCCTCGAAGGCGCGCAGGGCGGTGAGCGGGGGGAGGCGATCGGACATAACGATCAAGTATATCTTATCCGATACGTTGGGAAGTCTCGTTTGTTAAGTTGAAACGGGCGGATCATATTGAGGTCAAGGAAACGAACCTGAACCGAAGGAATAGCCGCCATGATCGAGACGCATACCTCCCCCACCTATGACGAGGCCTTCGCCCGCGCCCACCGCGAACGGGCCGAGGCCTTCCGCGCGATGCTCCGCTTCTTCCGTATGCCGACGGTCCTGCCGCGCCGGCAACCTGCCGCAGCCTGACCGCAGCCACGGACGAGAGAGGCCCGGTGTCCGCTTGGACACCGGGCCTTTTTTGAGCGTTTTGTACAAACCTTGCCGCCCGGATCGGACGTTTTGTACAAAACCGTCCGGATGGATTCAGGCCAGGTACTGACCGCCGTTCGCCGAGATCGTCGAGCCGGTCACGAAGCCCGCATCGTCGGACGTGAGGAATGCGACGGCGCGGGCGATCTCCTCGGCCTCGCCCAACCGGCCGACCGGGATCTGCGGCAGGATGACCTCGTTCATCACCTTCTCGGGGATGGTGCTCATCATCTCCGTGTTGATGTAGCCCGGGGCGACGACGTTCACCGTGATGCCAGCGCGCGCGCCCTCCTGCGCGAGTGCCTTGGTGAAGCCGATGTCGCCGGCCTTGGTGGCGGCGTAGTTGGCCTGGGCGAACTGACCCTTCTGGCCGTTGATCGAAGAGATCGTGACGATGCGGCCGAACTTGCGCTCGCGCATCCCGCCCCAGACGTTGTGCGTCATGTTGAAGACGCCGTTCAGGTTGGTGTCGATGCACTCGTGCCACTGCTCGGGCGTCATCTTGTGGAAGGGCGCGTCGCGGGTGATGCCGGCGTTGTTGACGAGGATGTCGACGCCGCCGAGATCGGCCTCCACCTGGGCGATGCCCGACTTGCAGGCGTCGTAGTCGGCGACGTTCCACTTGTAGGTCTTGATCCCGGTCTCGTCGGTGAAGGCCTTGGCCTTTTCGTCGTTGCCGGCATAGGTCGCCGCGACTTGGCAGCCCTGATCCTTGAGGGCCTTGGAGATGGCGGCACCGATGCCGCGGGATCCGCCGGTCACGATAGCTGTGCGAGTCATTATGTTTCCTCCGATAGTTTCTTCAGGTTATTTCGTTTCGCCACCGACTGCCATCCTTCGCGCCGAGAGTCCAAGCCTCTTTCACGAGATCGGGGTCGGTGAAGTCGAGTTTTCTTCCCTTGAGCGGCGTTTCCGATGGCTGGACGTAGGTGATGCGGCCGCCGTCGTCGTCGGGCAGCGCGGTGAAACGCTTGGTCAGGAGCACGAGCGTCGGCCCCGCGTCGGGGTCGGGCAGGGGGGCCTTGTCGACCATGCCGCCGTCGTAGAGCGGCTCTCCGTCCCAGGTGCCGGGCCGGAAGGCGGGCGGCACCGTCGCTGCCATGCGGACGAGGCCCGGGAGCTGCCCGGTCCGCGCCGCCGCACGGCCGTCTATGAGTCGCTGCTCCATGCCTGCGATGGCCGAGAGGCGCGGGCGGGGCGTCGGTGCGAAGAGCTGTTCGACCTGATAGATCGTGCCGCCGACGAGGGCGCGCAGCGTCGGCAAATCGCAGTTGCCGGGGGTCGAGACATTGACCTGAAACGCCGGCCCGTCGGCGATGCGCGCAAGCGCCGCGTCGTCGAGCGTTGCCTCGATCACCTCGGTATAGACCCGTTGATGCACGGTGCGGCCGGCCTCGTCGTCGAGGTCATCCGCCGTTACGTTCCGATCCGTCCGTCCGAGTGCGTCGCGGAAGACGTCGCGCAGATGCTCCGCGCGCCCGGCGATCCAGGCAGCCGCCCCGAGCGCTCCGCCCGACGATCCGGTCACACGCGCCGGCCGGAGCGGATGCGCGGCCGTGACCTCCGATAGGAAGCCGCCGTGCCAGAAGCATCGCAGCCCGCCGCCGGAGAAGACCAGCTGGTCGTAGGGGAGAGGGAGCGCCATGGCGGGGAAACGGGCGCGCGCCCGTTTCCGTTCCGCGCGTCAGGGGCGTTCCACGCAGAGGGCGACGCCCATGCCGCCGCCGATGCAGAGCGTGGCGAGGCCCTTCTTGGCGTCACGGCGCTTCATCTCGAAGAGGAGCGTGTTGAGCACGCGGCAGCCCGAGGCCCCGATGGGGTGGCCGATGGCGATGGCCCCGCCGTTGACGTTCACGATCGACGGATCCCAGCCCATGTCCTTGTTCACCGCGCAGGCCTGGGCGGCGAAGGCCTCGTTCGCCTCGACCAGATCGAGGTCGCCGACGCTCCAGCCGGCCTTTTCGAGCGCCTTGCGCGAGGCGTAGATGGGGCCGACGCCCATGATCGTCGGGTCGAGGCCGGCGGTCGCGTAGCTGACGATGCGGGCGAGCGGCTCGATGCCGCGCGTCTCGGCCGCTTCGGCGGACATCAGGAGCGTCGCCGCCGCGCCGTCGTTCAGGCCGGAGGCGTTGGCGGCGGTGACCGATCCGTCCTTCGTGAAGGCGGGGCGCAGCTTCTGCATGGCCTCGATGGTCGCGCCGTGGCGGATGTATTCGTCGGCGTCGACGACGGTGTCACCCTTCCGGCCCTTCACGGTGTAGGCGACGATCTCGTCCTCGAACTTGCCGGCCTTCTGCGCGGCCTCGGCCTTGTTCTGGGAGGCGACGGCGAATTCGTCCTGCGCCTCGCGGCTGATCTGCCACTTCTCGGCGACGTTCTCGGCGGTCTGGCCCATGTGGTAATTGTTGAAGGCGTCCCAGAGGCCGTCCTTGATCATCGTGTCGACGAGCTTCATGTCGCCCATCTTCTGACCCTGGCGGATGGCCTGGGCGTGCATGGACATCGACATGCTCTCCTGCCCGCCGGCGACGACGATCTGGCTGTCGCCCAGCATGATGTGCTGCGCGCCGAGCGCGACAGCGCGCAGGCCCGAGCCGCAGACCTGGTTGATGCCCCAGGCGGCGCTCTCTTCGGGCAGGCCGGCGTTGATGTGAGCCTGACGCGCCGGGTTCTGGCCCTGGCCGGCGGTGAGCACCTGACCTATGATCGTCTCGGAGACCTCGGATTTCTCGACGCCGGCGCGGGCGACCACCTCCTCGATCACGGCGGCCCCGAGCGCGTGGGCGGGGGTCGAGGCGAAGCTTCCGAGGAACGAGCCGACCGGGGTGCGGGCGGCGGAGGCGATTACGACGTTGGTCATGGCGAAGGTCCTTTCGCGCGGCAGACGGGGCGGGATGCCCCAGCGTTGGTTTCGCCTTTGCCTAACGTGCGGGGGCCGCGGGATCAAATGGAGTTGCCGCCGCGGTCCGCGCGGTGCCGGGTTTGCAGGGCTGCCGGTGCTCGGGCGCGCCGCCGTCGGGCAACGGGGCGACCGCGCGTTGCCGCGGGCCTTTCGGCCGATGTCGGCGGGCGGCACCGGCGATCGGCTTGCAGGACGGTGGATCTGCGACGATCGGATGCGGCAGTCGGGGCGCGACGCTCTTGTCGGGATTATCTCAGGAGGGTGGCGCAGCAGGAACGGCGGGCAGGCGCGGGATCGGCAGTGTGGCTTGTGCCGCTTGCATGATGCCCGGCGAGGCTCGTGCCGCGGACCGGTGTTCCGCCAAGCGCACCGCCGTGCCCGGGATCAATCTGCGGATCGGCTTGCGCCAGGCCCGTCCCCTCCGGTCGGCCGCGCCGTCGATCAGCCTGCCGGGCGAAGTTCCGTCGCCGGGTCGAGCCAGGCCGGTCGCGTGGCCGGTGCCCCGTAGTGGAAGCCCTGCAGGCAGTCGATGCCCGCGTCGACGAGGAACTGAGCCTCTGCCGCCGTTTCGACGGATTCGGCCACGGTGAACATGTCGAACTGCTGGCCGATGGAGATCAGCGCGCCGAGGATGCACTGGTTGTCGGCGTCGCTGTCGCAGCCGGCGACGAAGCCGCCGTCGATCTTGAGGATGTCGAAGTAGAACTCCTTGAGGTAGCGGAAGCTGGTGTGGCCCGCCCCGAAATCGTCGAGCGCGAAGGTGACGCCCCGTGACTGGAGATCGGACATGAAGGTGCGCACGAGCTCGGGCACCTTCATCGTCGACCGCTCCGTCACCTCGAGGATGAGGCGGTCGGCGAGCGTGGGGTCGCGGGCGAGCCCGTGGTCGAGGATCGTCATCCATCGGGGATAGCCGATGGAGCGCGCCGACATGTTGACCGAGAGCCGCAGCGTCGGCACGCGGGCGAGGGCGTCGAGCCCGTGGCGCAGCGCGGCGCAGTCGATCTGCCGGCCGAGTTCGGTGTTCTCGACGCTGTCGATGAAGTGCGACGCCGGGATGACGCGGCCGGTGGGGTCGCGCAGGCGGATCAACCCCTCCTGAAAGGCGACGTCGCCGGTGAGCGCGCCGACGACGGGCTGATAGGCGAGGAAGACGCGATCGGCGGCGAGCGCCTCGCGCACGAGGGCGAGGGCATCCCGATCCCGTGCCTCGACCGCTGCGGTGATCGGGTCTTCGTCGGAGGGGGAGAGGAGGGATCGGCGGGTCATCGGCTTCCCGGGGTTGAAAGGCTGCGGCGAGCGTCGCACGGCGGATTGAAGGCTTCGTAAACGTCGCCGCCGAAGCGCCCCCACGTCCAGCGGAAAACGCCGCGGATTCGAGGCAAACTCGCGCGGCCGGCCCTTGCCAGACGGCGCGGCCCGGCGGTAGCTGGGACCGGCGCAGCAGCGAGGAGATCGCCATGGAGCGGTGTGGCTGGGTCGGGGACGACCCGCTCTATCAAGCCTACCACGACACCGAATGGGGCGTGCCCGAGACCGATGGCCGCGCGCTCTGGGAGCAGCTGATGCTCGAGGGGTTTCAGGCCGGGCTGAGCTGGATCACGATCCTGCGCAAGCGCGAGACCTTCCGGGCCGCCTTCGCGGGGTTCGACCCCGAGGTGGTGGCGCGCTGGGGCGAGGCGGAGGTCGAACGGCTCCTGGGCGATCCGGGCATCGTGCGCCACAGGGGCAAGATCGAGGGCACGATCGAGGGCGCACGCGCCTTCCTCGCGCTGGAGGAGGCGGGGCCGGGCTTCTCGCGCTTCGTCTGGGATCACGTCGACGGCGTGCCGATCCGCAATGCCTGGACCGACCTCGGGCATGTGCCCGCCGAAACGCCGCTCTCTCGGCAGGTGTCGAAGGCGCTGAAGGCGCGGGGGTTCAAATTCTGCGGGCCGACGATCACCTATGCCTTCCTGCAGGCCGCGGGCCTCGTGAACGACCATGTGACCCGTTGCGCCCGACATGGGCCGGTGACGCGGATGACGGGCCCGGGCGAAACCTGAGCCGACAGAGAGAACCGATGGCCGCGCGTGAGCGGCGAGCGGGCATCGACCGTCCCGGCGATCCCGGCGCAGGCATGGCGAACGACCCGCCCCTCTTTCGTGACAGGAGATCAGATGAAAGTGACGACGAAACCCCGGCTCGCCGGAAAGACCTGCCTCGTGACTGGGGCCGCGCGCGGCATCGGGGCGGGCATCGCCCGGGCATTCGCCCGCGAAGGGGCCACGGTTCTCGTGACCGACATCGAGGTCGAGGGCGGCGAGGCCGTCGCCCGCGAGATCGGAGGCCGCTTTCGCCGCCTCGACGTCGCGGCGGAGGACGACTGGGCGGCGCTCGCCGAGGCGCAGCCGGAAATCGACGTGGTGGTGAACAACGCCGGGATCACGGGTTTCGAGGGCGACGCGCCTCCGCCCCACGACCCGGAACACGCCACGCTCGAGGCATGGCGGGCCGTCCATGCCGTGAACCTCGACGGCACGTTTCTCGGCTGTCGCTACGCGATCGGCGCGATGCGGGCCAAGGGGGCAGGGTCGATCGTCAACATCTCCTCGCGCTCGGGGCTCGTCGGCATTCCGGCAGCATCGGCCTATGCCGCCTCCAAGGCGGCGGTGCGCAACCACACGAAGAGCGTCGCGCTCTATTGCGCGGGGCAGGGGCTCGACATCCGCTGCAACTCGATCCACCCGGCGGCCGTGATGACGCCGATGTGGGAGCCGATGCTGGGCACTGGCCCCGACCGGGCCTCGCGCGAGGCTGCCCTGGTGGCGGATACGCCGATGAAGCGTTTCGGCCGGGTCGAGGAGGTGGCGGCACTCGCGGTCATGCTGGCCTCGGACGAGGTGGCCTACATGACCGGGGCGGAACTCACGATCGACGGCGGGCTTCTGGCCGGGTCGGCGGCCGCGCCGGGGTAGGGGGCGGCCGGGCTCTCTTCCTGCCGCAAGTACTCCGGGGCCCGGGGCAGCGCCCCGGGGGGAGGCCGCCTTAGGCCCGTTCGTCCTTGGGCGAGCCCATGACGACATAGGTCGTCAGCCGCGCGACCTGCGGCAGGACGCCCAGAACCTCGGTGTGGAAATGCTTGTAGGCGGCGAGGTCGCGCGCCTCGATCCGCAGGAGGTATTCGACGTTGCCGGTGATGTTGTGGCACTCGCGGACTTCGGGGGCGCTGGCGAGGGCACGCTCGAAGCCTTCCTGCCCGTCCTTGGTGTGATCGTTGAGGCCGACCGCGATGTAGGCGGTGAAGCCGATGCCGGCCTTCTCGGGGTCGATCACGGCGCGGTAGCCCTTGATGAGACCCATCGCCTCCATCGCCTGGACCCGGCGCAGGGTGGCCGAGGGCGACAGGCCCACGCGCTCGGCGAGCGCCTGATTGGTGATCCGTCCATCTTCCACCAGGATGCGCAATATCCTGTCGTCGAAATGATTGCTTTGCCTCATATATTGCGAAATATGCCGCCAAAACGCGATCTTCGCAAGGACATGGCGGCCGGATTGGCGGATGCTGCGGTCCATGACACCCGATCTACTCCTCGCCCTTCTGGGCTTCGCCTTCGTGTCGTCCATCACGCCGGGGCCGAACAATCTGATGCTGATGGCGTCGGGCGCGAACTTCGGCCTCTTGCGCACGGTGCCCCACGCGCTCGGCGTGGGGCTCGGGTTCACGCTGATGATCGTGCTCGTGGGCCTCGGCCTTGCGCAGGTCTTCGAGGCTCTGCCCTGGGCGCGGCCGACGCTCGCCGTCGTCTCGGTGGCCTACCTGCTCTATCTGGCCTGGCGGATCGCCAACGCCGCGCCGCCCGAGCGGGCCACGGCCGAGGGACGGCCGATGACCTTCCTGCAGGCGGCGGCGTTCCAGTGGGTCAATCCGAAGGCCTGGACCATGGCGCTGACGGCGGTGACGCTCTACGGCGACGGCTCGGTCCTGTCCGTTCTGCTGGTCGCGCTGGCCTTCGGGGCCGTGAACCTGCCCTGCATCTCGTCGTGGACGCTGCTCGGGCGCGAGATGCGGCGGTTCCTGACCTCGCCCGGACGGCTGCGCCTCTTCAACTGGACGATGGCGGCGCTTCTGGTCGCGTCGCTCGTGCCCTCCATCGGTCCGCTGCTCTGAGTGTTGCGATCGAGTATTTCAGAAGCGGAGAAAGCTCAGTCGAGCGCGATTTCCCGCCGGAAGCCGCCATCCGGCGCGAAGACGAGGAGGCGGTCGTCGGTCGTCGTGGCGAGCCAGTAGGACGGGGCCTGGGTGACGGCGACGATCTCGGCATCCTCCGGGATCTCGAGGGCCTCGGGCAGCGTTACGGCCGCCCCCGGCAGGCGGGTGACAAGCAGGCCGACGACCGTTATCAGCCCGACGATCATCACCCCCGTCAGGATCGTCACCAGCGTCTTCAGGAAGCGCAGGTCGGGGGGCAACCCGGGGTTCTCGTCCATGTCCGACATGCGCGTCACTTTCACCATCGCGGAGAACCCGCCTGCGCGTCTCGATAAGGCAATCGCCCGCGACGTGCCAGCCGAGGCGCATCTGTCGCGCTCGCGGTTGGCGAAGCTTCTGGAGGCGGGCCGCGTGACGGTCGACGGCCGCGTGGCCGGCGCACGCGACAAGGTGGCTGCGGGGGCGGAGATCGCCGTCGACGTGCCGCCGGCGGCGGACATCGAGACGCGGGCCGAGGACATCCCCCTGACGATCCTGCACGAGGACACCGACCTGATCGTGGTGGACAAGCCCGCCGGCATGGTCGTGCATCCGGCCCCGGGCGCGCCGGGCGGGACGCTGGTGAACGCGCTCCTGCATCATTTCGGGGGCGATCTGTCGGGCGTGGGCGGCAGCCTGCGGCCTGGGATCGTGCACCGGATCGACAAGGACACCTCGGGGCTTCTGGTGGTGGCGAAGTCGGACGCGGCGCATCACGGGCTTGCCGCGCAATTCGCCGCCCACAGCGTCATGCGGCGCTATCTCGCCGTCTGTCACGGCGTCCCGAGCGCGGGCGATCCGCGGCTTCGGGGCACGCGCGGCGTGAGCTGGGAGGCGGCGGACGTGCTCAAGATCACCACCCGGCTCGACCGGCACCGCGGCGACCGGCAGAAGCAGGCGGTCTGCTGGGAGGGTGGACGTCATGCGGTGACACGGGCCCGGCGGCTGGAGGATTTCGGGGCCGCGGCCCTGCTCGAATGCTGGCTCGAGACGGGGCGCACGCATCAGATCCGGGTGCACCTGGCGCATGCGGGGCACGGGCTCGTGGGCGATCCGACCTATGGCGGGGCGCGGCGGCTGCCGGGCGGGCATGCGGGCGCGGCGGCCGTGGCGGGCTTCGCGCGACAGGCCCTGCACGCGCGCGATCTCGGGTTCGTGCATCCGGTGACGGGGGCCGAGATGGCCTTCACGTCGGAGGTGCCGGCGGACATGGCGGCGCTCCTTGCCGCCTTGCGCAGGGCGGCCTGAACCGGCGGCGGGCATCCGCAGCGGAACTCTTGCGACAATACGACGTTAATTGTGCGAATGGGCAGGGTGAATGCGCTGTTTTGGCTGTATTCCTGCATGAGCGCAGGTGCTATAGGGCCCGATGACCGCCGATCGCTGGTGTCTGACGGCCCCGTGATCCGCAACATCTTGAAGTCCCGACGGGCGCTTCCCATCTCGCCTTTCAACGGGGTGTTAAGCCCATTAACATGAGGGAGACCACAATGGCAGATACCTACGCCAACCTTCCGGCTCCGAACCCCGAGGCCGGTCTGAACCGCTACCTTCAGGAAATCCGCAAGTTCCCCATGCTGGAACCGGAGGAGGAATACATGCTGGCCAAGCGCTGGGTCGAGGAGGAGGACACCGAGGCCGCGCACAAGATGGTCACGTCGCACCTGCGCCTCGCCGCCAAGATCGCCATGGGCTACCGCGGCTATGGTCTGCCGCAGGCCGAAGTCATCTCGGAGGCGAACGTGGGCCTGATGCAGGCCGTCAAGAAGTTCGACCCGGAGAAGGGTTTCCGCCTCGCCACCTATGCGATGTGGTGGATCCGCGCCGCGATTCAGGAATACGTCCTGCGGTCCTGGTCTATGGTAAAGCTCGGCACGACCTCGGCGCAGAAGAAGCTCTTCTTCAACCTGCGCAAGGCGAAGAACCGCATCGGCGCGCTGGAGGAAGGCGACCTGCGCCCCGAGAACGTGAAACGCATCGCCAACGACCTCGGCGTGACCGAGGAGGAGGTCACCTCCATGAACCGGCGCATGTCGGGTGGCGATGCCTCGCTCAACGTGCAGGTCGGCTCGGATGGCGAAGGAACGACCCAATGGCAGGACTGGCTGGCCGACGACAGCGCGGACCAGGCGGGCGACTATGCCGAGAAAGACGAGTTCGACACCCGCATCAGCCTGATGACCGAGGCGATGGACGTCCTCAATGACCGCGAGAAGGACATCCTGACCCAGCGGCGCCTGTCCGAGGAGACGGTGACGCTCGAGGATCTGTCGTCGAAATACGACGTCAGCCGCGAGCGCATCCGCCAGATCGAGGTCCGCGCCTTCGAGAAGCTCTCGAAGCGGGTGCGGGAACTGGCGCGCGAGAAGGGCATGGTGCCCGCCTGAGCAGAGCCTCCGGGGATCCGGATTCCTCTGGAGACACCAAAGAGGCCGTCCGCTCGGGCGGCCTTTTCGCCGCGGCGTGAAGATGTGGTAGTCTGTGTGCCAGAAGAGGAGGTTCGATATGCCTTACTACGGTGGATTCCTCGCGGCGGTGCCGACCGCGAACAAGGAGACCTATGCGGCGCACGCACGCGAGGCCTGGGAAAAGATCTTCAAGCCCATGGGCGCGCTCTCGATGGTCGAGGCCTGGGGCGACGACGTGCCCGACGGCAAGGTCACGTCCTTCCCGATGGCGGTGAAGAAGGAAGACGACGAGACCGTGGTCTTCTCCTGGATCGAATGGCCCGACAAGGCGACCCACGATGCGGCGGGCGAGAAGATGATGGCCCCCGATTTCGACCCCGGCATGGACATGGCCGAGATGCCCTTCGACGGGATGCGCCTGATGTGGGGCGGCTTCGTTCCCATCGTCTACGAACGCGCCTGACGGGCGAAGGAGAGAGAAATGGCCGGTGGATGGGCGAAGGACGGTGCGGTCTCGGAGCAGATCGAAGCCTCGATCAACGACGAGCTGGCGCGGCTCAAGGCGCGGCGCGCGCCCGAAGGCGAGAGCCTGACCCGTTGCGCAGATTGCGAGGAGCCGATCCCCGAGGCGCGGCGGCAGGCCCTGCCGGGCGTGAAGCTCTGTATCGATTGCGCCGGGCAGCGCGACTCGCGGGTGGCCCCGCGCGGGGGCATCAACCGGCGGGGCAGCAAGGACAGCCAGCTGAAGTGACGGGAACGCGGTGCGCGGTTGCGGGTTGAGCCCGGAGCCGCTCCTGCACCCGAGGCCCATGTTCGCCGATCTCTCCACATCGCTCCTTCTTGCCGTGTTCGCCGTGGCGGGCGCGGTCGTCTTCGTGGTCTCGGTGCGGATGACGGCGCTCGCCGACACGATCGCCGACCGCGCGGGCTGGGGCGAGGCGCTGGTGGGTGGCGTCGTTCTCGGGGCGGCGACCTCGCTCTCGGGGCTGACGGTCTCGATCTCCGCCGCCTGGTCGGGCGACGCTTCGCTCGCCTTCTCGAACGGCGTCGGCGGCATCGCGGCGCAGACGGCCTTCCTCGTGCTCGCCGATCTGACGCACCGGCGCGCGAACCTCGAACATGCGGCGGCCGAGCCCGCCAACCTGTTCCAGGGCGTCCTGCTCCTCGCCCTCCTGACGATGCCGGTGGTCGCCTGGGCCACGCCGCCGGTGACGCTCTTCGGGGTGCATCCGGTGACGCTTCTGATGGTCGGGGCCTATGCCTACGGCGTGCACCTTTCCCATGCGGTGCGACAGGCCCCGATGTGGCGTGCCGTCGACACGCCCGAGACGCGGGAGGACACGCCCGAAGACGCGGCGGAGGCCGGGCGCAGCGTCCGCGGCCCCGCGCTCGCCTTCGCGGGCCTCGCCCTCCTCCTGAGCCTCAGCGGCTGGACGATCGCGCAGGCCGCGGGCGTGATGGTGACGCGCTTCGGCCTCTCGGCGACGCTGGTGGGCGCGGTGATGACGGCCGTCGTCACCTCGCTGCCCGAACTCGTCACGACCATCGCGGCGGTGCGCCGGGGGGCATTGCAACTGGCCGTGGGCGGCATCATCGGGGGCAACACCTTCGACACGCTGTTCCTTGCCGGGGCCGACGTGGCCTATCGCGAGGGCTCGCTCTTCCATGCGGTCGCGCGCGGCGATCTCTTCTGGCTGTCGGTCGGGCTTCTGATGACGGCTGTGCTGCTCGCCGGGCTCATCCGGCGGGAGCGGCGGGGGCCTGCGGGCATCGGGGTCGAGAGCGTGGTGCTTCTGTCGGTCTATCTCGGCGCACTGGCGATGCAGGTGATCGCGCGCTAGCCTCCGCCGCGGGAGGACGGACGACATGACGATCCGATGGGGCGTGCTGGGCGCGTCGACCTTCGCGCGGAACCATATGGTGCCGGCGATCCAGCTGGCGGCGGGGCATCAGGTCGTCGCCCTGGGCACCCGCTCGACCGGGAAGGCCGCACCCTTCGCGGCGCTCGTACCGGGGCTGCGGGTGCACGAGAGCTATGACGCGGTGCTGGCCGACGATGAAGTCGACGCGGTCTATATCCCGCTGCCGCATACTCTGCATGCCGAATGGGCCGAGAGGGCCCTGCGCGCGGGCAAGCACGTGCTGGTCGAGAAGCCGGTGGCGATGCGGGCCGATGCGATCGCCCCGCTGATCGCCGCGCGCGACGAGACCGGGCGCGTCTGCGCCGAGGCCTACATGATCGTCCATCATCCGCAGTGGCAGCGGGTGCGCACGCTTCTGGCCGAGGGGGCCATCGGGCGGCTGCGTCACGTGGAGGGCGTCTTCACCTACGACAATTCCGCCGACCCCGGGAACATCCGCAACACCGCGGCGACCGGGGGCGGGGCGCTGCCCGACATCGGGGTCTACAGCTACGGCTCCGTCCGCTGGGCCACGGGGCAGGAGCCCGAGGCGATCACCCACGCCGACATCGACTGGGAGGAGGGTTGCGACGTGCTGGCCCGCGTCTCGGTCCGCTTCCCGGGGTTCACGGGCCATTTCGTCAACTCGATGCGCCTGCTGCCGGAGCAGTTCGTGCTCTTCCACGGCGAGGCCGGGCTCATCCGCCTGACGGCCCCCTTCAACGCCGGCGTCTTCGACGTGGCGCGGCTGGAGGTGCGCACGGGCGACGGCACGCGGGTCGAACGCTGGACCGAGCCGAACCAATACGTCCTGCAGGTCGAGGCCTTCGGGGCGGCGGTGCGCGGCGAGGCCCCGTTCCCCTGGACGCTGGAGGACGCGCGGGGCACGCAGGCGATGATCGACGCGGTCTACGCGAAGGCCGGTGGGCGGCCCGGAGGGTAAGACGGGACAAGTCGACCCGCCGGTCCCGGGCGGGACGGCGCTAGTCCTCGCCCAGCGTCTCGACCGCATGACCGGTCAGGCGCTCCAGCTCGTCCATGACTTCTTCCTGCGCGTCCTCGGCGCGTTGGGCGACCTCCGCCAGCGTCTGGCGCGCGGTCGTCGCCAGGTCATCGGGCAGGTCGTCGCGGAAGACCGACCAGACGGGGTAGGGGAAGACAGGCGCGCCGGGGACGAGGTGGAGCCGTCCCGCATCGAGCAGCGGTTTCGCGGCCCGCGCCGGCAGATAGGCGGCGGCGCGGCGATTGACGATGTAGTCGATCCCGAGGGCCCCGAGCGAGAGGGTCACGCCGGCGATCGGCAGGTCGGGCAGGTCGGTGGCATGGGCCTGGGTGAACTCCGGGCCCCAGTCCATGAAGACGTAGGCGTCGCGCACTGCCGCCATGTCGTCCGAGGGAAAGGAAGAGGCGAGGATGAGCTCGTCCTCCATCACCGGCACGACGGTGAGGCCGGGGCGGGCCTGGGGCAGGTAGGTCAGCGCCACCTGGATCACGCCCTCGATCAGGAACCGCGTCAGCCGGTCGGGCATCCCGAGCTCGGCGCGCAGGGCGAGGTCCGGCCGGGCCTGCTGCAGGGCGTCCATCCAGCGGAACCCCAGTCGGGGCCAGAGCGAGTATTGCGCCCCGATCGTGAGGCTCTGGTGGAAGCCCTCGGGCACGGCCACCTGCTGGCGCGCCTCCTCCCAGAGCTTGACGAGGGAGATCGCGTAGCGCTCGAAGGCCCGCCCCGCGGGCGTGAGCGCGACCCCGGCCTTCGAGCGGGTGAAGAGCACCTGGCCCAGCTGATCCTCCAGCCGCTGGACGCGCAGGCTGACGGCGGATTGCGTGACGAAGAGCCGGGCGGAGGCCGCCACGAAACTGCCGGTGTCGGAGACGGCGAGGAAGGTGCGGAGAAGGGCGATGTCCATGGCCATGTATGAGCAAAACTAGATTGAAACGCAATTCTTATTCGTTTTCCTTGTTTGATCCTGGCTGGCATATCCCGGCCATCGGAAGCGCAGTCTTCCACGGCCGGGACGGCGCGTCGCACGTCCCACCCGCCGCAACCGCCGACGCGTCACGGAGTTCTGCCATGTCCTTCACCCGTATCGCCCTTGCCGTCGCCCTCGTCGCCGGCGTCTCCGCCTGCTCGGCCGAGCGTGTCGTCGACAACACCGTCGACGCCGGCCTCTTCGCCACGAAAACCGTCGTGAAGACGGGCGTGGGCGCGGGCAAGCTCGTGGTGCGCGGCACGCACGCCGCGCTGAGCGACGACTGAGCCAGCGCGCGGCGCTGCCCCGCCGCGTCAGCCGGAGCATCCGTCCGGGCGGGGAGGGCCGGGCGGATGCGAAACGGGCGCGAAGGTCTCCCTTCGCGCCCGTTTTTGCGTCTCGTCGAAAAGGGAGAGGATTACTCCTCTTCGCCCTCGGCGTCGCTCTTCTCGTTGATGACCTCGGTCTCGACGGTCTCCTCGTCCTCGTCGTCGTCCTTCTGCGAGGCGAGACCCGAGGGGGCCTGCATGTTGGCGATGACGAAGTCGCGGTCGATCGTGGGCTTCGCGCCCGAGGGCAGCGTCACGTTCGAGATGGTGATCGTGTCGCCGATCTCCATGCCCGAGCAATCCACGACGATCTCCTCGGGGATCTCGCCGGCGGTCACCCGCAGCTCCACTTCGGGGCGCACGACCGTCAGGACGCCGCCCTTCTTGTCGCCGGGCGAGCCGTCGACGCCCTCGAAGGTGACGGGGATGAAGAGGTTGACCTTCGACGTGCGGCGCAGGCGCATCAGGTCGAGGTGCGTCGGCAGGTCCTTGACCACGTCGCGCTGCACGTCGCGGGCGATGACGCGGACGTCGTCCTGACCCTCGACCTTCAGGTTCCACAGCGTCGCGCGGAAGCGGCCGGCCTTCAGCTTCTTGAGAAGGTCGTTGAAGGGGATCTGGATCGGAAGCGGGTCTTCCCCGCCGCCGTACACGACGCCGGGGACCATGCCGTCCCGACGTGCCTGACGAGCGGCCCCCTTGCCTGTCCCCGTCCGTGCATGTGCCACGAGATCCGGAATCTCTTTAGCCATGATGTTACTCCGTTGATGAGGGGCGGCCTCCAAGGGTGTCCGCCCGGTGGAAGCCGCCCCATACGGCCCGCGCGCGCCCGTGGCAAGCCCCGCGTGCGCGATGGCGCGTTGCACATGGGGGCGGAGGGGCGTAAGCCCCCCGGCGACCCTGATCCGACGTCGGAGGCTCCATGTCCAACCCCGCGACCGACACGATGCGCGACGATCCGGCCACGCTCGTCTCGACGCGCTGGCTCGCGCAGCGGCTGACCTCGCCCGACCTGCGGGTGATCGACGCCTCGTGGTACCTGCCGGACGCCGGGCGCGACGCGCGGGCCGAATACGATGCGGGCCACATCCCCGGTGCGCGGTTCGTCGCGCTCGATGAGGTCAGCGACGGGCGCAGCACCCTGCCGCACATGGCCCCGCCGGTCGAGAAGTTCATGTCGCGGATGCGCAAGCTGGGCGTGGGCGACGGCCATACGGTCGTCATCTACGACGGCAATGCGGGCGGGGTCTTCTCGGCGGCGCGCCTCTGGTGGCTGTTCCGGCTCTTCGGGCAGACGGCGGCGGTGCTCGACGGCGGGTTCGCCAAGTGGCGGGCGGAGGCGCGGAAGGTGACGGCGGAGCCGCCCACGATCCGCGACCGGCACATGACCGTCACGCGCCACCCGGATCTGATGCGCGACGTGACGGACGTGGCGCAGGCGGCGAAGCTGGGCCATGCGCAGATCGTCGATGCCCGTGCCGCGCCCCGCTTCCGCGGCGACGCGCCCGAGCCGCGACCCGGCCTGCGCGCCGGGCATATCCCCGGAGCCAAGAACGTGCCCATCGCCACGCTCTTCCGCGCCGACGGTACCATGAAGGACGGCCCCGACCTCGCGCAGGCCTTCGTTGCCGCAGGGGTCGACCTCGACCGGCCGGTCATCACGAGCTGCGGCTCCGGGGTGACGGCGGCGGTGCTGAACCTCGGGCTCGCCCGGCTCGGACACGACCACCATTCGCTCTACGACGGCAGCTGGGCCGAGTGGGGCATGTATCCCGACCTGAAGATCGAGAGAGGCTGACATGCTGAACGCCCTGACCCCGCAGGCCCCCGACAAGATCCTGGCGCTGATGGCCGCCTACCGGGAGGATCCGCGCGACACCAAGATCGACCTCGGCGTCGGCGTCTACAAGGACGCGAGCGGCCTGACCCCGGTGATGCGCGCCGTGAAGGCCGCCGAGCGGCAATTGGTCGAGACGCAGGACACAAAGGTCTACACGGGCCTCGCCGGCGATCCGGCCTTTGCCGAGGCGCTGTCGACGCTGGTGCTGGGCGACGCGCGGCCCGCCGACCGTCTGGCCTGCGTCGCGACGCCGGGCGGGACGGGCGCGATCCGGCAGGGGCTGGAGCTGATGCGGAAGGCCGCGCCGGGGGCCACGCTCTGGTTGTCTGCGCCGACCTGGCCGAACCATCCGGCGATCGCGAAGCACCTTGGCATCGAGATTGCCGAGTACCGCTATTTCGACGCGGAAACCGGGGGCGTGGACATCGAAGGGATGCACGCGGACCTGTCGCGGGCCAAGGCGGGCGACGTGGTGATGCTCCACGGCTGCTGCCACAACCCGACGGGCGCGAACCTGACGCTCGACCAATGGGGGCAGGTGGCCGATCTCTGCGTCGCGCGCGGCCTCGTCCCCTTCGTCGACATCGCCTACCAGGGCTTCGGCGACGGGCTCGACGCCGATGCGGCGGGGATGCGCGCCCTCATCGCGAAGGTGCCCGAGGCGCTGATCGCGGCGTCCTGTTCCAAGAACTTCGGCATCTACCGGGAACGCACGGGCCTCCTGATGGCGATCGCGCCCTCGGCCGCGGAGCTTAAGGTGACGCAGGGGGCGATGGCCTCGCTCAACCGGCTCAATTTCTCCTTCCCGCCGGACCATGGCGCGCGCGTCGTGTCGATGATCCTGACCGACGATGCCCTGCGCGCCGATTGGGCCGCGGAACTCGAGGAGGTGCGCACGGGGATGCTCGGCCTGCGCGAAAGCCTTGCCGCCGCCCTGCGCGAGCGGACCGGGTCCGACCGCTTCGGCTTCCTCGCCGCGCACCGGGGCATGTTTTCGCTCCTCGGGGCCACGCCCGAGCAGGTGGAGGCCATGCGGCGCGACCACGGGGTCTACATGGTGGGCGACTCGCGGATGAACATCGCGGGGCTCAACGCGGCGACGGTGCCGCTTCTGGCGGATGCCATCGTCGCGGCGGGGGTCTGACGTGGCGCGGCCCCAGGCGTGGCGTCCTTGAGTATTTCCGAAGCGGAGAGAGGGCGGTTTCGCGTCACTGCCCTCGATCATCTCGTCCTGACCGTAGCCGACCCGGAGGCGACGGCGGCGTGGTACGCGGGGACGTTCTCGGCATGACACGGGAGGTGTTTCGGCCCGCCGACGGCTCGACCCGTCTCGCACTGCGGTTCGGGGATCAGAAGATCAACCTGCACCGTGCGGGGGCGGAATGGGAGCCGAAGGCCGCATGTCCGGGACCGGGGACGGCGGATCTCTGCTTTCTCACCGAAGGTTCGCTCGACGGCTGGGCCACGCATCTGGCGGACCGCGGTGTGGGCGTCGAGGAGGGGCCAGTGGCGCGAACCGGCGCGACGGGGCCGCTCACCTCGCTCTATGTGCGCGACCCGGACGGTAACCTGATCGAGATTCCGGTGCGTGGCTGAGCTTCTGCCCGGCGTCGGGGTCTGGCTCGCCTGCCTTGTCGCGGTGGCGGTCGGGACGGGCGTGCAGCGGCTCGCCGGACAGGGCTACGGCATGGTGGCCGCGCCGATGCTGGCCCTGCTCGCACCCGACTACCTGCCGGGCACGGTCCTCCTCGTCGGGCTCTGCGTGGGGGCGGGGGCGTTCCTCGCCGACCGCTCCTCGGTCGTCGTCCGCGACTTGCCGCCCGGCTTCGCGGGGCGCGCGCTCGGGGCCGCGATTGCCGCCTGGATCGCCACGCGGGTCGTCGGCACGCCCGCGCTGCCGCTCGTGACCGGGCTTCTCGTCTGGTTCGCGGTCGGGCTGACGCTCCTGGGCCTGCGCCTGCCGCTCACGCCGCCGACGCTCTTTGGCGCGGGCACGGTCGCGGGTGTCATGGGCACGCTCACTGGGATCGGGGCGCCTCCCATGGCCATCGTCTATGCCGAGGTCGAGACCCGGCGCTCGGCGGCGACGCAGAACGTCTTCTTCGCCTTCGGCATGGCCGTCTCCATCGCCGCGCTCCTTCTGGCCGGGGTGATCGGCCTCAGCCACCTCGCTTTCGCGCTCACGCTCGCGCCGGCGGTGCCGGTGACGCTCTGGCTCGTGCGGCCGCTCGCGGCGCGGGTGGCGCGGCGGGCGATCCGGCCCTGGGCGCTGGGCCTCGCGGCGACGGCGGCGGGCGTCCTGATCGTCAGGAGCCTGTTTTGAGCTTCTCCATCAGTGTGGTGAGGGCCTTCAGGTTGATCTCGTTCGTCAGCCGGCCCGCACCGTCGAATTGCCCGCTCGCCTGACCCACGAGAACATCCGGCCCCGTCAGCACCGCCGCGCCGAAGGGCACGAGCCAGAGGCGCAGCGCGGCGAGCGTCCGCTCGCCCCCGGCACGCCCAGCGGTGGCCGACATGATCGCGACCGGCTTGCCGTCGAGCACGCGGCCCGGTGCACGGCTGATCCAGTCGAGCGCGTTCTTCAGCACGCCCGGCGGGGCCTTGTTGTACTCCGGGCAGGCAATGAGCACGGCCGGCGCATCGGCGATCTGACGGGCCAGCGTCTCGACCCCGGCGGGCAAGCCCTCGGCCGCCTCTAGGTCGCCATCGTAGAGCGGCAGGCGCAGGTCGGCTTCCTCCAGCCCGCCGTAGAGCCGGCCCGCCTCGGCCAGGAGCTTGCGGTTGAAACTGTCGCGGCGGAGGGAGCCGCAGAGGCCGAGGGCGGTGGACATTCGTGCGCCTTTCCGTAACGACTGCAACGCGGTCTGAGGGAGGGTAGAACGATGCGGCACGGCGGCCAGATCCTGGCGGACCAATTGCGCCTGCAGGGCGTGGAGCGCGTCTTTTCCGTCCCGGGCGAGAGCTTCCTCGCGGCACTCGACGGGCTCTGCGACAGCGGAATCGACAACATCGTCTGCCGGCAGGAGGGCGGGGCCGCCATGATGGCGGAGGCGACGGCCAAGCTGACCGGGCGGCCGGGCGTCGTCTTCGTGACGCGGGGGCCGGGGGCCACGAATGCCAGCGCGGGGCTGCATGTCGCGATGCAGGATTCGACGCCGATGGTCTGCTTCGTCGGTCAGATCGCGCGGGCCCACCGCGACCGCGAGGCCTTTCAGGAGGTCGACTACCGCGCGCTCTTCGGGGGGCTCGTCAAATGGGTCGCCGAGGTCGACGCGACGGAGCGCCTGCCGGAGTACGTCGCCCGCGCCTTCTCGGTCGCGCAATCGGGGCGGCCGGGGCCGGTCGTGCTGGCGCTGCCGGAGGATATGCTGAGCGACGAGGCCGCCACGCTCGACCGCCCGCCACTCACCCTGCCGGTGCAGGCGGTGCCCGATCTCGACCCGCTGATCGCGACGCTGGCCGAGGCGGAGCGCCCCCTCGTGGTCGCGGGCGGGCCCGGCTGGTCACAGGCGGCGGCCGACGACCTACGCACTTGGGCGGAGCGGCACGGCCTGCCGGTCGCGGTGACGTTCCGGCGGCAGGACCACATCGACAACACGTCCCCTGCCTACGTGGGCGACCTGAACGTCGGGCCGAACCCGAAGCTGATGCAGCGGCTCGGGCGCGCCGATGTGATCCTCGCGCTCGGCACGCGGCTGGGCGATATCGCGACGGGCGGGTTCGAGACGATCGACCCGGCGCTCGATGCGCCGAAGGTGATCCATGTCCATGCCGATCCGGGCGAGATCAACCGGATCTGGTCGGCCCATGTCGCCGTCGTCGCGCGGGCCGCCGACGTCATCGCCGCGCTCGCGGCGCGCGACGATGCGCTGCCCGGCTGGCACGGACAGCAGGCGGAGGCCCGGGCCGACTACGAGGCCTGGACCATGCCGAAGGAGACGCCGGGCGCGGTGAAGCTCGAACAGGTGATCGCACATCTCGACGCGACATTGCCCGAGGATGCGATCCTGACGAACGGGGCCGGCAACTATGCCGCATTCCTGCACCGCTACTACCGGTGGCGGCGTCACGGCACGCAGCTTGCGCCGACCTCGGGCTCCATGGGCTACGGCTTCCCCGCCGCCATTGCGGCGTCGATCGCGCGGCCGGGTGCCACGGTCGTCTGCCTCGCTGGCGACGGCTGCTTCCAGATGACGCTGAACGAGGCGTCGACGGCGATGCAGCACGGCGCGGCCCCCATCGTCGTCGTGGCCAACAACGGCCGCTACGGGACGATCCGGATGCACCAGGAGCGGCACTATCCCGGCCGCGTCTCGGGCACGGACCTTGTGAACCCAGACTTCGCCGCGCTGGCGCGCGCCTATGGCGGGCAGGGCTGGGTCGTGCAGACGCAGGCCGAGTTCGCCCCCGCGCTGGACGCGGCCCGTGCCTGCGGCACGCTCGCCGTCATCGAACTGCTGCTCGATCCAGACATGCTCTCGACCGGGGCGTCGCTTTCGGACATGGAACGCGGCGCATGAGCGCGGGGCACAGGCTCGACCCCGCCGATTGGGACACCTTCGAAGCGGAGTTGCACCGGATCGCCAGCGCCTGTGTCGACCGGCTGCGCGCCGCGCGCGACCTGCCCTGGCGCGCGCCGCCCGACGACATGGCCGATCGCGTGGCCATCCGCGGGGAGGGCGCGGGGACGGGCGCGCTCTTCGACCGGATCCTGACCGACATCGTGCCCTATGCCACGGGCAACACGCATCCGCGCTTCTTCGGCTGGGTTCACGGCACGGGCACGGCCACGGGCGTCGCGGCCGAGATGGTGGCCGCGACGATGAACGCCAATGCCGGCGGGCGCGATCAGGGCGCGGCGCATGTGGAGCGGGCGGTGATCGACTGGCTGCACGGCGTCGCCGGGTGGGACGGGGGCTCGGGGCTGATGACGACGGGAACCAGTCAGGCGACGATCCTCGCGCTCGGCTGTGCCCGGATGCGCGCGTTCCCCGACGTGCGCGAGACCGGGATCGCCGGGCTGCCGGAGATCCGCGTCTACATCGCCGAAGGCGGGCATTCCTGCGTGAAGAAGGCGCTCGAGATCATGGGCCACGGCGCACGGGCGGTCACGCGGATCCCCGCGCCGGGCGGTCGGATGGACGTCGGCGCGCTCCGTGCCGCCATCGCCCGCGATCGGGCGGAGGGGCGGCATCCGCTGGCGGTGGTGGGGACCGTGGGCTCTGTCAACCTCGGTACGTTCGACGACATCGCGGCGCTCGCCGATCTGGCCGAGGCGGAGGGGCTCTGGCTGCATTGCGACGCGGCCTTCGGCTTCTGGACGCGACTGGCCGAGGCCCCGTGGCGCGATCTCTCCACCGGGATCGAGCGGGCACACTCCATCGCGACCGACTTTCACAAGTGGATGGCCGTGCCCTATGCCGCCGGCGCGGTCCTGATCCGGGATGCCGCGTTGCACCGGGCCACCTACCGCGAGCGGCCCGAATATCTCGCCGCCGGGGGCGCGGGGCTCGCGGGCGGTGACTGGTGGGCGACGGACTACGGCATCGAGCTGTCGCGCGGTTTCGCGGCGCTCAAGGTCTGGGCCACGGTCGAGGGGCTGGGGCAGGCGGCGCTCGGGGCGCAGATCACCGACAACTGCCGTCAGGCCGCGCGCATGGGCGAATTGGCCGAGGCGTCGGAGTATCTGGACCTCGCCGCACCCGTCGTCTCGAACCTCTGCGTGATCCACCCGCGTGCGGGGGATGCCGATGACTTGGCGGCGGCGCTGCAGCTTTCGGGTCAGGCCGTCTTCTCGACCACCCGCGTGGCCGGGCGGTCCTGCCTCCGGGCGGCGATCGTGAACCATCGCACGACCGATGCGGACGTGGCCCTGGCGGTGCGGGCGCTCGAGGCGGAGGTCGCGGGGGCCGTGCGGCGGGGGGCGGCGGCGAAATAGGCCGAACGCGGCCCGCTGGCAGACGGAGGCCGCGTTCGGGTTCGACCGGCCGGAGGGACTCGACGACCGGTCAATCGGAAAGAGGTATCAGCGTCGCGCGCGCAGGGCGGCGGTCTGGGCCGCAGGGGCCTCCTCGGCGGGAGCGACGGGTGCCGGCCGGCGGGCCCAGGGCATCCGGATGTCGCTGTCGCGGGCGGCTTCGATGGTGCGGTCCATCCAGGTCTGGCGGGACATGGCGTCCTCCGGGTGTCGTGCGTTGCGTTGACGACGGTATGGCGGCGGGGATGGGCGGCGGTGCGACCGGGCCCGGGTCTTTCGGGGGCGGGAATGTGGCAGGTTTGGGACGACGCGTTCCGCCAACGGCGCGCGGGAAGACTTTTCCGAGAAAAGTCTTCGGCCCCGCTCCGCCGGAGCGCGCGTCAGAGCCGGATTGCGGAGATCAGCCGGCCGTAGTCGGCCTCGCCCGAATGGACTTTCCGGCGGTAGGAATAAAACCGGGTCGGATCGGCATAGGTGCAATGCCCCGTCCACTCCGCCGTCGCGCCCGTCCGGCGGATCCGCCAGAGGCCGTAGGCCGGCAGGTCGAAATGGTAGTGATCGGCCGCGCCGTTGGAGAAGAAGCGGCTCGCCTCCGGTTCTCGATCGAGGAAGCGTTCGGGAAAGTCGGGTCCGACCTCGTAGTTCCGCTGGCTGATCGTGGGGCCGATGACGGCATTGATGTTCCGCGCCTCCGCGCCAAGTCCGACCATGGTGTCCACCGTCGCCTCGAGTACGCCGTCGAGCGCGCCCTTCCATCCGGCATGGGCTGCGCCGATCACCCCGGCCTCCGGGTCATGGAACAGCACCGGCTGGCAATCAGCCGTCAGGATCGTGAGCACCTGCCCCGGCACGTTCGTCACTAGCGCGTCCGCCCGCCGCGGGTTGCCCTCGGGGTCGGTCGCGTCGCAGAGCGGGCCGTCGATCACGACGACGTCGGCGGAGTGGACCTGATGCACGCCATGGAGCGGGCCGCCCATCGCCTCGGCCACGCGGGAGCGATTCATCTCGACCGCTTCCGTCTGGTCCGAGGAGCCGAGGCCGCAGTTCAGGCCTCCGAAGATACCGGAGGACGCCCCGCCCTTGCGGGTGAAGAAGCCATGCGCCACGGGGGCGAGCAGGTCGGACGTCAGGCGTTCGAGCGTCATGGGTCAAATCCAGGCGGCAGCGCGGCACCCGGAGGAACGAGCGCCATTGCCTTGAATAGGTCGCCCATCTCTGCCGGGTGGGTCAAGCGGCGATGCGCGGCCACATGGGCGTCGAGCGCCGCATCGGTGAGGGTACGGGCAAGTGCCTGCGCGCGCGCGGTGATGCCCAGCCGTTCCAGCAGGACGCCCTGCGCCGTCATCCCGCTCGCGCAGGCCGGCACGGCGGCGCGGGCAACGGCTTCGAAGTCGATATGAGCGGTCAGGTCGGCCGCGCCGGGGTTTGCCAGCGGGTCCTCGGGCGCATGGCCGCGCAGCGCCTGGAGCGTGTCGCCGCGGCTGCGCCAGTGTCCGTAGTCGAGGAAGAGCGCCGCCCCGCCGTGGCTTGCGATCCGCGCGGCCACGCTGGCGACGATGCCGGGCAGGGCGGGGCAGCGCTCGACGAGCGTGCCGTCCGCGACGTCGTGGTGGTCGAGCTCGGGCACGGGGAGGGGCGGCGAGAGCGCGAAGGCCAGCGCCGCGCCCTCGACCGTCACCAGCCGTTCGCGCCAGCCGCCGCCGTCGCGCACGTGCTGCCGGATCGGGAGGGCGTCGAGAAACTCGTTCGCCACGAGGAAGAGCGGTCCGTCCGGAAGCCCCTCGACGGTGTCGTGCCAGACGGGGGCGTGACCGGCGAGCGTCTCCGCCTGCCGCGCGCGCAGGACGGGCGATGCCTCGACAAGGTGCACCTCAACGGCCTCCGCGAAACCCGGCACCGCGCGGGTTGCGCGCAAGATGTCGGCCATGAGCGTGCCCCGGCCGGGCCCGAGCTCGGCCAGCGCGAAGGGCGCGGGGCGGCCCTGGTCCATCCAGGTCTGGGCGAGGCAGAGACCCAGCATCTCGCCGAACATCTGGCTGATCTCGGGGGCGGTGGTGAAATCGCCCGCCGCCCCGAGTGGATCACGGGTCGCGTAGTAGCCGTGCACCGGGTGGAGAAGGCAGTCGGCCATGTAGTCGGCCACCGTCAGCGGGCCGGTCGCGCGGATCCGGGTGACGAGATGGTCGCGCAGGGCGCTCATGCGGGCCGGGCGCGCCGCGCGATCAGGAGGACGAGGAGGCCGACGGCCACCATCGGCAGCGACAGGAGCTGCCCCATCGTCAGGCCGAACTCGGGCGTGCCGACGACATGGCCCAGCGGATTGTCGGGGGTGATGTACTGCGCGTCGGCGACGCGAAAGTGTTCGACGAAGGTGCGCGCGGCCCCGTACCCCACGAGGAACAGTCCGAAGATCAGACCGGGCACCTTGAGGCCGCCGCGGAGCGCGACGATCCAGAGGACGATGAGGAGGATGAGACCTTCGAGGATCGCCTCGTAGAGCTGGCTCGGGTGGCGAGCACAGAATTCGCCAACGTTGGCGCAGGCCTGCGCGGCTCCGCCGGGGAAGATGACCGCCCAGGGCAGCTCCGACGGGCGACCCCAGAGCTCGGCGTTGACGAAATTGGCGACCCGCCCGAGACCGATCCCGAGGGGCGCGACGAGGGCCGCGATGTCGACGATGGCGGGCACGGAGATGCCCTTGCGCCAGGCGTAGATGCCGACGGCCAGCGCCACGCCGAGCGCCCCGCCGTGGAACGACATGCCCCCCTGCCAGACGGCCAGGATCTCGCCCGGGTTCTGCAGGTAGTAGCCAGGCTGGTAGAAGGCGACGTAGCCGAGCCGCCCGCCGAGCACGATGCCAAGCGTCACCCAGGTCATCACGTCCTCGACCTGTCCCTTGGTCATCGGCAGCTTACCGTTCCGCCAGAAGCGTGGCCGCATGACGAGCCAGCGGGCCATGAGCCACCCGCCGAGGATGCCGAAGATATAGGCGGCGGCGTACCATTTCGGCGCGATCTCGAACCCGCCGATCGAGAGGCGGAAGATATCGGGCGAGATGTCGGGGAACGGCAGGACGAGGGGCAGGGCGGCGAACATGCCCCGTGCAATGCCCGCCCCCCGCGGCACGGTCAATCCTTGAGGTTCGCGGCACCGGCCCCCATATCATCTGCAATCAATCCGGAGGCCCGAGACATGCAGACCCGCAACCGCATCATGGACGACATCGGTCAGCTGATGACCAACGCGATGGGCGTGGCCCAGGGCGCGAAGGAGGAAGCCGAGACGGCGATGAAGTCGATGCTCGACCGCTGGATGGCCGACCGCGACTTCGTCACCCGCGAGGAGTTCGACGCCGTCCGTGCGATGGCCCAGAAGGCCCGCGAGGAAAACGAGGCGCTGAAGGCCCGGCTCGACGCGCTGGAGGCTTCGGGGAAGTAAGCCCGAAGGCCGTGCCCGTTCGGCCCGCCGCGCCGATGAGTATTTGGAGCAGGAAGAGGCCTCAGCCCGCGAAGAGGGCGAGGAGCCTGTCGACTTCAGCGTCTGTTTTCGTCCAGTCGCAGACGAGGCGGCAGAGCGGGCGCTCGGCCTCGTCCATCAGGTAGTACTGCGCCTCGGCACGTGCGCGGTCGTGCGCGGCACGGGGCAGGCGGGCGAAGGCGAGGTTCGCCGCCGGCTCCCAGTCCATATCCGCCCCGACCTTGCGGAGGCCGGCGAGGAGGCGCTGCCCGGCCGCGTTGGCGGAGCGGGCCGTCTCCAACCAGAGGTCGTCCTCGAGGTAGGCCAGCATCTGCGCCGAGAGGAAGCGGTGCTTCGACCAGAGCTGAGCGGCGCGCTTGCGCCTGAGCTGCATCTCCCAGTGGTGGGCCGGGTCGCGCATGACGATCGCCTCGACCCCCATGCAGCCGTTCTTGGTGCCGCCTAAGCTCACCATGTCGAAGCCACGCGCCATGTCGGCGGCGCTGCAGCCGAGCGCGGCGCAGGCGTTGGCGAAACGCGCGCCGTCGAGGTGGGTGGCAAGGCCGGCGTCGCGGGCCGTCCGCGTCAGGCGGTGGAGGTCTTCGAGCGCATAGACGGTGCCGGCCTCGGTCACGTTTGTGAGCGAGAGCGCGCCTTTCTGGACATTGTGCACCGACCCGCCGGTGCGGGCGATCGCGGTGGCGAGGGCGTCGGGATCGACGCGGCCCTGCGCGCCGTCCACCAGCGTGAGTTTCGCGCCGCCCGTGTAGAATTCGGGCGCGCCGCATTCATCCTCCTCGATATGCGCGATCCGGTGGCAGAGGACGGAGCCCCAGGGCGGTACCAGCCCGGCGAGCGCGAGTGCATTGGCTCCCGTCCCCGTCGCCACCAGCAGGACCTCCGCCTCGGGCCAGTCGAAGAGGTCGCGGATCCGCTCCGTCACCTGCGGCATCCATGGGTCGTTGCCGTAGGGCATGGCGGCACCCGCGTTGGCGGCGACCATCGCCTCGAGGATCTTCGGGTGGACGGGTCCGGTGTTGTCGGAGGCGAAGTTCAGGTTCATCAGGCCCCTCCCGTGGGCTCCTCGATCAGGTGGTCCTCCCAGTCCTCCTCCCGCACGAGCGTCTCGGACAGCGTCTCGTCCATCATCGACGCGCCCGCCCGGTGCGGCGACATCGGGTCTCCGGTCAGGAGCGGGTGCCAATGGGGCAGGGCGCGGCCCTCGTGGAGGCGGCGGTAGGCGCAGGTCTCGGGCATGAAATAGGCCGCGTCGGGCAGGGTCCTGGGCGTCAGGACGACGCACTCGGGCACGAAGCGCAGCCGCTCGGCGTAGTTCGAGCAGCGGCAGGTCTGATCGTCGAAGAGCCGGCAGGCGATGCGGGTCAGCACGACGTCGCCGGTTTCCTCGTCCTCGAGCTTGTTGAGGCAGCACTTGCCGCAGCCGTCGCAGAGCGCCTCCCATTCCCTCTCGCTCAGGTCCGCCAGTCCGCGCTCCCAGAAGCGTGGCCGGAGCCCGTCGCGCTCGATCGGGTCATCCACGGGGCAGGTCGGCGAGCGCGGCGCGGGCGCGGGCGCTGTCGTCGTCCATCTGCGCGACGAGCGCGTCGAGCCCTTCGAAGCTGAGTTCCGGGCGCAGGTAGGCCACGAGCGCCACCGACAGATGCGCATCGTAGAGGTCGCCCTCGAAGTCGAAGAGGAAGGTCTCGATGTTGGGGGTGTTCTCGCCGAACATCGGCCGCACCCCGAGCGAGGCGACGCCGTGGTAGCTGCCGGCATGGGGCCCCTCCAGAACGTCGACGAGCACCGCGTAGACCCCGAGCTTCGGCAGGTGCAGGCCGGCAACGGACATGTTCGCCGTCGGGTAGCCGAGCGTCCGGCCCCGCTTCTCGCCGTGCAGCACGGGGCCCTCGATACGGTGCCAGTGACCCAGCATCTCTGCGGCGTCGCCGGGGCGGCCGTCGCTCAGCGCGTTGCGGATCGCCGTCGAGGAGACGGGCGTCGCGTCGCCCAGCAGCGCCGCCGTCGTCACCTCGAAGCCGAGCCGCGCCCCGCCCTCGGCCAGCGCGGCGACGTCGCCCGCGCGCCCCTTGCCGAAGCGGAAGTCCGCGCCGGTGACGACGTGGGCGAGGCCGAGGCCCCCGGCCAGCACCTCGGCCATGAACGCTTCGGCCGAAAGCGGCGCGATCGCGGGGAAGGGCAGCTCGAACATCACGTCGACGCCCAGTTTCGCCAGCCGGTTGGCCCGCGCCTCCGCGGACATCAGGCGGAAGGGCGGGGCCTCGGGGGCGAAGACCTCGCGGGGATGCGGCTCGAAGGTGACGACGCCGAGGGGCACACCGTCGCGCCGCGCGAGGTCTAGCACCGAGCGGTGGCCGAGGTGCACGCCGTCGAAGTTGCCGATCGCTGCGGAAGCCCCGCGCGCGTCGGCCGGAATGTCACGATGATCCCGAAAAATCCGCATGCAAGCGGGCTATCCCGCCGGCCCAATGGGCGCAAGCGCCGCGCCGTCCGGGGATATGCGTCAGTCGAACTTGCGCGACGGAGCCAGAACCATCGCCTCGCCCTTTACGACCTTCTTGCCGTCGATCTCGCAGTGGGTGTCCATCGTCACGCGACGCTTGGCGATGTCCATGTCGGTGACGGTGACGACCGCCTCCACCATGTCGCCGGGGCGGACGGGCGCGAGGAACTTGAGCGACTGCCCGAGGTAGACCGTGCCGTGGCCCGGCAGCTGCTCGCCGATGACGGCGGAGATGAGTCCGGCGGTCAGCATCCCGTGGGCGACGCGGCCCTCGAAGATCGTGTCGCGGGCGTAGTCGTCGTCGAGATGCACCGGATTGTGGTCAGTCGAAACCTCGGCGAAGAGCTCGATGTCGCGGTCGGTTATGATCTTGCGCAGGCTGCGGGACATGCCGATTTCGATGTCCTCGATGCAGATCGTGCCGCGGGGCATATTGTCGAGCATGGCCGAATCCTCCGGATGGTCCCTGGAAGTGACATAGCGTCTACGCCGCGTTGCGGCAATCCTTCACGAAATAAAAAGTCGTGATCGGCGCATATCGGAAACAATCGTTACCGAAGTGTTCCGATCACATAGGTCGGTGCCACCCCCGTCTCCGCCAGATAGACATCGAGTTTCGCCGGGTCCGGGTCGCCGCCGGGGGCGGTTCCGGTCTCCGCCGCGCCAAGGCCACCGGAGATGAAGAGGAGGTCGAGGTCTTCGCCCATGGCACCGGCGGCATCCGTGACCGGGCCGTCGCCGATGGCGAGGATCCCGGCGTCGGGCACGTCCCGGATCGCGGCCAGTCGACGGCGCGCGAGGTCGTAGATCGGCGGGTGCGGTTTGCCGAAGTAGAGGCTCTCGCCGCCCATCTCGGTATAGAGCTTCGCGAGCGAGCCGGCGCAGAACTCCCGCCGCCCGCCCCGGTCGACCACGAGATCGGGGTTCGCGCAGAGGAGTTTCAGGCCCTTCGTCTTGGCGGCGAGGAACTCCGGCCGCAGCGTCGACGGATCGGCCTGGGGGTCGAAGGGGCCGGTGCAGACGATGCCCTCCGCCTCATCGAGGGGGACACGCTCGACCGGCACCGGGTCGCTCAGGATCGCGGGCGGCTCGAAGAACATGGCGTCATGCGCGGGCCCGAGGTGCCAGACCTTCGTGCCGACCGCGCCGTCGAACATCGCGACCCGCGCCGAATCGCCCGAGGTGGCGATGTTGTCATAGGCGTCCTCGGGCACGCCGATGTCCTCGAGTTGCGCGGCCACGCCCGCCCGCGGACGGGGCGAATTCGTCACGAGGATCACGATGCCGCCGCCGCCGCGATAGGCCTGCAGCGCCTCGACCGCGCCGGGCAGCGGCCGGACGCCGTCGTGGACGCAGCCCCAGAGGTCGACGAAAAGCGCCTGGTAGCGGGCGGAGACCTCGGAAAGGGCGGAGATGATCTGCATGGGAGGCCCCGGGCTGCTGCGGTGCCCGACACTTACCCGATGTGAAGGCGGCGTAAAGCGAGGCTCAGGCCCCGACGGTCGCCAGCTGCCGCGCTTCGGTCATCGTGAGGTACGGAATGCGCGGCGCGCCGAATCCCGCGCCGGTGGCGGTCTGCGGGAAGAGGCGGCCCATGTCGGCCAGCACCGTGCGCGTAAGGCTCTGCGCCGTGGCCCGCGCCGGGTGATAGCTCTCGACCGGCAGGCCCTCAGCCAGCATGGCCTCCTGCGTGCGGCAGGCGATCCCGTAGACCACAACCTCGCCCGGCGGCGCGATGGCGGCCACGCGGTGCCCGTCCTCGAAGGCGGCGATCGGCGCGAAGGCGAGCGGCCCGCCGATCAGTTCGCGACAGCGCGGGCTGTCGATCAGCACGTGGGCCGCCGCCCCGAGCAGGATATCCTGATCCGGCCCGAAGGCCCCGAAGGCGCGTGCGGCGACCCGGTAGAAAAGGGGTCGTTGATCCTGCCCGGCATAGCTGCGCGACCCGATCCAGTCGATCTGGGCCGTGCCGCCGCCGC
The DNA here is from genome assembly GCF_013404595.1 of Jannaschia marina. Taxonomy (GTDB): domain Bacteria; phylum Pseudomonadota; class Alphaproteobacteria; order Rhodobacterales; family Rhodobacteraceae; genus Jannaschia; species Jannaschia marina. The sequence goes on along the minus strand of NZ_JABVAX010000005.1, from coordinate 154,180 downwards.
GCACCGAGACACGGTCACCGGGGATCAGGTCCTCGACCGCGACGGGCCCCCTTGGCCCGCGCAGCATGGTGCCGCGCGCGAAGCTGGAGACGGCAGCTTCGACCTCGGGGGTGTCGGGAAGGGACCGGCGATCCCAGGTGGCGGTGCCACGATGGTCGATCCAGGCAAGATCATAGGGTGCGGAGGTCCGGGTCTCGGCCTCCTGCACGTCGCCGTCGGGGCCCGGAACCGGGCTGAACGAGGCGGAGGGAAGCCGCTGGTATGCAGTCATGACGAGGTCGTCCTGGCAGTCGCGGCCCCCACCGCTGCAGCCGGTATAATCCATCCGAACCGGCGCGATCTACGCGAGATGGCGAAACAATCGGTTTCGGCCCTGCCTTCCGCCGCTCTCCGCCGCGTGCTAGCGCGAGGCCATGACCGATGCGCCGTCCCCTGCCGCCCGGATCCTCGCCGACGCCCGCGCCGCGCTCGAGGCCGAACGCCCCTCCGAGGCCCGCGATCTGCTGCGTCCGCTGCTCGGCGTCGACGGCGCGCTGGCCGAGGGCTGGCTGCAACTGGCGCAGGCCGAAGCCGCGCTCGGAGAGGACGAGGCGGCGCGGGTGGCCTTCGACCGTTGCCTCATGCTCGCCCCGAAGGAACCGATCGTCTGGCTCGAATATGCGCTGGCCGAGGCCCGTGCGGGCCGGGCTGGCAAGCTGGTGGCGCGGGCGCGCAAGGCAGGGCTGCCGCCGGCGCTCGTCGCCATGGTGCAGGCGGCCGGCACGGGGCAGGGCGCGCGGGCGTCGGGCACCGGGGCCGCGACGCGCGCGGATCTGGCGCAGCTCTCGAAAGCGACGGGCCTGCGCGCGGTGGAAGCCCGGGCGGCACCGCTGCTCAAGGCGCGGCCGGGCGCGGTGGTCTGGGGTCTTCTGGCGCAGGCGCGGCTCACCGCCGGGCAGCCCGCGAAGGCAGTCGAGGCGTTTCGGCAGGGGCTGCGCCTCGAACCCTATGCCCTCGACCTGCGGCTCGGGCTCGTGCGTGCGCTCTCGGCGCAGGGCGCGCTGGCCCCCGCGCTGGCCGAGGCGCGCCGCGCGGCCCATGTCGCGCCGCTCTCGAAGGCGGCGCATCTCATCTACGGGCGCATCGCGCTGCAATCGGACCTCGGGGCCCGCGCGCTCGCCGTCGCGGAAGGGCTGCTCGCCCGTCACCCGAAGGACGACTCCGTCCTCGCCCTCGCCGCAGAGGCCGCAGCCCGCGCCGACCGCCCCGCCGAGGCCGTCGCCAATGCCCGCGCCCGCTCGCCCAAGGCGGCCGATGCCAAGATGCTGCTCGCCCGGATCCTGCGCGACACCGGCGATACCGAAGCGGCGGGCGCTCTCTTCGACGAGATCCTCGCGACCGACCTGGACCACGCGGCCGCCCGGACCGCCCGTGGCCAGCAGCGGCTGACCGATGGCGACACCGAGGGGGCCGAGGCCGACCTGCGTGCCGCGTTCGCGGCCGACCCGGCGGATGGCGTCGCCGCCCGCGCGCTTGCCTATGGCGTTAAGCTCGCCGCCGACGATCCGGCGATCGCCCTGATGCGGGAGACACTCGCGCGCCCCGACGTGTCGGCCCCCGGTCGCCGGATGCTCGACTATGCGCTCGCCCGTGCGCTCGGCCCGCACGACCCCGCGGCGGCCGCGCGCCATCTGACGGCGGCGAACGCCTCCATGCTCAAGAGCTACCCCTACGATCCGCGCCAGCTCGAGGCGGTCTTCGAACGCGCGACGCAGACCACCTGGCCCGCCCTCGAAGCGGCCCGCGCCGCCGGGGCGACCAGCACCGCCGGGGCCGCGCCGATCTTCGTCACCGGCCTGCCGCGCTCGGGCACCACGCTCGTCGAGACGATCCTCGCCGCGCATCCCGAAGTGACCGCCTGTGGCGAACTCGGCGTCCTGCGGGGGGCCGCAGCCAGCCTCGTCGCGGGCATCGAGCGGGGCGAGACGCCCACTGCGGACGTCCTCACCGCCGCCGGGGACACCTATGCCGAGGCCGCGCGCCGCGCCGTTTCCTGCACCTCCGACACCGCCCGCATCACCGACAAGTCGATCCATACCTTCTTCGACATCGGGCTCGTCCGCGCGATCTTGCCGGCGGCCCGCGTCGTCGTCGTCACCCGAGACCCGCGCGACGTCGGCCTGTCGATCTGGCGCAATCACTTCCGTGACGGCAGCCACCGCTACGCCGCCACGCAGGAGGGCATCGCCGAACAGATCGGCCTCTTCCGGCGCGCCGTCGCCTTCTGGGAGAGGGTGCTGCCGCCGGGCACGATCCACCGGATCGCCTACGAAGACCTGCTCGATGATCCCGAGGGCCAATCCCGAGCGCTTCTTGCCCATGCCGGGCTCGACTGGGATGAAAGGGTCCTGTCGTTCCACGAGCATGCAGGCCAGGTCCGCACGCTCAGCTTCGCGCAGGTGCGCCAGCCGCTCTATCGCTCCTCGAAGGAGGGTTGGCGGAAGAGCGAAGCGGAGATCGCCCCCCTTATCGCGGCGCTCGACGCACGCGGCCTGCTGCCCGACTGACCGGGGCGTCAGCCCGAGGCGAGCACCTCGACCGCCTCGGCCAGCGTCAATTCCGGGTCGAAGGCCCCGGTCTCGAGAAAGCGCAGCACCTGCACCAGCACCAGCGGCTGATTCATCATGAAGGTATGCGTCGCGCCGACCTCGATATGGTCGTCCATCCCCTCCACCCGGGTCGAGGCGACCGACACCTTGCCGTCGTCCGCCCCCGGCAGCACCGTCGACCAGACCGGGTTCAGACTACGCGTGCCGGCGATGATGCCCACGCCCGGCCAGACAGGACCGAGCTGCCCCGGCAGGCCGTCGGTACCGAGCTGCGCCCCCGCGGGGCCGTTGATCCATTCGAAAGCGGCAAGGTCGGCCATCGTGTCGACGATCTCCGAGCCGTGGTTCGGCGGGGCGAGCATCACCGTCCGGCCGAGGCGCGGCAGCTCGTTCTCCCGCATCCATTGCCGCAGGAGGATGCCGCCCATCGAATGGGTCACGAAATGGACCTCGGGCGCGTCGTCGCACTGGGCGATCACGGGCGGCAGGGACGAGACGGCCAGCCCCTCGATCGTGTCGGCGGCGCTGTCGTAGTCGCTGTTGACGACGCGGTAGCCCTGCAGCGCGAGCGTCTCCTCGAGCACGAGAAGCGAGGCATCGGACCGTGCAAGCCCGTGGAGCAGGACGACGCAGGCCGGACCTTCGGGGGGGCTGTCGCCCGCGCGCGCGGGCAGGCCCGGGAGGAGGGCAAGAAGCAGAGAGAGGGCAAGACGCAACATTCCGCTGATCTAGGCGCTCGATCGCCTGCCTGCCAGTTCCGCGTGGCGCGACGCTGCGTCTTCACCCCCCGCGCCTCGGCCGGAGCGTCGCCAGCGCGATCCCCAGAAGGACGAGCGCCGCCGCAAGGAGGGCGCGTGCGGTCGGCACCTCCGCCAGCAGGACAGCCCCGGCCAGCATGGCGATCACCGGCACGCCGAGTTGCGCGACACCCGCCGTCGCCACGCCCATCCGCGGCAGCACGCGGAAGAGGAGCGCATAGCCGAGGCCCGAGGCGATCGCACCCGAGGCGAGCGCCATCACCGCGCCGAAGGGCGTGACGGCCGCGCCCCACCAGAGCGGAACGGCCAGCGCCATGAGCGCGGTCGCGACGAGGAAATTCCCGGCCGTCCCGGCGAGCGGCTTCGGCTCGAACTTGCCGGCGAAGGTATAGGCTGCCCAGCCCAGCCCCGCGACCACCATGAGGGCCGCATCGACCGGATCGGCGCGCGTGCCGCCGCCCGGCAGCAGCAGCCAGACGAGCCCCGCGAGCGCAAGACCCATCCCCAGGAGGCGCACGGGCCCCGACCGCTCCCCCCGCCAGATCGAGAGCGCGAAGAGCCCGAGCTGTACGGTCGCGAACAGCAAGAGCGCGCCGAGCCCCGCGTCGAGCGTGCGATAGGCGAGCGAGAAGCCGATGAGATAGACCACGAGCGCTACTGCTGCCCCCCAGCGTCGCCCGCCGGTGACCGTGATGCCGCGGCGCATCGCGAGGAGGGCGAGCACGCCGGCCCCCGCAGCCACTCGGATCGCCGCGAAGGCCATCGGATCCGTCCCGTCGAGCACGCCGGCGCGCGTCAGCAGGGAGTTGGCAGCGAGGAAGCAGAGGGCGACGAGGGTCAGGACGGCGAGCGGCATTGCGCCTGTCTGCGCCCCCGTCGCGCGGCTGTCGAGCGGGGTGAAAACTTTTCACGGAAAAGTTTCGGCAAGGTTTTCGCCGAAAACCTTGCGCGGCTCCGGAGCGGATGCACGCCACGCTCCGTCATCGTCGGGCTCGACCCGACGATCTCCTGCCGCTCCGGTCCGCCGCGTCACCCGGCGTCCGCGACCTCCCGCCCCGCGGCACTCAACCGATAGACGCCCGTCTCCACCTTCTCGAACCAGCCGTAGTGGTTGTCCCGCAGGATGTTCGTCGCCCGGGCGACCCCCGTCGCCGCCTTCACGTCGCGACCCCGCGCCGTCTCGACGTGGATCAGGAACGACGCGACCAGCATCGCGTCCTGCCGATAGGCCGTGACCAGCCCCCTGCGTGTGGAGCCGCCCGCCGTCGGATCGCCCGTGCGCGCGGCGAACTCGCGCAGGAGCGCCTCCTTCGGCTTCTTCACCAGCCGCGGGCGAAACGGCCCCGGGTCGCAATGCACCGTCACGAGACCATCCGACGCCCGCACCGTCAGCACGCCGAGCCCGAGCCTGCGGGCGAGCTTCAGGTTCGCGCGCAGGGTCGACCATCCGCGCTTGCCCGCGACCTCCGGCACCGCGAGATAGACATGCGGCGTCACCGCCTGACGATCGATCCCCTGATGCACGAGCGCGAGCGAGAACCCGGTCTTCAACTCCACGATCACCGGCGGCTCCACGCCGCGCACGGCGACCACGTCGGCCGGCCCGACCTCGCCCTTCACGGCATAGCCCTGCGCCTCGAGGAAGGCCTTGACGGGCGCATAGAGCGCGGTTTCGGGCGCGCGGCTCGCCGTGCCGGCGTCAGCCATCGGAGGCGGACGCGCCGCCGCGATCCACCACCCGGCCGCCGACCATCCCACTGAGGTGCAGCGTCCCGCCCGGGGCCACGTGGAGGTCTCCGCCGACCATCCCGTTGACCGTGGCGCTGGCCCCCGCCTCGATACGCAAGTCGCCCCCGACCATCCCGTCGAGCGTGACCGCGACGCCCTCGGCCACGCGGGCCGAACCGGCGATCAGCCCGCCGAAACGCGCATCCGCGGCGAATATGTGATCGCCTTCGATCAGTGGTTCCCCGTCGCCCATGTCACCCTCCGCCACATCGTATCGGCAGTCTACGCGCCGGGTACGCTCCGGTCCACTCCGCTCCGAGGAGCCTCCCGCCGCCGACCGGCCGCGCCCGAGGCGTGACACGCGACGACGCCTGCGCTATGGCCCCGCGCGACACCCGCGTTTGAGCACAGGACATTCCGCCATGACCACCCTCGTCTTCGGCCATAAATCCCCCGACACCGATTCCACCGGCTCGCCGATCGCCTGGGCCTGGTATCTCAACGAGGTCGCCGGCACCGCCGCCGCCCCCGCGCTCCTCGGGGAACCGAACACCGAAGCCGCCTGGATGCTCCAGAGGTGGGACCTGCCGAAGCCGAAGATCATCGACGACGTCGAGGCGGGCCAGCCCTGCGTCGTGGTCGACACCAACAACCCGGCGGAGCTGCCGGCGGGCATCAACGCCGCCGACGTGCGCGCGATCATCGACCACCACAAGCTCGTCGGCGGGCTCGAGACGTCCGGGCCGATCGACATCACCATTCGTCCGCTCGCCTGCACCGCGACGATCATGGCCGATCTCATGGGTCAGTCGCTCTCGGCGGCTCCCGACGCGATCAAGGGCGCGATGCTGACCTGCATCCTGTCGGACACGCTCGAGTTCCGCTCGCCCACCACCACCGACCACGACCGCGCGCTGGCCGAGCGGCTCGCGGGCGACCTTGGCATCGACATCCCGGCCTATGCGGCCGAGATGTTCGCGGCCAAGTCCGACGTCTCCGCCTTCTCCGAGGCGGAGCTCCTGCGCATGGATTCGAAGGAATATGCCGTCGAGGGGACCAAGTTCCGCGTCTCCGTGCTCGAGACCACGTCGCCCGAGGCCGTGCTGTCGCGCAAGGCGGCGCTGATGGAGGCGATGCCCGCGGTCGCCGCCGAGGACGGGGTCGAGCAGGTTCTGCTCTTCGTGGTCGACATCCTCTCGGAGGAAGCGACGCTGCTCGTGCCGAACGATCTCACCAGGACGGTCGCCGAGAAGAGCTTCGATGCCAGCGTCTCGGGCGACATGGTCGTCCTGCCCGGCGTCATGAGCCGCAAGAAGCAGATCATCCCCGCCCTCAAGCTCTGACGAACCGGGGATCCCCCGTCTTCCTGCCGGACATACTCCGGGGAGCGCGAGGGGCCGGCCCCTCGCACGGCCCCTACATCTCGTCGTGCACCTGCCCGTAGGCCAGCATCGCGAAGAGCCCGGTCCCGCCGATGATGTTTCCGATCAGCATCGGCAGGATATGCACCGCGAAAGCGGCTCCGATCCCGAGTTCGCCGTTGAACATCAGCACGAAGATCTCGTTCGATCCGGCGACCACATGGGTGAAATCCCCCGCCGCGATCAGCCAGGTGAACATGATGATGAGCAGAAGCTCCGACCCCTTGGCCGAGGGCATCATCCAGACGAGCGCGGCGATGAAGAACCCCGAGGGGATGCCCCGCAGGAGCGCCTCGGACCAGGTGAAGCCGGCCACGTGGCGCGAGATGTCGAGGATGCCGCCCAGCACCTCGGGCGACAGGATGCCCCCGTGCACGGCCAGGAGCGCGGTCGTCGCCGTGCCGACCATGTTGGCGACGAAGACGATGCTCCAGAGCCGGGCGATGTCGTAGAGCTTGTCGCGCGAGGGTGCGGCCAGGAACGGCAGGATCGGCGTGATCGTGTTCTCGGTGAAGAGCTGCAGCCGGCAGAGGATCACGAGGACGAAGCCGAAGGTGTAGCCGAAGGCCTGGAAGAGGCCGAGATAGGGGTGGTCCGCCCCGAGCGCGGCCCGCATCACCCCGACCATCAGCACCGACGTCGAGATGCCGAGCCCCGCGGCCACCCCCGACCACCAGAGCGAGGTCTTCGGGCGGTGCATCTCCTCCTCGCCCTCGCGCAGGATGATCGAATAGACCGCCAGCGCCGAGAGCTTGGTGTGCCGCCCGACGGTGCTGCGCTCCTCCGCCGTCAGGGCGCGTTCGGTCGGCGTCGGCTCCCGCTCGCGCGCCTCCCGCGCCTTCACGCGCGCCGCGAGATCGGCGTCGCCCGCCCCGTTGTCTTCGCTCTCGTCGGCCATGGGCAGTCCGGTCATCCCCTTGATGCGGCTCCCGCTTCAGGGTGGCGTTCGGACCGCGTCCGTCAAGGGGTCGGGGGGCGGGTGGCAAGGTGTAACGGCCGTGCAATCCACGGGGTGCCTGGTGCATGGGCCCGGTCCGTATACGCCGCACCCGATCCGTCAGGTCGAGGGCCTTCGGTCTTCAAACCGGAAGGCGGACAGGGCGGATCCGGCGGCGATAGCCGTTCGGAGTGCAGTCGGTATGCGCACAAAGCGGACTTTGGAGTGTTCCCAACTAAAGGCCGCTTGAGGCTGCAATTGGAGCGTTATGAGACTGAGTAGGAAGCATTCGTTTGCGGCCAAATCAATTCACGTTCGGCTTCCATGAATTCGTGTCGGTTCCGCAAGCCATCAATCCGCACTTAGATGAAACACCTTAATGTTTGGGTTCCGACGCTCGCCCAATTGCAGAATCTCTTCTCGGTCCGCGTCAGGCATTCTGGGCCCGATATGCAGTTCGGTGACCTCTTCGGAGTGGTAAGGGAGCGTCTCCCAAGGTTCTTCTCCAGCCCGCAGCGGCACAGAAAGCCTATACTCTTGCTCATGTTCCCATTCGCGTGTCTTCGTATAGATGATTTTCTCCAAAATCGCGGCGTGCACCTTCTCACGATCACCAAATACGGCGTCTTCGATAAACTGTTCTGTGTTCTCGTAAAGAGCCGGCCTTTGATCCGCATAAGTAACTGGGCGGAACAATTGAAACTTGGAGTCTTTCTCTAAGTTTCCTTCAATGCGCAGGGCAACTCCTTGACCGTTCTCGGCGTACTCTTCCCACATTCGAGCAGAGTTGAGCGCCGGTGTCACACAGAGAATACGATATCCCTGCATGAAATCATTGATCTCGGCAACGAAACTCTCGGACTTCAGCCGCATGGCCTCAACATCGTATACTGGCGCTTTCTGCAACTCATCGCGGATCACATCCAAGACTTCTGGGTTCGCCTTGATCGCTTGCTGAATCATCTTAATTATGAGGCGTCGCTTTGGATCACCATTCGGTTCCGCTTCCAAGTTCTGCGCTATCACGTCTGGCATCGCTGAAGTTAAAACCTCCAATGCGACTTCCGTCTCTTCCGAAAAAACGCTTCTAACCGTTAGGTCTTCCAAATCATTGAAAGATGACGGCCTGGCATGCCGGAATGTGCCGTTCCCAAGCGTGAGACGGGCTCCGTTTCTGTCCAAGAACTTATAGAGTGGTGGAAGTTTCCCAATCATACTTGACCTCGCCCACAGTAGTAGCATGCAAATTGGCTCTGCGGAGACTCCTATTCACTTCTTCGAAAGCAGACATTCGCTGCGTCATAGAAGTTCCGGAAGATGGGCTCCAAGCTGCCCTCTACGCCCCGCATCGCTTCCGATCCGACGGCCGGTGTTCCGAGCCACGGCCAACCACGCCTGCCAGCCGTCCCCTGTCCAGCGGTCGCCCCCTCACGCCTCCTGCGCGAGCCGTTCTTCCAGCACCTCGAAGGGCACGCCCGGGGCGTCCTTGGCCCCCCGGATCACGAGCGCGGTCTTCACGCTGGCGACGTTCTCGGCCGCGGTGAGCGCGCCGGTCAGGAACGACTGGAAGGTCGAGAGGTCGGGGGCCACGCACTTGAGGATGAAATCGGTCTCGCCGTTGAGCATGTGGCACTCGCGCACGAGCGGCCAGTCACGGCAGAGCGCCTCGAAGGCCGTCAGGTCGCTTTCGGCCTGGCGGGTGAGCGACACCATGGCGAAGACCTGCACCTCGAAGCCAAGCTGCCGCGCGTCGACGTCGGCGTGATAGCCCTGGATCAGCCCCGCCTCCTCGAGCGCGCGCACCCGGCGCAGGCAGGGCGGCGCGCTGATGCCGACGCGCCGGGCCAGCTCCACGTTGGTCATCCGCCCGTCGGCCTGAAGCTCGGACAGGATCTGACGGTCGATGGGGTCGAGGCGGGTGGTCGGCATGGCGGTCCTTGCAGGCAGGCGACGGGTCGTATTCCACTCCTGTCCCATGAATGGCCCGGTCGCGCAAGAAAGTTTCGCCGTTTGGCAAGATCGTTTCGTTCTGCATCCCTCGCGCGCCATCGCCGTTGTCGCAGGGCGCTGCGATCTCTAGCGTCGGAGGCCCGCCCGAGGGCGGGGTCCGGATGCACCCGGGTCTGCCGCGGTGCGCCGGCATTCCTAGGGAGGACGTCCATGTTCCGTGATTTAGGAAACGCCGCGGCCGGTTTCGCCGCACTCACGCTGTTCACCGCCGCGCCCGTTCTGGCGCAGGGTGGCCCCAATACCACAAGCCTCGCCCACGAGGTCGTGCTCGAGGGGCTCGATGCGCCCTGGGACATGGCCTTCCTCGAGGACGGCACGATGTTCTACACCGAGAAATGCCTCGGCCTCTCGGTGCGGATGCCCGACGGCACGGTCACGCCGCTCCTGGGCATGTCCGGGGCCGAGGGTTACCCGGCGACCGCCGACGACCTTTTCTGCGAGGGGCAGGCGGGGATGATGGGCGTCGCCGTCGATCCGGATTTCGCCGAGACCCGCCGGATCTACGTCTACTCCACGTCCAACATGTCCGATCCGCACACCAACCGGCTCATGCGCTTCACCGTGGCCGAGGATTTCTCGGGCGTCTCCGAGCGCACCGACATCGTCGATGACGTGCCCTACAAGATGGCGGCCTCGGATCACCCCTTCGGCGGTCCCGGCGCGCACAACGGCGGGCGCGTGCGCTTCGATGCCGAGGGCGCGCTCTGGCTCACGACGGGCGACAACCACAACGCCGAGATCCCGCAGAGCCCGACGCTCATGGGTTCCAAGATCCTGCGGATCGACACCGACGGCAACGCGCATCCCGACAACGCCCCGCCCGAGGGCTTCGACCCGCGCACCTTCACCTACGGCCACCGCAACGTGCAGGGCATCGCCTTCCACCCGGAGACGGGCGACGTGATCGCCGCCGAGCACGGCCCCTGGCACTCCGACGAGATCACGGTGCTCGAAAACGGCGGCAACGCCGGATGGGACCCGCGCGACAACATGGCCGGACGCGGCGACTGCCCCGACGGCTACTGTGGCTATTCCCCCAATCAGGAAGAGGGGATGGACCGCTACGAACGCGCCTCCTTCATGCCGATGACCGACACCGAGACCTATCCGGAGGCCATGCGCCCCGTGTGGGACAACAACGGCTGGTCGCAGGGCACGTCCTCCGCCGTCTTCCTCGAAGGGGCCGGCTGGGGCGACTGGGACGGGGCCATGGCCGTCGGCATCATGGGCATCGGCTTCGGCGGCACGCCCATCGGCCAGCGTATCGACATCATGGAGTTCAACGACGACGTCACCGAGGTCGTCGACGTGACCGAGTTGACGCTGCCGATGGAGGCGGGCCGCTTCCGCTCGCTCGTCCTCGGCCCGGACGGCAGCCTCTATGCGGCGGTGGACGAAGGCATGATCCACAAGCTGACCCCGCCGCAGTAGGGCGGCGCGATCACGACCGCCTGAAACACCGGGGGCGGGGGTTTCTCCGCCCCCTCTTGGCGACTATATCGGGCCTCCAGACTTGAAGGGGCTCGCCATGTCAGATTCGGACACCCGCCATTCCAAGGTTCTCATCATCGGCTCCGGCCCCGCAGGCTACACGGCGGCCGTCTACGCCAGCCGCGCGATGCTGAACCCGGTGCTGATCCAGGGCATCCAGCCCGGCGGCCAGCTCACCATCACCACCGAGGTCGAGAACTGGCCCGGCGACATCGAGGTCACCGGCCCCGCCCTCATGGAGCGGATGGAGGCGCAGGCGCGCGCGCTCGGGACCGAGATCATCGGCGATCACATCGCGTCGCTCGACCTCTCGCAGCGGCCCTTCGTGGCCACCTCCGATGGCGGCACGACCTATACCGCCGATGCGCTCATCCTCGCGACGGGCGCGCAGGCCAAGTGGCTCGGCCTGCCCTCGGAAGAGCATTTCAAGGGCTTCGGCGTCTCCGCCTGCGCGACCTGCGACGGCTTCTTCTACCGTGGCAAGGAGATCGCGGTCGTGGGCGGCGGCAACACCGCTGTCGAGGAGGCGCTGTTCCTGACGAACTTCGCCTCGAAGGTCACCCTCATTCACCGCCGGGATTCACTCCGCGCCGAGAAGATCCTGCAGGACCGCCTGTTCAAGCACCCGAAGATCGAGATCATCTGGGATCACGAGGTCGACGAGGTGCTCGGCTCCGAGACGCCGCGCGGCGTGGAGGGCTTGCGCCTCAAGCACGCGCAGACGGGCGAGACCCGCGAGATCGCCGTCGAGGGCTTCTTCGTCGCCATCGGCCACGCGCCCGCCTCCGAGCTCGTCAAGGATCAGCTGGAGCTGCACAGCGGGGCCTACGTCAAGACCGCCGCCGACTCTACAGCGACCTCCATCCCCGGCGTCTTCGCCGCGGGCGACCTGACCGATCACGTCTACCGCCAGGCCGTCACCTCGGCCGGAATGGGCTGCATGGCCGCGCTCGAGGCGGAGAAGTTCCTGGCCGAACACGGGCTCGACAGCGAGACCGGCGGCCCGGGGGACCCGGACCGCGATCCGTCGGAGCCGCTGGGATACGGCGCGCCCGTGGACGAGCCGGCGGAGTAGGCCGCGGCACGGCGGGCGGGGAGACGCGCGACGATGTACCCCCCGGTTTCGTCCCGCCGGCACCCCGGTTAGGCTCGCCGCGATACAGCCGGAGACGTCGATGCCCCTGAAACCTCTGTCCGCCCTCTCGATCGTCACGCTCCTCATGGCCTGCGGCGGTGGCACCACGACCGGTGGCACGAGCCCGGCGGTCGCCCGCGCCGTTTCCACGGGCGGCACCTGTCCCGCACCCGATCCGGTGCGCGACGGCCCGCTCGTCGACGCGATCCGCACCGGCAATGCCGCGCCGATCGACGCGGCCCTGGCGCGCGACCCGGCCGACGCGCGCGCCCTTGCCGCGCGCGCCGTCCTCACCGGGGCGCGGCCTGATCCCGATCACGCCGCCTGCTTCGCGCCGTACCTCTGATGGGCCACATGGCCGGCAACCTGCGCTTGAATCCGCCGGACCTTTGCGTCTAGACGCGCGCATCCGCACCTGCACCAGACACCATTCGAGAGAATTGATTCATGTCCTTCGGTATTGCGAACCTCGCTCCCATTTCGGAGCTCTACGTCAACTACGACAGCGCCCAGAAGCTGAAGGCCGAGGCCGCCGATCTCGTCAGCTGGGATCTGACGCCGCGCCAGATGTGCGATCTGGAGCTTCTGATGAACGGCGGCTTCAACCCGCTCAAGGGCTTCCTCGGGCAGGCTGACTACGAGGGTGTGGTCGAGAACATGCGCCTCGCAGACGGCACGCTCTGGCCGATGCCGATCACGCTCGACGTGTCGGAAAAGTTCGCCGAGACGCTGGAACCCGGCAAGGACATCGCGCTGCGCGACCCCGAAGGCGTGATCCTCGCGACGCTCTCGGTCTCCGACATCTATCGCCCCGACAAGGCGCGCGAGGCCGAGAAGGTCTTCGGGGCCGACGACCTGGCGCATCCGGCGGTGAACTACCTGCACAACACCGCGGGCGACGTCTACGTGGGCGGCGCGATCACTGGCATCCAGGCCCCAATGCACTATGACTTCCGGGCCCGTCGCGACACACCGAACGAGCTGCGCGCCTATTTCCGCAAGCTGGGCTGGCGGCGCATCGTCGCCTTCCAGACGCGCAACCCGCTGCACCGCGCCCACCAGGAGCTGACGTTCCGCGCCGCGCGCGAGGCCCAGGCCAACCTGCTCATTCACCCGATCGTCGGCATGACGAAGCCCGGCGACGTCGATCACTTCACGCGCGTGCGCTGCTACGAGGCCGTCCTCGACCAGTATCAGGCCTCCACGACCACCATGTCGCTCCTCAACCTCGCCATGCGCATGGCCGGCCCGCGCGAGGCCGTCTGGCACGGGCTCATCCGCAAGAACCACGGCTGCACCCACTTCATCGTCGGCCGCGACCACGCCGGCCCCGGCAAGAACTCCGCAGGCGAGGATTTCTACGGCCCCTACGACGCGCAGGATCTCTTCCGCGAGCACGAGGCCGAGATCGGGGTCGAGATGGTCGACTTCAAGCACATGGTCTACGTGCAGGAGCGGGCGCAATACGAGCCGGCCGACGAGATCAAGGACAAGGATGACGTCACCATCCTGAATATCTCGGGCACCGAACTCCGCCGCCGCCTGCGCGAGGGGCTCGAGATCCCCGAGTGGTTCTCCTTCCCCGAGGTCGTCTCCGAGCTGCGCCGCACCTCGCCGCCGCGCTCGCAGCAGGGGTTTACCGTCTTCTTCACCGGCCTGTCGGGGTCGGGCAAGTCGACCATCGCCAACGCGATCATGGTCAAGCTCATGGAGATGGGCGGCCGCCCCGTCACGCTCCTCGACGGCGATGTGGTGCGCAAGCATCTCTCGTCGGAGCTCACCTTCTCCAAGGAGCATCGCGACATCAACATCCGCCGCATCGGCTACGTCGCGAGCGAGATCACCAAGAACGGCGGCATCGCCATCTGCGCGCCAATCGCGCCCTATACGGCCACCCGCCGCGCCGCGCGCGAGATGATCGAAGCCTTCGGGGCCTTCGTCGAGGTCCATGTCGCCACCTCGCTCGAGGAATGCGAGCGCCGGGACCGCAAGGGCCTCTACAAGCTGGCGCGCGCGGGCAAGATCCCCGAGTTCACCGGCATCTCCGACCCCTACGAGGCCCCGACCGAGGCCGAGCTGGTCGTCGATACCGAAGGGCAGGAGGTCGACCATTGCGCGCAGCAGGTTCTCCTGAAGCTCGAATCCATGGGTCTCATCTCCGGCGCATGATCGTGGAGGGCCCGAGCCGTCGGCATTTCCCGTTAATCGGGATCTGACAATCTGGCCTTACATCTTATGGATGAAATTGCGCAATTTTAAGAGCTTTTTTCCGCGCTAGGCAGGAACCAAGGCAAGCCACATTGCGTAATGCTTGTCACAGCGCGCGGCCTGTCCGCGCGGAATGACACCTGACGGAGCGACCATGCTCGACGACTGCAACATCCTGATCGTGGAGGACGAGTTCTTCATCGGTCTCGACCTCAGCCTTGCGCTCGAGGATCACGGGGCCGATGTGACCGGCCCCTTCGCGACCGTCGACACCGCGCTGCCGGCCTGCGGTCCGGAGGTGGATGCCGCGATCCTCGACGTGGACATCCACGGCGGCAAGAGCTTCCCCATCGCCGATCGCCTGTCGGAGCGGGGCGTGCCGTTTCTCTTCCACACCGGGCGCGCGGATCTCGATATCCTGACGACGCGCTACGGCGACGACGTTCCGATCCTGGTGAAGCCGACCCAGCCGCGGCACGTCGCCGTCGCGATCTCTCGACTGCTCCACGCCGATCTGAACGACTAGAACCAGATGCCCTCAGTGGACGCTGACGGGCTCAAGGTCGTTGTCGCGCGCGATGGTGAAGGCAAGGCCTCGATCGCCGACGAGGGCGACCTGTTCGCCATCGGCGCGGTGCAGGGCGTAGAGCTGTTCCAGCCCGCCCTCGCGCGCCTCACTCCGCACGGCAGGCGGCAGCTCCTCCATATCGACCTTGCGCACGTAGACGAGCGCGCCGCCGACGGCCTCGATGTCGATATCTGCGGATTGGGTCATGGACATGACGGTCGTTCCTTTCTCTGACGGCGGGCCGGGGTCAGCCGTTTGTGCCCTCTGACCCCGTCCCGCCGGGGCCGCCACTTTCGATACGGATCGTCTGGACAACGTTTTCAGGCACCGATCGGTTCAATTCGATGTGCAGAAGGCCGTTCTCGAGCCGCGCCCCGTCGACCTCCATGCCGTCGGCCAGCACGAAGGCCCGCTGGAACTGCCGCGCCGCGATCCCGCGGTGCAGGAACACGCGTTCCGCCCCGTCGTCCTGGGCCCGCCCGCGGATCACGAGCTGTCGGTCCTCGAGCGTGATCGCGAGATCGCTTTCCGCGAATCCCGCCACGGCCAGCGTGATGCGCACGCCCGTCGGCCCCGTCTGTTCAATGTTGTACGGCGGGTATCCCTCATTGCCGGTGCGCGCCGTGCGCTCCACCAGCCGTTCGAGCTCGTCGAAGCCCAGAAGGAAGGGATGGGTGCCGAAGGTCGGCTTCGTCATGGTCCGGGTCCTTTCGCAAAGCGATCCGAAATTGCTCCGGCCCTGATGCGGCACCGGGTTGGTTGACATGTGGGCATCGCCCTTCCGTTCGACAAGGGCGTGAAACAGGGCCGTGAAACATTGGACGGGCGCGCGATCCCGGTATAACAGGCCGAGAGCCAAGAGGTCCGCCGGTGAACCACGCCCCCGAAGAACTCAGCCACGACGACGTGCTGCGCATGCGGCTCGAGGTTTTGCGCCAGGATCATCGCGATCTCGACACCGCCATCCAGGCGCTGGAGGAAAGCCGGGCCCCCGATCTGCTTGTCATCAAGCGCCTCAAGAAGCAGAAGCTCAACCTCAAGGACCGCATCCAGCGGATCGAGGACGAGCTGACCCCCGACATCATCGCCTGAGAGGCTCCCATGACCTCAGACACGCCGCCCGTGGGCATCATCATGGGCTCCACGTCCGACTGGCCGACGATGAAACTGGCCGCCGAGATGCTCGACGTCCTCTCGGTCGCCTATGAAACCCGCGTCGTCTCCGCCCATCGCACGCCCGACCGCCTCTGGGACTATGGCCGCACGGCCGCCGAACGCGGCCTGCGCGTCATCATCGCGGGTGCCGGCGGGGCCGCGCATCTGCCCGGCATGATGGCGTCGAAGACGCGCGTGCCCGTCATCGGCGTGCCGATCCAGACCCGCGCGCTCTCGGGCGTCGACTCGCTCTATTCCATCGTCCAGATGCCGCGCGGCTTCCCCGTCGCGACCATGGCCATCGGCGAGGCGGGTGCGGCGAACGCGGGCCTCATGGCCGCCGGCATCCTCGCCACGACCGACGCCGACCTCGCCGCGCGGCTCGACGCCTGGCGCGCCGACCTCGCCGCCTCCATCCCGGAGACCCCCGAATGACCGACGCGCCCCTGCCTCCCGGCTCCACCATCGGCATCCTCGGCGGCGGGCAACTCGGCCGGATGCTCTCGGTCGCGGCCTCCCGCCTTGGCTACCTGACCCACATCTACGAGCCCGGGGCCGCCCCGGCCGAGCAGGTCGCCCATCGCCGCACCCAGGCGAGCTACGAAGACCTCGCCGCGCTCAAGGCCTTCGCCGAGGCGGTCGATGTCATCACCTACGAGTTCGAGAACGTGCCCGCCAACGCGCTCGACCTTCTGGAAGCACTGCGCCCCATCCGGCCCGGCATCCGCGCCCTCGCCGTGAGCCAGGACAGGCTGACCGAGAAGACCTTCCTCGAAGGCCTCGGCCTCGCCGTCGCGCCCTTCCGCGACATCCCCGACGCCGCCGCGCTGACCGCGGCCCTCGCCGACCTCGGCACGCCCGCGATCCTCAAGACCCGCCGCCTCGGCTACGACGGCAAGGGCCAGGTCCGCATCGAGGCCCCCGAAGACGCCGCGCAGGCCTTCACCGCGATGCAGGGGGCCGACGCCATCCTCGAGGGCTTCGTCGACTTCACGCGCGAGGTCTCGGTCATCGCAGCCCGCGGGGTCTCGGGCGAAGTCGTCTGCTTCGACCCGGGCGAGAATGTCCACGCGGGCGGCATCCTGCGCACCACGACCGTGCCGGCGGAGCTCACGGCAGCGCAGCGGATGGACGCGGCCCTGCTCGCCGGCCAGATCCTGAACGCGCTCGACTACGTCGGTGTCCTCGGCGTGGAGCTCTTCGTCACGCCCGCGGGCCTCGTCGTGAACGAGATTGCGCCCCGCGTCCACAACTCGGGCCACTGGACGCAGGCCGGCTGCGCCGTCGACCAGTTCGAGCAGCACATCCGCGCCATCGCGGGCCTGCCCTTGGGCGACGGCCAGCGCCATGCGGAGATCGTGATGGAAAACCTCATCGGCGACGACATGGACCGGCTGCCGGAGCTGCTGTCGCGGAGCGCCGCGCAGGTCCACCTCTACGGCAAGGCCGAGGTGCGATCCGGTCGCAAGATGGGGCATGTGAACCACATCCGGCGCTGAGCGGTTTTGTACAAAACGTCCAGACCGGCTCCGCCACCTTGTACAAAATGCCCAAAACGGCCTCTTCCTGCCAGAAATACTCGAAATCCCCATGACCGACCGCCCCCACCGAAACTTCTATGGCCGCACCAAGGGCAAGACCCTCAAACGCTCGCAGCAAAGCTACCTCGACGCCGATCTCGCCGCCCTTTCACCCGGGGCTGTGGACTGGGACACGAACCCCGACCGCACTCCGCTCGATCTCGAAAAACTGTTTCCGAATAAGGAGATATGGCTGGAAATCGGCTTCGGCGGCGGGGAGCATCTGGTCCATCAGGCCGGGCTCAATCCGCAGGCCGGCATCATCGGCGCGGAGCCCTTCATCAACGGCGTCGCCATGCTTCTCGGCAAGATCCGCCAGGCTGGGGTCGAGAACGTCGCCATCCACCCCGGAGACGTGCGCGATCTCTTCGACGTCCTCCCCGAAGCCTCTGTTTCCAAAGCGTTTCTTCTCTATCCTGATCCCTGGCCCAAGACCCGCCACCACCGCCGCCGCTTCGTTACGGCCGAGCATCTTGAGCCCCTCGCCAGGTGCCTCAAACCCGGGGCCGAGTTCCGCGTCGCCACCGACATCCCCGACTACGTCCGCCAGACGCTGGAGGAGGTCCCGAAGCACGGCTTCACCTGGCTGGCCGAGGGCCCGGAAGACTGGCGAAGCCCCTGGAAAGACTGGACAAGAACGCGCTACGAGGCCAAGGCGATCCGCGAGGGGCGGGTGCCCCATTACCTGACCTTCCGTTTCGGTTCGTGATCAAGCGGCTCACGAAAAGCTCCGGCTAAACCATCAAAGAGGTATCATGGCCAGTTCCACGAGCGTCCCTTTCACACCGACCCGCTACGACGCGGTCGCGGAAAACTATACGAAGGGTCGTGTCGTCTATGCGCCTTATGTCATCCGTCGCGCGGCACGCATCGCCGGGCTCGGACCGGACAGCACGGCGCTCGACCTCGGGTGCGGCCCCGGGATGATCGCGAAGGAGCTTTCCAAGTACTCAGGTGACGTTCTGGGCGTCGATCCGAGCAAGGAGATGATCCGCATCGCTCGACGGGACGCGCCGTCGAATGTGCGTTTCCTTGTCGGAAGCTCGAACGACCTGTCCTTCGTCGACCGGCCGTTGGCGCTTGTCACGTTCGGTCGCTCGTTCCACTGGATGGACAGGGACCAGACGCTCGCGGATCTCGATGGCCTTGTCGCCCCCGGTGGATGTCTCGCGCTTTTCGGAGAAAGTCCGGTCGGCGGCGGACGGGGATCGGCGCACGCCTGGTGGAGGGAGGTGAAGGCCTACCTGCAACGTCAGCCGGAACTTACCGAGGGCGAAAGTGCCCTGTTTGGCCCGGAATGGGAGCGCAACGAATTCCCACTCTATCGTTCTGCCTTTTCCGAAGTCACATATCACGGGACCCTGCGTCAGCACCGCTGGACGTACAAGCGCGTGCGCGCCTACGCCCTGTCCCGGTCGGTTTCCAGTGCGGAGCGCCTCGGTGATCGTTTGCCCGAGTTCGAAAACGGTCTGCGCGAGATACTCAAGAAGCACGGGCCCGGTCCGTGGACCACTTTGAACCAGCACCGGCTCACGATCGCGCGCCGGCCCGAGTGATATGCGTCAACCCGGCACGTCCCAGGCCGTTCCGGGCGCGACGGCGCGGAAACGGGATTCGGGAATACCGTTTTCCGCGAGCGCCTTGCGCAGCATTTCCGGCGGCTCGTCCCGCGCCTCGTCGGTCAGTTGGAACGTCCCCCAGTGCATCGCGAGCGCATGCGCCGCGCCAAGGGTGCGGAAGCCCGCGACCGCCTCCTCCGGGTTCTGGTGCTGGGGCCGCATGAACCACCGCGGCGCATAGGCCCCGATCGGCAGGAGGGCGAGGCGGTAGGGCCCGTGCCGCGCGCCCACCGCGTAGGGCCGGCCTTCGTCGTAGCCTGTGTCCCCGCTGACGTAGATCCGCCCCACGGGCGTCTCGATCGCGAAGGAACACCAGAGCGCGTGCCGCCGGTCGCGCGTGCCCCGCGCGCTCCAGTGGTGACATTGCAGGATCCGCACCGAGAGACCCGCAACCTCGAAGACGTCGTCCCAGTCCCCGGCGCGCGCGTCGATGTCCGGGATCGCATCGCGCAGGATCGTGTCGTTGCCGAGGGGGGTGATGACCGGCATCCCGTCGCGCGCATGTAGCCGGCGCAGGGTCGAGATGTCCATGTGGTCGTAGTGGTTGTGCGAAAGAAGGACGACGTCGATCGGCGGCAGGGTCTCGAAGGCGATCCCCGGGGCCGTGACCCGCGCCGGGCCGGCGAAGCTGAACGGGCTGACCCGTTGCGACCAGACCGGGTCGGTCAGGATGTTCACGCCACCCGCCTGTATGAGCACGGTCGCATGGCCCACGAGCGTCACGCGCAGGTCCTCCCCCCGCGCCTCAGGTCGCGTTTGTGTCACGGCGACGCCGTCGGGCCAGTCGGCGCTGTTCCCGCTGACCTGCCAGCGCAGGAAATCACCGAACCCCCGCGGCGGCGTGCCGCCGGGGTTGAAGAAGGCCTCGCCGTCGAAATGGTTGCTCACCGGGCCCCGGTAGTAGCGGTTGCCCATGGTGACCTCGCGTGCGGTGCAGGCCCCGATGCCCAGGAGGGCACCAAGGCCGAGGAGTGTTCTGCGTCTCATCCGGGGAGAGATAGGCGGGCGCGGGGCCTCTGGACAGGGGGGCGGAGTATTTGGGGCAGGAAGATGCTGCATGGACGCCCGCCGCCCCGCGGTCTATTCCGCTGGCCGAGCGAAGGAGAGAGACATGAGCCACGGACCCGCGACCCCCCTGACCGCCGCCGCCTCGGGGCCTCTGACGGGCGTGGCCGATGTGCCGGGCGACAAGTCGATCAGCCACCGCAGCCTGATCCTCGGCGCGATGGCGGTGGGCGAGACGCGGGTGACCGGGCTCCTGGAAGGGCAGGACGTGCTCGACACCGGGGCGGCGATGCGCGCCTTCGGAGCGCGGGTCGAGAAGGAGGGCGAGACCTGGGTCGTGAACGGCGTCGGCGTCGGCGGGCTGATGGAGCCGGAGGATGTGATCGACTGCGGCAACTCGGGCACGGGCGTGCGGCTGCTGATGGGGGCGGCGGCGACCCATGGGTTCAGCGTGACCTACACCGGCGACGCGAGCCTTCGGAAGCGGCCGATGGCCCGGGTGACGGACCCGCTCGCGCTCTTCGGGGCGGTGGCGCACGGGCGCACGGGCGGGCGGCTGCCGATGACGGTGGTGGGCGCGGCGGAGCCGGTGCCGGTGCGCTACGTGACGCCGGTGGCTTCCGCACAGGTGAAGTCGGCGGTGCTGCTGGCCGGGCTCAACGCGCCGGGCGAGACCGTCGTGATCGAGCGGGAGGCGACGCGCGACCATTCGGAGCGGATGCTGCGCGGCTTCGGGGCCGAGATCGAGACGCGGAAGACGGCGGAAGGCAACGAGATCACGCTCGTCGGGCGGCCCGAGCTGCGACCTCAGGTCATCGAGGTGCCGCGCGACCCGTCCTCGGCGGCTTTCCCCGTCTGTGCGGCGCTCATCACGCCGGGCTCGGACGTGCTGGTGCCCAACATCGGCCTCAACCCGACGCGCGCCGGCCTCTTCGAGACGCTGCGCGAGATGGGGGCCGACCTGACCTACGAGAACGCGCGCGAGGAGGGGGGCGAACCGGTGGCCGACCTGCGCGCGAAATTCTCCCCCGACCTGCAGGGGATCGAGGTGCCGCCCGCGCGCGCGGCGAGCATGATCGACGAATATCCGATCCTCTCGGTCGTCGCGGCGAACGCGGCGGGCACGACCGTCATGCGCGGCGTGGCCGAGCTGCGGGTGAAGGAATGCGACCGCATCGACGCCATGGCGACGGGCCTGCGGGCCGCCGGTGTGACCGTGCGCGATGGCGCGGACTGGTGGGAGGTCGACGGCCGGGGCGCGGGCGGCGTGGAGGGCGGCACGACCGTTGCCGTCCACCTCGACCATCGGATCGCGATGAGCTTCCTCTGTGCCGGTTTCGCGGCGAAACGGGCGATCACGGTCGACGACGCCGGGCCGATCGCGACATCCTTCCCGATCTTCCGGGCGCTCATGGAGGGGCTCGGTGCGCGCTTCGAACACGCGACGGCGGCATAATATTCGCGCGCGACGCGTCACGTTAACTTGGCTTGTCTTGGCCCGGCGATGCGTCACCTTCGGGGCGAACGCACGCCAACCCGAGAGGACGCCATGACCCTTCGCCTTGCCCTTCTGATCGCGGTGACGCCGCTGGCCGCCGTCGCGGCCGGCTCCGCCCCGACGACGCCCACGCAGACGACCGAGCAGTGCACCGGCACGCAGGTCTACGACGCCGCGCGCAAGGCCTGCATCGACAGTCGCGACAGCCGCCTCGACGATGCCACCCGGATCGAGGGCGCGCGGGAACTGGCGACCTATGGTCGGGCCGATGACGCCCTGCGGGTGCTGGCCACGCTGTCGGACGGTGGAACGTCAGATGCGCTGACGGTGCGCGGCTATGCCACGCGCAAGGCGGGGGATTTCGCGGGGGGCGTCGCGCTCTACGAGGCGGCCCTCGCGCTCGATCCCGAGAACTGGCTGGCGCGGAGTTACCTGGGGCAGGGGCTTCTCGAGGCCGGTGATCGCGCCGGGGCGGAGGCGCAGCTGCAGCTGATCCGTGCGGGCGGGGCGCGGGGCACATGGCCCGAGACTGCGCTCGTCGACGCGTTCGGCGGGCGGTCGAGCTACTGACGGCCGCGCCTCAGCGGTGGGAGATCCCGAGGTTGCCCGCCTTTGCCGCCGCGCGGAGGGCGGCGAGCCAGTCTCGCACCTCGGCGGCGGACCGCAGGTGATAGCGCGCCGCGCGGCCTTCGGCACGGGCATGGAGCCGGGCGCAGTTGGCGCGCCCCGTCTCCCGCGTACGCCAGATGTAGCCCAGGAACTCCAGGTCGAACCGCTCCGGGCAATCGCGGGGCAGGTCCGGCCGGCTCCTCCGCCAGAGCCGTAGCGTGCGCCACGTCACTCGCCGAAGGCGCAGGCCGGTGGGCAGGTCGAGCCAGATCAAAGTGTCCGCATGGTCGAGCCGGTCCTCCCAGGTGGCGGAATGGCCGCCTTCGAAGACCCAGGTGGCCCGGCGATGGACGGCATGGCAGAGGCGGGTCTTCTCGGCCGTCTCGCGCGGCACCCACCCCGGCAGCCAGTGGATCTGATCCATGTGGACGACCGGCAGATGCGCGATCCCGCCGATGGCGCGGGCGAGCGTCGATTTGCCGGATCCGGGCTGGCCGATGATCATCACCCGTCGCATTGTGCCCGCATTGCATGAAACCGGTGGGGAGGCCAAGCGGCGATGGAAAGCATGAGACGACGGGGCGGTTGCCTGTGCGGCGCGGTGCGTTTCGAGACGCGCTTTGCCATGGGCCCCGTGACCGCCTGCCATTGCGGGCAGTGCCGCCGCCAGACCGGAAGCTATGCCGCCGCGACGCCGGTGCCGTGGGACGCGATCGAGCTGAACGGCGAGCCGCGGTGGTACCGGTCGAGCGAGACCGGGCGGCGCGGCTTCTGCGGCACCTGCGGCAGCTACCTCTTCTGGGAGGAGGGCGACGGGCTGGCCTATGTCATGGCCGGTGCCCTCGACGGGGAGACGGGGCTTTCGATGGATGCGCATATCTTCTACGCGGACCGGGGTGACTACGTCCGTCCGGCGGATGGCCTGCCGTGCTACGCAGCCGAGCGATCGGGGCCGGAGGTGAACCCGTGAGCACGCTGCGCACCGGCGGCTGCCTCTGCGGGCAGGTGCGGTTCACCGTCCGGGGCGAGATGCGCCCGATCATCGCCTGCCACTGCGTGCAATGCCGCAAGGCCACCGGCAATTTCGTCACCGCCACCTCCGCCCCGCGCGGCGCGATCGACATCACGGGCGAGGTGACGTGGTTCCGCTCCTCCGAGGTGGCGCGGCGGGGGTTCTGCGGCACCTGCGGGTCGCAGCTCTTCTGGGACGGGCCGGGCGTGAACCTCTCGGTCATGGCGGGCGCGCTCGACGGGGCGACGGGTCTGACGCTCGCCGGTCATATCTATTGCGCCGACGCGCCAGACTGGTACGTGATTGCCGACGGCCTACCACAAGCGCCGAAAGCGGACGACACGATGACGACACAGGTGCGCGCATGAACTTCACGGTCGCGATCGACGGGCCCGCCGCGGCGGGGAAGGGCACGATCAGCAAGGCGGTCGCCGCGCGCTTCGGGATGAAGCATCTCGACACGGGGCTGCTCTATCGCGCGGTCGGGGCCAAGACGCTGGCCGAGGGGGCCGACCCGGTCGAGGCGGCGGAGGCGCTGCGGCCCGAGGACCTCGACGAGACCCGCCTGCGCACCTCCGAGGTCGCGCAGGCCGCGAGCCGGGTCGCCACGCTGCCCGAGGTGCGCGCCGCGCTCGTCGCCTTCCAGCGCACGTTTGCGCAAAGCGACGGGGGGGCGGTGCTCGACGGGCGTGACATCTGCACCGTCATCTGCCCCGCGGCGGACGTGAAGCTCTATGTCACCGCCTCGGCGGAGGTGCGGGCGGAGCGGCGGTTCCTGGAGCTGACAGCCAAGGGCGAGGCGGTGACCCGCGACGGCGTTCTCGAGGACGTACGCGCGCGCGACGAACGCGACATGAACCGGGCCGAGGCTCCGCTTCTGCCGGCGGCGGACGCCCAGATCATCGACACGTCCGAGATGGACATCGACACGGCGGTCGAGGCGGCGGCGGCCGTGGTGCAGGCGGCGCTCGACGCGCGCTGACGCAGGGGGGCGGGGGCGCGTCCGCACACACGTGGCGCTCACCGAAAGGTGCATGGATCGGGCGGGCCGATCTGCCTAGGGTTTGCTCGTGTCTTGCCCCGGAGGTGCCCCATGCCCGCCCGTCCCGTTCCGCCCGCGCGCGTCTTCGATGTCCCGTCCCGCCGCGACCGAACCCGCAGCTACCGGATGCCCGTCCTCGCCGCGGCGACGCTGATGCTGGCCCTCGGCCTCTCGGGTCTGGCGCAGGGGCAATCGGCGGCACCCGAGACCGGGCCGGAGGCCGCAATCGTCGACATGGATCTCGACCGGATGGAAGACATCCTGACCGCGCTCGACCCCGCGACGGAGCGCGCGGGCCCCGCCTTCCGGCTCACGATCGAGGACGTCCCCATCCTTGTCGTGACGGATGCCCGCGCCGACCGGATGCGGGCGATGGTGCCGATCCGCTCGGCGGAGGGTTTGTCGGAGGCGGATCTGACCCGTATGATGCAGGCCAATTTCGACAGCGCCCTCGACGCCCGCTACGCCATCGCCGAGGGGCGCGTCTGGGCCGTCTTCATCCATCCGCTGCGGGCGCTCCGGCGCGAGCAGCTGATCTCGGGCATCGGGCAGACGGTGAACACGGCGACGACCTACGGCACGCTCTTCACCTCGGGCGAGACGCAGTTCGGGCGCGGCGACAGCCGGGGCGAGCAGCGCAAGCTCATCGACCGTCTGCAGGACCGCGGGCAGGACATCTGACGCCTGAACCTGCTTGAAGCGCCCCGCGTGCCGAGGCAGCGTGGCGGCATGAGCGACGCGACCATTCCGTGCCCCGATTGCGGCGGCGAGATCAGACTGACCGAGGCCATGGCCGGCCCCCTGCTCGCGCAGACGAAGCGCGAGATGGCGGCGGCGCAGGCCGAGGCCCTCGCCGCGCAGAAGGCGCGGATCGAGGCGGAGGCCGCCGAGGCGGCGCGCGCGGCACAATCCGAGACACTGGCCGAGATCGAGGCGGTCGGAGCGAAGCGGGAGGCCGAACTGGCCGCGCTGCGCGAGAAGGACACCGCGCGGGAGGCGAAGCTCGCCGAGGCGCAGGCGGCGCAGGCCCAGGCGCTGAAACTCGAAGCCGAGTTGAAGGAGCGCGCGCGCGAAATGGATCTGACCGTCCAGAAGCAGGTTGCGGCTGCGACCGAGGCGGCCCGCGCGAAACTTGCGCAGGAGGCCGAGGCGCTGGCCACCGAGCGCCTGAAGGCGGCGCAGGAGGCGCAGGCGCTCAAGCTGGCCGAGAAGGACACGCAGATGGAGACGCTGCGCCGCCAGATCGAGGTCCTGCAGAAGAAGGTCGAGCAGGGCTCCCAGCAACGGCAGGGCGAGGCCGCGGAACTCGTGCTCGAGGCGGAACTGGCCCGCGCCTTCCCGGCGGACGCGGTCGAGCCGGTGCCGAAGGGGATGCGGGGGGCGGATTGCCTCCTGCGGTTCTCGGGGGCCGGCACTGTGATCTGGGAATCGAAACGCGCCGCCAACTGGTCGAAGGACTGGCTCCCGAAGCTGCGCGACGACATGCGCGCCGCCGGGGCCGATGTGGCGGTCCTGGTTTCGGAGGTGCGGCCCGAAGGATGCGAGACCTTCGCCATGGTCGACGGCGTTTGGGTCGTCGCCCCGCGCTATGCCGTGCCGCTCGCCCATGCGCTCCGCGACGGGATGCTGCGCGTGGCCGAGGCGCGGGGCGCGCGCGAGGGGCAGGCGACGAAGTCTGGGATGCTCTACGACTACCTGACGGGGCCGCAGTTCCGCGGCCGTATGGAAGCGGTCGTCGAACCCTTCGAGGCGATGCAGCAGGCGCTCCTGAAGGAGAAGAAACAGATGACCGCCCAATGGGCGACCCGCGAAAAACAGCTGGAAAAGGCGATCGGCGCGATGATGGGGATGTACGGCGACGTGAAGGGCATCGCGGGAGCGGCCGTCGCGGAAATCGAAGCGTTCGAGCCGGACATGTTGGAGGGCGAGTGATGGGCGAGCGCTATGAATACGAGGCGGATCGGCGGCTGGTCGGATACCGCGCCATGCCCGCGGTGCCCAATGGGGCCGGCCTTTTGATCGCGCCGGCCTTTGCCGGATTGCGCGATTTCGAGATGGAACAGGCGGATCTCTGGGCGGCCCGGGGCTATGCGGTGCTGGCGATCGACTACTACGGCGAGGGATGGCGCACCGATGTCTCGGCGGAGGCCTCGGCCAAGATGGCCGAGGTGCAGGCCGACCGCGCGACCTTCGTGGCGCGGGTCCAGGCGGCGCTGGCCGAAGTGCGCGGCTGGGGCGTGGGCCGGGTCGGGGCCTTCGGGCTCTGTCTGGGCGGGAAGGCCGTTCTCGACCTCGCGCGAAGCGGGCAGGGGGACGCCGTCGTGGGGTTGCACGCCGTCTTCGACGCGCCGCCGACGCCCACGCAGGCGATGCCGCCCGTCCTCTTGTGCCACGGCTGGGCCGATCCGCTGGCCACGCCCGAGGAATTCGGGGTGATGGTCGCCGAACTGGAGGCCCATTGCGCCGACTGGCAGGCGCTGTGTTTCGGGCGAACCGAGCACGCTTTCACCAACCCCGCGCGGCCCGACGACTACGTCGAAAGCTCCGCCCGGCGCAGCTTTGCCGCGACCGGGGCCTTCCTGGCCGAGAAGCTGCTGTGACGCCCCCGCCGGACCAACCGACGGTCAAGATGCAGGTCCGAAACGACCTGGAGGGCGGCGGGCCCGTCGGCGTCATCTGGCGCGAGAAGCGGCAGTTCGAGATCGAACCGGGTCAGCTGAAGGCGATCTTCGTGATGCCGGGCACGACCGAGATCGTGCTGGAGGGCGACTTCGGACAGCTGCCGTTTCGCTTCGCGTCGGCAGGGGAGGAACGCGTTCTGCTGTCGCTGGGGCCCCGGCCCCGCTCGCTCTGGGGGCGTCTGACGGGGGCTTCGACGGTTCAGATCACGGAGGTGGAGCGCGCCTTCCTGGCGGCCTATGTTCCGCCGCCGCCGCGCCTGCAGATCCTTCAGATGTGGATCGGGCAGGCCGAAAGTCCGGCCGCGTTCTACAGTTTCGTGGGCGAACGCGACGACTATTGGTCGCGCGATGACGAGGAGCGGGACGACTACGCCCTGTCGGACTTCATCGAGAGCCAGGGACAGCTCTGGTTCGACCACGATTTCACCGAGGCGTTGGTGGCCGACCCGACTCTGCCAGCGGAGGCCCCCGCGGCGGAGCGGTTCGCCGGGTCCTGGTCGGACAAGTGGGGGCCCTGGGTCGATGGGCAGGCGACGGTCCCGTTCAACGTGGTGTGGTTCATTGCCGTCGACATCCCCCACGGCCGCCCGATGGAGCGCCAGGTGCGCGCGCCCTGCGACGCGACGGGGGCTGGCGTCACGCTGCGCTATCTGGGCGAGGCCGAGTTCCTGGCCTGACCGGGGCCGCGCGGGCCGGACGGTTGCAAACCCGGCCCAGATCCGTCATATCCGCGCGCGTCACCCGACAGCACGACGGATCGGCGGCATTTGCCTGCGTTCCACGCGCTATCCGACCCACGAAAGACCGGCGGAGACAACCGCGCGGCCAGATAAATGCAAATGTAAGGAAACAGACGCCACATGGCTCAAAACGCATCCATGGAGGAGTTCGAGGCCCTCCTGAACGAAAGCCTCGAAATCGACACGCCGACCGAAGGGTCGGTGGTCAAGGGCAAGGTGCTGGCGATCGAAGCCGGCCAGGCCATCATCGACGTCGGCTACAAGATGGAAGGCCGCGTCGATCTCAAGGAATTCGCGAACCCCGGCGAGCCGGCCGAGATCGAAGTCGGCGATGAAGTCGAAGTCTATCTCCGCAACGTCGAGAACGCCCGTGGCGAAGCCGTCATCTCGCACGAGATGGCCCGCCGTGAGGCCGCCTGGGACCGCCTGGAAGAAGCCTACGGCAAGGAAGAGCGCGTAGAGGGTGCCATCTTCGGCCGCGTCAAGGGCGGCTTCACGGTCGACCTCGGCGGTGCCGTGGCCTTCCTGCCCGGCTCCCAGGTCGACGTGCGCCCCGTGCGCGACGCCGGTCCCCTGATGGGCCTCAAGCAGCCGTTCCAGATCCTGAAGATGGACCGTCGCCGCGGCAACATCGTCGTCTCGCGCCGTGCGATTCTCGAGGAGAGCCGCGCCGAGCAGCGTGCCGAGGTCATCGGCAACCTGGCCGAGGGCCAGACCGTCGACGGCGTCGTCAAGAACATCACCGAGTACGGCGCCTTCGTCGACCTCGGTGGCGTCGACGGCCTACTGCACGTGACCGATATGGCCTGGCGCCGCGTCAACGACCCGCGCGAGATCCTCTCGATCGGCGAGACGGTCAAGGTGCAGGTCATCAAGATCAATAAGGAGACCCACCGCATCAGCCTCGGCATGAAGCAGCTGCAGGACGATCCGTGGGACACCGTGATCGCCAAGTACCCGCTCGACAGCACCCACACGGGTCGCGTCACGAACATCACCGACTATGGTGCCTTCGTGGAGCTGGAGCCGGGGGTCGAGGGCCTCGTTCACGTCTCGGAAATGTCCTGGACCAAGAAGAACGTGCATCCGGGCAAGATCGTCTCCACCTCGCAAGAGGTCGAGGTCATGGTGCTCGAGATCGACACGGCCAAGCGCCGCGTGTCGCTGGGCCTCAAGCAGACCATGCGCAACCCGTGGGAAGTCTTCGCCGAGACGCACCCCGAGGGCACGCAGGTCGAGGGCGAGGTCAAGAACATCACCGAGTTCGGTCTGTTCGTCGGCCTTCCGGGCGACATCGACGGCATGGTCCACCTCTCCGACCTGACCTGGGAAGGCCGGGGCGAGGACGTCATCGGCGACTACCGCAAGGGCGACATCGTCAAGGCGGTCGTCTCCGAGGTCGACACCGACAAGGAGCGCATCTCGCTCTCGATCAAGGCGGCCGACGGTGACCCCTATGCCGAAGCCATCGGCGGCGTGAAGCGCGGTTCGATCATCACCGTCGAGGTGACCAAGATCGAGGACGGCGGCATCGAGGTGGAATACGAGGGTATGAAGTCCTTCATCCGTCGCTCCGATCTCGCCCGTGATCGTGCCGATCAGCGCCCCGAGCGGTTCTCGGCCGGCGACAAGGTTGACGTGCGCGTCACCAACGTCGACTCGAAGAACCGTCGCCTGGGCCTGTCGATCAAGGCACGGGAGATCGCCGAGGAGAAAGAGGCCGTGGAACAGTTCGGCTCCTCCGATTCGGGTGCCTCGCTGGGCGATATCCTGGGTGCGGCGCTCAAGGGCGACGACAAGTAGGCCCCGTGCCACATCCGCAAGAATCGGAAGGGCTCCGCAGCGCGGGGCCCTTCTTCTTTTGGCAACCGGCTGTTCGCCGCCATGGACAGCAGAGGTGTCATTTTTTGAGCATCTGGAATGGCTTTGCACGCCATGGACGACGCGGCGGACGCGCCCCCATGAACGCTGTCGTTAATGGTTCTTCGTCAATAGGTTGAGTACCGCTCGCCTGAGGCGATCTTCGGGGACGGACGGGCAGGGTCTTGCCGGTGCGCGAGAGGGGCCGACAGATTTTCGCCCATCCATCGAATTCGCCGATAGCGACCCCTTTTTTGTATGTCAGAATAAGGATATACCGGCCGTGCCTGCACAAGATGACGTGCCCTCTGGCAGAGGCAGGAAAGGGAAGACATGATACGTTCCGAGCTGATTCAGAAGATCGCGGACGAAAACCCGCATCTTTACCAGCGCGATGTCGAAAAGATCGTGAACACCATCTTCGACGAGATCATCGAGACCCTTTCCAGCGGCAACCGCGTCGAATTGCGCGGTTTCGGGGCCTTTTCCGTGAAGCAGCGGGATGCGCGGACCGGCCGCAACCCGCGTACCGGCGAAGCGGTCGAGGTCGAGGAGAAGCACGTGCCCTTCTTCAAGGCGGGCAAGCTTCTGCGCGATCGGTTGAACGGCAAGGCCTGACCGCGCGATCTGGACAGGGCCGTGCTCGGGGTCTAGGTCAGGGGCATGAGCTTCATCCGACTTCTGTTCCTGGGC
Organism: Jannaschia marina; assembly: GCF_013404595.1. Taxonomy (GTDB): domain Bacteria; phylum Pseudomonadota; class Alphaproteobacteria; order Rhodobacterales; family Rhodobacteraceae; genus Jannaschia; species Jannaschia marina. The sequence goes on along the minus strand of NZ_JABVAX010000005.1, from coordinate 123,842 downwards.
GCGCTGGCCCTCGTCCTCGTGGTCCTCGCCATCGCGAACCGTGCGATGGTAACCCTGCGCCTGATCCCCGAAGACCTGAGCGGCATGTTCGGCGTCGACCTGTCGGTGACGATGCCTCTGTTTCTCGTGATCTTCATGGCGATGGCTCTCGGCCTCCTAGTGGGCTTCGTCTGGGAATGGCTGCGCGAGCACAAGCATCGGGCCGAGGCCCGGTCCGAGCGGGCGCAGAAGGAAAAGCTCGAGAAGGAGCTTGCGAAGGCCAAGCGCCAGACCTCGGAAAAGGATGAGGTTCTCGCTCTCGTCGGCGACGGCTGAACACCGGGACAGACCAGATATGATGCGCGTGACACGACCGGGCCAGGGCGTCCGGGTCAAGATCTGCGGGCTCTGCTCGCCCGATGATGTCGCCGCGACCGCCGAGGCCGGGGCGGCCTATATGGGGCTCGTCTTCTTCGGAAGATCGCCGCGCAACGTTTCGGTCGAGACGGCGCGGGATCTCGCGCTGCGCGCGCCGCCGGGCCTTGCCAAGGTGGCTCTGCTCGTCGATCCGGACGACGCGTTCCTCGACCGCATCATGGGCACCGTGCCCCTCGACATGGTGCAACTCCACGGGGGCGAGACCCCGGAGCGCGTGGCCGAGGTGCGGGCACGCACGGGGCTGCCGGTGATGAAGGCCGTGGGCCTCCGGACCGAAGCCGACCTGCCCTCCCTCGACGCCTACGCCGGGGTCGCCGATCAGCTTCTCGTCGACGCCAAACCACCCGAGGGGGCGGACCTGCCGGGCGGCAACGGCGTGGGCTTCGACTGGCGGCTGATCGCGGGGCGGGACTGGCCGAAGCCCTGGATGCTGGCCGGTGGGCTGACTGCGGAAAACGTCGGCGAGGCGATCCGGCTGACCGGCGCGCGGCAGGTCGACGTCTCCTCTGGGGTCGAGGCCGCGCCGGGGCGGAAAGACGCCGCCCGCATCGCGCGTTTCGTCGCGGCCGCGACCGCCTGAACCCGCCCCCGGGCCGTTGCAGGCCCACGCGCCGCGTTCTACACCGGAACCGACATCAGGGGAGCGACACCATGCCCGAAGACCTTCTCAACAGCTTCATGACCGGCCCCGACGAGAACGGTCGCTTCGGCGATTTCGGCGGGCGCTTCGTCAGCGAGACGCTGATGCCGCTGATCCTGGAGCTGGAAGCGCAATACGAACACGCCAAGACCGATCCGACCTTCTGGGCCGAGATGGACGATCTCTGGGCGAATTACGTGGGCCGGCCCTCGCCGCTCTACTTCGCCGAGCGCCTGACCGAGCGGCTGGGCGGGGCGAAGATCTACCTCAAGCGCGACGAGCTGAACCATACAGGTGCGCACAAGATCAACAACGTGCTCGGCCAGATCATCCTCGCCCGGCGCATGGGCAAGACCCGCATCATCGCAGAGACGGGGGCGGGGCAGCACGGAGTTGCGACGGCGACCGTCTGCGCGAAGTTCGGGCTGAAATGCGTGGTCTACATGGGCGCGCATGACGTCGAGCGGCAGAGCCCCAACGTCTTCCGCATGAAGCTCCTCGGGGCCGAGGTCGTGCCCGTCACCTCCGGGCGCGGCACGCTCAAGGACGCGATGAACGACGCCCTGCGCGATTGGGTCACGAACGTGGAGGATACGTTCTACTGCATCGGCACGGTCGCCGGGCCGCATCCCTATCCGGCCATGGTCCGCGACTTCCAGGCGATCATCGGCAAGGAGGCGAAGGAGCAGATGAAGGCCGCCGAGGGCCGGCTGCCCGATACGATCATCGCGGCCATCGGCGGCGGGTCGAACGCGATGGGCCTCTTCTTCCCGTTCCTCGACGACAAGGATGTCGCGATCATCGGCGTGGAGGCTGGCGGCAAGGGCGTGAACGCGAAGATGGAGCATTGCGCCTCGCTTACGGGCGGGCGCCCCGGCGTGCTGCACGGCAACCGCACGTATCTCCTGCAGGACGACGACGGTCAGATCCTCGAAGGCCATTCGATCTCGGCAGGGCTCGACTATCCGGGCATCGGACCGGAACATTCGTGGCTGCACGAGATCGGTCGGGCCAAATACGTCTCGATCACCGACAAGGAGGCGCTCGAGGCGTTCCAGCTTTGCTGCGAGACCGAGGGCATCATCCCCGCGCTCGAACCCTCCCACGCGCTGGCCCATGTCGCCAAGATCGCGCCGGACCTGCCGCGCGATCACCTGATCTGCATGAACATGTGCGGCCGGGGCGACAAGGACATCTTCACCGTCGCGCGAGCCCTGGGCTGGGAGATGGGTGAGGTGATCTGAGGGCGCGACGCCTACCCTCGGATCACCGGCACATGTGGCGCGGCCTCTTCGGGCAGTGTGCCGTCGAGCCTCGGATCGTCGACCACTTCCACCTCCCGCCGGATGGGCCGGAACCCCGAGCGGATGTAGAACGGCAGGGCGACGGGGCTGTCGAAGGTGCAGGTGTGAACGTGCAGGCGGATGATCGGCTTGGCAAAGGCCCGCGCGATCGCCGTGGCCATCATGGCGCGCCCGAGACCCAGGCCCTGAACCTCCGGGGTCAGTCCGAAGAAGGCCAGCTCGCAGCTTTCGTCGTCGCGGAAGTCGAGCTCCAGAAGGCCCTCGGCGCGTCCCGCGCGTTCGACCGCGTGAACCTCGACAGCCGGGTCGTGCAGGATCGCCGCGAGGGCCGCGTCATCCATCCTCAGCCGCGAGAACCAGAGCCAGTCCTGCGCGCCGACGCGGTGGAAGAGGTCGCGGTACCAATCCGCGTTCGGTCGCTCGACCGGCCGCAGCGTTACACCTTCGGGCCAGGTCGCGTCCCGCGCGGGGGGCGGCGCGACCATCTCCAGATGTGTCACGATGGCCGCGACCTTGCCGGGCGGGATCGGATGGAAGCCGCTCTCCATCAGCGCGTCAGGTAGAGGATGTCGAAGCGCGACTCGAGGATCGGCGCAGGTTGCAGCAGCCGTGCGCGATCCGGGGACATCATCTCGAAGAGGCCCACATCGGCGGTGGTCTGGTTCGGCTCCAACGGCGTCTGGTCCTTCGGCGGCAGATCCTCGTAGGGCACCGCCGGCTCGGTCCCGACGTGGCCCACGCCCGTATACTGGATGCGCCCGTCGGCGCGCACGGCGAGCGTCCCGGTCGTGCGCTGCGAGCCCGTGAGCTTGGTCAAAACCCAGCGGCCGTCGGTTACCGTGCGGATCTCGCAGCGGAAGTTGCGGTAGGCCACCGCAGGCACGCCGCCCCCGCCGAGCTTGATCGTGCGGCAGTTCCAGACCCCCTCCGGATCGGCGTCATCGAGCGCCACCGGAGCGCCCCGCATCGCCTCGAACAGCACCGCAAGCGCCTGCGGGTCGCCCTCGGCTATGGCCTCGCGCAGGGCTGCGCCGAGATGGGCATCTAGGGCGCGCATCCGCAGCACGTCGGGCGGGCGCAGGTCGGGGGCCTGAGCCAGCGCCGGCCCGGCCAGAAGGCAAAGCGCGGCCAGTGTCTTCCGCATGTCAGTCCTCGGCGTAGCGTCTGAGTATGTCGAGCGGCACGATATCGAGCGTGCGCAGATGCGTCGCGGCCAGAATGATGCGAGGCGCGCAGTCTTCCTCGTGCGCCTGCAGGAAGCGCGCGGCGCAGAGGCACCAGCGGTCGCCGGGGTTCAGGCCGGCGAAGTTGTATTCCGGTCGGGGTGTCGAGAGATCGTTGCCAAGGTACTTGGAATGGGCCAGGAACTCTGCCGTCATCACCGCGCAGACGGTGTGGACGCCGCCGTCCATCGGCCCCGTGTTGCAGCAGCCGTCGCGGAAGAACCCCGTCATCGGGTCGGTTCCGCAGGGGGCAAGGGGCTGGCCGAGGACGTTGAGCGCCTCGAGCTGGCCGGGGGGTGGTGTCGTCATCCGGACTCTCCTGTCTCTGGAGGATCAGATAGCATACAGGCTGCTCGGGGCGATCACTGCGCGGCGGCGATGGCGCGGAACATCTCGATGTTGCCCTCGCTCACGCCCGCTTCGCGAAAGCCGCGGTCGGCGGAGTTGACGGCGATCACCACGTCGCGGGCCCGGTCGATGTAGACGAACTGGCCGTAGACACCCTGCGCCATGACTTCGCCCGGCCGCCCGTCCGCCGGCATCCACCACTGGTAGCCATAACGCATCCGCCCCGCCTCCGTCCTGGCCGAGGGCACGGTGGAGATGTTGACCCAGTTTTCGGGGACGATCTGTTCACCGTCGAGGCGTCCGCCCTGCGCAACCATCAGGCCCATGCGCGCATAGTCGCGCGTGCGCATGTTGAGCCCGCCGAGGACGAAGGCCGTGCCCTCCCCATCGGTCACGAAATAGGCCGGCCCGATGCCCATCGGCTCGATCAGCTTTTCGGCCATCAGGTCGGGGACCGAAGCCCCGGTGGCCCCGCGCAGGACCATCCCGAGCACATGCGTGTCCATCGAGACGTATTTCATCCGCTCGCCCGGCACCCGGTCCCGGGTGTCGAGCGCGGCGGTGAAATCGTCGAGCGCGCCACCGAGGGCGATGACACGTCCCATGCGATTGATGTCGCTATCGGGGTCGAAGTAATCCTCGTTGAAGGCGACGCCCGACTCCATCTGGAGCACGTCCTGCACGGTTGCTCCGGCATAGGCCGAGCTCGCCAGTTCGGGCGCATATTTCTCCACGGGGTCGGACAGGGCGATGCGCCCCTCGTCCACGAGGATGCCCGTCAGGAGCGACAGGAAGGACTTCGCGACCGACCAGCTGATCCGCAGATCGTCGGGGCCGGTGCCGAGGTGGTAGCTTTCGTGCGTGATCTCGCCCCCGCGCAGCACGATGAGCCCGGTGATCCGCCGTTCGGCGATCCAGGTGTCGGCCTCGGGCGGCAGGGGCGTGTCGGTGCCCTGCGGCAGGGGCGGGCCTGCGTCCTCCGAAAGCGGCGTCCACAGGAACGCTCCGCGCATGTTCGAGAAGTTCGCCACGATCTTCTCGGGCGCGAAGAGCGTGTTGACGGCGATGAGGCGCGTGATCTCCTCCCGTTTGACAATGGCGAGCCCGCCCCCCGCCAGCACGAGGGCGAACAGCACGAGCCCGATCCGTTTGAGCCATGTCTTCATGCGTGATCCTCCGGCCCGCAGGTCACCATGCCGGGCCGGGGCTCGCAAGCAAGGCATTACGTCACTTGAATCTGGCGGCAAGCCGTTGCAGGGGCGAGAGCTTTTCCTCGGCCTCGGGTTGCGGCTCGGGCTTCGGATCTGCCGCTTTCGCCGGCTTCGCCGAGCCGCCGCCCGACGACCGGGGCGGGTTCACCCGCAGCGCCACCGCATTCGTGAACCCCGGTCCGTCGCCTTGGGCGAGCTTCGCCGCGCCATCGCAGATCCCGCGCAGGAGGTCGTCGAGCATCGCGCCTTCGGCCTTGGCGAAATCCGACAGCACGTAGCCCGAGACGCGGTCCTTGTAGCCCGGATGCCCGATGCCGAGCCGCACGCGCGCGTAGTCCGGGCCGATGTGCTGATGGATCGAGCGCAGCCCGTTGTGACCCGCGTGGCCGCCGCCCGCCTTCAGGCGCAGCTTGCCGGGTGCGAGGTCGAGCTCGTCGTGGAAAACGGTCACGTCGGCGGGGCTGAGCTTGTGGAAGCGCATCGCTTCGCCCACCGACTGTCCCGAGAGGTTCATGAAGGTCGCGGGTTTCAGCAGCCAGACCTTCTCGGACCCGAAGCGCACCTCGGCGATCTGGCCCTGGAACTTTGACCGCCAGGGCCCGCCCCCCTGATCCTCGAGGATGCGGTCGAGCGCCATGAAGCCGATGTTGTGCCGGTTGCCCGCGTATTTCGCGCCCGGATTGCCCAGGCCAACCCAGAGTTGCATGTCGCTCCCCTTTGCAAGTCACACCCGGTCTAGGCGAAAGGTCGCACGGGGGCCAGAGCCGGAACCGGGGCACCGGCACGGCGGTTCTGCCGGCAAGGCTGAAAGGGACCACCATGTATGTACTCATCTACGGGGCCGACGGGGCCACCGGTACCCGGCTCGTCGATCGGGCGCTCGCTCGCGGCCACCGCGTCCGCGCCTCTGTCCAAGGTCTCACTGGGCGGGAGCGGTCGGCCGATCGCCTCGAATGGGTCGAGAGCGATCTGATGACCCGCGATGGCCTCGAAGGGGACCTCGACAGCGTCGATGCCGTCCTGAACGCCGTGGGCATCGATGCAGGCCCGAAGGAGGCGTTGGCCCCGCCGCCATTGCACACGGAGGGGACGCGCAACCTCTTGGCGGCGATGCGCGTCGCGGGGCCTGACCGTCTGGTGACGATCTCGGCCAGTTTCGTGGAGGAGATGTCGCGCGGCCCCATCTGGTTCGAGGCCGCCGCGCGCCTCGGCCTGTCGCGGATCTTCGCGCAGATGGGCGAGATGGAGCGTATCCTGCAAGCGACGCCCTGGCTGCGCTGGACGGCGGTCCGCCCCGGCTGGCTTCTGGACGAGGCGGCCTCGGGCGATTTCCAGGTCTTCGACGACGTCATCCCCGAAGACCTCATCCGCACCCGCACGGGCGACCTCGCGGCCTTCATGCTCGATTGCGCAGAAGGCGACCTCCACATCCACGAGACACCGGCGATCGCGCGCCCGGAGCCGGCGGAGAAATCCGGCCCGGATGCGGTGCTGGCGGAGATGCTGGGCTGACTTGGCAACCGAGTGGCGGGATGCGAAAGCCTCCGCATGGACCTGCAGATCCACCTCGCCCGCCCCGAAGACGCCGAGTCGCTTGCCGGGCTTCGGATCGCCGCGATGCGCCCCAGCCTCGAGGCCATCGGCCGCTTCGACCCGGACCGGGCGCGACAGCGGTTCTTGTCCGCCTTCGACCCGGAGGTCACGCGGATCGTGCGGCGCGACGGTGACCTGATCGGCTTCTTCGTCCTGCGACCGAGGCCGGATCACCTCTATCTCGACCATCTCTACATCCACCCCGAGGCGCAGGGGAGCGGAACAGGCCGTCGTCTGGTGGAAGCGATTCAGCAGGACGCGCGCCGGGCCGGGCTGCGGATCGAGCTGATCGCCCTCGCGGGGAGCCCCGCGAACGACTTCTACCGCGCGCGGGGCTTCATTTTCCAATCGACCGACGGGACGGACAATCGCTACGTCTGGAGACCGGACCACGCCCCGTGAAGGCGGCCGCGCGAGGTGCCGGGCAGGCGCGATGCGGGCGCGCCGAACCAAGCGCGCCTGGCGTGCGTCACCCCTCCATCGCCTCAAGCTGATCGATGAACCCTTCGATCATCCCGAGCCCCTTGTCCCAGAACGCCGGATCGCTCGCATCCAGGTCAAAGGGGGCCAGCAGCTCCTTGTGGTGCTTCGACCCGCCCGCCCGAAGCATGTCGAAGTACTTGTCCTCGAAGCCCTCGGGCGCGTCTTCGTAGGCGGCGTAGAGCGCATTTACCAGCCCGTCGCCGAAGGCATAGGCGTAGACGTAGAAAGGCGAGTGCACGAAGTGCGGGATATAGGCCCAGAAGTGCTCGTAGCCCTCCATGAACTCGAAGACCGGCCCCAGCGACTCGGCCTGCACCGACATCCAGAGCGCGTCGATGTCCTCGGGCGTCAGCTCCCCTTCGCGGCGGGCGGCGTGCAGCTTGCACTCGAAGTCGTAGAAGGCGATCTGGCGCACGACCGTGTTGATCATGTCCTCGACCTTGCCGGCGAGCATGACCTTGCGCTGCGCATCGTCCTTCGCGCCGTCGAGCATGGCGCGGAAGGTCAGCATCTCGCCGAAGACGCTCGCCGTCTCGGCCAGAGTCAGCGGCGTGGACGATAGCATCTCGCCCTGACCGGCGGCGAGCACCTGGTGCACGCCATGGCCCAGCTCGTGCGCCAGCGTCATGACGTCGCGCGGCTTCCCGAGGTAGTTGAGCATCACGTAGGGATGCACGCTCGTCACCGTCGGATGCGCGAACGCGCCCGGGGCCTTGCCGGGCTTCACCTCGGCATCGATCCAGCCCTTGTCGAAGAAGGGCTCGGCCAGCTCGGCCATCTCGGGCGAGAAGCCTGCATAGGCATCCATGACGGTCTTGCGGGCCTCTTCCCAGCCGACGAGGCGGGTTTCTTCCATCGGCAGGGGGGCATTCCGGTCCCAGACCTGAAGGGTGTCGAGGCCCAGCCACTTGGCCTTCAGCTTGTAGTAACGGTGGCTCAGCCGCGGATAGGCGGCGACGACGGCATTGCGGAGTGCCTCCACGACCTCTGGCTCCACGTGGTTGGCGAGGTGACGCGACGCCTGCGGCGACGGCAGCCCGCGCCAGCGGTCGGAGATTTCCTTCTCCTTGGCGAGCGTGTTGTGAACGCGCGCGAAGGTGCGGACGTTCTTGCCGAAGACCTCCGCCAGTGCCCGCGCGCCCGCCTCGCGCCTGGCGCGGTCGGGGTCGGTGAGCAGGTTCAGCGTCGCCTCGATCCCGAGCTCCTCGTCGCCCACCGGGAAGGTCAGGCCCGCGATCGTCTCGTCGAAGAGCTTGTTCCAGGCCGAGGCACCCACGACGGAGGTGTCGTGCAGGTATTTCTCCAGCTCGTCCGACAGCTGGTAGGGTTTCATCGCCCGCATCCGGTCGAGCACCGGGCGGTAGCGCGCCAGATCCGCGTTCGCCGCCATCAGGGCGTCGTAGTGGTCATCGTCGATGCGGTTGAACTCCAGCGAGAAGAAGACGAGCGGCGTCGTGAAGGTGGTCAGCTGGTCCTGGCAGTCGGACATGAACTTCGCCCGTCCGCCGTCCGTCGTGATCTGGTAGTAGCGCAGCCCCGCGAAGGACATGATCCGCCCCGCGACCTCGTCGATCTTCTCGTTGCGCTCGATGCAGCGGAGCATTTCGGCCGCGTCCAGCTCGGCCAGCTTGCCCTCGTAGTCGGCGGCGAAGGCGGCGCATTCGGCTTCCAGCCACTTCATGTCGCGCGCGAGCTCGGGCGCGTCCTCGCCGGTATAGAGATCCGACAGGTCCCACTCCGGCAGATCGCCCAGCGGTTCGCCCCCGGCGGGCGCGGCATTGGCATCGCGGGGCAGGGCGCGGTTCAGGGTCGTCAGGCTGGCGGGAAAGCGGGTCATCGGGGCCTCGTGTCTGGTTTCCCGTTCTAGCTATGTGTCCCGAGGCCCGAGGGCAAACCCTCGCGGGCTGCCTTTGTCGTCGCCCCAAACCCGCACGCGTCATAACCGGGCTCGACCCGGTGATCTCCGGGTTTGTGGGCACCACTGCGGCACGAGATCCTCGGGTCGAGCCCGAGGATGACCGCCGAGAGGGACGCTGCAGATGGGCCTGCGTCATCACCGGGCGTGACCCGGTGATCTCCCGTGTCGAGCCCGAGGATGACGGGGCTCGGGGTCGCAGGGGCCTGCGCCGGCGGCGCTCAGTCGAGCGTGAGCGGCCCGCCTGCCGTCTCCATGCCCTTGGCGCGGTCGAAGCGCAGGTAGGCCAGTGCCCGGTCGCCCGAAACGGTGTGGACCGTGCCTGCCGCGCGGCCGCCGGAGGTGATCTCCGACCCGGTCTCGACGGCTCCCCGGACGCGGACGAGCCCCTTGCGCAGCTCGGTCTTGTGCTTCATCCGCGCCACGATCTCCTGCCCGACGAAGCAGCCCTTGCGGAAGTCGACGCCGCCGAGACGCTCGAACCCCATCTCGAGGATGTAGCTTTCGTTCGGGACAAGCTCGATGCCGCTTTCGGGCACGATGTTCTCGACCCGCAGGTCGTCCCAATCCGTCCCGTCGTCGCCGGACGCGCCGTAGTGCCGCCAGCCCATGCCCGGCCGCGGATCGGGTAGCGCACCCTCCGGCGCGTCGCCGGTGCCGCGCGCGACGTCCATCCCGGCATCCTCGATCGTGACGTTCGAGCGCAGGCGGTACATTGCGAGCCGCTGCGCGAGGCCCGGCGCGAGATCCGCGGCCACGTCGAGATAGAGCGCTTCGGCATCCCGGAAGGTCAGGAAATCGGCGAGGTACTTGCCCTGTGGCGTGAGCAGCGCGGCATAGCCGAGTCCCGTCTCGGGCACGTCCCGGGTGACGAGGCCGTGGAGGAACTTTTCGCGGTCGTCGCCGGAGATGCGCAGGATGGTCCGTGTCATGCCCCTCACATGGGGCAAGCCCGGGCCTGCGCCAAGCCCCCATGCGCGCACATTGACCCCGCAAGGCGCGGGGCGTAGCGGTTTGCCTGTCGCGCAGAGGAGCCCCCATGTCGCTTGCCCCCGGTCCCCAGACACTGGCCATTCCCGGCCCCTCGATCATCCCCGACCGCGTGCTGCGGGCCATGCACCGGCCGTCGCCGAACATCTACGTCGGTCCGCTGATCGACCTGACCCATTCGCTCATCCCCGATCTCAAGGCCGTCGCCCGCACGGAGCATCAGGCGACGATCTACATCGGCAACGGCCATGCCGCCTGGGAGGCTTCGCTCGCCAACACCCATGCGCGCGGCGACCTCGTCCTCGTGCCGCGCACGGGCACCTTCGCCGACGGCTGGGCCGAGGTGGCGCGCTGCATGGGGATCCGCACGGAGATGCTGGATTTCGGCAACCGCGCCGCGATGGACCCGGCCGCCATCGGTCAGCGCCTGCGCGAGGACAAGGCGCACGAGATCAAATCCGTCCTCTGCGTCCACGTCGACACGTCGTCGTCGGTGCGTGCCGACCTCAAGGCGATCCGGGCCGAGATCGACGCCGCCGGGCACCCGGCGCTCCTCCATGCCGACTGCATGGCGAGCCTCGGTTGCGACGAGATGCGGATGGACGACTGGGGCGTCGACGTGGCCTTCGCCGGCTGTCAGAAGGGGCTGATGACGCCCGCGGGCATGGCCTTCGTCTTCTACAACGACCGCGCCGACCGGGCACGGGACCGCTCGGACCTCGCCACCTTCTACTGGGACTGGCGGCCGCGCACGACGCCCGAGATCTATTTCCGCTACTTCCAGGGGACCGGCCCGACGCATCATCTCTACGGGCTGCGCGAGGCGCTCGACATGCTGGTGCACGAGGAGGGGGTCGAGACGGCTTGGGCTCGCCATGGCACGCTCGCCCGTGCGCTCCACGCGGCCTTCGCCCGGTGGGAGGATCACGACACGCCCGGCGCGGGGCTGGAGCTCAACGTCCGCGACCCGGCGATCCGTTCGCACGCGGTGACGGCCGTGCGCCTGCCCGAGGCGGGCACCAAACTGCGGCTTTGGTGCGAGGACGAGATGGGTCTGACGCTCGGCATCGGCCTCGGCATGGCCCCGCACGGCGATCCGGCCGGCGACGGCTTCTTCCGGATCGGGCATATGGGCCATGTCTCGGGCCATTCGATGCTCGGAACGCTCGCGACGATCGATGCGGGGCTCAAGGCGCTTGGCGTGCCCCACGGGTCGGGGGCGCTCGATGCGGCGGCGGCGGTCATGGCCGGGACCGCTTAAGGTTACGTTAAGGAAACTTAACGCGCCCAAGTTTCGCCCGGTTTCTGGGCGAGAACTCGCGCCGGCCCGAAGTGCTTCTTCCGCGTCGGCCGGACCGCAACCACGAGACACCCCGAATGGACACGGATCAGACCACGGACGACCGGATCACCCTGAGGGAGCTTCTGACCGCTGGCCCGACGCGGACCATCGCCGCGGCGGGGCTCCTCGGGCTGATGTGGGGTCCGATCCTGGCCGGCGTGCTCGATGCGGCGGACCGGGTCTCGGCCGGGGAGGCCGCGCCCGGGGATCTGGATGCTGCCCCGGCCCTTGCCGCGGAAACGCCGCCCCCCGACGCGGAGGTCGTCGTCGATCCGGAGCCCGCGACGCCGGACATCACGCTGGCCGAACAGGTGGCCCATGACGATGCTGCCCTCGACCGGCTTCAGAGCCTGACCCGCGCCCACGCGCTTTCGAACATCGGTCGGGACGAGAGCGCCCGGCCCTAGTCGCGTTCCCGCCGCTTCTGCAAGATCGCTTCGACCCGCGCGTCCCACGCCGCCTCGCGCGCCCGGCGACGCAGGCCCCAACGGTGGATCGCCCAATGCAGCGCCGCGCAGAGCGCCAGCGCCATCGGGTAGCCCCAGACGCCCCAGATCAGGACGAGGACGAAGACAAGCAGCAGGTAGACCATGCCGAGGAAGGCGTTGGTGTAGTCCTGTACCCGGTCAAAATGATCGTCGTCGCGCATCCGCTCCGGCCTCCTTCGACAGCAGCTTAGCGCGGTTCACGGGCAATGGAAGTCACTCCCCCGCGTCCCGCAGGGCCGCCGGCAACGCGGCGCGCAGCGCATCCATGTCGGCCGCCGTGCCGCAGCCGATCCGAATGCACCGGTCGAGCGGGGCAACGCCCGGCATCCTTACGAAGATGTCCCGGTCGAGAAGGCCCCCGAGCACGGCGCGGGCGAAGTCACCGTCCCGACCGCAATCGACGGTGACGAAGTTGGTCGCGGACGGCAGGGGCGTCAGCCCGGCCTCGCGCGCGATGGCGGCGATCGCATCGCGCGACTGCGCCACCCGGGCCCGCACCTCGGCCAGCCAGTGGCCGTCGGCGAGCGCCGCCATCGCGCCCGCCTGTGCCACGCGACCGAGCCCGAAGTGATTGCGCACCCGGTCGAACGCCCCGATCAGATCCTCGTGCCCCAAGGCATAGCCGACGCGAAGCCCGGCCAGCCCGTGCGCCTTGGAAAAGGTCCGCATCCGGATCACCCGGCGGTCGCGCACGTCGAGCGGCGGGATCGCCTCGGGCGGGGCAAGATCGGCATAGGCCTCGTCGAGGCAGAGCAGGCAGCCCTCGGGCAGGGCGTCGATCATCTCCTGCACGCGCGCGGCGTCGTGCCAGCTGCCCATCGGATTGTCGGGGTTCGACAGGTAGATCAGGCCCGCCCCGACCTCCCGCGCGCGAGAGACGAGCGCGTCGGGGTCCTCGTGATCCCCGGCATAGGGCACCTTGTGCAGCGTGCCGCCATAGCCGACGACGTGGTAATTGAAGGTCGGATAGGCCCCGTCGGAGGTGACGACGGCGCGCCCCGGCTCGACCAGCAGGCGGACGAGATAGCCGAGCAGCCCGTCGATTCCCTCGCCCACGACGACGTTTTCCGGCGCGACGCCAAGGTGCGCGGCAAGCGCGTGGCGCAGATCGTGACACTCCGGGTCGCCGTACATCCAGGCGTCACGGGCGGCGTCCTCCATCGCGGCAATCGCCGATGGCGCGGGTCCGAAGACGCTCTCGTTCGCGCCGAGCCGGGCGGCGAAGGCCGCGGCCCGCGCCCGCTCCTGGGCCTCGGGGCCGACGAAGGGGACGGTCGCGGGCAGGCTCTCGGTCAGGGACGTGAGTTTCATTGCATCCTCCTCCCTGGCGCGGGCCGCGCAAACGCCGCGCTGCGGTCGACGACATGCAGAAGCGGCAGCCCGGCCTCGCCGCGGCGGATGTTCTCGGCGACCACGCGGGCCGCTCCGGCCGGGCGGGTGGTCGAGGCGATATGCGGCGTGACGGTCACCTTAGGGTGGTGCCAGTACGGATGATCTGGCGGCAACGGCTCCACCCGGAAGGTGTCGAGCGTCGCGTGGCCGAGCCGCGGCAGAGCGTCGAGGAGGGCGGCATCGTCGATCAGCGCCCCGCGCCCCGGGTTCAACAGAATGGCCCCGTCGCGCATCCAGCCGAGCGCCCGCGCGTCCATCAGGCCCTCCGTCTCCGCCGTCAGTGGCGTCAGGAGCACGACGATCTCCGCCTTGGTGAGCGCGGTCCGCAGCCCGTCGCGCCCGGTGAGCGAGCGGACGCCCGGCAGAGACTTTGGGCTGCGCGACCATCCCGTCACGGGAAAGCCCAGGGCCGCAAGCGCGGTGGCGCAGGCCCCGCCCAGTTCACCCAGCCCCAGGATCGCGACCGGCCTGTCGCGGGCGAGGGGCGGCGCGACCGGCTCCCATGCCGTCGCCGCGAGGTGCGCGTCGATCCCGAGGTGGTGGCGCAGCACATGGCCCGTGACCCATTCCACCATTCCATGCGTGAGCCCCGGCTCGACCATCCGCGTGAGCGGTGCCGCGAGCGTGCGGTTGCCCTCGATCCCCTCGACCCCGGCCCAGAGGCAGAGCACCCCCTTCAGGCGGGTATAGCCGGAGAAATCGGACATTTCGGAGGAGGGCGCATAGATGATCCAGTCGATCTCGGCCGGATCGTGCTCGACAGCCCCGGGCAGGATCGTCGCGGTGACGCCGACCGCGCGCAAGGCGTCGGGCAGGAGGTCGCGATAGGCCGCCTGCGTGCGCTCCGGGGCCGCGAAGAGGATGCGCGTCACGTGGCGAAGGCTCCGGCGAGGTCGGCCATGCCCTTGAACTCGAGCGGGTTGCCGAACGGGTCGAGGAGGAACATCGTCGCCTGCTCGCCGGGCTGCCCCTCGAAGCGAACGAAGGGGGCGAGAACGAACGCCGTTCCCGCGGCCTGCAGCCGGTCGGCCAGCGCGCGCCACTCTTCCATCGGCAGCAGAACGCCGAAGTGCGGCATCGGCACCATCCGGTCGCCGACCTTGCCGGTGGGGTGGTGGGTGAACGGCGCGCCGAGGTGGAGCGAGATCTGATGGCCGAAGAAGTCGAAATCGACCCAGGTCTCGGTCGAGCGCCCCTCGGTGCATCCCAGAAGCGTGCCGTAGAAATCGCGCGCGGTATCAAGGTCGCGGACGTTGAAGGCGAGGTGGAAGATGCTCATGGCGCAGATCTAGCAGTCGTGTCACAGGAGGGAAACGGGATCGGCCGTCCCGGCGGGCTCGCGTCCGGCGGAGGGCGCGATGCGTATTTCGGGCCAGAGGAAGGCGGCGACCGTGCGGGCGCAGAAAACGCGGCGGCCAATGCGTTTCGGTATCGCGAGAGAGGCGCGGATGCGCCTCCCTTCAGGGAGGCGAAAGCATTAAGGTTAACCGGTCGATGGCAGCATTAAGGTTAACCGGTCGATGGCAGCATTAAGGTTAACCGGTCGATGGCAGCATTAAGGTTAACCGGTCGATGGCAGCATTAAGGTTAACCGGTCGATGGCAGCATTAAGGTTAACCG
>NZ_JABVAX010000005.1:0-108776 GCF_013404595.1 Jannaschia marina | reverse complement strand
GTGGGAAGGGCGGGAGACGGGATGGCATCGGGCGACCTTGGCATGTGCCGTGTCGTAGATGCTGATTGATTGTCCGGATCCTGGGACGGTCGATGTGTCGCCGTCACGATAACCAGTTGTTAAAGGTCACCGTGTCAGAAGACCCCCGCGGTACAGGCTGGCGAGCCGATGACCGCGCCAGTGGAAACGGGCATCGCCCGCTCCTCGCCCCGCGGCCCGTGCCGCCAAGCGAATGCCGGGCGCGGGGCGCTCCCTCCGACTTCCTCTGGCCCGAAATACGCATGGTGCCGACCGTGGGCACCGGTCGGTCAGGACGGATCGCGCCAGCGGTTGACGATGGGATAGCGCCGGTCGAGCCAGAACGCCCGCTGCGACAGCCGCGCGCCGGGGGCGGACTGGAAGCGCTTGTATTCCGACAGGTAGATCAGCCGTTCGACATGCTTCACCGTCTCGCGGTCGTGGCCGGCGGCGACGACCTCCGCGACGGATTGCTCCTCGTCGATGAGCCGTTTCAGGATGTCGTCGAGCACCGGATAGGGCGGCAGGCTGTCCTCGTCCTTCTGATCCGCCCGCAGCTCGGCCGAGGGCGGCTTGTCGATCACGCGCGGCGGCATGACCTCGCCCGTCGGTCCCGCGAAATCGTGCTCCGTCTGCGCGTTACGCCAGCGGCAGACCTCGAAGAGGTCGGTCTTGTAGAGATCCTTGACCGGATTGTAGCCCCCCGACATGTCGCCGTAGATCGTGGCGTAGCCCACGGCCACCTCGGATTTGTTGCCCGTGGTCAGGAGCATCGCGCCGAACTTGTTCGACATCGCCATCAGCAGGAGACCGCGCAGGCGCGACTGGATGTTCTCCTCCGTCAGGTCCGGGGTCGTGCCCTCGAAGAGCGGCCCGAGGGCCTCGGTCACTGCCGCACGGGGGCCGGAGATGGGCAAGGTGTCGAGCCGGCAGCCGAGCCGTTCGGCCACGCCGCGTGCGTCCTCGAGCGAATGTTCGGAGGTGTATTCCGACGGCAGCATCAGGCAATGCACGTTTTCCGGCCCGAGCGCATCCACGGCGATCGCCGCGACGAGCGCCGAGTCGACGCCGCCCGAGAGGCCGAGGATGGCGCGTTCGAACCCGGCCTTGCCCATGTAGTCGCCCAGGGCGCACACCATCGCCGCGTAGTCGGCACCTGGGCCATGCGGTTGCGCGACCTTCTCGCCCTCCTGCGCGCGCCAGCCGTCGGCCGTGCGGGTGAAGTCGACGTGGCGCATCTCCTCGGCGAAGGAGCCGAGCTGCTGCATCAGCGCCCCGCCGGGGTTGAGCACGAAGCTCGCCCCGTCGAAGACCTGGTCGTCCTGCCCGCCGACGAGGTTGAGGTAGACGAGCGGCAGACCCGTCTCGACCGTGCGCGCGACCATGTGGCCATAGCGCACGTCCTGCTTGCCTCGGAAATAGGGCGAGCCGTTCGGCACCAGCAGGATCTCGGCACCGGTCTCGGCCAGGGTCTCCGTCACGTCGTCGAACCAGGCGTCCTCGCAGATCGGCGTGCCGAGGCGGACCGGCCCGATGGAATAGGGACCGGAGACGTCGCCGGAGAGGAAGAACCGCTTCTCGTCGAAGACCTTGTAGTTCGGCAGGTGGTGCTTGTGGATCTCGGCGACCACCGTGCCGCCCTGCGCGACGACGTAGGAGTTGAAGGGCTTCTCCTCCCCCTCCGGCCAATGGGCGAGGCCGAGGGCGAGCGCGGGGCCATCGGCGCAGTCCGCCACGAGCCGCATCAGAACGTCGCGCGCGTGGGCGACGAAGGCCGGTTTGCGCACGAGATCCTGCGGCTGATAGCCCGTGAGGAACATCTCCGGCAGGGCGACCATGTCGGCCCCGGCGGAACGTGCCTCGGCCCAGGCGGCGCGGGCGCGGTCGGCGTTGCCCTCGAGGTCGCCCATCACGGGGTTCAACTGCGCGAGCGTCAGGCGGAAAGTGTCGGTCATCGAGGCCTCTGGTGCGTGCTGCCTCGGGGCACCTAGCGCGCGGCGGCGGTGGGGGGAAGCGCCGACGGCCATATGGCGCAGCTTCTTGCGTTGCCTGACCGGGCCGTATTCCCTAGCCTCTGCGCCAAGAACAGGCACAGGGGGCAGGGCATGAAGAGGCTGATCGGAGCAGTCCTCCTGGCGATGGCGGCGCAGGCGGCCGGCGCGCAGGAGGTCATCACCAAGCAATACGACGGCGGGGGCGTCTACGAGGGGACGTTCCTCGACGGCAAGCAGCACGGCACGGGCACCTACACGCTGCCGTCGGGCTACACCTACACGGGCGAATGGGCCAACGGCGAGATCGTGGGCCAAGGCCGGGCGCAGTTCCCCGACGGCTCGATCTACGAGGGGGAATTCGCCCGCGGCGAGCCGAACGGCACGGGCACGATCACCTTCGCCGACGGGGCGACCTATACCGGCGAATGGGTCGACGGCCGGATCGAGGGCGAGGGCGTCGCCGACTACGCCAACGGCACGCGCTACACCGGCAGCTTCGAGAACGCCGTCCACGACGGCCAGGGCGTGATGGAGGCCCCGAACGGCTATCGCTACGAGGGCGGCTGGGTCGCCGGCCGGAAGGAAGGCGCGGGCCGCATCACCTATCCCGACGGCTCCACCTACGAGGGCGAGATGGCCGGCAACGTCCGTTCGGGGCAGGGGACGCTGCGCACGCCCGACGGTCTGACCTACGAGGGCACCTGGGAGAACGGGCAGATCAACGGCACCGGCACCCTGCGGCAGGCGAACGGCGACGTCTACGAGGGCACGCTCGTCGCCGGCAAGCGCGAGGGGACGGGCAAGGTCACCTATGCCAACGGCGACACCTACGAGGGCACCTTCGCCAACGACCTGCGCCACGGCGAGGGGACGTTCCGGGGCACCGACGGCTATGTCTACACCGGCGGGTGGGTCGCGGGCCGGATCGAGGGCGAGGGCGAGGTCACCTATCCCGACGGTTCGGTCTATGTCGGCAGTTTCGCCGACGATCTGGCCCATGGGACGGGCAAGATCACCTATGTCGACGGTGCCACCTACGAAGGCGACTGGGTCGGGGGCGTGATCGAGGGCGAGGGCCGGGCGGTCTATCCCAATGGCCTGATCTACGAGGGTGGCTTCAAGAACGCGCAGAACCACGGGCAGGGCGTGATGACCTTCTCCGACGGTTACCGCTACGAGGGCGAATGGGCCGAGGGGCTGCGCGACGGCGAGGGCCGTGCGACCTATGCCGACGGCACGGTCTATGCGGGTGGCTTCGCGGGCGGGCAGCGCGCGGGGCAGGGCACGATCACGATGGCCGACGGCTTTACCTATACCGGCGGCTGGCAGGGCGGGGAGATCCACGGCGAGGGCGTGGCGACCTATGCCAACGGCGACGTCTACACCGGCTCCTTCGTGGCCGGGCGGCGCGAGGGGCCGGGGACGATGGAATACGCGACCGGCCAGGTCGAGACCGGGCGGTGGGCGGACGGGGCGCTGGCCGAGCGCGAGGCCCCGGCCGCCGGTGCCGATGTCGCTCCGGTCGAAACACCGCCCGCAGCCGAAGGGGCCGAGGCTCCGGGCACACCGGCCCCCGCGGGCAGCGACGGTTAGCCTTCGGGCAGCGCCTCGGCGATCGCGTCCCAGAGCTTGGCGAGCGAGGGGCGCGGCTGGATGTCGATGATCGGTACGTCGGCGTCGAGCAGCGCGTCGATCAGCAGAAGCTGCTTTGACGGATCCGCGGCATCCTCGCGGATGAGCGCGGCGATCGGCTGACCGGTCTCGTCGATGATGAGCATGTCTGCGGCGAGACCGGCGAGCGGATCGTGGCTCTCATGCGCGGTGTCGGCCGTCAGGAACGAGCCGAGCGCCACACCCGCATGGAGCGAGCAGCAGGGGGCCTCGGCCTCCAGGCGGTCGGCGATCCAGTTGTGCAGCTTCACGTCGCGGGTCGACATCAGCGGCCTGGCCCGCACCGTGCCTTCCGGGATGGTGTCGGCAGGCGCGTCCTGCGCCGGCGTCGCCTTCGCCTTGCGGGCCTTCGCCGGGGTTGCCATGGCCTTGGCGCGGGCGACGGCGGCGCGGGCCCCGGCCCATTCGTTCGCCCAGCTGCCGGAGCCGCGCAGATCGCCCGCGGGGGCTTTCGCGGGCCGCTCGGTCGCCGGGGTCTGCCGCAGCCCCGCGATGCCCGCCTTGGCGAGGCGGGTCACGGTCTTGGTCATCAGTCGGTCGAGTTGCATGTCGAAGCCTCGGGTCGCGTTTCTTGCCCCGAAGGTGGCGGACGGACGCGGCACAATTGCGGCGTGTGTCGGGTAAATCGGCGGTCTTGTCGTGCCTCAGATGCGGTCCCCCGCATCAGATGCGCTGCCCCGCGTCGAGCCGGTCGAGGAGCGCGCCTGCCTCGGCCAGCACCGTCTCGCGCCGGTCCTCGTCCATCCTGTCCCAGGTCCGATACATCTGGGCCATGCGAGGGTTGCCCTCGAAGCGCGCCCGATGCCGGTTCAGGAAATCCCAGTAGAGCAGGTTGAACGGGCAGGCCCCGTCGCCCGTCTTCGTGCTGACGGAATAGGCGCATCCCTTGCAGTAATCCGACATCTTGTTGATGTAGTTGCCGCCCGAGACATAGGGCTTGGAGGCCACCACGCCGCCGTCGGCGAACTGGCTCATCCCGACGACGTTCGGTGCTTCCACCCATTCGTAGGCATCGGCGTAGACGACCAGATACCACTCGCTGACCTGCCCGGGGTCGAGCCCCGCAAGCAGCGCGAAGTTGCCCGTCACCATCAGCCGCTGGATGTGGTGGGCATAGGCCTCGGCCATCGTGGTCCGCACCACCTCCGAGACGCAGGCCATGTCGGTGTCGCCGTCCCAGTAGAAATCGGGCAGGGCGCGGGTGGCCCCAAGTTCGTTGCGCGTCGGATAGTCCGGGCCTTCGAGGAAGTAGACGCCGCGGATGTACTCGCGCCAGCCGATGATCTGCCGGATGAAGCCCTCGGCCGCGTTGATCGGCACGTCGCCCTTGCTCCACGCGGCTTCCGCCGCCTCGCAGACCTCGCGCCAGCCCAGAAGCCCGGCATTGATGTAGGGCGACAGCAGCGCGTGGAACATGAAGGGCTCGCCCGCTACCATGGCGTCCTGATAGTCGCCGAAGGTCGGCAGGGAGTGCTCCACGAAATGCGCGAGGCTCGCCTGCGCCTCCTCCCGGGTGGTGGCGAACCAGAAGTCGTCGAGCGAGCCCCAGCGGTTGCCGAAGCGCGCGCGCACCAGTTCGATCACGTCGCGGGTCATCTTGTCGGGCGCGTGGCGCAGCGGCCCCGGCGGGGCGAGACCCTTCGGCGCGCGCTTGCGGTTGTCGTGGTCGTAGTTCCACTTACCGCCCGCGGGCTTGTCCCCCTCCATCATCAGCCCGGTCTTGCGCCGCATCTCGCGGTAGAACCACTCCATCCGGAGCTCCTTGCGGCCCTCGGCCCAGCCCTCGAATTCGGTATGGGAGCACAGGAACCTGTCATCGGGGAAGAGATGAACGGGAACGGGGCACTCTTCGAGAGCCGAGATCAACCGGAACTCCCCGGGCTCGGTCGCGATGACCTCCTCGGCCCCCGTCGCTTCCGCCGCGCGGATCAGCTCGCCGGGGATCGACTGGGTGTTCTCCGCGTCGTCGAGGCAGGTGTAGCGCACGCTCCAGCCCTCGGTCTTCAGATGCGCGGCGAACTTGCGCATCGCGGCGAAGAGAAAGGCGATCTTGCGCGGGTGGTGCGGCACGTAGTCCGTTTCGGCCTGCACCTCGGCCATGACGACCACGTCCGTCTCCTTCGACGCTTCGCGCAGGGCCGAGAGATCGTCCGACAACTGGTCGCCCAGCACGAGGATCAGGCGGCTCACCATTCGATGCGCTCGCCCGCGTAGTCGAAGAAGCCGCCCGTGTCCTCGGGCGCGAGCTCCGTCAGCACACGCACGAGGTTCGCCGCCGCCTCCGTCGGCGTGACCTTCTTGGCCTTGTAGCCCGCGGTGAAGGGCGTCTCGACCGTGCCGGGGTGGAGCGCGACGACGACCGCGCCCTTGCGCTTGCGCCCGATCTCGATCGCCGCCCCGTGGGTGATCTGGTTCGCTGCGGCCTTGGCGGCGCGATAGGCGTACCAGCCGCCCATGCGGTTGTCGCCGATGGAGCCCACGCGTGCCGTCAGGACACCGACGCGGGCCGCGTCGGTCAGCTTGGGCGCGAGGTGCTTGAGGACGAGCGCGGGGCCGATGGCGTTGACGGCGAAGGTGCGTGCAAGGGCCTCGGCGGCGATCGCATCGAGCGACTTCTCGGGTTCCGCGCCCTCGGGCGCGAGGATGCCCGTCGCGACGAAGGCGATATCGACCGGCGCGAGATCGGCGAGCGCGGCCTCGACGCTGGCCTCGTCGGTCACGTCGAGACCGTCGTCGCTGCGCGATAGCCGCGTGACGTCGTGATCGGCGGAGAGGTGATCGGCCAGAGCGGCACCGATGCCGCCCGAGGCCCCGAGAACGAGGGCATGTGTCATCCCGGGCGAAATAGGCGGGGGTCGGAGCAGGTCCAGTGGCGCGAGCCGCAACGCCGGGGCGATTGACGGGCTGCCGGACGCACCGCATCCTGACTCGGAAGGAGACGAGGATGCGTATACTCCTGACACTGTCCATCCCCCTGATGCTCGCCGCCGGCCCGGTGCCGGCGCTGGAGCTGACGGAGACCGGGCGCTACGACCTGAACCGCCCGGCCAGCCTCGACTACGACCCGACGTTCTGCGGCCTGTGGATCGCGAACGAGGGGCCCGAGGCGATTCTCGTGACGTTGCAGGGCGAAGAGCTGCGCCGCATCACGAGCGACATGGCCCGCATCAAGGCCATTGCCATCGAGGGCGATCACCTGATCCTCGGCGACGGAAGCGGATCGCTGCAGCGCGTGACGAAGGACGGTATCCCGCTGGGGGAGCCCTTCGGCGTCTCCGACGGCTGGGCCGATACCGAGGGCATCGCGGTCGCCGCCGACGGCCAGCTCGTCACGGTCGAGGACGACCCGGAGCGGCTGTCGTGGTTCACGCCCGAAGGTCGCCTGACGCAGCGCATCGACACGATGGACCTCGACCCGCCCCTGAGCGAGGCGCAGGGCATCGCCATCGACCCGCGCACCGGCCACATGCTGATCGTGGACGACCGCGAAGGCTCCAACAGCCTCTACGAATTCGATGCCGAGGGGGCGTTCCTGGCCCGCGTGAGCCTCTGGGAATACGGCGACGACCCCGAGGGCGTGGCGATCCGGCCCGGCTCGGGCCAACTCTTCATCGCCTTCGACGGCGGAGCCGAGATCGTGACCTTCGACTATGCGCCCACGCTGCCCGAGGGGGCCGCCCCCCTGCCGCCCGGGGCCGATTGCATGCTCTTCTGACTTTCGGGGCTTCACATCGCCGGGTCTTTGCGTATCCTGCGCCCATGACGAAGAGCCGCATGATCCTGGACCTGCTTCTTACCCGCTCCTGAGCGTGCCATTCGGCGCGACCGCTCGGGAGGGATGCAGCGCCGGACAGGATCAAGACAGCCAGAGGACTTCGCCATGACGACCCCCGATCAGACCCCCGAACAGACGAAGGCCGCCGCCGGCGCGGGCCGCGTCATCATCTTCGACACGACCCTGCGCGACGGGGAGCAGTCGCCGGGCGCGACCATGACCCACGCCGAGAAACTGGAGATCGCCCAGATGCTCGACGAGATGGGCGTCGACGTGATCGAGGCGGGCTTCCCCATCGCCTCCGACGGCGATTTCGCCGCCGTCTCCGAGATCGCGAAGAACGCGCAAGATGCCACGATCTGCGGCCTCGCGCGCGCCAACCTCAAGGACATCGACCGCTGCTGGGAGGCCGTCAAACACGCGAAAAGCCCCCGCATCCACACCTTCATCGGCACCTCGCCCCTGCACCGCGCGATCCCGAACCTCACGATGGACGAGATGGCCGAGCGCATCCACGAGACGGTGACCCACGCGCGCAACCTCTGCGACAACGTGCAATGGTCGCCGATGGACGCGACCCGGACGGAATGGGACTACCTCGCCCGCGTCGTGGAGATCGCCATCAGGGCCGGGGCCACGACGATCAACATCCCCGACACCGTCGGCTATACCGCCCCGAACGAGAGCGCGGAGCTCATCCGCCGCCTGATCGCCGAGGTGCCCGGCGCGGCCGACGTCATCTTCGCCACGCATTGCCACAACGACTTGGGCATGGCGACGGCCAACTCGCTGGCCGCCGTCGAGGGCGGGGCGCGGCAGATCGAATGCACGATCAACGGCCTGGGCGAGCGGGCGGGGAACACCGCGCTGGAGGAAGTCGTGATGGCCCTCAAGGTGCGCAACGACATCATGCCCTTCACCACCGGCGTCGAGAGCCGGAAGCTCATGGCGATTTCTCGGCGCGTGGCGGCGGTGAGCGGCTTCGCGGTGCAGTACAACAAGGCCATCGTCGGCAAGAACGCCTTCGCCCACGAGAGCGGCATCCACCAGGACGGGATGCTCAAGAACGCCGAGACCTTCGAGATCATGCGCCCCGAGGACGTGGGCCTCTCGGAGACCTCGCTCGTCATGGGCAAGCACTCGGGCCGCGCCGCGCTGCGCTCGAAGCTGAAGGAGCTGGGCTACGAGCTCGCCGACAACCAGCTCTCGGACGTCTTCGTGCGGTTCAAGGCCCTGGCCGACCAGAAGAAGGAAGTCTACGACGACGACCTCGTCGCGCTTATGCAGGCCGAGGAGCGGGCGGGCGACGACCGCATCAGGGTCGAGCGGCTGCGCGTGGTCTGCGGCACCGACGGCCCGCAGGAGGCCGAGCTGACGCTCACGATCGACGGCGCGGCGCAATCGGCCGAGGCCACGGGCGATGGCCCGGTCGACGCGGCCTTCAACGCGGTCAAGGCGCTCGTGCCGCACAATGCGCGGCTGCAACTCTATCAGGTTTCGGCGGTCACCGAGGGCACCGACGCGCAGGCCACCGTCTCCGTGCGGATGGAGGAGGAGGGGCGCATCGTCTCGGGCAGCTCCGCCGACACCGACACCGTGGTGGCAAGCGTCCGGGCCTACGTGAACGCCCTCAACCGCCTGCTG
Source organism: Jannaschia marina (assembly GCF_013404595.1). Lineage (GTDB taxonomy): Bacteria > Pseudomonadota > Alphaproteobacteria > Rhodobacterales > Rhodobacteraceae > Jannaschia > Jannaschia marina. The sequence goes on along the minus strand of NZ_JABVAX010000005.1, from coordinate 99,674 downwards.
GTGCGGCGCGAGAAGGCCGGCAAGGACGCGCGCGAGATCTCCTACAAGGACGCGGGGTAGCCCCGATGAAGGTCTGGCAGATCGTCCTTCTTGCCCTCGCCGGGATCGGCCTTCTCGCCGGCGGCGGGGTCTGGGGCGTGCTGCATCTGACGGCCGACGGGCGGGCACTGGCCCGCGGTTTCGTGATCGACTTCCTCTCCGATCCCGAGGCCGCGCGCGCCGCGATGGTGCCCGGCCTCGCGGCCGACTGGCCGCTTGAGCGGCTCCGCGCCGAGGCCGACCGGCTGGAGCCCTTCGAGACGACCTCCTTCACCAGCTACTCCGCCGAGATGGGCGTCGGAACCACCGTAAAGGGCACGGCCACGACCGCGAGCGGCTGCAAGAGCCCCGTCACCGTGGAGATGTTCGAGGGCGAGGTCATCGCCTTCGAGTTCAAAATCGCCTGCCTGCGCTCGGACGTCGGGGCCTGAAACCTGCCCCTAGGCAGGGGCCACATCATCCTGCCGGCCGATCTCGTCGACGGCGGACTGCACCGCCATCCGGTCGAGCGTCTCGATCGGCAGGGCTGTAAACGTGACGATCCGGTTGCGCAGGGCCCCGTAGGCGCGCTGGAACGCGAGACTCCGCTCGCCGTCCGTGCCGGTCGCCTTGACCGGGTCCGCGGTGCTCCACTGCGAGGTGACCGGGCAATCCGCCCAGGGCGCGCAGACCTCGTTGCCCGCAACGTCGCAGACCGTGAAGACGAAATCGAGCGGCGGCGCGTCCGGGCCCTGAAACTCGCCGATGCTCTTGGCGCGCAGGGGGCGCGTGTCGAGACCCTTCGACTCGAGCAGTTTCACCGCGAAGGGATTGAGCGTGGAGTGCGGGGCGACACCGGCCGAGAACGCCTCGAAGCGATCGCCGGCGATGTCGCGCAGGATGCTTTCGGCGAAGATCGAGCGTGAGGAATTGCCCGAGCAGACGAAGAGGACGGAGTACTTGCGATCGGTCATTTTCGTATCTCCCTGAAGGGGCTTGGGGAACACAGGCAGGCAGAGGTCGTAGCGGCCGCGGCAGCAGTCGCGCATCAACCCGTCGAAGAGGGCACGCACCGCGGGCAGGTTCGCGCTGTAGAGCAAGGTCGTCGCCTCTCTCCGGCGCGAGATCAGCCCCTGACGGTGCAGAGCGGCGAGATAAGACGACAGCGTGCTGGCCGGCACTGCGAGGACGGCCGCGATCTCGCCCGCAGGCAGCGCATCGGGGTGGCGCGCCATCAAGAGGCGAAAGACATCGAGACGGCCCTGATGTCCGAGAAGGGCGAGCGCGTCCGCCGGCGAGTTCAGTGATTCCATATTTCTAGTATATTCGAAATAATGATTGCCGCAAGATCGTAGTGCCGGGGGCCTCAGTGACCCTGTTTCCGGCGATCCGCCGCGCATCGTCCCGAACCGTCCCCTTTCAACCGACGCCCACCTCCGTTAAACCGCCCCAAACGCCCCGGGTCTGCCGCCACGGGGCTGGGACGGTTTTGGGGAACGTGGAATGAATATCTTCGGAAGCCTGTTCAGTTCGGACATGGCCATCGACCTCGGTACGGCCAACACGCTGGTCTACGTGAAGGGCAAGGGGATCGTGCTGAACGAGCCGTCGGTCGTCGCCTACCATATGAAGGCCGGCCGCAAGGAAGTGCTGGCCGTGGGCGAGGACGCGAAGCTGATGCTCGGGCGCACGCCCGGCTCGATCGAGGCGATCCGGCCCATGCGCGAGGGGGTCATCGCCGACTTCGACACCGCCGAGGAGATGATCAAGCACTTCATCCGCAAGGTCCATAAACGCTCGACCTTCACGAAGCCCAAGATCATCGTCTGCGTCCCCCACGGCGCCACCCCGGTCGAGAAACGCGCCATCCGCCAGTCGGTGCTGGGGGCCGGCGCGCGCAAGGCGGGGCTCATCGCCGAGCCCATCGCCGCGGCCATCGGAGCGGGGATGCCGATCACCGATCCGACCGGCTCGATGGTCGTCGACATCGGCGGCGGCACGACCGAGGTCGCGGTGATGTCCCTCGCAGACATCGTCTATGCCCGCTCGATCCGCGTCGGCGGCGACCGCATGGACGAGGCGCTCATCTCCTACCTGCGCCGCCATCAGAACCTGCTCGTGGGCGAATCCACCGCCGAGCGGATCAAGAAGGAGATCGGCACCGCGCGAATGCCCGAGAACGGGCGCGGCGAAGTGCTGCACATCCGGGGGCGTGACCTCCTGAACGGCGTGCCGAAGGAGACGGAGATCAGCCAGGCGCAGGTCGCCGAGGCGCTGGCCGAGCCGGTGCAGCAGATCTGCGAGGGCGTGATGACCGCGCTCGAATCGACGCCGCCCGATCTGGCCGCCGACATCGTCGACCGGGGCGTGATGTTGACCGGGGGCGGCGCGCTCCTGGGCGAGCTGGACCTCGCCCTGCGCGAGCAGACGGGTCTGAACATCTCCGTGGCCGACGAGAGCCTCAACTGCGTGGCGCTGGGCACCGGCAAGGCGCTGGAATACGAGCGTCAGCTGAGCCACGTCATCGACTACGACAGTTGATCCGCGATGGCGCGGACCCGCCCCGGAGAAGACGTCTACGGTCGCCCGCTCCGGCGGCTGTTCCTGACGCTCGTCTGCGTGGTGCTGGTCGCGCTGGTGCTGCTGTGGCGCATCGACAACCCGCGCGCGGAGCGCATCCGTGCGGCCATGGTCGACCGCATTGTGCCCAATATGGAATGGGCCCTTGCCCCCGTCACCTGGGCCGGCCGCCTCATCGAGGACTTCGAGGGCTACGCCCGCGTCTACGAACAGAACCAGGAGTTGCGCCGGGAGCTGCAGCAGATGAAGGCCTGGCGCGAGGCCGCGATCCAGCTGGAGCAGGAGAACGCGCGTCTCCTCGACCTCAACAAAGTCCGGCTCTCGCCCGAGCTGACCTACGTGACGGGCGTGGTGCTGACCGACTCGGGGTCGCCCTTCCGCCGCTCGGTCCTCCTCAACATCGGGGCCGATGACGGCATCCGCGACGGCTGGGCCGCGATGGACGGCCTCGGCGTGGTCGGCCGGATCTCGGGCGTGGGGGGGCGCACCGCGCGCGTGCTCCTGCTGACCGACGGCAACAGCCGCGTGCCGGTGACGATCGAGCCCTCCGGCAAGCGCGCGATCCTCGCGGGCGACACCACCGCCGCCCCGGTGCTCGAGTTCGTCGAGAACCCCGAGGACGTGCGCGCGGGCGACCGGATCGTCACCTCGGGCGACGGCGGTGTCTTCCCGCCCGACCTTGCCGTCGGGCAGGTCGTGCGCGGGGCCGACGGGCGGCTTCGGGTGCGCATGTCTGCCGACCTCAGCCGGCTCGAGTTCCTGCGCGTGCTCCGCACCCGGCAGGCGCAGGACATCGGCACGACCGGCGCGCTCCTGCCGCCGGCACCCGGGCCCGTGCAGGGCCCGCCCGCGCCGGGCGAGGTGCTGCCGGCGAACGGGGGCTGAGATGGGGACGAAGGCCGTCTGGCGGTACCGCCTGATCTTCGCGGGCCTCTCGGCGCTGGTGATCTTCGTCGCGCTCCTCCCCTTCGGCGCGGGCGAGGGTGCCGTCCCGGGGCCGGACCTCGTGGTCTGCATGACGGCGGCCTGGGTGCTGCGCCGGCCCGACTACGTGCCGGTCTGGCTCCTCGTTTCGGTCCTCCTCGTCAGCGACTTTCTCCTGATGCGGCCCCTCGGGCTCTGGACGCTGGTGATCCTGCTGATGAGCGAGCTTCTGCGCCGGCGCGTCGACCACGCCGAGGCGCTGCCCTTCTGGTCCGAGGTCGGGCTCGTCGCCGGGTTCGTGGCGGGGGCATATGCGGTCGATCACCTGATCCTCGTGCTGCTTCTTGCCGAAACACCGCCGATCCTCGGACAGGGGTTGCACGCCCTTGCCACGATTGTCTTTTACCCTCCGGTCGCGATACTCTCGCAGGTGATCGGCGTGCGCCGGCTCGCCCCCGGGGAGCTCGACACGCTGGGCACGCGCGCCTGACCGGGCGGGCCTGCGTCGTCCGCGACGGGGATGGAACGGGGACTGCCATGAAACGCAACGCACAGGACATCTCTCTCTCGAGTCGCCGCATCTCGCGTCGGGCGCTGATGATCGGCGGGGCGCAGCTCGGCTTCGGCGCGCTGCTTCTCGGGCGGATGCGGCACCTACAGGTCGATCAGGCGGACGAGTTCCTCCTGCTGGCCGAGGAGAACCGGATCAAGGTGCGGCTGATCGCGCCCGCGCGCGGCATCATCTACGATCGCAACGGCGTGGAGCTTGCGGGCAACGAACAGATCTACCGCGTCTCGATGATCCGCGAGGATGCCGACGACGTCGATGCGGTCATCACCCGTCTGCGCGGGCTCGTGCGGCTCGACGAGGCCCAGCTTCAGCGCGCCCTGCGAGAGATGGACCGGCGCCCGCACCAGGCCGTCACGCTCGCCGACCGCCTGACGTGGGAGGAGCTGTCGACCATCGCCGTCAACGTGCCCGCGATGCAGGGCATAACCCCCGAGGTGGGGCTCAGCCGCGTCTACCCGCTCGGGCAGGACTATGCGCATGTCGTCGGCTACGTCGGCCGCGTCTCCGAGCGCGACATCGAGACCGCCGAGGAACCCGATCCCCTCCTGCAGACGCCGCAGTTCCAGATCGGCAAACTCGGCGTCGAGCGGCAGATGGAGGGCGTGCTGCGCGGCAAGGCCGGGGCGCGCCGGGTGGAACAGAACGCCGCCGGGCGCATCATGCGGGAACTCGGCCGCACCGAGAGCACCTCGGGCCGCGATCTCCGGTTGACCATCGACGCGGGCCTGCAGAACTTCACCCAGGCGCGTCTTGGGCAGGAATCGGCGAGCGCGGTCGTCATGGACGTGCGCAACGGAGACGTGCTCGCCGCCGTCTCCTCGCCGAGCTACGACCCCAACAAGTTCGTCACCGGCATCAGCGTGCCCGACTACGCGGTGCTGCGCGACAACGATCACCGCCCGCTCCACAACAAGATCGTTCAGGGCCTCTATCCGCCGGGGTCCACCTTCAAGATGGTGACGCTCCTCGCCGCGCTCGAGGCCGGCGAGGTGACGCCGAACGAGACCTTCTATTGCCCCGGCCACCTTACGGTGTCGAACCGGCGTTTTCACTGCTGGAAGCGGGGGGGGCACGGCTGGGTCGACGCGGCCAAGTCCCTGCGCGAGAGCTGCGACGTCTACTACTACGAGCTGGCGCAGAAGGCCGGGATCGACCGGATCGCCGCCATGGCGCGCAAGCTGGGCCTCGGCACGCGTTTCGACATGGAGATGACCTCCGTGAACGAGGGGCTCATCCCCGACCGGGACTGGAAGCGCACGGCCCGGGGCGAGGATTGGGTCATCGGCGACAGCCTCAACGCCTCCATCGGGCAGGGCTTCGTGCTGGCCTCTCCGCTTCAGCTCGCCGTGATGACGGCGCGGTTGGCCAGCGGCCTGGAGGTCACGCCGCGTCTCGTACGCTCGGTCGATGGCGTCGCGCGGCCTTCGGGCGTCAAGGAGGCGCTCGACCTGCCCCGCAGCTGGCTCGATATGGTCCGCAACGGGATGTATCAGGTCGTCAACGCCCGCGGCGGCACCGCCGGACGGTCGCGTTTCGAGATCGCCGGGGCCAAATGGGCCGGCAAGACCGGCACGAGCCAGGTCCGCAACATCACTGCCGCCGAGCGTCGCGCCGGGGTGTTCCGCAACGAGGATCTGCCGTGGAACCGACGGGACCACGCGCTCTTCGTCGGCTATGCCCCCTACCACGATCCGAAATACGCGATCTCGGTCGTGGTCGAGCACGGCGGAGGCGGCTCCAAGGCCGCGGCCCCGGTCGCGCGCGACGTGATGCTCTATGCGCTCGCGGGCGGCGTCCCACCCCTCGACGCCTACCCGAGCGGGCAGCGCGGCGAGATCGAGGAACGCTTCTCAGGCCTTGCACTGAACCCGAGCGTCGTGCGCCGGCCGGCCGGAACCTCCGAGGCGTGAGATGAGCTATCTCGAGTACAACGTCGCCCGCGTCCCCTCGGGGGCGGGCAAGATCCTCGCGCTGAACTGGGGCCTGATCCTCCTGGTCACGGCCGTCGCCTCGATCGGCTTCCTCGTCCTCTACTCGGTCGCGGGCGGCGACTGGCGGTGGGCCGAGCCGCAGATGCAGCGGTTCGTCATGGGCCTCGGCATCATGCTCGTCGTCGCGATGATCCCGATCTGGTTCTGGCGCAACATCTCGGCGGTGATGTACGGCGGGACACTTCTCCTCCTCCTCGCGGTGGAATTCGTCGGCGCGACGGGCGGCGGCGCACAGCGGTGGATCGACCTCGGCTTCATGCGGCTGCAGCCGTCGGAGCTGATGAAGGTGACGCTCGTGCTGATGCTCGCGGCCTACTACGACTGGCTTCCGGCCGACCGCGTCAGCCGCCCCGTCTGGGTCATCATCCCGGTCCTCCTCATCTGCATCCCGACGGCGCTCGTGCTCAAGCAACCCGACCTCGGCACGTCGATCCTGCTCCTGACCGGGGGTGGTGCGGTGATGTTCCTCGCGGGCGTCCACTGGGCCTATTTCGCCACCGTGATCGCGGCCGGCGCGGGGCTGGTGACGGCGGTGCTGCAATCGCGCGGCACGACCTGGCAGCTCCTGAAGGACTACCAGTACCGCCGCATCGACACCTTCCTCGACCCCGACACCGACCCGCTCGGCGCGGGCTACCACATCACCCAGTCGAAGATCGCGCTCGGCTCCGGCGGCTGGACGGGCAAGGGCTTCATGCAGGGCACGCAGGCGCGTCTGAACTTCCTGCCCGAGAAGCATACCGACTTCATCTTCACCACACTGGCCGAGGAATTCGGCCTCATCGGCGGCATGAGCCTCCTGGCGCTCTACATGCTCATCATCGCCTTCTGCGTGGTCTCCGCGCTCCGGATGAAGGATCGCTTCGCCTCGCTCGCGACCCTCGGCATCGCCGTGGCGTTCTTCCTCTTCTTCGCCGTCAACATGTCGATGGTCATGGGCATGGCCCCGGTCGTCGGCGTCCCGCTCCCGCTCGTCAGCTACGGCGGCTCGGCGATGCTCGTGCTGATGCTGGCCTTCGGGATCGTGCAATCGGCCCATGTGCACCGCCCCCGCGCGCAGGGCGAGGGGCGGCTCCTGAAACGCTGATCAGCTCTCGCTCCAGACGGCCATGGCGGTGCCGCCGGGTTCGGTGAACTCGAAGCGGCGGCCGCCCGGAAACTCGAAGATCGCCTTCGTGATGGTGCCGCCCGCGTCGCTCACCGCCGCCAGCGCACCTTCCAGGTCGCCGGTGCGCAGCACGATGAGCGGCGGCCGGAGCGCCCCGCGCTCGATCCCGCCGCCGGTGCCGGCTCCCTGGATGTCGCGATAGTCCGGCCCGTAGTCGACGAAGGACCAGCCGAAGGCCGCGGCGAAGAACGCCTGCGTCTCTTCGACTTCGGGGGAGGTGAATTCGATGTAGTCGATGTTCATGGGATACCTTCCAGGGAAGAGCCCCAGCATAGGCTCCGCCGCGACACCCGGACAACGAAAAAGGCCGCCCCGAAGGGCGGCCCGATCCGGTCATGTGCCGAAGATCACTCGCGATTGCCGAGGAACTGCAGCAGGAACATGAACATGTTGATGAAGTCGAGGTAGAGACGCAGCGCGCCCATGATCGCCGACTTGCCGAGCCACTCGCTGTCCGCGTGGACCGCGTGCTGGATGTACTCGGTCTTGATCGACTGCGTGTCGTAGGCCGTGAGGCCCGCGAAGATCAGGACACCGAGCGCCGAGATCGCCATGGCGAGCGGGCCGGACTGCAGGAAGAGGTTCACGACCATCGCCACGATCAGGCCGATCACACCCATGATCAGGAACGTGCCCATGCCGGACAGGTCCTTCTTCGTGGTGTAGCCCCAGAGCGACAGGCCCGCGAAGGCGATCGAGGTCACGAGGAAGGTCTGCGCGATCGAGGTGCCGGTGAACACGAGGAAGATCGAGCTGATCGAGATGCCCATGACGGCGGCGAAGGCGTAGAAGACGATCTGCGCCGTGGCCGCGGACATCTTGTTGATCATGGCCGAGAAGCCGAAGACGAAGATCAGCGGGGCGAACATCAGGACCCACCGCAGCGGCGAGGCGTAGAGCGCGACGCCCATGTCCGTTAGGAACGTGCCGTTCGGCAGTTGCGCGGCGGCGAGGCCGGCGTCGGTCGTAACCGCGAGACCGGAAATCGCCCACGCGGCGGCGAAGGTGATGAGCATGCCCACGGACATCGTGCCGTAGACCTTGTTCATGTGGGCGCGCAGGCCCTGGTCGATCTCGGCGGCGCGGGCGCCGCTGATCGCACCGGTCTGCAGGGCGTCGTATTGTGCCATTGGGCTCCTCCAGAAGGAAACGTTCGGGTGGAGATCCGGACGGACCTCCTCGGTGTTGAATATCGGAGGCGCGCGCCCGGTTTTCAAGCTGCCAATCGGGCGGTTTTGGGGCATTTCGATTGATATTACCTATCGAAAGTGCAGTGCAGCCCTATGGAGCCATCGCCATCCGTGATCCGAGCCATCACGTCATTCCATTTCCGCGTCGTCGCCCGCGCTGCTAGGCTCGGCGCGAAAGGAGGCCCCATGGCCCGCAATCTCGACCTGACCGCCCTGCGCGCCTTCGCCACCGTCGCCGCCACCGGCGGCGTCACGCGGGCGGCGGCGATCCTGCATCTGACGCAATCGGCGGTCTCGATGCAGGTCAAGCGGCTGGAGGAGGCGCTCGACCGGCAGCTCCTCGACCGCACCGGGCGGGGCGTGACGCTCACCCCCGAGGGCGAGCAGGTGCTGGCCTACGCGCGCCGGATGCTCGTCCTCAACGACGAGCTCCTCGATCGCATGAAGGACAGCGCGCCCGAGGGCGAGATCCGCCTCGGCGTCCCCCACGACATCGTGCCGCGTCGCATCCCGGCGATCCTGCGGGCGTTCAACGCGGAATACCCGCGCGTCACCATCACCCTCATTTCCAGCGTCACGGGCAAGCTCAAGGAGATGTTCGCCGACGGGGCCTGCGACGTCATCCTGACCACCGAGAACCAGATCACCGACGGCGGCGAGGAGATCGTGCGCCTGCCGCTCGTCTGGGTCGGCGCGGAGAACGGCACGATGTGGCGGCAGCGACCCCTGCAACTCGCCTTCGCCCGCGACTGCACCTTCCGCACCCGCGCGCAGGATGCGCTCGACGCCGCCGACATTCCCTGGGCCATGGCGATGACCGCCGACAGCAGCCGCGCCGTCGACGCCAGCGTGAGCGCCGATCTCGCCTGCCATGTCGTCCTCGACGGCTTCGACACGCCCGAGATGGCCCCGATCCCCCACGGTGGTGCGCTGCCCGAGATTGGGGATCAGGCGATCGGCCTCTACGTGGCACCTGCCGCGCCCGACCCGGCCCGCGACTGCCTCCTGGAGATCATCCGCGACACCTATCGCGCCGTCCGCCCGACGCTGCCGCGCCCGAAGCTCGTCAGCGGCTAGCGGTGCGCCGGTAGAGCTCCGTCAGGATCGCGGCACCCACCACGACGACCACGCCGTAGCCGAGGCTGGAGGCGAGGCTGACCACCCAATAGGGCAGGGCGTCGGTGTCATAGGGCAGGGCAAAGCCCACGAAGGCGAAGGGCAGCTGGGCCACCGCCCCGATCAGCGCGAGCGTCACGACGGACCCGGCGATCGGCTGCGTCCGCCGCCAACTCTCCGCGAAGGAGACGTCGCCGCAACCGAGCGCAATATGCGGCAGCCCGAGTCCGATCCGCCAGATCAGCATCAGGAACAGCCAGGCCCCGATCGCGTAGCTGACGACGCCCGCGGGCAGGAGGCCCCCCGTTCCGACGACCGCATCGAACATCCCGCGCGAGAAACCGAAGGCGACGCCAATATACCAATAGGCCATCGCGAAGGGGGCGAGCGCCAGAAAGCCTACGATACCAAGGACGAGATAGGCGAGCGCGTAATGGAGCACCGCCCGTGTGCCGGGCACCGCCGCGCCGGGCGTCAGAACCGCCCGGTGCCAGATGCAGGCGATGGCGGCCACCAGTACGGCGAAGGCGAGGGCGATCAGGAAACCGAGGAGGGCGCTGTCGAGCTGGGCCTGGGCCTCCGTGATCCCGAAATCGACAACGACGAACAGCAGGTAGAGCAACACGGCAAGCCGTGGCCGCGCCAAGATGCTGCGCAGGGCGGCGAGGAAGATCGCACTGCCCCCGCGCCAGGCCCCCGCGACCGCCTCCGTCACGGGGTCACCACGACCTTGCCGGTGCTGCGGCGGCTGCGCAGAAGCTCCAGCGCGTCCTCCACCTGGTCGAGGGGCACGACATGGCTGATGTGCGGCCGGATCTCGCCCGCCGCGTACATCTCGAAGAGCGCGGCGATGCTGTCGGTCAGGGGTTTCGGGTCGAAGTCCATGTAGCCGCCCCAGTAGAAGCCGATCAGGTCGATGTTCTTAACGAGGAGGTGGTTCGCCGGGAAGTCGGGCACGGTGCCGCTCGCGAAGCCGATCACGATATAGCGCCCGCCGCGATTGGTGGCGCGGAACGCCGCCTTGGCAAGGTCGCCGCCGACGGCATCATAGACCACGTCCGCCCCGCCGAGCGCCTTGATCTGGTCCCGCAGGTCCTCGGCTTCGGCGTCGATCAGGTGGTGCGCGCCGTGCGCGCGCGCGATCTCGAGCTTGTCGGCCCCGCGGGCGACGGCGATGACCTCCGCCCCCATCTTCGCGCCGAGCTCCACCGCCGTGAGCCCGACGCCCCCGGCGGCCCCGAGGACGAGAAGACGCTCGCCCGGCCTGAGCCGCGCGCGATGGGTGAGGACGAGGTGGCTCGTCGACCAGGCGACGATGAAGCCGGCGGCCACGTCCGACGGCATGGCGTCGGGCACCGGCACGAGGCGGTCGGCCGGAAAGACGCCGGCCTCGGCCAATCCACCCTGGCCCCCGAAGACGGCGACGCGCGTGCCCACGGGCGGGGCCTGCGTGTCGGGTCCGACCGCCGTGATCGTGCCGCAGACCTCGAGGCCCGGCACGAAGGGCGTCGGCGGCGTCGCCTGGTAGGTGCCCTTGACCATCAGGAGGTCGGCAAAGTTGAGCCCGGTGGCCTCGATCCGAAGCGCGACGGCCCCCGAATCAGGAGTCGGGCGCGTCGCATCCTGCACCAGACCGGCCGAAGACGGCCCGTTTACAACATATGCGCGCATTTCTGTCCCTCGATCTTAAGAGGATTGTAACTATTTTCAGGCCGCCCGAAGGCGTCAGAGACGCAGTCGATACGGGCGGCAGAGGGTTTGCAAGGTCTTGCAAACAGTCATCATTCAACTTTTGCGAGACTGCCAAAACCGCAAAAATCCTCGCTGAGTCCTGCACTTATGCAACGACGTCTAACGTTTGCGGAGTATTTCCAAACCTGTCTTTGCGTGAACAAATTGCAGGTACGGTTCGTTCCTCCCTCATGAGTTGTAACCCCTGGAGGAGCGGACTGCGCTCGGAAGGAGCAGTGTAAATGAAACATCCCGTTGATATTCACGTCGGCAAACGTATCCGTCACCGCCGCTGGATCGTTGGTATGACCCAGCAGCAACTTGCCGAGAAGGTCGGGATCAAGTTCCAGCAGATCCAGAAATACGAGACGGGGATGAACCGTGTCTCGGCCTCCCGTCTTTGGGAGATTTCGGAGACGCTGGAGGTGCCGGTCGGGCATTTCTTCGAAGGCCTCAACGACGACGCGCAGGCCGGCGAAGGCTACGACTTCCTCTCTGACAAGGAAGCGATGGAACTCATTCGGGCCTACTACGCCATGCCCGAAAACCAGCGGCGCAAGCTCTTCGACCTTGCCCGCGTCCTGTCGGACGCGCCCGCCGGCTCGCGCTCGGCGACCGGCTGAGCCTTGACCCCGGCTCGGGCGGGTGCGACCCCCGCTCCATGAGCCGAAAGATCCCGGATGACGAGACGCGCGCGGTCGCCAATGCCATGGCCGATGCCGCGCGTGTCGTGACTCTGAAGCACTTTCGAACGGCCCTCGCCGTCGACACGAAGTCGGCCGAATTCGACCCGGTCACCCGCGCCGATCGCGAGGCGGAAGCCGCCATGCGCGAGATCTTGCGCGCGCGGTGCCCGGACGACGGCATCCTCGGGGAGGAGGCAGCAGCCATCGAGGGGACGAGCGGCCTGACCTGGGTGCTCGATCCGATCGACGGCACACGCGGTTTCATCTCCGGCACCCCGACCTGGGGCGTGTTGATCGCGCTGCGCGACGCCCACGGTCCCCTCTATGGCCTCATCGACCAACCCTTCATCGGCGAGCGGTTCGAAGGAACGGCGGAGGGCGCGACCTACCGTCGGGGCGACACCGTCCGGCCGATCCGGACGCGGGGCACCACGGCTCTCTGCGACGCGACGATCTTCACCACGTTCCCCGAAGTGGGCACGCCCGCCGAACGCAACGCTTTCGCTCGTGTCGCCGGGGCCTGCCGGTTGACGCGTTACGGGATGGATTGCTACGCCTACGCTCTCCTTGCCGCCGGTCAGATCGACCTCGTGGTCGAAGCCGGTCTACAACCCTACGACATCGCGGCTCCCGTCGCGCTTGTGACGGCGGCGGGCGGTGTGGTGACCGACTGGCAAGGCGGCCCGGCCCACGATGGCGGCACCTGCGTCGCGGCGGCCACGCCCGAACTGCACGCCGCGGCGCTCGCCCTCCTCGATGGCTGAGGTGCTGATCCGGGGGGCGGAGCGCCTCCTCGCCGACGCAGCCGGGGCCACCGATATCCTCGTCCGCGATGGTGTGATCGCGGCCGTCGGCACGGGCCTACGGACGGAGGGCGAGGTCATCGACGCGACGGGTTGCCTCGTCACGCCCGGCCTCGTGAACACCCACCATCACCTCTACCAGACGCTGACCCGCGCCGTGCCCGCCGGGCAGGACGCGCTTCTCTTCGGCTGGCTCAGGACGCTCTACCCGATCTGGGCGCGCTTCACGCCGGAGCATGTCCACCTTGCCACGCAGATCGGCCTCGCCGAACTCGCGCTCTCGGGCTGCACCACCTCCTCCGATCACCTCTACCTCTTCCCGAACGGCACTCGCCTCGAGGACACGATCCGTGCCGCCGCCGAGGTGGGCCTGCGCTTCCACCCGACGCGCGGGGCCATGTCCATCGGCGAGAGCGCCGGGGGCCTTCCGCCGGACGCGCTGGTCGAGGGGGAGGCGGCGATCCTCGAGGATTGCATCCGCGTCATCGACGCCTTCCACGACCCGTCGCCCGGTGCCATGTGCCGCGTGGGCGTCGCCCCCTGTTCGCCCTTCTCGGTCAGCCGGGAGCTGATGCGCGACGCGGCGCTGCTGGCACGCGACAAGGGCGTGCGCCTCCACACCCACCTGGCCGAAAACGACGAGGACGTCCGCTATTCCGAGGCCACCTTCGGCTGCCGCCCCGGCCAATACGCCGAGGATCTCGGCTGGACGGGCGACGACGTCTGGCACGCGCATTGCGTGAAACTCGACCGGGCCGAGATCGACCTCTTCGCCCGCACGGGCACCGGCGTCGCCCATTGCCCCTGTTCCAACTGCCGGCTGGGTTCGGGCGTGGCCCCGCTGCGCGGGATGCTGGATGCGGGGGTGCCCGTGGGCCTCGGCGTCGATGGCTCGGCCTCGAACGACCGGGCGGATCTGCTCGATGAAGCCCGGCAGGCGATGCTCCTGCAGCGGGTCACGCGTGGGGCCGATGCGCTCTCGGTGCTCGAGGCACTCGACGTCGCGACGGCGGGCGGCGCGCGTGTGCTCGGGCGCGACGACATCGGCCGCCTCGCGCCGGGCCTGCGCGCCGACGTCGCCATCTGGGACCTGCGCGGCGTCGAAAGCGCCGGCAGCTGGGACCGTGCGGCCCTCCTCCTCGCCGGCCCGCGCCGCGTGCGCGACCTCCTGGTCGAAGGCCGCCGGGTCGTGCGCGACGGACGGGTGACGACGGTGGACCTGCCCGTCCTGATCGAGCGGGCCGAGCGCGCGCTCGCGGAGTTGATGGGGTAGGCGCGATAGGGGCGCGCCCGGCCCGTCCTAGACCGGTGCCTCGGGCGGCACCCGGTCGCCCATCTCCTCGCGGAAGTGGCGGCGGCAGAGGCTCACGTAGCGGTCGTTCCCGCCCACCTCCACCTGCGCGCCCTCGGTCAGCGCCTTGCCGTCCGCGCCGACGCGGATCACCATCGTGGCCTTGCGCCCGCAGTGGCAGATCGTGCGCACTTCCCGCAGGTCGTCGGCCAGCGCCAGAAGCGCCGCCGAGCCGGGGAAGAGCTCGCCCCGGAAGTCCACCCGGAGCCCGTAGGCCATGACCGGCACGCCAAGGTCGTCCACCACACGGGCGAGTTGCCAGACCTGGTCCTTCGACAGCCACTGCGCCTCGTCGAGGAAGACACAGGCACAGGGCCCCTCGGCCAGCCGCGCGGCGATCATCTTGTAGAGATCGGTCGTCGCCGCATAGGTGTCGGCCGCCGCCGAGATGCCGATGCGGCTCCCGATGCGGCCCGTGCCCGCGCGGTCATCGAAATTCGCCGTCAGCAGGTAGGTCCGCATCCCCCGCTCGATGTAGTTGTAGGACGCCTGCAAGAGCAGCGTGCTCTTGCCCGCGTTCATCGTCGAGTAGTGGAAGTAGAGCTTGGCCATGATCCCTGTTGCCGCCTGCCGCAGGGGGGCGCAAGGGCCGGGATGTGTCGCCCCCAGAAGCGAGGGACGGGGGCGACACCGGTCGAAGCGGGATCTCGTGAGTGATGGCCTTCTGGACGTGCCGGCCCGCTTCGCGCGCTGTCTACGTCGCCGCCGTCTTTCGGGTCAGGGGAAAGCGATGCCGTCTTTCCCCCTTGCGATCCGCGGGTTAACCTGACGTCACTTCGGGAGGGTGACATGGCGGATACCATCAATCAGTTGCTCCGGCGACAGACCGAAGCCCTCGTCAAGTCCGTCGGCGTCGAGGCCGCCGCGACGGTGACGGGGCGCTCGAAGACGACGCTCGGGCGCTATTACGCCCCGCACGAGGAACACGCGGGCCGCTTCATCCCCGTCGACGCGGTCGCCCGGCTGGAGCAGGTGGCGGACTACCCCTATGTCACCGGGGCCCTGGCCGAGATCGCGGGCCTCACGATCAGTCTCGACCGCAACGCCCGCCCCGACCCCGCCGAGACGGGGCAGGTCAACGACGACGTCGTCGCCATGTCGCAGCGGTTCGCGATGCTGATGGCGAGCTATGCCGACGCGATCGCCGACAATATCATCACCCCGGCGGAGGCGCAGCGGATGCTGGCCGAGACGCAGGAGCTGCAGCGCGTCCTCATCGAGATGAAACTGCACCTGGAGGCGGAAATCTCCACCGGTTGACGCGTCTCAGGCCCGCGTCACCAGCACGGAGCCCACCGAATACCCCGCCCCGAAGGAGCAGATCAGGCCCGTGTCGCCGGGCGCGAGGTCTTCGGAGTACTTGGCGAAGGCGATGATCGAGCCGGCCGAGGAGGTGTTCGCGTAGTCCTGCAGGATGTTCGGCTGTTCCGCTGGATCGGGCACCCGGCCCAGAACCTTCTTTCCGATGAAGTCGTTCATCGACTTGTTCGCCTGGTGCAGCCAGAGCCGCTTGAGGTCGTCGGCGCCCACGCCCTCGTCGGCCATGTGGTCGGCGATGTGCTTCGACACCATCGGCAGCACTTCCTTGAAGACCTTGCGGCCGTTCTGGACGAACTGCATGTCGCGGCGGTCGTCCATCGCGTCGCGCGTGCGCCGCAGGAATCCGTCGTTGTTGCGGATGTTGTTCGAGAACTGCGTCGCGCAGCGGGTGGAGCGGATGACGAACCGGTCGCCCTTGGCGAGGTCCTCCGCCTCGAGCACGACGGCGGTGCAGACGTCGCCGAAGATGAAATGGCAATCCCGGTCGCGCCATTCGAGATGGGCCGAGCAGATCTCCGGGTTCACCACGATCGCGCGGTCGATGGAGCCCGAGCGGATCATGTCCGTCGCCGCCTGGATGCCGAAGGTCGCCGAGGAACAGGCGACGTTCATGTCGAAGGCGAAGCCGCCGGTGCCCAGGAGCTCCTGGATCTCGATGGCGATCGCCGGATAGGCGCGCTCGTGGTTCGAGGCCGCGCAGATCACCGCGTCGATCTCGCCCGCCGCGACACCGGCCTTTGCAAGCGCCTCGGTGCAGGCCGTCACCGCCATCTCGGCCATCTGGCTCGGCGCATCGTCGGGGCGGTCGGCCAGGCGCGGGAACATCCGGTCGGGGTCGAGCGTGCCGGCCTTGTCGAGCACGAAGCGCTGTTCGATCCCGCTGGCCGACTTGATGAACTCCGCGCTCGACTGCGGCACCGGCGCGCGCTCGCCCGCGGCGATGGCCTCCGCGTGGAGCGCGTTCTGACGGTCGGCATAGGCGTTGAAGGCCACCACCAGCTCGTCGTTCGTGATGACCTCGGAGGGCGTGAAGACACCCGATCCGGTGATCGCGGCGCGGCGTTCCTGGGTCATCGTCATCTCCTCCGGGCGGTGGAGGAGATGTGAAGGCCCGCGGCCCCCGGGTCAAGGTCGCGCCGGCGCATCGTGGCGTCAGGCCGTCGCGCGCCCGTCCGTCCCGTTGGGTTTCGCCGTAACGGACGCGTCCGGCCCGTGTGCCCGGCTACTGCAGCGAGCGCACCTCGACGTCGCCCTCGGCGCGGGCGCGCATGGCGAGGGCGGCGGCATGGGCCCCGGCAAGCGTGGTGTAATAGGGGATCCGGTCCATCAACGCGACGTTGCGCATGGACCGGCTGTCCTCCACCGCCTGCGCGCCCTCGGTGGTGTTCATCACCAGCGCGACCTCGCCGTCCTTCATCACGTCGACGATCGTGCGCCCGCCCTCGTAGGCCTTGTTGACGTGCCGGCTCTCGATGCCGTGCCGCGCCAGGAACTCCGCCGTCCCCGATGTCGCGAGGATCGAGAAGCCCATGTCCGTCAGGACCGCCGCCGTCTCGGCCAGCTGCGCGGTCTTGTCGGCCTCCTTGATCGACAGGAAGGCCGTGCCCCCGGTGGGCAGCGTGACGCCCGCGCCGAGCTGCGCCTTGAGGAACGCGCGCGCGAAGCTGCGGTCCCAGCCCATGACCTCGCCCGTCGAGCGCATCTCGGGGCCGAGGAGCGTGTCGACACCCGGGAAACGGGCGAAGGGCAGCACCGCTTCCTTGACGCTGAACCAGGGCGTGTCCGGCTGGCCCAGCATCATCGTGTCGCCCATCGGCACATGGGCGATCTCGGCATCGGCGGGGTAGGGGGCGCGCAGCGGGAAGTTCGACAGGGGCTCGCCCGCCATCAGGCGCGCGGCGATCGAGGCGATGGCCGAATCGACGGCCTTCGCCACGAAGGGCACCGTGCGGGACGCGCGCGGGTTCACCTCGATCAGGTAGACCTCTTCGTCCTTCACGGCGAACTGCACGTTCATCAGCCCGACGACCCGCAGCGCCTTGGCCAGTGCCTCGGTCTGCTCCCGGATCGTGTTGATGACGTCGCGGCTCAGCGTATGCGGCGGCAGGCAGCAGGCGCTGTCGCCCGAATGCACGCCCGCCTCCTCGATGTGCTGCATGATGCCGGCCACATGCACGTCCGTCCCGTCCGAGAGCGCGTCGACATCGACCTCGATCGCCCCCGAAAGGTAGCTGTCGAGGAGCACGGGGCTGTCGCCCGAGACGACCACCGCGTCGCGGATGTAGCGCTCCAGCTGCGCGGTATCGCGCACGATCTCCATCGCACGCCCGCCCAGCACGTAGGACGGCCGGATCACGAGGGGATAGCCCAGCTCCTCGGCGCGCAGGCGGGCCTCGGCGTCGGAATGGGCGATGGCATTCGCCGGCTGCTTCAGGCCCAGCTGGTTGACGAGCGCCGCGAACCGCTCCCGGTCCTCGGCCAGGTCGATCGCATCGGGCGTCGTCCCGAGGATCGGGATGCCCGCGTCATGCAGCGCATTGGCGAGCTTAAGGGGCGTCTGCCCCCCGAACTGCACGATGACACCGTGCAGCGTGCCCGACGCCTGCTCGATCCGCAGGATTTCCATGACGTGCTCGAAGGTCAGCGGCTCGAAGTAGAGCCGGTCCGACGTGTCGTAGTCGGTCGAGACGGTCTCGGGGTTGCAGTTGACCATGATCGTCTCGTAGCCCTGCGCGCTCAGCGCGAAACAGGCGTGGCAGCAGCAGTAGTCGAACTCGATGCCCTGCCCGATGCGGTTGGGGCCCCCGCCCAGGATGACGACCTTCTTCGCCTCCGTCGGCCGGCTTTCGCATTCCGCCTCGCCCATCACCGGGGTCTCGTAGGTGGAGTACATGTAGGGCGTCTGCGCCTCGAACTCGGCGGCGCAAGTGTCGATACGTTTGAATTGTGCAACCACGCCCAGGTTCTGCCGCGCCCGGCGGACGTTGTCCTCCGTCCGCCCCGTCAGCGTCGCAAGCCGTGCATCGGTGAAGCCGAACGTCTTCAGCCGGCGCAGCGCCTCGGCCGTTACGGGCAGGCCATTCTTCTTAACGTCGGCCTCCAAGTCGATGATTTCCCTGATCCGCGCCAGGAACCAGGGGTCGAAGGACGTCACCGCCTGTATCTCGTCGTTGGTCAGTCCCGCGCGCATGGCCTGCGCGATCACCCGCAGGCGGTCAGGCGTCTGCCGGCCGAGGGTCGCCTTGATGGCGGCCGGATCGTCGGGAAGTTCGATTTCGTCAAACCCGGTCAACCCGGTTTCCATCGAGGCGAGCGCCTTCTGCATGCTCTCGTGGAAGGTCCGGCCGATGGCCATGGCCTCGCCCACCGATTTCATCGCGGTCGTCAGCGACGGCTCCGCGCCGGGGAACTTCTCGAAGGCGAAGCGCGGGATCTTGGTGACGACGTAGTCGATCGTCGGCTCGAAACTCGCCGGCGTGACCTTGGTGATATCGTTGTCGAGCTCGTCGAGCGTATAGCCCACGGCCAGCTTCGCGGCGATCTTGGCGATGGGAAAGCCCGTGGCCTTCGACGCCAGCGCCGAGGAGCGCGACACCCGCGGGTTCATCTCGATCACGACCATGCGCCCGTCGGCCGGGTTCACCGCCCATTGCACGTTGGACCCGCCCGTCTCGACCCCGATCTCGCGCAGCACGTTGATCGAATGCGTGCGCATGATCTGGTATTCCTTGTCCGTCAGCGTCAGCGCCGGCGCGACGGTGATGGAATCCCCGGTGTGCACGCCCATCGGGTCCACGTTCTCGATGGAGCAAACGATGATCGCGTTGTCCGCCTTGTCGCGGACGACCTCCATCTCGAACTCCTTCCAGCCGAGCAGGCTCTCGTCCACGAGGATCTGCGCGACCGGCGAGGCCTCCAGCCCCGTGCGGCAGATCCGCTCGTAGTCGGCGCGGTTGTAGGCCACGCCGCCGCCCGTGCCGCCGAGCGTGAACGCCGGCCGGATGATCGCCGGCAGGCCCACGAACTCCAGCGCGTCCATGGCGTTCTGCATCCCCGTGGCGATGTCATGGGTGCCGTTCTCGCGCTTCGGCGCGTCGACGATCGTCGCCTTCGGGTTCTCGATGCCGAGCCGGTCCATCGCCTCCCGGAAGAGCTTGCGGTCCTCCGCCATCTCGATGGCCTCGCGCTTCGCCCCGATGAGCTCCACGCCGAATTTCTCCAGCACGCCCATGTCATCGAGGGCCAGAGAGGTATTGAGCCCCGTCTGTCCGCCCATCGTGGGCAGGAGCGCGTCGGGACGCTCCTTCTCGATGATCCGGGCCACGACGTCGGGGGTGATCGGCTCGATATAGGTCGCATCGGCCAGCCCCGGGTCCGTCATGATCGTCGCGGGGTTCGAGTTGACGAGTATGACGCGATAGCCCTCCTCGCGCAGCGCCTTGCACGCCTGGGCACCGGAGTAGTCGAATTCGCAGGCCTGCCCGATCACGATCGGACCCGCGCCGATTATCATGATCGACTCGATGTCGGTCCGTTTGGGCATCGAAGCCTCCCCCGCGTGATCTGGCAAACGTGCGCCGTCTAGGACGGTCTGCCGCAGGGGGCAAGGGCGGGGGGACAGAATCTGTCGCGCCTCTGGTCCCGGCTCGACTCGCGCCTAGATTATCGGGGGACCGACCCCGTCCCCCATGGAGAGATGAAGATGAGTGCATCCGCCCTGTTCTTCGGCTCGATCGGCACGTTGGCCGAGACGAGCGAGCTGCAACGCCGCGCCTTCAACCTGACCTTCGCGGCGGCCGATCTGGACTGGATCTGGGATCGGGAGACCTATCGCCGGCTGCTCGCGCTGCCCGGCGGGCGCGAGCGGATCGCGCGCTACGCGGCGGCCACGGGCGACCGGGTCGACGCGGCGGCGCTCCATGCCGAGAAGAAGCACCACTTCGCGCAGATCCTCGAGACGCAGGGGGCATCGACGCGGCCCGGCGTGCGCGAGTTGATGGCCGTGGCGCGGGCGCGCGGGATGCGCGTCGCCCTGGTGACGACGACCGACCCGGATCAGCTCGACGGGTTGCTCGCTGCGCTGTCGTTCTCGCGCGACGATTTCGACTGGGTCGGCGACCGCACGCGGGTCGAGGCGGCCAAGCCGGCCCCCGACATCTACGACGCCGCGCTCTGCGCGCTGGCGCTGCCGGCCGGTGACGTGACCGCCCTGGAGGACACCCCGGAAGGGGCGGAGGCGGCCCGCGCGGCGGGTCTCCGCACGCTCGGCGTGCCGGGCCTCGCGGCGGCGGGGCGGACCTTCCCCGAGGGCGTCGAGACCCTGGAAGAGATCGACCCGGGCGCGATCCTCGCGGACACCGCGGGGCCGGACGACCTGCCCCATGCCGCGGAGTAGCGGCGGAGTAGGTTGACACCGCACCGGGGGCCGTGTTGATCGGGCCAACCCTGATTTCGCGACGCCCGGAGACCTCCCATGCACGCCTTTCGCACCCACACCTGCGCCGGTCTGACCAAGGACAACGTGGGCGATACGGTCCGCCTGTCCGGTTGGGTCCACCGCATCCGGGATCATGGCGGCATCCTCTTCATCGACCTGCGCGATCACTACGGCGTGACGCAGGTGCTCTGCGACCCCGACAGCCCCGTCTTCGCCGAGATGGAGAAGGTGCGCTCCGAGTGGTGCATCCGCATCGACGGCAACGTGAAGGCCCGCGACCCCGAGCTCGTGAACCCCAAGATCCCGACCGGCGAGGTCGAGGTCTTCGTGCGCGATCTCGAAGTGCTGGGCGCGGCGGGCGAGCTGCCGCTCATCGTCTTCGGCGATCAGGAATACCCCGAGGAGACGCGGCTCAAGTATCGCTTCCTCGATCTGCGGCGCGAGCAGATGCAACGCAACATGATCCTGCGCTCGAACGTCGTGCGCTCGATCCGCAACCGCATGTGGGACCAGGGCTTCAATGAGTTCCAGACCCCGATCATCACGGCGTCGAGCCCCGAGGGCGCGCGCGACTTCGTCGTGCCCTCGCGGCTCCATCCCGGCAAGGTCTACGCCCTGCCGCAGGCCCCGCAGCAGTTCAAACAACTCCTGATGGTCTCGGGGTTCGATAAGTACTTCCAGATCGCGCCTTGCTTCCGCGACGAGGACCCCCGCGCCGACCGCTCTCCCACCGACTTCTACCAGCTCGACATGGAGATGAGCTTCGTCTCGCAACAGGATGTTTTCGATACGATTCAGCCGGTGATATCGGGCCTATTCGAGGAGTTCGGCGGGGGCCGCAAGGTCGATGCAGACTGGCCGCTTATCTCCTACAAGGATGCGGCGCTGATGTTCGGAACGGACAAGCCCGACCTGCGCAACCCGATCCGGATGCAGGACGTCTCCGAGCATTTCCGCGGCTCCGGCTTCGCCATCTTCGCGAACCTCCTGGAAAAGGACGGCACCGAGATCCGCGCCATCCCCGCCCCCACCGGCGGCAGCCGCAAGTTCTGCGACCGCATGAACAAGTTCGCGCAGGAGCAGGGCCTGCCGGGCATGGGCTACATCTTCTGGCGCGAGGCCGAGGGGGGCATGGAGGCCGCCGGCCCGCTCGCCAAGAACATCGGCCCCGAGCGGACCGAGGCGATCCGGCAGCAGCTGGGCCTCGGCGTGGGCGATGCGGCGTTCTTCCTCGGGGGCAAGGCGTCGGAATTCGAGGCCGTCGCGGGCCGGGCCCGCGTCGTCATCGGCGACGAGCTGGGCCTGACCGATCAGGACCGCTTTGCCTTCGCCTGGATCGTCGACTTCCCGATGTACGAGAAGGATGACGAGGGAAAGATCGACTTCAGCCACAACCCCTTCTCCATGCCGCAGGGCGGGATGGAAGCGCTGGAGGGCGATCCGCTCGAGGTGCTGGGCTATCAGTATGATCTCGCCTGCAACGGCTACGAGCTGATTTCGGGCGCGATCCGGAACCACCGGCCCGAGATCATGTTCAAGGCCTTCGAACTGGCCGGCTATGGCCGCGACGAGGTCGAAAAGCGCTTCGGCGGCATGGTCAAGGCGTTCCAGTACGGTGCCCCCCCCCACGGCGGCTGCGCTGCGGGCATCGACCGGATCGTCATGCTCCTGGCCGACGAGGCGAACATCCGCGAGGTCATCCTCTTCCCGATGAACCAGCGCGCCGAAGACCTGATGATGGGGGCTCCGTCGGAGCCCGTTCCGGGGCAGCTGATGGAGCTCGGACTGCGCCTCGCGCCGACGGACTGACGTGGTCGGCGGGCACCGGCCCGCCGCATCGCCATTTCCCGCCGGGATCGCGTGCGGTCCCCTGTGCAAGCGGCCTCGGGGCGCCTATCTTCGCCCCATGATCGAGACCCTCGCCGCGATCCGGTTCGGAACCGGGCTGTCCCCCAAGATCCCCGCGCCCCGCGATGCGGCCGAGGTTCTGTCGCGCCTTGCCGGCACCGACGAGATCGCGGAGCGGTTTCCCGGCGAGACCTGGGCCACACGCTACGAGCGCACGCGGGAGTACGTGCGCAAACGCCGCGTCCGCCGCGACGGCGAGGCGGAGGCCGAGGCTTTCCGCCGGCACTACCGCCGCATGAACCAGCGCTATTTCCGCGACCTGGCCATCGCCTTGCGGCGCGCAGCCGAAACGCGCGACGGCCTGCGCGAGCGGCTGGCCTGGTTCTGGGCCGACCACTTCGCCGTCGAGGACGGCCGCGGCTACCTGCGGCGCAGCGTCGGAGCCTACCACGAGGAGGCGATCCGTCCCCACGTGGCCGGCCGTTTCGCCGACCTGCTCCGATCCGCCGTGACCCACCCGGCGATGCTGTTCTATCTCGATCAATACCGCTCGATCGGTCCGAACTCGGTGCGCGCGCGCCGCGACGGCGGCATGAACGAGAACCTCGCCCGCGAGGTGCTGGAGCTGCATACGATCGGCGTGAACGGCACCTACGCGCAGACCGACGTCGTTCAACTGGCCGAGCTTCTGACCGGGCTCGGTATCAACAAGCAGGGCGAGACGACCTTCCGGCGCAACCATGCGGAGCCCGGGGCCGAGACGGTTCTGGGCCGCAGCTACGGCGGCGACACGCCCGACCGGGCGGACATCACCGCCGTACTCGACGATCTGTCGGTCCATCCCGACACGGCGCGGCACCTGTCCTGGAAACTCGCCCGCCACTTCATCGCCGACACGCCGCCCGAGGATCTGGTCACCGCCATGGCCGACACATGGGTCCGCAGCGACGGCGATCTGATGGCTGTTTACGGCACGCTCCTCGATCACCCCGCCGCCTGGGATCCGGAGCTGCGCAAGGTGCGGCGGCCCCTCGACATGATGGGGGCGGTGGCGCGCGCGACCGATCTCGGGCCATGGCTCGACAGCACGCGCATCCGCGTCCTGCGCGATTCGCTCGTCAATCCGCTTGGCGCGATGGGACAGAGCTGGCAGCGTCCGCCCGGGCCCGACGGCTGGCCCGAGGACGCGGCGTCCTGGATCACGCCGCAGGGTCTGGCCGCGCGGCTCGAATGGATCGAACGTGCCGTGCGCACGATCGACCCGGTGCCCGACCCCCGGGTCTTCGTCGAGACGGCGCTCGGGCCGATCGCGGGTGAACGCACGCGCTTCGCGGCCGCCTCGGCCGAAGATCGGGCGGCGGGCGTGGGGCTCGTCCTCGCATCCCGCGACTTTCAGCGCAGATAGGAGACGACAGCGATGAACAGGCGTGAACTCCTCGGGTATCTCGGATGCTCCGCGGCGGCCTTCCCCCTGATGACGCCGGTGAGCTTCGCGGCCGTTCCGACGGTCGAGAGCCGGCTGGCCGTGGTGATCCTGCGCGGGGCGATGGACGGGCTCGACGTGTTGCAGCCTTATGGCGACCCCGCGCTCCGGGCCCTGCGCCCCGGTTTCGAGATCGGCCCCGAGCGCGGGGCGCTCGACCTAACGGGCTTCCACGCGTTGACGCCCCATCTCGCCGATCTCCTGCCGCTCTGGGAGGCGGGCGATCTCGGCTTCGCGCAGGCCACCAGCACGCCCTATCGTGACGGGCGCAGCCATTTCGACGGGCAGGACATCCTCGAGGCGGGCACCGCGGGCGAAGTGCCCCCCCTCGTCGGCCGCGACGGCTGGCTCAATCGCCTGCTGCCGCATCTGCCGCAGGCCGACGGCCGCACTGCCTTCGCCGTGGGACGCGAGGAGATGCTCATCCTGCGCGGCAACGCCCCCCGGTCGAGCTGGGCCCCCGACGCGCGGCTCGACCTCGCGCCCGCGACGGCGGACCTCCTTCTGCACAGCTACCACGACGATCCGCTCTTCCGGGCGAGCGCGGAGCAGGCGCTCGGTCTCGCCGCCGAGAGCGCGGAGATCGACGGTCAGCGCGAGGAGGCGCTCTTCGGCTTCGCGGCGGCGCAGCTGCGCGAGGACGCCCGGATCGCGGCCCTCTCGATCGGCGGCTGGGACACGCACCGCGGGCAGGCGACCCAGATCCGGCGGGCGCTGCGCGGGCTTTCGACGGGCCTCATGCGGCTGCGGGACGATCTGGGACCTGTCTGGGACAAGACGATGGTTCTCGTGATGACGGAATTCGGGCGCACGGCCTTCGAGAACGGCACCCTCGGCACCGATCACGGCACCGGCGGTACGATGATCCTCGCCGGTGGCGCGCTGCGCGGCGGGCGCGTGTGGGGCGACTGGCCCGGCCTGGCCGAGGCGAACCTGCTCGACCGGCGCGACCTGATGCCCACGCGCGACGTGCGCGCCTATGCGGCCTGGGCCCTACACGGCCTCTTCGGCACCGGGCGCACGGCGCTCGCGACGGATGTGTTCCCGGGGCTCGACATTGGGGCCGACCCCGGGCTTCTGGCCTGACCTCAGGCGTGCTCGGGGAGCATGGCCTCCATCTTCACGGCCGGGAACTTCACGCCGCCGCCGATGTCGGCCTCGATCCGTGCCTTCGCGTGGAAGCCCATGCCGGCGTAGAAGCGGCGCGCCGTCACCGTCGAGAGGCATTCGAGCCGGGCGAGCCCCGCGTCCTGCGCTTCTGCGAGGACCTTGCGCATGATCAGCGCGGCGTGACCCTTGTGCAGGTGGTCGGGGTGCGTCGCCACGTGGCGCACGTGGCCCGTATCGCCCGCGTCCTCCGCCGTCGGATAGCCGCGCGACCAGCCCCCGACGGACACGAGCATGCCGTCCTCCTCGACGAGGTGGTAGGTCCCGCTCGACAGAAGGTCGGGGTTCGATTTCGCGATCAGCGGATGGGCGATGCGCAGGGTTTCGGCCGGATAGTCTGCGGCGAGCATCTGCGGGTAGACGGCCGCGAGCAGGGCGTCGACGGCCGGCCGGTCGGCGGCGGTCGCGGGGCGGATCGTAGTGGTCATCTGGAAGCCTCCATTCTGGACAGCGACCCGAGTCGGGATGTCTCGGGCCGGTCGTTAATGACTCGTGACGAAGGCTTAAAATTGGGTTGAGATTGGGAGTCTGTTAGGCATCTGCGGCGACATGGCGGCGAAGTTCCGCCGAAGCCGGCGGGCCGCCGTGCGGTGGCGCGCATAAGGAAAGGGCCGCCCCGGCGATCCGGGACGGCCCTTTTCGGAAAATGCGAAAAGATCTTCGGGCGCAGGGCCTTACTTGATCTTGCCTTCCTTGTACTCGACATGTTTGCGCGCGACCGGGTCGTACTTCCGCACGACCATCTTCTCGGTCATCGTGCGCGCGTTCTTCTTGGTCACGTAGAAGTGGCCGGTGCCGGCGGAGGAATTCAGCCGGATCTTGATCGTGGTGGGCTTCGCCATCGGGTGTCTCCTGCAACGGTCGGGGCACACGCCGCGGGCGCGCACCGCCGGTAAATCCGGAAGCTGCCTTCTATCCGGCTCAGGGGGCGTGTCAACCCGATGCGGGGTCGCGCGGCGCAACAACCTTCATGTGGATCACGTCGTCCCGCCCGGAGGCCGAAAGCTCGATGCGGCACCTCTGGTCGCGGTCGGCGGCATAGGCGAGGTCGAGGTCGATCTGGCAGGGTTTGCCGACGCGGGCGCGCTCCAGTGCCCTGGCCGGCACCTCGCGTTCCGCGAGCGGCCAGAAGCTGGCGAAGGGCAGGCCGCTCAGGTCGTCGTCCGGCGCGAAGCCAAGCGTCCCGAGGATGTCCTGCGGCAGGGCGACCATCCGCCCATCGGCACAGATCACCGCAGGGGCCTCCGACCCCTCGGGCCTTGCATCGCGTGTCATCATGGTGCGTCTCACACGGCTCTCCGTTCGACGTCACCCTACTCCCCGAGCCATCAAGGCGTGGTTAACGCGCGAAAATCAAGCTTTGGATGACGTAGGGGCAGGAAAACCGCCCGATATGGGCCCCGGAGAAGCGCGCGGGGGGCCTGTAAGCCGGATTCTGTTCCCCGGATCGCTCCGGTTCGACGGCCATTCATCTGGACCGCGAATCGCTTCGCGGCCTCGAGCTGCCAACCCGGATCCCTGGGGCGAAGCGCCTTGCCCGGCCCGAAGGCCCGCGACGCGGGATCCCTATTTGGCATTGCTCCCGGTGGGGCTTGCCGTGCGGAGGACGTTGCCGCCCCCCCGGTGCGCCTTACCGCACCGTTTCACCATTGCCCCGCATGCGGGGCTGTCTGTTCTCTGTGGCGCTGTCCGTCGGCTTCCCGCGGGTCTCCCCGCGGTCGCCGCCCGGGCGTTACCCGGCACCGTCGCTTCGTGGAGTCCGGACTTTCCTCGGAGTTGCCCCCGCGGCCGTCCGGCCCCCCGCGCCGCACGGGGCTAGGCGGCGGGGCGAGGGGCGTCAAGAGGCGGGGAAGCGGGCGGCCAGGTCGCGTGCCATCCCGGCGTCGATGCGGTCGAGCGGGCCATCCAGGCCCGGCCGGAAGCGCAGGCGGAAGGCGGCGAGGCGCGTGGCGTCTTCGACCTCCGCCGTCATCCCGAAAGCCCGCAGGTCGTCGTGAAAGCCCGTGATCGGGGCCTCCACCACCTCCGGCCAGACGGCGAGGCCCTGCCGCGCGAGCCTTTGCCAGTCGAAGCGGGGGCCGGGGTCGATCTTGCGGCCGGGGGCGCAGTCGGAATGGCCGATGACGCCCTTCGCCTCGATCCCGTGGCGCGCCATCAGATCGCCGAGAAGGGCTTCGAGCGCGTCCATCTGCGCGCCCGGAAAGGGGCTCGCCCCGTCATTGGACAGCTCGATCCCGAGCGAGCGGGAGTTCACGTCGCAGCTTTCGCCCCAACGGCCCGCGCCCGCGTGCCAGGCCCGGCGGTCGTCGGGCACGAGGCGCGCGATGTCGCCCCGCTCGCCGACGACGTAGTGGCAGGAGACCTCCGTGGCCGGATCGCAGAGCCGTTTGATCGCCGGTTCCGGCCCGCCGGTCATCGCGGTGTAGTGGAGCACGATGAGGTCCGGCACGCTCACGCCGCCCCGGCGCGCCCCGTGGTTCGGGCTCGGGCAGTCGCGGATCTCGGGCGTCATGCCGCCCCGGTCACTGGCTCTGGACGAGGCGGCGGACGACGGCCGGATCCCAGTTGCAGGCGTTGCCGTCGCCGTCGGGGTCGATGCCGAGCCGGTCGCGCTCGGGGCCGCCGGAGGCCAGGAAGTCCTCCTGCGCGATGTCGTCGCTGCGATAGTTCTGGCACCGCGTCGCCGCGCGGCTCTCGGAGGCTCCGAGCCCGCGGCGGAAGGCCCCCTGCGTGCCCTTGGGCTTCGCCGGCCCGAGGGCGTAGGCGAAGATGTTGGGCCCCGTGGAGTCCGGGCGCTGCAATTCGGTCGGGGTGACGAGCTGATACTGCTGCCGCGCGGCGCGCAGGCGTTCGGCGTCGGCCTGGATGTCGCGTTCGGCCGAGACGGCCCCGAAGTCCTGCTCCCGGCTGATCGCGGGGTTGTCGCGGTCGAGGTTGAGGTCGGCGGGGGCTTGCGCCGGTGCGGCGGGGGCCGGCGTGGCGGGCAGCGGTGCAGGCGCGGCGGGCGTTGCCGCCGGCGCGGCCTGCGTCGTCGCGGCGGGTCGCCCGAGCGCGGCGCGGGTGGCGCTGGCCAGTTCCTCGGCCTCGCTCTGCGGAGCCTGGCCCGCGGGCAGGGGAGCCGCGCCGGCGACCGTGGTGCCGGGGGCCGGCGGCAGGATCGTCGCGCTCGGCCGAAGCGGTGCGTCGCCCCGCAACTGCGCCTCGCGCCGCTGCGCCACCTGTTCGGGGCTGTCGAAGCCCGCCCCGCGCGCACCGCTTTCGGGCACCTCGGGGTTGCAGGCGGCCAGCACGAGAAGGGCGGTCAGCCCGGAGAGGGTCTTCAACGGTTGCATGTCTGCCTCGACGTCGGTTTTGCGCGACCCTACCACCACTTCGCCGGACGCGCCACGAAACCGGCCCGATCCTCGAGGCAATGTGCGACATTCAGCAATTCGCCCTCCTGCCACGGCTTCCCGATCAGTTGCAGGCCGAGCGGCAGTCCGCGCCTGTCCTGTCCCGTCGGCACCGCCACGCCCGGCAGCCCGGCCAGGTTCACCGTCACCGTGAAGACGTCGTTGAGGTACATCTGGATCGGGTCCGCGTCCGTCATCGCGCCCAGCTCGAAGGCCGAGGAAGGCGTCGCCGGCGTCAGGATCGCGTCGATACCGTCGGCGAAGACGTCCTCGAAGTCCTTCTTGATGAGCGTGCGCACCTTGCGGGCGCGGTTGTAATAGGCGTCGTAGAACCCCGCCGAGAGAACGTAGGTGCCCACCATCACGCGCCGCTGCACCTCGTCGCCGAAGCCCTCGGCCCGCGTCTTCTCGTACATCTCGGTGATGCCGTCGCCCTGCGACAGCGCCGCGCGGTGCCCGAAGCGCACGCCATCGTAGCGCGCGAGGTTCGACGACGCCTCCGCCGGGGCGATCACGTAGTAGGCGGGCAGCGCGTATTTCGTATGCGGCAGCGAGATGTCGCGGATCTCGGCCCCTGCGTCCTTCAGCATGGCGATGCCATCCTGCCAGAGCGCCTCGATCTCCTCGGGCATCCCGTCCATGCGATATTCGCGCGGGATGCCGATGACCTGACCCTTCACGTCGCCCGTCAGCATCGCCTCGAAGTCCGGCACGGCGAGGTCTGCGGAGGTGCTGTCCTTCGGGTCGTGCCCCGACATCGCCTGCAGCATGATCGCGCTGTCACGGACCGTGCGCGTCATCGGCCCCGCCTGGTCGAGCGAGGAGGCGAAGGCCACCACGCCCCAGCGGGAGCAGCGGCCGTAGGTCGGCTTGATGCCCGTGATCCCGGTGAAGGCCGCCGGTTGCCGGATCGAGCCCCCCGTGTCGGTGCCGAGCGCGGCAAGGCAGAGCCGCGCGGCGACGGCCGCGGCCGACCCGCCCGAGGAGCCGCCGGGCGTGAGGGCCGCGTCGGAGTTGCCCGCCTTCCAGGGGTTCACGGCGTTGCCGTAGGTCGAGGTCTCGTTCGAGCTGCCCATGGCGAATTCGTCCATGTTGAGCTTGCCCAGCATCACCGCGCCCGCATCGAAGAGCTGCGTTGTGATGGTCGATTCGTACTCGGGCCGGAAGCCTTCGAGGATGCGCGAGCCGGCTTGGCTCGCGACGCCCTTCGTGCAGAAGAGATCCTTCACGCCGATCGGGATGCCGCACATCGCGGGCGCGTCCCCGGCCTGCAGCCGCGCGTCGGCGGCCTTCGCCTGCTCGCGCGCGATCTCGGGCGTGTGGTGGACGAAGGCATTGAGCGCGCCCGCCCCCTCGATGGCGGTCAGATGCGCCTCGGTCAGCTCGGCGGCGGTGGTCTCGCCTGCGCGCAGCGCGTCGCGCGCGCCGGCGAGCGTCAGATCGGTCAATTCGGTCATTCGACAACCTTCGGAACGGCGAAGAAGCCCTCGCGGGCATCGGGGGCATTGGCGAGCACCTTGGCGGGCTGGTCGCCGTCGGTCACCACGTCCTCGCGGCGCTTCAGGCGCTGCGGCGTGACGGAAACCATCGGCTCCACGCCCGCGACGTCGACTTCCTGCAGCTGCTCGATGAAGCCCAGGATCGCGTTGAACTCCTGCGACAGCGGCTCCAGCCGGTCGTCGGGCACGGCAATGCGGGCGAGCTTCGCCACGCGGCGCGCGGTTTCCTTGTCGATCGACATCGGGGCCTCCGGCTGTTTCGGTCCGGCGCGGTCTACCCCCCGCGGCGATGGGGTTCAATACGGCCTTGTCGCCTGCCGCGCCGCAGCATAGCGTCCGCGCGAAAGGAGACCCCCATGCTGCGTACCGTCATCGTCGAGGCCTGGTATCCCCGCGACCCCGACGCACTCTTCGCCGAACTCTGCGACCTTGCTGAGATGAAGGAGGCCATGGCGCGGATCGCGCATTACGAGGGTCTGCCCGAACGCCCGGTCAAGGAGGGCGATCGCTTCAGCGTCGACGTCACGCTCTACGGCTTCATCAAGACGCGCGATCACGTCATGGAGGTCGAGCGCCTCGACGTGCCCGGCCGCCTGATCCAGAGCCGGGAGCACAACCCGCAGGTGCGCCGCTGGGATCACACCCTGACCGTGGAGCCCGAGGGCGATGGCGCGCTCTGGCGCGACCTCGTGGTGCTCGACGCGGGCTGGCAGACGCCGCTCACCGCCCGCTTCTGCCGCCACGTCTACGGCCACCGCCACCGCACGCGCGGGGCCGACCGGATCACCCGGCGGATTCTGCGCGGCGACCGGGCGACCCCCTTGCACTCGGTCCCCGCAGAAGGGTAACTGCCCCCATCGGCGCGCGGGCGTTGTGTAATGGTAAGACCTCAGCCTTCCAAGCTGATGATACGGGTTCGATTCCCGTCGCCCGCTCCGATCCTCCCCTAGCCGTCGCCCCCCCCGTGACGCCCTGTCCCGCTTGCGCGCGCAGCCGCCTCGGCCTAGGTCGGAGCGGTCAAGCAAGAGGGACCGATGGCGGAGATCGCAAGGGAAGCCGACCGCGAGGGGTCGAAACGCATCGGCAGCCTGCGGGCGCTGACCCCGTTCTTCCGCCCCCACGGGGGCATGGTCGTCGCGGCCCTCGCCGCGCTCGTGCTCACCGCCTGCGTGTCGCTCGTCCTGCCGCTCGCCGTGCGCCGGGTGGTCGACGGCTTCCAGACCGGCGAGACGCAGCTCCTCGACCAGTATTTCCTCGCGGCCCTCGGCATCGCCGCGCTCCTCGCCCTCGGCACGGGGCTGCGCTACTACCTCGTGACGCGCCTCGGCGAGCGGGTGGTGGCTGACATCCGCAAGGCGGTCTTCAGCCGCATGATCCGCATGTCGCCCAACTTCTACGACGGCATCCTGACGGGCGAGGTGCTCTCGCGCATCACCACGGACACGACGCTGCTGCTGTCGGTCATCGGCTCCTCGGTCTCCGTCGCTCTGCGAAATGTCCTCATCTTCGCGGGGGGGCTCGCGCTCATGCTCTGGACGGCCCCCAAGCTCTCGGGCCTCGTGCTGCTGATCGTGCCGGCGGTGATCGTACCGATCATCGTTCTGGGCCGTCGCCTGCGCGTCCTCAGCCGCCAGAACCAGGATTGGATCGCCGAATCCTCGGGGCGGGCGTCCGAGTGGCTCCTCTCCGCCCAGACGGTGCAGGCCTATACCTTCGAGGGCCAGGCCGCGGGCCGCTTCGACGACGTGACCGAGAAGAGCTTCCGCGCGGCCAAGACGCGGATCGGCGTGCGTGCGGTGATGACGATGATCGTCATCTCCCTCGTCTTCGCGGGCATCGTCGGCGTCCTCTGGATCGGCGCGCGCGACGTGCGGGCCGAGGTGATGACCATCGGGGAGCTGATCCAGTTCCTGATCTACGCGATCATGGTCGCGGGCTCCGTCGCCGCGCTCTCGGAGATCTGGGGCGAGCTGCAGCGCGCCGCCGGCGCGACCGAGCGGCTGGTGGAGCTTCTGGAGGTCGAGGACGACGTGACCGACCCGGCGGAGCCCGCGCCTTCCCCTGCGGCCGAGACCGTGGCCTTCGAGGGCGTGACCTTCCGCTATCCGACCCGTCCCGAGACCGCCGCGCTCGACGACGTGAGCCTGACCGTCGCGCCGGGCGAGACCGTCGCGATCGTCGGACCTTCGGGCGCGGGCAAGTCGACGGTCATCCAGCTTCTGCAGCGGTTCTACGACCCCGACGCGGGGCGCATCACGCTGGGCGGGACCGATCTGCGCGACATGGAGCGGGAGACGTTCCGCGCCCACATGGCGCTCGTGCCGCAGGATCCGGTGATCTTCGCCGCCTCCGCCCGCGACAACATCCGCTTCGGCAACCCGGATGCCACCGACGCGCAGGTCGAGGAAGCCGCCCGCGCCGCCGCCGCGCATGACTTCCTGACCGCGCTGCCGCAGGGCTACGACACCTACGTGGGCGAGCGCGGCGTGATGCTCTCGGGCGGGCAGAAGCAGCGCATCGCCATCGCCCGCGCGATCCTGCGCGACGCGCCGATCCTTCTCCTCGACGAGGCGACCTCGGCTCTCGATGCCGAATCCGAGCGGCTGGTGCAGGACGCTGTCGCCCGCCTCGCCCGCGACCGCACGACGATCCTCGTCGCGCACCGCCTCGCCACCGTGAAACAGGCCGATCGCATCGTCGTCATGGAAGACGGCCGCATCGCCGCGCAGGGCACCCACGAGGAGCTCGTCGCCCAGGGCGGCCTCTACGCCCGGCTGGCGCGGCTGCAGTTCACGGACGGGGTCGCGGCGGAGTGACCCGCCCGCCGGTCCTCCGCCTCCCCGGGACCGCCGAACGCATCCTCGCCCCGCGAGACACGCTCGACTATTTCGACAGCCGCGGCATCGACCTGCCGCGCCCGGTGACCCCGCTCGAGGCGTGGACCTTCGCCATGGCCCGGCCGATCCCGGGGCTCGCGCTGGCCTTCCGTATCCGCGATGCGATTTCCGCGCGCTTCGGCGTCGCGCGGACCGGCGGCTTCTCCGGCACGCCGCGCGATACGGTGGCGGCGGGCGATCGGCTCGATTTCTTTCTGGTGGAGGAGACGACGCCCGAGGCCCTCGTCCTGACGGCGCGCGATCGGCATCTCGACGTCATGGCGTGTCTCTCGGTCGAGGGGTGCCGCCTCACGCTGACGGCCTCCGTGTGCACGCACAATACCTTCGGACGGCTCTACATGCTGCCGGTGGGGCCGGCGCACCGCGTCATCGCGGACCGGATGCTGCGCAATGTCGCGAGCGCGCTGGAGGCCGAGACCGAGGCGCGTCCCCGTGCTATCCTCGCCACCATGCCCATCACCGCGATCTACGCCAACCTCTCCTGCGCCGACCTCGCCCGCAGCCGGGCCTGGTACGAGCGGGTCTTCGACCGGGTCCCGGACGCGACGCCGATGGAGGGGCTGCACGAATGGCATCTCGGGGCCTCCGCCGGGTTCCAGCTCTTCCACGATGCGCAGAAGGCCGGGCAGGGGACGGTGACGCTTTTCGCGGACGACCTCGACGCGGCCCGCGCACGCCTCGCCGCCGCCGGACCCGACCTGCCGGAGCCGCAACCGGGCGGGCCGGGTCGCATCCTGCAACTGCGCGACCCCGACGGAAATCTCGTCGTCCTGGTCGAGCCGGCCTGAACTCGCGCCGTCGCCGGCCGCCGGATCGCTCCGGGGCCGTCAGCCGCAACATCTCGTCCATGGGATGGGATCGGGCCCGCGTTCTGCAGCGAACGGACGGATCAAGGCCTCCCGTCCACGGGAGGTCACCCTGCCTCCGGGTGCCAGACCGGAGGGTATGTGCCGGCGGATCGGGCATGATCCGTCATTCCAACCATCGGGGACGTCACTCCCCCGCGCGCCGGAATGTTCTCGCCCCGAGCGGTTAACGGAGGGTGAACGTCGATCTTGCTGCCGAAAATACTCCCCCGCGCCCCCTTGCCGCCGTAGCGTCCCGCTTGCGCCGGTGCGCGGCAGTCGCCACATTATTCGCCAACGAACCGCGGAGGGAGCCGCGGACGATGGGGAGGACGACAATGGCCACTTTCGCCAACAAGCAGGATATTCTCGACATCGCGGCCGCCGAGCCGTGGGAGACGGCTCAGCCCGCGCAGACGCTGCATCAGCTTCTGTCGCAGACGGCCGAGCGCTTCCCCGACCGTCCCGCGATCAGCTATCAGCTCTTCTCCGGCCCGACGGATCCGGCCGAGACGCTCAGCTGGAAGGAGTTCCACGGCAAGGTCGCGCAGGCCGCCAACCTCTTCCGCAGCCTCGGCGTGGGCGAGACCGACAGCGTGGCCTACGTGCTACCGAACTGCACGGAGACGGCGACGGTCCTTCTGGGCGCGACGGTCGCGGGCATCGCGAACCCGATCAACCCCCTGCTCGAACCCGAGCAGATCGGCGCGATCCTGCGCGAGACGAACGCCAAGGTCGTCGTCACCCTCCGCGCCTTCCCAAAGACCGACGTGGCGCAGAAGATGGCCGAGGCCGTCAAGCTCGCCCCGAACGTCGAGACCGTGCTCGAGGTGGACCTGCACCGTTACCTGACGGGCCTGAAGAAGTTCATCGTTCCGCTCATCCGCCCGAAGGTCGCCGTCGCGCACAAGGCGCGCATCCTCAACTGGACGACCGAGGTCGCCAGGCACCCCTCGGACGCGCTCACCTTCCCGGACGCGGGCGGCGACCGGGTCGCGGCCTACTTCCACACCGGCGGCACGACGGGGATGCCCAAGGTCGCGCAGCACAAGTATTCGGGCATGATCTACAACGGCTGGATCGGCCAGCGTCTGCTGTTCTCGGAGCAGGACAACATCATGTGCCCGCTGCCGCTCTTCCATGTCTTCGCCTGCCACGTGATCCTGATGGCGGCCATAGCGTCGGGCGCGCATGTGGTCTTCCCGACGCCTCAGGGCTATCGCGGCGACGGCGTCTTCGACAACATGTGGAAGCTCATCGAGCGCTGGAAGATCACCTTCCTCATCACCGTGCCGACCGCCATGTCGGCGATGATGCAACGCCGGGTCGACGGCGACGTCTCGACCATCAAGACGGCCTTCTCCGGCTCCTCGCCCCTGCCGATCGAGCTCTTCAAGCGGTTTGAGCAGACGACGGGCGTCACCGTCGTCGAGGGCTACGGCCTGACCGAGGCAACCTGCCTCGTGAGCTGCAACCCGGTCGACGGGGAGAAGAAGATCGGCTCCGTCGGCATCCCCTTCATGCATTGCGACGTGAAGATCCTGATGGACAAGGGCGACGGCCCGGTCGAATGCGCGACCGACGAGGTGGGCGAGATCTGCGTGGCGAACCCCGGCGTCTGGGCCGGCAACACCTATACCGAGGCCGCCAAGAACGCCGACCTGTTCCACTTCGGCACCCATCTGCGCACGGGCGACCTCGGCCGGATCGACGAGGACGGCTATCTCTGGATCACCGGCCGCGCGAAGGATCTCATCATCCGGGGCGGGCACAACATCGACCCCGCCGAGATCGAGGAGGCGCTTGCCGGGCACGAGGCGGTGGCCATGGCCGGCGCGATCGGCCAGCCCGACGCCTTCGCGGGCGAGTTGCCCTGCGCCTACGTGGAACTCGTCGCCGGGGCCGAGGTCACGACCGACGAACTCGTCGATTGGTGCAAGAAGCACGTCCACGAGCGCGCCGCGCATCCGAAGTACATCGAGATCCTGCCGGAACTGCCGAAGACGGCCGTTGGCAAGGTCTTCAAGCCCGATCTGCGCAAGTCGGCGATCACCCGGATCTACGACGCGGCGCTCAAGGATGCGGGGGTAAACGCGAAGGTCGCCTCGGTCGTCGAGGACAAGAAGCGTGGCCTCGTCGCCCGGCTCGAAAAGACCGGCGAGGTCGAGGACCGGGACGTGACCGCCGTGATGGGCAACTACACCCGCCCCTGGGAGTGGGCGGCCTAGGCCGGTCTGACGGAAGAGACCGCGCCCGGCAAAATGAAAAGGACGCCTGCGGTCAGCGGGCGCCCGAAGGGGTCAGGCCCGCGTCGGCGGGCATGAAACCGGTGCTGTTCAGTCCAGAGCGACGAGCTCCGAGGCCGAGGAGCGGCCGTCGCGACCCTCGCGCATCTCGTATTGGACCTTCTGATTGTCCCTCAGGCCGGTCATCCCCGCCCGTTCCACGGCCGAGATATGGACGAACACGTCCTTTCCGCCGTCGTCGGGGGCAATGAAGCCGAAGCCTTTGGTTGCGTTAAACCATTTCACGGTGCCGGTAGCCATGACCGTGTCTCCTTGAGTCGTTCCGCCCGCAAGATCGCGGCGGTAGTGGTGCACGACGTAAACACCTGAAAGACATTGTCCAGATCGCCGAATACGCCCCAAGCAGAACGGCAACGGCTTGCGAAGGTCAAGGGTGACCGTCAAAACGTGAGGGCAGCAAGGGGGGCATCGGATGATCGTTCTGCATGGGCTGAAGGCCTGCGACACCTGCCGCAAGGCCCTGAAAGACTTGGGCGCAGCGGGCCGGGACGCCCGGTTGCGCGACCTGCGCGCCGAGCCGGTGACCGCCGCGGAGGTGGAGGCCTGGCACGATGCCTTTGGCAAGGATTTGCTCAATATACGCTCGACCACCTGGCGTGGCCTCACGGAGGCCGAGCGCGCGGGCGATCCGGTCGCGCTGATGGTGGCGCATCCGGCTCTCGTCAAACGCCCGGTGGCGGAAGCGGCCGACGGCACGCTGCACCTCGGCTGGCGGGATGACACCCGCGCGGCGCTCGGGCTCTAGGGCGCATCATCGTCGGGCCTGCCCTGACGATCTCCGGCCTCTCAGCTTCGCGGCAGCCGCAGCGTCACGTTCCGCCCGCCGCGCTGGTAGACGAGCTGGCTGTCGCCGATCGCGGTGACGCGGCCCCGGTTGAGCCGGTCGCCGACCTCGACCTTCACGTAGCGCCCGTTCGAGAGCCGGACCAGCGCGCGCCGGGCGTTCGGGCGGCCGTAGACGCCGATCAGATTTGTGTCGCGCAGGCGGATGGCGTTGCGCTGCGTCGCGGCCCGGGCGACGCTGCCGCCGGCCGACCGGATGGTCTGGCCGCTGCGCGCCGCGGCGGGCGCGGGGCTGCTGCTCTGGCTGGAACTGCTCGCGGCGGCGGCGGTCGCCTGTTCCCGGCGTTGGGTGACGATGCGGGCCGCGGCCCGCTCCACCGAACGGGGGCGGCCGCTCGGGCGGTCCGAACTGGCGAGCGCGAGGCGCGAGACCGGCTCGGGCGGCGGGGCCTCCGCCGACTGCGCGAGCGATGCGGCGGCGGCGGCGGCCGCGGCCTGGACGGCGGCATCCGTGTCGTCCCCGGTGGTCCCGGTCTCCGCGGCGGCTCCGGAGCGGTCCTCGGGGCGCTGGCGCGGGCGCACGCGGGTCAGCTCCTCGCGGCTCAGGCCGCCGGCAAGCGGCGCGTCGTCGCTCTCCCCGGCCGTCTCGGCATCGGTGCCCTCACGCGCGGGGCGTTGGGTGGGCAGCACGCGGCGCAGGGCGGTGCGTTCCGCCGTCTCCTCTGGCGCGGCCTCCGGCGTCTCTACCGCGCCGCGCGTGCTGACTCGGGCCACGGGCATCACGTCGGGGCGTCCGGCGACGACGGTATAGCCGCCCGGTGCTGCCGTGCCCTCGGGCGTCGCGGTCACCAGCTCGATCTCGGGCTCCGCGGGCGGGGCTTCGGCGTCCGGGGCCTCGGCAGCGTCGGTCGTGGCGGCGGGAGCCGTCGGCGGGGTGTCATCCCCGGCGGCGGCAAGTTCCGCGCCGGCATCCTCCGTGGCCGGGGCGGCGTCCTCGGCCGGGGCGGCATCCGGCTGCGGCGTCACG
Organism: Jannaschia marina; assembly: GCF_013404595.1. Classification (GTDB taxonomy): domain Bacteria; phylum Pseudomonadota; class Alphaproteobacteria; order Rhodobacterales; family Rhodobacteraceae; genus Jannaschia; species Jannaschia marina. Next base: position 61,541 of record NZ_JABVAX010000005.1, on the reverse strand, counting down.
TCGAGCGCGGCCGTCTCGGTCCCGGCCTCGGGCAGCGCGGCGCTCTCGACCTCCGGGGCGGCGGCGGTCGCGGCCGCGGTGCCGACGGGGGCGGGCGTCTCCGCCGGGGCCTCCGCGGTGGCCGTCGCGTCGAGCGTCGAGTCTTCCGGGGCCGGATCGACGGCGGCGATCTCTTCGCCCCCCTCGCTCTCCGCGGGGGCTTCGGTGGTTTCTTCGGCGGCGTCCGGGAGTGCGCTCTCGGTCACCGGGCCCTCCGGGGTGAGTTCTGCGGTCTCGGTCTCCGGCTCGGTCGCTTCCGTGTCGGCGGCGGCGTCTTCGGTCGTCTCGGCTTCGACCGGCGGCTGCGGTGCCTCGGCCACGGCCTCCGGTGCCTCGGTGTCCGGTGTCTCGGCGGGCGGCTCCGCCTCCGCCGTCTCCCGGGCCTCTTCGTCCCCGCCCAGCGGGAGCGGGGGGCTGACGACCTCCGGGGCGGTCGCGGGCGTCTCCGGACTCTCGGGGCGCGGGGTCGGCAGGAGTGAGGCGAGATCCTCCTCCTGCGGAACGGGGGCGTCCTCCGGAGTCTCCTCCGGGAGGAGCAGCGCGGTGGCCTCGGGCGTGGAGGTCGCCGGCGCGTCCCCGGCCACGTCGGTCGCGGGATCGTCGTCGAGGAGGACGGCCCAGAGCGCGACGATGCCCATGAGAGCAAGCAGCGAGAGCGTCAGCGCGAGGCCGAGCTTGCCGTTGCGGCGGCGGGGTTCGAGGACGCGCTCGCGCGCGAGACCGGGCAGCGCGAGCGCGCTGGCGTCCGGATCGGCCTCCGGCTCGTCCGGGGCATCGCCCTGCGTCGCGTCCCTGCGGAGGACGCCCATCAGACCGGCCAGTGCGCCGGAACCGGGTCGGGCCGGCGCGGCCTCGGAGAGCGTGACGGTCGCGGGTTCGGCGGACGGGGTTTCGGCCGGGGCCGGCGTCGCGACGACGGGCGGAGTCGCGCTCAGGCGCGGGGTGATCCGCGCGAGCGGCTCGGCCTTCGGCGCGCTCATCACCGGCTCGCCGCGGCGCTTGGTGCTGAACGCCGGCGCGGCGGGCGTGGCGAGGGGCGGCGTCTCCGGCTTCTGCGGCGCGTCTTCGGCCGCGACCGGGGCCGCGCGGGCCGCCGGGGGAACCGGCGTAGGGGCCTCGGGCGGCGGCGCGGCGACGGGCATCGCGTCTTCCGGACCGGCATCTGCGGGCGTGTCGTCGGAGGGTACCGCCTCGATCGCAGCCGCCTCTTCGGGCGCGGCGCTTTCCTCGGCGGGCGCGTCCTCGACCGTGACCGGCTCCGGCGTTTCCGGAGCGGGGGGCTCCTCCGCCGGGGGGGCATCGTCCGTCGCGACCTCGGCCGGCCCGGCCTCGACGGGCGCGTCCTCCGCTACGGGCTCGGCGGCGGGGGGCTCCTCCGGTTCCGGCGCGGCGGCGACCTCCTCCTCGGGCATCTCCGGGGCGTTCGGCGCGGGGACGATCTCGAAGCCGTCCTCGATGTCGAGGTCGAGCTTCTCGCCCGCCAGAAGGTCGCTCGCGAGGCCCGTCTGGCCGAAGCGGGGCAGGCCGGGATAGGTGCTGTCCTGCGGGTTCGCGACGAGGGCGACGGGCCGGAAGCCGAACCCCGCCGCGAAGCTCTCGGCCTCGAGCAGGGTTTCGAGGGCGACGACGGCCACCTGCAGCCGGTCGCCGCGCTGGATATAGTCGAAGGCGAGATCCTCGACCTCGTAGGGCGTGCGCCCGCGCAGGAGCGAGCGGATGGTGACCTTCGGATCGCGGTCGTCGCGTTCGAGCGAGGTGAAGAGGATCTGACTGTCGGGTATGATGAGGAGCGTCGTGAATTCCTCGCCCACCCGCGCGGCACAGCGCGCGCGCATCCGCGTCAGCTGCTCGGCCATGTTGTCGGCGTCGAGGCGGACGATCCCCTCGCGCCACCAGGTCCCGTCGTCGGCGCGGGACATCACGACGATGCCGTCGAGCGAGAGGTCGAGTGCGATCTGTGGTGTCATGCCCTGGCCTGTGATCGGCGCGCCCGTCGCGCGGGATGCTTTTCCGAGACCCTAAGTCACGGAAGGCGGCATGAAAAGGTGGCGGGCCCGCTCGGCAGGCCCTTGCCGACCGCTGGAGGGCACGGTGCCCCCCGGCAACCCTGCGGTCAGCTCGCCTTGGCGAGTGCCTGTTCGAGGTCGGCGATGAGGTCGTCGGCGTCCTCGATCCCGATGGAGATGCGCACGACGCCCGGTCCCGCGCCCGCGGCTTCCTGCTGTTCGGGCGACAGCTGACGGTGGGTCGTGGAGGCGGAATGGATGACGAGGCTGCGCGCATCGCCCAGGTTGGCGACGTGGCTGAAGATCTCGAGGTTGTCGACGAACTTCACGCAGGCGTCGTAGCCCCCCTTCAGGGCCACGGTGAAGAGCCCGCCCGCGCCCTTCGGGCAGACCTTCTGCGCCAGCTTGTTGTAGGGCGAGGACTTGAGGCCGGCATAGGTGACGTGATCGACCGCGTCGTGCTTTTCGAGCCAGGCGGCGACGGTCTCGGCGTTCCTGACGTGCCGTTCCATCCGCAGGCTGAGCGTCTCGATCCCCATCAGCGTGTAGTGGGCGGCCTGGGGGTTCATCGTCATGCCGAGGTCGCGCAGGCCGACGGCGATGCCGTGGAAGGTGAAGGCGAGCGCGCCGAAGGTCTCGTGGAACTTGAGGCCGTGATAGGCCGGCTCCGCCTCCGAGAGGGAGGGGAACTTGCCCGAGGCGGACCAGTCGAACTGCCCGGAGTCGATCACGCAGCCGCCGGTGACGGTGCCGTTGCCGGTGAGGTACTTCGTGGTCGAATGGACGACGAGCGTCGCCCCGTGCTCGATCGGGCGCACGAGGTAGGGCGTGGCGGAGGTGTTGTCGATGATGAGCGGGAGGCCCGCCGCATCGGCCACGTCGGCCACGGCGCGCACGTCCATGATCCAGCCACCGGGGTTCGCGATGGCCTCGCCGAAAACGGCGCGGGTGTCGTCGTCGATGGCGGCCTTCACCGCGTCGAGGTCATCGAAGTCGACGAATTTGCACGACCAGCCGAAGCGTTTGATCGTCTGGCTGAACTGCGTGATCGTGCCGCCGTAGAGCCGCGAGGAGGCGACGATGTTGCAGCCCGGCTGCATCAGCGGGAAGAGCGCCATGATCTGCGCCGCGTGCCCGGAGGAGCAGCAGACGGCCCCGGCCCCGCCTTCGAGCGTGGCGATCCGCTCCTGCAGCACGGCGACGGTCGGGTTCGTCAGCCGCGAATAGATGTAGCCCACTTCCTGCAGGTTGAAGAGCGCGGCGGCATGTTCGGCGTCGCGGAACACATAGGCCGTGGTCTGGTAGATCGGCGTCTGTCGTGCGCCGGTGGCCGGGTCGGGCCGCGCGCCGGCGTGGATCTGCAGCGTGTCGAAGCCGTATTGGCGGGTCTCGGTCATGTCGTCCTCCCTCGGAATCGCGCGCCACGTTAGCGGCGGTCGCGGCGGGGGGCCAGCGGCTAGCGCCCGGTCGCGCTGCCGACGCCGCGACGGAGCGCGGTGACGATCAGGAAGTCCTCCCGGAACTCGGTCAGCGAGAGCGCGCCGTCCCCGTCGCGGTCGGCCAGCCGCCAGGCCAACGCGAGGCCGGTGGCGTGTTCGCCGGCGTCGATGCTCTGGTCGCGGTTGGTGTCCATGAGATCGAAGGCCGTGGTCATCGCGGTCGCGGATTCGGCGTCGCGCCCGCGAAACTGCGCCAGATCACCAAAGCCGTGGGGCTAGTCGAGCATCTCCTGCATCGAGAGCCCGCCGCTTGCGTCGGCGTCCATCGAGGCGAAGACGTCGCGGCCCGCGGCGTCCAGCTCTTCGAGGGTGATGCGGCTGTCGCCGTCGGCGTCGATGGCCACGGCGAAGGCATCGACCGCCGCGGCGGAGGCATCGACCACCTCAGAGCCGACGAGGGGCGCGACCTCCTGCGCGGACGCGGGCAGCGTGGCGAGGGCCAGGGCGGCGAGGGTATGGCGCAGCATGGGGGATCCTTTCGGTTGGGCCCCGGATATAAAACTGAACCGATCGGTTCAATTCACGTTTCCGCGCAGCCCCGCCTGCGTGCGCGCACCGACCCCATTGCCTTGACCGCACGGCCCGGCGGTGTAGGGAAGGGGCAGTGACCCGCGGAGGATAGACATGGCCGGATTCTTCAAGCGCATCGTGGCCTGGTGGGACGGGCAGAGCTTCGGTACCGCGCTCTGGACCCGCCGCTTCGGCACGAAGGTCGGCGAGGACGGGGACGGCAACGTCTACTACCGCAACGCCGACGACACACGCCGCTGGGTCCACTATGCCGGGGACAACGACGCGAGCCGCGTGCCGCCCGAATGGTACGGCTGGCTGCACCACACCTTCGCCAAGCCCCCGACCGAGGAGCCGCTGGCCCACAAGACCTGGGAAAAGCCGCATCAGCCGAACCTCACCGGCTCGGAGGGCGCGTTCTTCCGCAAGGGGTCGCTGCGCCGGGCCGACGTGAAGCCCGCCTCCGACTACGAGGCCTGGAGCCCCGAGTGATCGCCCGTCTGGCCGCCCTGGCGGCGCTTCTCGCGCTGCCCGCCACCGCGCAGGTGCAGCTCGACACCGGGACCGCCGGCACGGCCGCCCGCACGAGCCAGGGGAGCGGCGCGGTGCTGCGCACGCTCGACAAGGTCTCGGGCGAGGTCGTGGACGTGGAGATGGCGGTGGGCCAGACGATGGCCTATGGCGCGCTTCAGGTCACGCTGCACGAGTGCCGCTATCCGTCGAACAACCGCGAGGGCGACGCCTTCGGCCTGATCCAGGTGGTCGATGCCCGCGCCGTCGAGGAATTGTTCGCGGGCTGGATGGTGGCCTCCTCGCCCGCGCTCAATGCGCTGGAGCACCGGCGCTACGACGTCTGGGTCCTGAGCTGCCTCACCTCCTGAGCGGAGGGCAGCGGTCCCTCCAGGCGCGCGCGGTCGTCCAGCGCCTGCTGCAGCTTGGCGTGGTATTGCGTCCGCGGGATCTCCTCGGCTCCGAGCGAGGCGAGGTGTTCGGTCAGGAACTGCGTGTCGAAGAGCGTGAACCCGCGCTGCCGCAGGAGCGTCACGAGGTAGGCCAGCGCGATCTTGGAGGCATCCCGCCGGCGCGAGAACATCGACTCGCCAAAGAACGCCCCGCCGAGCGTCACGCCGTAGACGCCGCCCGCAAGCGTCTGCCCGTGGTCGTCCCAGACTTCGAGCGAATGGGCGAAGCCGGAGCGATGCAGTGCCCGGTAGAGCGCCGCGATCTCGGCGTTGATCCAGGTCTCCTCCCGGTCGGCGCAGCCGGCGAGCACGCCGTCGAAATCCTCGTTCAGGGTGATGAGATGGGGCGTGCGCCCGATCGTCTTAGACAGGCTCCGCGACAGCCGGAAACCGTCGAGCGGCATCACGCCCCGCATCTTCGGATCGACCCAGAAGATCTCGGCCTCGTCGCGCCCCTCGGCCATGGGAAAGACGCCCGAGGCATAGGCCATCAGGAGCGTCTCGGGGGTGATCGGCGGCAAGTCGCGCGGCATGTCAGCAGCCTAGCAAGCCCGGTGGCCCGGAGGGAAGTGCGCGCTCAGGTCTCGATCGTCGCAGGCAGGGGCGGCGGCGGGGCCGGGCGGGTCGTGCCGCGGCCGCCGGCGGGCTTGTCGCAGGACCTGGCCACATAGACCGCCTCCACCGCGGCGAGGCGCACGTTGCCCGACTTGGCGACGAGCGCGGAGGCCTCCTGCCCGATGACATTGGCGAGCGCCCCGGCGGGGCCGCCGATGAGCGCGCCGAGCGCGCCGGCGACGATGCCCGTGCTCGTCGACGCGCTCTCCTCGGCCTGGGTACGGAGCGCGGCGCGCGAGGCGTTCAGCCCGCGGCAATCGATCGCGGCGAAGCGGTCGGCGAACTGGTCGAAGTTTCGCGCGTCACGGCCCGAGGCGAAGAGCGCGTCGCCCGGCGGCACACCGAGCGCGGCCGCCGCTTCGCCCGGCACGGGCCGCTCGCCGCAGGCCGCAAGGAGGGCGGCAAGGCCGAGCGCGGGCGCGAGCCTACTGCCCCAGATGCGTCTCAAGCCACTTTTCCAGCCAGTGGATGGTGTAGTCGCCCGATTGCACGTCCGGATCCTCGCAGAGCGCGACGTGCAGCGGAATCGTCGTGTCGATGCCGTCGACGATCAGCTCCCCCAGCGACCGGCGCAGCCGCGCGATGGCCTCGTCCCGGTCACGCCCGTGGACGATGAGCTTGCCGATCAGGCTGTCGTAGTAGGGCGGGATCGAATAGCCGTCGTAGAGCGCGCTGTCCATGCGCACGCCGAGGCCGCCGGGCGCGTGATACTGCGTGATGCGGCCGGGCGAGGGCGAGAAGTTCGGCAGCTTCTCGGCGTTGATGCGCACTTCGATGGCGTGGCCGTTGATCGTCAGGTCTTCCTGCGCGAAGGACATCGGCAGGCCGGCGGCGACCTGGATCTGCTCGCGCACGAGGTCGACGCCGAAGATCGCCTCGGTGACGGGGTGCTCGACCTGCAGGCGGGTGTTCATCTCGATGAAGTAGAACTCGCCGTTCTCGTAGAGGAACTCGATCGTGCCCGCGCCGGCATAGTTGATGCGGGCCACCGCCTCGGCGCAGGTGCGCCCGATCTCGGTGCGCATCTCGGGTGTGATCGCGGGGCCCGGGGCCTCCTCGAAGACCTTCTGGTGGCGGCGCTGGAGCGAGCAGTCGCGCTCGCCCAGGTGGACGGCGTTGCCCTTGCCGTCGCCGAAGACCTGCACCTCGATGTGCCGGGGCGTACCGAGGTACTTCTCGATATAGACCTCGTCGTTGCCGAAGGCGGCCTTGCCCTCGGCGCGGGCGGTGCGGAAGGCGGTTTCGAGCTCGCCCTCGCTGCGGGCGAGCTTCATGCCGCGCCCGCCGCCGCCGGCGGTGGCCTTGATGATGACCGGATAGCCGATGTCGGCGCAGACACGCTGCGCGTCCTCGAAGGTGGGCACGCCGCCGTCGGAGCCGGGCACGCAGGGCACGCCGAGCTTCTTCATCGTGTCCTTCGCCGTGATCTTGTCGCCCATGATGCGGATGTGCTCCGCCGTGGGGCCGATGAAGGTGATGCCGTGATCCTCGAGCGCCTGCACGAAATTCGCGTTCTCGCTCAGGAAGCCGTAGCCCGGGTGGATGGCCTCCGCGCCCGAGATCTCGCAGGCCGAGATGATCGCGGGGATCGAGAGATAGGACTGCGGGCTCGGGGCGGGGCCGATGCAGATCGACTCGTCGGCCATGCGCACGTGCATCGCGTCGGCGTCGGCGGTGGAATGTATGGCGACGGTGGCGACGCCCATCTCGCGGGCGGCGCGGACGACGCGCAGGGCGATCTCGCCCCGGTTCGCAATCAGGATCTTCTTGAACATGGGCTTACCCCAGGATCACGAGCGGTGCACCGAATTCGACGGGCGCGCCATCCTCGATGAGGATGCGCTTCACCTTGCCCGAGCGCGGGCTCGGGATCTGGTTCATGGTCTTCATGGCCTCGACGATCAGGAGGGTCTGACCCTCGCTCACCGTGTCGCCGACCTGCACGAAGGGCGCGGCCCCCGGCTCGGAGGCGAGGTATGCGGTGCCGACCATGGGCGAGGTGACCGCACCGGGATCCTGGGCCGGGTCTTCCTGGGCCGCGGGGGCGGGCGCGGGTGCGGCGGGGGCCGGCGACGCGGGAGCCGCGGCGGCGGCTGGCGGCGGCGCGGCGGCGACGGGCGCGGCGGCCATCTGGCGGGCGAGGCGTACGTTGAGCGCGTCGTCGTCCCCGTATTCGCGGCTGACTTCGAGTTCGCTCAGGTCGCTTTCGCGCAGCAGTTCGGCCAAGGCCTTGATGAAGGCGACATCGCTCTCGTGGTTCTTGGACATTCCCGTCTCCGCAGCCTGTTTCCCCCGCCCTTAGCGCGGACGGGACGCGAGGGAAAGGACTTCACGGTCCGGCGGCGGGGCGGCGACGGGCGCGCGGAGACGGGCGCAGGGGCCTGCGCGCGCGGCGGCGGAGCCGTCAGCGACGGCGGTCGAGAACGGTCAGCGAGGGTGGCACGATGGCCTTTCGCAGCTCCGCCACACTGGCCAGGATGCCGATGCGGGCGCGGTCGAGCGGGCTGAGCCCCTCGGCCGTCTGGACCATCCGGCGGCGCGTGCCGCGCAGGTCGGCGAGCGCCTGTTCGACGGCCAGTTCCATCGCACGGTTCGACGGCGGGGTTGCCGCCTCGGGCCGTGCGCGCCGACGGGTATTGCCGCGGGTGTCGGCCTGACCGCCGGGGCGGCCGTCGGAAAGCCCGGTGTCGGCGGCGGAGGCGGGCCGGGCGTCGACGTTCGACGGCACGGGCGGGCGCATGGACCCGGACCCCGGTGCTGAATGCGCAGTCAGGGTCGCCACAGCGAGATAGGGTGCGAGCCCATGGCCCGCAGACAGGGTCGAAGCCGCGATCTCCATCTTCATCCCTCCTGATTCGAGAGCGCTTTCCTCATCCTTTGCTCAAAAACCTTGCCAAACTCCTAACGCGGCTCAGGCGCGCCGGTCGACGGCCCGGTCGCGCTCGGCCTCCGGCTCCTCGCGCAACTCGGCGATGGCGAGGCTGAACTCCGAGGCACGGCCGCCCGCATCCTCGAGACGCTGCAGGAGGCCGTCGGAGATCAGCTCGAGCCGCGCGGCTTCGGCGTAGCGGCGGGCGAGCGCCGCGTCGAGCACCCGCGCGAAGGCGAGGTCGAGCCGCTGGCTCTCGGAGATGACGCCGTCGAGGGTGAAGCCGGTCGATGCCGGTTCGTCCGGGGCAGCTTCGGCCGCGTCGGCGCGGGCCGTCGCAGCGCTCTCCGACCCGGTCTCGTCGCCGGAGGTGCCGCCGTTCCCCGCGCCGCCGGTGCCGGACGTCTCGCCGGTGCCGCCGGTCTCGCCCGCGCCGCCGGTCCCGTCCTGTGTCTCGTCGGTCTCACCTGTGTCGCCGTTGCCGCCGTCCGCCGGAGGTTGCGACGGGGAGCCGAAGATCGGCCCGAGGCCGCTGATGCCTGACATGTCTCGTTCCTTTCGCCAGTCGCCCCGGCGAACAGAAAAGCCCCGCCCTGTGCCGCGGATGCGGAGGGGGCGGGGCGAAGTCGTGACGTGGTTAACCCAGCGTTTTCAGAGCTTAACGGTTCATTCGGTTCTCGATCAGGTCGTCGACGACCGACGGATCGGCCAAAGTCGACGTATCTCCGAGCGCACCGAAGTCGTCCTCGGCGATCTTGCGCAGGATCCGGCGCATGATCTTGCCCGACCGCGTCTTGGGCAGGCCGGGGGCCCATTGGATGAGGTCCGGCTTGGCGATCGGCCCGATCTCGGAGCGGACCCAGTCGGAGAGCTCCTTGCGCAACTCTTCCGACGGCTCCTGCCCGCCCATGAGGGTGACATAGGCGTAGATGCCCTGACCTTTCACGCTGTGCGGATAGCCGACGACCGCGGCCTCGGCGACCTTCTCGTGGGCGACGAGGGCCGACTCGACTTCCGCCGTGCCCATGCGGTGGCCCGAGACGTTGATGACGTCGTCCACGCGCCCGGTGATCCAGTAGTAGCCGTCGGCGTCGCGCCGGCAGCCGTCGCCGGTGAAGTAATAGTTCTTGTAGTCGGCGAAGTACGTCTTCTCGAAGCGCGCGTGGTCGCCCCATACGGTGCGCATCTGGGCGGGCCAGCTGTCGGCCATGCAGAGCACGCCCTCGGCCGCCGTCTCGTGGATCTCCTCTCCGGAGGTCGGGTCGAGGATCACCGGCTGCACGCCGAAGAACGGCAGGGTGGCGGAGCCGGGTTTCGTCGCCGTGGCCCCGGGAAGCGGCGTCAGGAGGTGGCCGCCGGTCTCGGTCTGCCACCAGGTGTCGACGATGGGGCATTTCCCCTTGCCCACGACATCGTTGTACCAGTTCCAGGCCTCGGGGTTGATGGGCTCGCCCACGGTGCCGAGGATGCGCAGGGACGACAGGTCGTAGCCTTCGACGAAGGAATTGCCCTGGCCCATGAGGGCGCGGATGGCCGTGGGTGCGGTGTAGAACTGTGCGACACCGTGCTTCTCGCAGACGGCCCAGAAGCGGCCGGCGTCGGGATAGGTCGGCACGCCCTCGAACATCAGGGTGGTCGCCCCGTTCGCGAGGGGGCCGTAGACGATGTAGCTGTGGCCGGTCACCCAGCCCACGTCGGCAGTGCACCAGAAGACCTCGCCGTCCTTGTAGTCGAAGGTGTACTGATGCGTCATCGCGGCGTAGACGATGTAACCCCCGGTGGTGTGCACCACGCCCTTGGGCTGACCGGTGGAGCCGGACGTGTAGAGGATGAAGAGCGGATCCTCGGCGGCCATCTCCTCGGGCGGGCAGTCGTTCGAGACCTTCGCCTCCTCCTCGTGCAGCCAGAAGTCGAGGCCGTCGCGCCAGGCGATCTGCTGGCCGGTGCGCTTCACGACGAGGCACTTCACCTCGTCGAAGTCGTTCAGGAGGGCCTTGTTGACGTTGTCCTTGAGGTTGGTGTTGCGCCCGCCGCGCGGAGCGCCGTCGGCGGTGATGACGACCTTTGCGTCGCAGGCGTTGATGCGCGCGCCGAGCGCGTCGGCCGAGAAGCCGGCGAAGACGATCGAGTGGATCGCGCCGATGCGCGCGCAGGCGAGCATCGCATAGGCCGCCTGCGGGATCATCGGCATGTAGAGCACGACGCGGTCGCCCTTGGTCACGCCCATCCCCTTGAGGACGTTGGCGAACTTGCAGACATGGGCGTGCAGCTGTTGGTAGGTGATGTGCTGCGCCTCGTCCTCGGGGCTGTCCGGCTCCCAGATGATGGCCGTCTGGCTGCCGCGCTCCTTCAGGTGGCGGTCGATGCAGTTGGCGGCGACGTTGAGCGTGCCGTCCTCGAACCAGCGGATGTCGATGTTGCCCGGCGCGAAGGAGGTGTTCTTGACGCGGGTGTAGGGCGTCATCCAGTCGATGCGCTGCCCGTGTTCGCGCCAGAAGGCCTCCGGGTCCTCGATCGAGGCCTGATACATCGCGTCGTAGGTGGCGCGGTCGGCATGGGCGCTGGCCGCCATTTCGTCCGAGGGCGGGTAGATCGGGTCTTTGTCGTCGAGCATGGGGTCCTCCTTGGCCCGTGCGGGCCGGGTGGGGGCGCGTCGGCCCCCGGTCGTTCACGTCAGATGGCGAGGTATTCGGCGCGCAGCTTCTCGTCGTTCAGGACTTCCGCCGCCGTGCCGTCGAAGACGACGCCGCCGGTGTCGAGGATGACGGCGCGGTCCGAGAGTTCGAGCGCGCGCACGGCGTTCTGCTCCACGAGGATCGTGGTCATGCCGAGCTTGCGGATCTCGATCAGCGTCTTCTCGATCTCGTCGACGATGACGGGGGCGAGGCCCTCGTAGGGCTCGTCGAGGAGGAGGAGCTTGACGTCGCGGGCGAGGGCGCGGGCGATGGCGAGCATCTGCTGCTCCCCGCCCGAGAGGGTCACCCCCTCCTGCTTGCGGCGCTCGCCGAGGCGCGGGAAGAGCTCGTAGAGGCGTTCGAGCGACCAGCCGACGGGCGGCGCGATCTGTGCGAGCTTGAGGTTCTCCTCGACGGTGAGGCCCGGGATGATCCGACGATCCTCGGGCACGAGGCCGAGGCCGGCCTGCGACGCCTCATGCGCGCTCATCTTGTGCAGCGGCTGGTGGTCGAGCCAGATCTCGCCGCGCCGAAGCTCGGGGTCGCCGACGCGGGCGCAGGTGCGCAGGGTCGAGGTCTTGCCGGCGCCGTTGCGGCCCAGCAGGGCCAGGATCTCGCCCTCGTGGACGTTGAAGCTGACGCCCTGCACGATGTAGCTCTCGCCGTAGTAGGCGTGGATGTCGTGGACGCTGAAATAGGCGGGCGCGGTGGCGGCCTTGTTGGCGTCGCGGGTGAAGTCGGGTTTGACGTTCATCGGTTCGGTCTCCTTGCCGGTGCCTCGGGGGCGTCCGGGAGGTGGGGGATCCTCGGGTCAGGCCCGAGGATGACGGTCCGTCGGGTGGGCATCACCGTGCCCACCGTCGTTTCAGTGCCCGGAGCTTTCGCCGAGGTAGGCTTCGCGGACCTTCGGGTGGCCCTTGATGTTCTCGGGCGTGTCCTCGACGAGGGGCGTGCCCTGGGCGAGCACGGTGATCCGCTCGGCCAGCGAGAAGACGACGTGCATGTCGTGCTCGATGATGCAGATGGTGATCGGGCGCGACGCCTTGATCTCCTTCAGGAGGTCGATCGTGTTGTTGGTGTCCGCCCGCGCCATGCCCGCCGTCGGCTCGTCGAGAAGGAGAAGCCGCGGCTCCTGCGCGAGGCACATGCCGATCTCCAGCCGGCGCTTGTCGCCGCGGGACATCGACGCCGCGTGCATGTCGCGCTTGTCGGCCATGTTCATGTCCTCGAGCATGTGCTCGGCACGCTCCACGATTTCGGCGTCGCGCATCATCGCACCGTAGGCGTTGATCGAGAAGGCCCCGTCGCGCTTGGCGAGGCAGGGGATCATCATGTTCTCCATCACCGTCAGGTCGCCGAAGATCTCGGGCGTTTGGAACACGCGGGAGATGCCCATCTGGTTGATCTCGTGCGGCTTGCGCCCCAGCACGCTCTGCCCCTCGAAGGTGACGGAGCCGGTGTCGGGGATGAGCTTGCCGACGAGGCAGTTGAGGAGCGTGGACTTGCCCGCGCCGTTCGGCCCGATGATCGCGTGGACCGACTGGTCGGCGACCGAGAGGTTGACGTCGCCCAGGGCTTGCAGGCCGCCGAAGCGCTTGCCCACGTTCTTGACTTCGAGAATTCCCATGTCGGTCACTCCTGCGTCTGGCGCTGTTCGGCCGCGGCCTTCTCGGCGTCGGCGGATTTACGGTCGCGGCGGAAGACGGTCACGAGCTTCTGCCCGCCCTGCACGAGGCCGCCCGGCAGGAAGATGACCACCGCCATGAAAAGCAGGCCGAGCGTCAGGTGCCAGCCCTTGCCCACGAAGGGGTAGATGATCGCCACGACGACGTCCTGAAGCCCGTCGGGCAGGAAGGAGAACCAGGCGTTGAGCGTGCTTTCGTTGATCTTCGAGACGATGTTCTCGAAGTACTTGATGAAGCCCGAGCCCAGCACCGGCCCGATGAGCGTGCCGGCCCCGCCGAGGATCGTCATCAGCACGACCTCTCCCGATGCCGTCCAGAACATGCGCTCCGCGCCGACCTGGGTGTCCATCGCGACGAGGAGTCCGCCGGCGAGGCCCGCGTACATCCCCGAGATCACGAAGGCCGCGAGGGTGTAGGGCTTGGGCGAGATGCCGGTGTAGTTCAGGCGGTTCTGGTTCGACTTGACCGCGCGCAGCATCATCCCGAAGGGCGACCGGAAGAGGCGGATCGACAGGTAGAAGGCGATCAGCATCACCACGCCCGCGATGTAGTAGCCGGCGTTGAGCGTGAAGATCCAGGCTCCGAAGCGCATGTTGGTGCTGGCCTGCATGTCGATCCCGAAGAGGTTGGCGCGGGGCGTTACGCCCGCCTCGAGCGGCGCGTCGAGGACGCGGGGGTCGAAGTACTTGAGCTGCAGGCCCGTCTCGCCGCCGGTGATCGGGGTGAGCACCGAATAGGCCAGCGCGTAGGACATCATTGCGAAGGCGAGCGTCAGGATCGAGAAATAGATCCCCGAGCGGCGCAGCGAGATGAAGCCCACGACGAGCGAGAAGAGACCGGCGACGACGACCGAGGCGACGATCGCGGGGATGACGTTGAGCGTCAGCAGCTTCATCATCCAGATCCCGGCGTAGGAGCCGACCCCGAGGAAGGCCGCGTGGCCGAAGGAGAGGTAGCCCGTCAGGCCGAAGAGGATGTTGAAGCCGATCGCGAAGATCCCGAAGATCACGAACCGTTGCATCAGGTCGGGATAGCCCGCGTTGAACTGCGCCATGGCGCTGCCGGCGGGGAAGGGGTTGAGGAGGAACGGCGCGAAGAGGATGAGCGCCGCCACGAAGAGCAGGAGCATGAAGTCTTTGCGGCCGAGGCCGAGGAGGCTGCCCCCCTTTGCGCGCGCCGGGGCGGCGGGCTTGGGGGTCGCCGCGGGGGCGTGTTGGGCTTGGTCTGTCATGGGATTAGTCCTCCATCACGCCCTTGCGGCCCATGAGGCCACGGGGACGGGTGAGCAGCACGATGATGGCCACGAGGTAGATGATGATCTGGTTGATGCCGGGCAGCACGTCGAGCACCTCGGTCATGGAGGCGAAGGCCTCGATGATGCCCAGAAGGAAGCCCGCGAGGACGGCCCCGGGCAGGGAGCCCATGCCGCCGACGACCACCACGACGAAGCTGAGCACGAGGAAGTCCATCCCCATGTGGTAGTTCGGCGAGTTGATGGGCGTGTACATCACGCCCGCGAGGCCCGCGACGGCGGCGGCGATGCCGAACATGATGGTGAACCGCTTGTCGATGTCGATGCCGAGGAGCGTGACCGTCTCGCGGTCCGCCATGCCGGCGCGCACGACCATGCCGAAGGTGGTGAACTGCAGGAAGGCAAAGACGGCGGCGATGATGACGGCGGCGAAGAGGAAGTAGATCAGGCGCCAGTAGGGATAGACGATGCCGCCCGGATCGAAGCCCAAGAGTACGCCGAAGTCGAAGGAGCCGACGAAGGCGTCGGGGGCGGGCGTGGGGATCGGGTTCGCGCCGTAGAAGTACTTGATGATCTCCTGCAGCACGATGGCGAGGCCGAAGGTCACGAGGATCTGGTCGGCGTGGGGGCGCTTGTAGAAGTGGCGGATGAGGCCGCGCTCCATGGCGACGCCGATGGCGATCATCACCGGGATCGCGAAGAGGATCGAGAGCGGCACGGCCCAGTCGATGATCGCGGCACCGGCGGTTTCGCCGAAGATCTCCTGCACGTAGTAGACGTCGACCTTGAGCGGATTGCCGAGGAAGTCGGTCCGGGTCTCGTCGACGACGCTGTGGCTGAGCTGCAGCAGGCGCGAGAAGGTGACGGCGCAGAAGGCGCCCAGCATGAAGAGCGCGCCATGGGCGAAGTTCACGACGCCCAGCGTTCCGAAGATCAGGGTCAGGCCAAGGGCGATGAGCGCGTAGGCGCTGCCCTTGTCGAGCCCGTTCAGGACTTGAAGAATGATGGCTTCCATGTGCGCGGCCCCCGGTGGATGCGAATGGTCGGTGAGAGGAGAGAGGTGGGCCGCCGCCCGCACGAGGAGCGGCGACCGGGGAGAGACCGCCCCGGCACGGAGCCGGAGCGGGAAGGGAGGCTCAGGCCCCCGGGTTGCACTCGCCGAGCGAGCCGCCCGCGAACTGCGGATGGTCGGGCTCGTAGGTGACCTGGTCGGCCGGCGTCACCTCGACGATCTCCACGAGGTCGAACTCGTTCTCCGGGCTCTCCTTGCCGCGCACCACGACCACGTCCTTGAAGCACTGGTGGTCGTCGGCACGGTAGAGCGTCGGGCCGTTGCCGAGGCCGTCGAACTCGAAGCCCTCGAGGGCCTCCGCCACGGCGCAGGGGTTGAAGGAGCCCGCGCGGGTGACCGCGTCGGCATAGAGCAGCGTCTGCACGTAGCAGGTGTGCGCGGCCTGGCTCGGCGGGAAGCCGTACTTCTCGCCGAAGGACTTCACGAAGGCATTGGTGCCCGAGTAGCGCTCGCCAAGCTCGTTCTCGAGTTTCCAGTCCCAGTTCTGGGAGCCGAGGATGCCGGCGATGTTCTCGCCCGCGCCGCGCGCCATCAGCTCCGAGTAGAGCGGCACGACGATCTCGAACTTCTTGCCGTTCACCTCGCGGTCGCGCAGGCCGAACTGCACCGCGTTGGTCAGCGAGTTGACCATGTTGCCGCCGTAGTGGTTGAGCACGAGGATGTCGGCGTCCGACTGCAGCACCGGCGCGATGTAGGACGAGAAGTCCGTCTGCGTCAGCGGGGTCAGCACGGAGTTGACCGTCTCCCAGCCCATGGCCTCGGTCGAGGACTGGACGGCCTCCTGGGTGGTGTAGCCCCAGTTGTAGTCGGCGGTCAGGTGATAGGCCTTGCGGTCCTCGCCGTACTGCGCGGCCAGGATCGGGGCGAGCGCGGCGCCCGACATGTAGGAGTTGAAGAAGTGGCGGAAGCCGTTGGCCTTCTTGTCCTTGCCGGTGGTGTCGTTCGAGTGGGTGAGGCCGGCCATGAAGATGATGCCCGCCTCCTGGCAGAGCGCCTGCACGGCGACGGCCACGCCCGAGGACGAGCCGCCGGAGACCATGATGGCACCGTCCTTCTCGATCATCGAGCGGGCGGAGGCGCGGGCGGCGTCGGACTTCGTCTGCGTGTCGCCGGTGACGAAGGCGACCTTCTTGCCGAGGATGCCGGTGCCGTCGAGGTTCTTCTCGGAGAAGGTCTGCAGCATGCCGCCGTCGCCTTCGCCGTTGAGGTGCTCGACCGCCAGCTCGAAGGCGCGCAGCTCGTCGGCACCCTCGTCGGCGTAGGGGCCGGACTGCGGCACGTTGAAGCCCAGCGTCACGGTGTCGCCCTGCGGCGCGTTGGTGAAGCCGGTATGGCCATCGGCCCAGACCGCGCCCGTGAAGACGGTCGGAACGGCGAGGCCGGCACCGGCGGTGGCACCGGTCTTCAGCACGCCGCGACGGGTGAAGTTCGATTTGGTCATCCAAGACCCTCCCTTTTTATGAGACCGGCCCATCCCCCTCCAGAGTGGACCGGAACAGCCCGCCTTACCTTGACGGGACAAGGACAGCTTGCGGGACGGAGGGTCAAACCTTCAATAAGGCTTCGCGAGGAAAGAATTTTCTTGTAAAGAAAATGACAGCGCGGAGCGGAAACCTGTAAATTGCTTCTCCCGCAGGTGCGGCATCGCCGCCCGTGCAGATGCAGCAAGGCTCTCACATCAGGAGGTTGTATGGCCCGTCTCGTTCCCACCGGCCATCGGATCCGGGAGCGCCGGCTCGCCCTCGGGCGGAAGCAGGCGGCGGTCGCGGCGGCGGCGGAGATCTCGCCGTCCTACCTCAACCTGATCGAACACAACCGCCGCGCGATCGGGGGCGCGCTCCTGACCCGGATCGCCGCGGCGCTCGACATCGACCGTGCGGCCCTCGCCGAGGACGGGGATTCGGATCTCGTCGAGGCGCTGCAGGCGGTCGGGGCGGCGGCGGATCTCGACCCGGAGGCGCGGGCCGAGGCGGCGGAGGTGGCGCGGCGGCATCCGGGCTGGGCACGGCTCGCCGTGGCGCAGGCCGGGGCGCTGGCCGCGCAGGCGCGCACGATCGAGGCGCTGACCGACCGGCTCTCGCACGACCCGACGCTCGCCGAGGCGATGCACGAGCTTCTGTCGACGGTCTCGGTCGTGCGGTCCACGGCCTCGATCCTGGCCCAGACGCCGGAGATCGACGCCAACTGGCGCGGCCGCTTCCACGCCAACCTCGACGCCGACAGCCGCCGGCTGGCCGAGGGGGTCGAGGCGGTGATGGAGCTCTTCGGAGCGCGCAAGGACGGGGGCGACGCGCGGCTTCTGCCGTCGGAGATCGTCTCGCAGTTCCTCGACGCCGCCGGCCACCGGTTCGAGGCGCTGGAGGAGCGGGGCGCGGCGGCGGTGCCGGAGCTTGTCGCCGGGATCGAGGACGGGGCGGCGCGGCGGCTGGCGACCGATGTACTGGCGGGCGATGCCGCCGATGCGGAGCGGCTGCCCCGCATGGAGGTCGAGGCGGCGGCGGGGCCCGACGACCTGATCGCCGCGGCGGGCGGCGACCTCGCGCTCGTGCTGCGCAGGATGGGGGTGGTGGATCCGGGCCGGGGCCTCGTGATCTGCGATGCGGCGGGCGCGCTCCTGCGCCGCAAGCCGGTGGCGGGCTTCGCGCTGCCGGTGATGGGCGCGGGCTGCCCGCTCTGGCCGCTCTACGCGGCGCTCGCGCAGCCGGGGCGGCCGCTCGCCACGGTGATCGAGACGCCCGACGGGGCCGGCTGGCACGCCCATGCCGTCGCCAGCCCGATCGCGCCCGCGGGCTTCGGCGCGGTGCCCGTGCTGCGCGCGACGATGCTGCTCACGCGGGCGCGCAGCGCCGGCGCGGGGGCCCCGGTCGGCCCCGGCTGCCGCGTCTGCCCGCGCACGGGGTGCGCCGCGCGGCGGGAGCCGTCGGTCCTTTCGGAGGGCACGGCGCTGGACAGCGGGGGCGCACGCGTGGAAGGATCGGACCCGGGAATGACCGGAGGGGAGGCCGGGCATGGCTGACGCAGCAGGGAGAGCGGTGGAGCATATTCCGCGCGTGCTCCTGATCGAGGACGAACAGAACATCGCCACCGCGATCTCCTTCCTGCTCGGGCAGGCGGGCTGGCGGGTGTCGACACATTCGGACGGGGCGACCGCGCTCGAGGCGATCGCGCGGCACGCGCCGGACGTCGTGGTGCTCGACGTGATGCTGCCGGGGCGCTCGGGCTTCGACGTGCTGGGCGGTATCCGGGAGGGGGCGGGCGACGTGCCGCGGGATCTGCCGGTCCTGATGCTGACGGCCAAGGGCCAGGCGAAGGACCGGGAGCGGGCCGAGGCCCTCGGGGCGAGCCGCTTCATGACGAAGCCGTTTTCCAACCAGGAGCTGGTGGCGGCGGTCACCGCGCTGGCCCGGTCGACGGCGTGAGCCGCGCCACGCCCCCCGATCTCGCCCCGGACGCGAGCGCCGCCCAGCGCCGGGCCCTGCGCCGGGCGCGGGTGGCCGACGGCGCGCGGCTCCTGCCGTTTCTCGGCGGCGCGCTCTTCCTCTTGCCGGATTTCGTACTCTCCGACGGGCCGGCGGCCGCGGGGGCGACCGCCCCCTGGCTCATCTACCTCTTCGCGTCCTGGCTGATGCTCCTGGGGCTCGCCGCATGGCTCGGGCGGCTGCATCTGCGGGCCGAAGCGGAGGCCCCCGACGCGCGGGTGGGCGACGACGGCGACGGCTGAGGCGATGGGACCGTCGCTCAACCTGCTGATCGCGCTCTCGCTCGTCTACGTCGCGTTCCTCTTCCTCGTTGCCTTCGCGGGCGAGCGGCAGGCGGCACGAGGCCACGGCCTCCTGCGCGGACCGGCGATCTATACGCTTTCGCTCTCGATCTACTGCACCGCCTGGACGTTCTACGGCGCGGTCGGCTACGCCGCGCGCTCGGGGCTCGAGTTCATGACGATCTACCTCGGGCCCACGCTCGTCTTCGTCGGCTGGTGGTGGGTGCTGCGCAAGTTGGTGCGGATCGGGCGGGCGGAGCGGATCACCTCGATCGCCGACATGATCTCCTCGCGTTACGGCAAGTCGACTTCGATCGCGGTGCTGGTGACGCTTCTCGCCGTGGTCGGCACGACGCCCTACATCGCGTTGCAACTGCAATCCGTCACGCTTTCCTTCGGGGTCTTCGCCGCGCCAGGAACGCAAGCGTCGGAACTCAAGGGCCTCGCCTTCTGGGTGGCGGCGGGCCTCGCCGTCTTCACGATCCTCTTCGGGACGCGCAAGCTCGACACGGGTGAGCGGCACGACGGCATCGTCAGCGCCATCGCGGTCGAGGCCATCGTGAAGCTGGTGGCGCTCCTCTCGGTCGGCCTTTTCGTGGTCTGGGGGCTGAACGGGGGGGCGGCCGCCACGCGGGAGGTGATCGCGACGTCGGAGCTCGCGGACTGGACGGCGGTACCGGGGCGGTGGGCCGCGCTCATCTTCGTGTCGGGCGCGGCGGTGATCTGCCTGCCGCGGATGTTCCAGGTGCTCGTCGTCGAGAACTCGGACGAGCGCCACCTCGCCACGGCCTCCTGGGCCTTTCCGGCCTACCTTCTGGCGATGTGCATCTTCGTGGTACCGATCGCCGCGACGGGCCTCGCGCGGATGCCCGCGGGCGCGAACCCCGACCTCTTCGTACTGACGCTGCCGCTGGCCGAGGGGCGGGAGGGTCTGGCGCTGCTCGCGTTCCTCGGCGGCTTCTCCTCGGCGACGTCGATGGTGATCGTGGCCGCGGTCGCGCTGGCGACGATGCTGTCGAACCACGTGGTCATGCCGCTCTGGCTGGCGTTCAACGAGCGCGACGGTGCGCGGCGGGCCACGATCTCGGGTGACGTCCGCGACGTGGTGCTGCGGGCGCGGCGGGTGTCGATCCTCGTGGTGCTGGCGATGGGCTACGCCTATTTCCGCGCGACCGGGGGGACGGCGGCACTGGCCTCGATCGGCCTCATCAGCTTCGTGGGCATGGTGCAGGTCCTGCCGGCGCTTCTATTCGGCCTTTTCTGGACGGGGGCGACGCGGTTCGGGGCCGCCTGGGGCATCGCCACGGGCTTCGCCGTCTGGGCCTGGACGATGCTGGTGCCGGTGCTGGCCTCGGAGGCGTTCCTCGCCGCCGGGCCCTTCGGGATCGCGGCGCTCCGACCCGAGGCGCTCTTCGGGCTGGCCGGTGACCCGCTGGTGACGGCGCTCGTGCTGTCGCTCGGGCTCAACACGCTCGTCTTCTGCGCGGCGTCGCTCCTGTCGCGGCCAACGGTGATGGAGCAATTGCAGACGCCGCGCTTCGTGCAGGTCTTCGACCGGGCGACGCCCGCGCGGGCCGGGCGGCGACGGGCCAGCGCCGGGGCGGAGGAGCTTCTGGTCATGGCGCAGCGCATCCTCGGGGCGGAGGAGGCGCAGGCGCTCTTCGCGGCCGAGGCCGCGGCACAGGGCCGCCCCGACGCGCTGCCGGAGACGACGCCGGAGCTGCTGGAGCGGCTGGAGCGCAGCCTCGCCGGATCGGTCGGGGGCGCGACGGCCTATGCGATGGTGACGGGCATCACCGGCGATGCCGCGGTCTCGGTCGAGGATCTGCTGGCCGTGGCCGACGAGACGGCGCAGATCATGGAGTATTCCACCCGCCTCGAGGCGCAGTCGCAGGAGCTGACCCGCACGGCGGGCGAGCTGCGCGCGGTCAACGACAAGCTGACGGCGCTCGGCCACCAGAAGGATGCATTCCTGAGCCAGGTGAGCCACGAGCTGCGCACGCCGATGACGTCGATCCGCGCCTTTTCGGGCATCCTGCGCCATGCGGACCTGAGTGACGCGGACCGGACGCATTACGCCGGCATCATCCTCGAGGAGAGCGAGCGCCTGACGCGACTTCTCGACGACCTCTTGGACCTGACCGTGCTTGAGTCGGGCCAGGTCGTGCTGAACCCCGCGGACGTCGACCTGCATGACGTGATCGAGCGGTCGGTGACGGCGGCCGGGCAGACGGGCCTCACGCTCACGCGGGACCCGGCGGCCGAGGTGGTGACGCTGCGGACAGACGGCGACCGGCTGGCGCAGGTTTTCATCAACCTCATCACCAATGCCGGCAAGTACTGCGATGCGGAGGCTCCCGCGCTGCGGATCGTGGTGCGGCCGGAGGCGGATGCGCTCGTCGTCGACTTCGTCGACAACGGATCGGGCATCGCACCGGGGGACCGCGGGCTCATCTTCGAGAAGTTCGCCCGGCTCAGCGATCAGGCTGCGGCCGGGAGCGCGGGGCTCGGCCTCGCCATCTGCCGGGAGGTGATGCTGCGGCTCGGCGGGGACATCGCCTATCTGCCGGGGCAGGGGGGCGCGGCCTTCCGCGTGCGGCTGCCGCGCGACGTCCCGATGGCGGATGCGGCGGAATAGGCATCGCGCCACAAGGCTTTGTTAACCCCTATCGCGCAGACAGGAGGGCGTCACGCTACCGCCCGGACCGCAATGCCCGTCGATTCGCCCCTTTCCGTTCTCCACCGCATGGCCGGTCACCGTCCCGGCGGCGCGGGTGCGCCGGCGGCCGAGACCGCGCCGGCCCCCGGGCTCGAACGGGCGATCGCCATGGGGGCGCTCCGGGTGGGCGACGGCATGGCGGGCCTCGGTCTTTCGACGGCGGGGCGTCGCTCGCGCCGGCTGGATGCGGAGGCGGCCTTCGCCGATCTCGACGCGAACGCGCTCTGCCTGATGATCGACCCGCCCGATCTCACGCAGGAGGAGATCGTGGCCCATTCGCCAGACGTGCTGGCCGCGCTGATGGGTCTGATCGTGCTCGATCCGGCGATGACGGATGCGCTCGTGGAAGTGCAGACCATCGGCCGGGTCGAGGGTCCGGGGCGGCCGGGGCGGCGCCCGACGCGCATCGACGCGGCGCTGGCGCAGCCCTTCGCCCGCGCTCTCCTCGAACAGATAGGACGCCTCTTGCCCCCCGACGGCGCGGAGCCCGTGCCGGGCGGGCTGCGGGCGGGCAGCTATGTCGCGGGGCCAGACTCGCTGCCGCTCATCCTGACGGCGCGGCGCTACCTGCGCGTAGACCTCGACCTGCGGCTTGGCGCGGCGGGGCGCGACGGCGCGGTCTCGATCCTGCTGCCGGTGGACGAGATGGCGCTGCCGGCGGCGGGAGACGACATCGACCCCGAGGCCGGGTGGAAGGTCGCCATGCGCGCCGCCGCGGAGGACGCGCCGGTGCTGTTGCAGGCGGTTCTGCCGCCGATGCGGATGCCGCTCTCGCGGCTTCTGACGCTCAAGGTCGGCGACCTGATCGAACTGGAGCCGCAGGCGCTCGCCGAGGTGGTGCTGCACGGCGGGGCGTCGGGCGTGGTGATGCGGGGCCGGGCGCGCGTGCCGCGCGGCACCTCGATGCAGGCCCGCCTTGGGCAGCTCAACGGGATGCGCGCGGTGAAGATCGCGGCGCTTCCGGGCGAGGCGCGGAGCCGGGATGAGGAGGCCCCGGACGACGACGGCTTCGGCACGGAGCCGCCGCGTCTTGCCGAAGGGCGCGCGCCGGCCGCATCCGCACCCCCGCCGCCCGAAGCCCCGGCGATCGACCCCGCCGTCGCGGCGGACCTGGCCGACCTGCCGGACCTTCCCGACCTGCCGGATCTGCCCTGAGCGCATCGGTGCGAACGGGCTTGTCCCCGCCGCCCGAAGCTGCATCCTGAGGCGGCTCAAGGGGAGGCCCAGATGACCGCGACGACCACGCCCATGGGGCTGCGCAAACGGATGCTCGACGGCGAACGGCTCGTCGGCACCTTCATGAAGACGCCGAGCCATGTGGCGCTCGAGATCCTGATCCTCTCGGGCCTCGATTTCGTCTGCCTCGACGCCGAGCACGCGCCCTTCGACCGCGCCGCTCTCGACGCCTGCCTCGCCGTTGCGCGGGCACGGGACTTTCCCGTCCTCGTGCGCATTGGCGACGGGGCCCCGGCGCGCATCCTCGACGTGATGGACATGGGCGCGACCGGCATCGTCGTGCCGCATGTCGACAGCGTGGAGAAGGCCCGCGCCATCGCCGCCGCCGCGCGCTTCGGTCACGGCGGGCGCGGATATGCCGGCTCGACTCGCTGGGCCGGCTACACCTCGGGCACGATGCCCGATCTGCTGGAACGGAGCCGGGCCGAGACGATTGTGCTCGCCCAGATCGAGGAGCCGGAGGGCGTGGAGGCGGCCGAGGGTATCGCGGGCGTCGCGGGGATCGACGGGCTCTTCACCGGGCCGGCGGACCTGAGCGTGGCCTATGGGCACGAGAGCCTCGACAACGCGGACCTGAAGGCGGCGATGGAGACCGTCGGTGCGGCCTGCCGCGCGGCGGGCAAGGCCTATGTCACCTGGGTGCCCGATGCCGCCACGGCGGCCGCCTGGCGCACGCATGGGTTTAGCGTTTTCGTCGTCTCTTCGGAGCATGGCTGGATCCTGCAGGGCGCGCGCGCCGCCGCGGCCGGCATCCGCGAGGTGCCCTAGGGGACGGGATATCAGGGGCCTTGCACCCGGCGCATGGGGGAAATGCCGCATCCGCATTGGTAATTTGCGGCAGTGCGGCATAACTTCGGATCAACCAGAAGAGGTGGGTGACCCCGCCGCCGAGACCCGGAGAAGAAGACCATGACCCAGCCAACCGTCGACATGATCGAAATCGAAGCCCGCGCCCGCGCCATGCGCGCCGCCTACCTGCGCGACCTGTTCGCCGGCCTCGTCGCCCGCCTGCGCGGTGGCCGCGCCGCCGGTGCCGCCCACGCCTGAGCCGGCTCACCCGCGCCGGCCAGAGCCGATGTAAAGGCCCCCGCGCGGGGCCTTTCGCTTGTCCGGGGAAGGGCGTATCGGGCGGTATGACCGATGATGCCACCGCCCGCCCGCGCCTGCGCCTGAAACCCAAGGCCGACGCGCGCCGCATCCGCCACGGGCACCCTTGGGTCTATCTCGACGACGTGGTGGCCGACCGGCGCAGCCGCGCGCTCGCCCCCGGCACCCTGGCCGTGCTGGAGGATGCGGAGCGCGCCCCGCTCGCCACCGTGGCGGTCAACATGGGCTCGCGCATCGCGGCCCGCGTCCTCTCGCCCGATGCGGAGGCGGCGATCGACGGGGCCTTCCTGCGCGCCCGGCTCGCCACCGCGTTGGCGCACCGCGAACGGCTCTACGACGCGCCGTTCTACCGCCTGATCCATGCCGAGGCCGACGGGATGCCCGGCGTCGTCATCGACCGGTTCGGCGACGCGGCGGTGGTGCAGCCCAACGCGGCCTGGGCCGACGCGCGCGCGGAGGAGATCGCCGCCACGCTCGGCGAGATGGGGATCGCCCATGTCCTCCTGAACGCGAGCGGCCGGGCACGGGCGACCGAGGGTCTGTCGGATGAGACGCGGTGGCTCGCGGGCGATGTCGAGGCGGCCCTTCCGGTGCCGATGAACGGCGCGACCTACATGGCCGATCTGACCGGGGGACAGAAGACGGGGCTCTTCTACGACCAGCGGCCGAACCACGCGTTCGTGGCCGGTCTGGCCCGAGAGGCGCGCGTGCTCGACGTCTTCAGCCACGTGGGCGGCTTCGGGCTGGCGGCGCTCGCGGGCGGTGCGGCCTCGGCGCTCGCCGTCGACGGCAGCGCACCGGCCCTGGCGCTTGCGACGGAGGGCGCGACGCGGATGGGCCGGGCCGCCGATTTCGCGACGCGGCAGGGCGATGCCTTCGCCGTCATGACTGCGCTCGGGGAGGAGGGCGCGCGTTTCGAGGTGGTCGTCGCCGATCCGCCCGCCTTCGCCCCGGCGAAGCCTGCGCTCACCGCCGGCCTGCGCGCCTACGAGCGGGTCGCGCGGCTCGCCGCGCCTTTGGTGGAGCCGGGCGGATACCTGACGCTCTGTTCCTGCTCGCACGCGGCGGAGCTGTCGAAATTCCGCGCCGCCTGCATCCGGGGGATCGGCCGCGCGGGCCGGACGGGCCAGCTGATCCACACGGGCTTCGCGGGGCCCGATCATCCGGTGCATCCGCAACTGGCGGAGACCGGCTATCTCAAGGCGCTGACGTTCCGGATGCTTGATTGAAAGTCTTTCTCGACGCCTGCGTCCTCTACCCGACCGTCCTGCGGGAGATCCTGACCGGCTGCGCGGCGGCGGGGCTCTATCGTCCGCTCTGGTCGCCGCGCGTGCTGGAGGAATGGGCGCGGGCCGCGCGCAAGATCCCCGGTGGAGAGGCCGTCGCGCGGGGCGAGATCGCGGGGTTGCGCGCGGCCTTTCCGGGGGCGGAGGTGCGACCGGGCGAGGGCACGATGGCGCGCCTGTACCTCCCCGATCCGAACGATGTGCATGTGCTCGCCGCCGCCTCGGATGCGGGCGCGGACCGGCTGGTGACCTTCAACATGCGGGATTTTCCGCGCCGGGATGTCATGGCCGAGGGGATCGTCTTGCAGAACCCTGATGCCTTTCTGATGGACCTCTGGCTGGGCGACGGCATGGCGGTGGCGGACGTCGTCGAGACGGTGCGCGCGACGGCCGCGCGCCTCTCGGGCGAGGACCAGCCGCTGCGGCCGCTTCTGAAGCGCGCGCGCCTGCCGCGGCTCGGCAAGGCGCTCGGGTAGCGGCCGCGCCGCTCAGCCCCCCGCCGGCACCAGTGTCGTGATCCCGACCGCGCCTGCGCGCGCGAGTTCGGGGTCGAGTGTCATCGGGATGTATTCGCCGCGCCGCCAGAGTTCGCCCAGGTCATCGTAGTGGCGCGAGAGCGGGTGGCCGGATTGTCCCGTCGAGGTGATGAAGACGCTGCTCTCGGGGTCGGCGAAATCGTAGACGCCCCGGTAGGTCGCCGCGTGGACGTTGAGGAAGGGCTCGGGCAGCTCGCCGCCGGTGCGCCCGCGCTGCAGCGTGTGGTCGCCGCCCGAGGTCGACTGCCGGATGTTCACCACGAGGCCGAGGCCCGGCAGGTCGCCGAGCACGGGATGGTCGGAGCGCGCCTCGTGGGCATCGCCCCACCGCCAGGTCTCGACCCCCGCGCCGTAGCGGTCTTCGAGGAACTGCAAGGCGTCGTCGAGCGACTGGCGCGCGACGTCGGTGCAGGTCTCGGGCTGGGTCGACTGGATCACGTCGCACCAGGCGCCGGCCCCGCCCAGATCGCGGAAGACGCGCTCGATGAAGAGCGGCTCCATGCGCGGATACTCCGCGGCGAGGGGGCCGAGATCGTCGCGGATCAGCCGCTGCTGCAGGAAGCGCATCCAGGCGGCGTAGATCAGCGGCTCGGGCAGATGCTCCGACATCTCGCCGTTCCAGGCGGCCAGAAGCTCCAGCGCGACCTGTCGCCGCCGCTCGGGCGTGCCGGCGGGGGCGGCGTCGCCGGTGAACCAGAGGTCACGCCCGACGAGGGGCAGGAGGCTGCGCGCGGCGAAGGAGACGGTATCGAGCTGCGCCTCGATCAGGCTTTCTCGGGTATGGACCTCCCGCGCCTGCATCAGCCGTTCCATGCGCTGGACCCGCTGGCTGTCGCCCCACCAATGGCTCAGGTGATCGGGGAAGAGCGCGTCGGTCGTCTTGTTGTTCGTGTTGCCCAGAAGGCCGCTCTCGGGCGTCGTCCAGACCGGGTTGGCATCGGCGGGCTTCAGCCCCTTCCAGCGGTTCGTGGCGATCCAGCCGGGTGTGGGGATGCGGCCTTCGGACTGGTGCAGCTCGTCGCGGTCGGGTTGCCGGCCCATGACGGTCATCGCGATGTCGGTGCCGTCGGTCAGCATCAGGTTCTGCGCGGGGGCGACGAAGTGCTGCGCGGCGGCGAGGCCCTCTTCGACGTCGGCCGCGCGCATCAGCTCGAGTCCGGTGCGCATGGAGGTGTCGGCCTCCTCGAGCGCGGTCCAGGCAAGGGCGGCGACATGGTCCGGGGGCGTCACCAGCCCGAGGTCGAACTGCCCGGCGGTCAGGACCGGGCCGTTTTCGGTGCGCCGCAGGGTGAGGGTGACCGGCTCCGCGTCCTTGATGGTGATGATCGTGCGCTCGGTCTCGAACGCCGCCCAGCCGTCGGGGGTGCGGTACTGCTCGGGGTTGTCGGGGTTGAGCGCTTCGATCATCACGTCCTGATCGTCGAGATAGGAGGAGGTGAGCCCCCAGCCGAGCCGCTCCGTCCGCCCGGCGAGCACGATGGGCATCCCCGGGATCGTGCCGCCGATCACGCCCCCCGTCTCGAGTTCGAGCCGGGCGAGATACCACAGCGTCGGGGCCGAAAGTCCGAGATGCGGATCGTTCGCCAGAAGCGCGCCACCGGCGGCCGCGCGGCCCGGCGCGACCGCGAAGGCGTTCGAGGCTCCGGCGAGGTCGCGGGCCGGCACGGGCCAGAGATCGGGCCGCGGGCCGGTGCCGGCCCCGGCGAACTGGCGGTCGGCGAGGCCCGGGAAGAGATCCCCGGCGAGGACGACGGTGCCTTCGCCCGGCAGGTCGGGATGCAGGTCGCGCAGGCGGGCCTCGTCGAGCGTGAGCGAGGCCCGGGCGCGCAGCACCTCCTCGCCCAGATGGCCCGAGAGCTGCAGGGCCATGAGCTTCACGATGGCGAGGCTGTCGGCGGGCTGCCACGGCGCGATTTCGGGGCTGAAGAGGAAGAACTCGGGCGCGCCGCGGCCCGAGGCGCTCTCGTTGATGACCTCGATCCGGGCGTTCACCCCGGCGGCATAGGCGTTGAGCATCGAGAGCGTCTCGGCGTCCTGCGCGGCGACGGAGGCGACGGCGGCGCGGTAGAGGCCGAGACGGCGCAGAAGTTCGTCGGTGCGCAGCGTCCGCTGCCCGAAGATCTCCGATAGCTTGCCCTGTGCGGTCCGCCGCAGGAGCGTCATCTGCCAGAGCCGGTCCTGCGCGTGGGCGTAGCCGAGGCCGAAGAAGACGTCGGCGTCCGACTGGCCGAAGACGTGGGGGACATTGTGGGTATTGCGCACGATCTCGACCGGTGCGGAGAGGCCGCGCACCTCCTCGGTGGCGTCGTAGTCCGGCAGGCTGCGACCGGCGAGCCAATAGACCGCGAGCACCGCGACCCCCGCGAGAAGGAGCACGCCCGTCACCGTCCTGAATGTCCAGCGGAACATCCGTTCCATAGTGCCTCCTGTTGACCCGCGCGGCCGGGGCCGATCTAACCCCGGTGACATTTGGATGCAAAGGGAGGCAGCCATGACGAAGGTGGCATTCTTGGGGATGGGCGTGATGGGGGCTCCGATGGCCGGGCACCTCGCGAAGGCCGGCCACGATGTCGTCGTCTACAACCGCACGGCCGCCAAGGCCGAGGACTGGGTGTCGGAGCACGGCGGCGCGGCTGCGACCACCCCGCGCGCCGCCGCGCTCGGCCGCGAGATCGTGATGGCCTGCGTGGGCAACGACGACGATCTGCGCGAGGTCTGCCTCGGCGAGGACGGGGCCTTCGCGGGCATGGAGGAAGGGTCGCTCTTCGTCGACCACACCACCGTCTCGGCCGAGGTGACCCGCGAACTGGCGGCGGCTGCGGCCGAGAAGGGCATCGCCTGGGTCGACGCGCCGGTCTCGGGCGGGCAGGCGGGGGCCGAGAACGGCCAGCTCGTCATCATGTGCGGCGGCGCGGAGGACGACTACGCCCGCGCCGAGCCGGTGATGGACGCCTTCGCCAAGCTGACGAAGCGCATGGGCGACGTCGGTGCGGGGCAGCTGACGAAGATGGTGAACCAGATCTGCATCGCGGGGCTTCTGCAGGGGCTCTCGGAGGCGATGACCTTCGCGCAAAAGGCCGGCCTCGACGGCGTGGCGGTGGTCGACGTGATCCAGGGCGGCGCGGCCGGGTCCTGGCAGATGGTGAACCGGCATGAGACGATGCTGGCCGGCGAATACGATCACGGCTTCGCCGTCGACTGGATGCGCAAGGATCTCGCCATCTGCCTCGCCGAGGCCGAAAACCTGGGCGCGCCGCTGCCGGGCACGGCGCTCGTCGACCAGTTCTACAAGGAGGTGCAGGCCATGGGCGGCGGCCGCTGGGACACCTCGAGCCTGATGGCGCGTCTGCAGAAGCTTTCGGGCTAGGCGGGGGGAAAGTCTTTCGTCGAAAGACTTTCGAAAGACTGTTCCACGAACAGTCTTTGTCCCCGTCGAAGGGCCCGCGGGCCACACCTGGGGCGCGATCGCGCTGCCCTCGGTTGCCAAGCGGCCCCCCGGCGGCGCAGTCTCGCCGCCGGGAAAAGGGATGGCATCATGCGGATGATCTTGAGCCTTGCCCTCGCGCTCGGGCTGGGCACGGGGGTTTCTGCGCAGCAGGAGGTGACGCTCGGCACAGGGGCGGCGACCCTGACCTATGCGCCCGTCGGCGATATCCTCGCCACCGCGGTGACCGGGGCCGGTGAGCTGACCCTGCGCCCTGTGCCCTCGAACGGATCGCTCGACAACATCCGCGCCATCGCCGAGGGCCGGCTCGACACCGGTTTCGCCCAGTCCGACATCGCCTTCTGGGCCTACGAGGGCACGAGCATCTGGTCGGGCAACCCGCCGGTCGAGGGGCTGCGCACGATCGCGGCGCTCTACGAGGAGCACATCCACCTGGTCACGCTGGCCGACAGCGGCATCGAGACGGTGACGGACCTGCGCAACCGGCGCATCTCGCTCGACGACGTGGGATCGGGGACGCATGTGGACGCGCGGCTCATCCTGGAGGCGGCGGGTCTGCGCTCGGATGAATTCGCGGTCGAGACGATGACGGGGCAGGCCGCGGCGACCGCGCTCGAGGCGGGCGAGATCGACGCCTTCTTCACGGTCGCGGGCTATCCGACGGCGGCCATCGCCGATCTCGCCGCCCGCACCGCGATCCGGCTCGTACCGATCGAGGGGGAGATCGCGGTCGAACTTCTGTGGCGGCACGGTTTCCTCGCGCGCTCCGAGATCCCGGCGGAGGTCTATCCGGGCGTCTCCGGGGTCGAGACGGTGTCGGTCGGGGCGCATTGGTACACCTCCGACGCCGTCCCCGAGGCGGTGGTCTACGAACTGACCCGATCGCTCTTCGCCGAGGGGACGCAGGCGCGGCTCGTCGAGGGGCATCCGAAGGGCCGGGAGATGACGCCCGAGACGGCGCTCGACGGCGTCGCCGTGCCGCTGCACCCCGGTGCGGTCCGGTTCTACGAGGAATCGGGCGTGATGGAATAGGGGCGGGATGGTGCCCGTCGTCCCGGATGGATCGTCTTGCGGATGGGGCGTTACCGGCACGGTCGTCTTTGCGGAACTGACGCTCGAAAGCCTCCAAACGCCGCTGCCGGTTCCTGGTATCGGCACGGGTATATCCCCGGTCCGACCGCGCTCCCGTGGTCGTCCCGTCCATGCCCCGCGATGCCCCGACGCCGATCCCCGCCCGCCAGACATGGCTCCGGTCCCGGACAGACAGGAGCGTCGTCCGGCCCCGTGCCGCGGCGTCACCCGTGACGTGAAGCGTGGACACGCGGCGCGGATCGTGGCGAAGTGATCCTGGGAGGGCGCGGTGTCGGAGGGACGCCGCGACCGCATGGCTCGGGGAGGGAGACATGGGACTACTCGTCAGCGTCGGATTGCCGCTCGCGCTCGCCTTCATCATGTTCTCGCTCGGCGTGGGCCTCACCGGGGCCGACTTCCGCCGCGTGGGGCAGCGGCCGCTCGCCTTCCTGATCGGCGCGCTCAACCAGGTCGTCCTCCTGCCGCTCGTGGCCTTCGGTGTCGCGCGGGCATTCGGGATCACGGGCGAAATCGCCGTGGGTCTGATGATCCTCGCGGCCTGCCCGGGCGGGGTGACGAGCAACATCGTCTCCCGCCTCGCCCGCGGGGACGTGGCGCTCTCGGTCTCGCTCACGGCCGTCATCAGCCTGACGAGCATGGTCACCGTGCCACTCATTCTCGGGCTGTCGCTCAACCACTTCCTCGGAGCGGACGCGCCGCCGGTGAACATCGTCGGCACCGCCTTCACCATGTTCCTGCTGACGGCGGTGCCGATCGCGCTCGCGCTTCTGGCCCGCCGGGCGGCCCCCGGGCCGATGATGCGGGCGGAGCCGGTTCTGACGCGGGTGGCGACGGCGCTCTTCGTGCTCGTCATCGGTGGCGCGCTCGCCGCGAATTGGGCGCTCTTCGTCGAGAACGTGCCGCGTCTCGGGCCGGCGCTGGTGGTGCTTCTCGTGCTGCTGACGACGGTGGGTTTCGTCGTGCCGCGCCTCTTGGGGCGCACGCGGATGGAGGCCAAGACGATCTCGGTCGAGACCGGCATCCAGAACGGCACGCTGGGGATCGCCGTGGCCGCGCTCGTGGTCGGCGGGGGCGAGGGGTTCAGCGCCTATGCGCTGCCCTCGGCGGTCTACGGCGTGCTGATGTATCTGATCCTCGTGCCGGTGGTCCTCCTCTACCGGCGAATGGACTAGGGGGGCCTATGGAGACGTCCGACGTCATCATCGTGGGCGCGGGGCTTGCCGGGCTCGTGGCTGGCGCGGAGCTGGCCGACCGGGGCAAGCGGGTCACGATCATCGATCAGGAACCGGAGGCCTTTCTGGGCGGACAGGCCTTCTGGTCGCTCGGCGGGCTCTGCCTGATCGACACGCCGGAACAGCGCCGGATGGGCATCCGCGACTCGCGCGAGCTGGCCCTGCGCGACTGGATGGGGAGCGCGCAGTTCGACCGGGCGGAGGACCACTGGCCGCGCAAATGGGCCGAGGCCTACGTCGATTTCGCGGCCGGAGAGATGCGCCCCTGGCTCCACGGCATGGGAATGCGGTGGTTTCCCGTCGTGGGGTGGGCCGAGCGCGGCGGCGGCTTCGGCTCGGGCCACGGCAATTCGGTGCCGCGGTTCCACCTGACCTGGGGCGTTGGCCCCGCCACGCAGGAGCCGTTCGAGCGCCGCGTGCGCGCCCATGCGGAGGCCGGCCGGATCACGCTCCGGTTCCGCCACCGCTGCTCGCGCATTCTGATCGAGGGCGGCGCGGCCAGGGGCGTCGCGGGCGAGGTGCTGGCCCCCGACGCGGCCCCCCGCGGCGCGGCGACGAACCGCGACGTGGTCGGCGATTTCGAGCTGCGCGCCCCCTCCGTCCTCGTGACCTCGGGCGGGATCGGGGGCAACTTCAACCTCGTGCGGGAGAACTGGCCCGTCGACCGGCTGGGCCCCGCGCCGCAGTCGATGGTCGCCGGCGTACCCGCGCATGTGGATGGCCGCATGATCGGGATCAGCGAGGCGGCGGGCGCGACGCTCATCAACGCCGACCGCATGTGGCACTACACCGAGGGCGTGAAGAACTGGGACCCGATCTGGCCCCACCACGGCATCCGCATCCTGCCGGGGCCGTCGTCGATGTGGTTCGACGCCGAGGGCAACCGGTTCCCGCCGCCGGGCCTGCCGGGGTTCGACAGCCTCGGGACGCTGAAGCTGATCCGGGAGACGGGCTACGATTACTCCTGGTTTATAACGACGCAGAAGATCGTGAAGAAGGAATTTGCGCTCTCCGGGTCGGAACAGAACCCGGATTTTGCGCAGAAGTCGTGGAAGGAAGTGCTGAAGCAACGCATCCTCAACAAGGCGGCGACGCCGGCGGTCGAGGCGTTCAAGGCCCACGGAGAGAACTTCGTCGTGGCCGAGACGCTGCCCGAACTCGTTGCGGGCATGAACGGCCTGATCGGCGCGGGGGAGCGCCTGCCCCTCGACAAGATCCGCGCCGAGATCGAGGCGCGGGACGCACAGATCGACAACCCCTTCACCAAGGACGCGCAGGTCATGGCGATCCATGCGGCGCGCAACTATCGCGGCGACCGGTTCCAGCGGACGGCGAAGCCGCACAAGATCCTCGATCCGGCGAACGGGCCATTGATCGGCGTGCGGCTCGACATCCTGACGCGCAAGTCGCTCGGCGGGCTGCAGACCGATCTGCAGGGCCGGATGCTCGGGGCCGACGGCACCCCTGTGCCGGGGCTCTTCGCGGCCGGCGAGGTCGCGGGGTTCGGGGGCGGGGGCTACCACGGCTACAATGCGCTCGAGGGCACGTTCCTCGGCGGCTGCATCTTCTCGGGTCGCCAGGCGGGGCGGGCGGAGGCGATTGCGTAAGGCACGCGGTCCTCCTCGAGCGCGGCTCGGGGATCTCCCGGCGCGCCAAACGGGAACATTGCCGGGTCGAGCCCGGCAATGACGAGGCGCGAAGGCCCTAGCCGAGAACCTGCGCCTCCATCTCGTCGGGCGAAAGGCCGGTGGCGCGCCGGCCGGCCTCGACCTCCTGAACGAGCGTGACGAGCCGGGCGTTGACCGGGGCGCGCGTGCCGACGGTCTGTGCGAGGCGCGGGATCTCGCCGTTCAGCACATCGATCTCGGTCGCGC
This sequence comes from Jannaschia marina, assembly GCF_013404595.1. GTDB lineage: Bacteria > Pseudomonadota > Alphaproteobacteria > Rhodobacterales > Rhodobacteraceae > Jannaschia > Jannaschia marina. Next base: position 28,070 of record NZ_JABVAX010000005.1, on the reverse strand, counting down.
GGCCGACGGCGAGATCGCTGGCCATCGAGGTCATCGAGGTCGGATCGAGCTTCTGCCGACGCAGCACCAGCCGCTCGAACACCCAGGTCGGCGCGCGCAGGGCCTGGGTGGCGACCCAGGGCGACGTCGGCCCGACCTGCCGCCATTCGACGCCCGCCGCACGGTACACCCGCAGCGCCTCGGCGAGGGCCGCGGCGAAGACCCGGCGGTAGCCCCGCTCGAGGAGCGTCGAGCGCAGGGGCCGGGCGGCGAGCGCGTTGACTGGGTTCACGAGGTTGAGGAGCAGCTTGCCGTATTGCAGCGCCGTCAGGTCGTCGTGCCGCTCGACCCCGGGCAGGGCCGCCGTCAGTGCATGACGCTCCACGGCGAGCGTGCCGGCCCCCGTCCGGTGTAGGGTCGACGGCCCCTCCCAGACGACGTTGAAGGGGACCATGCCGGCCAGCACGTCGCGTTCCGGGAAGCGGGCGCGCAGGCGGCGGACCGGGTCTAGCCCGTTCAGAAGGCTGAGGATCGCGGCGTCGGTGCGGGCGTGGCGCGCGATCTCCGCCATGGCGGGCTCGAGCGCCGTCGCCTTGGTGGCCAGGACGATGAGGTCGGCTTCCTCCAGCGCCTCGGGCGCGGTGGAGAGCGTCGGCTGCGCCGCCGGGTCCGGCGCGCCGCTCAGGCGCAGGGCGGCTCCGCGCAGCCCGTCGATCACGCGGGGCCGCCCGATGAGCGTGACGTCACCGGCCCCGGCCCAGAGGCCGCCGGCCCAGGTTCCGATCGCCCCGGCCCCGAGGATCGCGATGCGTGGTGTCATGACCCGAATATAGGCCGCCCGCGGGGGCGGCGAAACGGCGGCGTCGGGTCAGGGCAGCGAGTCCGTCCGGTGCAGAGTCACGCGCAAGCCCCCGTGGGGCACCGGCCGCCCGGTCGGCAGGAAGGGAAGCTCGGTCGCGCCTGCAAGCCCCGCGTCGGTGGTGACGAGGCCGACGCGCCAGCCGCCGAAACGCTCCCTGAGGGCGCGCCCGAGCGCGGCATGGAGCGCGAAGAGCGGTTTGCGCTGCCCGATCCGCAGGCCGTAGGGCGGGTTGACGATGACGAGGCCGGGCGGCCCCTCGGGTGGGGTGATGTCGCCGGCGGCGGCCTTGCGGAAGTCGACCAGATCGCCCACGCCCGCCCGCGCGGCGTTGGCGCGCGCGGCGGCGAAGGCCCCAGCGTCCCGGTCCGACCCATGGAAGCGCAGGTCGGTCGCGCGGGGCGCGGGCAGTGCGGCGCGGAGGGCCTCCCATGGGCCTGCGTCGAAACTGGCGAGCTGTGTGAAGGCGAAGTCGCGCGCGCGGCCGGGTGCGAGGCCCGCCGCCATCTCCGCCGCCTCGATGACAAAGGTCCCCGAGCCGCACATCGGGTCGAGCACGGGCTCCGTACCCCGAAACCCGCATTGCCGGAGGAAGAGCGCGGCCATCGTCTCGCGCAGGGGGGCCTTGCCCACCGCCTCCTTCGCGCCGCGCTTATGAAGAAGGCCCCCGGAGGTGTCGACCGAGAGCGTCACGAGGTTGTCGTCGATCCGCGCCCGGATCGTCACTGGTGCGTCTGGGGCGATCGGGGCCCCGAGCTCCTCGGTGATGGCCGTCTCGATGCGCTGCTGCGCAGCGCGGGCGTGATAGATCTTCGACTTGCGGTTCGTGGCGACCTCAACCCGCACCGGCACGTCCGGGCGCAGGACCGCGCACCAGTCGAACTTGCGTGACCGCTTGTCGAGTTGCGCGAGGTGGAAGGCGCGGAAGGCCCCGATGCGTGCCAGAACCCGCCCCGCCCCGCGTAGCACGAGGTTGGCGCGCCAGGCGTCGGGCCACCCGCCCTCGAAGGTGACGCCGCCGGGCACGACCTTCGGCGCGGGAAAGCCGGCCTCGGCGGCTTCCTCGGCCAGAACCGGTTCGAGGCCCGGCGGGGCCATCAGGAAGATCTCGAAGGACATGGACCGTCCCTAGCCGAGCCGCGCCCGTCAGTCGATCTGGAGCCCGGGGTAGAGTGGCTCGTAGATCGGCTCGAGCGTCTCGGTGTCGAAGAGCGAGGAGACCGAAGTGCCGTTCCAGATGTTCAGGATCGCCTGCGTCAGCATCGGCGCGGTCGGCACGATGCGGATATTGTCGCAGTCCTTCACGGCCTGGGTCGGCTCGATGGAGTCGGTGATGACGAGGCTCTTCAGTTTGGACTTGGTGATCCGCCCGACCGCCGGCCCCGAGAGGACGCCGTGGGTGATATAGGCGTGTACCTCGGTCGCGCCGTGCTCGATGAGCACTTCGGCCGCCTTGCAGAGCGTGCCGGCCGTGTCGCAGATGTCGTCGACGATGATGCACTTTTTGCCGGTGACGTCGCCGATGACGGTCATCTCGGCGACTTCGCCCGCCTTCTCGCGCCGCTTGTCCACGATCGAGAGCGGGGCCTTGATGCGCTGCGCCAGTTCGCGCGCGCGGGCCACGCCGCCGACGTCGGGCGAGACGACCATGACGTCGTCCATCTGCCCCTTGAAGTGGTGCAGAAGGTCCAGCGCGAAGATCGGCGAGGCATAGAGGTTGTCGACGGGGATGTCGAAGAAGCCCTGGATCTGCGCGGCGTGCAGGTCCATCGTCAGCACCCGCTCGATGCCCGAGTTGGCAATGAGGTTCGCGACCAGTTTCGCGCTGATCGGCGTGCGCGCCTTGGTGCGGCGGTCCTGCCGGGCGTAGCCGAAGTAGGGGATGACGGCCGTGATGCGGCTGGCCGAGGAGCGGCGGAGCGCGTCGGCGATGATGAGAAGCTCCATCAGGTTGTCGTTCGCCGGGTTCGACGTGGACTGGACGATGAACATGTCCTCGCCGCGCACGTTTTCGAAGACCTCGACGAAGATCTCCTGATCGTTGAACCGCTCCACCCGCGCATCCACCAGATCGACCTTCAGACCCCGGTGCATCGACATCCGCCGGCTGATCGCCTGTGCCAGCGGCTGGTTGGCGTTGCCGGAGATGATCTTCGGATCGGGGCTGGGCATCGGCATTCCTCTCGAATCGTCCCTGGCGATTGCGCGTGGCCTATCACCGGGCTAGCCGTTCTTCCAACACCCGAGGAGGATGCTGATGCAGATCGACTACTACTTCGCGACCATTTCGCCCTATACCTACCTCGCGGGGACGCGGCCGGCGGAGGTGGCGGCCAAGCACGGGGCCACGCTGACCTACAAGCCGCTCGATATCATGGCGCTCTTCGGCCGCACCGGCGGGACGCCGCCGAAGGACCGGCACGAGAGCCGCAAGGACTACCGCCTCGTCGAGATGCGCCGCTCGGCCGCCAAGCTCGACATGCCCATGAACCTGCAGCCCGCCCATTGGCCGACGAACCCCGCGCCCTCCTCCTACGCCATCATCGCGGCGGCGAAGGACGGATCGGGCGACCTCGCCGCGCTCGTCGCCGGGATCACGCGCGCCTGCTGGGCCGAGGAGCGTGACATCGCCGAGGATGCGGTGATCGCCGATTGCCTCGAGGCCGCCGGCTTCGACCGGGGGCTCGTCAACGCGGGGCTGATGGAGGGCGCGGAGACCTATGCCCGCAACCTCGAGGAGGCGGTGTCGGCGGGCGTCTTCGGCGCGCCGTTCTTCATCGCCGGGGGCGAGAAGTTCTGGGGACAGGACCGCATCGACGACCTCGACGCCTGGCTCGGCAGCCGCTGATGCGGCCCGTCCTCTCGCTGCATTGCATGCTGGCGTCGGGGGCGGCCTGGCGCGGGGTGGCGGCGGCGCTGCCGGGGGTGAAGATGACCTGTCCCGACCTGCCGGGCCACGGGCGCGCGCCCGATTGGGACGGCGGGGCCTTCATGGATCAGGCCCTCGGGCTTGCGCTCGATGCAGCCCCCGCGGGCGGCTTCGACCTCGTCGGGCACAGCTACGGCGGCTGCGTCGCGCTCCGGCTCCTCGTGGAGCATCCCGCCCGTGTCCGCAGCCTCACGCTCGTCGAGCCGGTGATGTTCGCCGCCGCCGCGCCCGCGTTGCGGCAGGCCCAGCGGGGGGACATGGCCGACTATCGCTCCGCCCTCGCCGCCGGTGATCGGGATGCCGCGGCACGGGCCTTCACCGGCACCTGGGGCGACGGCGGCGGCTGGGACGCGATGGCCGAGCGGCAGCGGGCCTACATCCGCGACCGGATCCACCTCATCGCCGAGAGCGGGCCAGGCATCGCCGAGGACAGCCACGGCATCCTCGACCGGCTGCCCGCCGAGGGCCCGCCCGTGTCGATCGTGGTGCAGCGTGACCCGCCCGCGATCGTGGCCGGGATCGCGGCGGGCCTGCGGCAGCGCATGCCGCGCGCTCGGGTGACGGAGCTCGGGCGTGGCCACATGATCCCGCTGACGGACGCGCCGGCGCTTGCCGGGCATCTGGAGGGCGTCTGGTCTGCGGGGTAGCGATGGACCCGGCCCAAGGGCCGGGCCCGGTGCGGTGAACCGTGGCGACCGTCGGGATCATGTATTCCCGAGGACCTGTATATACAGGTGGGCGCCAGGTAACACGACCAGGGCCGCGACAGAGCCAGCTCCCTCGGAATTGCTTAAGGCCACTGGAATTATGTCCGGTGACGGGAAGCACAGAAGCACCGCATCCCCCACCTAGGCGTCGGGGCCGCGTCGGGCAAGGGGCGCGAGGTCGCGGCGCGGCTGGACTTTTGTTTACCTTTCGTTCACATCTTGAGCCATGGCCGACGACACGCTCCAGCCCGGACAGCTCCTTGCGCGCGGTGTCTGCCGGCATCTGCGCGATCATGACTTCACCTGCCTCGAGGAGTTCTCGCCCGAGCGCGGCAAGCGTCTCGACGTGATGGCGCTCGGGCCGAAGGGCGAGTTCTGGATCGTGGAGTGCAAGTCGAGCCGTGCGGATTTTACCTGCGACGCGAAGTGGCAGGGCTATCTCGAATGGTCCGACCGCTATTTCTGGGCCGTCGATACGGAGTTCCCGACCTATCTTCTGCCGCCCGAGACGGGGCTCATCCTCGCCGATGCCTTCGGGGCCGAGGTTGTGCGGATGCCCGGCGAGACGAAACTCGCCCCCGCCCGTCGCAAGGCACTCACTCTGCGGTTCGCCCGCGCCGCCGCGCTGCGCTTGCAGTGGGCGCGCGACCCGATGATGGCGGAACAGGCAGGGTAGGTAGTCGCCGACTGGCGCCCCCGAAGTGGCATAGCCCGCGCGAAACAGGCCGCTCAGCGGCCCGCGCATCGCCGGGCCGCCCCCCCCGGCACGGCGATTTGGCTGATGATGGTGCATCGCATGAGCGTCTTGCGGACTTGGCTGCCATAAAGCGCCCCGAAGGACCGTGCGCTCGCCGCACCGCGGCCCGCCGATCCGCTCCGCCGCGCTATCGTTTCGCCGCGATGGCCACCGCGGCGCGGATCTCCTCGGCGATCTCGAGCGCGTCCTCGGGGTCGAAATCCATCGGGATCTCGATGCTCCCGCTCTCGATGAAGAGACGGACCATCCCCTGATCGGTGGGGGCGATTTGCAGATTGGCCTCTGCGTCGGACGGATCGTTGATACCCATCCCGCGTCTCTAGCCACCGCCCGCGATCCGCGCAAGACTGCGGCCATGACCGACGATCTCACCCTACGCGACCTGGCTCCGGGCGACCCGGGCTGGGTCCTCATGCGCCACGGCGAACTCTACTGGACGGACGAGGGCTACGATGCCCGCTTCGAGGTTCTCGTCGCGCGCATCCTGGCGGACTTCATCGAGAGCCGGGGCCCGAAGGACCGGGCCTGGATCGCCGTCGACAGCGCGGGGGCGCGGCACGGCTGCGTCTTCTGCGTCTGGCCTGCCGCGCGGAGCGCCAAGCTGCGCATGTTCCTCGTGGAGCCAGCGCGGCGGGGCACCGGGCTGGCACAGCGGCTTCTCGAGGCGGTGATCGCGCATGCGCGGGCGGAGGGCGCGGAGGAGCTGGTGCTCTGGACCCACGAGAGCCACCGCGCGGCGGGGCGGCTCTATGCGCGCAACGGCTTCACACTTCTGGACCAGAGGCCGGTCGAAGCCTTTGGCCAGCCGACTCAGGAGCAGACTTGGCGGCTCGCGCTCTGACGCCGAAACGCCGGGCGACGGTCTTGCACCCCGCCCTGAGCTTCGCTAAAGCGCCCCCAGTGCCGGCGTAGCTCAGTTGGTTAGAGCGCCTGATTGTGGATCAGGAGGTCCCCCGTTCGAGCCGGGGCGCTGGTACCATCTCCTCATCCTGATCGTCCCCGCGTGGAATAGAATGCGCGCCTTCCTCGTCGATACGCTGACCACGATCGTGTTCTTCACGGTGGTCGCGGCGGTGGTCGAGCTGTGGATCGTTGGCCTCGATCCGGCGCAGGTTCTGGTGACTCGCGCCCTGACGATCCCTGTGATGGTGCTGACCGGGCGGCCCTACGGGCGCTGGCGCGATCTGCTGATGGTATGGGTGTACCCGCAACGGGCGATCACCCGCGCCGCCGTCGACACGGTCGCGTTCCTCTCGTTCCAGATGCCGATCTATGCGCTGACGTTGTTCGTCGCCGGAGCGACGCTTGCGGAGGTGCTGGTGGCGCTTCCGACGGCGTCGCTCACGATGGTCGTGCTGGCGCGGCCTTTCGGTCTCGTCCTCGATGCCGTGCGCCGGATCGCCGGTACCGCACCCTATTGAAGATCGCCGAAGGCGGCCTGCATCCGCTCGACCGCGGCCTCGACGTTGGCGCGCGGGGTCGCGATGTTGAAGCGCAGGAAGCTCTCGCCGCCCTTGCCGAAGGTCGGCCCGTGATTGGCGGCGATCTTCGCGTCCTGCTCTGTGCGGCGGGTGAACTCCTCCCGCGTCATGCCGGTGCCCGTGAAATCGACCCAGCTGAGGTATGTCGCCTCGAGCGGAACGGATTTCAGCCCGGGGATCTCGTTGATCCCGGCGTCGAAGAGCTTCCGGTTGCCGTCGAGATACGCGATCAACCCGTCGAGCCACGCGGCCCCCTCCGGGCTGTAGGCGGCCTTGGCCATGAAGAGGCCGAAGCTGTTGGGCGACATGCCGAGGCCGAGCATCCTGGCCGCGAAATCCGCGCGCAGCTTCTCGTCGTGGACGATGACGTTGCCCGAGTGGCTCCCGGCGATGTTGAATGTCTTAGTTGTGGCTGTCATCATCACGAGCCGGTCCTCGATGCCGTCGATATGCGCCATCGGGATGTGCGTGTGGCCGGGATAGACGAGGTCGTGGTGGATCTCGTCGGAGACGAGGATCAGGTCGTGGCGCTTCGCGAAGGCGGCGAAGCCTTCGAGCTCCGCGCGCGTCCAGACACGGCCATTCGGGTTGTGGGGTGAGCAAAGGATCATCATCTTCGCCCCGCCGTCCGCCTCCACGACCTTGTCGAAGGCTTCGAAATCAAGGGTATAGCGATCACCGTCGAAGGGCATCTCGCATTCGATCACGCGGCGGCCGTTGCCGTTTATGACCTTGGCGAACGCATGATAGACCGGCGTGAAGAGCACGATGCCGTCGCCCGGAGCCGACCAGGTGTCGACGCAGAGCGCGGTGCCGTTGACGAGCCCGTGGGTGGTGAAGATCGCCGCCGGGTCGACCGCCCAGCCGTGGCGCTCCTTCATCCACCAGCAGATGGCGGCGCGGTAGTCGCTGTCGTCGCCGTAGTAGCCGATGATGCCGTGGTCGAGCTGCTCCCGGACTGCGTCGAGTACGCCCTGCGGCGGGCGGAAATCCATGTCGGCGACCCACATGGCGAGGCCGCTATCACACGGAACACCATAGAGTTTTTCCATCATGTCCCACTTCACGCAGTCGCTTCCGCGGCGGTCGATGACGGGGTCGAAGCGGGGGTCTGCGGTCATGGGGCACTCCTTTGGGGGGACGTTAGCCGGTGCGGGCGAGGTTGCAAGGGGCGCGCCCGCGGACTATTTCCGCGCCGATGAAGCGACCGATCCTCATCCACCCCGACCCGCGTCTCAAGCAGGTCGCCGCGCCCGTCGCGGACCTCACGGACGCGCGCCGGGCGCTTGCGGCCGACATGCTGGAAACGATGTACGACGCGCCGGGCATCGGCCTTGCCGCGCCGCAGGTCGGTGTCTCGGAGCGCCTGATCGTGCTCGACTGCGTCAAGGAAGAGGGCGAAAAACCAAGGCCTTACGTAATGTTCAACCCCGAGGTCGTCGCGGCTTCGGACGTCACGTCGGTCTATGAGGAGGGGTGCCTCTCGATCCCCGAGCAATACGCCGAGATCACACGCCCGGCGGAAGTCGAGGTGCGCTGGATCGACATGGACGGGACCGAACGGACGGAAGCGTTCGAGGGGCTCTGGGCGACCTGCGTGCAGCACGAGATCGATCACCTCGAGGGCAAGCTCTTCATCGACTATCTCGGGCCGATGAAGCGGCAGCTCATCACCCGGCGGATGCAGAAACTGAAGCGCGAGATGGCGCGTGGGTGAGGTTTGTACGTATTGTACGAACCGGCGCGCCCCCTTTGCGCGTTTTGTACAGTCCCGATGATCCGGGACGTCGTGCTTCATCCCGATCCGATCCTGCGCGCCCCCTGTGCGCCGGCGGACGAGGCGACGGATGATCTGGCCCGCGACCTGATCGAGACGATGTATGCCGCCGAGGGGCGGGGTCTGGCCGCGCCGCAGATCGGCGTGTCGCGCCGCGTCTTCGTGATGGATTGCACGTGGAAGGAGGGGGTGCCCGATCCGCGGATCTTCGTGAACCCCGAGATCGTCGCGCGGGCCGGGCGGCAGGTGAACGTCGAGACCTGCCTGTCGATCCCGGATCGGCCGCGCCGTCTTGCGCGCCCGGCGGAAGTGACGCTGGTTTTCGACGGGCCCGGCGGGCGGCAGCGCGAGGCCTTCACCGGCTTCGCCGCAGCCTGCGTCTGTCACGAGATGGACCACCTCGACGGCGTGCTCGTCCTCGACCGCCCGGAGGAGCCCGCGTGAGCCATCGTCCTTTCGTCAAATGGCCCGACCGGCGGCTGACGACCCCCGCCGGGGAGGTGGGCGAGATCACCGACGAGATCCGCGCGATCTGGGACGAGATGGTGGAGGCGATGCACGCGATGCCGGGCGTGGGTCTTGCCGCGCCGCAACTGGGCATCCCGCTGCGGCTCGCGGTCGTGGACGCGGGCGACGGGCAGGGCGTGACGCGGCTTGCCAACCCGCGCGTGCTTCATGCGAGCGTCGAGTTGCGCGCGCACGAGGAGGCCTCGCCGAACCTGCCCGGCGTCTCGGCCAAGGTGATGCGGCCGCGGGCGGTGACGGTGGCCTATACCGACGAGACGGGTGCCGCGCGGGAGGAGGATTTCGTTTTCCTGCGCGCGACCTCGGTGCAGCATCAGATCGACCATCTGGACGGCCGGCTCTACTTTCACCGCCTGTCGAAGCTGAAGCGCGACATGCTCTTGAAGAAGGCCCGCCGGGCGGGGTGAGGGGGATGCGATGCGCGTGATCTTCATGGGAACGCCGGACTTCTCCGTTCCGGTCCTCGACGCGCTGGTCGAGGCGGGCCATGAGATCGCCGCCGTCTATTCGCAGCCGCCCCGACCCGCCGGGCGCGGCAAGAAGGACCGCCCTTCGCCGGTGCAGGCGCGGGCCGAGGCACTGGGCCTTCCCGTACGCACGCCCAGGTCGCTGAAGGGCGAGGATGTGCAGGCAGCGTTCGCCGCCCTCGGGGCGGATGTGGCAGTCGTCGTGGCCTATGGGCTTCTCCTGCCGCAGGCGGTGCTGGACGCGCCCGCCCAGGGCTGCCTCAACGTCCATGCCTCGCTCCTGCCGCGCTGGCGCGGGGCGGCACCGATCCACCGGGCGGTGATGGCGGGGGACGCGCGCACGGGCATCTGCATCATGCAGATGGAAGCGGGGCTCGACACCGGACCCGTCCTTTTGCGCGAGGGGACGGACATCGGCCCGACGGAGACGACGGGCGACCTGCATGACCGGCTTTCGGAGATGGGCGCACGGCTTGCCGTGAAGGCCGTGGCGCAGATCGACAGGCTCTCGCCCGTCGCGCAGCCCGAGGAGGGCGTGACCTACGCCGCCAAGATCGACAAGGCGGAGGCGCGGGTCGACCTCGGTTGGGACGCGGCGACGCTCGCGCGGCACATCAACGGGCTTTCGCCCTTTCCCGGGGCCTGGACCGAGCGCGATGGCGCGCGGCTGAAGCTCTTGCGAGCGGAGGCGCTGGAGCGCGATGCCGAGGGCGCGCCCGGCGCGGTGGTGGACGCGAAGGGCCTCGTGGTGGCGACGGGGCAGGGGGCGCTGCGCCTTCTGTCGGTACAGCCCGCCGGCAAGGCCCCGCAGGATCCGGCGGCCTTTCGCAACGGGGCGCGGCTCGCCCCCGGCGACCTGCTGGACGGCTGAGGCGATTGCGGCGAGACTTCGCGAACTGACAGCGCGAAAGGCCCGCCCATGTTCCTGACACTCTTCGGCACCGTGGTCATCGCCGGCATCGTCGGCTACGCCTCGGAGCGGATGGCCTTCACCCACAACGGCTACATCCCCTCGATCATCATCTGCATCGGCGGCGCGTTCCTCTTCTTCTTCGTGACGCTGATGTTCGGGATCGGCTTTCGCTCGCCGGGCATGAACGCGCTGCTGTCGTCGATCGGCGCGCTCGTGATCGTTCCGACGCACTGGCGCAAGTGACAGACACCGACATTCTGATCGTGGGGGCAGGCACCGCCGGGTGTCTGCTGGCCAACCGGCTGAGCGACGATCCGGGGACGCGGGTGATGCTGCTCGAGGCGGGGGGGCGGGACAGCTATCCCTGGATCCACGTGCCGGCCGGGTACCTCTACACGATGGGCAACCCGCGCACGGACTGGTGCTTTCGCACGGAGGCGATCCCCGGGTTGGCCGGGCGCGCGCTGAACTATCCGCGTGGCCGCGTGCTGGGCGGCTGCAGCTCGATCAACGGGATGATCTACATGCGCGGGCAGGCGGCCGACTGGGACGGCTGGGCGCAGATGGGCCACCGCGGCTGGGGCTGGAACGAGATGCTGCCGCACTTCCGGCGGCATGAGGCCTTCTTCGGCGGCGCGGACGAGGCGCATGGGGCGGAGGGCGAGCTGAAGGTCGCCGAGCAGCGGCTGCACTGGCCCATTCTCGACGCGGTGCGCGCCGCGATGGTGGCGACCGGGGTGCCGGAGACGGCGGATTTCAACCGCGGCGACAACGAGGGCGTTGGCTACTACCACGTGACGCAGACCGGGGGGCGGCGGCTCTCGGCGGCGGGGGCCTTCCTGCGGCCCGTGCGGGGCCGCGCGAACCTGCGCGTGGCGGTCGGGGCCCCGGTCGTGCGGGTGCTGATCGAGGGCGGGGCGGCGGCGGGCGTGGTGCTGACCGACGGGACGGAGCTGCGCGCGGCGCGCGTGGTGCTGGCCGCCGGCGCGATCGGCTCGCCGCATCTGTTGCAGTTGTCGGGCGTGGGGGACGGGGCGCATCTGCGCGATCTCGGCGTCGCGGTCGTGGCCGAGAACGCGGATGTCGGCCGGCACATGCAGGACCATCTGCAGATGCGCCCCGTCTTCCGGGTGCGGGACGCCGTAACGCTGAACCGCCGGGCCGGGAGCCTCTGGGGGCAGGCGCGCATCGGGCTCGAATACCTGCTGCGCCGGTCCGGGCCGCTGTCCATGGCTCCGAGCCAACTAGGGGCCTTCGTGCGCTCGGGCGAACACGTCGCGACGCCGGACCTGCAGTACCATTTCCAGCCGCTCTCGCTTCCGCAGTTCGGCGAACCGCTCGACCCCTTCGATGCGATCACGGCGAGCGTCTGCAACCTCCGGCCGCTCTCGCGCGGGTGGGTGCGGGCCGTCTCGCCCGACGCGCGTGACGCCCCGGCGATCCAGCCGAACTACCTGGCCGAGGAGGGCGACCGGATCACCGCGATGCGGGCGATGGAGCGGACGCGGGCGCTGATGCGGGCCGCGCCGCTCGCGAAACATGCGCCCGAGGAGGTGCGGCCGGGCGATCTTCATACCGACCGGAACGCGCTCCTGGCCGAGGTGGCGCGCAATGCGTCGTCGATCTTCCACCCCGTCGGCACCTGCGGGATGGGCCGGGTGGTGGACGACCGGCTGCGGGTGCAGGGTGTGGGCCATCTGCGGGTCGTGGACGCGAGCGTGATGCCCGCGATCACGAGCGGCAACACCAACGCGCCGGTTCTGGCGATGGCCGAGAAGGCGGCGGAGATGATACGGGAGGATGGATGACGGACGCGGAGCTTGCGGTGAAGGGCCTCGATGCGCTCGAGGCCGGGGATTGGGACGCGGCGCACGATCTGGCGCAATCGGGGCGCGGCGTACTCTGCGCCTGGCTGCACGCGCATCTCCACCGGGTCGAGGGTGACGCGGGCAACGCCGCCTATTGGTACGCCCGCGCCGGGCGCGCGCCCTACGAGGGTGGCGAGGCGGAGGAACGGGCGGCGCTCAGGGCGGCGGCGGGCTGACCCGGGCTTTACCGCCGGCCCCCCGGTCATTAGGTCAGGGGCAGCAGACGGGAGACGCCCCATGACGAAGCCGCCCCTGACCCTTCACCTCGCCGCGCCGCGCGGGTTCTGTGCCGGTGTCGACCGCGCGATCAAGATCGTGGAGATGGCGCTCGAGAAATGGGGCGCGCCGGTCTACGTGCGCCACGAGATCGTCCACAACCGCTATGTCGTCGACGGGCTGCGCGCGAAGGGGGCCGTCTTCGTGGAGGAGCTGGACGAATGCCCGCCCGCCCGCCCGGTCATCTTCAGCGCCCATGGCGTGCCGAAATCGGTGCCGCAGGCAGCCGAGGCGCGCGAGATGGTCTACGTGGACGCGACCTGCCCGCTGGTGTCGAAGGTGCATATCGAGGCGGCCCGCCACCACGAGGCCGGGTTGCAGATGGTGATGATCGGCCATGCCGGACACCCGGAGACGGTGGGCACCATGGGGCAGCTGCCCGCGGGCGAGGTCTTGCTGGTCGAGACGCCGGAGGACGTCGCCACGCTGGAGCCGCGCGACCCCGGGCGGCTGGCCTTCGTGACGCAGACGACGCTCTCGGTCGACGACACGGCGGAGGTGGTGGGCGCGCTCAAGGCGCGCTTCCCGGCGATCGTCGGGCCGCACAAGGAAGACATCTGCTACGCCACGACGAACCGTCAGGAGGCGGTGAAGGCCATGGCCCCCGACTGCGACGCGATCCTCGTGGTGGGGGCCCCCAACTCGTCGAACTCGAAACGGCTCGTGGAGGTCGGCGCGCGCGCAGGCTGTCCTTATGCGCAACTCGTGCAGCGGGCGGGCGACATCGACTGGCGGGCGCTCGACGGGATCAAATCCGTCGGGATCACCGCGGGGGCGAGCGCGCCGGAGGTGCTGATCGAGGAGGTGATCGACGCCTTCCGCGACCGCTACCAGGTGACGGTGCGCCCCGTCGTCACCGCCGAGGAGAACGTCGAGTTCAAGGTGCCCCGCGTTTTGCGGGAGCCCGCTTGAGCGGCGATGCTGCGCTGGCTCCGCCGCGTTCGGCGTGAGCCGATCCCGCCCGTGGTCTCGGGAGACCGCTTCGTGATCTATACCGACCCGCCGGAGGCTGTGGATCGCACCGACCTCGGCCTGACGTTTCGGCCCGATGGCGGCGTGGTGCTCGACGGCTGTTACTTCGGACCGCTCGCCGAGCGGATGTTCGGGGATCGCGATCATGAGTTCTGGCTGAGCGTGGCCCCGGCGGAGACGCCACGGTTCCTGGCGCTCCTGATCCGGGAGGCCTTCGAGGCGGAGGGCCGGCTGACGGTTGCCCGTGTGAACGACATCTGCGCGGCCGAGGGATTGCCGGTGTCGCGCCACAGCTATTCCTGACGGCGACGGAGCGGCGGGAAGACTATTCGGGAATAGTCTTCGCCCCGCAAAGTCTTCTTGAAGACTTTGCGGATGTCAGTCACCGAGGCACACGCGGCGTCGCCGAACCGTGATGAAGGGTGTTTGGACCGGGGTGCGGCATTCTGGCACGGTCGGGGCAAGGGGGCGTATCCCGCGCCCCGCTCTCACAGGAGGCTCCGATGCCCTATACGATCCGCGTGCCGGCCGCGATGCTCCTCGCGACCCTGATGATCCTGACCGACAGCCATTCTGCTGAGGCGACTGTCTCTGTCCCGGGCGGGCGACCCGCCGACTGGTAGGAGGCCCGCGCCGCAACGCGCCCTTGTTCCGCCGTCTCACCCGACGCAGGGTAAGACATGATTACCTTTCAATTCCTGCTGACGGCCTTCGTCGTCGTCCTCGCGCCGGGCACCGGTGTCGTCTACACGCTCGCCATGGGGCTCGGCCGGGGCCGGCGGGCCGCGCTCGCCGCGGCCTTCGGCTGCACCTTCGGGATCGTGCCGGCGCTGGTTGCCGCCATGGTTGGCCTCGCCGCCGTCCTCCATGCCTCGGCGATCCTCTTCAACCTCGTGAAGTTCGCCGGCGTCGCCTACCTGCTCTGGCTGGCCTGGGACGCGCTGCGGTCGACGGGCGCGCTCGCGGTGAAGCCGGCCGAGGCGCGGCCCGACCCGCTCTGGCGCGTGGCCTGGCGCGGAATGCTCCTCAACGTGCTGAACCCGAAGCTCTCGATCTTCTTCCTGGCGCTCCTGCCGCCGTTCTTGACCGGCGATCCGGTGCGGGCGACGGCGGAGATGGCCCTGCTCGGCGGGGTCTTCATGGCGATGACCTTCGCCGTCTTCGCGGTGTACGGCCTGTTCGCGAGCGTCTTTCGGGACTTGATCCTGTCGAGCGCCCGGGCGATGGCCTGGCTCAACCGCTCCTTCGCGGCGGTCTTTGCCGCGCTTGCGGGGCGGCTTGCGCTCGAGCGGGCGTGAGCGATTGGGTGACATTCGAGGGCCGGATCGAGCCGCTCGAATGGGGGCGGACCTATACCATACTGCGCTTGCCTGATGACGTGATGTCCGCGCTTGGCGCGGCAAAGCGGGTCGAGGGAGAGATCGGCGATCACCCGGTCAACCTTGCCCCCGCCCGCGCCCCGGTGATCGAGGGTGCCTTTCTCTGGACGGGCAAGAGCTTCCTCGAGGTGAGCGGGCTCGAACCCGGCGAGTTGGTGGAGGTGCGTCTGCGGCCGGCGGACCCCGACCACGTGGAGCTGCCCGACGATGTCGCCGCGGCCCTGCGGGCGGCGGGGCGGAGTGCCGATTGGGCGGCGCGCACGCCGGGCGCGCGGCGGGCGGACCTGCACCGGATCGCGACGGCCAAGCGCGCCGAGACGCGGGCGAAGCGGATCGCGGCCGTGATCGCGGCGATCTGAGCGCGCGATTTGCGGTTTCGCGGCGCGCGCAGGCGTGGCAATTGAGGCGTCATGTTCGACGCACGCATCCCGACCTCTGCCCTTCTGCTGGGCCTCGCGGGGCTTCTGCCCTTCGTCTGGGGTATCCTGACGATCCGCTTCGATCCGCTCGCGGCGCGGACCGTCGAGTGGATCGGGCCGCGCTTCATCGGGCCCTATGTCGGGCTCTTCTACGGCTCGGTGATCCTGTCGTTCATGTCGGGCGTGCTCTGGGGCTTCGCGACGAGGGCGAAGGGCCAGGTGGCGGCCACGGGCTACGGGTTGTCGGTGTTGCCGGCGCTCTGGGCGTTCTTCATGACAGGCGGCGGGCCGACCTCGGCGGCGGTCGCGCTGATCGCGGGGTTCGTCGGACTTCTGGGGCTCGACTGGCTCTTCTGGCAGCAGGGGCTCGCGCCGAAATGGTGGATGAAGCTGCGGTTCATCCTGACGGCGGGCGTCGTCGCCAGCCTGTGGCCGATCGCCTTCTGAGGCCGGGCTTGAGTATTTGCGGCAGGAAGATGGAGGACGCGCGTGGCTGATCTCTTCGCCTATACCGACGGGGCCTGCTCGGGGAACCCGGGGCCGGGCGGCTGGGGCGCGCTTCTCGTGGCGCGGGACGGGGAGGCCGTTCTGAAGGAGCGCGAACTCAAGGGTGGCGAAGCGGACACCACGAACAACCGGATGGAGCTTCTGGCGGCGATCCACGCGCTCGAGGCCCTGGAGCGGCCCTCGACCCTGACGGTGGTGACGGATTCGGCCTACGTGAAGGGCGGCATCACCGCCTGGATGCACGGCTGGAAGAAGAACGGCTGGAAGACCTCGACCCGCAAGCCGGTGAAGAACGAGGATCTGTGGAAGCGGCTCGACGCGGCCCGGGCGCGCCATGACGTGACCTGGGAGTGGGTGAAGGGGCACGCCGGGCACCCCGAGAACGAGCGTGCGGATGCGCTGGCGCGGGCGGGCATGGCCCCGTTCAAGCCGGCGCGCGGCTGAGGCCGGAGCCATGACGCTGACGCTCGCGCTGGACCTCGCGTCGGTGCTCGTCTTCGCGGTGACGGGCGCGCTCGTGGCGGCGCGGGCGCAGCTCGATCCGGTGGGCTTCGTCTTCATCGCCTGCCTGACCGCCGTCGGCGGGGGCACGGTGCGCGACCTGCTCCTCGGGCGCGACCCGGTGTTCTGGATCGCGGATCCGACGCCGCTCATGGTGGCCGGCGTGGCGGCGATGGGCATCTTCTTCACCCATCATCTGCTGGCATCGCGGCTCCGCTGGATCATCTGGCTCGACGCGGTCGCGCTCTCGATCGCGGTGGCGGCCGGGGTCGCGGTGGCGCATGGGCTCGGGCAGCCGATCTGGGTGCAGGTGGTGATGGGGGTTGCGACGGGCTGCATGGGCGGGCTCCTGCGCGACGTCGTGTGCAACGAGGTACCGCTCGTCCTGACGACGGGGGAGCTCTACGTGACGGCGGCACTGGCCGGCGGGACGGCTGCGGTCGCGGTGCGCGAGATGGGGGCCGCGGGCCTCTCGCCGCTCCTTGCCTGTGTGGCGGTCACGTTCCTCTTGCGGGCGGGGTCGATCCGCTACGGCTGGGCCCTGCCGTCCTTCCGGCCGCGCCCGCCGCGGCGCTGACGTCTACTCGGCGGCGGCGGCGACCGGCGGATTGGTCGTCTCGCGGGCTTCCCGCGGGGGGCGTCCGATGACGTCGCGCAGTTCGTCGAGCTCGATGAAGTTGTCGGCCTGACGGCGCAGGTCGTCGGCGATCATCGGCGGCTGGCTGCGGATCGTGGAACAGACCGAGACGCGGACGCCCTTGCGCTGGAGCGCGGCCACGAGGGGCCGGAAGTCACCGTCGCCCGAAAAGAGGACGATGTGGTCTACGTGTTCGGCGGTTTCCAGCGCATCGACCGTCAGTTCGATGTCCATGTTGCCCTTGACCTTGCGGCGGCCCTGGCTGTCGGTGAATTCCTTGGCCGGCTTCGTGACCATGGTGAAGCCGTTGTACTGCAGCCAGTCCACGAGCGGGCGGATCGGCGAATATTCTTCGTTTTCGAGGAGCGCTGTGTAATAGAACGCACGCAGCATCTTTCCGCGACGGACGAACTCGCCGCGCAAAAGTTTGTAATCGATGTCAAATGAAAGCGCTTTGGCTGCGGCGTACAGGTTTGAACCGTCGATGAAGAGCGCGAGGCGCTCGTCTTTGTAAAACATGTCGATTTCCTCTTCAGGAGGGATAGTGAGGCACGGATGCGAGTGAGTGAGTTGTCCGCACGCTTCCCCCCTGTGCGGGCAAGATATAGGTCTCGTCGCATCGCGCAACAATGCTGTAATCAACATGACACTAGCCATCGTCGCGCTCGGAGCCAATTCCGGGATGAATTTTGCCGCGAATGCGCGGCAGATCGCTCGTGCGGCCCGCGCGCTTCCCGGGCGCGTCCGGATTATGTCAAAAATCTATCGCACACCGGCCTGGCCCCCCGGGGCGGGACCGGATTTTGCGAATGCGGTCATGGTCTTGGAAACCGGACTTGCACCGCGGCCCCTGCTCGGTGCGCTGCACGGGATTGAGGCGGCCCGGGGGCGGCGGCGGCGGCGGCGGTGGGAGGCGCGGGTGCTCGACCTCGACCTTCTGGCCCACGGCGGCACGATCGCGCCCGATGCCGTAACGTTGCGGAATTGGATCGCGCTCGACCCCGCGACGCAGGCGCAGAGGGCCCCGACGGACCTGATTCTGCCGCATCCGCGGTTGCAGGACAGGGGATTCGTACTGCTTCCCCTCGCCGAGATCCTGCCCGGCTGGCGCCATCCGCTGACCGGGCGCAGCGCGGCGGCGATGGCGGCCGCGCTCCCGGCGCGCGCGCGGGTCCGGATCCGGCCGGTGGGGCGAGTTTCCGGGGTTGTCAACAGGTCGGGCGGGGCATAGATAGCGACCTCCATCCCAAGGCAGAGGTGCATCCATGGCCCGCGTTACCGTAGAAGACTGCGTCGACAAGGTTCCGAACCGGTTCGAGCTCGTCATGCTCGCCGCGCACCGTGCCCGGGAGATCGCCACCGGCAGCCCGCTGACAGTCGACCGCGACAACGACAAGAACCCCGTCGTGGCCCTGCGCGAGATCGCCGACGAGACGCAGAGCGCCGAGGAGCTGAACGAGCGCCTGATCGAATCGAACCAGACCCAGATCGAGGTGGACGAGCCCGAAGAGGACTCCATGGCCCTTCTTATGGGCGTCGAGAAGGATGCGCCGGCGCAGGACGACATGTCCGAGGAGAAGCTGCTGCGCGCGCTGATGGAGGCGCAGGGCCAGCCCTGAGCCCGGTCGGGCCCAACGCCCGCGAAGGAGAGGTGCGCGCCGAGATGATCGGGGTCCCGTGCTAGACGTCGAAGACCTGATCGCGCTGGTGCGCGCCTACAACCCCCGGACGGACGCCGACCTGATCCGCCGCGCCTATGCCTATGGCGCGGAGATGCATGCCGATCAGACGCGCCGCTCGGGCGAGCCCTATTTCACCCATCCCGTCGAAGTCGCGAGCCTGCTGACCGAGCAGCGGCTCGACGACGCGACGATCGTGACCGCGCTCCTGCACGATACGATCGAGGACACGCGCTCGACCTATGCCGGCGTGGAGGAGGGCTTCGGCACCGAGATCGCCGAGATGGTCGACGGGGTCACCAAGCTGACCAACCTCGAGCTGAGTTCGACCGAGACGAAGCAGGCCGAGAACTTCCGCAAGCTCTTCGTGGCGATGTCGAAGGATCTGCGCGTGATCCTCGTCAAGCTGACGGACCGGCTGCACAACATGCGCACGATCCGGCACATGGCCGCGCACAAGCAGGCGCAGAAGGCCCATGAGACGATGGAGATCTATGCGCCGCTGGCCGGGCGTATGGGGATGCAGTGGATGCGCGAGGAGCTGGAGGATCTCTGCTTCGCGGTCATCAACCCCGAGGCGCGCAACTCGATCCTGCGGCGGTTCGTGACTTTGCAGCGCGAGGCGGGCGACGTGATCCGCCGGATCACCGACGACATCGAGAGCGAGCTGGAGCGCGCGGAGATCGAGGCGACGGTGATGGGGCGCGCCAAGCGTCCCTTCAGCATCTGGCGCAAGATGGAGGAGAAGGAGATCGGCTTCTCGCGGCTCTCCGACATCTACGGCTTCCGCATCATCACGCACTCGGAGGAGGATTGCTACCGCGCGCTCGGCGTCATCCACCAGCGCTGGAAGTCGGTGCCGGGGCGCTTCAAGGATTACATCAGCCAGCCGAAGTCGAACGGCTACCGCTCGATCCACACGACCGTGTCGGGGCGCGACGGCAAGAAGGTGGAGGTGCAGATCCGCACGCGGGAGATGCACGAGGTCGCCGAGCGCGGCGTGGCGGCGCATTGGTCCTACCGCGACGGGGTGCGCGCCGAGAACCGCTTTGCCGTCGATCCGGCGGAATGGCTGCGCTCGGTGACGGAGCGCTTCGACGACGCGAGCGACAACGCCGAGTTCCTCGAGGCAGTGAAGCTCGAGATGTATACCGACCAGGTGTTCTGCTTCACGCCGAAGGGGGACGTCATCAAGCTGCCGAAGGGGGCGACGCCGATCGACTTCGCCTATGCGATCCACACGCGGATCGGGCACCGGACTGTCGCGGCCAAGGTCGACGGGATGCGCGTACCGCTCTGGACACGGCTCCGGAACGGCCAGTCGGTCGAGGTGGTGACGGCCGAGGCGCAATCACCGCAGGCCACCTGGATCGACATCGCGACGACGGGGCGCGCCAAGTCGGCGATCCGGCGCGCGCTCAAGGCGGAGCGGCGGGTCGGCCATGTGCGCCTCGGGCGGGAGCTGGCGCGCGCGGCCTTCGCGCAGGTCGGCAAGCGCGCGACCGAGAAGGCGCTCGGGACGGCCGCCGCGGCGCTGGGCCACGACGACGAGGAGGATCTGCTCGCCGCCATCGGGGCGTCGGAGATCAGCGCGCGCACGGTGGTGGCGGAGCTCTTCCCGGAGCTGGCCAAGGCCCCGCCCGCGCCGGACGTCGATGCGGGCAAGGCCATCGTCGGGCTCGACCCCGCGGCGCACTACGATCGCGCGCCCTGCTGCCAGCCGGTGCCGGGCGAGCGGATCGTGGGCATCACCAACAAGGGACATGGCGTCACGATCCACGCGATCGATTGTCCGCGCATGGCCGAGTTCGAGGATCAGACCGACCGCTGGGTTGACCTGCACTGGTCGCCCGGGCATCACGCGGCGCGCAACGCCGTGACGCTCGACATGACGATCTCGAATGCGCCGGGGGTGCTGGGCCGCGTCTGCCTGCTGATCGCGGAGCAGAACGCCAATATCTCCGACCTGCGTTTCGTCGACCGCAAGCCGGATTTCTTCCGCCTGCTCATTGACGTCGATGTGCGCGACCACGAACATCTGCACAGCCTGATGCTGGCGGCGGATACCGACAGCGACGTGGCGCAGGTCCGCCGTCACCGGGCGCGACTGACCCATCGGACGCCCCCCGGCGCGACCCCGACGACCGTAACCCGCGCCTGAGGAGACCTGGGTGTTCAAGCGCCGCGACCGATTGCCGATCTGGCAGGCAGTTTGGCAGGCCCTCTGGCCGCGTGGCGGCTGGAAGCGGGCGGCGCTCTACGTCAAGCACCGGCTGCGCCGCCTGCC
This sequence comes from Jannaschia marina, assembly GCF_013404595.1. Classification (GTDB taxonomy): domain Bacteria; phylum Pseudomonadota; class Alphaproteobacteria; order Rhodobacterales; family Rhodobacteraceae; genus Jannaschia; species Jannaschia marina. The sequence goes on along the minus strand of NZ_JABVAX010000005.1, from coordinate 7,151 downwards.
GGATACGCCGCGCAAGATCAGCCGGGGCATCATGGTCGGTGTCTTCACCACCTTCACGCCGCTCTACGGGCTGCATTTCTTCCTGGCCGCGGGCCTAGCGGTCGTCGTGCGCGGCAACGTGATGGCGGCGCTTCTGGGCACGTTCTTCGGTAATCCGCTGACCTATGTGCCGATTGCCGTCGTCTCGCTGAACCTCGGGCATTTCATGCTCGGCACGGAGCTGCGGGGCGAGGTCGACGAGAACATCTTCGGCAAGTTCTTCGGTGCCGGGCACGATCTCTTCTGGAACAGCTGGTATGCCCTCGTCGGGGAACCGGTGGACTGGACGGCGACGGCGATCTTCTGGAACGATGTGTTCTGGCCCTGGACGGTCGGCGGGCTCATTCCGGGCATCTTCACCGGGATCGCGGCCTATACGATCTGCCTGCCGCTCATCGAGGCCTATCAGCGCCGCCGTCGCGGGCGGATCAAGCGCAAGCTCGAAGAGATCCGGGCACGGGCCGCGGCCCGCGCGGCGGAGAAGAAGGCGAAGGGAGAGACGAATGGATAGGCAGCGCCTCGGGGTGAACATCGACCACGTCGCCACGATCCGCAACGCGCGGGGCGGCGACACCCCCGACCCGGTGCGCGCCGCGCTGATGGCGCAGGCGGCCGGGGCGGACGGGATCACCGCGCATCTGCGCGAGGATCGCCGCCACATTCGCGATGCCGACATGGCCGCGATCGCCGATGCGATCGACATCCCGCTCAACTTCGAGATGGCCGCGACCGAGGAGATGGCGCGCATCGCCACCGCGACGAAGCCCCATGCCGTCTGCCTCGTGCCCGAGCGGCGCGAAGAGCGGACGACCGAGGGCGGGCTCGACGTGGCGGCGGATGCGAACCGGCTGACGGGCTATGTCGCGCCGCTGGCCGACATGGGCGCGCGCGTCTCGCTCTTCATCGCGTCCGATCCGCGTCAGATCGAGGCGGCGTCACGTGTGGGGGCGGCGGTGGTGGAGCTGCACACCGGCACCTATTGCGACGCGGTGGCCGAGGGCCGCACCGACGACGCGGAGGCGGAACTCGAGCGGCTGATCGCAGGGGCGGCGCAGGCGCATGACCTCGGCCTCGAGGTCCACGCGGGCCACGGCATCACCTACGACAGCGTCACGCCGCTGGCCGCGATTCCGCAGGTCGTCGAACTCAACATCGGGCATTTCATCATCGGGGAGGCTGTTTTCCGGGGGCTGCCGGATGCGCTCGCCGAGATGCGGCGGCTGATGGACACGGCACGGGTGCAGATGTGAGGCGCGCGCTGGCGCTCGTTGCGATGCTGTTCCCGACCGGGGCGGCCGCGCAGGTGGTGGGCGACTGCGACGGTTGGGTGGCCAGCGCCCGCAACGTCGACTGGACGGAGCCGACGCGAACCTTCGCCGAAGGCGCGGTCCGGCTCGTGCAGCTCGACACGGAGGAACCTGCGGCGGCGGCGTTTCACGTGATGGTGACCTACCCGGACCCCGAGGAGATGTTCCTCGACTGCCGCCTGATCTCGGCCGGCGAGGGGGTCGGGTTCCCTTCGCTGTCGGTCGAGAAGGCCTTTGCGACCTACGATCCGGCGCGGGGCCTGACGCTGGAGGTGCCGGGGCTGACGATCGACGGCGATGCGCTTCTGGTGACTTTCACGGTCAACCGCGCGACCGGCGAGGTGACGGTGCCATGATCGCGATCCTCGCCGCCTTCGCGCTCGTGACCGTGGCTCCGGGGCCCGCGAACCTGGCCGTGGGGCTCTTGGCGATGGCGCATGGGCTTCGGCCCGCGCTGCGCATGGCGTTCGGCCTTGCCCTCGGGCTCGCCGCCTGGGGCGGCGTGGCGGCGCTCGGGCTGGGAGCGGTGCTGGCGCAATCGGAGACGGCGCTCATCGTGCTGCGGCTCTTCGGTGGCGGCTATCTTCTCTGGCTCGCCTGGCGCACGGCGCGCGGGGCGCTGGCCCCGGCGGGCGGCCCGGCGACGGCCCCGCCGCCGGCGCATCCCTTCCGAACCGGGCTGTTGCTGAACCTGTCGAACCCGAAGGCCGTCTTCGCCTGGCTCGCCGCGCTTTCCGTCGGGCTCTCGCCCGCCGTCGGTGTCGGGACGGTTGTACTGGCCACCGGGCTCTGCGCCCTGATCGGGCTCGCGAACTACGTCGGCTGGGCGCTCCTTCTGTCGCGCGGTACGGCGCGGCGGGCCTACGCGCGCGCGGAGCGGTGGGTCGACGGCGTGGTGGCCGTCCTCTTCGCCGGCGCGGGGCTCGGCCTTCTGAGGCAGGGGCTTGCGCGATGATCCTCGGCATCGGGACGGATCTTGCCAACATCGACCGCGTGCAGGGCGTGCTCGACCGGTTCGGCGACCGCTTCCGCAACCGCGTCTTCACCGAGCGCGAGCAGCGCAAGGCGCTCTACCGGTCGAAGACCGAGGGCGGCGAGGCGTCGACCTACGCGAAACGGTGGGCCGCGAAGGAGGCCTGCTCCAAGGCGCTCGGCACGGGGCTTCGGATGGGCATCGCCTGGAAGGACATGGCGGTCACGAACCTGCCCACGGGACAGCCCGTCATGGCGGTGACGGGCTGGGCGGCCGAACGGCTCGAACGGATGACGCCCGAGGGCCACGCGGCCACGATCCACGTCAGTTTGACCGACGATCACCCCTGGGCCCAGGCCTTCGTCGTGATCGAGGCGCGGCCCCTCGCCTGAGCCCCGGTGTCGCGGTTGACTTGGACCGGGGCAGGGGGCAGGGGGAGCGAAAGACAAGCGGGACGGAACGGACATGGCAGGTACGGAAAAGAAGGAAGGTCTCTTCGAGACGTTGAAGACCGTCTTCTGGGCGCTGGTGATCGCGGGCATCTTCCGCACGCTCTTCTTCCAGCCGTTCTGGATCCCGTCGGGGTCGATGAAGGACACGCTTCTGATCGGCGACTTCCTCTTCGTCAACAAGATGGCCTACGGCTACAGCCGCCATTCCTGCCCCTTCTCGATGTGCCCCTTCTCGGGCCGCATCCTCGGCTCGGAGCCGGAGCGCGGCGACGTCATCGTCTTCCGGCATCCTGTGAACGGCTCGGACTTCATCAAGCGGCTCGTCGCGGTGCCGGGCGACACCGTGCAGATGCGCGACGGGATCCTCTGGCTCAACGGCGAGCCGCTGCGCACGGAGCCGGCGGAGGATTTCGTCGAGACGAAGGAGCCGCAGGGGCCGCAACGGCTGACCCCGCGCTGCACCAACGACCCTGTCGGCACCGGCGGCGCGTGCGTCAAGGAGCGGTTCACCGAGTATTTCCCCGGCGAGGAGACGGGTCATTCCATTCTCGACATCGGCCGCAGCGCGACCGACCAGACGCCGGTCTATACGGTGCCCGAGGGGCAGTATTTCTTCATGGGCGACAACCGCGACAATTCGCGCGACAGCCGGGTGCCGCGCTCGATCGAGGGGGTGGGATTCGTCCCCTACGAGAACCTGATCGGGCGGGCCGACCGGGTGATCTTCTCCTCCGCCGGTCGCCGCATCCTCTACTTCTGGACCTGGCGGATGGACCGCTTCTTCGAGAAGATCGTGTGAAGGTCTCGCGCGAACTCGAAGCCTTTCAGGGGCGGATCGGATACGAGTTCCGGCGGCCCGAGCTTCTGGTGCGCGCGATGACCCATTCGTCCATCGCCTCCGACAGCCGCCCCGACAACCAGCGGCTGGAGTTCCTGGGCGACCGGGTGCTCGGCCTCGTGATCGCCGAGGTGCTGATGCGCGACGACCGCGCCGCCGCCGAGGGGCAGCTCGCGCCGCGCTTCAACGCCATGGTCCGCAAGGAGACCTGCGCCGAGGTCGCGCGTTCGGTGGAGTTGGGCTCGGTCCTGAAGCTCGGCAAGTCCGAGCAGGTGACGGGCGGGCGGCGCAAGATGGCGCTCCTGGGCGACGCGATGGAGGCGCTGATCGCCGCGGTCTACGCGGACGGAGGGTTCGAGCCCGCGCGCGACATGGTCCTGCGGCTCTGGGGCGACCGGGTCGAGAACGTGGAGGCCGACGCACGCGACGCCAAGACCACGTTGCAGGAGTGGGCACAGGGGCGGAAGATGAAGCCGCCGAAATACGAGGTGCTCGACCGGTCCGGCCCCGATCACGCGCCGGTCTTCCGCGTCGTCGCACGGCTCGATGACGGCACCGAGGCAGAGGGCGAGGCCCCCTCGAAACGCAATGCGGAACAGGCGGCGGCAAAGGCGTTGCTTGAGAAGGTAAGCAATGACTGACGAAGAGACGCGCGCGGGGTTCGTCGCCCTGATCGGAGAGCCGAACGCGGGCAAGTCGACGCTGCTGAACCGCATGGTCGGGGCCAAGGTCTCGATCGTGACGCACAAGGTCCAGACGACACGGGGCCGCGTGCGGGGCATCGCCATGGCGGGCGCGAGCCAGCTCGTCTTCGTCGACACGCCGGGCCTCTTCCAACCGAAGCGGAGGCTCGACCGGGCGATGGTCGCGGCGGCCTGGACCGGGGCGGCTGATGCGGATGTCGTCGTCCTTCTGATCGAGGCGCACCGTGGGCTGACCGAAGGCGTCGAGGCCATCCTGACCGCGCTCGAGGAGCGGCGGGGCGAGGGACAGCCGGTGCTGCTCGCCATCAACAAGATCGACCGGGTCGAGGCCCCGAAGCTGCTTGCGCTGACCGAGCGGATGAACGAGCGCTACGCCTTCGATGCGACCTTCCTCATCTCGGCCGAGAAGGGGCACGGCGTCGAAGACCTGCGCGCCGATCTTGCCGCCCGGGTGCCGGCGGGTCCGTGGCTCTACCCCGAGGACCAGATCGCCGACCTGCCGCTGCGGATGATCGCGGCCGAGATCACGCGCGAGAAGCTGACCCTGCGCCTGCACCAGGAACTGCCCTACCAGCTGACGGTGGAAACCGAGGGCTGGGAGGACCGCGACGACGGCTCGGTGCGCATCGACCAGGTGATCTACGTGGTGCGCGACGGGCACAAGGGCATCGTGCTCGGCAAGAAGGGCGAGACGACGAAGGCCGTGGGCCAGGCCGCGCGCGCGGAGCTCGAGGAGTTTCTCGGCCATCGCGTGCATCTCTTCCTGCAGGTGCGGGTGCGGCCGGGATGGCTCGAGGAGGCGGAGCGTTTCGACGCGATGGGCCTCGACTTCAAGGACGGCGAGGCTTGAGCAGGCTCGCGGCGTCCTTCTGGGTGGCCGCCTACCGCAAGCGGCTGGAGATGTTCGACATTCCCTGCTTCGTCGTGCGCCATGGCGACGACACGGGCGGGGCCGTCCTCGTGAAGCTCAACACGCTTGACGGGCAGGCCACTGTCTTCCAGCGTAGTTTCGACCTGATGACCGGGGATCGTGCGTGGATCGTGTTGAGCGAAGGGGCCGAGACGGACTGCGACGCGGCGATCGCGCGGCAGGCCGTGTTCGACCCCGATCTCTGGGTGCTCGAGGTCGAGGACCGGGCGGGGCGGCACCTCCTCGATGCGGAGGGGCTCGGGTGATCGAGTGGCGCGACGAGGGGATCGTCCTGTCGGCGCGCCCCCACGGCGAGACCTCGGTGATCCTGGAGCTTTTCACGCGCGACCACGGGCGGCACCTCGGCGTCGTCCACGGCGGGACGTCGCGCAAGAAGGCTCCGATGCTGCAGCCGGGCAATCAACTCGACGCGGGCTGGCGCGCGCGGCTCGACAGCCATCTGGGCACATGGAGCGTGGAGCTGCGCCGGAGCCGGGCAGCGGGTGCGCTGGCCGATCCGCTGCGGCTCTCGGCGCTCGCCTCGACCTGCGCGCTCGCGGGCTTCGCGCTGCCGGAGCGGGAGGCGATGGGCGCGTTCCAGACCCGGACGGAGGCGCTCTGCGACGCGCTCTCCGACGGCGAGGGCTGGCTGACCGACTATGTGCACTGGGAAGTGGCGCTCCTGGAGGTGACGGGGTTTCGCCTCGACCTCTCGGCCTGCGCCGTCTCGGGCGGGGCCAACGACCTCGCCTTCGTCAGCCCGCGCACGGGACGTGCCGTCAGCCGGGCCGGCGCGGGCGACTGGGCGTCGCGCCTGCTGCCCCTGCCCGAGATGCTGATCGGGGGCGTACCGACACTCGCAGGCGCCGTGGAGGCCCTCGGGGCGACGGGGTACTTCCTGACGGAGAAGCTCGCGCCGTCGCTCGGGGCGCGGCCCCTTCCGGCGGCGCGGGGCCGGCTCCTCGCGGCGCTCAAAGCGGAGGTTTGAGCTACTCGGCGCGGAAGACCATCTCGCGGCCCTCGACGGTGGAGAGCAGGAGGACGTCGAGCGTGACCTCGACCAGCGTCATCTCCTGAAGCGCGTCAAAGTAGCGGGCCTCGGCCTCCAGATCGGGGCAGGCACGGCGCGTGGAGACGACCTGCCGGATCTCGATCCAGGGGATCGGCACCGACTGCGTCGCGGTGAAGCGGTTGCAGGGCCCATCGCCGGTAACGACGCCTTCCTCGGGGAAGGTGATCGTGGCCCGGGGCGCGAAGGGCGCGCCGTCGAGTTCGGTCAGCACCCAGGTCGTCGCCGGGTCGGCGTAACCCGAAACGGTCTCGTCAGGGCAGAGCCCGAGGGCGAAGGCGAAGGGCAGGGCGCAGAGCATGGGGTCTTGTGCCGTGTCGGGGCATCCGGGGGAAGGGGGCGCACGGCGAAGTGAGTATGCTCAAGTCACGAAAAACCCGACGCCGGCGAAACCGAGTGAAAGGATCAAGCTGGTCGCTTGTGCGATGTGACGGTCGGAGGCAGCACTCAGGAGGCTGGGGTATCGGGTCCGGATCTCTCGAAGTGCCATCATCGCGCTAAAGGTTATCCCAAGGTTGTAGAAGGCCAAAAGCCCGAGGTGCACGCAGAGACTTATATGCGTGTCGAAGGTGCTGGCCACCGTGCCGCCCAAATGCGTCCCGAGTTGCAGCGCTGCCAATACTACGGCGAAGGCCATAACGAAGGGCCAGACCGCCAGTAGGGCGGCATCTTGGAAGGAATTTGGCACGAAGAGGCGAGCCGGACATGCGAGCGCGACGCCCCAGACGAGCGGTGCGATGAGGTGCTCCCTGGAAATTGGACGCTGACGGGAGCTACGATCTGAGGTCATCTTGGTCTTCGAGAAGGAGACGGACGAGATGGCGAAGAGGAAGCGGCACGCGGCCGCGTTCAAGGCGAA
>NZ_JABVAX010000004.1 GCF_013404595.1 Jannaschia marina | reverse complement strand
AGGTCTCGCGGGACTTCACATGCTCCGGGCGTTGATGGATGGACCGATCCGGCGGAAATGCCTGGCCTCGGGGGCGTCTGGCATAGCGCGGTTGCCGTTTCTTGCGTCGGCTTGGCAGGTGGCGCGCCAGTTGTTCGGACTGTCCTTCAGCGCTGTAGACAAAGGCGTAGATTGTCTCGTGGCTAACGCGCACCGGTTGGTCATCATATCCAAGACGCCCCGCAATCTGTTCGGGCGTCCAGCCGATCTTCAATTGAGTGACAACATGCGCGCGCAAGTCTTCAAGGCGGACCAGTTTGCGTCTTCGAACGCGGCGTTTGGAGGCTTCACGCTGCGCGACGATCCCGTAGTAGCCGCTCAGTTCCGGCAACTCTTCATCTTCAAAACCATTGCGTTTGATCTCGCGATAGATCGAAGAGCGATGCCTGCCGATTTCAGCTGCGATCTTGCTTACCGGCACTTTTGCATTCAGCATGTCTTCGATTGCGCGTCTCTCACGCAAATCCAGCTCTGTGTGGGCCATGTCCGTTCTCCTTGCTTTTCAGCAAGATAGGGGATTTGTCGCAACCCAGTTTAGAATGTGCCACGATAGCATCCGCAATACTAATAATCTAGATTATGTAATGCAGCAGTTGGTGCAGATCGGTATAGGATCGTGACAATCCGCATGTCCCCGGCCTATGCTCCGGCATACTGGGGATATATTGTAACGTGACACAGTCTAACGGTGACATTCAAACCTTTCTGCTCGGCATGGTGCAGGAAACCGACCTGACCGTCGTGTGGCGGATGCTGCAGGACAAGATGGCCGAATACGGCTTCGAGCGGGTTCTCTACGCCGCAACGCGCTTTCGCACGGACCACAGTGCCGGCGACATCCGGGATGCGTTCATCCTGACGAACTATCCCAAGGAGTTCACGACGCCCTATCTCGACGGCGGCCTCTTCCGGGACGCCCCGATGGTGCGTTGGGCGATGGAGAACGTCGGCACGCTTTCCTGGGCGACCTTCGCGGATCAGGCGCGCAACGGTGAGCTGCCGCCCGAGGTGATGCGCGTCGTTCAGTTCAACCTCGAGCACGGTATCGTCGCGGGCTATGGCATCAGCTTCCCGCGTGTTTCCTCGCGCACGGGTCACGGCGTCGGGCTCGGCGCGCTCGATCGGAGCCAGGACGAGGTCGATGCCGTCTGGGCGGAGCACGGCCCGCAGATCGAGCTCATCAACCACGTTGCCCACCTGACGCTGATGTCCCTGCCCCACGGCCTCCACGGCCGGAACCTCACCAACCGTCAGCGAGAGGTGCTGGAGCTGGTGGCCGACGGCAAGACGATCCAGGATGTCGCGCTCCTGATGGAGCGCAACCCCGCCACGGTCGAGAAGCATCTGCGCCTCGCGCGGGAGGCGCTCGATGTCGAGACCACCGCGCAGGCCATTCTGAAGATAGGCAATCAGAACCAATTTTTCCGATACAGGGCATAAATTGTCGGCCCTCGGCCGATTTTGACCAAAAGGTAAGGAAACCCTTACTTCCCTGACGCAGGGTCAAATGCGACCTTGTCCGTGTCTTGTGAGTGATGGCGATTGCGCCAAGGACTAATGAGCGAAAGACGATGCGGCGATCCTTTTCAAGCCGCTGTCCGGAGTTCGGCCGATGAAGTTCGGATATGCGACGGCACTGGGAAATTTCTTCCTGGTGCCCGAGCCCTTCGGGGGCGGTGTCTTCCCCAGTCTGGCCCCCGCAGAAAAAGCGGCACCGTGGTTTCCCCACGGTGCCGTCTTTTTCGAGTCGACGATGTCGTTCGACGCGCTCCGCCAAAGGCGGACCGCGACGTGGATCAGCCCTTGCCGACGGCGGCGACTTCCGCGGCGAAATCTTCCTTCACCACTTCGATCCCCTCGCCCACTTCCAGGCGCACGTAGCCCGTCACCTCGACGCCGGCCTCGGCGGCGGCCTGGGCCACTGTAAGGTCGGGGTTCACGACGAACTGCTGGTTCACCAGCGTGACCTCGGCCATGTACTTCTTCATGCGGCCCTCGATCATCTTCTCGATGACCTGCTCGGGCTTGCCGCTCTCGCGGGCGATGTCGATCTGGACCTGGCGCTCCTTGTCGACGACGGCCTGGTCGAGTTCGGCCTCGTTCAGCGCGGCGGGGTTCGTGGCGGCGACGTGCATCGCGACCTGCTTTCCGAAGTCGGCATTGTCGCCCGAAAGCGCGACGAGGACGCCGATCTTGCCCATGCCGGGTGCCGCGGCGTTGTGGACGTAGGAGACGACGGAGGCCCCGGTCACCTTCGCCATGCGACGGACCGACATGTTCTCGCCGATGGTGGCGATCTTGTCGGTGATCGTGTCGGCGACGGACTTGCCGTTCACATCGGCGGCCTTGAGCGCCTCGACGTCGTCGACCTTGAGGGCGGCTTCGGCGAAGCTCGACACCATGGCCTGGAATTCGGCGTTCTTGGCGACGAAGTCGGTCTCGGAGTTGACCTCGACGGCGACGGCGGTGCCCCCGTCCACGGCGACGGCCACGAGGCCCTCGGCGGCGGTGCGGCCGGATTTCTTGGCGGCCTTGGCGAGGCCCTTGGTGCGCAGCCAGTCGACGGCCGCGTCCATGTCGCCGTCATTTTCAGTCAGCGCCTTCTTGGCGTCCATCATGCCTGCGCCGGTGCTGTCGCGCAGTTCCTTAACCATGCTCGCGGTAATCGCCATGATTACATCTCCTTCAAATCGAATGGGGTTCGGGCGCGATCCAAATGACCGCGCCCCGTAACCGTTCCGTGACGGAGGCTCAGGCCTCGGCCGGGGCCTCTTCGGTCTCGGCGGCGGGCTCGACGGCCTCGCCCGGATCCACGGCTTCGCCCGCGTCTTCCATCTCGCCGATGTCGACGCCCGCGGCACCGAGCTGGGCCGACATGCCGTCGAGCGCCGCGCGCGAGACCAGATCGGCATAGAGCGCGATCGCGCGTGCCGCGTCATCGTTGCCCGGGATGATGTAGTCCACGCCCTCGGGCGAGCAGTTGGTGTCGACGACGGCCACGACAGGGATGCCGAGCTTCTTGGCTTCGGCGATCGCGAGGTCTTCCTTGTTGACGTCGATCACGAAGAGCAGGTCCGGCAGGCCGCCCATCTCGCGGATGCCGCCGAGCGACGCCTGCAGCTTCTGCTGGTCGCGCTCCATGCCGAGGCGCTCTTTCTTCGTCAGGCCGGCGAAGCCCTGCTCCATCGCCTCGTCGATCGACTTCAGGCGGTTGATCGAGTTCGACACCGTCTTCCAGTTGGTGAGCGTGCCGCCCAGCCAGCGGTGGTTCATGTAGTACTGCGCGCAACGCTCCGCGGCCTCGGCGATCGGCTTCTGCGCCTGGCGCTTGGTGCCGACGAAGAGAATGCGGCCGCCCTTGGCGACGGTGTCGCGCACGACCTGCAGCGCCTGGTCCAGCATCGGAACGGTCTGCGTCAGGTCCATGATGTGGATGCCGTTCTTGGCACCGTAGATGTACGGTGCCATGCGCGGGTTCCAGCGCTGCGTCTGGTGGCCAAAGTGAACGCCGGCCTCGAGCAGCTGACGCAGGGAGAAATCAGGCAGAGCCATGTCTCGTATCCTTTCCGGTTTCATGCCTCGGCAGGGGTTTCGACCAAATGGCCAACCGGTGGACGCAACGGGGATGTATCCCCCGAGGGCCCGCCCCCGCCTGTGAAGTGCGCGTCCCTTAGGCCAGGACGCGAAGGGGTGCAAGGGGCGATCCGCTTTCCCGCGATCGCCCCCACGCAAGATGACGTCCGGGCGCGTCGACGGCGCGCGCCGGCCCGGGTCAGGGAATGATACGGTTGTACTTCTGGCCTTCGAGCGAGGCCCCGGCCAGAAGGCCCGCCTGCCCGAAGACGACCGCCACGACCGGCGTCAGCAGAGAGGTCGTGTCCGTGGTCAGCGTCCGGGCGTTCGCCTGCACGACGTATTCGAGATCGCCGCCGGCGGTCCAACCGGGCGAGGTGCGGAAATTGCCGAGCGCCGGCTCCGTCATGAAGAAGAGCGCGTGGCTGTACTGCTGCCCGCCGATCTGGAAGCCGACGGAGGCCGAGGTCGTCGAATAATAGTCGACCGTCGCCCCGTTCACGCGCAGCGCACCGCGCCCGTAGGCCCCGCCGACGCCGAGCCCGGCCTCGGTCACCACCGGCATCATCAGCACGCCCGCGGCCTTTTCGGAAAGGATACGCGTGTCGGGCATGGTGTTGTGCATGAAGTTCATGGCGGCGTCGACGCGGCCGTCGATCCGGGCCCCGCCATTGCCACCGACGCCGTTGCCGCAGGCGGCAAGCGCCAACGGAGCGGAAGCCGCCGCAAGGAAGCGACGACGCGAGAATGCGGTCATGGGTCTGTCCTGTTCAATGTCTGCTCTGTCCGGCGGGGTCTTGTGCTCCGCTCATGGCGAGAGGTTAGCAGATGGGGACGGGGCTGTCACGCTTTATAGGTTGGCTATGGTTTGTGGGCTGCGCGGACGGAGCACCACTTCGCCGCGGCTGCGCCAAGGTCAGCTCTTGCGTTCGATTCTGACGTGCTTTCCAGGCCTGATAGAACCGAATGCAACCGTCACCACAGCTGTCAGAGCCAATAGACCCAACGCACCAACGGGCAACGCCCAAAGCCCGATATTGTTAGCAAGCGCACTGGCCAATGCTGAGCCCACCGCAATACCGAGGTAACTTGCGGATGAGTTGAGTGCGAGAACAAAGCCGTGGTGCTCCTGAGCCACCAATCCCACAAGACGGCTTTGTTGAGGCGTCGCGAACAGGGTACCCATGAAAGCACATCCGGCAAGAACCACCGCACCCAAGTATGGCCCCAGATCGAGAAACATCAGAGACAAAAACGCAGCGAGACCACCGAAACTTGCCCAAACCAAAGGTGCAGGCCCAATGCGATCCGAAAGTGCGCCTGCGGCGGCATTCCCCGCGACACCCAGAATACCGAACAAGAGGATTGCGATTGGAAGACCGCCTGCGCTGACTCCGAACTGCTGTCTCAGCAATTCCCCCATCAGTGCATAGATGACAAACTGCGTCGATAGCATGCCGACCGTCCCCGTAAGCAGGATCGCCGGCGCGAGGAGGTGCAGTTTTTCTGAAGGCCGTTTTCTCGGCGCATTTGCTGTATCTGCATCGCGCGGAATAAAGAACGCCGCCAAGGCAACAAAGAAGAGCGCGGCCAGTCCTATGGCCGCAATGGCCCCACGCCATCCAAGCAACAACGTCAGCCACGTCGCAATCGGCACGCCACCAACGGTTGCAAGGGTAAACCCGGCAAAGACTGTAGCCAAGACTGCACCACGCCGATCCACCGGAACCAATGAGATGGCAAGTGCTGCGCTGGTGGGTGCTATGAGCGCGCCACCCAAAGCAGACGCGATGCGTGCAACGAGAAGCGCTTGAAATGACGCTGCCAGCGCTGACCAGATTAGAGAAGCTGCGAGAATACTCGCACCCGCAAGGATAAGCGTTCGGGGCGCGAGACATCGCGCTAGGGTGAATTGCGCGAGGGGTGCGGCCAAGGCAAAGGTCGCGGCGAATGCTGTGACGAGCCACCCCGCATCTGCTGGGTCCACGGCCAGATCACGCGTAAGTGCCGGTCCGACGCCCAATATGCTGAGCGACGTCGTGCCAATAACGAACATTCCTAAAGCAAGGATCCAAGGCACGCGATTGCTGATTGTCTGTGTTTGCACAGAGTTGCGGTCCTAATTGTCTTGGAGGGATGATGTCAGGATACATCTTTTGCCAAATGCCGAAAGACGACATTCACTGCGCTACAGAAAAGTGGAAGTCTCGGCTCACCCCATCCGCACGGCCGAGCCACCCCTTCTCAGGGAGACCAAGGCTCCGGCGGCGCATCCTCTTCCGTCATGTCCGGCACCGCCCCCTCGGGCGCGAGCGCCGGAAACGCAGCGGCGAAGCGGGCGGCTTGCCGGCGGGTCCAGCGCAGGTCGAGGCTGGTGCCGTCCTCCGTCGCCGTCTCGCCCTGCACGGCCCCTTCGTCGTGGAGCCAGGCACGCGCCTTGCCCTCCGAAAAGGGCAGCACGAGCACGTCGTCCGACAGCGTCTCGGTCAGTTCGTCCGCCACGCGGTCGAGCAGCGCCGGAAGCCCCTGCCCCGTGAGCGCAGACCCGAGATAGACGTCGTCGCGCCGGGCGGCGAGGTTCGCGGCCGCTTCAGCATCCTCGTGCGAGAGGGCATCGGACTTGTTCCACATCTCCAGCCGCGGGATCGCCTCGGAGGTGCCGAGCGCCTCCAGGATCGCCTCGACGTCGCGCGCCTGCAATTCGGTGTCCGGGTGGCTGATGTCGCGGACGTGGACGATGAGATCGGCGTCGAGCACCTCCTCGAGCGTGGCGCGGAAGGCGGCGACGAGCTGTGTCGGCAAATCGGAGATGAAGCCCACCGTGTCCGAAAGGATGACCTTCGTGTCATGCGGCAGTTCCACCGCCCGCATCGTCGGGTCGAGCGTGGCGAAGAGCATGTCCTTCGCCATCACGTCCGCGCCGGTCAGGCGGTTGAAGAGCGTGGACTTGCCCGCGTTCGTGTAGCCCACGAGCGCGACCACCGGATACGGCACCTTGGCCCGCGCCGCGCGGTGCAGCTCCCGCGTCTTCACCACCTTGTCGAGCTGGCGGCGCAGCTTCGTCATCTGTTCGTCGATGGCCCGCCGGTCCGCCTCGATCTGGGTTTCGCCGGGGCCGCCGACGAAGCCGAGACCGCCGCGCTGCCGCTCGAGGTGCGTCCAGGCACGTACGAGGCGCGTGCGCTGATAGCTGAGCGCGGCAAGCTCGACCTGCAGGACGCCCTCGCGGGTCGCGGCACGGTCGGCGAAGATTTCGAGGATGAGGCCCGTCCGATCGAGCAATTTGACCTTCCAGGCCTTCTCGAGATTTCGCTGCTGAACCGGCGTGACGGCCCCGTCGATGAGGATGAGTTCGATCTCCTCCGCCGCGATCCGCGCGCCGAGTTCGTCGATCTTGCCCGATCCGAAGAGCATTCCCGGATGTGGCTTCGGCAGGCGCACGACGGTCCCGCCCGCCACCTCCAGGCCGGGGAGCGCATGGGCGAGCGACACGCATTCCTCGAGCGCGTGTTTCGGGTCGCGCCCCGTGCGGTCGCCGGCGCGCGTGTCCGGATGCAGGACCAGGGCGCGGGTCGGCCGCGCCTCGGTCGAATGGGTCACGTCACGAGTCTGAGCCAGCGGCCTCGTCCTCGCCGTTGTAGAGGCTGATCGGCTGCGCCGGCATCACCGTGGAGATCGCGTGCTTGTAGACGAGCTGCGATTGCCCGTCGCGGCGCAGAAGCACGCAGAAATTGTCGAACCAGGTGATGACGCCCTGCAGCTTCACCCCGTTGATCAGGAAGATCGTCACCGGCACCTTCGTCTTACGGACGTGGTTGAGGAAGGCGTCCTGAAGGTTTTGCTTGTCGGCCATGTCGCTGGTCCCTGTTTCGCGCACCCTTCCAGTGGGTGTCTGTTCATCACGATTGATCTTATGCGGGCAACTTTTGCAAGTTTCCACCCCCTGCCCGCAGATTGCGCGCGGGACGTTGCAGGTGCGGCAGAGACCGTCAATCGCGCCAGAAATCCGGGTTCAGAAGCGCGATGATCGCAAGCGCCTCGAGGCGGCCGAGCACCATCGTCAGGGCGGCGATCACCTTGGCCGGATTGGGCAGCGTGTTGAGCCCGCCCGCGTTGCCGAAGGTCACCTCCACGAGCGGACCCGTCGTCGTCAGACAGGCGATCGCAAGCGTCAGCCCCGCTTCGAAGCCGAGCCCCGTCAGCGTGAACGCCAGCGTGACCGCCGCGATCGAGGTCGCGAAGAGCATGAAGAAGATCCACGCCGCCTCGATCCCGCCTTTCGGGATCCGCCGCACCGCCCCGGAGGCGCTGGCCACCATCGACGGATGGACGAGCAGGTTCATCTCCCGCCGGCCATGGGCGTAGAGCGTATAGATCCGAAGAAGCTTCACCCCGCCGGCCGTCGTCGCCACCCCGCCCCCGAAGATCGCGAGCCCGAGCAGCAGAACGGCGGGCGCGCCGAGACCCGACCAGGCCTGCGCCTCGTCCCAATGCGCGGATTCGAACCCCGTGGTCGTCAGGAAGGACAGCGCGGTGAAGGCCGCCCCCCAGAGCGCGCCGGCTGCCGCGGCCGTGTCGTCGAGCCCGTCGACCTCGAATGCCCCGATCCAGTGGCGCAGGAACAGCACGACCGTCACGCCCCCGATCACGACACCGGCGATCCGCAGTTCCCGGTCGTCGGCCAGATGGCGGATGCGGTCGCGGTTCATATCGGTCGAAAAGGACTGCCGCGTCAGGGCGAAGACGAGGAAGGCCGCTACGAGCACCTCGCCCGCGAGGCCCGCCGCGCTCCCGGCGATGCGCGTGCCGTCGCTGATCCCGGAGGTGGAGAGCGTCGACATCGCGTGGATGAGCGCGGTCGTGCCCGTCTCGCCCGCGATCACGAGCGCGCCCCAGAGCACGACCGTCAAGCCGATGTAGACGGGCGCGAGAAGCCCCGCCGCACGCCGCACCCGCGCCTCGGGCCGGACGGTCTGCACATCTCCGAGCGCGCCGCGCACGGGCCCGGTCCGGCCCGGATTGGCCTCGGTCACCTCGAAGCCGCCGAGGTTCAGTGGCGCGAGGATCGCGATGGCCGCCACCCAGATGACGAAGCCGCCCTGCCAGGCCACGAGCGCGCGCCAGAGATGCACCGTCTCCGACAGGCGCTCGGGCGCGAAGAGGCTGCCGCCGGTCGTGGTGATCGCGGCGACCATCTCGGTGTAGAGGCTGATCGCGCGCGTGTCGGGCACCACCTCCCGCAGCGGCACGACCGCCATGACGGGCAGTACGGTGAAGGCCCCGAACATCGCGATGAGATGGCTGCGGGTGATGTTGCGGGATTGCTCGCGCGCGGTGGCGATGGCGATCCCGCCCAGGAGCGCGAGGAGCATCGTCCCGGCGTAGAAGAACGCCTGCGCCTCGCGGTGGGCATCCCGCGCGAGCGCATGAAGGGCGGGCAGGTACATGCTGGCCGCGAAGAGCATCGCCATCATGACGAGAAGCGGAACGCGGCGCAGCCAGGTGCCCATCAGAAGAAGTCCACCTGCACCTGCAGGAGCCGCTCGACCTCGGGCACATCCGCCGAGAGTGCGAAGATGGCGACGACGTCGCCTTCCTCGATCCGCGTGGTTCCCTCTGGCCGTACATAACGACCGTCGGGCTTGCGGATCGCCCCGACGAGCGCCCCTTCGGGGAAATCGAGATCGCGGATCGTATTGCCCGTCAGCGGCGAGGTCGACATGACCTGCGCCTCGATCACCTCGGCCTCGGCGTCGCCCACGGAATACACGTTGCGCACCCGCCCGTGCCGGACGTGCCGCAGGATCGACGACACGGTCGTCTGCCGCGGGTTGACATAGGCGTCGATCCCGAGCGGCCCGAGGAGTGGCACGAGCGTCGGGTCGTTGATGAGCGCGATGGTCTTGTTGCAGCCCGTCGCCTTGGCGCGCACGGCGGCGAGCATGTTCGTCTTGTCGTCGTCCGTCACCGTCAGCACGGCATCCGCGCGGTCGATGTTGGCCTCGCGCAGAAGCTCGATGTCGAGCCCGTCGCCCGAGAGCACGATCGTCCGCTCCAGCGCCTCGGCGGCCCGTTCGGCACAGCGCTGGCTGCGTTCGATCATCTTCGCGCGGATGCGCTCGGGCGCGGCCTCCAGCTCCTGCGCGACGGCGAGACCGACATTGCCGCCGCCGATGATGATGACGCGGTCCTGCTTCTTGGCCTTCTTTCCGAAGATCTCCTGTGTCCGCGCCAGATCGTCGGAATGCGCCAGCACGTAGATCTGGTCCCCCGCCTTCAGCTGATCGCCCGGATCGGGCGCGAAGAGCCGGCCGCTCGTGCGCCGCACGCCGACGACGACTGCGCGCAGGGTGCTGAAGAGCTCCGAGAGCTGCCGGAGCGGCGTGTCGAGCACCGGGCAATCCTCGTCGAGGTGCAGGCCGATGAACTGGGCCATCCCGTCGATGAACTCCTCGACGTCGAAGGCTTCCGGGGCCCGCAGGCGGCGCAAGGCGGCCTCCGCGACCTCGCGCTCGGGGCTGATGACGACGTCGATCGGCAGGTGGTCGCGGCGGTAGAGGTCGGAGCGGACGGCGGCGAGGTACGACTGCGCGCGCAGCCGGGCGATCTTGCGGGGCACCGTAAAGATCGAATGGGCGACCTGGCAGGTCACCATGTTCACCTCGTCCGAATGGGTCGCCGCGATGAGCATGTCGGCGTCCTGCGCGCCGGCCCGCTCCAACACGTCCGGATAGCTCGCGAACCCAGTGATGCCCTGGACGTCGAGAGTATCGGTCGCGCGGTGGACGAGATCGGGGTTGTTGTCGACGACGGTCACGTCGTTGCGCTCGCCAGCCAGATGACGGGCGATCTGCCAACCGACCTGGCCCGCCCCGCAGATGATGATCTTCATGGACTGCCCTTCATGGCCTTGCAGACATGCTGGATACGCCGCCCCCGGGGGAGGGGTCAACGGGGCCGCATCGGAGAAATGTCAGACATTTGGCGGCCGTGTCGGGGCGATTGCCCGACGGCGCGAAGGTGCTAGGCTGTTGCCCATGATCGCATTCCTTCGCACCGCGCTGCCCCTCCTGCTGCTTGCCGCCTGTGCCGGCGGGCCCGAACCCGTCTGGCTGAAGCCCGGCACGCCCAGCCTGCGCGCCGAGCAGGACTTTCTGGCCTGCGCTGCAGAGGCCCGGCGTGACTTTCCCGAGCGCTCCCGCATCGCAACGGCCCCCCGCATCACGCTCGGGGGCGGCCTATGTCGCAGCGGGGTCTGCGTCGGAGCCCACAACACGCCCGACGTGTTCGACACCGATCGCAACGAGCCGCTGCGCGATCGGGCCGTCGATGCCTGCATGACGGCCAAGGGATACCAAAAGGCCAGCCTGCCCCCCTGCCCCGGCGGCGCGGCGCGCGTGCTGCAAAGCCAGCCCTACGACACCCGCGGACTTTGTGTCTCGAACGGACGGATCGCCGCGGCCGGTCCCGGCTGACCTAATCGTCGACCCGGGCGACCCGCGCCCCGCCGCGGGCCGCGGTCACCACGCCCAGCGACTTCAGCTTGCGGTGCAGCGCGCTGCGCTCCATGCCGACGAAACTCGCCGTGCGGCTGATGTTGCCGCCGAACCGGTTGATCTGGGTCATCAGATATTGACGTTCGAACAGCTCCCGTGCCTCGCGCAGAGGGAGGCTCGCGAGGCTGCCAGACAGCGTCATCTCGCCTGAATCGCCACCGCCGTCGGTCGGGCTGGGCAGTTCGGACGGCTCGATCGGCCCGGTCCCGTCGCCGAGGATCAGCACGCGTTCGATCACGTTGCGCAATTGTCTGACATTTCCCGGCCACCGCATCGTCTGCAGGAGCGCCTTGGTCTCGTCCGACAGCTCTCTGAGTGGCAGCCCCTGCGCCTTGTTGAGCGCCGAGATGAAATAGTCGGCCAGCACGGGAATATCGTCCCGCCGCTCCTCGAGGCTCGGCACGGGGATCGGAACGACGTTCAGGCGATGGAACAGCTCTTCCCGGAACCGCCCGGCCCGGATCTCCTGCTGCAGGTCGCGGTTCGTCGAGGAAATGACGCGCAGGTCGACACGCACCTTCTCGGAGCCGCCGACCCGGGTGAAGGCCTGCTCCACCAGGACGCGCAGGATCTTCGACTGCGTGCCGAGCGGCATGTCCGCGATCTCGTCGAAGTAGATGACCCCCTCGTGGGCCTGCTCCAGGAGCCCCGGCTCGACACCCTTCTCGGGACTTTCGCGCCCGAAGAGTACCGTTTCCATGCGATCGGGCTCGATCGAGGCCGACGAGACGGTCACGAAGGGTGCCGACGCCCGGTTCGACTTCGCGTGGATGTAGCGTGCCGCGACTTCCTTGCCGGAGCCGGCCGGCCCGGTCAGCATGACGCGGCCATTGGAGTTCATCACCTTCTTCAGGCTCGACAGGAGCGACTTGTAAGCCACGGATTGGCCGATCATTTCGGCCGATGATGCATCCTTCCGGCGCAGCTCGGAATTCTCGCTGCGCAGCCGCGACGTCTCCATCGCGCGGCTGACGACGACCATCAGCTGGTCGATGTTGAACGGCTTCTCGATGTAATCGTAGGCCCCCTGCTTGATCGCCGCGACCGCGATCTCGATGTTGCCGTGCCCCGAAATGATGATGATCGGGATGTCCGGATGGCTGCGCCGGACCGACTTCAGGATATCGATCCCGTCCATGTCGCTGTCCTTGAGCCAGATATCGAGGATCATCAGGCTCGGGGCCTCCTCCTCGATGGCGGTCATGCAGGCCTCGGCCGTGCCGGCCTTGCGACAGGAATATCCTTCGTCTTCAAGGATATCCGCGATGAGGCTGCGAATGTCGTCCTCGTCGTCCGTAATCAGAATGTCGCCCATAAACTCAAACCTCCTCAATCCGGGGGAGCCGAATGATCGCCTCCGCCCCCCTGTGTCCGGTGGCATCGGCCGCAGCATCGACCAGCTCCAGCGTGCCCCCGTGTTCCTCGATGATCTTCTTGACGATCGGCAGACCGAGACCCGTCCCCTTGTCGCGCGTGGTCACATAGGGTTCGAACAGGCGCGCACGGTCCTGCGGCAGACCGATCCCGGTGTCCGCGATACGGATCTCGACGTGAGTCGGCTCGTCGTCCGAGAGCAGGACACGCACCTCCCTATCGAAGGTGCCTCCGAGTTTTTCCTCTCTCGTTTCAATGGCTTCCCCGGCGTTCTTGATGAGATTGGTGAAGGCCTGGCCCATCATCGTCGGATCGAACTCCGCCACCAGTTTCTCCTGCGGGATCGTCGCGTCGATCTTCACCGGCTCCAGCGCGGCGCGCTGCAAGGTCACCGTCTCGCGCAGGAGCTCGGCCAGATCGCCGCGACGCCTCTCGGGCTCCGGCATCCGGGCAAATTTACTGAACTCGTCAACGATGCGTCGCAAGTCGTTGGTTTGCCTGACGATCACATCCGTCAGCTCGGCCAGTTTCGCGGCGTTCTCCTCGTCCAGTTCTCGTGAGAAGCGGCGTTTCACCCGCTCAGCCGAGAGCTGGATCGGGGTCAGCGGATTCTTGATCTCATGCGCGATCCGCCGGGCGACGTCGCCCCAGGCCGCCATGCGCTGCGCGGAGACGAGTTCGGTCACGTCGTCGAAGGCGACGACGTAGCCTTCGGGGGCACCGTCGTTGCCCGGCCGTGTCGCGATCCGGACGAGAAGGTTCTCGAGCCGCCCGCCCCGAGCAATGCGGATTTCTTCCTGCACGGTCTCGCTCGAAGCGGCCTTCAGCTTGTCGAAAAGGTCCGAGAACTCCGGTACGACGCGCGAAAGCGCTTCGCCGTAGTGTTCGCCCGCGATCCCGAGGATGCGTTCTGCGGACCGGTTGAGGAAGTCGATCTGACCTCGCGGATCGAGCCCGATGACCCCGGCCGTCACCGAGCCCAGAACGCTGTCGAACAGCCGGCGCCGCCGCTCGGTCTGCATGTTCGTCTCGACCAGCGCGTCGCGCTGACCCTTCAGTTGCCGCGTCATCTGGTTGAAGATGCGGCCCAGCATGGCGATCTCGTCGTCGCCGGCTTCCTCGCGGACCCGGACGTTCAGATCCCCCTGCCCCACGCGCTGCGCTGCGCCGGCGAGCCGTCCGACCGGGCGCGAGAGCCGCTCTGCGAACCAAAGGCCGGCCCAGGTCGCCGCGAGGATGAGGATGAGGCCGAAACCGAGATAGACGAGCCCGAAATCGAAAAGCATCCGCCCGCGATCCTGCTCAAGCTGCTGATAAAGCTGTGCGGTGGCGCGCGTCTGATCCAGAAGCTCCAGGATCTCGCCGTCGACCGCGCGGGTCACATAGAGGTAGCGGTCGTTGAAGGCCGACAGTTTGAGAACGACGCGAAATTCATTGATTTCGCGATCCTCTATCAGAATGACTTCGCCGGCCTCGGCCGCTTGAAGCTGCGCTTCGGTCAACGGCACGAAATCGAAGAGATAGGAGCGGTCGCCCCGCGCCCGGATCTCTCCGGTGCTGTCGATCACGAACGCCTCCTCGAGGCCGCGCTGCACGAGCTCCTGTCCCTGGGCCAGCAGCTGCCGAAGGTCTCCGTCCGACATCAGGAAGAGCGACCGGCGCGCGACGTCGAGATAGCCGGCGAGCGCGCGCGCGTCTTCCGTCAGACCGTCGCGATGTTCCTGCGTGTAGGCCTGTGCGGCTTCGACCGAATTGCCGAGCGCGTTGCGCACGCGCTCCGAGAACCAGCCCTCGAGGCCGATATTGATCGTCACCATGGCGAAGACGGCCGTAAGCACGGTCGGGATAAGTGCGATCCCGGTGAAGACGCCCGTAAGACGCAGATGCAGCTGGGAGCCGGCGGAGCGTTGTCGGCGGGCGGCGATCATGCGGGTGAGCTGTCGGACGATGAGCGCCGCGATCACGAGGACATAGACGAAATCGGCCAGCAGGACGACGCGCAGCCAGGTCAGATCTCCCTCGGGGCCGCGCACTCCGAGCGACAGGAAGGTGAGCACGACGAGAACCGGCCCCAGGATCACGAGGATCAGGGCCAGGATCGCCTGGATCTGCCGTCGCCCGTTCCACTGGAACGACCGTGACACAATCTCCCGCTGTCCGGCTGCCGCCCGCAACATCGCCTCTTATCAATGTCTTACCGCACGCCAACTTGCCGGGTTGTTCCCGATCTGCAACGCGTGTGACCCGTTTACATCAACTTTCGGCGCCGTGTCACGAGGATATCGAGATCGGTGATCTTCTTGCGCAGAGTATTGCGGTTGATGCCGAGCAGATCGGCACATTTCGCTTGATTGCCGCCGGTCGCGTCGAGCGCGATCTCGATCAGCGGAGCCTCCACCTCGCGCAGTACGCGCTGATAGAGACCCGGGGCCGGCAGCTGCCCGCCCTGCAGGTCGAAATAGCGCCGCAGGTGCTTCTCCACGGCTTCGCTCAGCTTCTCCGACGCGGCCGCGGACTTTGGCCAGGCGGCGATCGTGCCGAGCACGCCATCGACCTCGGATTTCGAGATTTCGTCGGCGGGCGACGTCAGGACGAGGCGGCGCACGATGTTTTCGAGCTGGCGCACGTTGCCGGGCCAGGGATGCGCCCGGATCGCCGTCATGGCGTCCGGAGCGAAGCGGCGCACCGGGGCCCCGTCCCGCTCGGCCCGCGCCAGAAAGTGGCCGGCCAACAGGGGGATGTCGTCGACCCGCTCCCGCAGCGACGGCACCTCCAGCTGCGCCCCCGCGAGCCGGTAGTAGAGATCGCTGCGGAATCCGTTGTCGAGATCGGGGGCGAGATCACGCTGCGCCGTCGCCAGTACCCGCGGCCCTGTCCCTTCGAGGCTGTCGAGCATCCGCACCACCCGCGTCTGGATCTCGGGGTCGAGGTCGCCGATCTCGTCGAAGAGGATCGTGCCGCCCTTGGCCGCGGCGATCAGGTCGCCCGGGCCGTCGAAGCCGCTGAGGTCGGTCGCCGTGGCGGTCACGAATGGCAACGTGCGCCGGTCGCTGAAATCGTGGATCGCCCGCGCGATCAGGGATTTGCCCGTCCCGGATTCGCCCGTGATCATCACCGGCAGGTCGGTGTTCATCACCCGCGCCACGAGCCGGTAGAGCGCCTGCATCTGCGGTGTCCGGCCCACAAGCGGCAGATCGTCGTTCGGCTCCTCCGCCGCCCCATCGGCCTCGGGCGCGACGTTCGTGCGCTTCTGTTCGAGCGCCCGCGCCGCCCGCTTCATCAGATCCGGCAGATCAAAAGGCTTCGGCAGGTAGTCGTAGGCGTCGGCCTCGGCCGCCTGGATCGCCGTCATGATCGTGTTCTGCGCCGAGATGACGATCACCGGAAGGCCGGGGCGCTCGGCGGAGATCTTGGGCAACATCTCCAGTCCGTTGCCGTCGGGCATGACGACGTCGGAGATCACGAGATCGCCCTTCCCCTCCTCGACCCACCGCAGGAGCGTGGTGAGCGAAGAGGTCGCATGCACCTTGCAGCCCGCCCGGGTCAGCGCCTGGGTCAGGACTGTGCGGATCGTGCGATCGTCGTCCGCGACGAGAATTGTCCCATCCATCTATCGGTCCTCGGTCGTTTTGGGGTCTGTCTTGGCCGCCTTCGGCACCATCGGCAGGGAGATGCGGAAGACGGTGCGGCCGGGCGCGCTGTCCACGGCGATCCAGCCGTCGTGCTCGCTCACGATCTTCGAGACGAGGGCGAGGCCCAGGCCGGTGCCGTTCTCGCGGCCCGAGACGAAGGGCTCGAAGAGGTTGCTCATCATCTCCGGCGGGATGCCCGGCCCGTCGTCGATCACCTCCACCTGTAACGGCACGGCCCCGCCGGAGCCATCCCGGTGACGCACGCGGAGAGAGAGCTCGTAGAAGGTACGGATGGTGATCTTTCCTTCCGTTCGAGCGACTTGCGCGGCGTTCTTCAGAAGATTCAGGAAGACCTGAAGCAATTGGTCCGGGTCCCCCCAGGTCGGCGGCAACGAGGGATCGTAGAGTTCGTCGATCGACACATGCGACGCGAAGCCCACGAGCGCCGACTTGCGCGCGCGGTCGAGCACATCGTGCAGGTTGACGGGCCGCCGCTCGGGCGGGCGCAGGTTGCCGAACTGCTCGACCTGTTCGAGGAGCTTCACGATCCGCCGGCTCTCGGCGACGATGAGGTCGGTCAGCTCCACGTCCTCGCCCGAGAGGTTCATGCTCAGAAGCTGCGCGGCGCCGGTGATCCCGGCGAGGGGGTTCTTGATTTCATGGGCCAGCATCTCGGCCATGCCGATCGCCGAGCGCGCGGCCGTGCGAGAGCTGCGGGCGCGGTCGAGGCGTCCGGCGATGTCCTGCGGCGAGATCAGGACGAGCGTGCCCTCCCCCATCGGCGACAGGTGAACATCACAGCGCACCGCCGGCCCCGGGCCGACCCTTAAGGCCGCGTCGTGCAGCGTGAGCGGAGCGAGCGTGCGCCGGACCCGGGCCAGGGCCGCCGCCAGGTCGCCGTCGATCGACAGGAGCGCCGTCGCCTCCTTACCGGTCAGTGTCTTGACGGACCGGTTGAGGAAGCCCTCGGCCGGGCCGTTCAGCATCTCGATCCGGTCGCCGATGTCGAGTGCCAGCGCCGGCAGCGGCAGGCTTTGCCAGAGGCCCGGCTCCGTCATGCGACCTCCGCACGCGCATCCTGCGTGGCGCGCAGAAGACGCGGCACATCCGCGACATCAGCCGTCAGCACCGCCCGCCGCAGACCGGGTGCGACGCCGAGGTCGTCCATGTACCAACCGAGGTGCTTGCGCGCGACCCGCCCGCCGAGCGCGGGGCCGTAGAAGTCGACGATCGCCGCATGGTGGCGCAGGGCCAGCTCCACCAGCCCCTCGGCCGTCGGCACCTCGACCGCCGGTCCGTATCCCAGCCCATGCGCGATCTCCGCCGGAACCCAGGGCCGCCCCTGAAATCCGCGCCCCACCATCACGCCCGCCGCGCCCGAGGCCGCGAGGGCCGCGCGCGCGGTCACGGTATCGACGATGTCGCCGTTCGCCAGCACCGGGATGCCCACCGCCTCGACGATCGGGCGGATCGCGGCCCAGTCGGCCGCCCCCTTGTAGAACTGGCAGCGGGTGCGACCGTGGATCGTCAGCATCCGCACGCCGGCGTCTTCGGCCCGCCGGGCGAGCGCGGCGGTGTCCCGGCTGTCGTCGTCCCACCCGAGCCGCGTCTTGAGCGTTACGGGAAGGTCCGTCGCCGCCACCACGGCCTCGATCAGGCGCAGCGCGCGGTCGTGGTCGCGCAGAAGGGCCGAGCCGGAATAGCCGCCGGTCACCTTCTTGGCCGGGCAGCCCATGTTGATGTCGATCATCCGCGCGCCCTGATCGGTCAGTACGCGCGCGGCCTCGCCCATCCAGTAGCCGTCGCGTCCGGCGATCTGTACCGATGTGCCCTCGACTCGCGCTCCGAGTTCCGCGCGATCCCGAACGGAGGGCTTGGCCTCCACCATCTCCCGGCTCGCCACCATCTCGGAGACGACGAGACCCACGCCGAACCCCTGCACCAACGCACGCGTCGGCAGGTCCGTGATGCCCGCCATGGGGGCAAGTGCGACGGGGGTACTCAATCCGAGCGCGCCGAGGCGGGTGTCGATCTGGGGTGCGTGTTTTCCGGGCACGTGCTGAAACTCTGTGCGTGTCATTGCTAACTAGGAGGGCTTTTGCGGGAACGGCAGGCAGCAGCGCCGACTGCGCGTTGTTTTTCATCGTTTGCATAATTATTGCGCAGATTGATAGGGCAATGCCCGTCGAAGCACCACCACTTGCCCGCGCCCCCGCGAAGCCGATAGAGCGGGCGCGAGGGGGAAGTTCATGTCCGCAACCGAGATTACAGCGCTCATCGTCGCCGCCGGCCGGGGCCTGCGCGCGGGCGGCGGGACGCCGAAGCAATTTCGCGATCTCGCCGGGCAAAGCGTTCTTGCGCGGTCGGTCGCGGCCTTTGACGGCCGGGTAGCGGAGGTCGTCGTCGTGGTGCACCCCGACGACCGCGCTATGGCCGCCGCGGCCCTGCCCGGCGTGCGTCTCGTCGACGGAGGCGCGACGCGCGCCGCCTCCGTGCGTGCGGGGCTCGACGCGGTGCGCACGGCCCGTGTCCTCATCCACGATGCCGCGCGCCCCTGCGTGCCGGGCGAAGTGATCGCGGCGGTCGCCGAAGCCCTCGACACCGCCGAGGGAGCAGCGCCGGCACTGCCCGTGACGGACGCGCTGTGGCGCGGCGGAACCCGAGTGACCGGGCTTCAGGCGCGCGATGGTCTCTGGCGCGCACAGACACCCCAGGGCTTCCGCACCGACGCGCTGCGCGCCGCCCATGACGCGAGCGACGGGCAGGCAGCCGACGATGTCGAAGTTGCCCTGGCCGCGGGGCTGGACGTCGCGATCGTCCCGGGCCACGAGGACAACATCAAGATCACCGGCCCGGACGATTTCGCCCGCGCCGCCCGCATCCTGGAGGCACGGCCCATGGACATTCGCCTTGGCAACGGCTTCGACGTGCATCGCTTCGGGCCGGGCGATCACGTCATTCTCTGTGGCGTCCGCGTGCCGCACGGGCGCGGGTTGCAGGGGCATTCGGATGCCGACGTCGGGCTGCACACGATCACTGATGCCATCTACGGCGCGCTGGCCGAGGGCGACATCGGCCGACATTTCCCGCCGAGCGACCCGCAATGGAAAGGCACCGACAGCGCCGTCTTCCTGGCCCATGCCGCAGACCTGGCCCGCACGCGGGGCTATGCCATCGGCAACGTCGACGCGACGCTCATTTGCGAAGCGCCCAAGATCGGGCCCCATGCCGAAGCGATGCGCAATCGCGTCGCCGGGATCATGGACCTCGACATCGGCCGCGTCTCGGTCAAGGCGACGACGACCGAGCGGCTCGGCTTCGCCGGGCGCGGCGAGGGCATCGCCTGCATGGCGACCGTCGCGTTGGTGCGGACATGATCGCGCGCGCCATAGCCACCGTCGGCTACGTCGGCTGCCTGCGCCCGGCCCCGGGCACCTGGGGCTCGCTCGCCGCCCTGCCCCTCGGCTGGCTTGCGATGCAGGGCGGGCCGCTGCTCTTCACGATCCTCGCGCTCGCGCTCCTGCCGCTCGGCTGGTGGGCGACCATGCAGGCGACGGCCGGCACGGACGACCACGACCCGGGCGAGATCGTCATCGACGAGGTGCTGGGCCAGTGGATCGCGCTCCTGCCCATCGCCTGGGGTGCCGCACGCGCAGGGGTTCCCGTCACCGCGCTCTGGCCCGGCTGGGTGGCCGCCTTCCTCCTCTTCCGCCTCTTCGACATCTGGAAGCCCGGCCCGGTCGGCTGGATGGACCGCCGCCACGATGCGCTCGGCGTGATGCTGGACGACGCGGTCGCGGGGCTCTTCGCGGCGCTCGGCGTCGCTGCGCTCGCCGCCCTCGCGCACGGGCTCCTGCTGTGAGCGTCGCGGCCCTCCTCGAGGCCTGCGCGACACGGGGGCTCACCCTCGCGACCGCCGAGAGCTGCACCGGAGGTATGGTCGCCGCCGCGCTGACCGATCGCGCGGGCTCCTCCGCGGTCTTCCTTTGGGGCGCGGTGACCTATTCGAACGCCGCCAAGCGGCAGCAGCTGGGCGTCTCGCAGATGACGCTCGTCGCGCACGGTGCCGTCTCAGAGGAGGTGGCGGCCGAGATGGTGCGGGGCGCGCGTGACCGGTCGAGCGCGGACCTCGCCGTCTCGATCACCGGCGTCGCCGGTCCGGGCGGCTCGGAGCGGAAGCCCGAGGGGCGCGTCTGTTTTGGAGTTGCGAACAAGTCGGGCGTCAGGACGGAGACCATCGATTTCGGCGCGCTCGGGCGCGCCCGCGTCCGGCGGGCCGCGCGGGACCACGCCATCGCTCTCCTGCTGCGCGCAGCTCAGCCGTAGAGCTTGCGCGCCCGTGTCTCGAAGGCAGCGACGACCCGCTGCATCGCCTGGTCGAAGACCGTGCCGACGACCCGGCCGATGAGCGGGTTGCGGAATTCGTAGTCGATCCAGAACTGCACGCGACATCCCGCCGCCGTCTCCTCGAACCGCCACTCGGACTTCAGATGCCGGAACGGCCCGTCGAGATACTCCGTCTCGATCCGGTTCTCGTCGGGCCAGAGCATGACCTTTGAGCCGAAGCTCTCGCGGAAGACCTTGAAGCTGATGATGAGGTCCGCGAGCATCACCTCCGGGTTCTCGCCCTCGCGCGAGCGGATGCGCGCGGCGGCGGTCCAAGGCAGGAACTCGGGGTAGCGCGCGACATCGGCCACGAGGTCGTACATCTGCGCCGGCGTATACGGCAGCTCTCGGGTCTCGGAGTGGCGGGGCATCGGGCCTCTGGCGATCTGTGTATCCGGCGTGTTAACGCCTCTCATGGCCGATAGGTCCGAAGGGGGCAACATGACCGGCAGCTATGTGATCGAACAGATGATAAGCGCGAAGGCCATCGCCGCGCGGATCGAGGCGCTCGCCCGCGACATCGAGAGCCGGTTCGCCGATACCGACAAGCTGGTCGTCGTCGGGCTCCTGCGTGGCTCCTTCGTCTTCATCGCCGATCTCGTGCGGGAACTCGACCTGCCGGTGGAAGTCGATTTCCTGGAGGCGTCGTCCTACGGCAACGCGATGGAATCGAGCCGCGAGGTGCGCATCCTGAAGGACCTGCGGGGCGAGATCGCGGGGCGCGACGTGCTGGTGGTCGAGGATATCGTCGACACGGGCCACACGCTCCACCACGTCACCGGCCTTCTGCGCTCGCGCGCGCCTGCACGGCTCGAGACGATCGCGCTGCTCGACAAGCCGACGCGGCGCGAGGTCGAGGTTCGTGCGACGTGGACGGGCTTCGAGATCCCCGATGCCTTCGTCGTCGGCTACGGCATCGACTACGCGCAGCGAAACCGGAACCTGCCTTACATCGGCAGCGTGCGGCTGGAGGGGGACACCTAGGACCATGACGAGACCCGCAAGGGCGTGCGCGTCAGGCCCCAGTGCCCGGCATCCGCGCCTTGCGCAGGTCGTGAAGCTGGCTCGACGACATCTGCACCTTCGGGTCGCCCTTGTAATCCACCGCAGGCAAGCCACCCAGTTGCCGGAAGAAGGAGATCAGGAGCGCCGAGGTCACCGCCACGCCGCAGATCGCCTTGAAGAGACGGGGCACGGTTTCCTCGAGGGTCGCGTGGTAGATGTCTGGCGTGAAGGTGACGATCGCGATGTTGAGCGGCGCGATCAGGACAAAGGCTGCACCGACGAGCAGCACGGCTTTCAGCAGGCCGTAGATCACGTTATGCGGCCGCGCGATGCGCCGCGGCAGCAGGAACGGTAGCGCAAGGATGGCGCCAACGACCACGTAGACGTAGACCGCCGTCATCGGCTCCTTCCCGTAGGCGAGCGCCTCGGCGCGCGCGACACGGCCGCCCTCGATCATCGTCCACATCATGTAGGCGGTCGCCATGAGGCCGAGGCCCATGAGGCGCAGCATAAGCCAGTCGGCCGCGATGTAGAGTTTCATCGCCGCCCCGAGCGCGGGCAGCTTCTTCTCGGTCGGGAGGGGAACGGGCTTCGCCTCCTCGACCGGAATGGCTTTGGCCGGGTCGTCCGGGTCGGGGCGGGAGGTATCGGAGCCGGCCCGACGCATCCCCGGCAGGACCAGCAGGACCATGAGCGCCGCCGGCGGCAGCAGCCACCAGATCGGATCGACGGGTCTTAGCTGGGCGGCGACCTCCGGCGGCACCTGCGCCATCCGGCCGAGCCCGGCGTAGAGCGGGCCCTCGAGCTTCGGGTAGAGCGCGGCGATCGCCATGTGCGGCGCAAGCCAGATCAGGTCGCGGCCCCGCGCCGGTCGGCGCATGCCCCCGGGCAGCCACCACGGCACCAGCAGCAGAAGCCCAAGCGCCCCGAGCGCACCCGGAACCCAGAGCGGCAGCGGTTCGACCGGCGCGGCGGTCTCCGCGGCCATGCGCATGATCGCAAAATACCCCCCTGCGGCCAGCAACAGGCCGAGACCGGTAAGGCGCAGGTAGAGGGCATAAACAAAACGCAGGACAGCCATCGGGGCCTCCGGGACAGGAACGGACAGGCTCCTATCCTGCGCCCCGACTGCGGCCAAAATCGGGCACCTCAGCGATAAAGCAGAGACACTCCGTTTCGGAAGACATGCACTTTTTCCGGCTTCGCGGTCAGGCGCATCGTCTTTCCGCGCAGGCCGGTGTGGATGCCCGGCAGCTTGGCGATGACCGGATCATGCTCGGGTGCGGACCGCTCGAAGTAGATCAGCGTCACCTCGCCCAGACTCTCGCGCACCTCCACCGTGCCCTCGTAGGCATAGTCGTCGCCCGTCGTCTCCTGCGCGTCCTCGGGCCGGATTCCGACGTTGACCTCGGCTCCCATGTCCTCTGGGGTGGAGGGCACGGCGGAGGTGATGGTTCCGCCCCCCTCCTTGAGCTTGAGCGTCGTCGTCTCGCCGGTGCCCACGATCTCTCCGGCGAGCAGGTTCATGGAGGGCGAGCCGATGAATTTCGCCACGAACTCGGAGTTGGGCGTCTCGTAGAGCTCCAGCGGGCTGCCGACCTGGGCGATGGAATACTTGTGTCCGTTGTCCTTGAGCGCGTCGAGCACGACGATCCGGCTCGCCAGGGTCATCGCCTCCACCTGGTCGTGGGTGACGTAGATCATGGTCGAGTCGGGCATCTGCTCCTTCAATTGCGCGATCTCGATCCGCGTGGCCACGCGCAGCGCCGCGTCGAGGTTCGAGAGCGGCTCGTCGAAGAGGTAGACCTTGGGCGAGCGCACCACCGCCCGGCCGATCGCGACCCGCTGCCGTTGTCCGCCCGAGAGCGCCTTGGGCAGCCGGTCGAGGTATTCGGTCAGTTGCAGCTTGGCGGCGGCGGCATCGACGGCCGCGTCGATCTCCGCCTTCGGCATCTTCGCGATGTTGAGCGCGAAGGCCATGTTCTCGCGCACGGTCATATGCGGGTAAAGCGCGTAGGACTGGAAGACCATGGCGATGCCGCGCTGGCTCGGCGGGATGTCGTTCACGACCTGCCCGTCGATCTCGAGCGTGCCGCCCGAGATCTTCTCCAGCCCCGCGATCATCCGCAGAAGCGTTGACTTGCCGCAACCCGAGGGCCCGACGAAGACCACGAGTTCGCCGGTCTCGATGTCGAGGTCGATGTCCTTCAGAACCTCGACCTGGCCGCCGTAGATCTTGGACACATCCGTCAGCTTGACGTTCGCCATGTCGTCCTCCCTTCTCTCGCCTCAACCCGCGCGCAGGAGCGCATAGCCCCAGGCATCGAGCCGCAATGTCTCGTCCGCGGGTTCGGTGCCGCCGATCCCCTCGATCGGGTGCCACGCCCCCAGCGGCAGGGCGACCTCCGCCGCCGTCTCGCCCATGTTGAACGCACAGAAGATGCGCTCCGTCCCGTCCGTGCGCAGAAAGCTCAGCACCTCGCCCGTGGCCGTAAGCTCCGCCTGATCCCCCTTGCGCAGGACCGGATGGGCGCTGCGCATCGCGATCACGCGGCGGTAATGGTGCAGAAGCGCGTCCTCCCGCCCCTCCTGCGCGGCGACCGACTGCGACAGATGCTCGGGTGCGACCGGCAGCCAGGGTTTCGCCCTGCTGAAGCCGCCGGTGTCGTTCGACGGCTCCCAGACCATCGGGGTACGGCAGCCGTCACGGCCCTTGTACTCGGGCCAGAACTCGATGCCATAGGGATCCTGCAGATCCTCGAAGGCGACGTCGGCCTCGGTCAGGCCGAGCTCCTCGCCCTGATAGAAGCAGACCGAGCCGCGCAGCGCGCAGATGAGCGCCGCATACATCCGCACGCCCTCGGGCGTGAGGCCCCAGCGGGTGACGTGCCGGGTGACGTCGTGGTTCGAGAACGCCCAGCAGGCCCAGCCGTCGGGGGCCGCATGTTCGAGGTGGTGGAAGACGTCGACGATCCGTGCCGCCGTCAGGCGCTCTGGCGCGAGGAAGTCGAAGGCATAGCACATCTGCACCCCCTGCCCCGCCCGCGTGTACTGGCCGAGGAGTTCCATCCCGAGCTGCGCGTCGCCGACCTCGCCCACGGCGGCCGCGCCGGGGTATTCGTCGAGGAGCGCGCGGAATCGTTTCAGGAAGGCCAGGTTCTCGGGCTGGTTCTTGGAGTAGATGTGCTCCTGATGATTGTACGGATTGACGCTCGGCGCGATGTTCGCGTTCCGCCGCTCGGGCGGCAGCGCCGGATTGTCGCGCAGGTGCTTGTCCGCGAAGTAGAAGTTGATCGTGTCGAGGCGGAAGCCGTCGACCCCCTTCTCGAGCCAGAACCGCGTGATGTCGAGCAGCTCCTCCTGCACCTCGGGCGTGTGCAGGTTCAGGTCGGGCTGCGACTCGAGGAAGTTGTGCAGATAGTACTGGTGCCGCTTGCCGTCCCAATGCCAAGCCGGCCCGCCGAAGATCGACAGCCAGTTGTTGGGCGGTGTGCCGTCGGGCTTCGGATCGGCCCAGACGTACCAGTCGGCCTTGGGGTTCGTCCGGCTCGACCGGCTCTCCGTGAACCAGGGGTGCTCGATCGAGGAGTGCGACAGCACGAGGTCGATCATCACCCGGAGCCCGAGCCCGTGCGCCACCTCGATCAGACGCTCGAAGTCGGCCAGCGTGCCGAACATCGGATCGACGCCGCGATAATCGCTCACGTCGTATCCGAAATCCTTCATCGGCGAGGTGAAGAACGGGCTGATCCAGATCGCGTCGACGCCGAGCGAGGCGACATGCGGCAGGCGCTCGGCGATGCCGGCAAGATCGCCGATGCCGTCGCCCGTGCTGTCCTGGAAGGAGCGCGGATAGATCTGATAGATCGCACCCCCGCGCCACCAGTCGAGGTCGGGCGCGGGAACGGCGGCAGGGGCCGCGTTGGTCGCAGTGGCGGTCATCGAAAATCCTACTTGACGGAACCGGCCAGGAGGCCGCGCACCAGATAACGTTGCATCGCGAAGAACACCACCAGGGGCACCGCGATCGAAATGAAGGCCGAGGTCGCCAGGATCTCCCATTCGCCGCCGCGCGAGCCGAGGAGATTCACGAGCCGCCCCGTCAGCACGAGCGACTCGTCGTCCGCACCGAGGAAGACGAGCGCGACGAGGAGGTCGTTCCACGTCCAGAGGAACTGGAAGATCGCGAAGCTCGCGAGCGCCGGGAAGGACAGCGGCAGGATGATCTTGACGAAGATCTGGAAATCGCTGGCCCCGTCGACCTTGGCATTCTCGATGATGTCGCGTGGCAGCCCGACCATGTAATTGCGCAAGAGATAGATCGCGAGCGGCAGGCCGAAGCCGGTATGCGCCATCCAGACGCCGAGGTATCCCTTCCCGATCCCGATCGCGTTGTGGAACTGCAGAAGCGGGATGAGCGCCAGCTGCAACGGCACGACCAGAAGGCCCACGATCGCCGCGATCAGGAGCGCGCGGCCCGGAAACTCCATCCAGGCCAGCGCATAGGCCGCGAAGGCCGCCACGAGGATCGGGATGATCGTCGCCGGGATGCTGACGGTGAGCGTGTTGATGAAGGACTGCAGGATCCCCGCCCCCGCGGTGCCGGAGGTCAGCACCTCCTCGTAGTTGCCGAGCGTGAACTCGGGCGGGCTCGACGCGGTGAGGAAGACGCGCGGCAACCGCGTGCCCTCCGTCGTCTCGGGCGAGGTCAGCACGTAGGTCGAATCCGCCTCGACCGTCAGCGTCTGCCCGTCGCGCAGGTCCGCCGTCTCGCCGGGCGCATAAGCCTCCGGCTCGCGCGACGAGGTGCCCCAGGCGCTGACGGTCGTGTCGCCCTGCACGAGCGTGCCCTCGATCAAGAAGCCGTCCGCGCCCGGGGCCTCCTCGCCCGCGACGCGGATGGGCGACATCTGCGCCTCCTGCGTCGAGAGCGCCTTCCACCAGCCGGAGCTCGCGATCTGGTCGCCCGTGCGGAAGGACGACACGAAGAGCCCGACGGTCGGAAAGAGCCAGAGCGCCACGAGGATGACGACCGAGATGTGGACTGCCCAGGTCAGCGACGACTTGGTGCCGGCGATGTTATCCATGTCTTTCTCCCGTGCGGTCGAGGGCCATGTCAGCGCATCTCCTTGCGGGCGTTGTAGACGTTCCACACGAGGATCGGGCTGACGAGCAGCATGATGATCATCGCCGCCGCCGAGCCGACGCCCCAGTCGAACGACCGGAAGAGCTTGTCGTACATGTAGTTGGCCAGAACCTGCGTCTCCCACTGGCCGTTGGTCATGGCGAGCACGATGTCGAAGACCTTGAGCACGACGAGGGTGATCGTCGTCCAGACCACGACGATGGTCGGCATGATCTGCGGCACCTTGATCTTGAAGAAGATCTGCCAGGGGCTCGCCCCGTCGAGGATCGCAGCTTCCACCGTCTCCTCCGGGATGCCGCGCAGCGCGGCGCCGAGGATGACCATGGCGAAGCCGGTCTGGATCCAGATCAGCACGATCATCAGCATCAGGTTGTTCCAAGGCTGGATCGTCAGCCATTGCTGCGGCTCGCCCCCGAAGAACGTCACCACCGCGTTCAGCACGCCGATCTGGTCGGTGCCCTCGGGGCGCGCGTCGTAGATCAGCTTCCAGATGACAGAGGCTCCGACGAAGGAAATCGCCATCGGCATGAAGATGAGCGACTTCGCGAGGCTGCCCCAGCCGATCCGGTCGGTCAGCTGCGCGGCGAGGAGGCCGAAGGCCGTCGAGGCGGCGGGCACCACGATGAGCCACATCATGTTGTTGAAGATCGCCTCGCGGAACTTCGCCTCACCCAGCATCTGCGAATAATTGTCGAGCCCGACGAAGACGTTGCCGCCCGCCGCGCGGTCATGCAGCGAGAGCCAGAAGGTCGCGACGACCGGGTAGGCGAGGTAGAGGCCGAGCGCGAGGAGCGCCGGGGCCAGGAAGAGCCAGGGCCGGATCGCATTGGCGCGGTTGATGTTGCGCCCGGCATTCGGGCCGCTTGCCGGAAAGAGGAAGCGGTCGAGCACGAAGTTCGACGCCCAAAAGTAGCCGACGCAACCGCCGACCCCGAGGATGATCGTTATCAGTCCGAGTACCGCCGGGTTCATCGCCCCACCTCCGGGTCATCTCCGCTGTCGTGGGGCCGCCCGTGCGGGGCGGCCCCTTTCGCGTGGCCTACTCGGCCGGCCAGCTCTGCTGGATCTCGGCGGCGACCTCCTCGGCGGACTTGCCGCCGGCGTAGTCGACCATACCCGTCCAGAAGCTCCCCGCGCCCACCGCGCCCGGCATCAGGTCGGATGCGTCGAAGCGGAAGGTCGTCGCGTCGAGCAGGATCTCGCCCTGCTTCTTGAGCGTGTTGTTGGCGTAGGTCTCGGTGTTGACGCCCGTGTGCGGCGTCAGGAAGCCCGACTGCGCCATCCAGAGCTCATGCGCGATGGGCGTCTTCAGGAACTCCATGAAGACATCGGCTGCAGCGTTCTCAGTCATCTTGAACGCGAGCGTGCCCGCGCCCAGCACCGGGCTGCCGAGATCCTTCTCGGCATAGGCCGGCATGTAGAAGAAGTCGGCGTCGAGCCCAAGCTCCGTGCCTTCGGGGAAGAAGGTCGGGATGAAGCTCGCCTGGTGGTGCATGTAGCACTGCGGCGGCGACGCGAAGAGGCCCTTGGGGCTGTCGCGGAAGTCGGTCGAGGCCACGGCCCCGGCCCCGCCGGCGACGAAGTCGTCGTTGCGCGCGAAGTAGCCGAACTCCTCGATCGCGCCGATCACGGCCGGATCGTCGAAGGGGATCTCGTTCGACACCCAGGCGTCGTAGGTCTCCGGCGGCTGCGTGCGCAGCATCATGTCCTCGACCCAGTCGGTCGCGGGCCAGCCGGTCGCGCCGCCGGAGCCGAGGCCGATGCACCAGGGCGTCTCCCCGTCGGCCGCGATCTGCTCGGTCAGCGCCTTCAGGTCCTCCATGGTCTCGGGCACCTCGTAGCCCGCGTCCTCGAAGTTCTCCGGCACGTACCAGACGAGCGATTTCACGTCGATCTTGTAGGGGAACGCATAGAGCCGCTCCTCCCCGTCCTCGCCCGCGTAGGTGCCGAGGCTGACCCAGCTGTCGCCGGCGGCGTAGTTTTCCTGCAGCCAGGCCTGCGTCTCCTCGCCCAGCGGCTGGATGAAGCCGCGGCTCGCCAGGTTCCCGATGAGGCCCGGCTGCGGGAGAACCGCAATGTCGGGCGGGCTGCCGGCTTCGGCGTCGATGACGATCTGCTGCTCGTAGTTTTCCGACGACGAGTATTCGACGTTCGCGCCGGTCGCATCCTCGAAATAGGCCAGCACGCTCTCGACGAGCGCCTGGTCGTCCCCGCGCCAGGGACCGAACATGGTGATGGTCTGGCCCGACAGGTCGTGCGCCTCCCCGAAGGCCGTCAGGCTGTCCCAGTTGAAATCACCTTCGCCCGGTGTGAACGTCAGATGTCCGTCGGCCTGCGCGATGCCCGCACCCAGGACGGCCAGCGCGGTGCCGGTCAACAGGTTCTTCATGTATCCTCCCAGCGGAGCAGTCTCCGCGTCTGTTGCTGCATTGCGGCAATGTTTTTAAACCGCTTTGACAAGACGCAACCTCAGACAGTTTCACGACAGTGTCAACGGGAACCCTGCAGGAACATCATTGACCGTGGGGTCAATCGCGCCGTGCCGGGAATCTCGGCGCGGTCCGGCGATTGACGCCCTCGCACGAATGTGCCACCCATAATTTAAATCGGTTTGAAAACGGCATTCGCGTGAACCTCAAGCAATTCTCGGAACTGCTGGGCCTGTCGCCCACGACGGTCAGCCGTGCGCTCGGCGGCTATCCCGAGGTCAAGGAGGAGACGCGCCGGCGGGTGATGCAGGCCGCCGCCGAGCACGGCTATCGCCCGAACCGCCGCGCCGCGTCGCTCGCCACGGGGCGCGCCATGGCGATCGGCCACGTGATTCCCACGGCCCTCAACCACGAGATGGTGAACCCGATCTTCGCCGATTTCATCGCCGGCGCGGGCGAGGTCTATGCCGCGGCCGGCTACGACATGCTGCTGTCGGTCGTCCCGGACGGCGACGAGGAGCGCGCCTATCGCCAGATGGCCGACGCGGGCAGCGTCGACGGTCTCATCGTGCACGGCCCCCGCGACGACGATCCGCGCATCGCGCTCCTGCAGACCACCGGCCTGCCCTTCGTCGTCCACGGCCGCGCCCCGGTGGCGCGCACCGATTACAGCTTCGTCGACGTCGACAACCAGCGCGCCTTCCAGCGCGCGACCGACCTGCTCCTCGATCTCGGGCACCGGCGTATCGGCTTCCTCAACGGGCTCGAGGGGATGGATTTCGCACGCCGCCGCCGCGCGGGCTTCTTCGCGGCCTGCAGCGCCCGCGGCGTGACGCCCGACCCCGACCTGCTGTCGTCCTGCGAGATGACGGAACACCAGGGCCACGCCGGGGCCGCCGAAATGCTCGACGCGGAGATGCCGCCGACCGCCTTCCTCGTCTCGTCGCACATCATGGCCATCGGCGTGCGTCGCGCCATCCAGGAGCGCGGCCTCGCCCTCGGCCGCGACATCTCGGTCGTCATCCACGACGACATGCTGAGCTATCTTCTGAACGGCCGCGACGTTCCGATCTTCACCGCGACCCGCTCCTCCGTCCGGGCCGCCGGGCGGCGCTGCGCGGAGCTTCTCCTCGACCTCATCCGCGGTGCCGTCACCGATCCCGTGCAGGAGGTCTGGGAATGCGACCTCGTCCTCGGCGGATCGACCGGCCCCGCCCCCGACAGCGAAAGACCCCGATGACGACCCTCTCCTTCCGACGCAGCGACTTCCCCGAGGGCTTCCTCTTCGCGGCCGCCACCTCCGCCTATCAGATCGAGGGCCACGCCCATGGGCAGGCCGGCCGCACCCATTGGGACAGCTTCGCCGCGATCCCCGGCAAGGTCGTGAACGGCGAGAACGGCCAGATCGCCTGCGACCACTATCACCGCTGGCCCGAAGACC
This sequence comes from Jannaschia marina, assembly GCF_013404595.1. Lineage (GTDB taxonomy): Bacteria > Pseudomonadota > Alphaproteobacteria > Rhodobacterales > Rhodobacteraceae > Jannaschia > Jannaschia marina. The sequence continues at coordinate 290,513 of NZ_JABVAX010000004.1, read as the reverse complement.
TCGACCTGCTGCGCGACGCGGGCTTCGACGCCTATCGCTTCTCCACGTCCTGGGCGCGGGTCATGCCCGATGGTCGCAAGGTGAACGCCGAGGGGCTCGACTTCTACGACCGCCTCGTCGACGGAATGCTCGAACGCGGGCTGAAACCCATGGCGACGCTCTATCACTGGGAGCTGCCCGCCGCGCTCGGGCTCAAGGGTGGCTGGACGATCCGGGAGATCCCGGAGCGCTTCGCCGAGTTCGCCCACCTCATCGGTAACCGCCTCGGCGACCGGCTCTGGTCGACCGCGCCCATCAACGAGCCCTGGTGCGTCGCCTGGCTCAGCCACTACCTAGGCCAGCACGCGCCGGGGCTGAGCGATCTCGGGGCCGCGGGCAAGGCGATGCACCACGTCGCCCTCGCCCACGGCCTCGCCATCGAGGCCCTGCGCAGCACGCCGGCGCAGAACCTCGGCGCGGTCTGCAACATGGAATATGCGATCCCCCACGGCGACGGCGAGGCCGACGAGCGCGCCGCCCGCACCTACGACGGGATCTACAACCGCTGGTTCCCGGGGGCTTTCCTCAAGGGGGCTTATCCCGAGGACATCCTCGAAGGCCTTGCCCCGCACATGCCCGAAGGCTGGCAAGACGACATGAAAACCATCTCGCAACCCATTGATTGGTTTGGTGTGAACTACTACACCTGCCAGCGCCTCAAGGCGACCGACGGCCCCTGGCCCGCCCACGACATGGTGCCCGGCCCCCTGCCCAAGACCGACATGGGCTGGGAGATCTGCCCCGAAGGGTTCGACTGGCTCCTGCGGCGAACCATTCGCGACTACTCGGGCGATCTGCCGCTCTACGTCACCGAGAACGGCATGGCCAACCCCGACCGCGCGGACGTTCCGGACGACGCGCGCATCGCCTACCTCGATGCCCATGTCGACATCGCCCGCGCCATCGCCGCCGAGGGGCTGCCGCTGCGCGGCTACACCGTCTGGTCGCTTCTCGACAACTACGAATGGGCGCTCGGCTACGGCAAGCGCTTCGGCATCGTCCACGTCGACTTCGCCACCCAGACCCGCACGCCCAAGGCGAGCTACCACGCGCTTGCCCGCGCCCTGGCCGATTGATACGGGGAGCGCCATGTCAGATCCGCTCTTTCTCGTGGCCGACGTGGGCGGCACCAACACCCGCGTCGCCCTCGCCGAGGGAGACCGCGTACGCCCAGAGACGATCCGCCGCTACGCCAACAGCGACCATGCCAACCTCGCCCCCGTCCTCGCCCGCTACCGCGAGGAGCAGGCCTGTCCCGAACCGCTCGGGGCCTGCGTCGCCGTCGCCGGGCCCGTGGCCGACGGGCGTGCGGAGCTCACCAACCTCGACTGGTCCATCGACGCGACGCGCCTGATCGAGGCCACCGGCGCGCGCCACGCCGCCATCCTCAACGACCTTCAGGCCCAAGGCCACGCGCTCGGCCACGTGCCCGCCGACAAATGCCGAACCGTCATCGAGGGGCCCGTTCTGCCGCAGGAGAGCAAGCTCGTCATCGGCGTCGGCACCGGCTTCAACGCGGCTCCGGTGCACGATACGCCGCATGGCCGCCTTGTGCCGGCATCGGAAGCGGGTCACGCCAACCTGCCCGTGCGGAACGAGGCCGAGCTCAGGCTCTGCAACTTCGTCTCGACGACCCATGGCTTCCCCGCGATCGAGGATGTGCTCTCGGGCCGCGGCCTCGAACGCGTCTACCGCTGGCTCGCTACCGAGGCCGGCACTCCCGACGACCTGCGCGCCGCCGAGATCATGAGCCAGCTCGACAGCAACCCCCGCGCCGAAGCCGCGGTGCGCCAGTTCATCCGGATTCTCGGCACCGTCGCCGGCAACCTCGCGCTCATCCATCTGCCGCTCGGCGGGATCTACCTCGTCGGCGGCGTTGCCCGGGCCATGGGACCGTATCTCGAGGTGATGAATTTCGACGGCGCGTTCCGCGACAAGGGCCGCTTCGCCGGGTTCATGTCGAACTTCTCCGTCTCGCTCGTGAACGACGATTTCGCGGCGCTGGCGGGCGGGGCGGCGCATCTCCAGGAGATCGTGACGCGCGCCGGCGAAATCTGAAGGCAAGACCCCGGGTCGTAACCCTTTCTTAGCGAAGTGTCCGTAGTCGTCGCCCCATCGAAACGATGAGAGGCGACACGATGCGTCGGCACATGCGATGACGGCCCCCGGCACGGCAGGCGAGACCATCGTCCTCCCCGAGCGCCTCGACATGGCGGCGGCCATCCGCCTGCGGGACGACCTTCTCGCGCGCGCCGGGGATCTGGCGCTCGATGCCTCCGCGGTCGTCCACGTCACGACGCCGGGTCTGCAGATTCTGATGGCCGCCCGCGACCATCAGGGCGCGCAGGACCGCGCCCTCGCCATCACCGCACCCTCCTCCGGGTTCCTCGACGCGATCGGGACGCTCGGGGTATCGCTCGACCGGCTGCGGACCGGAGGACCGGTATGAGGGTTCTCGCCATCGACGACAGCCGGACGATCCGGGACATGGTCCGCCTCACGCTCGAGCGGGAAGGTATCGAGACGCAGCTTGCCGAGGACGGCATCCAAGGGCTCGAGGTCCTCGACACGCTCGACGCCCCGCCCGATGCGATCCTGACCGATGTGAACATGCCGCGCCTCGACGGCTTCGGCTTCATCAACAAGGTGCGGGAGCGCGCCGACTACGCCGGCATCCCGATCCTCGTGCTGACGACCGAAAGCGCGCGGGAGCTCAAGCTGCGCGCCCGTGCCGCCGGAGCGACTGGCTGGATCGTCAAGCCGTTCGACCCGGCACGCCTCGTTGGTGCCCTGCGCACAGTGACCGGACTGGGCTGATGGATCCGCTCGACGCGATCAGGGCCACCTTCTTCGAGGAATGCGCCGAACTTCTCGAGACGCTCGAGGCCGGCCTTCTTGCGTTGCAGGCCGGTGAGGTCGGGCCCGATACCGTCGACGGCGTGTTCCGCGCGGTCCACTCGATCAAAGGGGGAGCTGGGGCCTTCGACCTGGCAGCTCTCGTCACCTATGCCCACGAGTTCGAGACGGCCCTCGACGGTCTCCGCGTCGGCCGTCTCGCCCCCGACCCCGACGTCATCGCCGTCTTCCTGCGCGCGAGCGACGCGCTCGCCGACCTCGTGGCCGCCGCGCAGGCCGGGACGGACGTCGCCGCCCCCGACCCCGCCGAGCTGCGCGCCCTCGACACAGGTGCCGATGGCACCGACGGCCATCCGCCCGGCGCGGAGGCGACGACGGGATTTGCGCCGGTGATGATCGACCTCGGCCTTGTGCCGGAGCCCGAATCCGCACGCCCGCCCGAGGCCTGGGAGATCCTCTTCGAGCCCCTGCCCGACCTCCTCGCCAGCGGGAACGAGCCGCTCTTCCTGTTCCGCGCGCTCGAGGTGCTGGGGCGGATCGAGGTCGAATGCCTCGACGGTGACTTGCCGACGCTGACGGCGATGGATCCGCGCGTCGCCCGCCTGCGCTGGCGCATCCTTCTGACGCCCTCGGCCACCGATCTGACGGAGACCGAGGTCGAGAGCATCTTCGAATTCGCCGTCGATCTCTGCGTGTTGCAGATCACGCCGCGCGGTCCCCTGGCCGCCGATGCGTTGACGCCCGCCCCGTCGGAGACGCCCCCCAAGCCGGCTCCGACGCCGCTCCGACCCACGCGCACCGCGGCATCCGTCCCGACCGAGACCGGTCGTCCGGTTTCCGCCGTCGGTGCCACCATCCGGGTCGACCTCGGCCGGGTGGACCGGCTCGTGAACCTCGTCGGCGAACTCGTCATCAGCCAGTCGATGCTCGCACAGGGCATGGCGCGTGCCGGTCTCGATCAGCACTCCGAGGCGGTCACCACCCTCGAAGAGCTGCAGCAACTGACCCGCGACATGCAGGACAGCGTCATGTCGATCCGCGCGCAGCCCGTGAAATCGCTCTTCCAGCGCATGACCCGCATCGTCCGCGAGGCGGCGCAGGCCACCGCCAAGGACGTCCGACTCGTCACCGACGGCGAGGCCACGGAGATCGACAAGACGGTGGTCGAACGCCTCGCCGATCCGTTGACGCATATGATCCGGAACGCCATCGACCACGGCCTCGAAGAGCCGGGCGCGCGCGCCGCCGCGGGCAAGCCCGCGACCGGTATCGTCCGGCTCAGTGCGCGGCAACAATCCGATCGCGTGGTCATCGAAGTCTCCGACGACGGGCGCGGCATCGACCGCGCCCGCGTCCTGAAACGCGCGACCGAACGTGGCCTCGTCCCTCCCGATCGGTCCCTCGAACCGGTGGAGATCGACCGGCTCCTCTTCCTGCCCGGGTTTTCCACCTCGGCGGAGGTCTCCGCGCTGTCGGGGCGCGGTGTCGGTATGGACGTGGTCCAGCGCGCCATCCGCGACCTGAACGGCACCATCTCGATCAATTCAGTCGAAGGTGCCGGCTGCACCCTCTCGATCAGCTTGCCGCTGACCCTCGCCATCCTCGACGGCATGATCGTGCGCAGCGGACGCCAACGCATGGTTCTTCCGCTCTCGGCCATCGTCGAGACCCAGACGCTCGCCGCCGCGCGGGTCGAGCGCCTCGGGGCCGCGAAGCGCGTCGTGGCTCTGCAGGGACGTTTCGTCCCCCTCCTCGACCTCGCGGAGGCGATGGGGTTCGGCACGGTTGCCCCGGACGGAACCGAGGACGAGGACACCGCCCTTCTCTTCGTGGAACCCGACGACAGCGGCCCCTTCGCTCTGTGCGTCGACGCGATCGAAGCGCAGCGCCAGGTCGTCATCAAGGGCCTCGGAGACAACTTCGGTCACGTGCCCTGCGTATCGGCGGCCACCATCCTAGGGGACGGCCAGGTCGCGCTCATCGTCGATCCGTCCGGGATCGCGGCGATGCGCGGGCTGCACCGCGGCCAGGGGGCGCAGCCGAAGGAGGCCATTGCCGTATGACCGACCCGCTCATGGACACAGATGCAGCCGCTCCGCCACCCGACCCCGTCACGCAGGAGCTCCTGACCTTCCAATGCGGCGGTCAGAGCTACGCTGTCGACATCATGTCCGTGCGCGAGATCCGCAGCTGGAGCGAGCCGACCCCCATGCCCCACGCCCCGCCCTACATGCGCGGCATGGTCAACCTGCGCGGCTCGGTGCTGCCGGTCATGGATCTGGCCGAACGGCTGGGCCAGGCCCGGACGGAGGACAATCCGCGCAACGTCATCATTGTCATTCAGGAGGATCGCCGCGTTCACGGCCTTCTGGTGGAGGCCGTCTCCGACATCGTGCATCCGACGCTCGAGCAGCTGCAGGAGGTGCCCAACCTCGAGGCGGAGGGCGCGACACAGCTTGCCGAACGCCTATTCGTCGTCGAGGACACGATGATCCAGGTGCTCTCGACCGAACGTGTCCTGCCGGTCGTCGCCGGTTCTGCCGGAGCCGGTCTCGCGTGATTGCCCTCCGTCCCGATCAGTATGCGGCGCTCGCCGCCATGGCCGAGACGGAGGCCGGGCTGCACATGCCGCCGGCGAAACGCACCTTCGTGACCTCCCGGTTGCAGCGCCGCCTGCGCCGGACCGGACTTGCGGATTTCGACGCCTATCTCGGGCTGCTCAACGCGAACGACGCCGCCGGCCGCGCGGAGAGACGTCACTTCGTCTCGGCCCTCACGACCAACGTGACCGGCATCTACCGGGAGCCGCATCATTTCGATCTGCTCGCCGACCGCCTGCGCGCCCATCTGTCCGTCGGCCGGCATCCGCGCTTCAGGGTCTGGTCGGCCGGCTGTTCCACCGGCGAGGAACCCCTGTCGATCGCGGCCGTCTGCCGGACACACCTCGGCCCGATGTGGGCGCATCGGTGCGAAATCCTCGCGACGGACGTGGACGCGGAGGTGATCGAGGCCGCAGGAAACCGCACCCCCGATGCGGCCCTCATGGCGGCGCTGTCGCGGGGCCCGGTGCCGGGCGACGCAGATCCCGCCGTCGGCACCCCCGAACGGCTCTTCGCATCGCTTCAGTCCGGCATCCGCTACACGGTGCACAACCTGCTCCACCCGCTCGAGGAGACGCTGGGGTTCGATGCCATCTTCTGCCGCAACGTGACGATCTATTTCAGCCCCCCCGCGCAAACCCGCGTCCATGCCAACCTGCGCGCGCAGCTGCGGCCCGGCGGCCTGCTCGCGCTCGGGCATTCCGAGCGGTTGCGCGACGGCGCGGGCGATCTGCGACCCGTGGGGCGGACCGCCTTTCAACGCACCGGCGCGCGCGACCTGCCGTCGAAGGCTACCGCATGAGCCTGCGCGACGTTCTCCGCATCCTTGTCGTCGACGACATGTCGACGAGCCGGGGCATCCTCCTCCAGGCCCTCGACACGCTGGGCATTTCAAACGTCGCCTATGCCGACAACGGTCGTACCGGCATGTCCCAGGCCCGGCAGACCGCGCCGCACCTCGTGCTGTCGGACCTCTACATGCCCGAGTTGAACGGTCTGCAACTGCTTCAGCACCTCCGCGCCGACCCCGCGACCGCAAAGATCGGCTTCATCCTCGTCAGCGGGCGCGGCGACGAGAAGGTGCTCGCCGCGGGCCGCAGCCTCGGAATGAACAACTTCCTGACGAAGCCCTTCACGCCACCGCAGCTTCAATCCTGCATCGAATCCGTCGTCGGCCGCCTGTGAGCCAGACCCCGAAACCGACTTTCGCGGGCCGTCTGGCCGACGAGTGCCACGATGCCGCGCGCCGGCTCGACCGGCTTCAGCACACGCTCGGCCCCTTCGTCTCGGCCGTCGGCCCCGGTCCGGCGCTGCTGCGCGACGTCCAGACGCTCGATGGCGTGCAGCAGATGCTGACCGACATGGCCGCGCTCTTCGACCAGCTTGCCGTCGAGGAGAGAGGCCCGCTCGCCGACGTGCCCGAAGCGGCCGTAAATCGGGTCAGACAGGCCACGTTTCAGGCCCGGTTGCGCGGCGAGGCCGGCCATGCGCCCGGGCCGGATCCGGATATCTTCGATCTCTGAACCGCACGGCCCTGGACCCGGGAAAGCGACACTGGATCGGCCGACCGCGTTCGGAATCGGCAGATCGCCGGACCACGCCCGGAAATGACGCGGCAACACCGATGCCGCGACGGGGTCAGGCCGCGTTTTCCTCCGCTTCGGCGCGCTGGCGTGCCCACATGGACGCATAGCGCCCCTCGGCAGCGAGCAGGCTTTCGTGCGTGCCCCGTTCGGTGATCCGCCCCGCCTCGAGCACGAGGATCAGATCCGCATCCACGACCGTCGAGAGCCGGTGCGCGATGGTGATGACCGACCGGCCGCGCGCCATGCTCTGCAACTCGGACTGGATCGAGCGCTCGGTTTCGGTGTCGAGCGCTGAGGTCGCCTCGTCGAGCACGAGGATCGGCGGGTTCTTCAGAAGCGTGCGCGCGATGCCCACGCGTTGCTTCTCGCCACCCGAGAGCTTCAGGCCGCGCTCGCCGACCACGGTGTCGTAGCCGTCGGGAAGCGCCGCGATGAAACCGTCGATCCGCGCGGCCCGCGCAGCCGCCTCGATCTCGGCCGGCGTCGCCTCGGGCCGCCCGTAGGCGATATTGTAGCCGAGCGTATCGTTGAAGAGCACCGTGTCCTGCGGCACGACGCCGATCCTTGCGTGCAGGCTCTCCTGCGTCACGTCCCGCACGTCCTGTCCGTCGATCTCGATCGCGCCGCCATCGACGTCGTAGAACCGGAAGAGCAGCCGGCCGAGCGTCGACTTTCCCGACCCCGACGGCCCGACGACGGCCACCGTCTGGCCGGGCTCAATGGTGAAGTCGATGCCCTTCAGGATCGGCCGCGCCGCCTCGTAGCCGAAATGCACGTCACGAAAGACGACTTGACCCGCGCCGACCGTCAGCGTGCCGGCCTCCGCGCGGTCGCGCACCTCGGGCACCTGTTCGAGCAGGCCAAACATCTCGCCCATGTCGATCAACGCCTGCCGGATCTCCCGGTAGACCGTGCCTAGGAAATTGAGCGGCATCGTGATCTGGATCATGTAGGCGTTCACCATCACGAAGTCGCCCACCGTCAGGTCGCCCCGCTCGACCCCGATCGCGGCGAGCACCATGACGATCACGAGGCCGGCGGTAATCAGGACCGCCTGGCCGAAGTTCAGAAACGCGAGTGATTGCAGCGTCTTGACGGCGGCCGCCTCGTAGTTGCGCATCGCACCGTCGTAGCGCGCGGCTTCCCGCTTCTCGGCCCCGAAGTACTTCACCGTCTCGAAGTTCAGCAGGCTGTCGATCGCCTTCTGGTTCGCGTCGGTGTCCTCGTCGTTCATGATCTTGCGGATCTTCAACCGCCATTCCGTCACCCGGAATGTGAAGGTCACGTAAAGCACGATCGTCACGAGGACGACGACGAGATACCACACGTCGAAGACGAAGAAGAGGATGATCGAGATCAGCAGAAGCTCGAGCACAAGCGGCCCGATCGAGAACAGAAGGAAGCGCAGCAGGAAGTCGACGCCCTTGACCCCCCGCTCGATGATCCGCGACAGGCCCCCGGTCTTGCGCGTGATGTGGTAGCGCATCGACATGCGGTGCATATGCCCGAAAGTCTCGGCGGCAAGCTGGCGTAACGCCCGCTGACCGACATTCGCGAAGACCACGTCGCGCAGCTGCTGAAACCCGGTGTTGAGCGCGCGCGCGCCGCCATAGACCACCGTCAGCCCGACCGCGCCGAGCCCGAGTGCCCAGGCCGGCGTGATCGTCTCGGGCGTGAGCGCGTCGACCGCCGCCTTGTAGAAGAAGGGCGTGGTCACTGCGACGACCTTCGCCAGCACCAGCATCGCCAGCGCCGCAACGACGCGCAGCTTCACCGACGGGGCCTCCGCCGGCCAGAGGTACGGCAGGACGCGTTGGATGATCGACCAGGCGCCGGCGGGGGCCTCGGTCGTGGTCAATGTGCGGCGGCGCATGGGCGAAACGATCCTCGGGTCGGGTCGACCCTAGGCGACGCCGCCCCGGATGCAAGCTGTCTCAATCCGTCCCCGGCAGGTCGAACACCTGTCCGGGGAAGATCAGGTCGGGGTCACGGATCTGGTCGCGGTTCTTCTCGAAGATCTGCACGTATTGCACGCCGTCGCCGAAATAGCCCTCCGAGATGGCCCAAAGCGTGAAGCCCGGCTGCACGGTGATCGCGCTGACGCCATCGCGGCGGGAGGCGGCGGCGATCTCGGGGGCCGTGCGCTGGAACGGCGTCTCGACCCGGCTCGTCACGCTCCCGTCGGGGGCCAGCGCGTCGACGCGCAACGTGTAGACCCCGCTGTCGACGTTCGGCAGCGGCGAGGACCAGGTGCCCGCCTCCCCGACCCGGGTCAATTGAACGGGCTCGCCGTCGAGGTAGATGCGCACGTCGCTGTCGGCCGCGGCGGTCCCCGTCAGGCTCACGTCCCCCGCCGCATCGTAGCTGATCGCCGCGATACCGAGCCGCGGGGTCTCGGCGGCGACACTGGGCGCGGTGTCGGCCACGCGTACGCCATCGGGACCGGCGCGGAAGATCCGGGCGGCGACCGTCGCCGCCGCTCTGTCGACCGGCGGCTCGACGACCGCCTCTGCCACCTCCGGCTCGTCCGCGCGCGGCGCGCCATCCTCCGCGGCAGCCGCATTGTCGGTCTCCGGCATCGACGGTGCGGTCGCGACGTCGGGGGCTGTGGCAACGTCCGGTCCCGACAGGGTCTGCGGAGCCACGAGGATGCTCTCGGTGCCGCGCCGCACGGCCCCGTCCGCGGCGACGGTCTCGGCGGTCAGCACACGGGGCGCGTCCGCCACCGCGACGTCGAAGAGCGACACGAAATTGCCCGCGGCATCCGTGCGCACCTTGGCGACCGGCTCCCCGTCGATGCGCAGCACGACCTCCGCATCGCGCCCCGCCGTCCCCGCGACGACCGCCGCGCCGCCCGCGTCGATCCGGACCACGTCGAGTTTCGGCAACGGAGCGGCCGTGTCGACGGCGCTCTCCTCAGCCGTTTGCGCCGGATCGGGTTCCGGTTCGTCGCGCGTCGCCTCGTCCCGTTCGTCCGTCGTTGGGGAAACAACCGGATCGGCAGGAGCCGTCACGTCTCCGTCCGCGGTCGGGGCAACCGTCTTGCCGCCGACCGAAGCGATCCTCTCGTCCGCAGTCTCCTTCGCAGCCGGCGTTTCCGTCGCGGCGTCCGAAGCAGCCGTCTCCGGGACGTCGTCGCCGGGCGTATCGAGCTGGACCGGCTTCAGCAGCCAGATCGCCAGCGCACCGCAGGCCGCCGCGACCACCAGCGGATAGATCGTCCGGCTCAGGCCGCCCCCGTTCGTCATGTCCAATTCCTTCGCAGACCCGCCCCAAGGGTTTCGGCGAGCCTAGCAACGGGGTAGGCCGGGGTCAAAACCACAAGAAAGTGTGTGCGATGACCAAATCCATCTGTGTCTATTGCGGCGCCCGGGATGGCACGGTGCCGGCCTTCGCCGCCGCGGCCGAAGCGCTCGGGGCCGGGATCGCCGCGCGCGACTGGCGGCTCGTCTACGGCGCGGGCGACGTCGGCCTCATGGGCCGTGTCGCCCGCAGCGTCCAGGTCGCGGGCGGCGAGACCTTCGGCGTGATCCCGACGCACCTGATGTCGCTCGAGGCGGGCAAACGCGATCTCACCGCCTTCGTCGTCACCGAGACGATGCATGAGCGCAAGAAGGTCATGTTCATGAACGCGGATGCGGTGGTCGTGCTGCCGGGCGGCGCGGGCACGCTCGATGAATTCTTCGAGGTGCTTACCTGGCGGCAGCTTGGCCTGCACGACAAACCGATCGTGCTTCTCAACGTCGACGGCTACTGGGATCCGCTCGACGCGCTCCTGCGGCATGTGGTCGATCGTGGCTTCGCCGAGGCGTCCGTCTTGTCCTTCGTGAAGACGGCCCCCGACGCGGAGGCCGCCCTCGCCCTGCTCGACTGATCAGGCCGCCTCGGCCAGATCGCGCTTCACCACCTTTTCGATCTCCGACAGCGGATGGTTGGTCAGCGTCTTCGGGATCTCGCCGATCACGCGGTCCGCGACCTCCTTGTGCATCTCGTCGCGCAACACGCCCAGCACCTGCGGCGACGCGACGAGCACGAGACTGTCGAACCGGCCCTTGTGCGCCATCTTGTAGAGCTTGTCGGCCAGATCGGAGGCGAACCGCTCCTTCTGCAACTCGTGAAAATCGGTCTCGTCGTAGGCGTGTCCGCCCGGGGCCGCGCTCTCCTGCACCCGTCCGCGCCGGTTCTCCGTCTGCTCGCGGTCGGGCGGATTGTCCTCCTCGTCGACGCGCACGATGTCGAGGTTCGGATCGTCGCCGTCGGTCAGGTTGATCGCAAAGAGGGCCTTCTCGCTGTCGGCCACAACGACCATGGTTCCGTTCTTGAGTTCGGTCACAGCATCCTCCATCTGGGTTTCAGGAAATCAACGCGATCCCTGCACCGCGGTTCCGGATGCGAGAGGGGTCCGCGCGGGGCCCCTTCAAATGTCAGACAATTGCGACCGGGGTCACATCCGCGACGCGACGTTCTCCCAGTTGACGAGATTGTCGAGGAAGTTCGTCAGATACGCCGGCCGCTTGTTGCGGAAGTCGATGTAGTAGGAGTGCTCCCAGACGTCGCATCCCAGAAGCGCGGTCTGACCGAAGCAGAGCGGGTTCACGCCGTTCTCGGTCTTCGTGACTTTCAGGCCGCCGTCCGTATCCTTGACGAGCCAGGCCCAGCCCGAGCCGAACTGCCCGGCACCCGCGGCCGAGAATTCCTCCTTGAACTTGTCGATTGACCCGAAGCTCTCGGTCAGCGCGCTTTCCAGCTCGCCCGGCATCTTGCTCTCGCCCGGGCCCATCATCTCCCAGAACTGGTTGTGGTTCCAAAGCTGGCTGATGTTGTTGAAGATCCCCGACTGGGCCACCGCGCCCGCGTCGTAGGTGCCCTTGATGATCTCCTCGAGCGACTTGCCGTCCCATTCCGTCCCGGAAATCAGCTTGTTGCCGTTGTCGACATAGGCCTTGTGGTGGAGGTCGTGGTGATACTCCAGCGTCTCCTTCGACATGCCCTTGTCGGCGAGGGCGTCGTGGGCATAGGGCAGATCGGGAAGCTCGAAGGCCATGGAATGTCTCCTGTTGGTTGTTCCTGCAGGGACATGTCGGGCCATTGCCGCCCGGGTCAACCCCCGACGGGGCGCGCATCCTCCATCAGTCGCATCGCGTAGCCGGCAACCGATCGGAAGCACATGACATGGTATCCGCCCGAGTGCCGCCAGAGTGCGGCGGGCACCTGCGCCATGCGCGTCCGCCGCACCTCCGTCGCGCCGAGTCGGTCGAAGTCGACGGGCATGAGCTTCGACAGAAGCGCTTCGACATCCGCCCCGGTCAGGTCGAACACCTGCCGCGCATCGCTCACCTCGACGACCGTGGCGAAAACGTCAGACAATTGCGCCGTCAGCTTTTGCGCAAGCGCGCCCGCCGCGCCATGGTCACAGACGATGAGCATCTCGTCGGGGGCCATCCACATCACGGTCACGTCGCCCGACCGTGTCGACATGCGCTGCTCCGGCGGCGCACAGTCCGTCACCGCCTCTACCGCCCGCCCGAGACTTCCCATCTCGCCGCGCAAGGCGATCATGCCGACGGGCGGCAGGGCCTCGATGGAAATGTCAGACATTTGCCTTCTCTCCCTCGGGGTCGAAGAACACCGGGCTCACGATCCGCGCCTCCTGAGGCTCCTGTCCGATGCGCGTGAACCGGATCACCTCGCCCATCCGCTCCGGGCCGCGCGCGACCAGGCCCATGGCGATTCCGCGGTCGAGCGTCGGCGAATGATAGGTCGAGGTCACGCGCCCCTGCACGACCGTCTGTCCGTTGGCGTTCGTGCCCTCGCCGATCGCATAGGCCCCGTCCTCCAATGCCGTTCCGTCCAGCGTCTCGAGGCCCACGAGCTTCCAGCGGTCCGGCTTGTGGAACTCCGACCGCATCTGCCCGCGCTTGCCGAGATAGTCATCCTTCTTCTTCGAGATCGCCCAGTCGAGGCCGAGATCCTGCGGAACGACCGTGCCGTCGGTCTCGTCCCCGATCATGATAAACCCCTTCTCGGCCCGCATGATATGGAGCGCCTCGGTCCCGTAAGGCATCACGTCGAAGTCCGCCCCCGCCTCCATCAGCGCCGACCAGAGCGCGGCCCCCCGCGACGCGGGCACCGCGATCTCGTAGCTGAGCTCACCCGAGAAGCTGATGCGATATAGCCGCACGTCGACACCACCCAGCGTCCCGTCGGCCCAGGCCATGAAGGGCAGCGCCTCCGCCGAGACGTCCATGCCGCCCAGCTTCTCCAGCACCCTGCGCGCGTTTGGGCCGACCACGGCGATCTGCGCGAATTGCTCGGTCAGGTTCACGACATGGACCTTCCAGTCCCACCATTCGCACTGCAGCCAGTCCTCCATCCAGCCGTGGATACGGTCGGCCCCGCCGGTGGTCGTGTGGCAAAGCCAGGTCTGCTCGTCGATCCGCGCGACAACACCGTCGTCGATGAGGAAGCCGTTCTCGTCACACATCAGCCCGTAGCGGCAGCGCCCGGGCTTCAGTGTCGACATCATGTTCGTGTAGAGCATGTCGAGGAAACGCCCCGCATCCGGCCCGCGCACAAGAAGCTTTCCCAGCGTGGAAGCGTCAAGCATTCCAAGGTGTTCGCGGGTGTTCTTCACCTCGCGGGAGACGGCATCGGCATGGCTCTCCCCGGCCCTCGGGAAGCAGTAGGCCCGCCGCCAGTGTCCCACCGGCTCCCAGTACGCTCCGTGGGTCTCGGCCCAGTCATGCATCGGTGTCCGCCGCAGCGGCTGGAACGTCTCGCCCCGGGCCTCCCCCGCCAGCGCGCCGATCGTCGTCGGCGTATAGGGCGGGCGAAACGTCGTCGTCCCGACCTCGGGGATCGTCCGGTCCAGACGGTCGGCCAATACGGCAAGACCATTGATATTGCTCAACTTCCCCTGATCCGTGGCCATCCCGAGCGTCGTGTAGCGCTTGGCGTGTTCGACGCTCTCGAAGCCCTCCTGCGCGGCCAGCCGCACGTCCGACACCTTCACGTCGTTCTGATAGTCGAGCCACATCTTCGCGCGCAGCTTCGGCCCCGCGCCCTCGGGCATCACCCAGACCGGGCGGATCGGGGCTTCCTCGACCACCGCTGTCGAGGGCGCGTCGCCGCCCACAGTCTCCGCCGCGTCCGCGAGCACCTCCGCCGTCGTCAAAGCGCCCGACGCGGCCCCGGCCGTCTTCACGAAGCCTTCGCCGTCCGCGCCGGTCGGCGGTCGAGCGGGGTCCGGCCGGAACATCGCGCGCTCGGCATCCCAGAGAAGTTTGCCGCCGCAGTGCGACCAGAGGTGCACGACCGGCGACCATCCACCCGACATCGCCACCGCATCGCAGCGGATCTCCTGCATCACGGCTCCGTCGCCCGCCTGCAGACAGACCGAAACACCCGTCACCGCGTCGTTGCCGTGAACCCGCGCGATCCCGCGACCCATGTGAACTTTGACACCCAAGTCCTTGATATCCCGAACAATCGGAGAATTCACCTCCGGTCGCACATCGAGGATCGCAGGCACGCGCAGGCCGGCCTCCAGAAGCGCCTTCGCCGTTCGGTAGGCATCGTCGTTGTTCGTCACGATCACGGTGCGCTCACCCGGCGAGACTCCGTAGTCGAGAAGGTAATCCCGCACCGCCGAGGCCAGCATGACGCCGGGAATGTCGTTGCCCGCAAAGGAGAGCGGCCGCTCGATCGCCCCCGTCGCCGCGATGACCCGCCCCGCGCGAATGCGCCAGACCCGTTCCCGCGGGCCGCTCTTGTCGGCCTTGAAGCCGGTCAGGTCTTCCGTGCAGATGACATAGCCGTGATCGTAGACGCCCGAGCCCTCGCAGCGTGCCACGAGCGTCACACTTTCCGATTTTTCAAGCGCTTCGACGGCGTTCTTGATCCAGTCTTCCGCCGCCTTCCCGTCGATCTCGGCCCCATCCGTCGCGGCACGACCGCCCAAGGTGGCCCGGCTCTCGACCAGTATCACCCGCTCGCCTGCACGCATTGCAGCAAGCGCCGCGGTCAACCCGGCGATGCCGCCGCCGACGACGAGCGTGTCGCAGAAGGCGTATTTGAACTCGTAGCGGTCGGCATCGGCCTCGGTCGGTGCCGACCCGAGGCCCGCGGCCTTGCGGATGAAGGGCTCGAAGACGTGTTTCCACGCCGGCCGCGGGGCCATGAACGTCTTGTAGTAGAAGCCCGCGGGCAAGAACCGCGACGCCAGGTCGTTGACACGGCCGACATCGAACGCAAGCGATGGCCAGGCGTTCTGGCTGCGCGCCGAAAGCCCTTCCCACAGGGGCTGCACCGTCGCGCGCTGGTTCGGCTCGAAACGCGCCCCGGTGCCGATCTCCATCAGGGCGTTGGGCTCCTCGGGGCCGGCGGCGACGACGGACCGGGGCCGATGGTACTTGAAGCTGCGCCCCATCACGCGCTGCCCGTTCGCCAGAAGCGCCGACGCCAGCGTGTCGCCGGCGTAGCCGCGCAAGGCCTTGCCGTCGAAGGTGAACTCGACCGGCCGGTCACGGTCGATCAGACGCCCGCCCGTCTTCAGACGCCGACTCATGTCGCGCGTCCTTTCGCGATACTCTCGAGGATCTCGGCCGGCGGTTCCTTCGTCTGCGCCGAATAGGTCCCAAAGACCTGCAACGTCGCCGTATCCCGCGCCGCGAGGAACCATTTGCCGCAGCCATACGCATGGCACCACCGTTCGAAATGCACACCCTTCGCGTTGTCGCGCAGAAAGAGGTATGCCTCGAACTCCGCGTCGCCGGACGCAGGACCAAAGCGCGTCAGATGCGCTTCACCGCCCGGTGCGAGCTCGGTTTCCTCGACCGTCAGGCCGCAATTGGGACAGGTCAGCAAAAGCACGGCACGCCCCCCTCAGCGAGGGCCGTGCCCGCGTTTCGACTACCGGGAGGCGGTGGCCGTCTCGTCGATCCGAACGTCCGGCGCGGCCCCGACGGCAAGGTTGAACGACCCGCCGAAAACGAAGAACAGCGCGAAGCCGACGGCGACGATGGTGCCGCCAAGAAGGAAATTGATGCCGCGCGGAAGGCGGCGGGAAGAATGGGCAGCCATGGCAGGTGGCCTCTAAATGCAGACTCAATACGCTTAACACATAGATCATCGGCAAGGTTCCGCCCAGCCCCCAAACAGGGGGTCGCCGCGCCTTGTGTGCGCCCGTGATCGCAGATCGCCGTCAATGTGCCACTCCCGCCGCCACGCTCTCGTCGATGAACCGCCCCTCGCGGAAACGCTCCAGCCCGAAGGCCTCCGTCAGGGGCGAATGCCCCTTCGCCATCAGTTCCGCCATGCCCCAGCCCGAGCCGGGGATCGCCTTGAACCCGCCCGTCCCCCAGCCGCAGTTGATGAAGACCCCCTCCACCGGCGTCTTCGACAGGATCGGGGAGCGGTCGCCGGTGACGTCGACGATCCCGCCCCACTGCCGCAGCATCTTGAGCCGCGAGATCATAGGGAAGGTCTCCACCAGCGCACGCAGGGTCTCCTCGATGTGATGGAAACTGCCCCGCTGGGTGTAGTTGTTGTAGCCGTCGGTCCCGCCGCCGATCACCATCTCGCCCTTGTCGGACTGGCTCATGTAGCCGTGCACCGTGTTCGCCATCACGACGACGTCCATGCAGGGCTTGATCGGCTCGCTCACCAGCGCCTGCAGCGCCACCGACTCGAGCGGCAGACGGAACCCCGCCATCTCGGCCAGCACGCCCGAATGCCCCGCCACCACGATACCAAGCTTGTCGCAGCCGATCTCGCCGAGGTTCGTCTCGACGCCCGTCACCCGCCCGCCGTCGCGGCGGATCCCCGTCACCTCGCAGGTCTGGAGGATGTCCATCCCCATGTCGGTGCACGCCCGCGCATAGGCCCAGGCCACCGCGTCATGCCGCGCGGTGCCGCCCCGCGCCTGCCAGAGGCCGCCCAGCACCGGATAGCGCGGCCCCTCGATGTTCATGATGGGGCAGAGCTCCTTCACCCGCTCCGGCCCGATCCACTCGGTCTGCACGCCCTGGAGCGAATTGGCGTGCGCCGTGCGCTTGTAGCCGCGGACTTCGTGGTGGGTCTGCGCCAGCATGATGACGCCCCGGGGGCTGAACATCACGTTGTAGTTCAGATCCTGGCTCATCGTCTCGTAGAGCGAGCGCGCCTTCTCGTAGAGCGCGGCCGACGGATCCTGCAGGTAGTTCGAGCGGATGATCGTCGTGTTCCGTCCGGTGTTCCCGCCCCCGAGCCAGCCCTTTTCCAGGATCGCGACATTGGTGATCCCGAAGTTCTTGCCGAGGTAATGGGCCGTCGCCAGCCCATGTCCGCCCGCCCCGACGATCACCACGTCGTAGCGCGCCTTCGGCGGCCGCTTGGCCCAGGTCCGGCCCCAGCCCTCGTGATGGCGCAGGGCCTCGCGCGCGATGGCGAAGGCGGAAAAACGTCGCATCCGGTCGAGACCCCCAGAACTCACCCTGTCCCGCCCTGATCTGCACCGATCGTCGCCCGTGGAGTGGCGGCTGAGCGGCACCTTCTGCCATCTTTGCGACATGCGCCCCGCGACACCCTGTCGCCAAAGGCCCCTGGGCGGTCACGAAGCCGCCAGCGGGGCTTCATCCCCGTCCCCGCGCCCGCTAGGAGGAAGTCGCAACTTGCGGGGAACGTCATGGTGTTCTGGATCGTCGCCGGCCTCCTGCTGGCCCTCTGCGTGACTTTCGTGGCCCGCGCCCTGCGCGTGCGGGGCGGCGGCCCGCGCCCCGACGTTGCCGTCTACCGCGATCAATTGCGCGAATTGGACCGCGACCGCGCGCGCGGCACCCTCTCGGAGGAGGAGGCCGAGGCCGCGCGCACCGAGGTCGCGCGCCGCCTGCTCGCCGCCGATCGCGCCGCGCCCGCCCCGACCACGGGGGCCGGCAACGCACCCCTCGGCCTCGCCCTGGTCGCCCTGCCCGTGATCGGCCTCTCGGTCGTGACCTATCTCGCCATCGGCGCACCGGGCTATCCGGACCTGCCGCTCGCGAACCGGATCGCGCTCATCGAGGCGGGCCGCGCCGCCCGCCCCGATCAGGCCAGCGCCGAAGCCGAAGTGCCCGACCGCATCGACGACAGCCGCGACGACGTCACCGAGATGGCCGCGCAGCTCAAGGAGGTTCTGAAGGACCGGCCCGACGATCTGCGCGGCTGGCAGCTGGCCGTCTCGACGCAATCGGGGCTGGGCGACCTGGAAACCGCCTGGCGCTCGCAGGACCGCGTCGTCGCGATCCTCGGGGACGACGCCACGGGCGAGGATTTCGCGCTCCTGGCCGAGTTGATGATCCTGGCGGCCGACGGCTACGTGAGCCCCGAGGCCGAGACCGCGTTGGCCGAGGCCGTGCGCCGCGATCCGCTGAACGGCACCGCCCGCTACTACGCCGGCCATATGTACGCGCAGGGCGGGCGCCCCGACCGCGCCTTCTCGATCTGGCGCGCTCTTCTGGCCGACAGCACGCCCGACGCGCCCTGGCTCGAACCGATCTATGCCCGCATCGAGCGCATCTCCGCCCTCGCCGGCGACCCGACGCCCCTCGACCAGCTGCCGCAGCCGACCGGGCCCACGTCCGGGGACGTGGCCGCCTCCGAGGACCTGACGCCCGAGGAGCGGATCGAGATGGTGGGCAATATGGTCCGTGGCCTGGCCGAGCGCCTCGCGACTGAGGGCGGCTCCCCGCAGGACTGGGCCCGGCTCATCACGTCCTACGGCGTGCTCGGCCGCACCGATGCCGCGGCCGCCGTCTACGCCGAGGCGCGCACCGTCTTCGCCGCCGACCCGGGCGCGCTCGATATGCTCGCCGCCGCCGCCGACCGCGCGGGGCTCGCGCCCTGAACCGCGGTGCCCCGGGGCGCTCCGCCGGCCCGGACCCGGAGAGCGCGCAGCTTCACCGCAAGGACGTGTCGCCCTGTTTGTCGCGGAGACGCGCGGTGCCCGCCTGACCTGCGCGCTGTGACACATTCGAAACGGCCGAACTGCCGCTAGGTGCGGTGTGGACACCCGGTGCCGACTCCGACACCCCAAAGCTCGGTGCCCACCCGCGTACCCGCAGCACGCCTCCGACCCGTTTGTCGTTTTCCTCATCCTGGCCGATCTTGCACCTGATGACGGCGACGCGCGAAGATCCGTGCCGCGCCGCAAATCGCCCCACGCGAGATAGATCCGCCCGGCCTCTGCACCGGCTAGAACTCCTCCGCCAATTCGCCGATGCTCCGCCGCGCCTCGCTCGCCAGCGACGCTCCCGGTCTTGACTGCAGCGCCACGTGATCCCGCGGCGTCGGTTCGCCTCCGAACCTGAATACTCGACCTCGCGCCGCCGGGTCTATCAGCAGGCATGACGTCATCCGAGACAGTGCCGCGATCTTCGGGGACTGCGCCACATGTCACGATCACCTGTCGATCCGGGGGGCTCGTCCGGGCAGCGACTGATGCGATCGCGAAGGCAGCGCCGCATGATCCTCCCCCGCGCCCGACTCCAGCCATCGCGACCCCGAATGTACGGCGGAGGCGCGACGTCATTCGAAAGACCTGCATACGGCTCGTCGGACGTCGGGCGCGACGACATCCGGATCCGAGGGCCGCCAGAGGTATCATTCGGAGCAGCTTCGCCAGAGAGGGTCCCGCCCGATCTCGGCCGGTATCCAGCGCCGGTCGCGAAACCGTCTCGCGCGACGTCAAAGCCGCCACCGGCACCCTGCCGGCCGTTCCGGCCAACGCGCCAGCGCTCCGCTTGGCCTCTCTCCCGCCGCCCGCGGGCATCTCCGCGACCGGCCGGCGGGCCGGTTGCGTGTTTATCCGCCGAGCGTCGCAACCGGGGAAGACGCTCGGAGGACTTGAGCATCTCGCACCGCGCGGGAGCATGTCGGCGCGCTCCCGTCCGGCGGAGCCGCCTTTCACGACCCCATGCTCACCCGGGAGAAAAGGATAGCCATCCGTAAAGGTCAGGTCGCGGGCAACGGCATCGCTCTGGACGTCCGGCGCAAGACCGTCGAAAACACGCCATGATCTGCGACACCATCGAAGACTTCGCTGCCGCTCTTCCGTCCGTGGGCGCACTTGCCGGTCTGGACCTCGGGACCAAGACCATCGGTGTCGCCGTGAGCGATGCGCTGCGCGGCGTCTCGACTCCGCTCGAGACCATCCGCCGGACGAAGTTCACCGCCGATGCCGGAGCGCTCGAGGCGATCCTGGACGGGCGCGCCGTCACCGGGCTCGTCCTCGGCCTGCCGTTCAACATGGACGGCAGCGAGGGCCCCCGCGCGCAATCGACCCGGGCCTTCGCCCGCAACCTCGCCCGCCGGATCGATACGCCGATCGCATTCTGGGACGAGCGTCTCTCGACCGTCGCCGCCGAACGCGCGCTCCTGGAGGCGGATACGTCACGGAAGCGTCGCGCCGAGGTCATCGACCACGTCGCTGCCGGCTATATCCTGCAGGGGGCGCTCGACCGCCTTCGCCATCTCGGACCGCATTGAGAGATCATCACACCGACACGAGCCACCCCCGACCGAACCCGCTATCCGACATGGGCCGCTTTCGCGCCGCGCCCATGACCCGAATAGGCAACGCTCCGATCGAACCGAAGCCCCGTTGCGGGTCGTGCCTCGATAGATCACACATCCCGACATGAGCGAACCATCCGACATGAGTCGTACCCCGACATGACGCCCGACCCGACATGACCCACGACCCGACATCCGACGAGATCTGGTCCCGCGCCGAGATCGAAAGCCCCTGCGTGAAGCTCTGCGTCGTTCACCCCGAGACGCGTCTCTGTGCCGGCTGCCACCGGTCCATCGACGAAATCTCCGCCTGGTCGCGCATGTCGCCCGAGGCCCGCCGCGCGGTCATGGCCGAACTTCCCGCCCGTGCCGCAGTTGCCCCGGCGCGCAAAGGAGGCCGCGCCGCGCGCCTCAAGGACCGCGGCCGCGACTGACGAGACCGCGTCGTCGAAATCTGGCTGCGTATCTCTCTATTCTTCCTCCATCGCCGTTGAACCCTGCTTGGAGGTTCGGATGAAGATCCGTACAAAATGTAAATCCGCACCCCGGAAATACGTACAAAACGTTCAATTCAGCCCCAGAGCGCCTTCCGCATCATGTTGAGCGCGACGAGAAAGAGAAACACCGCGAAGGCCCGCTTTAGCGGTGCCGGATCCATCGCATGGGCCAATTTCGCGCCCAAAGGAGCCGTCAGCAGCGTCATCGCGATGACGACGACGAAGGCAGGACCATTCACCAGACCCAGCGTATAGGGTGGCAGATCCCCCGCCGCCGGAAGCAGCAGGAACAGCACGACAGCCGGCACGGCGATCAGCATCCCGAAGCCCGCCGCCGTCGCCACCGCCCGGTGGATCGCGACGCCGTGGAGCGTCATCAGGGGTACGCCGAAGCTGCCGCCGCCGATGCCCATGAGGACCGAGGCGAACCCGACACCGGGCGAATAGATATAGCGTTTCCAACCGATTGGCATGGAATCGGCCAAACGCCAGTGGGGCTTCGAAAGGGCCATATAGGCCGCAACCACGAGGGCGAGCCCCGCGAAGATCGCCGTCAGCGTCTCGGATCGCAGCTGCGTGGCCACGAGCGATCCGGCAAGCGCCCCCAGAACGATACCGGGCCCCCAGCCGCGCAGGATCGCCACGTCGACCGCACCCTTGGCGTGATGCGCCCGCACCGACCGCCAGCTCGTCACCACGATCGTCGCCAGAGAAGTCGCCACGCAGACCTGCATGATGCTGTCGCCATCGTATCCAAGGACCTGGAAGACATAGTAGAATGCGGGCACCAGGACGATCCCGCCGCCAACCCCCAGAAGCCCGGCGAGCACCCCCGCGAAGGCCCCGACGACAAGCAGAAACGCAAGGAGCGGCAGCAACGTGGCGAGGTCGGGCATGGGCTCTCCATCTTGGCCCGATGCACATACAACCCCGCTTTCCGCCCTGCCAGCGCCGATTTGCGCGGATTCGGCCCGACCACCGGGCATTTGGGCGCGGGGCTCGCTCTACGTTATCGCCTCTGTCCGGACCGCGCGGGCGTGGGGACGTCCGTGGCGCGCGCTTCGGGGGCTCGCAGCCTCGGCAGCGATGGTGAGCCCCCGCGACTGGCCGACCCGCACCGGGACAGGACGGCTGATGGCGCACCCGGCTGTCACGACCTTCGGATTACCTGATACGCAGGTCGCGGCGGCATCCGCTCTGCGGTGGTATGGCGCTTCCCTCGACGCTTCTCGTCGCCAGTCAGGCGGCGACGTCGGTGACCTGATCGAGCGCCGCGTGCAGCACGTCGACCCGGGCCCCGGGCCGCGCCGCGCCGTCCGACAGCATCCGCCGCCAGCCCCGCGCGCCCGGCAGCCCGGCGAAGAGACCCAGCATGTGCCGCGTCACCTGCCCGAGCTTGCCGCCCGAGGCGAGATGCGCCTCGATATGCGGCACCATGGCGAGCGCGGCGGCGGTGCGGTCGGGCATCGGGTCGGCCACGCCGAAGACACGGCTGTCGGCCTGCAACAGGAGACGGCCCGGGTCGTGGTAGGCCGCCCGCCCGATCATCACCCCATCCACATGGTCGAGATGGGCAAGGGCCGCATCTAGGTCCGCGATGCCGCCGTTGATCGAGAGATGCAGCGCCGGGAAACGCGCCTTCATCGCGTGGACGAGGTCGTGGTCGAGCGGCGGGATCTCCCGGTTTTCCTTCGGGCTGAGCCCCTGGAGCCAGGCCTTGCGCGCATGCACCGTCACCCGGCCCACGCCGGCATCCACCATCCGGGCGAGCAGATCGGGCAGCACGTCTTCGGGCACCTGGTCGTCGACGCCGAGACGGCATTTCATGGTGACGGGCACGTCACCGGCCGCATCCGCCATGGCCCGCAGGCACCGGGCGACGAGTTCCGGTGTCTCCATAAGGATCGCGCCGAAGGAGCCCGATTGCACCCGGTCCGACGGGCAGCCGACGTTGAGGTTCACCTCGGCGTAGCCGCGTTCGACGGCGAGCGACGTGGCCGCTGCCAGCTCCGCCGGATCGCTGCCCCCGAGTTGCAGGGCGACGGGATGTTCCCCGGCGTCGAAGTCGAGCAGATGATGCGCGCCACCCCGGATCAGCGCGGCCGCCGTCACCATCTCCGTATAGAGAAGCGCCCGGCGCGACAGGACGCGGTGGAACGCCCGGCAATGCCGGTCGGTCCAGTCCATCATGGGCGCCACGGACAGCCTAGCATTCTGGATTACAAACATTTTATTGATCTTCATCCCAGTGGCGACGACGACCGTCCCGCCAGAATATCCCCGATGTTCCGAATACGCGCATGCACGACGGTATACTTCATATTCAGCACGCCCGAAAATGGCCACTGTCACCGAGTTTTCGTCCGATACCGCCCAGCCGGGCGGATGGTGGTCGCGACCGCCCGTATCCTGTCAGACAACGGAGCGCGGGCCGGTTGCAACGGCTCAGGCCGGATCCCGGGCCGCGTCGCGGCTCTTGCGCCAGGCACCGGGCGTCAGGCCCGTTTCGCGCCGGAAAGCCCGGTAGAACGCCGACCGGGAGTTGAAGCCTACGTCATAGGTGATTGCCAGAACGGTCTCGTCCCCGCGCGCGATCCGAGCCATCGCATCGCGCACCCGCTTGCGGTTGACGTAGTCGAAGAAACTTTCCCCCACGGTCTCGTTGAGCGTCTGTGAAACGTGATTTGCGGTTCCGCCGACATGGCGTGCGAGATCCCAAAGCGACAGGTTCGGATTGCGGTGGAGGCGATCCTCCCGCATCGCCGCCTCGATCCTGGCGGCCAGCCGGCGGGCGCGGCCCTCATCGAGTGCCGATCTTTCGTATTTTCCCGCGGGTGCCACCGAGGCGGGCACCCCGACCGGCTGCGATAGTCCGGGCTGTTGCCGCAGGCTCCAGAGGGCCAGGATCCACAGCACGGGAATCGTGAAGACGGCCGTGAGAGCGATACTTGCCCCGGTCGACAGGTCGAAGCTTTCCCCGCCCAGCGACGCCGCAAGGAGGCTCGTGACCGAGAAGGCCCAATAGGCCCAGCCGGTGCCTGCGATCCACCAGAGCCAATTCAGTTCACGCGTTTCGGTGCTCGCAAACAGGTCTTTCAGGCGAGCGTTGTAGCGTCTCAGCATCCCGAAGACGAGGATCAGGTAGAGAGCGAGCTGGCCGTGGAACACGGACGTCAGCACATACAGGCAGGCGACGAAAAACGGTGCGGTCGCGCCCTCGAGCACCTCCCCCCGTTCCAGGCGAATGACGATATCGCCCGGCAAAGACAGAAAGACGCCGTAGATCGCGATGCCGAGCAGGATAGGGGCGAGATGAAGGGCCTTGAAGCGGACCGGCGGCGCATCGTCCTCCGATGTAAGGCCCCGGACGTAGAGCCAGAAGAGAGGCGCGAGCGTCATGCCGAGCGGTATCTCGAGAAACTCGATCGCCAGGTGGACCCAGCCCAGACGAGCGCCCGAATCCAACGCCCGCAGGAAGATCGGGAGCAGAATGATCGAAAGTGCCAGGAAGAACAGCGCCAAGGGCAGGGTCGGATGCCCCCGTCGATGCCGCAGAAGGAGGCTGCTGGCGCAGAAGCTCGACATACCCAGCAGAAGGGTCGAAAGCCCGAACTGGAAGACCTCGATGTCGATCACGGGTTCATCTCCCCGCTTCCGTTGAAACGCTCGTCCGCCCTGTGCCGGCCTTCCTGTCGGAACGCAAGCCTGTCCTCCCCGTCACGCGATGCCACCTCGGCATTCCTCCACCGATAGGGGACGTCCGGCATGCACAGGGTATGCGACACAACGAGGTGACCCCATGACAGTCTTCGATCCATCCGCCCTCGGCGCGTCCCAACGCGCAGCGCTCGATGCCTATTTTGACGACACCCCCGCGCCCGCCGTCCTGGTGGAAAGCTGGCGCTACGGCCTTTCGGTGGCACAGGCGAAGGGCCTCACCGGTGTCGACACCGGTGAGGCCGCGCGCGTGTCCAACACCTTCGAGATCGGCTCGCAGACCAAAATCATGACGTCGGTCATCGTCCTGCAGCTCGCAGCCGAGGGGCTTATCGACCTCGATGCCCGCGCCTCGGACTATTACGACATGCCCGAGGTCGCGAACGCGGAGGTGGTCACGGTGCGGGAACTTCTCTCGCATCGCTCGGGCATCGCAGATTTCGACAGTGTTCCAGGGCAGTCCGGCCTTCCGGCCATGTTCGAAGAGCTGCTGGCCGATCCGACCAAACCGATAGGCCCCGACCGTCTTCTGACTTTCGTCGAGGATGTGCCGCCCCTGTCCGAGCCCGGCACCGCCTATGCATATTCCAACACAAACTATCTGCTGCTCCAACGTCTGGTGGAAGCGGTGACCGGTGAGTCGCTCTCCGATCTGTTCCAGGACCGCATTTTTGACGGTGCGGGTATGGAGGACAGCAAGCTCGATCCGTCGGATCGGTCGGACGACCGGCTCCGCAGCTATGTCGATCTCGGTGACGGGCCTGCGCTCGACGTCACCGACATGCCGATCGATCTCGGCGGCGCGGGCGGTGTCGTGTCGACGACGTCCGACATGATCCGGTTCTTCGACGCGCTTCTCGTATCGAAAACCTTGCTGCCGCCCGAAATTCTGGAGCAGATGCTCGACTTCCGGGCAGAGGATGGTAACCCCGACATGGCCGGAGAGGGCCTCGGCATCTCCTCCGGGGTGGTCTTCGGCAAGCAGCTGATCGGCTTTCAGGGCGGCACGCTGGGAACGCGGTCCGCGACTTTCCTCGACGTCGAGACGGGAACCATCGTCTCCGTGGCGGCCTCCCATTTCGACGCGGATCCGGCAGACCTGATGCTGCAAGCCTTCGCCGCGCTCTTCAACGACGAGGAATGGGGCCGCTTCGATCCCGACTCGGATGTCTTCGAAATGGCGGTCCCGGCGGCCGATCTGAACCTGTCCGAAGCGACGTCCGTCGATGGATCGCCCCGGACAAAGGTGACTGCAGCCGATGTGTCGCTTACCCTCGACGGGGCCATCTCCGCGCTGGACACCGGCCGGTTCGAGTTCACGGACGGCTCCACCCTCCGGATCGGAACCGACGGGTACGACAGGATCGACGTCTTGCGACAGACGCCCGATGCCGCGCATGCGGACAATCAGCTGATCGGACTGGGCGGCCATGACAACCTCTCGGGCGGTCACGGCGAAGACAGGCTACTGGGCGGTGCGGGCCATGACCGCCTCCGCGGGCGCGGCGGCGACGACTGGCTCGAGGGCGGCGAGGGACGCGATCACCTGCGCGGTGGCTCGGGCGACGACGTCCTCGACGGCGGGCGTGGCGCAGACTTTCTGCAGGGTGGCCGCGGGGCCGACAGGTTCGTTTTCGAGTTGGGCGACGGGCGGGACCGTCTCCTGCGCTTCGAGCCCGGAACCGACGTCATCGACCTCTCCGCCACCGGCCTGAGTTTCGAGGATCTCCGGATCGAACAGGGCGCTTGGGGCCGCCAGGAAATAGTCTATGGCGACGGTGACTCCATTCTGCTCTTCGGCACGACGGGCTGCCTTCAGGAGGAGGATTTCCTCTTCGGATAGAAGGATCGCGACGGCAAACGGAGAGGCGATGGCGGGAAGCCGGCCCCCTCTCGTCTCACGTCATCGGAAACCCACTCGGTCGACGGTGATCTCCGGTGAGGCGGATTTCGTGACACCCGCCTCACAGCCGTTGCCCACCCGGATGCGGCGAGAGCGGATCGGACCCGCGCCATATCCCCGCAGCGCAAGTCGGCGGGGCGATGGCCGGGACGCGCATTGCACGCCGTCCGGCGGCCACGGGCTCGTGTCGCGGCACGCCGTCGAAAGACCGCACTCCTTCGTGACGCCGCCGGTGTTCGCCATGACATGACAGGCGGCGAAGATACCGCACGCTTCCCCGCCTTCCGTTCCGGCCTCAGGTCGTCTTGCGGTCGTCGATCACGTTCATCGTCGCGAGCCCCGAATTGCCGAGTTCGACGGCGGCGAACGGCCCGCCGTGACACATGTGCCCCGGATCCTGCGGGTCGAGAGGGTCGGTCGCGGCCAGCACCTGCTCGGCGAAGACCTCGGCGTTGTCCTTCGGGCGGTAGCCGAGGAACGCGGCCTTCGAATTGTCGACCGGAGCGCGGTCGTTGTTCGAGACGCCGTAGACCACCGAGAACCCGGTCACCGGCGTGTCGATAGAGCGGGTCACGAGCTGGATGAGATCGTCGTAGCTGAGCCAGGAGCCGAGCGCGCGCGCGTTGTTGACCTGCGCGCAGGACAGGATGCGCAGGTGGACGCTCTCGAGACCCCGCTTCTCCCAGTACATGCGGCCCAGGTCCTCGGCGAAGCACTTGGCGAGACCGTAGAATGTATCCGGCCGGTGGGGTACGTCGGTGCCGATGCACTCGGTCTTGGGATACATGCCGACCGCGTGGATCGAGGAGGCATAGACCACGCGCCGGAGTCCGTGGCGATGCGCCGCCTCCCAGACGTTGTAGGCCCCGATGAAGTTCGGGCCGAGCAACTCCTCGAACGGCCCCTCGTCGACGAAGGCCCCGAAGTGGACGACCATCTCGGCTCCCTCCAGCACGCGCAGCATGTCGTCGAGGCTGGCGAGATCGGCCTGCATGTAGGTCTCGCCCGGATAGGGCGTGCCGATGTCCTCGGCGATGTCGGTGGAGACGAGCGTGTCGCAGAGCTTCGTCAGCGGCTCCCTCAGGTAGGAGCCGAGGCGCCCGGCGGCCCCCGTCAGTACGATCTTCTTCATGGGTGTCCTCCGGCAGCGGTGTCGCCCTTGGCTAGCGCGGGCGAGCGGCGATGGCCAGCGACGGGGTACGGGGCGGAGATGGTCGGGGCGAGCCCCACCATGACGGCACCTTACGGCCGGAGCGGTGCCCCGTCGTCGGATTAGACCCGACGACCTCCCGCCGGCCCGTCTAGAAGATCTCCGGATCCCGTGCCGGCCGCGTGTTCCGCTCCGCATCGGGCGGCGGGACGGCCGGGAGCGTGACCTGCAGGTCGCCCGTGCGGCAGTCGAAGACGATGCGCCGCGCGTCGTGCCCCCCGAGCCGTCGCTCGACGATCGGAATCCGCTCTGACAGGAGATACTGCTCGCAGACGCCGGCGATCTCGGCCCCGACGTCGCGCCCGCGCCCGAAAAGATGCGCCCCGCCGACGATCCGCGCGTCGAGCGCGATGCGCGGGGAGCCGGCCCGCATCAGCGCGTTCACCAGCCGTTCGATCTCGGCGACGACAGCGGATCCGCCCATGGGCCCGGGATCGACGCAATGGAAGATATGGGTCATCCCGCCGCGCCCGGCGAGCCGGTCGTGGAGGATCACCGCCACGCAGGATCCGAGCGTCGCCACCAGGCGGGGCAGCGCCGCGGTGCCGAGCGCATAGGCCCCCTGCCCGACGTCGCGCCGTCCCTCGTCCGGGTGGCGGGACGGTGGAGAACCCGTCTGCGTATCGAGGCCCGCGTTGATCTCTGCGCTCCATCCGTGCTGGGTGACATACCCCTCCTACCGCGCGGCCCTTAACGCAGGCCTAATTCCGTCACCGGAAGTTGATTTTGGCCCGGCGCGGGGCGCAGGCTATGTCGGCGCAAAGGAGTGTCCATGACAGATCAGACCCTTGCCGCCCCGCGCCTGTCGCGCCGCCGCCTGTTGATCCTCGCCGGCGGGGCCGGCCTCGCGAGCGTTGCCGCGGCCACCGCCTACGTCCGGCGCGACCGCTTCGAGGGGGCCGCGCTGACGCCGCCCGAGACGCTGGCCGCGGTCGAGGCGGGAGAGATCCTGCTGATCGACATCCGCCGCCCCGGCGAATGGGAGGAGACCGGCATCGCCCCGGGCGCGCGGCCGCTCGACATGAGGCGGGACGATTTCGTGGCCGCCCTGACCGATCTGGCCGGGGGCGACACCGGCCGGCCCATCGCGCTCATCTGCGCGCGGGGCGTCCGCTCGGACCGCATGAGCGCACGGCTCGCCGAGGCCGGGTTCACCAGCATCATCGACGTGCCCGAGGGGATGCTCGGCTCCTCCGCCGGCCCGGGCTGGCTCGAACGGGGCCTGCCGGTGGTGCGTCCGTGATCCTGCGCGCGGCGGTCACGGCCCTCGCCCTCCTGGGCCTCCCGGCGCACGCTGACGCCTGCACGCGCGACGGCCCCGTCTGCGAGGTGCCGCTCGGGGCGTACCGCGTCGCCCTGCCCGATGCCGGCGGGGCCGTGCCCGCCGTGCTCTTCCTGCACGGGGCCGGCGGCACGGGGCGCGGCGTGCTCGGCATGACGGGCACGGTCGAGGCGATCACGGCGCGGGGCTATGCGGTCATCGCACCGGACGGCCTGCCCTGGCGGAGCGGACGCACCGGCGGGATCTGGACCTTTCGGCGGGATCTCGTGCGCGAGACCCCGCGCGACGAGGCCGCCTTCTTCGCCGAGGTAATCGCCGACGCCGCCGATCGCCACGGGATCGACCCCGACCGCGTGATCCTCGCCGGCTTTTCGGCCGGGGCGTTCATGGTCACCTACCTGGCCTGCGAGACGCCAGGGGCCTTCCCCGCCTACGCCCCCGTCTCCGGCGGCTTCTGGCGGCCCCATCCCGAGGCCTGTGCCGGGCCGGTGCGGCTCTTCCACACCCATGGCTGGCGCGACGGGACGGTGCCGCTCGAAGGTCGGCCGCTGCGCGGGGGGCAATGGCTGCAGGGCGACATCTTCGAGGGTCTCGCCCTCTTCCGGGCGGCGAACGGCTGCGCGCGGCCCGATCCGACGGGGCACGCCACGACGGGAGAATTCCTGCGCCGGTCGTGGGACTGCGACGAGGGCAGTGCGCTGGAGTTCGCGCTCTTCCCCGGCGGGCACGGCGTTCCGGCCGGCTGGGCGGAGATGATGCTCGACTGGTACGAGGCCCTGCCCGACGCCGCGGCGACGCCGGGCTGAGCCTATTCGGCCGGCGTCACGCCGAGACGGGCCTTCAGCTCGTCGCGCCAGGCGCGGGCGCGCTTGGCCACGAGGGGCGCCCGCACCTCCTGCGGAGTGGACATCATCCCCGAGAGATCCACCCCCGAAAGCCGCGAGAGCGGCGCGGCCAGAAGCAGGCTCGCCATGATCGGGATCAGCCAGAACGATACGTAGCCCGTCACCATCCCTAGGAGCAGGAGCGCGCCGAGGACCGTCTCGAAGGCATGGAACCTCAGGAGCGTGCCCCAGCCCCGCCGGCCGCCCGCACGGACCTGCGGGGCCCAGTCGAGCGCGCGGCCCGTCAGAGCCGACGTGACCGCCATGGTCTGCTGCACCATCAGGATCGGCGCATAGGCGATGGAGACCGCGATCTCCGCCAGGAGGGAGACGACGAACCGCAGCCCCCCGCCCATCCGCGACACCGGCATACCCGAGGCGATGAGCGCGGAGGCCCCCACGATCTTGGGTGCGAGCAGGAGCGCGTACATCGTGACCATCAGCCAGACATGGTTGACAGGCGACATCTCGGGCCAGTTCGGGATGGTCGGGTTCTCGGGCGAGAAGTAGTTGATGATCGACCGATCCTCTGAGACGCCGATGACCGCCCAGAGCGTGAGCAGCAGGAACCAGAGCGGCGACAGCAGGTAGCCCATGGCCCCGTGGAACATGTGGAAGCGCGAGAGCGAATGCAGCCCCCGCGTCCCCAGAAGGCCGAGGTGCTGCAGGTTGCCCTTGCACCAGCGACGGTCGCGGATGACGTGGTCGATGAGCGTCGGCGGCGTCTCCTCGTAGCTGCCGCGCAGCCGCGGCAGGAAGCGCACCGACCAGCCGGCGCGGCGCAGAAGGCCCGCCTCGACGAAGTCGTGGCTGAGGATCAGGTTATCCCGCCCCCGGAGCCCGCGCACGTGCGGCAGGCCCGCCGAGGCCGCGAAGGCCTTGAGGCGGATGATCGCGTTGTGCCCCCAGTAGTTGCCCTCGCGCCCCGTCCAGCGGGCGAGGCCCTCGGCCAGGGCCACGCCGTAGATGGCATTCGCGAACTGCTGGCTGCGGGCGAAAAGGCTGCGGGCGCCGATGAGTTGCGGGAAGGACTGGATGAGACCGGCCGTCGGGTCGCGGCCCATGGTGTCGGCGAGGGCGCGGATCGCCTGAGCCGACATCAGGCTGTCGGCGTCGAGCACGAGCATGGCGTCATGCGCGCCGCCCCAGCCCTCGACCCATTGCGCGAGGTTGCCGACCTTGCGGTCGGTGTTGCGCTCGCGCCGGCGATACCAGACGCGGACCTGCGGCAGCCGCGCGCGCAGGGCCTCGAAGGCGGCCTTCTCTTGGGCGGCCCCTTCGGCGCTGCGGGTGTCCGACAGGATGTAGAGCGACCAGCGGTGCGCCCCGGGTGCCGCCTCGAGCCGTTCGAGCATGGCCGCGGCGTTGCCGAAGACGTCCCACGGAGCCTCCTCGTGCACGGGAATGAGGAGCGCGACGTCGAGGGGCGTGACCGCCCCGGTCTCATCCCCGTGCCGCCGCAGGAGCGCGCCGGACCCCGCGAGGACGGTCACGAAGGTCAGCGCGATCCAGAAGAAGCCCGCCCCGATCAGCACCGCCAGCAGGGCCTCGGCCCAGCTCGTCCCGTCGTTGGCGAACCACGAAAGGAACGCCCAGAGCAGCGCCACCGTCCCGATCGCGGCGGGCAGGAACGTACCGAGCCGCCAGAGCGCGGCATCCGCATCCGGCGACAGCGGCGGGGCCTGCCGATCGCGGAACTGGCGGGAGAGGTTCTGCCGGGGATGGGCGATCGGAGCCTGCGGGGGCATCACGGAGAAAACAGGTGTCTTGGTCATGAGCGTGTCCACCTGTAGAGCCAGACTTCCGTTGCGGCCTCTCCGTCAACGAAGAGTTGTGCGCGAAGTTCCACCAGATCCTGATCGGCCGGGTCGAAGGAGAAGGCCACGCGCACGCCGCCCGTCTCGGGATTGCGTTGCAGAACGGGCGAGCCGGTCTCGACCCGCGCGCCCACGTGCACCGTTGCCCCCTCCAGCGCGCCGTATTTCTCGGTCAGCGCATCGAGAACCGGACTGCCGGCGAAATCGACGGCCGCCAGCCAGGCGTCGCGCTTGAAGTTCAGGCCCATATGCGTGTTGAGCACCTTGGCCACGTCCCGGCGGGGCGGCGGGGCGGCGTTCTCCTCGTCCGTCCAGAGCATCTTGTAGGCGAAGCGGTGCTCGCTGCCGGCGGGCAGCGGCGCGCGCGGACGCCAGTAGGCGACGATGTTGTCGTAGATCTCCTCCGTCGACGGGATCTCGACGAGGCGCACCACGCCCGGTCCCCAGTCGCCCTCGGGCTCGATCCAGAGGCTGGGACGGTCGTGGTAGTGGGCTTCGAGATCGGCGAAATCCGACAGCTTGCGCGCCCGTTGCATCAGGCCGAAGCCGCGCGGGTTGTTGTCGACGAAGCTCGACACCTGCAGCGCGACCGGGTTCGCCAGCGACCGCCAGAGCATCTCGCCCGCGCCGTTCCACACGAGGAGCCCGTCGCTGTCGTGGATCGCGGGGCGGAAATCGCGGAAGCGGGGACGGTTCGTCTGATCGTAGAGGAACATCGAGGTCAGCGGCGCGATGCCCACGTGATCGAGGTCGACCCGCGGGAAGAGCGTGCAATCGACGCCCATCTCGCAGGCGACACCCGGCGTCAGGCGGAACCGGAAGGCCCCCGTGACCGAGGGGCTGTCCATCAGGGCGTGGACGACGATGTTCGGATCGCCCTGGGCCGGCTCCTGCACCCAGAACTGGATGAAGTCGGGAAATTCCTCGCCCTCGGGGTCGCCCGTGCGCAGCGCGAGCCCCCGCGCCGAGAGCCCGTAGGCCTGCATCGCGCCGATCGCGCGGAAATAGCTCGCCCCCTGGAAGACGGCGAATTCGCGGTGGTTCTCCTCGCCCGCGAACTGGTGGCGCAGGCGCAGGCCGGAATAGCCCATGTTCTCGTCCACCGGCAGCTCGGGCGCGTCGTCCGTCTTGTCGAAGAGGTCGAAGTCGAAGGCGAGCCGGTTCGCCTCGCCCGCGCGCACGACGTCGACTTCCACCGCCCGCGGGAAGTAGAGACCGGGGTGGAAGAGATCCATCTCGAACGGAAGGTCCTGCTCCGCCCAGATGGCGCTGCGGGTGTCGAACCAGATCTTGCGGTATTCGTCGTAGGTGAGGTTGCGCCATTCGGCCGGAACCTCGGCGCGGGGCTCGAAGGGCTTCGCCGCCAGCGCGCGGGCCATCTCCCGCACGGTATCGGGGGTGAAGGGCGTCGTCTCGATGAAGCGCGGCATGGCCGCGCGCGTCGCCGTCGGCGTCAGAAGTGCCAGGGCCGAAACGCCGGCCAGGACCGTGCGGCGGTTCATCGCTTCGCCCTCCAGGGTTGGGACTTGAACCAGGCGACGCCGTAGGCGCAGGCGATGCACAGGCCGATGCCCGTCAGGTTGATGAGCGTCCAGGTGAAGCCGTTGCGCCCGATCACGTCGAGTAGATAGCCGTTCACCCGCGCCAGACCCATGGAAAAGATGAAGACGGCAAGACTCTGCTGGCCGACCTTCATCACGATGGTGACGAATTCGTCCCAGATGCGGGCAGCGAGGCTCGTACCCTTGGCGACGAGGCGCTTGCCCTGGGTTCCGGCGGCCACCCAGAAGAGATAGGCGATCGCCAGGTGGTTGAGATACCGCAGAAGGCCGAAATCCGACTTGTTGAACCAGCCGCTGAGCGCCTGGCGGACGTCGAGCACCGGGTTGCAGCGCCCGAACCCCGTCTCGGTGCACGCCGTGAGCGCGGTGTAGGCGTCGCGCACGAGGTCGGTCTGGAAGAGGCGGAAGCCCACGTTCGACACGAGCATGCAGGCGACCATGAAGACGGCGCTGAGGACGACGAGCCAGGTGCGCACCGGCGGGGCCGGGATCCAGCCGCGCATCAGCGCGAAGCCGGTGAAGAAGATGAGCTGCCACCCGAACGGATTGAAGAACCAGAGCCGGTCCGACCAGGGCTCCGCCGGGAAGGACAGATGGAGGTGGCCGAGGCCCAGCGGCTCCAGGATGACGCGCTGCGCGAAGATCCAGATCGTGACCGAGAGCGCGGCCAGCGCCGGAAAGGAGCCGCGACCGACGACCATGAAGAGCGGCATGAAAGCCAGCACGACCATGTACATGGGAAGGATGTCGAAATAGTTCGGCACGTAGGTCAGCGTGACGAGACCGATGAGCTGCGGTGCCGGATCGGCGAAGAACTTCCAGAGGTTCAGCGAGCCGATATATTCCTTGTCGGGGTGCCAGCCGGTGGCGTCGATGGCCGCGAGCATGGTCGCGATGGCGACGAACATGCAGATGTGCGCCCAGTAGATCTGCCAGATGCGGTAGGTCACGCGCGCCGTTCCCATCGTCCAGCCCGAGCGGTCGAAGGACCGGCCGAAGGCGATGGCCGAGGCCATGCCCGAGCAGAAGACGAAGATCTCCGTCGCATCGGAGAAGGCCCAGCGGGCGGGAAAGATCCAGAGGGTCCAGGCGTTGCCCGGCGTGTGGGCGATCAGGATGATGAACATCGCCATGCCGCGAAAGAAGTCCAGCCGCGGATCCCGTATCGTCTTGCCGGCGGTGGCGGTGGTGACCGCCGGTGCCGCCACGGGGATGGCGGGTGCCTGCCGGACGGGGCGTTCTGAGTTCATCTGGGCAAGAATCCCTGTGTCGTTTCAGGTCGCTGAATTACCCGGTCGCCCCGTGCGCACAAGCCGTCTGCCCCGCTCGCGCGATCATTTGCCGACGGGCGGCAGCGTAGCCATCCTCGTGACCGCCCCGGCGCGCGGTCCGATCGGCGAGGATCGCCTCGACATCCGCGAAGCGCCCGGCCCGCAGGCCCGCGTCGATCGTCAGCCGCTCGAAGACGTCGCGCTGCGCGTGGCTGCCGCCGGCCCCCTGCATATGCGGCCGCGCCGTCGAGAGCGCGGCGAAGGCCAGGCCGTAGTCCCCGTCGCCGAAGGCTTCGAGCCCGCGCGCGGCGTTGAGGCCCGGCACGGCCATGCGCTTCTCCACGTCGTTGCCCGCCCGCGCGGCATCGGCCCCGAGACGGGCCATCATGCGCGCGATCGCGTCGTCGCGATTCTCGTGGC
Organism: Jannaschia marina; assembly: GCF_013404595.1. Classification (GTDB taxonomy): domain Bacteria; phylum Pseudomonadota; class Alphaproteobacteria; order Rhodobacterales; family Rhodobacteraceae; genus Jannaschia; species Jannaschia marina. The sequence continues at coordinate 255,342 of NZ_JABVAX010000004.1, read as the reverse complement.
TGAGCGCCAGGAGGTAATGCAGATCGGCGAAGATCAGGCAGCCGTCCTCGGTGCGCGTCTCCGACAGATCCGCCAGTTCCTCCCAGCGGTCGCCGACGTCGACACCCTCGAGCTCCAGCCGCGACAGGAGCGAGGTCGCGTTCGAGATGTCGCGGTAGTCGTCGGTCTTCTCGGCACGGATGTCACTGTCGTAGAGCGCGAGCGCCGCATCGTGCTGGCCGAGGTCGAGCATCATCAGTGCCTTGTGCCACCAGACGTGGAAGCGGAAGTTGTTGCAATGCGCCCAGGCCGCCTCGCGCCCCTCGAGCCAGTCGAGGCCGCCCCTTGCGTCGGCCGTCATGTCGTGGACGTGGGCGACGGCGTGCAGGCCCCAGGCGTCGTCGGGCGCGAGGGTGAGCGCCGCGCGCCCCGTCAGGGCGGCGCGGGCGTATTCCCCCGTCTCCTCGAGCGCGAAGGCGTGACAGCCGAGCAGGTAGCCCCGGCCCGCGTGGTCGTCCGCATACTGCGGCAGCACCGCCTCGATCGAGGCGCGCATCCCCGTCCCGTCCCCGATGATGAAGCGCAGCGCGTGGCCAAGTTTCATGGCGAGCGTATCCGCCGGAGCGGTCGCCAGTATCGCCTCCAGCGCCGCGATCGCCCGCGTCGTCTCGCCGGCGAGCACGTGGCGCAGCGCCACAACGAAGCCCCGCTCCCGCGCGTTGGCCCCTTCGAGCCTTGCCTCGGCCATTTCGAGCGCGCCGGCGGCCTCCGCCATCAACTCCCGACGCCCGAGCAGCGCATAGAAGAGCCCCTTGAGACCATGGGTCGCCGCGTGGTCCGGCGCGCGCTCCAGGAGCTTGCCCAGATGCACCGGCGTCGCGGCCCCATGGGCGAGAAAGGCGCGGATCATCGCGTTCCATTCCTCGACGGCCGCCGCCTCTGTGAGCGTGACGGGCTGGTCGAAAAGATCGTTGCGGGACATCGGCGACTCCGGAAGGGCGAAAAACTGTATTTCCCGATACCTATCGACCGGACCTGACGGAGCCTATAGGGGATGACCTGGCCTGACGCACTCGTGAGCGTCCGTCATCGAAATGAGCAGCTTTTCGTCAAAACGCCCGGAAATCTGGCCATTTTTTGCCGATCAGTCGATGTCGAACGGGTCGTCCGCATCGAGCCGGTCGGTCTGCGCGCCGAACCGCGGCGGCGGGTTCCGATAGGTCACCGGCGTCGCCGACAGATGGAGGGGGTTGCCGATGAGCGGCAGCTTGAGCGGGCCGTCGCGTCCCTCCGTTTCCATGTCGAGCACGAGGCCCCGTGCCGCCGCCTGATCGGAGGCGAAGACCTGCGGCAGGGTCTGCACCGGTCCGACCGGCACGCGCACGGCCTCGAGCGCGGCGATGACGTCCGTAGTGGCCTGCGCGCGCAGCGCCGGCACCAGATGCTCGGCCAGCGTGTCGCGATATTCGAGCCGCGCGGGGTTGGTCGCGTAGCGCGGATCGCTAGGCAGGTCGGGCAGGTCAAGAACGTCGCAGAAGCGCTTGAATTGGCTGTCATTCCCCACGGCGACGATGACATGGCCGTCGGCCGTCTCGTAGACGCCGTAGGGTACGATGTTGGGGTGCCCGTTGCCGCGCCGCATCGGGGCCTCGCCCGAGAGCCGCGTGTTCACCCCCTCGTTGATGAGCCAGGAGATCTGACTGTCGACAAGGGCCACGTCCACCTGCTGCCCCTCGCCCGTCGCCTCGGCGTGGCGCAGCGCGGCGAGAAGGCCGACGGCGGCGTACATGCCGCACATCACGTCGGCGATACCCACGCCCACCTTCATCGGCGCGCCGGCGGGCTCGCCCGTGATCGACATGATCCCGCCGTAACCCTGCGCCATGAGGTCGTAGCCCGGTTTCGACGCGTTCGGCCCCGTCTGGCCGTAGCCCGAGATGGAGCCGTAGACGAGGCGCGGGTTCAGCGCCCGAAGGCTGGCATAGTCGAGCCCGTATTTCGCGAGACCGCCGGGCTTGAAGTTCTCCAGCAGAATGTCCGCCATGCCGGCGAGCCGCCTCACCTGCGCTTGGCCCTCCGCGCTGGCGATGTCGATCGCGACCGAAAGCTTGTTGCGGTTCGCGCACATGAAGTAGGCCGACAGATCAGTATCTTCCGCGCCGTCCTTCACGTAGGGCGGCCCCCATTGGCGGGTGTCGTCGCCCCCCGTTCCGGGGTTCTCGATCTTGAGGACGGTCGCGCCCAGATCGCCCAGCAGCTGCGTGCAGGTCGGGCCGGCCAGAATGCGGCTCAAATCGAGCACACGAACGCCGGCCAGCGGGCCCCTGGGGGTCTCAGATGCGTCCGTCATAGGCCTTCCGGTCAATCTCGCAGGCAATCAGAGTGAACGTCTCGGCCGCAAGCGCCGCCTCCATCGCGTCCCGCAGTCCCGCACGGTCGCGCACCGTGACGCCCGCCCCGCCGAAGGCCCGCGCGACGGCGGCGTGGTCGGTCGCGCCGAAGTCGACGCCCGCGTTGCGCATCTGGCGCTGCCGCTGCTTCAGCTCGATGAGCGCGAGGCTCCGGTCGACGAAGACGACGAAGACGACCGGCGCACCGAGCGCGGCGGCCGAGGCCAGTTCCCCTGCGACCATGAGGAACCCCGCGTCCCCCATGAAGCCCACGACCGCCCGCTCGGGGGCCGCCCGCTTCGCCCCGATGGCCAGCGGCAGCGCGCAGCCCATGGTGCAGAGGCCCGAGGATTGCAGAAGCGTGCGCGGCAGATCGCAATCCCACATCTGGCTGAGCAGGATACGATGCGCCCCCGAATCCGCGGTTGCGATCGTGCCCGGCGGGCAGACGGCGCGGCAGGTCTCCACGATGGCCCCCGGCCCCCAGTCCTCGGCGGCGAAGGCCGCCTTGAGCGCGGCGCGCGTCTCGCTGCAGTCCCAGACGGGGCGCGGCTCCAGGCCCACACGGATCGCGTCGAGCGTCTCGCCCACGGGCGCGATCACCTCGAGCGTCGCGCCGTGCATCCCGTGCAGGTTGGCGTCGTGGGCGATGTCGATCACGTCCTGCGTGGCCGGATCCCAAACCCCGCGCCAGCCGGTGCGCATCTCGATCGGGTCGTAGCCAGCGAGCAGGATCAGGTCGGCCTCCCGGAAGAGCGGCAGAAGATGCGTGTCGGCCTTGGGCGAAAGCCCCGCCCCGCCAAGCGCGAGCGGATGCGCCTCATCGAGAAGGCCCTTGCCCTTGTAGCTCGTCACCAGGGGCACCGAATACGCTTCGCAGAAGGCGCGGATCGCGTCGCCCGCCCCGTCACGCACGGCATCAAGACCGGCCAGCATGATCGGCCGCTCCGCCCGGGCGAGCATCTCCCGCGCCGTCGCCAGCGCCGCGCCGCCGATCGACCCCGGGGCCGCATCGGGGCGCAGGATCATCTCGTCCGGAACGGGGGCATCCGCCACCGAGATCGGCACGTCCACGTGCACCGGCCCGCAGCGCCCGCCGGCCGCACCCGTGGCGATCCGCACGGCCTTGTCGGCCTGCACCGCCGCCGCCCCTTCGGTCAGCGTGAAGGTCGCCTTCGTGATCGGCGCGAAGACGGTGCGGTGGTCGAGCACCTGGTGGTTGTAGGTCTCGGCCTCGTCCGGGTCGACGCAGCCCGTCAGCACGATCATGGGCACCCGGTCCTGCTCGGCGTTGGCGACGACGTTGACGCCGTTCATCGCCCCCGGCCCCACCGTCGCCACCAGGATCGCCGGGGCCCCGTCGACGTGATGCGCGCCCTCGGCCATGAAGCCGGCCGCGTTCTCGTGGTGGCAGAGGACGAATTCGATCCCCGCGGCCTCGAGCGCGTCGACGATGGTCAGGACTTCGCCCCCGGGCATCCCGAAGGCCCGGCGGCACCCGGCGTGATAGAGGCGACGCGCAAGGGCGTCGGCGGCGCGAATTCTGCTCATGGGCTCCGATAGCACTCCGGTCTAGCGGGGAAAATGCCTACTGCGTCGCGGCCCCGGCGACGGCGGCGAAGGCCGCGTCCAGCTCCGCACCGATCTCGCCGAGGCCCGGCGCATCGGCGGCATAGGGTGCGAGCACGGCGGAGGGCAGCTTGTAGCCGAGCGTGGCGGTGCCGTCGGCGTTCTCGGTGACGTAGACGCGGATCGGAGCCTCGATCATCGCCGCCGTGCTCTGCCGCAGGGTACGCACGGCGAAATCATTGTTGAAGAGGCCGATGACGCGGTTCCCGGGGATGTCGATCCCCCGGTTCGCGGCGGCCCCCGTCGGCCCGGCCATGGTGACGACGGCCAGCTTGCCGGCCTTCGCATTCTCGCGCACATCCTGCACCAGCGTCTCGAAGTCCTTGTCGGTCGGCGTCACCACCCAGCCGTCGCGGGGCGCGAGATCGGCGACCTCCTCCTGCGCCATGGCAGGCACGGCGAGGGCAAATAAGGCAAGGGCAAGGGCGCGCAGGAACATCGGGCATCTCCGTCGAGGCTCTGGCGTTCCAAACCACGACGGCCGCGCCGCGACAACGCCACGGCGTTCACACTTCGGTCAGATTGCGCCTTGCACCGGCCTGTCGCTTTGCATAGACCCGCCGGCGGACAGGTGGCCGAGTGGTCGAAGGCGCGCGCCTGGAAAGTGCGTAGGCGGGAAACCGTCTCGAGGGTTCGAATCCCTTCCTGTCCGCCATTTCACACATGGATGCCCCTGCCCCGCGACGTGACTGGCTGCGCCGCGCGAGCGTCGCGGTCCCGTTTTCGCGTCTTCCGTTTCGGTTCGGGATCCCCCGTGTGGCCCGGTCATCCTCCGTCGCGCGGGAGCCGCGGTCCGGCCATGGCCTGCAGCCGCTCCGGGTAGTTTGCCGGGAAGATCCAGCGCACCCTGTCGCGCGAACGGACCAGTCCGCGCCCCGCCGGGTCGAGGCCGAGCGTGACCGCCGCCAGGATGTCGCTCGACACCCAGGGCGAGCCGCGCAGATAGCCGTGACCGTTCGCCGCGCTGGAGCGCTCGGCGTCGGTGACGTCGATCACGTGGACGTTGTCGAAGCTGCCGATGAACCCCCGGATATAGGCAGGCACCGGCCCCCGCGTCGCCTGCCCGAGGCGGTTGCGCTCGCCGAAGACGATGTTCGACAGGCGCAGCGCCCGGTCGTGGCCCGACACATAGATCGTCAGATCCTCGACCATCCGGTCGATCCCGTCGATGAGATAGCCGCCCACGCGGATGGGGTCGGCGTCCGACCCGATGAGCATCACCTGACCGAGCCGAAGCTCCGTGCGGATGCGACTCTCGGGGGCGGCCTTGTATTCGAGCGCGAGCGCCCCGATCGCCTCGGACACCATCCGCGTCCCCGCCGAATGCGCGACGATGTGGATGCGCCGCGCCTCCGTCTCCTCGGCGAGGAAGCGCAGGTAGCGGCGGAACTGGAACGCGGAGTTGGTGGCGTCCTCGGTGTCCTGGAAATAGGTCAGAAGCCCGGTGTTCGCCGGCCAGGAATAGGCCATGAAGAGGTGATGGTACCCCGACACGTGCTGCAGCTCGGCCGCGGCCAGGACGGGGTTGGCGAAATCCGTCCAGGTACCGTGGACATAGAGAACGATGTCGCCCCCCGGCCGTTCGGCCAGCTGCCGGTTGATGCGGCCCGCGAAGGCGGCGTCGACCTCGGGCCCCGTGCCGTTGAAATCGCGCGGATCGGCCGCCGCATGGCGCGAGGCGGTCAGGGGGCCGGTCTCCGCGACCTCCTCGATCTCCACGACCGGCCGGCGCGTGCCCGCCGCCCCAGACGTCCGCGAGGCCCCGATCGAGACCTCCGAGAAGCCCACCCGAAGGATCGTCGAGGGCACGTCGCCGTAAGCTCCGATCTCGGCGGGGGCCCGCTGCGTGGCATAGGGCACATCCCGATCGGCGGGAACGCGGGGCGCGGCGGCAGGGGCCGGCGCTGCGCTCTGATAGAGGATGGGAGCCTGCATCAGGGGCACGCGGGAGATGCCGCTCGGTGGTGCGCAGGCCGTGACGCAAAGGGCCAGACCGATCGCCCGAAGCCAGCCCCTCATTGCGCCGGCACCGGATCGGATGCGTCCCCGTCGGTCCCGTCCGCACGCTCGTCCTCCCGGACGCGGAAGAAGATCGAGTAGAGCACCGGCACGATCACGAGCGTCAGCACCGTGGCGAAGCTGAGGCCGCAGATGATGACGACGGCCAGCGACTTGAAGAACGGATCCCACAGAAGGGGCACGACGCCGAGGACGGTCGTTATCACGCCGAGCGAGACCGGGCGCACGCGGCTCACGGCCGAATCCATGACCGCCTCCATCCGCGGCTTGCCCGCGGCGATCTGGGTGTCCGTCTCGTCTATGAGGACGATGGCGTTCTTGATGAGCATCCCCGTGAGCGACAGGATCCCGAGGATGGCCATGAACTCCAGCGCGGTGCGCGACAGGGCGAGGCCGTAGATCACCCCGATCAGCGCCAGCGGCACCGTCAGCCAGATGATGAGCGGTTGCCGGATCGCGTTGAAGAGAAAGATCACGACGAGCACCATCGCCCCGAAGCCGAGCGGCATGGTGGCGGCGAGGCCCGCGTTGGCCTCTTGCGAGTCGCCGTATTCGCCCCTCCATTCGAGCCGATAGCCCGGCGGAAGCTCGATCGCCTCGACCTGCGGGCGGACCTCGGCGAAGAGGTCGCCCGACAGCACGCTCGGCGCGGGATCCGCCTGCGCGGTGATCGCCAGCTGCCGGTCGATGCGGCGCAGGTTGCCCGCCTCGAAGACGACGTCGAAGCGGTCGACGACCTGGCCGATGGGGACGTAGCCGCCCGCGACCTGACTGAAGACCTGGATATCGCGCAGCTCGGCGATGTCGTCGCGCGCGCCCTCGGTCGGCCGCATCACGATGTCCAGAAGGTCGTCGCCCTCCCGGTAGACGCCGAGCGTGGCCCCGGCGAGGTGGCTGCGAAGCGCCTGGGTGATCTCGCCCTGCGTCAGGCCGAGGCGGCGCGCGTTCCTTGTGTCGATGACCGGTCGCACGACGCGGACCTGCTCGCGCCAGTCGTCCTTGACGGCGACCGCGCCGGCTTCGGCAAAGAGCGTCTTGGCCCGTTCGGCCAGCCGCCGCAGCGTGGCGGCGTCGGGCCCGAGGAACCGGGCCTCGATGCGGGAGCCGCTGCCCGGCCCGAGCACGAAACTCCAGGCCTTGGCCCCGGCCTCGGGGTAGGTCTCGGAAATGTGGTTGGCGAGCGTCGTGCGCAACCCGTCGATCCGGCGGTAATCCTCCACGTCGAAGAGGATCTGCCCGTAGGCCCCGTTCGGGGTCTCGGCCTCATAGATCAGCATGAAACGCTGGTGCCCGCCGCCGACGGAGGTGCTGGTGCCGGTGATGCCTTCGAGCTCGCGGGCGAACGCGGCGATCTCGAGCAGGTCTTCGGTGGTCGCGTCGATATCCGTGCCCTCCGGCAGGTAGTAGTCGACGGCGAACTGTGCACGGGTCGATTCCGGGAAGAAGCCCGGGGGCACCTGCGAGACGAGCGCGATGGCCGACATCAGCAACGCCACTACGAGCCCCGCGGTGATCCAGCGCAGCCGGATCGCGCGCGCGAGCAGCCGGCGGTAGCCGCGCAGGATCGCATTCTCCCGCGCCGGGGCCGGCGTCCCGGCAGGCTTCAGGAGCAGCGTGCAGAAATAGGGCGTGAGCCAGATCGCGACGAGCCAGGAGAAGAGGAGCGCGATGGCGATCGTCCAGAACAGGGACCCCGCGTATTCCCCGGTGTTGTCCGGCGAGAAGCCGACGGGCGAGAAGGCGAGGATGCCGACGACGGTGCCGCCGAGCAGCGGCCACTTGGTCTGTTCGACGACCGCCCGGGCCGCCTGCCCCGCTGGCGCGCCCCTCTGGACGCGGACGAGCGTGCCCTCGACCACGACGATCGCGTTGTCGACCAACATCCCGAGCGCGATGATGAGCGCGCCGAGCGAGATCCGCTGCATGTCGAGGCCGTAGAGATACATCCCCGTCAGCGTGCCGGCGACGGTCACGAGAAGGACGCCGCCCATCAGCAGGCCCGACCGCAGGCCCATGAAGACGAGGAGCGTGCCGATGACGATGGCGAGCGCGACCACGACGTTCAGGACGAAGTTGTCGACCGAGGTCTTCACCGTCTGCGACTGGTCCGAGATCGGCATCAGGTCGATGCCGAGCGGCCGGTCGGGCTCGAGCTCGGCGATCCGTTCCTTGACGGCCTCCCCCATGCTCACGACGTTGCCGCCGAGCGTGTTCGAGATGCCGAGGCCCACGGCCGGCCGGCCGTCGCGGAAGAGGCGCGGGCCCGCGGGTTCCTCCAGGCCACGGGTGACCGTGGCGACGTCCCCCAGCCGGAAGGACGCCCCGGACTGCGGGTCGAAGATGATGACCTCCTCGAGCGCCTCGACCGATCCGACCCCGCCGGCCGGTCGGACTTCGAGCCGCATGTCCCCCGCCACGACCGAACCCCCCGGACTGACGAGGTTCTGCCCCTCGATCAGCTGCGCGATCTGGTTCGGCGTCAGCCCCAGCTCCACGAGGCGCGAGGGGCTGTATTCGACATAGACGACCTCGTCCTGCGTCCCCGAGAGCACCACCTTCGAGACGCCGTCGACGGTCACCAGCTCGCGCTGGAGCGTCTTGGCGTAATCGTGCAGCTCCGGCAGGGTCCAGCCGTCGCCCGTCACCGCGAAATAGAGCGCGTAGACATCGCCGAAATCGTCGAACACCTGGCTTTCGAGCGCGTTGGGCGGCAGGTCGGCCTGTGCGTCGGAAATCTTCGCGCGCATCTGTGCGAACCGCTGATAGAGGTGGTCGTAATCGGGCGTGGAGGCGATGGTGAACTCGACCGTCACCGTCGAGAGCCCGGGGGCCGAGATCGACGTGACCTCGTCCACGCCCTGCAGTTGCTGGAGCGCGTCCTCGACGACCTCGCTCACCTCCTCGGCCACCTCGCCCGCGGTCGCGCCGGGATAGGGCGTCACGATCTGGGCCTGCCGGATGATGAACTCCGGGTCCTCGAAACGTGGCAGCGACATATAGGCGAAATAGCCCGAGATCAGGATCAGCAGGGCGACGACGGCCGAGACCAGCCGCTTTTCGATCGCGAAACGCGCGAGGTCCATGCCTCAGCCCTCCTCGGCGATCGGGCGGACGGTCATGCCCTCGACGATGCGTCCGACGCCCGCGGCGACGACGCGCTCCCCCTCCTCGAGGCCCGCGGTGACGGTGACGCGATCTCCGATGGCTTCGCCGAGCGTGACGTCGCGCCGGGTCAGCGCGCCGGTCTCGCCCACGATCCAGACGAAGGGCGAGCCATCCGGGGCGGCGGCCACGGACGAGAGCGGCACGGTCAGCCGCACGTCGCGGCCCGGGGCGCTCGACACCACCTCCGCCGTCATGCCCGGCAGGATCACCGTATCGGCCGGCGCGGGGATCGCGACACGGCCGCGATAGGTACGCGTACCGGTGTCGGCCTGCACCGAGAACTCCACGACCTCCGCCTCGAAGGTCTCCCCCGGGATCGCGTCGAAACTGGCCGAGGTCTCGATCGCCTCGACGCCGCCCTGCGAGAGCGCCGTCACGTCGGGACCCGGAATGTCGAAGGCGAGATGGATCGGATCGAGCGCCTGGAGGAGCGCGATGGATTGCCCGGCCTGCACGTTCGAGAAAGGCTCCACGTCCCGCCGCGCGATGATGCCCGCGAAGGGCGCGCGCAGGGTCGCGTCGTCGAGGTTGTCGCGCGAGACCTGGAGCTGGGTGCGCAACCCCTCGATCGCGGCTTCCGACGCCCGGATCTCCTCGGCCCGGCCGCCGGCCTGACCGATGCGCAACTGCTCCCGCTGCGTGCGCACCTCGGCTTCGGCCACGCGGAACTCCGCCTCGGCCTGCTCGAGCTGGGCCTTGGCGACGACGCCGCGCTCGCGCAACTGCCGTGTGCGTTCGAGCGTGTCGCCCGCGGCCTCGGCCTGGGCCTCCGCGGCCTCGAGCGCCGCCTCGAGCGCCGAGAGCTCCTCGGGGCGCGCGCCCGCGCGCAGCGCCTCCAGCTGCGCCTCGGCCTGGGCGATCTGGCTCTCGATCTGCGCGATCTGCCGCTCGAAATCCCGCGGGTCGAGCCTGGCGATGACGGCCCCCTCCTCGACCAGCATGGCCCCGCGGATCGGAAGCGCCACGATACGGCCGCCGACGCGGAACGACAGCGCCGTCTCGCGCGAGGGCAGGACCGTCGCGGGATAGGTTCGGCTCACGGTCGCGTCGCTTGCGGCGACGGTCGCCACCTTGGCGGGACGCGGCGCGTTGTCCTGTGCCAGAGCCGCCGGCGCGGCGAGCAGCATCAGGGCCAGAGCCGGCCGCAGGAGCCACCGGACCTGACGGCACCGGGTCGCACGTCCGGGCCGTTCACCGCTCCGCTGTTCGATGGATCCGCCGTCCGCGGCATCTGTGGTCGAGTGCATCCTGGGCGCCTTCCGCGAAGCTGGGGGCAGCGGCAGCCGCGCGGCGAAAACGGCCGTCGGTCCCGCGCCCGTGGGCGTTGTGTCTCGAACACGCCGGCGACGCCGATCCGGGGTCGGGCGGATACCGCTCTTCCGGGCACGATCGAGACGATGAAAGCTGAAATCAACGAACGCGACCCGTACGACACGGGGGGTCACGACCACCTCGCCGGCACATTGGCCCGGTATGGCCGCCGTCACGGCGGGCACATCGGGGCCATCCGCGGCCACGAGACACGCATGTGATGAAGACTACGCCCGCGACGTTCAAGCCCCCGTCGGCGGATTCAGGGCGTCCCGTCGCCCCGCGCGACCTCCAGCGCCGCGCGCAGGACGTCAAGGTCGCCGATATGATTGGCCAGCACGAGGATCAGCCGCGCGTTGAGCGCGTCGCTCTCGGCTTTCGTCAGTCCCTCGTGCGCGTCGATGAGCGCGGCATAGACGCCATCGGGGTCGGGCAGGTTCGGTGCGGTGGTCAGGGTCATGCCGTCGTCCCGAGGGCGTGCCGCAGGGCGCGGCCGATCCCCGCCGGGGTCGGATCACCCCAGCGGGCCGCGACGTGCTGGTCGGGACGCAGGAGATAGACCGCCCGCGCGGCATCGCCGAGATAGCGCCGGGCGAGCGGGTCGTCCCGCTCGCAGGTCAGCCCGATCCGCTCGAACGGCACCCCCTCGGGGCCGTCCACCGACGGCGGCGTGCAGTTGAGCGCGAGGAGCGCGAAGCCCCCTCCCAACCGGTCGAGCAGAAACCCCTGCCCGAGCGGCGCATCCGGGCAGGGCGCACCGGGACGGGACGCGGCCGGGCCACCCGGGAGGGCATCGGGGCCGACAAGCGGCGCGTCGTCGTAGACCGCCGGGACCGAGAGCCGACCCGAATTGACGAGTGGCCGGGCGAAGGCGTGGCCTTCCGCAAGATCCAGCACCGCATCGCGGAAGAGCCGGCTCGCCTCCGACTTCGGGGTCAGGAAATCCGTGGAGCGCGTCGAGTTCAGGATGTTCTCGTCCGCCGCCGCCCCCCGCTCGGTGTCGTAGCTGTCGAGAAGCGTCTCGCCCGCCACCCCGCGCAGCACGAGGTCGAGCTTCCACGCGAGGTTCTCGGCGTCCTGCAAGCCCGAATTGGCCCCCCGTGCCCCGAAGGGCGAGACCTGATGCGCGCTGTCCCCGGCGAAGAGGACGCGGCCGTGGCGGAACCGCGCCATGCGCCGGCACTGGAAGGTATAGATCGAGGTCCAGTCGAGCGCATAGTCCACATCCGGCCCCAGCATCGCGTCAACGCGGGCGCGCACCGCCGCGGGGCGCAACTCCGCCTCCCGGTCGATGTCCCAGCCGAGCTGGAAGTCGATGCGCCAGATGTCGTCGGGCTGCTTGTGCAGGAGCGCGGAGGCGCCGGACTTGAACCACGGCTCGAACCAGAACCAGCGCTCGGTCGGGAAGTCGGCGGTCATCCTCACGTCGGCAATGAGGAAATTGTCCTCGAAGACGCGGCCCTCGAACGTGAGCCCCATCCGCTCCCGGATCGGCGAACGCGCCCCGTCGCAGGCCACCACGTAGTCCGCGCGGAGCCGGTAGGGCCCGTCGGGCGTCGTGATGTCGAGCGTCACGCCATCGGCCGCCTGCGCGAGGTCGTCCACCCGGTTCGCGCCCCGGATCTCGACCTCGGCCCCTTCGGCCCGGACGGCGGCGATGCGCTCCACGAGGAAGCGTTCGACATAGGGCTGCTGCAGGTTGACGAAGGGCGGAAAGCGATGGCCGCCCTCGGGTTGAAGGTCGAAGGCATAGATCTCGTCGCGGTCGCGGAAGACGCGGCCCCGCTGCCAGACGACGCCCTTCGCGTGCATCGCCTCTCCGCAGCCGAGGCGATGCGCGATTTCCAGGCTCCGCTTGGAGAAGCAGATGGCACGGCTCCCCTGCCCCACGCCCTCGTGGTCGTCGAGCACCACGACCCGCTGCCCGCGCAACGCGAGGTCGAGCGCCGTGGCGAGGCCCACGGGCCCGGCCCCGACGACGACGACGGGATGCCGGGCCGGCTCCGCCTGGTCCTGATCCGGGCTGCGCGCGTAGGGGTAGAGCCGCTCGGCCAGCTCGTAGCGCGGGCGCATCGGCGCGGTCATGCCTGCAGCGCCTCCCACATCTCCATGTCACGCTCCGCCGTCCAGATGCGGGGATGGGCGATGCCCTGCGCCTCGTCGTAGGCGCGGGCGACGTTGAAGGGCAGGCAATGCTCGTAGATCGCGTAGTCGGCGAACTTCGGGTCGCATTCCGCGCGCACCGCGTCCCACGCCTCCTTCAGCGTCCCGCCCCGCGCCGCGACACGGGCGGCGGGGGCATAGGTTGAGGTCACGAAATCGCGCGTGCTCTCGATGGCGCGCGTGACGGCGGCCTCGCCCATCAGCGCCCCACCCCGCCCCGGCGCGATGGCGTCGACGCCGTAGCCCGCGATCGCGTCGAGTGTGCCGCCCCAATCGGAGAAGTACCCGTCGCCGCAGTAACAGGCGGAGCGATCCTCGACGATGTCGCCGGTGAACATGACGTTCGCGTCGGGCACATGGATCACCGCGTCCCCCGCCGTATGCGCGCGGCCCAGATGGCGGATATCGACGCGCCGCCTGCCCAGCCAGACGGTCATGGCTTGGCTGAAGGTCGTAGTGGGCCACGTCAGGCCCGGGATGCTCTCGTGGCCCTCGAAGAGGCGGGGGAACCGCTGGAACTCGCTCGCCCAATCCTCGGCCCCGCGCTCCGCGACCATGCCGCGCGCGGCGTCCGACATGATGACCTGATCGGCACCATAGGCCGAGGCCCCGAGGACGCGGACGGCGTGGTAGTGGGTCAGCACCAGATGCGTGATCGGCTTGTCGGTCACGCCCCGCACGCAGTCGATCACCTTGCCCGCGAGCCGGGGCGTCGCCTGTGCCTCGACGACCATGACGCTCTCGTCGCCGACGATGACGCCCGAGTTCGGGTCGCCCTCGGCGGTGAAGGCATAGAGGCCGTCCCCGATCTCGTCGAAGGTGATCGTCTTTTCGGTCATGTCCCCCCGGGACGCGAATGCCTTGCTCATGCCGCCTCTACCCTTTGCGAAATGCGTCCGAAGAGGTCGCGGCCCTCCGCGTCCTCCATCCAGATCTCGACGTGGTCGCCCGGCCGCAGGAAGGGCGTGACCGCGTGGCCCGTCTCGATCGTCTCGATCATCCGTTGCTCGGCAATGCAGGAATAGCCCGCCCCGCCCTGCGCGACCGGGGCACCCGGCCCCCCGTCGCGCTTGTTCGACACCGTGCCGGACCCGATGACGGTGCCCGCGCGCAGGGGCCGCGTGCGTGCGGCATGGGCGATGAGCTCGGGGAACCCGAAGGTCATGTCCTGTCCCGCATCCGTCCGCCCGAAGGGCACCCCGTTCAGGTCGACGCACATCCGCGCGTGTAGACGGTCGCCGTCCCACCCGTCGAGTTCGTCGAGGCTGAGCGCCAGCGGGGCCAGCGCCGAGGGCGGCTTCGACTGCACGAAGCCGAAGCCTTTCGCCAGCTCGTCGGGGATGAGGCCGCGCAGGGAGGTATCGTTCAAGAGCATCACGAAGCGGATCGCCTCCCGCGCGTCGTCCACGCTCGCGCCCCGGTCCACGTCCGCCACGACGACGGCCACCTCCGCCTCGAAATCGGTGCCCCAGTCGGGCGCGCTCACGATCGGGTCGGCGGGCCCGAGGAACGGGTCGGAGCAGCCCTGGTACATCAGCGGATCGGTCCAGAACCGCTCCGGCATCTCCGCGCCTCGCGCGCGGCGGACGAGTTCGACGTGATTGACATAGGCCGAGCCGTCGAGGAACTGCCACGCCCGTGGAAGCGGGGCCATGCACCGCGTCACATCGAACGGGCCGGTCGCGTCCGGCTTGCCCGTCGGGGCTCCGTCCAGAAGGGCCTGGAACGTTTCGGGGCCGGCGGGCCACATGGTCTTGCGATCCGCGTCGACGGCGACGAGCGCACCGTCCGGGCGACCGTTGGACAGCGTCGCGAGCCTCATTTGCCCTCCGGAGTCCCGTCGAAGAGCTTCGGCAGATCCGACCAGCAGTCGATGTAGTCGTCCTGCAACGGGGCCTCCTGCGCCGCAAACGGAGTCAGGTGCTGCGGGAAGCGCGTCTCGAACATGAACGACATCGTATCGGCCAGCTTCACCGGCGCGAGGTCGGCGGTCGAGGCCCCCTCGAAGGCCTGCCGGTCCGGCCCGTGGGGCAGCATCATGTTGTGCAGGCTCAGCCCGCCCGGCACAAACCCCTTCGGCTTCGCGTCGTATTGCCCGTGGATGTTGCCCATCAGCTCCGACATGACGTTCTTGTGGTACCAGGGCGGGCGGAAGGTATCCTCCGCCACCATCCAGCGGTCGCGGAAGAGGACGAAGTCGATGTTCGCCGTTCCCGGCACGCCCGAAGGCGCGGTGAGCAGGGTGAAGATGCTGGGGTCGGGATGATCGAAGAGCACGGCGCCCACCGGACAATACGTGTTGAGGTCGTACTTCACCGGCGCGTAGTTGCCGTGCCAGGCCACCACGTCGAGGGGCGAATGGCCGATCTCGGTCACGTGGAACCGCCCGCCCCATTTGACGGTCACGGTCGAGGGCGCATTGCGATCCTCGAAGGCGGCGACGGGCGTCTTGAAGTCCCGCCGGTTCGCCATGCAGTTTGCCCCGATCGGCCCCCGCTCGGGCAGGGCGAATTTCTGGCCGTAGTTCTCGCAGACGAAGCCCCGGCACGGCCCCTCCAGCACCTCCACCCGGTAGACGAGCCCGCGCGGCAGGATGGCGATCTCCTGCGGGGCGAGGTCGATCGTGCCGAGTTCGGTCGCGAACCGCAGCCGCCCCTGCTGCGGCACCACCAGAAGCTCGGAATCCGCCGAGTAAAAGTAGGCGTCAACCATGCTCTCGGTCACGAGGTAGACATGCGCGGCCATGCCCACCTGCGTATTGACGTCGCCCGCCGTCGTCATCGTACGCATCCCCGTGAGCCAGGTCGTCCCCTCGGCATGGGGCACCGGATCCCAGCGGTATTGGCCGAGCGACACGACGTCAGGGTCGATGAGAGGCGCAGATTTCCAGTAGGACAGGTCGAGCGACGCGAAGCGATGCGTGTGCCGGACCGACGGCCGGATGCGATAGCACCACGTCCGCTCGTTCTGGTGCCCGGGCGCGGTGAAGGCCGTGCCCGACAGCTGCTCGCCATAGAGCCCGTAGGCGCAGCGCTGCGGCGAGTTCATCCCCTGCGGCAGGGCCCCGGGCAGCGCCTCGGTCTCGAAGTCGTTGCCGAAGCCCGGCATGTAGCCCTCGTGCGGTCCCGCAAGCGAGGGAGCCCGCGTCATCGCGTCGATCTTCGTCTGCCTGTTCATCGCATCCTCCTCCGGCCTGCGCCTCGCATAACGGTTGCTTTTGTAACTAACAACGCCCGCCCTTTCGGCCCGGTCCATTCGGCGTCTATGACAAGACATGGATCACACGCGTTTCCTTGCCAGCGTCCCGCCCGAGGATCGGCTGCGCCTGACCCGCCGGTCGGACGCGCGGGGGCTTGCGCATCTGGCCGGGCACCTGGCGCTCATCGCCCTGCCCGCCGCGGGCATCGTGGCGGGAGTGCCCGGCTGGCCGATCCTGATGCTGCCGCTCGGCATCGCGCTCGTCTTCCTCTTCACGCTGCAACACGAGACGACCCATCTGACGCCCTTCCGCACGCGGGCCTTGAGCCTCTGGGTCGGGCGTCTCTGCGGGCTGATCCTCGCCCTGCCCCACGGCTGGTTCACGCTCTTCCACATGGCCCACCACCGTCACACGCAGGACCCGGCCCGCGACCCGGAACTCGCGACGCCGAAACCGACGACCCGCGCGGGCTACGCCTGGCACCTGACCGGCCTGCCCACCTGGCGCGCCCAGCTGTCGACGCTCTGGCGCAACGCCTTCGGGGCCATCGACGCGCCCTACATCCCCGCCCGCCGCCACGCCGACCTGCGGCGCGAGGCCCGCCTGATGCTGGCGATCTACACGGGCCTCGCCCTCGCGAGCCTCGCCGCGGGCACGGCCGCGCTCCTCTGGCTCTGGATCATGCCCCTTCTCCTCGGGCAGCCGGTCCTGCGCCTCTACCTGCTGGCCGAGCACGGTCGCTGCCCCACGGTCGCCGACATGTTCCTCAACACCCGCACCACGCTCACGAGCCGCGCCGTCCGCTTCCTCGCGTGGAACATGCCCTTCCACGCCGAGCACCACGCCTGGCCCGCCGTGCCCTTCCACCAGTTGCCCGCGCTCCACGCCCGCGCCCGGTCCCACCTGGCCCGCGTCTCGCCGGGCTATGCCGCCTTCCACCGCGCCTATCGCGCCGGCCTCACCGACGGAGCCCCCGATGCACATTGACCCCTTCGGCGTCGAGATGTGGATGAACGCCCACGAAAACCACTGCGCCTACAACCTTGCCGAGACCTGCGTGACGAGCCTGACGCTCGATGAGCTGACGGCCCTCTCCGGCCGGAACGACCCGCTGGCGGGCCTCGGCCCCACCCGCCTGACCTACGGCGCGATCGAGGGGTCCGACCGGCTGCGCGACGCCATCGCCGGGCTCTACGCCGACCGGACGCGCGCCGACGTGCTCGTCACCCACGGCACCGCCGGGGCCAACGCGCTCGTCTGGGCCGCGATGGCGAGCGCCGGCGATCCCGTCGTCTCCCTCGTGCCCACCTATCAGCAGCACATCTCCATCCCCGAGAGCCTCGGGGCCGACGTCACGCAGGTGCGCCTGCGCCCCGAGGACGGCTGGCTGCCCGACTGGGACGTGCTCGATGGGGCGGTGACGGCGGAGACGCGGCTGATCGCGCTCACCAACCCCAACAACCCGACCGGCACCTGGATCGAGGCGGCGGGGCTGCGCCGGCTGGCCGAGATCGCCCGGCGCGGGAACCACGGCGCGGGGGCCTGGGTCCTCGTCGACGAGGTCTATCGCGGCTCGCAACAGGCGGGCGACGGGATGGGTGCCTCGATCGTGGACGTCTATGGTCGCGGCATCTCCACGGCCAGCATGTCCAAGGTCTTCTCCCTCGCCGGGCTGCGCCTCGGCTGGGTCTGCGCGCCCGCGGAGGTGCTGGAGGCCGTCTCCCACCACCGCGACTACAACACGATCTCGGTCGGACTGATCGACGACCACCTCGCCACCCTCGCCCTCGAGGCGAAGGATCGCATCCTCGCCCGCTCGCGCGAGATGACGCGCGGCAACCTCGCCCTCGTCTCCGACTGGGTGACGGCGGAGCCGGGCATCGACTGGGTCAAGCCCGTCGCGGGCACGACCGCGCTTCTGTCCTACGACCTCGACATCGGGTCGGAACAGCTCTGCCTCGACCTCCTGGAGGAGGAGGGCGTCCTCTTCACCCCGGGCGCCGTCATGGGCGTGGAGGGCACGCTCCGCATCGGCTTCGCCAACGCCCCCGAGGCCCTCCGCGCCGGCCTCCCCCGCGTCTCCGCCTTCCTGCGCCGCCGCCGCGCCTGAGCCGGGCACCCCGCGCCACCAACCGCAGCCGTCATCCTCGGGCGCGACCCGAGGATCTTCGGCCGCCGGGCGCGAAGCGGTCGGAGATGGTCGGCGCAGGCCCGACCATGACGATACGGAGGGAAAAGTGGCGCACCCATCAGGATTCGAACCTGAGACCTCTGCCTTCGGAGGGGTGAGGAATAGCTTTACTCTGCATCACCTCGCTTTACCTCACCCTGACAGAAAACTTGATTTTCATATTAAAATCAGGTTTCTAATATGTGATCAAGCGAGAATCCGTTCGCAGGCAAATTACTTCGAATTCCCTCAAATGCGCTACCTATGTGCTACCTACAGCCATGACAGACCAACGCCTAACCAAAACCATCGTTGAACGCGCCCAGCCACGCGATAAGGACTACCTTATCTGGTGCGGCAAGCTGCGCGGGTTTGGGTGCCGGGTCTGGCCGAGCGGCAAGAAGACTTTCATTGCGCAATATCGCGTGGGTGGTCGAAGCGGACGCGAGCGCAAGAAGACAGTTGGCACCTATGGGGTCCTGACCGTGGAGCAGGCTCGAAAGGAAGCGGAAAAATACCTAGCCCTTGCGAAAACCGGGCATGATCTAGCCGGCGAAGAACGCCAAGCACGATCAGAAATGACTGTTGCCGCGCTCTGTGCGGAATACTTACAGCATGGCGTCGCAATCAAGAAGGAATCGACAGTCAAAACGGACGTGGGACGGATCAACAGCCATATCCTACCGCTTCTGGGACGGAAAAAGCTAAGCGCAGTGACACGGGCCGAGGTTGAGCGGTTCATGCATGACGTTGCGAAGGGAAAAACCGCCAAGGACGAGAAGACCGCAAAAGGCCGATCCATCGTGAAGGGCGGCAAAGGCACAGCAACACGAACTGTCAGACTGCTGGGGGGCATCTTTACCTACGCTATCAACCAAGGCTATCTGCAATCCAACCCCTGCACCGGGGTCAAGAAGTTCCCTGATAATCCCAAAGACCGCTTCCTGTCGCAGGACGAAATCAACCGTCTCGGCGAAACCCTTTCTCTGGCCGAAACGGTCGGCCTCCCTTGGCATTTGAACGAGGACGGAAAGCTAAAGCACCGCCCAAAGTCCGACGACAACCTGCGCGAAATTGTCCCTCCTCATGTCACAGGGGCCATTCGCCTCTTGCTCCTGACCGGGTGCAGATTGCGCGAAATCTTGCATCTACGCTGGAAAGACGTTGATTTTGAAAGAAACCTGTTGAACCTGCCTGATAGCAAAACGGGCCGAAAGGTGGTCTACCTTTCCGAAGGCGCTGCGCGGGTTCTACACGATTTACCAAAGGTCGGCACCTACGTCATTCTCGGCAAGAACCCGGACAAGCCCAGATCAGACCTCAAGAGACCTTGGACACGGATCGCGCGACACGCTGGACTTGATGACGTCAGGTTGCACGATCTACGCCACACATTCGCATCCGTGAACGTCGCCCGAGGCATGAGCCTTCCCAAAATTGGCGCGTTGCTCGGACACAAATCCACATCCACAACCGCAAGATACGCCCACCTAACCGAAGACCCACTGCGCCGGGCCTTGAATGAAGGCAGCGAAAGCCTCATTTCGGCAATGATCCCAAACGGCAGAGAGGACCCTGAGTAGGCGTCAGTTGGATTCTCCACCGGGTCGCTGAAAGAAATCCGCCCAAATCTGTATATATACCCACCTAGAGGGTCACTCTGGGTGAAACCACAGCATTTGGAGACTTCCCATGGAACAAACGCCCCTGAACCCGGATCAAGCGATTCTGTATCTGAAAGCCCGCTACAATAAACCTTTGCGCCGCTCCTACATGGCGAAGCTACGATCCGTTGGCGGCGGTGCACCCTTCTACAAGATCGGCTCATCAGTTTTCTACGACCAGATCGACCTCGACAACTGGGTGCGCGAAAACAGGACCCCCAAAGCCAGCACCGCCACGCAAGCCACCGCAATCCAGCATGGAAGTATTTGCCCTCATCCAGATCAAAAGCCAATAGCCCTTGGCTATGATGATGGTTGGGTGGAGTTGGATTGAGGAGTGTTTCCAATGACTTGCAAGAAATGCTTTATTGACACCATCTGTGGGTCTGGTTTGTATTGGAAGGTGAAGGCTGTAGGGCCTCACCATGACAGCAAGCCAATGAAAGGACCCATGTCATGGAAAACAATCAAGACAACTTCATCCTCATCCCGGCCAAAAGTGGTGGCGGTGCGCTCGTGCGGCGCAGTCAGGTCGCAGGAGGCCGCGCCAACGGTGCCGATGGCGCAATCCTCTATCTGGCCTCCGGCCCATCGGTCTACACGACGGCAACCATTCCCCAGCTTGCGGAATACCTGGGGGCACGAAAGGCTGAGATCGCCTGATCCGGCCATGACTTGCGGGGTCTCGCCATGAAACCCCGCAAGAACCCAACCGACTCTCAGATGGTTCGGCGGCAGCAGCGGGAACCCATTGACCCGAAAGACCCCAGAGCAAGGAACGATCCCTACTGGGCGCTCCGCTTGCAAGGATATTCGGACCAGTGCGCCAAACGCGCCCTCCGAGACATACCACCTCGCTACTACAAGGAAGAACTGCGCGTCTCCGAGGAATACATCGCGGATGTGGACCCGGAGGACCTGCTTTTCATTCCTCACGTTGATACAGACCGCCAAGTGCTCGCTGTCATGGTACGCCCTGACCTGACAGAGGAAACCGTGGCAACTGCCCCACCCCGCGCGGTGGAATACACGATCTGGTCGGAAACACCGCATGGGTTCGGCCTGCGCATCCGCCCAAGCGGTGCCCGATCTTACATCGTGATGTTCAGGATCAAGGGGAACAAGCGCCAATACAAACTAACCCTTGGCAAAGCGGGTGGTTTTCCTTTGGAACTGGCAAGGAAACTCGCACGGGAGGCGCGGATTGAGGCATCCGTAGGGAACGATCCGCGACCGATGCACAAACGCGGCCAACTCTTGCGACAGGTGCATCAATCAGAGCGCGTCTTGGACGGGTTCCCCCATGTTACCCCAGAGAAACAGGGAAACGCCTTGCCGTCCGAGACCATCCCCAAGGAGACCAGCAGACCTCACGTTATGCCAATAGGCTGCAAACACGAAAGAAACACGCTGCAAGACACCTATGCAGTAGAGATCGACCCTGACACGGAGATTTAACGCCAGAGGCGAAACGGATCAGCAACACCCGGCAAGAATCAGGAAACAGGAAGGCAACACCAAAACCCACCACTGAATCGCCATTGCCGATTCCTGTGTTTGAGTCTGTGCGGCGGTATTGAAGATCGTCGGGCAATGGAACGCCCGACAGCAATCACGCGCGTTCGCCAGCCGGGGCCGAGATCGCGTGACCAAGGACGACGGCGGGGCGCCCGGCACCCAAAACAAACTCAGCATGTTCTGCCCGTTTATGATGTGCAGATAGAAGATCGCAGCAGTCATTATCTTTGGAAGGATGAAGACGTTGCCCAAGGACAAAATGATAGGATCAAGGAATCAGACCCTTATCGGTTGGGAGATACCGATATTTGTCCGGGGATGGTAAGAACTCTATCCCCGGACAATCCACCAAGATCTACACAACCTCATGCCACTGTCCGTTCGCGGAAAATTCAACTGCGACACCAAAGTCACCATACCTTTCGGGGGCTTCCGTATGAATGGGCAGAACGGTTTTCGGCTTGAGAGCTTGGACGACCCGCGCGAGATCATCCCTACTGGCATGTCCAGAGGTGTGTAGAATATCAAAAGCCACACCGTTCTGGCCGCACCAATCACGCAAATTCGGGGAACCACGCTCCAAGTATCCGGGCCACATCGAATAGATCAGCCTGCCACCCTCTAATTTGCCATCACCCTCGAAATCGCCAGCCATCGAGGCGCGGAATGTCATCACCCATTTGGACTTGTCGGAGAAAAGTTCCTCCGGGTAGATGCGCGACCTACGGAAGGGCGCAACCACATCAAAAAGCTGGTTCCGCACAATCTGTCCTTTCATGCGGCTTGGCAGGAAAATACGCATCGCCCCCGAAGTTGGATCGGGGAGCGTGGCGCGTCCTATCGAGCGCAGCAGATGGGCGATGTAGCAGTCGGCAATGAAGATCCGGCCCGATTTCAGTGTAGCCTTGTAGAAGGTGACCAGTCTGTCAATGTTCTGCCCGGAGAAACCAGCCAAAACGATGCCCTCGGTCTCCCGGATTTTTGCGGCTATCTGCTCAACCAAATGAGCCTCGGTCAAAGCTGGCCCGCGATCATCCCTACTCAGGGTCGTGCCTTCCAACAGCAGGGCGTCGATGTCCCTTGGCGGATCGGACAACAACCGCTTGAAAGCCCAGCTTTTCCAACCATGACCACGAAGGTCACCAGAATAAAACAGGCGCTTACCAGAAGCTTCGATCAACAGTGAATAGGAGTCAAAAGCGGAATGATCCGCCAAATACGGCGTGATCCGAAATGGCCCGATTTCAAAAGACCCCCGATCTCGATAGTGATGGACATTGTCAAAGGTCACCCCATACGGGGTGAACGCGCTAGCCGCCCGCAACAGCTTGTCCGCCTCTTGTCCTATGTATTTCGGAACCAAGGGCGATGCGAATTGAACAAGCCCATAGTGGTCCAAATGCGGATGCGAGATCACAATTCCTAGAAAGTTCGGGTTTAAACCATCGGTCAGCCCTTCAACAGCAGGCAACGCAGCTTCGCCAAACACTTCGCCCATGAGAGGTTCCCCAAGGTCGAGCAGGATTGACGCGCCGTCTGCATGGACTTCAACACAGTTCCCACCGATCTCATTTCCGCCCCGGTGAATCCTGATCTTCATTGAAAAATCACACCTATTGGCTGTAGCGAGGTGACCGCGCTCAGCAACTGAGAACGTGCGACGGCCATTCCGCCGTCCCGCATGGCGTTGACTTGGCAGCCGCGCTGAAAAGGTAACTCAAAGCCCTGTGGGAATGACATGAAAGCAAGGCCCATCGGAGGAAAATCCGAGTGCTGGCCCGACAGATCGCGCAAACCACTGTTCACAACCCCTGCAAATCCAGTGAGATTGCAATTCGCATAGTATTGCGCAGGAGCCAATACCACGAGCCTCAGTTCTGAGGCATCAATAAAGGGGCGTCCCAAGTATCCGAAACTCGCGGCGTTCTGCCTGCTCAGAAGCAGCGCCAGTCCATACCGAAGCACCTCAAACAGGGCGAAAAGCGGCGTATCGCTGGCCCACTTCAATTCAATCAGTTCTGCGGTGTCGCTGTTTAGTCGGGCAAGATCCAAAGCCGCGCGTTTATCAGAGCGATCATCCACCAGCCCGGAAGCCACGGGAATTTGATTGTACCATCCGGGCAAGTCACCAAGTTCTGCCAAAGTTACAATCGCCCGTTCCAAAACGACCTCCGGGCTTTTGTTCTGATCGGCAATCTCGGTCCTACGCTCATGCCGCCAGTTTTCGCGGGACGGAATACGGCCATGCCAATTTCCGACGACCTGCTCGAAAAGCATCGTGACGATTTCAGGCGAAAAACTTTCGGGGAGCGGAGAACTGCAAAGGCTGCGACAGGTTGAAATCTGTTTGAGTGACTGCCCCGGGCGCAATCCAAGGGCGTCATGGATGATCTGATCTGTCCCATCAAAAATCGAAACGGCGGCTGAAATATCCTTTGCAAGCAAGGGAGGTTCTCCCAAAGACCGTTCCCTGCGGTACGCCCCCGCAAGGTGGTCTCGATCCTGATCCTGGTGATCGGGGAGTTAGAACAACCGCACTAAGCCGGTCCCTGTGGCCTTTAGACCGGGGTCCTGTACATACGCCACAGGCTCCCCGACCGCAGGGGTCAAGGAGAGTGGCGCTGAAAACGGTCAGCACCTACCGCTTAGTGCAGGGGTGTTCTACGCCCCAGAACCGCGCGTGACAGTTCCGTCCCAAGCTTTAGCCCGAAATATGGGCAGACAGCAAAGGCTTTTGACGCAAGGCCAAAGGAGAGTCTGGAGCGTTCAGCGAGGTAGGGAAAGAAAGACGGCATCCGATGACGTCCGATGACTCAGAACGGAACGGTTGGCCCGAACCGCGATTTGCTCTTGCTCACCAAGGAAAACCCGCTTGTTTCCCTCGAAGCCGCCTCCGCCGCGCATGTGAGGGGCGCGAAAGCGGCTCCGAGGAAAACAAGCTATCTTATAGGTATACCTATCTCTAACTATCTTAGGGGAAGAAGGGGCCGGAATCGGCGCAAAG
Source organism: Jannaschia marina (assembly GCF_013404595.1). Taxonomy (GTDB): domain Bacteria; phylum Pseudomonadota; class Alphaproteobacteria; order Rhodobacterales; family Rhodobacteraceae; genus Jannaschia; species Jannaschia marina. The sequence continues at coordinate 231,131 of NZ_JABVAX010000004.1, read as the reverse complement.
TGACTTTGCTTTACCCTCACGGTGCTACCTATTTGCTACCTGCAAATAGACCATAAAGCCTTACAGACACATAAGTATTTGAAAAGTTTGGCGCACCCACCAGGATTCGAACCTGGGACCTCTGCCTTCGGAGGGCAGCGCTCTATCCAGCTGAGCTATGGGTGCCTACGCGGCGGGGATAGCGGCGAACCCGCAGGGCCGCAAGTCACTTCGTCACCTGCGCGAGAACGGAGCGCGCGGCGCGCAGGCCCGGGGCCTCGCCCCCGCGGCCCAGCCGCTCCATCGTCTGCCCGAGGGCCGCCGCCTGCCGCTCCCGCTCGGAGGGCACGGTTAGGAGCCGGGCAAAGGCGCGGCCGACCGGCTCCGCCCGGCAGGCGGGGCCGAGGAACTCGGGCACGACCTTCTCGCCCGCGACGAGGTTCACGAGCGTCACCGTGTCGATCTTCATCATCCGGCTGATGATCTGCCAGCTGAGCCAGCTCATGTCGTAGGCGATGACCATGGGCGTCCCCGCCGCGGCCAGTTCGAGGCTCACCGTGCCAGAGGCGGCCAGCGCCGCCGTCGCCGCCCCGAAGGCCGCGCGCTTCTCCGCCGGGTCGGTCACGACGAGGGGTCGCCCGGGCCAGGTCGCCGTCATCTCGCGCAGCGTCCCTTCGAGGTGCGGTACCGTGGGCACGACGACGCGCGTATCGTCCGGCAGACGCTCCAGCGCCTCCCCGAAGATCGGCCCGAGGCGGGAGACCTCGCCGCGCCGGCTGCCCGGCAGGACGAGCGCGATGCGTTCCCCGTGCGCCGCGTGGAAGGCCGCGAGCTCGGCGTCCGTGGCCTGCGGCTCGGCCACCACCGGATGCCCCACGAAGTCGCAGCTCATGCCCGCGGCCTCCATATAGGGCGGCTCGAACGGCAGGAGGGCCAGCACGTGGTCGACGCTCCGCGCCATCTTCGCCGCCCGCCCCTCGCGCCAGGCCCAGACCGAGGGCGCGACGTAGTGGACGACGGGCAGGTCAGGCCGCGCCGCCCGGGCCCGCCGGGCCACGCGCAGGCAGAAATCGGGGCTGTCGATCGTCACGAGCGCGTCGGGCTTGAGCGCCGCGATCGCCTCGACCGCCTCGTCGCGCCGGCGCAGGAGGTCGGGCAGGCGCGGCAGCACCTCGGTCAGGCCCATGACCGACAATACCTCCATCGGAAACAGGCTCTCGAGGCCCTCGGCTGTCATCTCCGGCCCGCCGATCCCGTGGATCGTCACACCCGGTTCCAGCATCCGGAGGCCGCGCATCAGCGCCGCGCCGAGGCGGTCGCCCGAGGGCTCGCCCGCGATGAGGAAGAGCGTCGTCACTCCGGCAGCGCGGCGACGAAGAGGCCGGCCGCGCGGGCACGCTCGGCCAGGGTCTCGCCCTCCAGCACCAGCACCGCGTCCTGCACGACGGCGATGCCGGACAGCCCCGCCGCCGCCGCCGCCGTCACCGTCTCCGGCCCGATGGTCGCCATATCGACTCGGCGGTCCTGCGCGGGCTTGCCTGCCTTGAAGAAGACCCCGCCCTCGGGGCGCGGAAAGGGCGCGGCGAGGCTCCGCAGCATCCAGTCGGTGCCCGGCAGCGCCTCCAGGGCGAGGACCTGCCCGCCGGCCACGACGCAGCCCTGCCCCACGTCGAGCGCGGCCAACCCCGCGTGCACCTCCCGCGCGCGGGCGATGTCGGTGCGGTCGCGGTCGGAGGGAGTTCCGACCTCCGGGATGCGCAACAGGTCGGGGGCCAGGTCCTGCGCCGCGACGACCTCGATCCCCGCCTCCTCGAAGAGCGACAGCACGACGCGCAGCGCCCCATCGTCGCCCGCCTGCAGCGCCTGCATCATCCGGGGCACGAGCGGCAGGGTGGCCGCGTCGATTGCCGCTGGGTCGAGTTTCGGGCGCGCGATCGCGCCGGCAAGGCACACGCGCGTCACCCCCTCTGCGGTAAGCCCGGCGATGAAACTGCCGAGGTGCTCGACGCGGAACGGCGCGGAGGCCAGCCCCTCGGGCGCGAAGCCCACGAGATGATAGCAGGCCGGGTCACCCCCGAGCGCCGCCGCCAGGGTGCGGGGCAGCGCCCCCTGCCCCGCGATCAGCGCGAGCGTCACTTGGGCACGAGGAAGCTGCGGCCCGAGGTGCCGGTGATGAATTCCACCATCCGCTGCACGTAGTCGCTCTCGCTTTCCTCGCCGAGGCGGCGCGCGCGTTCGATGAACGTGCCCTCCCCCTGCTTGAGCGTCAGAAGCGCGACGCGGAGTGCCTGGATGTCGGAGCGCGCGACGCCCTTGCGCTTGAGGCCCACGAGGTTCAGCCCGTCGAGCTCCGCCCGCGGTCCGGTCACGAGGCCGTAGGGCACCACGTCGTGCGTCACCATCGAGAGCGCGCCGATGATCGCCCCGCGCCCGACGCGGACGCGCTGCAGGATACCCGAGAGGCCGCCGATGATGACGTCGTCTTCGATATGACAATGGCCCGCGACGGCCGATTGGTTCACGACGACGACGCGGTCCCCGATGTGGCAGTCATGGGCGATGTGACAGCCCGCCATGAAGAGGCCGTCGTCCCCGACGACCGTCTCGCCCCCGCCCTGCTCGGTGCCGGTGTTCATCGTCACATGCTCGCGGATGCGGTTGCGCGCGCCGATCGTCAGCGTGGTCCGTTCGCCGCCGAATTTCAGGTCCTGCGGAATCTCCCCGATCGAGGCGAAGGGGAAGATCATCGTGCCCTCGCCCACGGAGGTCACCCCGGTCACGACGACATGGCTGCGCACGTCGACGCCGGGCCCCAGCCTCACCTCGGGGCCGATCAGGCTGAACGCGCCGACCGAGGCCCCGGCCCCGATGACGGCCCCCGCCTCGACCACGGCCGAAGGGTGGATCACGGCGCTCGGGTCGATGCTCATGCGGTGTCCTTCGGCAGGTCCATCATCGCGGTGAAATCGGCCTCTGCCGCCGTCTCGCCCTCGACCGTCGCCTTGCCGTGGAACTTCCAGACCTTCGCGCCCGGCTTGCCGCGCGTCACCGTGACCTCCATTTCGAGTACGTCGCCCGGCACGACCTTGCGACGGAACTTGCAGCCGTCGATCGCCATGAAATAGACGAGGAATTCCTTGTCGGCCAAATCGTTCGACACCCCCACCATGACGGCGGCCGTCTGCGCCATGGCCTCGACGATGGTGACGCCCGGCATGATCGGCGTGCCGGGGAAGTGCCCCTGGAAGTGGGGTTCGTTCATGGTGACGTTCTTGATGCCGACGGCCGAGATGTTGACCACGATGTCGCGCACCTTGTCCACCAGAAGGAAGGGGTATCGGTGCGGAATGATCCGCTGGATCAGGTGAATGTCGGCTTCGGTGGTCATGGCGTCCCCTTTGATCGTGATCCCGGCTTAACGCGCACACGGGCGGCGGGGCAAGCGGGCTCAGTCGCCGCCCGGCGTACCGTCGCCGGGCGCGGGATCTTCGGTCGAGGAGGCGTCCAGATCGCCGCCGTCGCCCAGCACCGCGTCGATGCGGCGGGTGGCGAGGACCGTGATGTCGATCCGGTCCGCCGAGGCGATGACCGACCGGCGGTCGAGGATGACGAGCGCGCCCGTCTCCTGTGCGAGCTGCGCCAGGACGGGGTTCGCCTGTTCCAGGAAAATCTGCTGCGCGCGCTCGGTCTGCTGCGCGATGGCGCGTGCCTTGGCGTCCTGACGTTCGCGGATGTCGGTGACGCGACGGTCGAAATCGGAAGCCAGACTGCGGAAGGCCGCCATGTCCATCGTATCGCGCTGTTCGGTCAGCGCCTGTTCCTCGGCCTCGAGCTCCTCCTCGATGCGGCGGTTCTCGGCGGCGAGCGCGGCCGAGGCCGCCTCAATGTCACGGGAGATGCGCTGACCGAAGAGACTGCTCGAAAAGAGCGCGTCGCGGTCGAGGACGACCACGGCCGATTGCGGCACGCCGATCGCCGGGCCGAGCTGCTCCTGCGCAATCGCGGGCGCGAAGGCGAGCGCGGCCCCGAGGATCAGGGCGGGGCCACGCATCAGAAACGGGTCTGGATCGTCAGGTCGAAGTTCTGCTCTTGGTCGAAGCTGCGCTTGTTGATCGCCCGGGTGAAGTTGAAGCGCAGCGGCCCGATGGCCGTATCCCAGAGGAAGCCGACGCCGACGGCCGAGTTCAGGAAGAAGTCGTCGTCCACCGCGATCGGGCCGGTCGACGAGGTATCGTCCAGCCCCCAGACGGAGCCCATGTCGAGGAAGGTCGCGGCCGTGATGCCGTATTCCTCGGGTACGAACCCGAGCGGGAACTGCGCCTCGAAGCGGGCGGCGACGAAATAGTTGCCGCCCAGAGCAGCGTCCGAGAAGTTGAGGTCGCGCGGGCCGATGCCCCCGCTTTCGAAGCCCCGGATGATCGAGGGGCTGTTGAAGAAGCGGTTCGACTGTCGCGAGTTGTCGTCGCCGAGCGAGTTCAGGATCCCGCCCTCGAAGGTCGCGTTGAGCGTCACCTCGTCGTTGCGGATCGTCCGCTGCGCGGCGGCGAGGAAGGTCGTCTTCACGAACTCCTCGTCCCCGCCGAGACCGGCGAACTGCTGACCGAAGCGCAGGCGGATGCCACGCGTCGGATCGAGCCCGGTGCCGATCGTGTTGTAGCTGTAGGTATACCCCACGAAGGAGGTGAGCGACTTGCCCTCGTCTTCCAGCAGGATCGGCGACAGCGGCGTGTCGGAGCGTGCCTCCAGCCGGTCCTGCGTCAGGCCGTAGAAGAGCGAGAGCCGGCGGAAATCGCCCGCAGGAAACTCGAGGCCCGTGCGGAACCCGATGCTCTCGGTGTTGAAGGTCAGCGTGTCCGAGGAGTTCTCGTTGTAGAAGACGGAGAACGACAGGGCGAGATCGCGGTTGAGGAAGTAGGGCTCGACGAAGGTGAGGTTCGTGGAGCCGTTGTCGGTGCCCGTATCGACCGCGAAGTTGAAGATCTGGCCCCGGCCGAGGAAGTTCGATTCCGAGAAGCTGAGCGAGAAGCCGACGCCGCGTTCGACCGAATAGTTCACCCCGAAGCCGAGCGCGCCGGTCGGCTGTTCCTCGACGTCGACATCGACGATCACCTGATCCTCGGCCGTCCCCTCGCGGGCCGTGACCTCGGCCTGGCTGAAGTAGCCGAGGGCGCGGATCCGTTCGGCCGCGGCGCGGATGGCGCGCGGATTGAAGGGGTCGCCCTCCACCGTGTCGAATTCGCGCCGGATCACCCTGTCGAGCGTCGTCGCGTTGCCCTCGATGTCGATCCGCTCGACGAACACGCGCTCGCCCTTCTCGATCACGAAATCGACGTCCAGCGTCTGCGTCCGGTCGTTGCGCGTGATCTGCGGGGTGACGCGGATGAAGGTGAGGCCCTGCTGCGTCGCCAGAAGCTCCAGTCGCTGGATCTGCCGCTCGAGGCTCTGCGGATTGAAGATGTCGCCGGGGCGGACCCGGATCTCGGACTGGTACTCGGCGGTGTCGATCTCGGGCAGTGCCGAGACGGCCGTGACCTCGCCGAAGCGGAACTGCTGCCCTTCCTGGATGCGGAAGGTCAGGAAATAGGCGTCGCGGTTCGGCGAAAGCTCCGGCGTGGCCGACAGCACCTGCACGTCGGCATAGCCGCGCGAGAGATAGAAGTCGCGCAGAAGCTGGGTGTCGAGCGCGATGCGGTCGGCGACGAAGGTGTCGGAGCCGACGAGCGCGCGGAAGAGACCCGCCTGCTTCGTCTCGAGCACGCGACGCAGGCGCCGGTCGGAGAAGACGCGGTTGCCGACGAAGCTCAACCGTTCCACTTCCGAGACGCGGCCCTCGGCGATCTCGAAGACGAGGTCGACGCGGTTGTCGCTGCGGCGGATGATCTTGGGCTGCACCGTCGCCGAGAGCCGGCCGGCGGAGGCATAGGCGTCGGCGATGGCGGCGGCGTCGCGCTCGGCCTGGCGGGGCGAATAGACGCGGCGCACCTGGCTGCCCACGACCGTCAGAAGGGCCTCGTCGTCGAGCCGGGCGTTCCCTTCGAGAGAGATGCGGTTGATCGTCGGGTACTCGTTGACGATGACGAGAAGCTTCGAGCCCTGCGGCACGATCTCGACCGTCTCGAAAAGGCCAGAGGCCTGGAGGCGCTGGAACCCGTCGTTGAGCTGGCCCGCGCTGATCGGGGCACCGGGCGTCACGCCGAGCTGGGTCAGGATCGAGGCGGTCTCGATCCGGGTGTTTCCCTGCACTTCGAAGGTGTTGAAGCGGAAGGTCTGTGCCTGCACCGGGGCGGCGAACCCGAGAACGACCGTGCTCGTCCCCGCCAGAAGTCCGAGGCGCATCGCGAAAAGGCCACTTGCGACCAGCCGTCCCAGCCCCCGAGCCGGTCCTGCACCGTGGTGATCCGTCATGTCATCCGCCCCGCTTCGACAGTCTTTTGCTGTCGATACCGAACGCCATGAAGCATGTCAAAGCGGCAAGTCCCCTAAATCTGGGGGCTGTCGCAGAAATCTCGAAGGGCGGTCGCCCGCGGCGACCGATCGCTCAGAGCGACTGGATCCAGCCGGCCAGAAGCACCGCGCCGCCGATCGACAGGGCGGCCAGGACGCGGTCGATGTTCAGGCCGACAAAGACCGACAGACCGCGGTATCCATTCTGTACGTGACGCATCGGAAAGACCTCGAAATTGCTCGTTGCCTTCCTGCCCCCGGAATGTGCCCCAAATGGGGCGAAGCCGGGGCGATTCTGTTGCGGCGGCGCGCGTCCGCGTCAGACGCAGGTCACATCGTTGAAGACCACGAAGAGCATCAGCGCCGCCATCAGCGCGAGACCCATCGTCATGAAGACCCGCACAGCGCCGTCCGACGGCGGCTTGCCGCGCACGGCCTCGTAGGCGTGGAAGACGAGGTGCCCGCCGTCGAGCACCGGGATCGGAAAGAGGTTCAGGAGCCCCACCCCGGCCGAGAGGAGCGCGATGAAGCTGACGAAGCTCGACAGGCCATGGCTCGCCGCCACCGCGCTCGTCTGCGCGATGCCGATCGGCCCCGACATGTTGCAGGTGCTGATCTGCCCCGTCGCGATGTAGCCCAGCGTCGAGATCGAGCGCGACAGGATCGTCCAGACCCGCTCCGCGCCGAAGGTGATCGCCTCGACCGGGCCGGCGCGTTCGGTCGCCGCCTCGAAGGCGAGGCTCGAGGTGATGCCTATCAGCGCCCGCGTCTCGAAGCCGCCGTCGGGCAGCGGCACGTCGCGGATGCGCGGCTGCAACGCGAACTCGAGCCGCTCGCCCGCCCCGCCGTCCGCCCGCCAGACCTCGAGCGCGACCGTCCCCTCGCCCACGGCCGCGACGGCCGCCTGCAGGTCGGCGAAGGAATGGAGCGGCGCGCCGTCGGCCGTCAGGATCACATCGCCCGGGCGCATCCCGATGTCCCAGGCGGCCGAGCGCGGCTGCACCGTCGCGGCGCGGGCCGGCACGGGCGCGATCGCCTCGACCTGGGTGACCGCGCCGTCGCGCTCGACGGTATAGCTCAGAAGCGGCTCCGACGGCAGATCCTCCAGCATCGCCCCGATCGCCGCGATGCTCTCGACCTCGGTGCCCTCGATCGCCAGGATCACATCGCCCGGCTCCAGCGTCTGCATCTCCGCCGGCAACGGAACGGCCGTACCGACCGTCGGCGTCTCGGCCGCACGGCCGAGGATGAGCGCCATGCCCGCGAAGAGGAAGAACGACAGGATGAAGTTGAAGACCGGCCCCGCCGCCACCGTCGCCGAGCGCCGCCAGAGCGCGGCCCCGGTCATCGTCTCGGCGCGTTCGGAGGCGCTCATCTCCGAAACCGTGCCGTCGTCGCCGACCGAGGCCGCGTTGGCGTCGCCCCGAAACTTGACGTAGCCGCCCAGGGGAAGTGCCGCGACCTGCCAGCGGGTGCCGTGCCGGTCGACCTTGGACGCGAGCACCGGGCCGAAGCCGATCGAGAAGACGTCCGCCTTGATCCCGCACCAGCGGCCGACGATGTAGTGGCCGTATTCGTGGATCGCCACGATGATCGACAGCGCCACCACGAAGGCCAGGATCATCCAGGCGAAGCCGCCGAACATATTTGCGAGGTCTGCCATCTGCGATCCTTCTTCGGGGGCTCAGGTCAGGTCCGGCGCGAGCGCATGCGCCGTCCGCCGGGCCAGGGCGTCGGTTTGCAGCACCATATCGAGGGTCAAGGTGTCAGCATCAAGGCATCCCTGCCCCTCGAGCCGATCAAGAACGCGTTTCACGAGCACCGCCATGTCGGTGAAGCGGATGCGACGGTCGATGAAGAGGTCGAGCGCCGCCTCCTTGGCCGCATTGAAGACCGCGCCCGAGAGGCCGCCCCGGTCCATCACCACCTGCGCCAGATCGAGCGCGGGAAACCGTTCGAGGTCCGGTGCCCGGAAATCGAGCCGCGCCACCTCGGCCAGGTCGAGCCGCGCCACCGGCAGCGGCGCGCGCGCGGGCCAGTTGAGCGCGTAGCCGATCGCATGGCGCATGTCGGGCGCGCCCAGATGCGCCATGAGCGCCCCGTCGTTGAATTGCACGAGCGCGTGGATCAGGCTTTGGGGATGGATGATCGCCTCGATCTTGTCGGGGGCGAAGCCGAAGAACTCCTTCGTCTCGATCAACTCCATCGCCTTGTTGAACATCGAGGCGGAATCGATCGTGATCCGCTGCCCCATGTTCCAGTTGGGATGGGTGCCCGCCTGCTCGGGCGTCGCGTCGCGCAGCGCGTCGAGCGGAACGTCCCGCAGGCCGCCCCCCGACGCGGTGATGACGACCTTCTCGACGCTCGCCGGGTCCTCGCCCGCAAGCGCCTGGAAGACGGCCGAATGCTCGCTGTCGACCGGCAGGATGCGGGCCCCGTGGCGCGCGGCCACGGCCATGAGGAGCGGGCCCGCACAGACGAGGCTCTCCTTGTTGGCGAGGGCGAGCGTGGAGCCGTGGCGCAGCGCCCGCAGGCCGGGCACGAGGCCCGCCGCGCCCACGATGGCGCTCATCACCCAGTCGGCGGGCCGATCCGCCGCCTCGGCGAGGGCCGCCTCCCCCGCCGCCGCCTCCACGCCGCTGCCGGCGAGGGCCGCGCGCAGATCGTCGAGCCGGTCGTCGTGGGCCGTCACCGCCACCTCCGCCCCGAAGCGTATCGCATCACGCGCGAGCTGCGCCACGTTGCCGCCGCCCGTCAGCGCGACGACGTCGACCGCGCCGGGCTCCACGAGGTCGAGCGTGTTCTGTCCGACCGACCCGGTGGCGCCGAAGACCGAAATCCGCCGCATCAGACCCCCGGGATCGGCGGAAACTCGGACAGGCTCTCGATCACCAGAAGCATCAGCGCCGCGCCCAGCATCGCGTCGAACCGGTCGAAGAGCCCGCCGTGCCCCGGCAGGAGGTTCGAGCTGTCCTTCACGCCGCATTTCCGCTTCACCGCCGATTCCGCGATGTCGCCCATCTGCGCCATCATGGCGAGGGCGATCGAGATGCCGATCGTTTCCCAGCCCGCGTCCTGCCAGACGACCCAGATCCAGCCGATCAGACCGGCTCCGAGCCAGCCCGCGATCGTGCCGGACCAGGTCTTCTTGGGCGAGATCCGGGGCCAGAACTTCGGCCCGCCGAGCGTCCGCCCGGCGAAATAGCCCGCCACATCAGAGGCGACGACGACGAGGATGAGCCAGAGCATCCAGACGAGGCCGAATTGCGTCAGGTGCTGCGTCAGGCTGAGCCCGGCGAGCACGATCGCCGCTGAGAAACCCACGATCATGCGCCGGCGCTTGCGGATCACCGCGACCGCCGCCATCGGCACCATCAGCAGGAGCGGCAGGCCGAAGCCCACCGGCAGAAGGTTCGCCAGCACGATCGCCGCCGCCCCCACGCCGCCGAGGAAGTTCGCCCGCTTCGCCCCGGCCTGCGCCATGGTCACGAGCTCCCAGATCATCACGCCGGTGATGACCGCGATCAGCGCGACGAACCAGACGCCGCCGAGCCAGATCGCGACGCCGCCCACGACGAAGAGAACGGCGGCGGTGGCCAGGCGCGGCGCGAGATCCTGGAAACGGCCCGCGACTTGCGGCTCGATGGGCGGCTCGATGGCGAAATCGAAGAGAGGCGGTTCCTCCTCCTCCCCGGTTCCGGCCTCGGGCCGTTCGTTCACGCCTTGACCCCGCCGAACCGGCGCTCGCGCCCGCCGAAGCGACCGAGGATCTCCTCCAGCGTCTCGCGGGTGAAGTCGGGCCAGAGCGTGTCGACGAACTCGTATTCCGCATAGGCCGACTGCCAGAGCAGGAAGTTGGAGATCCGCGCCTCGCCCGACGTGCGGATGACGAGGTCGGGGTCCGGCAGGACATGGGTGTCGAGATAGCGCGGCAGCGTCTCGTCGGTGATCGCCTCGGGGTCGAGCCGGCCCTCGGCCACGTCCCACGCCAGCCGCTTGGTCGCGCGTGCCACCTCGTCGCGGCCACCGTAGTTGATCGCGATCGTCAGGTTGCAGCGGGTGTTGTGCGCCGTCAGCGCCTCGATCATGTCCATCAGCCCGCGCAGCTTCTTGTCGAGCCGCACGCGGTCGCCGATGAAGCGCACGCGCGTTCCCTGCTCGAGAAGCGTCTGCGCCTCGGTCTGGATGTAGCGACGGAAGAGCGACATCAGGCCCGAGACCTCGGCCTGCGTGCGCTTCCAGTTCTCCGTCGAGAAGGCGAAGACCGTGCAGTATTCGACCCCGAGGTCGGGGCAGGCCTCCACGATCTCGCGCACCCGCCGCGCGCCGGCGCGGTGCCCCAGAAGGCGCGGCCGTCCGCGCATCTGCGCCCAGCGGCCGTTGCCGTCCATGATGAAGGCGACGTGGCGCGGCCCCGTCCCGTCCTTCGGTTTCAGTTCTGCTGCCATGGCTGCTCTCCTCACGTCCGGCGGACCTGTGCCGACCCGTCCTTCACCGCTCCACACGGTTAGACTTGCATGATTTCGGCCTGTTTGTCTTCCAGTGCCTTGTCGATCTTCTTGATGTAGGTGTTGGTCATCTCCTGGACCTCCTGCTCCCACATCTTGGCCTCGTCCTCGGCCAGGCCGTCGGCCTTCTTGATCTGGTCCATGCCGTCGCGGCGCACGTTGCGCACGGCGACGCGGGCCCCTTCGGCATATTGCCCGGCGACCTTGCCGAGTTCCCGGCGGCGCTCCTCGTTGAGCTCGGGGATCGGCAGCATGATGATCGTGCCGTTGAGTTGCGGATTGATGCCGAGGCCGCTCTCGCGGATCGCCTTCTCGACCTTGCCGACGAGGCTCTTGTCCCAGACGTTGACGGTCACCATCCGCGGCTCGGGCACATTCACGGTGCCGACCTGGTTGACCGGCGTCGGGCTGCCGTAGGCGTCGACCATGACCGGCTCCAGCATCGAGGCCGAGGCACGGCCGGTGCGCAGGCTGCCGAACTCCGTGCGCAGGTTCGACATCGCGCCCTCCATCCGGCGCTCAAGGTCGTTGGTGTCGAGGTCGAAATCGTCGGCCATGTCTTGTCTCCCGCAGGCTTTGGCGGGGGTATAGCGGGCGATCGCGAAGGTGGAAAGCCGTTGCGGTGCAGCTCTCGTGCAGGCGGACCGGGCCCTCAGTGGTGGCAGAGCGGCGGGCGCGGCGTGCCCTTCTCGGTGCCGGTCATGCCGTCGTGCCACCCGGCCGCCATGGCGATCAGGTCGAACTCGAACCAGAGCCAGGCGTTGATCTCCGCGTCGTCCGGCACGGTGCCGTCGGGCGCGGCCCCCTGCATCTCGCCCGCGAACATCATCGGCGTGGCGCTGCCGAACGAGCCATCGCACGCCGTCTCCGCACCGAGTTTGCGAACATAGCCGCCGAACCCCTCGGCCAGCACGTCATGGCTCCGCGCGATTGCATTGATGTTGCCGACCTCCGCGCAGGCCCCGCTTACGACCTGAAAACTCGGGGGCGTGCGGAGCGGAGACGGGCCGTAGAACCGCAGGTCGCCCCGGATGAGGCCCGCGCCGATGAAGCGGATGTAGGCGTCGAAGCCGTCCCCGCGCCCGCCGCCGGCCAGCGTGTCGAACATCGTCGCCGCCTCCTGCAGGAAGCAGCCGCGGTCGCCGGTCTCGGCATAGGCGTCGATGTCGCTCGTGATCGCCAGGATCTCGGGCGAGGTGACGTCGTAGGCGCTTTCGATCTCCGGCAGGGTGATCGTGCAGACCGCGGCGTCGAAGACGACCCAATCGCCCTGCCGCGTGGCCGTGACCGCGTCGAGGCCAGCCTTGACCGCGTCGGTCACGGCCTCGGCCTTGAGCCCCGTGGCGACCGCCGCGCGGCCCGCGTCCGCCGAGAGCGTGCACCCGTGGGGCCCGAGCGCCGCCATGACGCCCGCGTCCTGAGCCGCGGCCGGCGCGGCCAACAGGCAGAGGAGAGCGGCGGCCCGGATCACCCCTCGACGCGCGTGCAGGTGCCCGAGCCGTCGAGTATGGAACGGAAGCCCCCCTCCGCATCGAGCGAGAAGACGATGATCGGCAACCCGTTCTCGCGGGCGAGCGCGATGGCCGAGGCATCCATGACCTTCAGGTGCTTCTGCAGCACCTCGTCGTAGGTGATCGTGTCGTAACGCACGGCGTCGTCATGCTGCGCCGGGTCCTTGTCGTAGACGCCGTCGACCTTCGTGCCCTTGAAGATCGCCCCGCAGGACATCTCGGAGGCGCGCAGCGTGGCGGCGGTGTCGGTGGTGAAATAGGGATTGCCGGTCCCGGCGGCGAAGATCACCACGCGCTTCTTTTCGAGGTGGCGCACCGCGCGGCGGCGGATGTAGGGCTCGCAGACCTGATCCATCGGAATGGCCGAGATGACCCGCGTGTGGATGCCCTGCGCCTCGAGCGCGCCCTGCATGGCAAGCGCGTTCATCACCGTGGCGAGCATCCCCATGTAGTCCGCCGTGGTCCGCTCCATCCCCTGCGCCGAGCCCTGCAGCCCGCGGAAGATGTTGCCGCCGCCGATGACCATGCAGATCTCGACGCCGGTGTCGTGGACCGACTTCACCTCCTTGGCGATGCGCTCCACGGTCGGCGGGTGCAGGCCGAAGCCCTGCGGCCCCATGAGCGCCTCGCCGGAAATCTTGAGCATCACGCGCTTCAGGGGGATCGCGCCGCCGGTCTCCTGATCCTGCATCCTCGAAATCCCCTCATGTCCGTTGCGATGCCGGGTATGGCGGATTAGGCGGGAACGGGCAACCGCATTGACCCGCGGGCACCCATACCTGAAGAACGGCGCGCAACCCCTTGATCGAAATTGACAAGATACCCGAAGACCGCCCCGTCCTGATCGCCGGGCCGACCGCGTCGGGCAAGTCGGCGCTGGCGCTCAGGATCGCCGAGACGGGGGGTGGCCGCATCCTGAACGCCGATGCGCTGCAGGTCTTCGCCGACTGGCGCAGCCTCACCGCGCGGCCGTCACCCGGGGAAGAGGCGCGCACGCCCCACGCGCTCTACGGTCACGTCGGCTGGACGACGGCCTATTCGGTGGGCGACTGGCTGCGCGACGTCGCGCCGCTGCTGTCGGGCCCCCGCCCCATCGTCGTGGGCGGAACGGGCCTCTACTTCCGCGCGCTGACGGAGGGCCTGGCCGAGATCCCGGCGACGCCGCCCGAGGTCCGGGCCGAGGCCGAGGCGCGGCTCGCGGCCATCGGCCTCGATGCGCTCGGGGCGGAGCTCCACGCGGAGGTGCGCGCCGACATCGACCTGCGGAACCCGATGCGCGTGCTGCGCGCCTGGGAGGTGGCGCGCCATACTGGCCGCTCGATCCGCGCGTGGCAGGCGGAGACGCCCGCCCCCCTCCTGCCGCTCGACACGGTCACGCCGCTCGTCGTGGACGCGCCGAAGGACTGGCTCACCCCCCGGATCGAGCGACGCTTCGACGGGATGCTGGCCGGGGGCGCGCTGGAGGAGGCGCGCGCGGTGCTGCCGAAGTGGGACGCGAGCCTGAACGCCGCGCAGGCGATCGGCGCGCCGGAGCTGATCGCCCATCTTCGCGGCGAGATCACCCTTGCCGAGGCGCGCGCGGCCGCCATCGTCGCCACCCGCCGCTACGCCAAGCGCCAGCGGACGTGGTTTCGCGCCCGGATGCGGGGCTGGACGCCGGTCGCCGGTGCGGAGATCGCACGCCTGCTTTGACAGCGTGCCCCGGCCCGTGGTCCCCTCGGGCCATGTCGCGTATCCGCCTCTTCGAATCGCGGGACCTGTCGGAGGCCGACCGCCTGGCCGGGCTCTCCTTCGAGATGGTCACGCCCCTGATCCGCCACGGCAAATGGCGGCGCGGGATGCCCCATACGGAGCGCCTCGCCGTGCTCATCTGGATCCCGCGCGGCCAGGGCCGGCTCACGGTGCTCGGGCGCACGCGCGGCTTCGGGCCGGCAACGGCGATCTGCCTGCCGCCCGAGACACCTTTCGCCCTCGACCCCGGCGCGATGACCGAAGGCACGCTCGTCCGCCTGCCGCCGCTCTTCGAGGCGCCCCTGCCCGACCGGCCGCGCCTCCTGAAGGTGTCGGACGTCGCCGCGCAGGGGGAACTCGCGGGCCTGATCGACCGGCTGAGCCGTCACGGCGACCTGAGCGAGCCGGCGCTCGGGCGGGCGGCGCTCGGGCGCGTCATCCTGCTGTCGGCCCTGATCGAACGTCTCGTCGCGACGCAGCCCGCGACCCGTCTGCCGCGCCCCGCGCAGGTCGCCGCGCGCTTCGCCCGGGCGGTGGAGGAGCGGCTCGGCACCGGAGCCACGCTCGAGGAGATCGGGGCGGAGATCGGCGTCACCCCGACCCACCTGACGCGCACGCTCAAGGAGACCGCGGGCCTGACGGCGGCGGCCTACATGCAGGCCCGGCTGATGCACGAGGCGCGGCGGCGGCTGGCCGATACCGACGACAGCGCGGCGACGATCGCGGGCGCGCTCGGCTTCTCCTCCGCCGCCTATTTCACGCGCGCCTTCGGGCGCGAGACCGGGCAGACGCCGAGCGCCTTCCGCGCCGAGGCCCGTCGGGTCGCGCGCGCCTGAGGGAACCCCGGCCACGCCGCGCGGGTTTGACTTCGATCCTACTGGAAAGGCGCGATTTTGGCGGAACTCGGATGGACGGTGCCCGTCATGCGGATGGGATATGCGGGACGGGGCCTGACCTATCTTGCCGTGGCCGGCATCTCGCTCTTCGCGATCTGGAACGGCGGCGCGGCGCAGGGGACGACCGCAACGATGGAAGTCCTCTCGGAGAGCGCGGCGGGCCTGATCGCGCTCGGGCTGATCGTCGTCGGCATGGCGGCCTATGGCCTCTGGCGATGGGTCGACGCCTGGAACGACCTCGAATGCTACGGCTCCGACCTCAAGGGGATGATCGCGCGCTGCGGAATGGTCGTGACGGGCGCAATCCACGGCGTCGTCGCGGGCGTGGCGGCGCTCGTGATGTTCGGCAGCGGCGGTCAGGGCGGCGGGATCCCGGCCTTCGTGGCCCGCGTCCTCGCGCTGCCGATGGGCTGGATCGTGGTGCTCGGTGCCGGGGCGCTGACCCTCGGGGCCGGGCTATACTACGTGGCGAAGGGGGCGCGGGCCACCTATCGCGAACACCTGATGTCGAACGTCTTCACCCGGAACTGGGACTGGGCCCTGCGCGGCGGGGTCGTTGCGCAGGCCATCGTCATCGGGCTGATCGGCGGGTTTCTGATCGGCGCGGGCCTGAGCGGGCACGCCGGCGGGACGGGCGGCGTCGAGCGCGCCTTCGAGTTCCTCGACGAGCAGCCCTTCGGCAAGGCGCTCGTCGTGGTCGTCTGCCTCGGGCTTCTCGGCTTCGCCTTCTTCTGCTTCGTCAACGCCGCCTACCGCATCGTGCCGCGCGTCGCGGGCGACGGCTTCGAGACGCTGGCGGCGGCGGTGCGCCGCGGGCATGACCGCCTGCGGCAAGAGATGTGACCACCGCCCGCAGCGCGCCCGCGCAAAGACTTCGTTAACCGCTCCGCCCGAAAACCCCTCCCGTCGCGACAAGACGGAAACGACGGGTCAGATCCGACCCGCCGGCATCGGCCCGGGATGGCATCCGGGCCCAGGATCGCGGGGGTCTTCACCCCCGTTGCGGACCCGTCCACCGATGGCACGGTGCGGCGCCGGTTCTCCTCCCATCGGGCGTGTGGCCCGACCCTCCGGTTCCCCGGACAACGAGAAAAGGGCCGCGGCAAGCCGCGACCCCTCCCCTGCCCGACGGTTCTGACCGGGTGGCCCGCTCGCGCGCGCCGCCGGTTCCGCGCCGTACCCCTTCGCTCAGCTACAGCCCGAGGTTCCCCCGCAGGTGTTGCACTTCATGCAGGTGCCGTTGCGCACCAGCGTGTAGTTGCCGCATTCGCCGCAGGCCTCGCCCTCGTAGCCCTGCATCTTGGCCTTCGTGCGCGCGTCCATCCCCGTGGAGGTGGTCGTCGCCGTGGTCGTCTCGGTGACCGTGGCCGTCAGCGTGGCCGTGCCCGTCGCGGCGAGTTCGGCGGCGACCTGATCCATGCCGCCGCGGAGCGCCACGAGGTCTTCGGGCAGGCGCTTGCGCAGGTAGCCCGAGGAGGTGACCGACTTGATGACCTCCAGCGACTTGGTGGCCGCCGAAGCACCGACCGCGCCGAGGTTGCCGTCCTCGCCCTCGCCCGTCTCGGCCTCACCGATGCTGTCGAAGGTGGCACCCTGCGGCTTGACGTGGGCCAGATCCTCCCGGTCGAGGTAGCTCACCGCCAGCTCCCGGAAGATGTAGTCGAGCACCGAGGTGGCGTTCTTGATCGAGTCGTTGCCCTGCACCATGCCCGCGGGCTCGAACTTGGTGAAGGTGAAGGCGTCGACGAATTCCTCGAGCGGCACGCCGTACTGCAGGCCGACGGAGACCGCGATGGCGAAGTTGTTCATCATCGCCCGGAAGCCCGCGCCTTCCTTGTGCATGTCGATGAAGATTTCACCCAGGTTGCCGTCGGCGTATTCGCCCGTCCGCAGGTAGACCTTGTGGCCACCGACGACCGCCTTCTGGGTGTAGCCCTTGCGGCGCTCGGGCATCTTCTCGCGGTGCGAGCGGATCAGCTCCTTGACGACGACCTTCTCGATCACCTTCTCGGCCAGGACCTGCGCCTTGGCGGCGGGGGCCCCGCTCTCGAGCACCTCGGCGGCCTCGTCGTCGTCCTCCACGAGGGCGGCGGCGAGCGGCTGGCTGAGCTTGGAGCCGTCGCGGTAGAGGGCGTTCGCCTTCACCCCGAGGGACCACGACAACTCGTAGGCCTTCTGGCAATCCTCGATCGTGGCCGAGTTCGGCATGTTGATCGTCTTGGAGATCGCGCCCGAGATGAAGCTCTGCGCGGCCGCCATCATGTGGATGTGGCTCTCGACCGAGAGGAAGCGCTTGCCCTTCTTGCCGCAGGGGTTGGCGCAATCGAAGACGGGCAGATGCTCGTCCTTGAGCGCGGGCGCCCCTTCGAGGGTCATCGTGCCGCAGACGTGGTCGTTCGCGGCGTCGATGTCGGCCTTGGCGAAGCCCAGGTGACGCAGGAGGTCGAACGTCGGGTCGTTCAGCTTCTCCGCCGGGATGCCGAGGGTCTGGGTGCAGAACTCCTCGCCCAGCGTCCACTGGTTGAAGACGAAGCGGATGTCAAAGGCCGAGGGCAGCGCGGCCTCGATCTTGTCGATCTCCGCCTGGCCGAAGCCGTGCCCGATGAGCGAGGTGTGGTTGATGCCCGGCGCGTTCCCGAGGGAGCCGTGGCCCACGGCGTAGCTCACGATCTCGCCGATCTGCGCCTCGCCGTAGCCCAGCGTGCGCAGGGCGGCGGGCACCGACTGGTTGATGATCTTGAAGTAGCCGCCGCCGGCGAGCTTCTTGAACTTCACGAGCGCGAAGTCGGGCTCGATGCCGGTGGTGTCGCAATCCATGACGAGGCCGATCGTGCCCGTGGGCGCGATGACGGTCGACTGTGCGTTGCGGTAGCCGTGCTTCTCGCCGAGGGTGACGGCCTCGTCCCAGATCTGGGCGGCGAGGTCGGTGAGCCGCGCGTCGGGGCAGCCCGCGATGTCGAGCGCGACGGGCTTCACGGCGAGCTTCTCGTAGCCGTCGGTCTTGCCGAGCGCCGCCGTGCGGTGGTTGCGCATCACGCGGAGCATGTGCTCGGCGTTCTTCGCGTAGCCCGGGAAGGCCCCGAGCTCACCCGCCATCTCGGCCGAGGTGGCATAGGACACGCCCGTCATCACCGCCGTCAGCGCCCCGCAGAGGGCCCGGCCCTCGCGCGAGTCGTAGCTGTGGCCGAGGTTCATCAGCAGGCCGCCGATGTTGGCATAGCCGAGGCCCAGCGTCCGGAAGTCGTAGGAGCGCCGCGCGATCTCCTTCGAGGGGAACTGCGCCATGGCGACCGAGATTTCGAGCGTCACCGTCCAGAAGCGCGCGGCGTGGATGTAGCCCTCGTGGTCGAAGGTGCCGTCGTCCCGCAGGAACTTCAGCAGGTTCATCGACGCGAGGTTGCAGGCGGTGTCGTCGAGGAACATGTACTCCGAGCAGGGGTTCGAGCCGCGGATCTGCCCGTCTTCGGGGCAGGTGTGCCAGTCGTTGACGGTGTCGTGGAACTGGATGCCCGGATCGGCGCAGGCCCAGGCGGCGTGGCCGACCTTCTCCCAGAGCGCGCGGGCCTTGACGGTGCTCGCGACCTTGCCGTTCGTGCGGTTGATCAGCTCCCAATCGGCGTCCTTCTCGACGGCGTGCAGGAAGGCGTTGGTCACACGCACGGAGTTGTTGGAGTTCTGGCCCGAGACGGAGTTGTAGGCCTCGCTGTCCCAGTCGGTGTCGTAGGTCGGAAACTCGATGCTCTCGTAGCCCTGTCGTGCGTATTGCAGCACGCGCATGATGTAGGCCTCGGGGATCATCTGCTTCTTGGCGGCGCGGATCGCGGACTTGAGCGCGTCGTTCTTGGCCGGGTCAGTCGCGTCGTCGAGCGTGCCGTCCCAGGCCGTGATCGCGGCCATGACCTTGTTGAGCTCGGCCTCGTGCGTCTTGGAGCCGGCGACGAGGGCCGCAACCTTCTGCTCCTCGATGACCTTCCAGTCGATGAATTGCTCGATGTCCGGGTGGTCCATGTCGACGATGACCATCTTGGCCGCGCGGCGCGTGGTGCCGCCCGACTTGATGGCACCCGCGGCGCGGTCACCGATCTTGAGGAAGCCCATCAGGCCCGACGACTTGCCGCCGCCGGACAGGGCCTCGCCCTCGCCGCGCAGGTGGCTGAAGTTCGTGCCGGTGCCCGAGCCGTACTTGAAGAGCCGCGCCTCGCGGACCCAGAGGTCCATGATGCCGCCGTCGTTCACCAGGTCGTCCTGGACGGACTGGATGAAGCAGGCATGGGGCTGCGGGTGCTCGTAGGAAGATTTGGAGCGGGTCAGCTTGCCGGTCGCCGGGTCGACGTAGTGGTGGCCCTGCGCGGGGCCGTCGATGCCGTAGGCCCAGTGCAGGCCGGTGTTGAACCACTGCGGCGAGTTCGGCGCGGCCATCTGGCGGGCGAGCATCACGCGCATCTCGTCGAAGTAGGTGCGAGCATCCGCCTCGGTCGTGAAGTAGCCGCCCTTCCAGCCCCAGTAGGCCCAGGCCCCGGCCAGACGGTCGAAGACCTGACGCGAGGAGGTCTCGCCGCCGAAGCGCGCGTCCTCGGGCAGCTTGGCGAGCGCGGCCTCGTCGGGCACCGAGCGCCAGAGGAACTCGGGCACGCCCTTCTCCTTGACGCGCTTCAGGGCCGCGGGAACGCCGGCCTTGCGGAAGTACTTCTGGGCGATGACGTCCGAGGCGACCTGGCTCCAGCCCTCGGGCACCTCGACGGCGTCGAGCTTGAAGACCACCGTGCCGTCCGGATTGCGGATCTCCGACGTGGTGGTGGTGAAGGCGAGCGCCGCGTAGGCGTCCTGCCCGGCCTCGGTGAATTTCCGCTCGAGCCGCATGATGTCTTCCCCCTGCTGTGTTCGGGCGCTCCCTCGAGGCCCCTGTTCGATGTCCCGTCGGCACCTGCACGCGCCGCACATGTCTCCCGGCGTCGCACCCGCTTGCGCGAGGCGAGGAAAACGGCTGACGGCTGCTGCCCGACCGGCGATGACGCCACTAGATGTGGTGTTCGTTGTCGCCGCCCATACCAATAGCTGCGCCGATCCGGTCCGGTCAATGTTGATAACCGGGTTTTGTCGCAAACTCTTCGCTTGACCCGCAGCTGCCGACGACGGGCCAGATTCGGGGGGCGTACGTCACCTTCGCCGGAGCCCTGTTTTGATGCGGTTTGCCCGGTTTGCGGCCTCCCGTAGGGCCCGTGGAGCGCGGCGTGGCCCGCGCGCAACGGCACCGCTCATACAGGCTTCTCCACAGGTTCTTCACCCGGTCTCCCCACCCGTGGTAGGGGAGTGACCGCTCGCCGCACACCACATGTAGGGGCCTGGAGGGGAATCGGTCCGGCGCGAGTCGGGGGGTATTCTGCCGCGCGATGCGCTCCGGCAGCGGAAAGGGAACGATTGAGTTCGGCCTGGCCGAAACAGGCCGGATGGCCCGCGGGTGCGGCCGGATCGCATAGCCCGACATGGCGGGGCGCGATGTCGGTGTGTGTCGCGTGTGGAGGGGGCGATTGATTTCGGCTTGGCCGAAACGAGCCGCATCTTCCACGGGTGCGACCGTACCGCGTCGCCCGACATCGCCGGTGCGATGTCGATATGTCGTGACAGTGGAGGGGGCGATTGATTTCGGCTTGGCCGAAACGAGCCGCATCTTCCACGGGTGCGACCGTACCGCGTCGCCCGACATCGCCGGTGCGATGTCGATATGTCGTGACAGTGGAGGGGGCGATTGATTTCGGCTTGGCCGAAACAATCGCTTGGTCGGGGCGGCGAGATTCGAACTCACGACCCCCTGTACCCAAAACAGGTGCGCTACCAGACTGCGCCACACCCCGACCTGACGCGCGCATAGCAGGCCCGCGCAGGGGAGGGAAGACACCCGCGGGTCGGGTCATGGTCGAGGATGACGGTGTGCGGAGGCGGAGGGATGCCCTCTGGGCTCTGTCATGGTCGGGCTCGACCCTAACATCTCCCTCCGTCGCGCCGTGCGGCTTTAGATCCTCGGGTCAAGCCCGAGGATGACGGTTTGCGGGGGCGGAGGACGGTGCGCGGGATCTAGGGGGACGGCGTGTAGGCTGGTGCGCCGCCCTTCAGGAGCAGGGCCAGGCGGCGGTGTCCTGGGGGAGCGCGGGGCTGCGCAGCTCGTCGCCGGGGTCGAGGCCGAGGGTCGCGGAGAGGCCGCCGTTGATCTCCAGCACGGCAAGGGTCGGCGCGCCCGCCGGAATGGGCGTCTCGTCGAGCGGGACGGCGTTTTCGTGGATGCGTACGATCGTCCCCGTCCCGTCGACGAAGATCATATCGAGCGGAATGAGCGTATTGCGCATCCAGAAGGCCACGTTGCCCGACTCGCGCGGATAGACGAAGAGCATCCCCGCCATGCGCGGCAGGTTCTCGCGGAACATCAGTCCGCGCGCCTGCTCCTGCGGGGTGCGGGCGAGCTCGACGGAGAAGCGGACCGTGCCGAAATCACCGCGCACGTCCACCGCATCGGCGCTGCAGCCGGAAGCGAGCGTGCGGGCCGAGGCGGTCGGCGCGACCAGAAGGAGCGCGGTAACGGCGGCCGCTGCGGCCCCGATCAATCGATGTGATATTCCCAACGCCGCACCTCGACCGCCAACAGTCCCCGCCCGCCCTCGAGCACGCGGATGCAGACTGCCTCGCCCGGCATGAGGTCGGCAAGGCCGAAGCGGCGCAACACCTCGATGTGAACGAAGACGTCCTCGGATTTGCCGAAGATGTTGACGAAGCCGAAGCCCTTGCCCTTGTCGAACCACTTCACCCGCGCCGGCAGATAGGGTGCCCCTTCGGGCGCGGGCTGCAGGTATTCGGGAAGGACGCCGTCGGTCGCGAGCTCGGGAGCCTCGATCTCGAGGACCTCCACGGCCTGAAGACCGCGCTCGCTGGTCTGGAAATTCACGACGACGCGGCTGCCGTCGGCGACCGAGCTTTGTCCGAACGCGCGCAGCACGTTCGCGTGGAGAAGAATGTCACGGTCCAGTCCTTCGGCGACGACAAACCCGAACCCGCGGGTCGCATCGAACCATTTCACCGTGCCTGTGATTCTTTGTTGAGCCTCTGGCAACACGCGCCGTCTCATTTCATAGTCTTTAGGTCGAGATTAGGCCGATACCGACCCTCGGCCCTAGGGTTCAAGCACCGCGATCGCGTGACAAGGGGGGCCTTGCGGTCGCGACGTCCTGACGAACCATCAATTTCCAATGTAAACCTTTGATGTCATGGCCTCCTGACAGCCAATTCTGCGGAGCGGCGAAAATCGTCATCGGCGGATTTCCGCCGATGTTCTACGGATTGAGCCTGACCCTGTGCCAGCCTTCGTCTCCGTCGACCGCCCGGGTGAATCGGAAACGGTCGTGCAACCGGAACGCGCCGTCGGCCCAGAGCTCGATCTCGACGGGGCGGATGCGGAAGCCGCCCCAATGCGGCGGGCGCGGCGGGTTCGGCCCCTTGGTCGCTGTCATCTTCGCGACCTTCGCCATGAGCACGGCCCGGCTCTCGAGCGGACGCGACTGCTCCGACGCCCAGGCCCCGAGGCGCGACTGCAGCGAACGCGAGGCGTAGTAGGCATCGGCCTGCGCCGCCTCAACGCGCTCCACCGGGCCGCGCACGCGGACCTGCCGGCGCAGGCTCTTCCAGTGCATCACGAAGGCGGCCTGCGGGTTCGCCGCCAGCTCCTGCCCCTTCTTGCCGTCGAAATTCGTGTAGAAGACGAAGCCCCCGGTCCCGACCTCGATCTCCTTGAGGAGAACCATACGCACGTTCGGCAGGCCGTCGGCATCGACCGTGGCAAGCGCGATGGCGTTCGGATCCTCGGGTTCGGTCGCGGTCGCGTCCTCGAGCCAGCGCGCGGCGATGGCCACCGGGTCGTCGCCCGCGAAGATCCCGTCGCCTCTTTCGCCCATGCCCCACCCCTTCCGAGTGCAATGCTTGCCGCCTATTCGCCTTTCGCCTAAAGCCGTTGCCAAGGCAAGTCGGAGGAACCCATGACCGATCTCATGGCAGGCAAGCGCGGGCTCATCATGGGGCTGGCCAACGATAAATCCATCGCCTGGGGCATCGCCAAGGCCTGCGCCGCACAGGGCGCGGAGCTCGCCTTCAGCTATCAGGGCGAGGCGCTCAAGAAGCGGGTCGGACCGCTCGCCGAGAGCCTCGGCTCGGACATCGTGATCCCCTGCGACGTCTCCGAGGGGGCGTCGATCGACGCGATGTTCGAGGCCCTGCGCGAGCGGTGGGACCGGCTCGACTTCGTGGTCCACGCGATCGGCTTCTCCGACAAGAACGAGCTGCGCGGGCGCTACCTCGACACCTCGCTCGACAATTTCCTGATGACGATGAACATCTCGGTCTATTCCTTCACCGCCGTGATGCAGAGGGCGGAGAAGATGATGACCGAGGGCGGCTCGGCGCTCACGCTGTCCTACTACGGGGCCGAGAAGGTCATGCCGCATTACAACGTCATGGGGCTCGCCAAGGCGGCGCTGGAATCCTCGGTGCAGTACCTCGCCGAGGATCTGGGCCGCGACGGCATCCGGGTGAACGCGATCAGCGCGGGCACGATCAAGACGCTCGCCGCCTCCGGCATCGGCGATTTCCGCTACATCCTGAAGTGGAACGAATACAACTCGCCGCTCCGCCGCACGGTCACGACCGACGAAGTGGGCCAGTCGGCGATGTATCTGCTGTCGGATCTGTCCTCGGCGGTCACGGGTACGATCCACCACGTCGACGCGGGCTATCACGTCGTCGGCATGAAGAATGTGGACGCGCCCGACATGACGCTCGAGAAGAAGGACGGGTGATCCGCGCGACGCTCCTGCTGCTGGCGTTCGCTGCGCCGGCCGCGGCGGAGGTCTGCGGAATGACGCCCGACGCGGCGCTCGAGACGCTTTCGGGCGACTGGGCGGCGCGGCTGACACCGGAGTTCGCGATGCGCGACGGCGCGGTCGTGGAAGAGCTCGGGGACGGCGGCACGGCGCTGGCGACCATCGCGCGGGACGGCGAGCGGGGCGCGGCCCTGCGCATCCCGTTTCCCGGCGGAACGGCGGAAGTCCGGCTCACGCCGGCAACCGGCACGGCCATGCTCGGCCCCCTGCCCCCGGTCCTGACCGACACGCTGGCAGACACGCGGATCGCCGACATCTCCGGCTGCGCCGCGGCGGACGTGCCGGCCTTCGACCTCGACTTCACGCGCGACTTCCCCGACGGGCGCAGCGGGACGATCGACGGGCGTCTCCTGCTGACGGGGCCGGGATCGGCGACCGCCCTGCAGGTCATCACGCTCTACGACCCGGAGCGCGGAGCAGCGCGGCTCGTCTCGCGCTTCGACCTGACGCGGTGAGCGTGCTTGAGCCCGGCCACCTGCTCGCCTTCAACCTCGCCCTCTTCTTCGCCGTCGCGGCCCCCGGCCCCGCCTTCCTGATCTGCACCCGCGCGAGCCTGCAGGGCGGCGTGCGCGCGGGCGTGCTGACGGGGGCGGGGCTCGCCGTGGTGGCGGGGCTCTGGACGCTGGCGGCGCTTCTGGGGCTCGACGCGCTCTTTGCCGCGGTGCCCGGGGCCTACACGGCGATGCGGCTCGGGGGCGCGGCGCTCGTCCTCCTCTTCGCGGTGCTGACCTGGCGAGACGCGGAGACGCCGGTGACCGAGGTGCCCCTGCCCTCGGGGCGTCGCGCCTTCCTGCAGGGCGCGGCACTGAACCTCGCCAACCCGAAGAGCATCCTCTTCGCCGCGGGCGTCCTCCTCGTGATCTTTCCGCCGGGGCTGTCGGCGGCCGCGATGGCCGTAATCACGGTGAACCACATCCTGCTGGAGGTGCTGGTCTACGGCACGCTCGCGGTCCTGCTGAACCGGCCGTCGGTGCGGGCGCGCTATCTGGCGATGAAGCCGCGGATCATGCGAGCCATGGCCGTCGTGCTGGCGATCCTCGGGCTGCGCCTTCTGATCTGGGGGTGAGGCTCCTTGACCCGGGGGCGCGGGCCATGGTCTAGCCTGCGCCAAACAGCGCCGGAGACCGCCCCCATGTCGACCCAACTGCCCCACGAAAAAGGCTTCCACATCAGCTGGGACCAGATCCACCGCGACAGCCGCGCGCTGGCCTGGCGGCTCGACGGACGCGGCCCCGGCGAGGGCGGCGCGTGGAAGGCCATCGTGGCGATCACGCGGGGCGGCATGGCCCCGGCGATGATCGTGGCGCGGGAGCTGGGCGTGCGCCTCGTCGACACGATCTCGATCAAGTCCTACGACCACCAGACCCAGGGGGACGCACAGGTGCTCTCGAAGCCCGACCCGGAGATGGTGGGCGATGGAACCGGCATCCTCGTGCTCGACGATCTGGTCGACTCGGGCAAGACGCTGGAGGTCGTGCGCGCGCTCTATCCGAAGGCGCATTTCGCGACGGTCTACGCCAAGCCCAAGGGCGAGCCGATGGTCGACACCTTCATCACCGGGGTGAGCCAGGACACCTGGATCTTCTTCCCCTGGGACATGGCGCTGCAGTACGTGGAGCCCTACCGCGGCAAGGATTGAAGCGTCTGGCCTGCGTATTTCGGGTCAGGGGCACGGGCCTCAGCGGCGTGTGAGGCGCAGGCGGATGCCGTCTTTCGCGCGCACGGTGAGGTGGGCGACGGGCACCGGCGGCGGGCCGACGGGCGCGACCTCGAAGGCGGCGATCAGGCGCGCGAGCAGCAGCACGCCCTCGGCCATGGCGAAGCCCGCGCCGGTACAGACGCGGGGGCCGGCGCTGAAGGGCATGTAGGCCCGGCGCGCGCTTTCCTTCGCGGCCTCCCCTTGCCAGCGGTCGGGGTCGAAGTGATCGGGCCGCTCCCAGAGGCGTTCGTGCCGGTGCAGGTGCCAGGGGCTGAGGACGAGCTGCGCCCCGAGGGGCGCGGCGCGGCCGCGGAACGTCTCTGGGCCGGTCGTCTCGCGCACCATCATCGGGACGGGGGGATAGAGGCGCAGCGTCTCGCGGAAGACGTCGCGGGTGAAGGGCAGTTTCGACAGGTCGGAGAAGGCGAGGCCCGGCCAGTCCGCCGGCGCCTCGGCGGCGACGCGGGCCTGTGCACCCGGGTGCGTGGCCAGCAGGTAGAGCCCCCAGGCGAGCGCCGAGGCGCTGGTCTCGTGGCCCGCGAGGAAGAAGATGGCGACCTGATCGACCATTTCCGCGGGCGAGAAGCGGTGGCCCGTCTCGGGGTCGGGATAGGTCATGATCTTGGTAGCGAGGTCGTCGGGCGCGGTGCCCGCCGCGATCTCCTCCGCGCGCCGGTCGACGAGGGCGGAGAGGGCGTCGCGGATGGACCGGGCGGCCTGCCGCGTCGCGCGCCGGTGGGGACGCGGGATCCAGCGGGGCAGCGGGATCAGGGCGGCGAGGTTCAGGAGCGGCTGCGTGCGCTGGTAGGCGCGGAACTCGCGGAAGACCTGGCTCGCCAGCGCATCGGTGATCGGCACCGAGAAGAGCGTGCGGAAGATGACGTCGGCGGCGGCGTAGCTCGCCACCTCCTCGATCTCGTGCTCGCCCGGATCGAGCCGCGCGACCATCGCCTCGGCCGCGTCGCGCATCCCCGGGAAGGCGTCGCGCAGGCGCCCGCCGGCGAAGGCCGGGTCGATGATGCGGCGTTGGCGCTTCCACTCGTCGCCGTTCGTGACGAAGACCGAGCGCCCGAGGAGCGGGGCCAGCCCCTCGCGCACTCGGTCGGACTTGGGGAAGTCGTCGGGACGGGTCTTGAGCACGAGGTCGAGCAGCTCCGGGTCGTTCATCATGTAGCTGCGGAAGAAGGGCGTGCGGAACTCGGCCATCCAGGCGCGGTAGAGCCGCGCGGGCTGCGCGCTCAGGATGTCGGCGCGAAACCGGCGGGCGTAGCCGAGGAGGCCCACGTGATCGGGCCGCGACGGGGGCTTGGGCGGGATCACGGCGTCCTGTCCGTGAAGCGGTTGACGGGCGCGCGCTTGGTGGAGGGGCTGGGCCTGCGGCCCGCGAAGCGCGTGGCGAGGCGCAGCGGCCCGGCGGTGACGCGGAAGTAGTCGTAGTCGCCCGGCTGCCCGGGCAGGTCGTCGAAGGCGCAAAGGTACTGAAAATGCAGGCGGAAGTAGCGGCGCTTGAGCGCGGCCCAGGTCTCAGCGCGCAGCGTCTTGGTGAAGGCGGCGGAGAGGACGAGCGGCCCGGTCTGCGGTTCGGGCGCGACGCCGGTCACCGCGACGGGATCGCAGAGGGCGAAGGCACAGCCGTCGCCGGGGGCGGTGACGTCGACCCAGGGGATGGTCCCCTGCCCGCCCATCAGATGAAGATCACCCCGCAACCGACTGGCATGCGGTAGAAAACTCACCATCGGGACGACATGGCCGAGGCTCAGGAAACTGCAGCGCCCCGCGGGGATGCGCCCGGCGCGGAGCATGTCGGCCAGGACGGAGACGGCGAGATGCGCGCCGGAGGAATGGCCGACGATCAGGACTTCTTCGGCCTCGGAGGCGAGCGCCTCGGCGATGCGGTCACCGAAGGCGGCCATGCGGGCCTCCAGCTCGGGCGGGTTCGCGCCCTTCCAGCGTGCGGAGAAGGCGTAGTCGTGCATCAGGTAGTGGGCGAAGACCTTGGCGTCCTTCGCCTTGAACCACCGCAAGACGGCCCAGGCGACGCCCGCGCCGGCGAGAAGCCCGAGGATCGCGCCGGTCACCTGCCCCTGCGGCCAGAGCGCCGAGACGGCCCAGCCGGTGAGCGCATAGGCCGCCCAGCCGAGGAGGAGCGCCGCAAGGAGCTGGAGGAGGAGAAAGACGATGGGGTAGAGCGCGGCGATCACCGGGCCCTGCCGCAGGCGCATGAGGCGGAAGAGCGCGCCCGAGCCGATATACGTCCAGGCGGTGCGGGCGAGCTGGGCGTAGGTCGCGGGGATCGACGCCTCCATCGAGCCCGAGACGATGTCGGACCAGACGAGCACCTCGACCTCGCTCTCGACACGTGCGCCCTCGATCTCGGCGGTCACGCGCCAGGAATAGGGGCCGTCGCCCTTCTCCTGCGCGATGGAATAGCCCGAGAGCGCCGCCTGCGCCGCGCCCTCCTTGCGGTAGAGTTCGCGGTAGCGGCGGGGGTGGAACGGATCGTAGCCGGGGATGTAGAGCACGCGCCGGCGGTGGACTTCCTGTGTCATCTGGTCGCTCGTGGCTCTCGGACGGGTGGCGCGAGGATGACAGGACCCTTGGGCAAGATTAAGGAAAGGGCGAGGATGGGGGAGCCGATGAAGATCGACCTGGAAGTGGATGCACTGGGGCTTCTCTGCCCCCTGCCCGTCCTGCGGGTGAAGAAGCGGATGCAGCCGCTGCCCTCGGGGGCCGTCGTGCGCCTTCTGGCCGACGACCCTGCGGCGCATGTGGACGTGCCCCACTTCTGCGCGGAAGCGGGGCACGCGTTCCTCGGCGTCGACGGCACGGCGTTCACCCTGCGCAAGGGCTGAGCGTTACTCGGCGGCCTGCGCGAGGTCGGGGCCGCCCGCGCGGATCACCGCCAGAAGCTCCTCCCGCCGCTTGGCCGCCGCCTGTTCGTTCTTGGCCTTGACCGGACCGAAACCCCGGATCGTCAGCGGCAGTTCGGCGAGGGCCACGATGGCCTCCCGGGTCCGCGCGTCGAGCTTGGGGAGCACGGCGTCGAGGTCGGCCTCGTACTGCTTGATGAGGGCCCGCTCCATCCGGCGCTCGGCGGTGTAGCCGAAGGGGTCGAAGGGCGTGCCGCGCAGGCGCTTGAAGCGGGCGAGCATCGGGTAGGCGCGCTCGATCCACTCCCCGAAGGCGCGCTTGGCGGGGCGGCCGTCCGGCCCCTGCTTCGAGAGCATCGGCGGCGCGAGGTGATAGGTCAGCTTCAGGTCCCCATCGAAGGCGGCGCGGGCCTTCTCCCGCGTCGATTGCAACAGGCGCGCGACCTCGTATTCGTCCTTGTAGGCCAGCAACTTGTGATAGCCCCTGGCGACCGCCTCGCGCACCGCCGCATCCTCGATCGCGTCGAGGCGGCGGGTGTAGCGCTTGGCGTAGCGGGCGGATTGATAGGCCGTCAGATGCTCCACCCGGGCGGCGATGCGCTGCTCGGGCGACTTGGGCAGGGACGTGACCTTCTCCTCGGTCATGGCGGCGGCGGCCTCGGGCTCAACCACGGCCCAGCGGCCGAGTTCGAAGGCGCGCTGGTTATTCTCGACCGCGGCCCCGTTCAGCTCCACCGCCTTGACGATGGCCTCGTGGCTGAGCGGCACGAGACCCCGCTGCCAGGCGGCCCCGAGGATCATCATGTTCGAGAAGATCGTGTCGCCCAGCAGAGTCTCGGCCAGTTTCGAGGCGTCGAAGAGCATCAGCCCGTCGCGCAGACGGGCCTCGAGCGAGAGTGCGAGCCGGTCGGCGGGCAGCTTGAAATCGGCGTCGCGGGTGAAATCGCCGGTGACGATCTCGTGGCTGTTGACGACGGCGCCGGTGCGGCCCGTCGAGGTGAGCGAGAGCGTCTTCGTATCGGCCGAGACGACGAGGTCGCCGCCGATGAGCGCGTCGGCCTCGCCCAGGGCCACGCGGATCGCGCTGATCTCGCCTGGCGTGTTCGCCAGCCGGCAATGGAGCGCGACGGCCCCGCCCTTCTGCGCGAGGCCGGCCATCTCCATCAGGCCCGCGCCCTTGCCGTCGAGATGGGCCGCCATGGCGAGGACGGCCCCGATGGTGACGACCCCGGTGCCGCCGACGCCGGTGATGACGCCGTTCCAGGTGCCCTCGATCGCGGGAACCTCCGGCGCGGGCAACGTGCCGATGTCGACATCGCGGGTCGCCTTCTTCTTCAGCTCGGCCCCCTCGACGGAGACGAAGCTGGGGCAGAAGCCTTTGACGCAGCTGAAATCCTTGTTGCAGGACGATTGGTCGATGGCGCGTTTGGTGCCGAATTCCGTCTCCACGGGCACGAGCGAGACGCAGTTCGACTGCACCCCGCAATCGCCGCAGCCCTCGCAGACGTCGGTGTT
Organism: Jannaschia marina; assembly: GCF_013404595.1. Taxonomy (GTDB): domain Bacteria; phylum Pseudomonadota; class Alphaproteobacteria; order Rhodobacterales; family Rhodobacteraceae; genus Jannaschia; species Jannaschia marina. The sequence goes on along the minus strand of NZ_JABVAX010000004.1, from coordinate 201,060 downwards.
GATGAAGATGCGGCGGTCCGGGTCGGGGAAGAGACCGCGCTTGCGGCGGCGGCGCTTCTCGGCGGCGCAGGTCTGGATGTAGAGGATCGCGCTGACGCCCTCGACCTCCTTCATGCGGGTCTGGACGTTCATCATCTCGTCGCGCTCGTGCCAGCTGAGGCCCGCGGGGAAGCGCGACTTCTGCACGTCCTCCTTCTCGTCGTAGACGACGGCGATCTCCTTGACGCCCATCGCCTGCAGCTCGCGGGCGATCTGCTCGGGGGCGAGGTCGCCCTCGTTGTGCTGCCCGCCGGTCATGGCGACCGCGTCGTTGTAGAGGATCTTGTAGGTGATGTTCGTCTTGGCGGCGAGCGCGGCGCGGATCGCCAGGATGCCCGAGTGGTTGTAGGTGCCCTCGCCCAGGTTCTGGAACACGTGCTTGCGCTTCGAGAACTGGCTCTCGCCCACCCAGTTGACGCCCTCGGCCCCCATGTGGGTGTAGCCCTCGGTCGAGCGGTCCATCCAGAGCGCCATGACGTGGCAGCCGATGCCCGCCCCCGCGCGGGAGCCCTCGGGCACCTTGGTCGAGGTGTTGTGCGGGCAGCCCGAGCAGAACCAGGGCGTGCGCTTGGCGATGTCGGGGGCGTTGTCGTCGCGCTTGGCCTCGGCGATGCGGTCGAGCCCGGACTGCATCCGGTCGGTGCAGCGCCCCTCCTCGGTCAGCACGCGGCCCAGCTTCTCGGCAATGTCGGTCGGGTCGAGGGCGAAGGCCTGCTTGAAGAGCCGTTTGCCCTCGCCGTCGGTGTAGCCGTAGACGCGCCGGCCCTGCCGGTCGTCGAAGATGGCCTCCTTCACCTGCACTTCGAGCAGCTTGCGCTTCTCCTCGACGCAGACGATCAGGTCGAGCCCCTCGGCCCAGTCGTGCAGGCCCTTCATGTCCATGGGCCAGGTCTGGCCGACCTTGTAGGTGGTGATGCCGAGCCGCGCGCATTCGGCGTCGTCGAGGCCGAGCAGGTTCATCGCGTGGACGAGATCGAGCCAGTTCTTGCCGTGGCTGACGAAGCCGATCTTGGCCCCGGGCCGCCCATGGACGCGCTTGTCGATGCGGTTGGCGTGGCTGAAGGCCTCGGCGGCCCATCGCTTGTGACCCAGAAGCCGCTCCTCCTGCGGGATCCAGTGGTCGTTGAGGCGGATGTTCAGCCCGTCCTCGGGGATCGGGTAGTCGGGCGTCACGAAGGAGAGCCGGTCGGGGCGGCCGTCGACGACGGAGGTGACCTCAACCGTGTCCTTCATCGTCTTGATGCCGACCCAGACGCCCGCGTAGCGGCTGAGCGCCCAGCCGTAGAGGCCGTAGTCCAGGATCTCCTGCACGCCCGCGGGAGACAGGACGGGCATGTGCACGTCGATGAGCGCCCAGTCGGACTGATGGCAGGTGGTGGAGGATTCGCCGGTGTGGTCGTCGCCCATGGCCATGAGGACGCCGCCGTGGCGCGAGGTGCCGGCCATGTTGACGTGGCGCATCGCGTCGCCCGAGCGGTCGACTCCCGGCCCCTTGCCGTACCAGAGCCCGAAGACGCCGTCATGCGTACCCTCGCCCCTCAGTTCCGCCTGCTGCGCGCCCCAGAGCGCGGTGACGGCCAGATCCTCGTTCAGGCCCGGCTGGAAGGTGATGTCGTTGGCCTTCAGTACCTTCGACGCCTTGGCCATGTTGAGGTCGACGCCGCCAAGGGGCGAGCCGCGGTAGCCCGTGCAGTAGCCGGCGGTGTCGAGGCCCGCGCGGCGGTCGCGCTCCTTCTGCATCAGCATCAGGCGGACGAGCGCCTGCGTGCCGTTCAGCAGCACCTCGTCCTTTTCCAGGTCGTAGCGGTCGGTCAGGGATACGTCATGGCGCATGAATGTCTCCTCCTGCCACATATATAGGTCAGCTTTTGTGACCTATAAAGGGGAATCTTCTTCACACTTCCTCTCCACCCTACCGTATAGACGGCTCCGGGGCGGATGGATTTTTTGACGCGGGTGAGTCGTGGATTGGGATAAGCTACGGATTTTTCACGCCGTTGCCGATGCGGGGTCGCTGACCCACGCGGGCGACGTGCTCCATCTTTCGCAGTCGGCGGTGAGCCGTCAGGTGCGCGCGCTGGAAGACGCGCTCGGCACGACGCTGTTCCACCGCCACGCGCGCGGCCTGATCCTGACCGAGCAGGGCGAGCTTCTCTTCGACGCGACACAAGCGATGACCAAGCGCCTCGACACGGCGAGCGCGCGGATCCGCGACTCGGAGGAGGAGGTGTTCGGCAACCTGCGGGTGACGACGACGATCGGCTTCGGCTCGATCTGGCTCGCCCCGCGCCTGTCGAAACTCTACGACAAGTACCCCGACCTGAGCCTCGACCTGATGCTGGAGGAGCGGGTCCTGGACCTGCCCATGCGCGAGGCGGATGTCGCCATCCGCATGAAGGAGCCGAGCCAGGCCGATCTCGTGCGCAAGCGCCTGATGGACATCCGGATGCAGCTCTTCGCCTCGCCCGCCTACCTCGAGGAGAACGGCACGCCCGGCTCGCTCCACGACCTGTCGGACCACCGCCTGCTCTGCCAGTCGCTCGACGTGACGCAGGTGAGCGCGGGGGCGACGCTCGTGCGCGAACTGATGACCTACGACGTGGGGCGGACGCTCAAGGTCAACAACTACTTCGGCGTCTTGCAGGGCGTGCTGAGCGACCTTGGCATCGGCGTGCTGCCCGACTACCTCGTGCAGGACTTTCCGCAGTTGGTGCGGGTGCTGCCGACGGTGGAATCGAACGAGGTTCCGGTCTTCCTCGCCTTCCCCGAGGAGTTGCGCGGGTCGAAGCGGATCGAGGCCTTCCGCGACTTCGTGGTGGACGAGGTCGTCGCCTACCGGAAGGCGCAGCGGGAGAAAACGTGACACGGCAATGGGTTGCGCCTTCAGCTATGCGCCCGACGCATAGCGGGATTGCACCGACCGGTTCAGTTCCCGCCTTGTCGGAAGGCGGTCTGCGCAATATCTAGGCTCTTGAAGGATGACAGTTTCATGTCCCTTCACCTCCCTGTTGGACTTCGGCCGAGCCTTGAGCTCGGCCTTTTTTTGTACGGTCGGGGTGGCGGCAGCGAGGGCGAGTGGGTGCTGTGGTGTCGCTGACGGTCGGGAATGTCGGCTTGGAGCCCAAGTGGACTGTTGCTGCAAGTTAACCGAATGTCGGCTAGGTAACTGGCAAATCGTCTCGCTACGTGCTTTTGCATATTGCCCTGCCCTCAGCCTGAAGCCAGTCGCTCGGACTGGATCCGGCCACGCGTAGGAATTCGCGATTGAAGTTCGACTTCGTATTGAACCCCGATGACAGCATCGCTTCAGTGACGGTTTCTCCGCGCATGAGCGTAGCTTTCGCGTTCCCGATACGCGCCTCGTTTACGAAACGCGACACGTTTTCGCCGGTCGCGCGGTTGATCGTCACTGACAGTGTCTTGGCCGGTACACGCAGTTTCCGTGCAAGCCGCGAGAGTGTCAGGTTGGGATCGAGGTAGGGCTTCTCCCGCGCCATGTAGGCCGTCACGCGCTCCCAGAGTTCGGCATCCGGTTCAGGCCTCTCTCCTACAGGCTCGGGTTTCTCCGTCTCGTCGTTCCTGAGATAGGGCGAAAGACTGAACAGCCCTATCAGCAGCAGATTGCCGACGGAAAACACGGTGATGAACCAGACCCGCAACTCTCCTCGGCCGGCTATCTGCGCGAGCACGATCAGGACATCGCTCAACGCCGATGCGATAAGCGCCGCGCCGATGATCAGCCAAATCCGCGCCGGGATGTTGCCATATGCCAGAAGCGCGCGAGGCTGCGCATCGGCCCCGCGAAGCGCTTGCACCAGGATGGCGATGCCGTAGCCGACGAAAGCCCCGGGCAGCAGAACATCGAGAAACCTAGGCGCCACCAGGATCGCTGCGACCGCCGCGAGAGGGACGAGCCCGTGAAGCACATCGACCCTGCCGGCGGGCCGGACCGCCGTGACGGTGTAAGCGAACCACGCCGCCGGCGGGATGAGAGAGGCGCCGATCGGCTGCATCCAGCGCATCCCCGGAACCATGTAATGCTGAGCCATTGCGATGATGAGAGACTGCACCGCGCAGATCCCCAGAAGCAGCCCGAGTGCGCCGAGCCGTCGTTGCTCCATCCACAGGCGCAGACAGGCGAAGCCGAGAACAAGGGCCACGAAAACCGGGATGGGAAGTGTAGGCATGGGTGCGTCTTTTCGGTCAGGGCCGACTTCCTGCTAGACCGAAAACGCGATCCAAGGCGACCTGAATCCGGAAACAGGACGCGGCCTCCCTAAGTGGCGGGCAATCCTTTGGTCATCACACCTCTTGTTGGAGACCAATTATGAAGACCACAGCAATCGCCCTTGTCCTCACGTCCATGGCTTCCGGCGCGGCAGCCGACGGCGCCGGCCTCAGGCTGACCGACATCTACATGCCTTATCATGATGCGAAGGCGCGCGCGGCGATCTGGTATCCCCGCGGTGCAGGCGGCACACCGACGCTCTATGCGGACAATCCCGTCTTCCTGGGTGTCGACGCCACGCTGGATGCGGATGTCGCGCCCGGCGACTTCCCCGTCGTTCTGTTCAGTCACGGCATGGGAGGCACCGACCGGGCTCAGGCCTGGCTGGCCTCGGAACTGGCGAACCGGGGCGCCATCGTCGTGATGGTGAACCATCCGAACTCGACCTGGGGCGACTTCGACATGTCCAAAGGCGTTCGGCACTGGACCCGCGCGCAAGACCTGTCGACCGCGCTGGACATGCTGACCGATGACCCGGCGCTGGGGGGCCATATAGATGCCTCGCGCATCATGGCGGCCGGGTTTTCCTACGGCGGCTGGACGGCACTGTCGTTGGGGGGTGTGACCGGCAACCTTGAGGGGATCGTCGGGGTCTGCACCGCCCAGATCGAGACGATGGAGGCCTGCGACATGCTGCTGTCCGACGCCGTCAGCATGCAGACGCAAGACCCGCCGACCTGGAACGCGAGCTACGCCGACTCCCGCGTCACGCAGGTGGCGGCCATTGATCCCGGTTTCGTCTGGGGGCTCGACGGCTCGGACACGGCGGCGCTTGTGCCCGGTGCCCTCCTGATCGGCCTCGGCGATAACCAGACGCGCCTGTCCGCGACGAATTTCGACGACAGCGGGCTTGACGCCCTTCTGCCCGACGCGCGTATCGTGCAGCTTTCCCCGGCCTTCCATTTCACTGCCATGCCGCTCTGCAAGCCGGACGCACCGGCCATACTGGAGGCAGAGGAAGACGACCCGGTCTGCACTGATCCGCCCGGCACGGATCGTGCGGTTGTGCATTCGGCGATCATCGATGCCATCTCGGAGAAACTGGGACTTTAGCCGAACCTGCCGTTCGCCATTTGCTGGTGAACGGCAGGTTTGTCCGGATAGCCGACCTCACGCCTCCGATCACCCCGCCGCCTCCGCCGCCGTCGCCCGGATGCGCGCGACCATGGCGCGCAGGCCGTTGGAGCGTTGGGAGGAGAGGTGGTCGTCGAGGCCGAGGCGGCCGAGTTCCGCCGCGGCGTCCACGCGGCCGACCTCCGACACGCTCAGCCCGGCATAGAGCTCGTGCAGGATGGCGATCAGGCCGCGCACGATCATCGCGTCGGATTCACCGGCGAAGTCGAAGGTCGCCTCCGGCCCCTGCCCGTCGATCCGGGGGTGGAGCCAGACCTGGCTCGCGCAGCCGTCGACCTTGGTCGCGGGCACCTTGAGCGCGTCGTCGAGCGGCGGGAACGCCTTGCCCAGCTCGATCACGTGGCGGTAGCGGTCTTCCCAGTCGTCGAGGAACTCGAACGTCTCGACCAGATCCTCGAAGCTCTTCTGTGCCATCTGCACCTCTCCTGTCGCGCCAGAGCTAGGCTCTGGGCCCCCGAAGGTCCAGCCCGCTTCCCAAAGCCGCGCCGATGGGCTAGCCCCGTGGCAATGGACTTCAGGGGACACGACGGAATGTTCGCACGGATCACCGCGGTTATGGCGCTCACGGCACTCGCCGGATGCGGCCTGGGCGAGTCGCGGGTCAACCCGCTCAACTGGTTCGGCTCCGACCGCGAGGAGCGCATCGAGGCCGCGCGTACCGACCCCGGCCGCCCCGTCGTGCAGCAGGTCGTCTCTCTCAAGGCGGAGCCGACGCCCGGCGGCGTGATCGTCTCGGCCGTGGGCCTGCCGCCGACGCAGGGGTTCTGGGAGGCGGAGCTTGCGCGCATCCCGACCGAGGACGCGGGCGTGATGCTCCTGCAGTTCAACATCTCGCCGCCGCTGACGCCGGAACCCGTAGGCACGCAGCCCTCGCGCGAGGTGCTGGCCGGGGCGTTCTTCACCACGCAGGAGCTGGCCGGCGTGCGCACGATCGCCGTGCAGGGTCAGACGAACCGCCGCTCCGTCAGCCGGCAGTAGGGGCGCGCCGCTGCCCTACCCCCGCGCGTTCGCGAGCGCCGCGCCCTCTGCGAGCGCGCCGAGCTTGGCGTAGGCGATCTCGGGATCGACCGCGCCGAAGCCCGCGAAGGTGCCGAAGCCGCAGTCGCTCGACGCGATGACGCGGTCCGGGCCGACGATACCCGCGAACCGCGCCAGCCGCTCGGCCACGACCTCGGGGTGTTCGACGAAATTCGACGTGGTGTCGACGACGCCCGGAACGAGGATCTTGCTGTCGGGGATCTCGCCCTTGCGGTCGCGGAAGACCTGCCACTCGTGGGCATGCCGGGGGTTCGACGTCTCAAAGAGAAGCTGGTCGGCGTTCACGCCGAGGAAGGTCGAGAAGACCGTATCCATCGGGATGTCGCAGACATGCGGCCCCTCGTAGTTGCCCCAGCAGATGTGGACGCGGACTCGTGACGGATCAATGCCTTGCAGGGCGTTGTTCAGAGCCTCGACGTGGGTTTGCGCGATCCTGAGGAACTCCGCGTCGCTCAGGTCGGCGAAGAGCATATGCCGCGAGAGCGCGAGGTCGGGGCAGTCGAGTTGCAGGTAGAGACCCGCGTCTATGATGGTGCGATATTCCTCCGCCATCGCGTCCGAGAGGGCGGCGAGGTATTCCTCGCGGGTTGCGTAGTGCTGGTTCTGGAGGAAGAGGCTGATGACGCCGGGGCTGGCCGCGTTCATGAAGCCCTCTTTCGCCCCGTGCGTCTCCATTGCCGCCTTGAGGTTGGCGATGTCGGTCTGAAGCTCGCCCTGTCCCTTGGACTTGACCGGCCCTGTGCACATGGGCCGCGCGTATTGCGGCGTGCCGCCCGCCTCGGCCAGGCGCTTGAGGAAGCTGGGGAACCGCTTCAGGTCGGCGGGCGCGTTGCGGGGGCTGTCGCCCGAGAAGCCGGTGTAGCGGTCCTTGACGTAGGTGGCGTAGCTGATCTTGGAGGTCTCGCCGTCGGAGACGACCTCCACCCCCGCCGCCACCTGCCGGCGCACGACCTCGTCCACCGCCGCCGTCATCTGGGCGGCGAAGGCATCGGCGTCGTAGGGCTCCTCGCGCTCGCGGGCGAAGATGAAATCGACGGTTTCCTGCGTGCGCGGCAGGCTTCCGACATGGGTGACGCGGATGGTCATGGGCTATCCTCTCGATTTCGTGAGGAGGTGCCACGGCGGGCGGCGGAGGGCAACCGGGCCGGGCCGCCGCCCGCCGGATCTCAGGCGGCGTCGGCCATCACGGGGATCCAGATCTCGACCGGGCCGCGGCCCGTGCGCGGATCGAAGCGCCGGTCGTAGACCTCGAAGTCGGGGGTGCCAGCGGGGTCGAGGCCATGATCGGGCAGGCTGCGGTTCCAGATCGTGTAGACGGTCCTCGGGAGGTCGGAGATATGCCCGTCGTGGGTAAAGACGGCGTAACGGGCGGCCGGCAGGTCGACCGCGTCGAGGCCGTCGACGCGCGCCTCCGCCGCCAGCCCCGCGAGATAGCGGAACGACCCGGCCCCGTCGGCATCGGCGCAGACGCCATAGGCGACGTCAGGCGCGGAGCTCTCGACGTTGGCGGTCGTCGTCTCGAAGGATTGCCAGAGGCCTAGGATGCCGGCGTTGTCCTCGAAGGTGCAGCGCAGGCTCGGGCCGACCACACGGAACGCGGGGCGTGTGCGGATCTCGGGCGGGGCGACGTCGACGATCAGTTTCTTGTCCATTTTCAGGGGCTCCATCAGGTTGAGGTCGGTGATGGAACCGGCGGAGCGCACGGTGCTCGGCAGGACGCCGAACCGGGCGGCGAAGGCACGGGTGAAGGCCTCGTGCGAGGCATAGCCCGCGTCGAGCGCCACCCCGATCACACCCTCCGCGCCCCCGGCCAGCGTCCGGGCGGCCACCGACAGGCGGCGGGCGCGGACATAGGCCATGATCGAGAGCCCCGTCGACTGCCGGAAGGCCCGGCTCATGTGATAGGGGCTGACCGCGCAGCGGTCCGACAATTCGGCAAGGTCGAGATCGCGGTCGAGATGGACCTCGATCTGCCAGAGGATGCGGTCAATCAGGGCCATGCCGGTCTCCGTCGGTTCACGCTAGCACTCTGCGCCGTGGCGGGCGACCGGCGCTTGATCGCGGTTGCGCAATGGTGCGGCCACGGCTCATGCCGCGCGCGGGGCCATCCAGCGCCGGTCGATCTGCCAAAGCGCCCAAGCCGCGGGGATCGCCGTCAGCCCGCCGATCACGTAGGCCAGCGGCGTGTCCGCGAAGCTCTCGAACAACTGGGTGTAGGCGTGCAGGCCCGCGAAGACGACACCGGTGTTGAAGAGCCCGCGGCGGGCGCGATGGGCGGACCAGAGGATCACGGCGGCGAGCGCGACCGCCCAGAGGATGGAAAAGAGTCCCGCGGGAATATGGATCGCCGTCTCGCGGAAGGCGTCGAGCGCGGCCGCGTAGGCCTCCCGGTCGGTCCAGGCCTCGTGCGCCGACCAGTAGGACCAGCCCGGACCCCAGACCGTCTGCCCGACGACGTCTCCCCAGAGAGAGCCGACGAGCGCGCAGAGATTGGCGACGATGGCCGCCATGATCGCGAGGATACCGCCGTGGCGGCCCCACCGCGGGGCCAGCCGCTTCGCGGCCCAGAGACCCGCCAGACAGAGCAGCGACATCTGCAAAATCGAGAGCGTCGGTTCGGGCGAGTAGAACACGTAGACGGCGTGCCAGTAGCTCGTGCCCGTCGAGAGGGCCTGCGCAAAGGGCACGATGGCGAGGGCGGTGACGAAACGGACGTCCGTGACGATGCCGGCGGCGGCGACGAGCCCGGCGGCATAGAGCGACCAGAGCGCGAGGGGCCAGCCCGTCCACCCCGCGAAATCGGCGAGAAAGGCCAGGCCGGTGAGGTGCAGGGCAACCCCCATCAGCGCGATTGCCCCGCAGACGAAGCGCGCTGTCAGATGCGGGCGGCGCAGCGCCCGGCCGAAGACGACGGCCACGACGCCTCCGATGCCGAGCATGGCCGGGCCGGCGAAGTGCTCGTATCTGTCCATCAGTTCGACCCCGGCCCCGCCCAGCAGAAGCCCCGCGCCCACGAGAGCCGCCGCATTGCCGAAGAAGCGCAACGCCTCCCCGCCCCGGGCAAGCGCGGCGAAGCCGGCGAGAAGCGCCAGCCCGCCGCAGAACGCGATGGGCAGCGGTGCGGCGAGCCAGAGGATCAATCCGCAGGTGGTGGCGATGATCCCGCCGATCAGCAGCGTGTGGACGGCGAGCTTCATCATGGTCTCCCGCGCCTGCGCGCGGAGGACGGCGATCTGCGGTTCGGTCAGGACGCCTTCGGCCGCGAGGCGCGTGGTATCAGCGACGTAGTACATGTCAGCCTCCGAATTGAACGATGTTCAATTCATGACCGATCAAATCGGATCGCTCAAGAGAAAATTTAAACTCCGTTCATTTTTTGCCCTGCCAGGACATTCCCGTTACCCGAGCCAGCTGGCCCCCGGGGCGTCGTCGGTGCCGACGATGTGGTAGAGGCTTGCCTCGCCGGTCATCGAGGGCACGGCGCTGTGGGCAAGTCCGGCGGGCACCGACATCGTGTCGCCCGGGGCGAGGACATCGCTGCCGCCGTCCCACTCGACCCGCCAGTGCCCGCGCATCGGCATCAGGACCGAGGGCTTGTCGTGGCTGTGGGCCGCGTCGCTGGCGGAGGCGCGGGTAACGAGGTCGACCTCGAAGCCGGGCTTGTCGCGGATGATCCCGGTCTCCCCGATCACCTTGCAGGGCGTCCCGGAGGAGGCCAGCGCGACCATGTCCCAGTAGCGGCGCACGCCCCAGCCGACGACCTGCATCGGCGTCATCTCGGGGTAGTCCTTCAGCGCGTCGTCCGTGAGCGTGGCCATGGGCGCGACGCCCTCCGGTAGCGACTGCCCCGTTTTGGTGTCGTAGAGCTTGCCCGTCTCGGCCAGGACGAGCCCGTGATCGGCGGCATCCTCGATCACCTGCGGGGCCCAGATGACGCCACCGCCGGCGTCGTCGCCACCGAGGATCGCCATGATCATCCCGTAGTCCGTGCCGATGTTCTCGAAGCCGCGGAAGATGCCGGTGGGGATGTTGATGATGTCCCCTTCCTCCAGCACGACTTCGCCCGCCGTGCCCCAGCGGCCCCAGAAGAAGCGCCAGCGCCCGGAGAGGACGAAGAAGACCTCCGCCGTGCGGTGCGAATGGAGCGAGTTGCGGCACTTGGGCGGCTGCCCCGCCGCGCCGATGTTGAAGCCGTGGGGCGTGGCGATGTGGACGTGCTGATCTGCGGATTCGGAGACGCCGCCGCCGATGATGGTGAAGTTCTCCTTCTGGTCGCTGCCGGGCGTGTGGGCGTCGATGAAGGCCGTCTTGCAGGGGATGAGTTCGCCGTAGCGGACGGTGGTGGGAGCGGTCATTCGATTTCTCCGGTTGGGCGTCAGTCGCCGATGATCTCGGCGGCGATCGCGTCGCGCACGCGGTCGCCGTAGCCGCGCGCGGTCGCCGGGTCACCGGCGATGGCGCGGATGGTGAGCATGTCGCCGTCGCGCAGCAGGACGGTCGTGCTGCCGGCGAAGGTGCCGCGGTAGGTCGTGACCCAGCCGGCGGCCGGGCCGACGTCCACCCGTTCGAGCGTGCAGGACGGATCGCGGCTCTGGCAGAGCGCCTCGAGGCTCTCCATCGTGGTCTCGCCGCTGCGCACGCGATCTTCGGTGCCGTCGTCCTGCCGCCCGAGAACGACGTCGACAGCGGCGAGCGGGTCGCAGCCCACGCAGGCGTAGGTGAGCCGCTGAGCCCCGGTCGCCTCGGCCTGCCACTCCGCGCCGAGCAGGGCCCCGTCCGCGTCGAGGCGGCGCAGGTCATCGAGGGCGAAACCCTCGGCCGTGGCCGCAAGCGGGGCGAGGATCAGCAGGAGGGGCGCGAGGCGGGACATGAGAGGTCTCCTTCCAGGGGATGCCGGGCGGTTCAGGCCGCCCCGAGGTGGATCTGCTTCCAGATCGCGGTTTCGTCGTAGACGGTCCATTCGCGGCGGATCGACCAGCCGTCGGGGCCCCAGGGGCCGAATTCGGCGTGGGTGATCCCGAGGATGTAGACCATCGCGCCCGAGGGCGTGCCGAAACCGCCCCAGCCCTTGTGCCGGCCCCAGAGGGACCAGCGGACGGCGGCGCGGGGCGGCATCATCGGGTCGTCGCGGCCGATGACGTGCTCGACCTTGAACTCGGCGTCCGGAAAGGCCGCGCGCAGCTGCATCCAGAAGCGATCTGCCGCCCCGTGGCTGTGAGCGGTCACGCCGCCGGGGTGTTCGAGGTGACAGGCCCGGTCGTAGCGCTCGGGGATGGCGCGCATGTCCGCCCCCATGATCCGGGTCAGGACCTCGGCCAGGCGTGCGCCCCATTCGTTGTCGTTGCCACGGCCCGCGTAGGGGCCGGCGCGGTCGGTCTCGGGCGTCAGCGGTTTCGCCGCGTTGGCCGCGCCGCCCTCGCGTTCGATCAGGTCGGCGGCGTAGTCTTCGGGTGTCCAGCCGAGCTGGCGGACGATTGCGCCCTGGTCACGGATGAGCCATTCGTCGTCGATGGCGATGCCGGTCGCGTGGCAGTCGGCGATGATGCGGTAGGTCAGCTGCTTGCCCGTCGCGCGGCCATAGACGCCGTCGCCCGCGTGGGTGGCCGTCGACAGCAGGCGGTGGGACGACAAAAGGCCCGTCTCGCTGCTCTCGCCCGACCAGATGACGTCCTCCCCGAGGAGGGTACGGTCGGGGAACTCGGCCAGCGTCGCCATGGTCGCGCCGATGACGTTCTGGTTGCCGGTCACGACCGAGGCCGGGGAGCGCACGACGATGTCGGGGGCGTAGTAGTCGTGGAGCGTCGCGATGCCGCGATCCTCCCAGATCTCCTTGGTGATGCCGATGATGTAGTCGGGGAAGTCCGACCAGCGGTTGTTGAACGTCATCTGTCCTGTCCTTCGGGCAATCGGGCCGACCCGCGCACGACGAGGGGACCGTCGATCTCGATGCTGCGGGCTGTGCGGGTCGGGGTTTCGAGGAGGGCCATCAGCTCCTCCACGGTGGCCTGCACCATGCGCCGCGTCGGCTGGCGCACCGTGGTGAGGTCGTAGGCGGGCCAGGCGGCCATGGGCACGTCGTCGTAGCCGAGGATGCTGACGTCCTCGGGCACCTTCAGGCCGAGGTCGAAGCGCAGCACGTCCATCACGGCAAGCGCCATGTGGTCGTTGGCCACGAAGATCGCGTCGGGCGGATCGGGCCGGTCCATCAGGCGGCGCGTGGCCTCGGCCGCGGTGGCACGGTCGTAGCGGCCGTCCTCGACCGCGTGGAGCCCCTGCCCCGCCGCATCGAGCGCCGCCTCGAAGCCCGCACGGCGATCCCGGCTTGTGGAGGCCCCCGCGAAGCCCGTGATGTGAGCGATGCGGGCGTGCCCACCGGCCAGCAGGAACTCCGCCGCCTTGCGCCCGCCGGCGCGGTTGTCGGAGGTCACGGCAGCGAGGCCCGAGCCGGGGATGCCCCGGTTGAAGAGGATGACGGGAATGCCGGCGGCGGCGCAGCGGCGCGTCAGCTCGCCCGAGAGCGTGATCGAGGCGGTGATGATGCCGTCGACCTGATAGTCGAGCAGCTCGGAGATCACGCGGTCGGTATCGACGCCGTGCTTGCCGGTCGTGAAGACGAGCAGGTGATAGCCCTCGGCCTGCAGCGCGGTCGAGAGCTTCTCGAGGGCGTCGGGATAAAACGGATTGTCGAGATAGGCGACGACGAGCCCGATGATCTTCGTGCGCCCGGTGATGAGGCCGCGGGCGAGCGCATTCGGACGGTAGCCCAGCGTCTCGGCAGCGGCGCGCACGCGCTTCGACATGTCGGGGCTGACCGAGGCCCCTTGGGTGAAGACGCGGCTGACGGCCGACTGGCTCACCCCGGCGAGGCGGGCGACGTCGAGGGAGGTGACCTTCTTCGCCATCAGTCCGCCGTCCATCCGCCGTCGACGAGGAGCGCCGTGCCAGTGATCATCGCCGCGGCATCGGAGGCGAGGAAGGCAACGGCCCCCATCAGATCCTCCACCTCGGCGACGCGGGGCAGCTTGATCATCCGGTCGATCCAGGCGCGGCGCTCGGGGTCGGCGAAGGTCGCGGCGGTGAGCGGGGTGCGTATGAACGTGGGACAGATCGTGTTGACGCGGATATTGCGCGGGCCCCACTCGATCGCCATGGACTTGGTCATCCCCTCGACCCCGTGTTTCGTCGCCGCATAGACCGCGCGGTCGATGCCGCCGACATGGCCCATCTGGCTGGAGATCTGGAGGATGACGCCGCCCGCCTCCATCCGGCGGGCGACCCTTTGGGCGAGGAAGTAGGCCGCGCGCAGGTTGAGGCCGACGACGGCGTCGAAGTCCTCGGGCGTCGTGTCGAGCGCCGGGGCGTGGCGGGCGAGGCCGGCGGAATTGCAGAGGATGTCGAAGGGCCCGTGCGCGTCGAGGAAAGCATCGAGCGCGTCGAGATCGGAGACGTCGAGCGTGCCGCCATCAGCCCCGTGGCCCGCGTTGCGGAGTGCGGCGACGGCGGCCTCGACCTCGCTCTCCGTGCGCGCGCAGAGGACGACATGGGCCCCCGCCTCGGCCAGCGCGGCGGCGCAGGCGAGCCCGATCCCGCGGGATCCGCCGGGCACGAGGGCGCGGCGTCCGTCGAGACGGAAGCTCGGGGTGCGTGGAAGGGTCATGGGGCGCTCCGGACTCGGCTTGCATAGGTATGCAAGCATTCGTCGAGGCATGAATCAAGGGCTTTCCGTTGAACCGGCGGAGGCCCCCGCGCATTTAGCCCCGAGACGGAGGGCAACGTGGCGAAACCGACCGAAATCGTAGAGGCCCTCGAAGACAGCGTGGGCGACGACGATCGCGTCAACGTCGGTGACGTGAACGAGGAGCTGGGCCATCGCGGCATCGGCGCGTCGCTTACGGTGCCGGCGGTGCTCGAAATCACGCCGATCGGCGGCATCCCGGGCGTGCCCACCCTTCTGGCGTCGATCGTGGCGCTCATCGCCGTGCAGATCCTCATAGGCCGCGACCGATTCTGGCTGCCTGATGTTCTCGCCCGCCGCAGCATCGACCAGGATACCTTCTGCCGCGCGATCGGCCGGTTGCGCCCCCTCGCCCGCTGGGCCGACCGGCGGCTCGGGCGCCATCTGCCGCTCCTCGTCGACCCGCCGGCTCCGCGCGTGGCGGCAGTGGCGATCCTCGGGCTCTGCGCGACGGTGCCGGGGCTCGAACTCGTGCCCTTCGCCTCCTCGATCCCGATGGCGACCGTGGCGCTTTTCGGCGTGGCGCTGACGGTGCGGGACGGGCGGCTCATGGCGCTGGCCTGGGCGGGCTTCGCCGCCGCGCTCTGGGGGGCCTGGGCGCTCTGGCCCTGACGCTCAGAGCCCGCGCAGCCAGTCGGTCATGGCCGCAATCGCGCCCGGCGTGCCAGCCGGGCTCAGGATGTCGCCCGCGATGACGTGGGAATAGGGGTCGTCGTCGGGATGGACGTCGATTTCCCGGGTGGTCGCCGTCCCGCCCCATTCAGACGTGACGGCCCGGGTCGCCGCCGCGTCGACGACCTGATCGGCGGGCGCGTACCAGAAGAGCGCGGGCACCTCGGCCACGGCGTAGTCGAGCGCCGCCGCATGGTCGATGAGGGCCTGCATGGGCAGGAGCGCGCGGGTCGGATACTCGGTCGTCCAGTGCCGGGCGTGGCGCGCGTTGAGCGCCTCGAACGACCGCGTCTCGCCCGCGACGAGCGGGGCCCAGTGCCGCGCCGCCGGCATCGAGAGGAGCCGGGCCGCGGGGTTCACGACCCGGAAGTTCGGCGAGATGAAGATGACGCCGGCAAGATCGTCCCGGAGCGCCTCGAGCGCGGGCTCGGCGGCGAGAAGCGCGGCCAGCGTGCCGCCCGTCGACGTGCCGATGACGACCACCCGGTCGCCCAGCTTCTCGGCCACGGCCATCGCCTCGGCCAGATCCTCGACCCAGTCGCCGGCCTGCGGCTCGGCCATCGCGGCCCCGTCGCGCCCGTGCCCGGCAAGGCGCGTGTAGAAGACGTTGGCCCCGAGCTCCTCCCCGAGCCGGTCGGCAAGCGGCCGTGTCTCCCAGAGGGTGGCGGAGAAGCCGTGGAGATAGACGAGGACGAGATCGCTGCGGGTGCCCGGTGCACCGGCCCAGAGGACGCGCTTCGTGTGGTCGGGCGAAACGTCCGGCACCCGGCCCTCGCGGTCGGCGAGCCAGCCGTCCACGTCGTCGGGCACTGTTGCGGCATCGAAATCGACCCCGGTGTCGACCTCTTCGTATGGGCCGAAGATCCAGAGCCCGACGGCCAGAACCGCCAGCCCGCCGATCAGCCAACCGAAGCCCTTGAGCAGCCGTCGCATGTCGCGTCCTCCCCAACCGAAGTGACGCCCGCCGGGGCCCGCGCGTCAAGCCGGCAGACGCGCCAGCACCTCCGTGACGCTGCGGCGGATGAGCGCGAGGTCGTCGTCCGACGAAAACCGGTGGTCCGCCCCGCGCACCAGCGTCAGGCGGATGTCGTCGCAGGTCACGTGGTTGAGAAGCCGGAGCGCGGTAGCAGTGCTGACGGCCGCGTCCTCGGTCCCCTGCACCATCCGCACGGGAAACGGCAGCGGCAGCGGATCGCGCAGGACGAGCCGGTCGCGCCCCTCCTCGATGAGGCGACGGGTGATGATGTAGGGTTCGCCATAGTCCGAGGGCACGGCGGTCTGCCCCGCCTCCATCACCTCCGTCCGCTGCGCCTCGGAGAAGCCCGCCCAGTAGCCGTCTTCGGTGAAATCGGGCGCGGCGGCGATGGTGACGAGGCCGGCGACCCGCTCGGGGTGGTGCCGGGCGATCAGGAGCGCGATCCAGCCGCCCATCGAGGAGCCGACGATCACCTGCGGCCCCTCGGTCACCGCCGAGATGACGGCAAGCGCGTCCTCGTACCAGTCGCCGATGCAGCCCTCGGTGAAGGCACCGCTCGATTGCCCGTGGCCAGAATAATCGAGCCTGAGGAAGCTGCGCCCCTCGGCCCGCGCCCAGGTCTCGAGGTCGAGCGCCTTCGTCCCCTCCATGTCCGACTTGAAACCGCCGAGGAAGACGACCCCCGGCCCCTGCCCCGCGGTGTGGCGATAGGCGAGGTCGTTTCCGGCGCGGGCGATGGTGGACATGGGGCTCTCCTCGATCTGTCGGACGGCAGAACATCGTCCTTCGACCGGAGATGCAACGCGGTTCCGGGCGCGGGGTCCCCGCAATACGTGACCACCTAGTCACATGTCTTGACAGGTGACTATCGAGTCACCTATAAAAGTTGCATGGATTCGGTCTTCAAGGCCCTTGCCGACCCCCATCGGCGCGACCTTCTCGATGCCCTGCGTCGGGACGACGGACAGACGTTGTCCGAGCTCGAGGCGATGCTGCCGCTGACGCGGTTCGGGGTGGCCAAGCACCTGAGGGTGCTGGAGGACGCCGGGCTGGTGACACGGGTGAAACGCGGACGTTTCACCCATCACTACCTGAACGCCGTGCCGCTGACCGAAGCGTTGGCGCGTTGGATCGAACCCTACAACATGGCCCCCGCGATCCTGGGGGTCCTCGACCTCAAGGCTCGATTGGAGGGCACCACGATGATTGCGAAACCCGACTACGTTCTGCGGACCTACATCCGCTGCACCCAGGATGCGCTCTGGGACGCGCTGACCGAGGCGGATGCCGCCGCGAACTATCACCCCTTCACCCCCGAGGCCGTCCGCGACGGCGACGCGCTCGTCTACAAGCTGCCCGACGGGTCGGACATGCTGATCTGCCGCGAGACGGCGAAGACGCCCAAGACGCGCATCGAATCGGAGTTTGCGCCGAAGTGGGCCCCCGATATTCCCGTTTCGCGCTTCGTCTGGACGATCGAGCCGCAGGAGAACGCCTGCCAGCTCACGCTCGAGCACTATGACATTCCGCCGGGTGGCGAAGGCTATGCCGAGGGGTGGGAGCGGCTCGTCGCCGGGCTCAAGACCTGGCTCGAGACGGGGACGCCCACGCGCATCTCCGCGCCCCAGATGGAGGCCGGCCAATGACCCCCGAACTCTGGTGGATGACCTGCACCGCGCTGCTCGCGGCCTCTCTCTGGATCCCGTTCATCGTGGGTGTGAACACCGCGCCGGCGGGCACCTGGCCGGACGGGGCCGACCCCTTCGTCACGCCGATGGACCCGAACCTGCAGCGCCCGTGGGTCGCGCGCGCCTTCCGCGCGCATCTGAACCTGCTGGAGCAGTTCCTGCCGATGCTCGCGCTCGTGCTGATCGCCCATGTCGCCGGCGTCTCCACGGCGGTGACGGTCTGGGCGACGGGGCTCTTCTTCGGCCTGCGCGTTCTCCACGCGGTCGGAATGATCATCGGCACCCTGCGCTTCCCGGCGCGGCCGCTCGTCTTCACGGCGGGCTGGGCCTGCGTGCTGGCGGTCGGGGCGAGCATCCTGATCGCCGGCTGACGGACCCGGAGCGCGCCCCGGGCGTTGGGCCTCCGACAGATCCCGGAGGCCCGATATGCCGAAGACCCCACCCCACTCCGACCGCGACGCCCCGGTCCAGCCGATCCCCGACCGGCCGCACGCGCCCGGCGACCCGAAGGACAACGCCTTCGGAGAGAGCCGGGCCAAGCGGCAGCCGGACGGCGGCCAGACGCGCTACGACAAACCGGCCCGCGCGGCCGACGATTTCGCCATCGACGAGGCGCGCGACAAGCGGATCCGGGGAAACGAGGCCCCGAAGGACGTTGCCGATCCGGAGACCTGAGTGCCGGTTGCCATCTTCATCCTCGGGCTCGCCCCGAGGATCCCGCCCCCTGGCGCAGCAGAACGGCGGGAGATGGTCGGGTCACGCCCGACCATGACGACTGCCCGGCGTCAGTCGTCACCCCGCCCCCGGAACCCCTGCGCGACGACGAACTTCTCGGAGCTGTCCGACCGGCTGGCCCCGGGCTTCACGTTGGCGACCTTGGTGAAATGTGTCTTGAGCTGTTTCTGCAACGTGCCCTCGGCCCCGCCCGCCAGAACCTTCGCCACGAAGGTGCCGCCGGGGGCCAGCACATCGAAGGCGAGCTCCGCCGCGGCCTCGCAGAGCGCGATGATCCGGAGGTGATCGGTCTGCTTGTGGCCCGAGGACGCGGCCGCCATGTCCGACATGACCACGTCCGCCTCGCCGTCGAGCCACGCCTTGATGCGGTCGTCCGCCCCTTCGGAGAGGAAGTCGAGCACGTGGATCTCCGCCCCCGCGATCGGCTCCACCTCCTGCAGATCGACGCCGATGATGCGTCCCTGCGGCTTCTTCTCCGCCTCGCCGAGCGCGTTGATCCGGGGCGCGGCGACCTGGATCCAGCCGCCCGGCGCGCAGCCGAGGTCGACCACCCGTGCGCCCGGAACGAGGAAGCCGTATTTGTCGTCGAGTTCCATGATCTTGAAGGCCGCGCGGCCGCGATAGCCCTCGGCACGGGCGCGGGCGACGTAGGGGTCGTTGAGCTGCCGTTCGAGCCAGAGCTTCGACGACAGCTTCCGCCCCCGCGCCGTCTTCACCTTGACGGTGAGATCGCGGTAGCCGCGGCCCGAGGCCTTGCCGGACTTGATGCCCTTGGTGGGTTTCTTGACCATATCCGCGATCTAAAGCCCCCGCGCGCCGATCAAAAGCCTTCGTCAAAGCCTTTTGCCGGAGTTTTCGTCGAAAACTCCCGGAAGGCTCTTCCGCGAAGAGCCTTCAGAACGGTCCGTCGTCGAGAACCCCGTCCCCGGACATCTGCGCATAGAGCAGCCCCTCGCGCAGGCCCCGGTCCGCGACCGAGAGACGATCCGTCGGCCAGACCCGCAGGAGCGCCTGCAGGATCGCGGCGCCCGACATGATGAGCGCGTGGCGGTCGCGGCCGATCCGTGGATCGTTGCGCCGCCCGTCGGGCCCCTGCGCGAGATAGCCGCGGATCACCTTGTCGATCTGCTGCGTCGTCATGCGCAGCCCGTCGACCTTGTTGCGGTCGTAGCGGCGCAGGTTGAGGTGCGTGGCCGCCACGGTCGTCACCGTGCCCGAGGTGCCGATGATCTGGAAGCCGGGGTCGGCGTCGCCCTCGGCATCGGCATAGGGCGAGAACTCCGACAGGCATTCCTCGAAGTGCCACGACATGAGCGCGAAGCGCGCGGCGTCGTCGGTCACGTCGCGGAACTGGTCTTTGAGCGTGGCGACGCCGAGGGGGATCGAGATCCAGTCGACCACCTTCGCGCGGGGAAACGGATCGTCGCCCGTGCCCTGGAAACCGGCGTGCAGGCGCATGATCGCGCGCGCGCGGTCGTGGCGAGGCACGCGCGTCAGGTCGATCCAGACGAGCTCGGTCGAGCCGCCACCGATGTCGACCACGAGGAGTTGCTCGGTCTTCGCGGACACGAGGGGCGCGCAGGAGACGACGGCCAGACGCGCCTCCTCCTCGGGCTGGATGATCTCGAGCGGCAGCTCGGTCTCGCGGTGAACGAGGTCGATGAACTCGGTCGCGTTCGTGGCCCGGCGGCAGGCCTCGGTCGCGACGAGGCGCATCCGGCGGACGTCATGCGTCTCGAGCTTGCGCCGGCAGATCTTGAGCGCGCCGATGGTGCGCGCCATCGAGGAGCGCGAGAGCCGGCCCGACTGCTCGAGCCCGTTGCCGAGCTGGACCGATTTCGAGAAACTGTCGACGACGTGAAGCTGGCTGCCCTTGGGCTGGGCGATGAGCATCCGGCAGGAGTTCGTGCCGAGGTCGAGCGCCGCGTAGAGTTCGGCCGGGTCGGGCCGGTCGTCACGCGCCCGGGCATCGGGCTTCGGTCGCATCACGGGGGCGGGTCCGGCGATGCGCGGGGCACCGGCGTCGGACCTCGGCCCCCGGGCCGGGTCTTCCGGTGGCATCGCCGCCTCCGTGTTTTGGGTTGGGGGCAGGCTACAATTCGGAACCCCGCCGCACAAGCCACCTCATGTCCGACATGAGGGATTCGACGGCTTCGCCCCCTCGCCCGCCGCCACCGTCTCGCGTATTCCACAGGTGTCGCCATCAGAAGGCACGAAGTCGCCATCGGGACGTCAGGGCCGCATCCGCGCTCCTATATGTCTGGCAGAGTGCGAGGAGGGTCACATGGGTCAGGTTACGGTCGTCTACTGGCGGGACATTCCCGCGCAGGTCATCGCCGGCAAGGGCCGGCGCGCGGCCAAGGTGCAATTGTCCGAACGCTTCGAGCAGGCCATCGACCGCGCGGCGATGCGCTCGGGCGCGGCCGAGACCGATGCCTATCTCGCCGACTGGCGCAAGGTGCCCGAGGAGATCGAGGGCGCGGACGCCGAGATCGCAACGGCCCGGGCCGCTGAACTGGAGGCCGAGTGGACGCAGGACCGGCTGAAGACGGTCGCGCTGGCCGGAGGGCGGGAAGCATGAGCATCCTCGGGTTCCGCAAGTCCGCTGCACCTGCCCCGAAGGATGCCGCGCTCGCCGAATTCCTGCAGGGATTCTCGATCGAGGTGATGCCGCGCACCGCCGAGAAGGTCGAGGATTTCGCCACCATCCTGCCGCGCGGCACGCGGGTCTACATCGCCCATATCGACGGCACGCCGATCGACGAGATGGTGGCCACCGCCGCGCGCCTGCGGGCGGAGGGCATGGAGCCGATGCCTCATTTCCCGGCGCGCATCATCCTGGACCGCGCAACGCTGGCCGAATGGATCGCGCGTTACCGGGACGAAGCGGACGTAACGCAGGCGCTTCTGCTTGCTGGGGGTGTTCCCGAACCCGCAGGCGAGTTCGCCCATTCGATGCAGCTTTTGGAGAGCGAAGCCTTCGACGGCTTCAGCCGGCTCCACGTGGCCGGCCACCCCGAGGGCAACCGCGATATCGACCCGGACGGGAGCGTGAAGAACGTCTCGGAGGCCCTTCTGTGGAAACAGAAATTCTCCGAACGCACCGATGCCGAGATGGCCATCGCGACGCAGTTCTGCTTCGAGGCGGGCCCGGTGATCGACTGGGCCAAAGCGATCAAGGCGGCGGGCGTTAACCTGCCGGTGCACATCGGCGTCGCGGGCCCGGCGAAACTGCAGACGCTCATCAAATTCGCCATCGCCTGCGGCGTCGGGCCCTCGCTCCGCGTCCTGCAGAAGCGCGCGATGGACGTCACCAAACTGCTGCTGCCCTACGAGCCGACCGAGTTCCTCTCGGAGCTTGCGGCGCACAAGGCGGTCACGCCTGACTTCAACATCGCCTCCGTCCATGTTTTCCCGCTCGGCGGGATCAAGACCTCGGCGACCTGGCTCAAAGCCCATTCGAAGGATGAAGAATGACCCGCACCGTACTGGAATCGAAGACGAAGACCGTCGTCATCGGCTTTGACGAACCGTTCTGCGTCATCGGCGAGCGGATCAACCCGACCGGGCGCAAGAAGCTGGCCGCCGAGCTGGAGATGGACGATTTCTCGACCGTCGAGCGGGACGCGCTGGAGCAGGTCGCCTGCGGGGCGATGGTGCTGGACGTCAATTCCGGGGCAGTCTTCACCAACAAGATGGCGGAAGACCCGCGCTACGCCGACAACAACTTCGTCGAGCCCGCCCTGATGAAATCCCTCGTCGAGCGGGTGCAGGCCCTCGTCGACGTGCCGCTCTGCATCGACAGCTCGGTGTCCGGCGCGCTCGAGAACGGGTTGCAGGCGGCCGAGGGGCGCCCGCTCCTGAACTCCGTCACCGGCGAGGAGGAGCGGCTGGAGCTCGTCCTGCCACTCGTCAAGAAGTACAACGTGCCGGTCGTCGCGATCTCGAACGACGACACCGGCATTTCCGAGGATCCGGACGTGCGCTTCGCCGTGGCGAAGAAGATCGTGGAACGCGCCGCGGACCACGGCATCCCGGCCCACGACATCGTCGTCGACCCGCTGGTGATGCCCATCGGTGCCATGGCGACCGCCGGGCAGCAGGTCTTCACCCTCGTCCGCCGGCTGCGCGACGAACTGGGCGTGAACACGACCTGCGGTGCCTCGAACGTCAGCTTCGGCCTGCCGAACCGCCACGGCGTCAACGCCGCCTTCCTGCCCATGGCGATCGGGGCGGGCATGACGAGCGCGATCATGAACCCGGTGCGGGCGCAGGAGATGGAGGCGGTGAACGCCGCGAACCTCCTGATGAACCACGATCCGAACGGCGGCAAATGGATCGGCTTCACCCGCGTCCTCGACGCCGTGAAGGAGGGCGCGAGCTTCGCGGAGGCCGCGCGGGCCGCCGCCTCGGCGGGGTCGCGCACCGGCGGGCGTCGCGGGGGCCGCCGCCGCGCGTAACGATTTGGCAAGCATCGGATGCGAATGATGCGAGATGAGCTTTCTCGGACCCGTCCACACGAACGACGAATGGGTTGCGCAACTCTTCGGCGCGAAAGCCGCGTCGACGGGGGGCGTGGTGCGCCGAAAGGTACGCGACGTGGAGCGCAAGATCGGCCGGACGCGGCTGGAGCTGGAAGTGCGCCAACGCGGCTTTCGCCTGATCGAGGCCGGCGACCAGTTCATCGTCATCTGCACCCGGGCGCCCATGCAGGTCATCGTCTGACACAGCAGATCCTTCGGGAAGGATCTGCGGGCCGCGGAATATTCGGGAATATTCCGCCGGGCGGGGCGCGATGAGCGATCATCACGTCATCTTCATGCCCTCGGGCAAGCGCGGGCGTTTCGCGACCGGCACGCCCGTGCTGACGGCAGCGCGGCAGCTCGGCGTGGATCTCGATTCGGTCTGCGGCGGGCGGGGGATCTGCTCGAAATGCCAGGTCGCGCCGGGGCGTGGCGACTTCCCGAAACTCGGTATCAGCGTGCGTGCGGATGCGCTCTCAGAGGTGAACGCGGTCGAGAGGCGCTACGACGAGAAGCGCGGGCTCGCGCCGGGGCGGCGGCTCGGCTGCCAAGCGACGGTGCAGGGCGACGTGGTGATCGACGTGCCGCCCGAAAGCCAGGTGCACCGGCAGGTCGTGCGCAAGGAGGCGCGGGGGGCGCCGATCCGGATGGACCCGGCCACGCGGCTGCATGTGGTCACGGTCGAGGAGCCAGACATGGATGCGCCATCCGGCGACCTGGAGCGCCTGCAGGCAGCGTTGAAGACGGAATGGAACGTCGACGCGCCGACCCTGCCCCTGCCCCTCCTCGGGCGGTTGCAGAAGGTTCTTCGTGCCGGAAAATGGCAGATCACGGTCGCCGTGAACCACGAGGAAAACCGGATCGCCGGTCTCTGGCCCGGTCTTCGCGAGGATCCCGTCGTCGGCCTCGCAATCGACCTCGGCTCCACGACCATTGCCGCGCATCTCTGCGACCTCTCGACCGGCGAAGTGCGCGCCTCGGGCGGGGTGATGAACCCGCAGATCCGCTTTGGCGAGGACCTGATGAGCCGCGTCTCCTACGCGATGATGAACCCCGGCGGCGACGCCGAGATGACGCGGGCCGTGCGCGAGGCGCTCGACGCCCTGACGAGGGAGCTGGCGGCGGAGGCCGGCGTCGCGGCGGACGACATCCTCGAGGCGGTCATCGTCTGCAACCCGGTGATGCATCATCTCCTCCTGGGCGTGGACCCGGTGGAGCTCGGCCAATCGCCCTTCGCCCTCGCCACCTCCGACGCGCTGCGGCTCGGCGCGGCGGAGATCGGGCTCGAGGCCATGGCGGCGGGGGCGCGGGTCTACGTGCTGCCGTGCATCGCGGGGCATGTCGGCGCGGATGCGGCGGCGGTCGCTCTGGCACAGGGGCCCGACCGCGACACGCCGATGACGCTCATCGTCGACGTGGGCACGAACGCGGAAATCCTGCTCGGCAACCGGGCGCGTCTGCTGGCCTGTTCCTCACCCACCGGCCCGGCCTTCGAGGGGGCGCAGATCAGCGCGGGGCAGCGCGCGGCCCCGGGCGCGATCGAGCGGGTGCGCATCGACCCCGACACGAAAGAGCCGCGCTTTCGCGTGATCGGGTCCGAGCTCTGGTCCGACGATCCGGGCTTCGCCGAGGCGACGGCTGCGACGGGCGTGACCGGCATCTGCGGCTCGGGCATCATCGAGGCGGTGGCCGAGATGCGGCTGGCCGGCATCCTCGATGCGACCGGCCTCATCGGCTCGGCGGCGCAGGTCGGCACGGACCGCTGCGCGGCAGATGGGCGGACGCACGCCTACCGGCTCTGGTCCGACGGCGACCGGGACATCCGCGTCACGCAGGGCGACATCCGCGCGATCCAGCTGGCGAAATCGGCGCTCTACGCGGGCGCACGGCTCCTGATGGACGAGGCGGGGGTCGAGACGCTCGACCAGGTGACGCTCGCCGGGGCCTTCGGCGCGCATATCTCGCCCCGCCACGCGATAGTGCTCGGCATGATCCCCGATGCGCCGCTCGACCGCGTGACGAGCGCGGGCAACGCCGCGGGGCACGGCGCGCGCATGGCGCTCTGCGACCGGGGCGCGCGGGCGCATATCGAGGGGCTTGTGCGGCGGATCGAGAAGGTCGAGACGGCCGTCGCCCCCCGCTTTCAGGAGCATTTCGTCGCGGCGAACGCCATCCCGCACGCGACGGCCTCCTTCCCGCATCTGGCGGGCGAGGTGACGCTGCCGGACGTGAGCTGGAATGTAGCGACGACGGGACGGCGGCGGCGGCGCTCAAGCTAGTGCTACCCTCCTCGGGCGAGACCCGAGGATCTGCCGGTCGGAGAGATGGTCGGGTCGGGCCCGACCATGACATGTCAGACCCCGAGCCGGATTATCTCCCCGCCCGCGGCCTCCGCGTCGGCGGCGTCGTGGGTGACCATCAGCACCGGGATCTCCGCCGCCCGGGCACGCGCGAAGACAAGCTGGCGGATCTGGTCGCGGCGGTCGGTATCGAGCTTGGAGAAGGGCTCGTCGAGCAGAAGCGCGCAGGGCTTCGACAGGAGCGTGCGCATGAGCGCCACGCGCGCCGCCTGCCCGCCCGAGAGCGTGGCCGGATCGCGCGGGCCGTAGCCGTCGAGCCCGATCTCGGCGAGCGCGGCCTCCACGGCCGCGCGCCGCTCGGCCCGCGTGCCGCCGCGCGGCAGGCCGAAGGCGAGGTTGGTGGCGACGTCGAGATGGGGAAAGAGGAGCGGATCCTGATAGAGGATGCCGACGTGCCGCGCCTCGGGCGCGAGGCCGGTCAGGTCGCGCCCGTCAAGGAGGACGCGCCCCGTCGCGCGGAAGGCCGGCGCGAGGTCGCCCATCACGACGCTCAGCAGCGTGGACTTGCCCGACCCCGACGGCCCCATGAGCGTGAGCACCGCCCCCGGGGCGACATGGGCGTCGATCGCGAGCAGGGTCTCGCCCCCGCGCGTGATGCGCAGGCCCTCGATCCGAAGGCCCCTATCCATGGCGCATCCCCCGGCGGTTGCGGTACAGGATTGCGGGCAGCAGGAGCGCCAGCGCAAACGGCAGGAGCGCGGCGAGCGCCTGCCCCAGCCCCCAGACGCCGATCGCCCTCCGGTTGCCGCCCGAGGCAAGCGCCACGGCCTCGGTCACCATGGTCGTCACCCGCCCGCCGCCGAGGAGGAGCGTTGTGAGATACTGCCCCACCGAGACCGCCATGCCGACGGCCACCGCCGTCAGGATGGGGCCGATCAGCATCGGTAGTCGCAGTCGCCAGAGGACCCGGTTGCGCGAGGCCCCGAGGCCCGTGGCGACCTGGGCGAAGCGCGGGTCCCAGGCGTGGAAAGGCCCCGAGAGCGACAGGAAGACGTAGGGGAGCACGAAGACGACATGTCCGAGGAGGACGAGCCAGAGGGATGGCCCGATCCCGAGGGAGAGCGGCAGGAGTTGCAGCCCCGGCAGGAACGTCACCTGCGGGATGAGGAGCGGCAGGTAGAGAAGCCAGAGCGCGCGCTGCCCGGCGGTGAGGCCGTGTCGCACCTCGGCTTCGAGACAACCGATGACGAGGACGAGCGAGACGAGCGTGGCGGCAACGGCGAGGAGCATCGTATCGCCCGCGGTGGCGAGCATCTCGGGGCCGAAGCGGTTCCAGCTGCGCAGGGTCAGCCCCTCCGGCAGGAGGTCGGGGAACGTCCAGCGCGCGGCGACGGACCAGACGGCGAGCGCGGCGAGCCCGAGGAGGACCATCACCGCCGACACGGTGGCAAGGCCCAGCCCCGTGCCGCGGGCCGCGCGCTCCGGCAGGCCGTGGCCCGACCAGACCCAGGCGCGGCCGAGGCGGGCCAAGACATGCTCTCCCGCGATCCAGGCGGCGAGGACGGCGAGCGTCGCCGCGAAGAGGATCAGCCCCCCGGCGGCGGCGACGGCGCGGGTCGAGAGATCCGGGTCGGTCATCCAGCGGGTGATCTGCACCGAGAGCGTGCTGGGGGTCGTCGGCCCGAGGATGACGGCCACGTCGACATTGGTGACCCCGAAGACGAGGACGACGAGCACCGGCAGGCGCACCTGCGCATAGACTCCGGGGAAGATCGTCTTGAGCCAGCCCGCGACGCGCCCCTGCCCGAGGCTGCGCGCGACGGCGAGGCGGCTGCCGGCCTGCACCTGCCCGAGCGCGGCGAGCATCATCAGAAGGAGGAACGGTAGCTCCTTCGCGACGAGGCCGGCGGCGAGCGACAGGCCGAACGGGTCCCCCAGGATCAGCAGGTCCGGCGGCCGCTCCCACCCGAGGAGCGTGGCCGGCGCGCGCATCAGCCAGCCCGAGGGGGCGACGACGAAGGCGAGGCCGAGCGCGGCCGCGGCATGGGGCACGGCGAGGAGCGGCGAGAGGGCGCGTTCGAGCCAGGCGAAAGGCCGCGTGCCGTGCCAGCCGGCGAGGATCAGCGTGGCGAGGCCGAGGGCTCCCAGCGTCGAGAGCACGCCGGAGAAGACCGAGACACCGAGCGCGCGGGTCAGACCGGGCCAGTCGAGCGCGCGGCTGAACGGCATGTCCGCGCCGGGCACGAGATAGCCGAAGGCGGGCAACACCGCGCCGATCAGCCCGACCAGCACCGGCCCGGCGAGGACCAGCGTGGTCAGGAGGGGAAGCGGGCGCAGCAAGGCGTGGCGTCAGTCGGCCACGCCATAGCGCGCGACCCAATCGGCGGCGAGGCGCGTGGCCCAGGTCGGATGCGGCTCGGGCAGGACGGTCCCGAGTTCCTCTGGCGAGAGGGTGGCGATGCCGAGATCCAGCTCCGCGAAGGCGGCGCGGTCCTCCTCGGAGAGCTTCTCCATGTCGAGCACGGTGCCATAGCCCAGGATGTCGGGCGTCTGCGCGCGCAGTTGCGCCGCGGGCGACAGGAGGATGTCGGCGACGACCATGGCGCCGGCATGGGCATTGGCGTTGACGGGGATGGCGACGAAGCTCGCGTTGCCGAGGGTGCCGCCTTCGAGCACGTAGGTCCGCACGCTCTCGGGCAGTTCGAAGTTCTCGATCGCAGTCGTCGCCTCGCCGGGCGAGAAGCTCAGCGCGATGTCGACCTCGCCGTCGTTGATGAGCTGGAACTGGCGCGGCCCGGTCTCGGGGTAGGCCCGCCCCTGCCGCCAGAGGAGCGGTTCGAGCTGGTCGAGGTAGTCCCAGAGGATGCCGGTGACCTCCTCGTAGTCGTCGCCGACCGGGTCCTGCAGGCGCGCGGTGTCGTCGGTCAGCTCGATGAGCATCTGCTTGAGGAAGGTCGTCCCGAGAAAGTCGGGTGGCTGCGGAAAGGTGAAGCGGCCCGGGTTTTCATGCGCCCATTGCAGGAGTTTCGCCGCCGAGGCGGGCGGCGTCTCGACGTCGGCGCTGTCGTAGACGAAGACGAGCTGCGCCATGGCCCAGGGGCTCTCGTAGCCCTGGGTGGGCACGGTGAAATCCGTCTCGACGGTCTTGTCCTCGGTGTCGACGTAGCGCCAGTTCGGCAGGTGCTGCGCGAAGGGCCCGAAGAGCAGCCCGGCCTCCTTCATCGAGGCGAAATTGGCCCCGTTGATCCAGATGAGATCGACCGAGCCGCCGCTCTCGATCCCGCTCTGCAATTCGTTCAGCACGACGCCGACCGCATCGGCCGTGTCGGTGAGCTTCACGTGGCGCAGGTCGACGCCCTCTTCCGCCGCCTGCTCACCAATCCAGGCGATGAAGTCGTTCGTCGCGGTCGAGCCGCCCCAGGCGTGCCAGTAGACGGTCTGCCCCCGTGCAGCCGTGCTTACTGCCGCCCAGTCGGTCGGGTCGGGTGCGGTCTGGGCCGTGGCCGGGGCGGAGAGTGCCAGTGCGGCGAGGAGGGAGAGGGCGAGACGCATGGAGCTACTTTCAGGTCAGGATATGGCGGGCATTGGCGACGCGGGCGACGGCGGTGAAGAGGCAGAGGGCTCCGAATGCCCAGGCCAGCGGCGCGAACCAGGCCGGGAGGAGGCAGAGGAGGACGAAGAAGAAGATCGTCTCCGTCCCTTCGAGCAGGCCGGCGGAATAGTAGAATGATTTGACGCCCTGCGCCGAGGTTTCGAGCCCCCGTTTCTCGGCCATGATCGAATAGCCGAGAAAGCTCGCCCCGTTGACGTAGAACGACAGCAGCAGGAAGGCCGCCGGAAGCGCGTTCGCCGGGTCGAGGAGCGCGAAGGCGAAGGGGACCGCGCCGTAGAAGGCGAAGTCGCACCAGATGTCGAGATAGCCGCCGAAGTCGGTCGTGCGCGTGGCCCGGGCCACCGCCCCGTCGAGCCCGTCGAGGAGGCGAGAGGCCAAAAGCGGCAGGAGCGCCCAGCCCGGGGCCCCGAGCGCGATGATCGCAGCCGCCAGCAGCCCGAGTGCGAAACCCGCCATCGTCACGCCATTGGCCGTCCAGCCGGCCCGCGCCAGCACAGCGCCGAGACGGTTCAGCGGCGGGTCGATGAGCGGGCGGGCGAAGCGGTCGAGCATGGGGTCCCTGGGCCGTGGCGCGGTTTTCTGCGCTCTGCCTGCGCGGCACGGGTGCGCGCAAGGCACAAGCCCGTGAGGTTAAACGCGACTCGCCTCAGGGCTGCAAGTGCAACCGCCCCATGACGATGCCCGAGGCCCCGGCCAGCAGGGCCGCCGTGGCCAGCGCCAGTGGCAAGCCGCCGATCTGATAGGTGAGCCCCGAGAGCGCCGTGCCGAGAAGGCGGCCAGCCGCGTTGGCCATGTAGTAGAAGCCGACGTCCATCGTCACCCGCCCCGCGCCCGCGAAGTCGAGAATGAGGAACGAATGGAGCGCGGAGTTCACCGCGAAGACGGCCCCGAACACCATGAGACCCGCGAGGACGGGCCAGCCGGCCTGCGGCGCGAGAAGCGCGGCGGCGGTCAGGACGACCGAGACCCCCGCCAGGGCAAAGACCCAGCCGCGCGCCCGCGCCGCCGTGCCCGCCCCGAGGCGGGGGGCGGTGGCCTGCACCGCGCCGTAGAAGATGATCCAGGCGGCCATGAAACCGCCCGTCAGGAAGAAGGCGCGATCCTCGTCGAGGCCTTGCGTCAGGTAGCCCGCGAGCCAGATCGGCAGCGCGACCACGAACCACACGTCGCGCGCCGCGAAGAGGAAGAGCCGGGCGAGCGACAGCGCGTTGATGCGGGCGTCCTTGCTGAAGACCTGCGCGAATTTCGTGTCCTTCACCCGCGCCGTGAGCCCCGTGGGCAGGAAGAGCAGGATGGCGGCGAGGATCACACCGAGACCCGTCGCCATGGCCCAGAGCGACGAAGCGAAGCCGATGGTGCCCAGAAGCGCCGCGCCGAGGAAGAAACCCGCGCCCTTGACCGCGTTCTTCGAGCCGGTCAGCGCAGCGACCCAGGTATAGAGCCGCGCCCCCTGCCCCGCCGGCAGGAGAAGCTTCACCGCGGATTTCGAGGCGGTCTTCGTCAGGTCTTTCGCGACGCCCGAGGCGCCCTGCACCGCCATGACGAAGACGACAGAGGCGACGAGGCTCCATGCCGGATCGAGTTGCGTGAGCGCGACGAGCGCGGCGATCTGGAGCGCGAGCCCGACGATGAGCGTCGAGGCGAGGCCGAAGCGCGCGGCGAGCCATCCGGCGACGAGGTTGGTGACGATGCCCGCCACCTCGTAGAGCAGGAAGAGCCAGGCGAGCGTGAGCGGCGAGAAACCGAGCGAATGGAAGTGCAGGAGTACCAGCATCCTGAGCGCCCCGTCGGTCAGCATGAAGGCCCAGTAGGCCGCCGTGACCGCCGCGTAGCCGCGCAGCGATGTCACGCCGCGATCATCCGCGCGATGTCGGCGAGGCGCACGGCATAGCCGAACTCGTTGTCGTACCAGGCGTAGAGCTTCAGGTGCGTGTCCTGCACCACCACCGTCGAAGGGCCGTCGACGACGGTCGAGCGGCGCTCGTTCAAGAAGTCCGAGCTGACGAGCGGCCGGTCCTCTAGACCGAGGATCCCGGCCATCGTCCCGGCTTCGGCGGCGCGGAAGGCGTCGTTCACCGCCTCCGCCGTGACGGGCACCGCCATCTCGAAGGCGCAGTCGGTGAGCGACGCATTGAGGAGCGGGACGCGCACCGCGTGGCCCATGAGCCGGCCTTCGAGGTCGGGGAAGATGTCCATGATCGCCTTGGCCGATCCGGTGGTCGTCGGCACGAGGTTCGTGAGCGCCGACCGCGCGCGGCGCGGATCCTTGTGGGGCCGGTCGACCATGGTCTGGGTGTTGGTGACGTCATGGATCGTGGTGAAGCTGCCGTGGCGGATGCCGAAGGCCTCGCGCAGCACGGCGATGACGGGGGCGAGGCAGTTCGTCGTGCAACTCGCCGCGGTCACCAGCCGCTGGGAGCCGTCGTAGCGGTCGTGGTTGACGCCGTAGACGAGGTTCAGCGCCTCCTCCGACTTGACCGGGGCGGAAACGAGCACCTTCTCGACGCCCGCCCCCCAGTAGGGTTCGATCTTCGCGGGCGTCTTGAAGACCCCGGTGCAGTCGAGAACCATGTCGACGCCGTCGAGCGGCAGATCCTCGATCCGCCGATGCGCGGTGAAGGGCAAAGACATATCGCCCAGATGCAGCCTGTCGCCCTCGGCCCGGCACGCGCGGTCCCAGCGGCCGTGGACGCTGTCGAATTCCATCAGGAGCGCGTGCTGCGCCGCGTCGCCCATCGCGTCGTTCACGCCGACGATCTCGACGCCGCCCGGCCGCTCCAGCAGATCGCGCAGCGCCAGTTTGCCGATGCGCCCGAGACCGTTCACGAAAACCTTCATGTCACCCCCTGTCTTACTGCGCCGCCCATAGGAAGGTTGCGTAACACTTCCATGACACTTTCCAACCCGCCCGCCGCGGTGTAGCGAGCCTGCGTGCGGAAGCGTGGCCGAGTGGTCGAAGGCACCGGTCTTGAAAACCGGCAGGCGTGAAAGCGTCTCGTGGGTTCGAATCCCACCGCTTCTGCCAGGAACTGCCCACCTCTCGGTGGGAGCGGCTGACGTCTGATATACCCTACCCCGGGACGGGCGACGCGAGGATGCGCCCTTCGAAGACATCGACGAGGCCCACATCGCTGAGGCGCGGGCCGGCGTTGCAGACGAGCGACGCGCCGAAGAGAGCCTTGAAGACGAGGTAGGGCGGCACCCAGTCGACCCGTTCGTCGAGCGCCGCGCGGACATCGGCGAAGCGCGCCGCCACCTCCTCGAGCGGCGCCTCGCCCACGAGACCCGCCAGCGGCAACGCCAGATGCGCCAGCACCCGCCCGCCGCCCGCGACGCAGAGACCGCCCTGCGTGGCCCGGACGGTGTTGGCGGCGAGCGCCATGTCGGCAGGGTCGCGGCCGAAGACCGTCAGGTTGTGGCTGTCGTGCGAGACCGTCGTGGCGAAGGCGCCGCGCCAGGTGCCCCAGTTCTCCAGGAAGGCGACGCGCGGGGGGGTGCGGCGGCCGTAGCGGTTGACGATCGCCATGCGGATCATGTCGTCGGGCAGGACGAGCCGGCCGTCCGCCACGTCGACCTCCCGCTCGCCCCAGACCGGGAAGCGGGGTTTCGACAGGGTCGCGATCCGGGCCTTCGGGGGTGCGGCCGGGACTTCGAAGTCGTCCGCGGTCAGCCGCGCGACGACAACCGAGGCGCGAAGGGCGGGGGGCGGCGCGACGTCGGGGGCCGGCACGGTCAGGTGGCCCGCCTCAGCGACGAGCCGCCCGTCCGCGATGACATGGGCCGCCCTTGCCTCTTCGAGATCGTCGAGGAGGACGATGTCCGCGCGCCGGCCGGGGGCCACGAGGCCGAGGTCGCGTCGCCCGATGCAGGTGGCTGCGTTCAGCGTGGCGGCCCGGTAGGCCCAGGCGGGCGGCAGGCCGTGCCCGATCATCGTGCGGACCATGTGGTCGAGCCCGCCCTGATGCAGCAGGTCGTCGGGGAAGACGTCGTCGGTGCAGAAGGTCACCGTCTGCGGCAGGTGGCCGAGGTCGAGGAGGACGGCGGCGAACTCCGGCAGAAGATGCCCGTGGGATCCGCGCAGTTCGACGGTGAGGCCCGCTTCGAGCCGGGCCAGCAGGTCGTCGCCCGAGGACAGCTCGTGGTCCGTCTCGACGCCGGCGGACGCATAGGCGGCCAGGGCACCGTCCGTCAGGCCGCGGGCGTGGCCGCAGACGCGCTTGCCGCTGGCGAGGCCGGCGTTGACGATGCCGGTCACCCGCGGGTCGCCGGCGAGCAGGGGCTGCATCGTCATCAGCTCGGCCGCGCCGTGGATTTCGGGGCGGGCGAGAAGGTCGGAGAGGACGTCGGGGCCGAAATCGCCGCCGGAGGTCTCGTATCCGGGGGCGGAGGGCACGCAGGTCGGCGCGAGCGTGAGGAGCCGGAGCGGCAGGTCGCGGCCGGCGGCGATGGCGTGGTCGACGCCCGGCAGGCCGCAGGCATTGGCGAATTCGTGGGGATCCCAGACGGCGGTCGTGACGCCGCGCGGCACCACGGCCCGGGCGTATTCCGCGGGCGTCACCATCGAGCTTTCGACGTGCATGTGGGTGTCGATCAGGCCCGGCACGGCATGGCGGCCGCCGGCGTCGATGCGCAGGCGGCAGTCGCGGTGCGCCCCGTGCGCGTGAACGCTTGCCACGAGGCCGCCGACGAGGCCGATGTCGACCGTCCTTTCCCGCCCGGTGACCATGTCGAGAAGCCGGGCTCCGGCGACGAGCGTGTCGAAGGGGTCGAGACCCTGTGCGGCGCTCACCGCGCGGGCACGCAGGGCAGGTGCATTCAGGTCGGTCTCACGGGCCATGGAGGGCCTCCCGTTTCAGAGCGTCGAGACAGATGCGGGCGAGATCGCCCGCCGCGCGGGTCGCCAGCCGCGTGCCGGTGCCGGGCGCGGGGGAGATCGACGTGGCGCCGTAGTCCGGTCCGCGTCCGGTCGAGACCTCGATCTTGCAGGGCGTGAACCCGATCCGGTCGGGGGCCGCGAGCGCGAGCGCCGCCAGCGGGTCGTAGATCGCCATGCCGGTGCGCCCGCGCGCGAGCGCGATGTCGAGATACCCGCCGAGCAGGTCGCGCGTCAGCGGGTCGGTTTCGGGGAGATCGCCCGCGCCGAAGGCGACCCCGCGGCAGAAGGTGAGGTCGACCACGTCGAGGGCGAGGCCGGCCCCGAGGACGCAGGCGAGGGCCTCCGCGTCCGCGACGGCGTTGAACTCCGCGCGGGGGGTGTGGTTGCCCGCGCCGGCGCTGCCGCCCATCCAGACGAGCCGCGAGATGCGGGGGAGCGCCTCGGGGTGCCGTTGCACCAGCCGTGCGATGTTGGTCAGGGGGCCGAGCGCCAGGACCGGCCGCGCGTCGTCCCCGTCGGCGCAGAGCCAGTCGCGCAGGGCCCCGACGGCCCCGTCCCTCAGGCCCGCGGTGTCGACCCGCGGCAGGTGCCGGCCGCGGCTGCGCATTCCGCGTGGTCCGAGGATCCGTTCGGCGGTCTCCTGCGATCGTGCCAGGGGCCGTGCCGCGCCCGCCCAGACCGGCCAGTCGAATCCGTAGGCCTGTTTCGCGCCGAGGGCGTTCGCCGCGACCTGCGCCATCGCCGCGTTGCCCGCCACGAGCGAGACGCCGGCGACGGGCCGACCCAGGTGGCGCAGCAGCAGGAGCGCCCAGAGGTCGTCGAAACCGAAGTCCGTATCGACCCAGACCCCGCTCACGCGGCCAACGGGCGGGCTGTGGCCTGCGGAAGGTCGAAGGCGATGTCGCGTCCCAGGGGTACCTCGGCGGTGTCGATCGGCGCGTTCGCCTTGATCCGGCCGAGGGGGCAGTCGATCACGTATTCCCGATGGCCGCCGGCGAAGCTGCTGGCGGTGACGCGCCCCGAATGCGGCCCCGCGCCGACGGCGACGCCGTCCGGGCGCCACGCGAGGATGGGGCTGTCGGTCGGATACCCGAGCGGAAGGCGACCCGTCTCCGAGACGAGGTCGGGGCCCTCGACGCCGAAGATGTTCTCGAAGCCCATGAAATCGGCCGCGAACCGGGTCGCGGGTTCGGCATAGAGCTCGGCGGGCGGCCCCGACTGTTCGATCCGGCCGTCCTTCATCAGGACGATGCGATCGGCGAGCGCGAGCGCCTCGGACTGATCGTGGGTCACGAAGACCATCGTGATCCCGGTGTCCTTCTGCACGCGCTGCAATTCGTTGCGCATGTCGAGCCGGAGGCGCGCGTCGAGGTTCGAGAGCGGCTCGTCGAGCAGGAGAACCTTGGGCTCCATCACGAGCGACCGGGCCAGGGCGAGGCGCTGTTGCTGACCGCCCGACATCTCGGCCGGCCGGCGGCCCTCGAAGCCGGTCAGTCCGACGGTGGCCATCCCGGCCTCGGCCCTCGCCCGGATCTCGGCCTCGGGCCGTTTGCGCAGGCGCAGGCCGAAGGCGACGTTCTCGAAGGCACTGAGGTGGGGAAAGAGCGCATAGGACTGGAAGACGAGCCCGATCCCGCGTTTGTTGGCCGGCGTCCGCGTCACGTCCTCCCCGTCGATGACGATGCGGCCGCGCGCGGGCGTCAGCAGCCCGGCGATCGCGCGCATCGTGGTCGTCTTGCCGCAGCCCGACGGCCCAAGCAGCGCGATCAGCTCGCCCTCGGCGATGTCGAGATCGAGATCGGGGACGGCCACCGTCTCTCCGTAGGAGAGCGTCAGGCCGGCGAGGGAGACGAAAGCGTCAGACATAGCGAGAGAACCCCAGAAGCCTTTCGGCGAGAAAGACGATGGCGACGGACATGAAGGCGAGAAGGGCCGAGAGCGCGGCCACGGAGGGATCGAAGGTGATCTCCATGTAGGACAGCATGTCGATGGGCAGCGTGCGCACGCCCGGCCCCGACAGGAAGAGCGAGGCGGGCACCTCGTTGAAACTCGCCACGAAGCCCAGGATGAAGGCGGCGAGGATGCCGCCCCGGATGTTGGGCAGCACGACCTTGGTGAAGGCCTGCAGCCGCGTGCAGCCGAGGATCACCGCCGCCTCCTCCATGTCGGCGCGCAGGTTGTTGAGGCTCGAGGAGACGACACGCACCGCGTAGGGCAGGACCAGCGCGGTATGGGTGACGAAGAGCGCGAGGGTGATCGTCACGTTCAACGGCACGACGAAATAGCGCAGCAGGGCGAGGCCGACGATGATGCCCGGCACGATGATGGGCGCGGCGACGATCGTGCGGATGGTCTCGGCGCCCGGCAGGTCGTAGCGGTTCAGCGCATAGGCCGCCGGGATCCCGATCAGGAGCGCGGCGAGGGTGCCGAAGACGGCGAGGAACATCGACAGCGCGAAGCTCGCCCGGAAGCTCTCGACGGTGAAGACCTTGGCGTACCACTTGAGCGACAGCCCCTGCGGCGGGAAGGCGAGGGCTTCGCCTGCGGACAGGCCCGCGAAGATGACGATCAGGAACGGCCCGATCAGGAAGGTGAGCGTGGCGGCGAGGATGAGCCAGGTCGCGAGGCGTGACATGGGCGGGCTACCTCCGGACCGAGGCGACGCGCTTGAGCGCGAGGTTGGCGGAGAAGCACATCACGATCAGGATCATCGCGATGACGCTGGCGGAGACGAAGTCGTTGGAGACGTTGACCTTCTGGTAAAGCAGGGTCTCCAGCATCAGGACCTTGGAGCCGCCGAGGATCGCCGGTGTGATATAGGCGGTGAGCGCCCCGGTGAAGACCAGGGTTCCGCCGATCACCAGCCCCTCCTTCGTCAGCGGCAGGATGATGCGGACGAAGACCTGAAGCCAGCTTGCACCGAGCACGCGGGCGGCGGGGACGACGTCCTTCGGGATGTTTTCCATCGAGGAGACGAGCGAAATGATCATCAGCGGCAGAAAGAGCTGAAGCAGCCCGATGAAGACCGCGGTTTCGGTGAAGAGCAGCCGGAGGGGCGTGTCGGACAGGCCGAGACCGACGACGACGTCGTTCACGATCCCGGTGCGCCCGAGGATCACGATCCAGGCGTAGGTGCGTGCCACCGGCGAGATCATCAGCGGCAGGACGACGAGCCCGAAGATGCGCCCGCGCGAGGCGGGCGGCAGGTTCACGATGCAGAAGGCGGCCAGATACCCGATCACCGCCGAGGTCAGCGCGACGAGGACGCCGAGTTTCAGCGTCCGCAGGAACACCGCGCGGTTCAGGGGCTGGGCGAAGAAGTCGAGGTAGCCCCGCAGGCTGAGCGCGCCGTCCTCGTTCTGGAAGGCGACCGACAGCAGGATGCCCACGGGCACGAGGAAGACGAGGAAGGTGAAGAGGGCCGCGGGCAGCGCGAGCGCCAGACCTTCGGAGCGGTTGAGAAACATCCGGTTGTCCTCTCGTGCCGGCGCCCGTGCCCGTGGCCCGCTTCAGCGGATGACCTCGGCGTTCCATTGCTCGACCCAGGCGTTGCGGTTCGCGATGATGGCGTCCGGTGCGAGGATGTTGAGCGAATTGATGAGATCGGCCCCGTAGGTGAGGTTCTCGGCGACCTCGTCGCTGACCACGACCTCCGCGTTGGCGGGGCTGTCGATCAGCGCCTCGGCGATGCGGGTCTGCACCTCGGTCGAAAGCCAGTAGTCCATCAGCTGGTAGGCCAGCTCCTCGTTGCCGTTGTCGGCCGTCAGGATCATCACGTTCATGCCGCCGGCCTGGCCCTCGGCGGGCTCCGCCCAGGCGAAGGGCAGCGGGGAGCTCTTGAACCGGCTCCAGGCGAAGCGGCCGACGGGTGCGGCGATGACCTCCTCCTGGTTCATCAGCTGCGCGAGCTCGGAGGAGCGGGAGTAGAAGGTGACGATGTCGTCCGCCTCCTCCCCGACGGCCGTGATCGTGCCGGAGAAATCGCTGCCGTCCCCGCCGGCGGCCTTGTCGAGCATCATCAGCGTGAGCGGCCCCTGGGTGCCGGTGATGTTGGGCAGCGCCACGTTGCCGGCCAGATCGTCGCCCAGGAGGTCGGCCCAGCTGTCGATGTCGATCAGATCCTCGCGGTAGACGATGGAGCTTGCGTAGAACGTGTAGCCGACGGCCATGTTGTCGCCGAGCGGATCCCGGGCCGCGGGATAGAGCTTGTCGAAGTTCGACAGCCGCGACGGGTCGATCGGCTGCAGCAGGCCCTTCTCCGCGAGGCTGAGGGCGTCGTGGGCGGAGATGACCGCGAGGTCGATCACCGGATCGGCGGCATTGGCCTCGACCTTGGCCATGCGCTCCACGGAATTGCCCGTCTCGATCACGAGCTCGCAGCCGCAGATCTCCTCGAAGGGGTCGTAGAGCGCCTCCTTGTAGGCGTCCTGGGCGAAGGAATAGACGGAGATCGTCAGCGTCTCCTGCGCGGCGGCAGCGGTTGCGACGAGCGCGGCGGAGAAGGTCAGGGCGGCGAGGCTCTTGGTCATCGGGAAGGTCTCCTTTGGGCGGGGTGGTTCGGGATGGAGGTGGATTGCCGGACGACGAGCCGCATCGGCACGGTCTCGCCCTCCCGGGGGTGCGTGCCGCCCCGGATCTTGGTCGAGATGATGTCGATGGCGCGGGCGGCGATCTCGTCGACGTTCTGCGCGACGGTGGTGAGCGCGGGGTGCATGATTGGCGCGAAGCTCATGTCGTCGAACCCGGTCAGGCTGACCTGATCCGGGGCCGGGATCTGCGCGCGCATGAGTTCGGAGCGGACCCGCAGGGCGATCAGGTCGGAGGTCGTCAGGATCGCGGTCGCGCCGGCCTGGACCTCCGCGACGGCGCGTTCGATGCCGGCGTCGCCCCACATGATGCGGGCGTCGACCGTCGGCGGCAGCGCCCGCGTCATTCCGGCGATACGATCCTGCTGGACCTCGGAGACGGCGTCTCCGCCGAGGATGACGACCCGGCGATGCCCGATGTCGGCGATGTGCCGGGCGACGAGCGCCCCGCCGCCGGCATGATCGGCCGAGACGGAATTGGCGGGATCGGAGGCCGTGTTGATGACGGCGACCGGGACGGGCATCGGCTCGGGCGTGGTGCCCTTCTGCGGGACGATCAGAAGCCCGTCGACGCCCCGGTCGAGCAGCCGCCGGAGCGCCTCGGTCTGCTCCTGCGGGCTGCCGCGCGAGTCGGCGATCAGGATGCCGAATTTGCGCGTGTCGGCGGCGATGGAGAGCATTTGCGCGATGCGGGGGAAGAGCGGATTCGTCAGGTCCGGCATGACGAGCCCGAGGATCCCGGTCTGGCCGGTCTTGAGCGCGCGTGCGACCGTGCTGGGGCGGTAGCCGAGCTCTTCGGCCCGGGAGCGGATCCGCGCGACCATCTGCTCGGAGACGCGCCCCTTGCCCGTCAGGGCGTTCGAGACGGTCGCCGTCGACACACCGATATCCTGCGCGATCTTCTTGATACTGACCATCGGACCCTCTGATTGAACGATTAATCAGAGGGTCCGTGAAGTCAACGTTTAGGTTAAATGATTAACCAACCCTCGAATAAATATCGTCAAGCGGACGCGCCGCTTGCTGCGCCCGCGTACGCCTCATCCGAAAGTCAGCGAAATACGGCGGTTCGACCTGCCCTTGTTCTCGATCTTGCCGACCTGGATCGCGCCGATCTCTGCCGTCGATCGCACGTGGGTGCCGCCGCAGGGTTGCAGATCCACCGGGCTGTCGCCCGCGCCGATGCGCACGAGACGGATACGCCCTGCCCCGCGCGGAGGCTGGACCGAGAGCGTCTTGACGAGACCGGGGTTCGCGTCGAGCTCGGCCTCGGTGATCCACTCTTCGGTCACGGGATGATCCTCGGCGATGAGCGTACCGAGGCGGGCCTGGATGAAATCGCGCTCGTGGATCACCTCGGGCATGCCGAAGTCGAGCCGCGACTTCTCGGCCCCGATCTGACCGCCCGTCACCGGCAGCGGCACGACGACCGATAGAAGATGCAGCGCCGTGTGCATCCGCATGAACCGGTGGCGGCGCTCCCAATCGAGCGACATCTCGATCTCGGCTCCCGGGGGCGGCAGCGCGGCCTCCTCGGCCGGGACCAGGATCAGCTCCTCGCCCTCGCCCTTCACCGCCCCCGCGATCTCGCAGCGCCCGCCGTCCCAGGTGATCGCACCGCTGTCGCCGGGCTGACCGCCGCCCTTGGCGTAGAAGATCGAGCGGTCGGGCACGATGCCGCCCTCGGGCGTGAGCCGGGCGACGCGGGCGCTGGCCGACTTCAGATAGGCGTCGGCGCGGAACAGAGCTTCGGTCATGGGGACTCCGGGTCGGGCGCGTGCGTGGCCTCGCGCAGGGTTTCGGGGTTGCGCAGCCAGAGGTCGCGCTGCGCGAAGGGGATCTCGAGCCCTTCTTCGGCGAACCGCTCGGCGATGGCGTGGTTGAGTTCCGAGGCGACGATGACCTTGAAGAGGATGTCGCGGACCACGACGCGCACGGTGAAATCGAGGCTGTCGGCTCCGAAGCCGTCGAAGGTGACGAGCGGTGCGGGGTTCAGGATGACCATCGGATGCGCCTCGGCCACCTCCTCGAGGATCTTCTGCACCCGCCGCGTGTCGGACCCGTAGGCCACGCCGACGGTGACGACCACGCGGCCCGAGTTGTTGCGCAGCGTGTAGTTCGTCACCACGCCCGATATGAGATCGGCATTCGGCAGGATCACGTCCTGCCGGTCGAAGGTCTCGATGCGGGTGGAGCGCACGGAAATCTGCTGCACGAAGCCCTCGATCGCGCCGACCTTGACCCAGTCGCCGATCTTGATCGGCCGCTCGACCAGCAGGATGATGCCCGAGACGAAGTTCTGCACGATCGTCTGCAGTCCGAAGCCGATCCCGACCGAGAGGGCACCGGCGACGATGGCGAGGCCGCTCAGGTCGATGCCGGCCGCGGTGATCGCGATGAGGGCGGCCAGGGTGATGCCGACGTAGCCCGTGCCCGACAGGACGGCGTTCGAAGCCCCCGAATCCATCCGCGTCTTCGGCAGGATGTTGGTGCGCAGAACGCCCTTGATGAGGCGCACGACCAGGAACCCGATCACGAAGACGATGGCGAAGGTCAGGAAGTTCGCCGGCGAGATCTCGGTTCCGCCGACGGAGAAGCCGCGCATGAAGCTGGCCCACCATTCGGCCAGCGTCGAGGGCCGCACGCCCCAGATGAGCGCGAGAAACGGGGCAGCGGCCAGCGCCAGCATGAAGCCGATGAGCGTCGGCAGCAGCGCGTCGCGGCCCGTATCCGTCCGTCGGCTGGCGACGGCATAGAGGTCGAAGACCAGCGACTGCGCGATCCCGATCAGCATCACGAGCCCGAGCGACAGCACCGCCGGCCAGAGGACCGCGTTGCCGAGGTTCACGTAGCCGAGCGCCGCGACGAGGGGCGAGATGATGCCGACCACCATCAGCGCGCGGCCGAGAAGGCGCAGGACCTGCGGCCAGAAGCCCTCGCTCTCGCTCTCACCGTCCGTCCGGCCTTCGGCGAGGAAGATCTGGCCGAGGCGCACGACATTGAGCCCCCCCAGCACCAGCAGCACGAAGAGCGCCACGCTGCGCAGCACCTCGGGGCGCGAGGTCTGCGGCGCGATCTCCTCGATCACGAGGGCCGCGGCGAGGAGTACGCCGAGTATGAGGGCGTGCCAGCGCGCCTCGGCCCGCCCCTGAAACCCGATGTCGAGGAAGGCCGGCGCCGTTTCGCGCCGCGGGAGCGCCTGCAACGCCAGCCAGCGGGTCGAGAAGACGATCACGCCGACCGCCGGCAGCAGGTCGGTGAAGACGTCGATTCGCAGCCCCTCGGTTCCCATCAGGTCGACGATCCGCGCCACCACGCCGAGCCCGACGATCGGCAGGACAAGCCGCGCGAGCGAGATCGCCATCAGGACGACACGCACCCCGGGGCTCTCGCCCTCGCGCGGAGCGACCCGGTCACGCAGCCGTCCGAGCCAGACACCCGAGCGCCAGATGAGCACGATGGACAGTAAAACGAGAACGCCGAGCTCGATGCCACGCGACATCCAGGCCGCCCGGGCCGTCGGGCTGGAGAAGGGCTGCCACAGGTCGCGGCCGAGAGCCGCAAGCCATCCCGTCAGTTCCGACGCCGCCGGCCCCCAGTGGATCGGATTGATCGGCACCGGTGCCTTGCGCAGCGTCCGCTCGGCCGAGGCCGCCTCGATCCGCCGATCAGTTTCGCTGATGAGGCCGTCGACCTCGGCGAAGGCGACCTGCGACACGCGCACGGGAGCCAGCAGTTCTTCGAGCCGGGCGTCGAGGACGGCGCGCTCCTCCGCGATCTCCGGTGGTTCCTCCTCGCCCTCGGCCGGAGGAGCCCCCAGGGCGTCGATCTGCGCGCGCACGCTCGCGATCCGGCCCGAGCCCTCGTTCATCCGCTCCTCGAAGACCGATCGCTGCTCGACGAGCGCGGCGCGCAGCGTCGAGAGGGCATCGACCGACACCTCCTCCGAGGCGAGCGCCGTCTCGGCCCGATCGCGCAGGGCCGGCCAGTCGCCCTGCCCCTCCGGGTCGGCCTCCTGCGCCAGCGCGGCCAAGGCGAACGTCGCCACCAGGACGAGCGCCGAAAGCCCGCGCATCAGCCAGGTCATGGGCGCGCTGCGGATCATGCGAAGACCGTCGGCACCTCGCGCGCCGGGCCGTCGAGCCAATGGGGCACCGGCAGGCCCTTCTCGCGCAGGAACGCGGGGTTCCACAGCTTAGACTGATAGCGCGAGCCGTAGTCGCAGAGAATGGTCACGATGGTATGCCCCGGCCCCATGTGGCGCGCCATCTTGACCGCGCCGCCGATGTTGACGCCGGTCGAGCCGCCCATGCAGAGCCCCTCGTACTCCAGAAGGTCGAAGACGATCGGCAGGGCCTCCGCATCGCTGACCTGACAGGAGAAATCCGGGGTGAAGCCCTCGAGGTTCGCCGTGATCCGCCCCTGCCCGATCCCTTCGGAGATGCTGGACCCCTCGGACTTCAATTCGCCCTCGGTGTAGAAATTGTAGAGCGCGGCCCCCATCGGGTCGGCGATCCCGACCTTCACGCCCTTGGGCTGCAGTGCGCTGCCCACGCCCGCGACCGTCCCGCCCGAACCGGCGGCACAGATG
Organism: Jannaschia marina; assembly: GCF_013404595.1. Classification (GTDB taxonomy): domain Bacteria; phylum Pseudomonadota; class Alphaproteobacteria; order Rhodobacterales; family Rhodobacteraceae; genus Jannaschia; species Jannaschia marina. The sequence continues at coordinate 158,266 of NZ_JABVAX010000004.1, read as the reverse complement.
AACCCGTCGACCTTGCCGCCCGTCTGCTTCCAGATTTCCGGCCCCGTCGTCTCGATATGGGCCTGTCGATTGGCGACGTTGTCGAACTGGTTGGCGAAGATCGCGCCGTTGGGCTCCGTCTCGGCAAGTTCGGCGGCGAGGCGGCGGGCGTAGTGCACGTAATTGTTGTCATCGCGGTAGGGCTTCGGCGGCACCTCGACCAGCGTGGCCCCGGCGAGGCGCAGCATGTCCTTCTTTTCCTGGCTCTGGCTGTCGGGGATGACGATGACGGTCTTGAAGCCCATCGACGCGCCGACGAGCGCGAGGCCGATACCGGTGTTGCCCGCTGTGCCCTCGACGATGGTTCCGCCCGGCTTCAGCTCGCCCGACGCGACGGCGGCGCGGATGATGTAGAGCGCGGCCCGGTCCTTGACCGACTGGCCGGGGTTCAGGAATTCGGCCTTCCCCAGGATCTCGCAGCCCGTCTCCTCGCTCACGCGGTTGAGGCGGATGAGGGGGGTATTGCCGATCGCGTCTACAAGGTTCTGATGGGTCATCGGGGCCTCCGGGCGCAAGTCTCGCTCCTGCCTAGACGGCCCGGTTTGCCGCTTCAACCGCGCAACCCGCCGCGGTGCAGCGCAAGCCATTGCGCGGAGAGGATCAGCGGCGCGTTCGCGGCCTCGCCTGTTGGGATCATCGCCAGCAGGTCGTCGAGCCGCAGCAGATGCGCGCGGATGTCCTCGCCCTCCTCGGCAAGGCCGTGCAGGCGGGCCAGATCGTCCGGCAGATCGCAGAGCGCTACATAGGAATGGAGCACCTGCGCCAGACCTCCGGGACTCGGGTAATAACGCGCAACGAAATGAAGGTCTTGCGCGGCGATCTTCACGCCGGCCTCCTCCTCCGTCTCGCGCAGCGCCGTCGTCTCGGCGCTCTCGCCGGCGTCGATGAGCCCGGCGATGGGTTCCAGAAGCCAGGGTTGCGGATCGCCCTTCGCCAGTGCGCCGACGCGGATCTGCTCGACCACCAGCACGCGGTCGCGAACGGCATCGTAGGGCAATACGGTCGCGGCATCGGCGACATGGCTGATCGCCCGGTCGATCGGGCCGGAGCGGCCGCCGTCGAAACGCGGATGGTCGATCACCCATTCCTCGACCCGGTGGAAGCCGTCATAGGGGTGGCGCAGCGCCTCCACGGTCACATCCGCCGCTCCGAGCTCGCCCCCCTTGGTCGCCGGGCGGCGGTAGGCCCGTGCATCGACGACCGCCTGCGCGCGGGACTGTATGATCTTGCGCCGCGCCCGGATGTCATCGGTCGAGACACGGCCCCTTCCCCGCATGATCTCCGCCGCGGCAAGGCGCGTCCGCGCGCCGTGACGGGCGATCCAGTCGGTCAGCGACCAGGGTGTTCCGCTGCCGCCGGCCCCGTCTCTCTCGCGGTAGACACGGGCCGCGACGGGGCCCTCGGGTCCCTCGACCGTCACGTCTGCGGGAACGTAGCCGAAGGCCTCCTCGTACCAGTCGAGCCGAGCCCGGGCGGCCTCGGACAGGTCGGCCGTCAGGTAGCCCCGGGCCGCGCCCCCCGGCACCAGCACGGGCCAGTCGCCCGCCGCCGCCCGCTCCACCGACCAGCCGTCGAGCCGCGCACGCAGGCAGCCGACGTCCTCGCCCGCGACGTCGAGCAGCAGGTCGTCCCACATGAGGGTGCCGAAGAGGAAATACCGCGCCATCGGGTTGCTGGGATGCTCAGGTCGTGCGCTGGCCGACGACGCCGGCGACGAGGCCGATCAGCGCGCCGCCCCCGAAGAGCAGGCCCAGGACCACCGGATGCGCGATGGTACGGGCATCGTTCATGAGAAAGCCCATCCAGGCCGACGCTCCCTTGCCCACCGAATTGTAGGAGCCGTTGAGCGACTCGACGATCATCACGCCGAACGAATGGATCAGAAGCGCCAGAACCATCAGGATGAAGGCCGCCGCGACGCCCGCGGTGATCACGTTCGGGATCGTGTTGCCCCGGCCCACAGGCCCGGTCGCGGCCGTGCCGATCGTGCGCCAGCCGACGACGAGCCCCCCCGCCGCCAGCACCTCGCGGAAGGGGCCGACGACGACACCCTCCTCGAGCGTGTAGCGGACGATGGAGTCGGCGACGAACCAGCACAGCGCGGCGAAGAGCACGGCGGAAACGAGTTTCGCGGGGGTGGGCATCAGGCGGGCTTCCGGACGGTCATCTGAATCACGTCACACATGCCATATTCGAAGGCCCCGGCACAGCCCGTCAGATAGAGGTTCCACATCTTGCGGAAGCGTTCGTCGAAGCCGAGTGCGGCCACTTCGCTCCAGCGGTCGTTGAAGGTGTCGAACCAGCGGCGCAGCGTGATCGAGTAGTCCTTCGCGAGCGTGATCGAGCCGCGATCCTCCAGCCCGGCGCGCGCCAGTTGCTCGTCGAGCTTCTTCGGCGCGGGCAGCATCCCGCCGGGGAAGATGTACTTCTGGATGAAATCGACCTGGTTGGAATAGGTCTCCCACCGCTCGTTCGGAACGGTGATGATCTGCAGCGACGCCTGACGCCCGGGGCGCAACCGGTCGCGCAGCGTCTCGAAGTAGGTCGGCCAGTATTTCTGACCCACGGCCTCGAACATCTCGATCGAGGCGATGCCGTCATAGGTGCCGCGCTCGTCGCGATAATCCTGCAGCTTGAATTCGACCAGATCGGACAGTCCTGCCTTTTCGATGCGTTCCACGGCGTAGCTCAACTGCTCTCGGCTGAGCGTCAGGCAGGTGACGCGCAACCCTCGCTCGCCCGCGGCATATTCCGCGAAGCCGCCCCAGCCGCAGCCGATCTCCAGCACGTGGTCCCCGGCCGCGACACCCATGCGGTCGACAATGGACTTGTACTTGGCGTGCTGCGCGGCTTCGAGGCTTTGCTGCCCGGGCTCGAAGATCCCCGAGGAATAGGTCATCGTGTCGTCGAGCCAGAGCCCGTAGAACGCATTGCCGAGGTCGTAGTGGGCCGAGATGTTCTTCTTCGCCTGCGCCTTGGTGTTCCGCTGGAGCCAGAAGCGCAGCTTCTCGTAGGCCTGCACCCAGGCGAGGCCCGGGAATTTCTGGATCAGGACGTCGCCTTCCTTGTTGATGTAGTCGAAGACGGCCTGCAGGTCGGGCGTCGTCCAGTCGCCGTCCATGTAGGACTCCATGAAACCGATGTCGCCCTCGCGCACGAGGCGGGTGAAGACGTCGTCGCGGGTGCAATGGATCTCGGCCACCGGCCCGGGCAGCTTGCCCTCGTGCCGGAAGCGGCGCCCGTCGGCCAGCACCACATCGAGCCGGCCCGAGAGCGCGCCCTGCGCCATGGCGAAACACCGCTTGAAGTAGCGCGGCAGGTTCGGCTGTCCGTCCGTCGTCGTTATCGCGTCCATGGGCCCCCCGGTCTTGTGGGGGAGAAGATCACCCGAAAGCGCCGCAAGGCAAGACCTTACGCCTGCTTTACCCTACGTCGCGTTGTTTGTAGGCCGCAAGCGCGCGCTCCCGCCCTTCCGAGAGGCCGACGATGGGCTCTTCGGGGCGGGTGGTTTCGGCGTCCATGTCCCAGCTCTTCGGGATGGCCGCGAAGAAGCTCTCGTCGCCCAGCCAGCGGTCGCGGTAGGCCCCCTCGGGGTCGAACTTCCCGGCCTGGGTCTCGGGGTTGAAGATGCGGAAGAAGGGGCTCGCATCGGGGCCGGAGCCCGCCACCCATTGCCAGCCCATCGCGTTCGACGCCGGGTCCCAATCCACGAGAACATCGGCAAACCAGTCGCGCCCGACTTGCCAGTCGGTCATCAGGTGCTTCGTCAGGTAGCTGCCCACGAGCATCCGCGCGCGGTTGTGCATCCGCCCCGTCACGTAGACCTCGCGCATGGCCGCATCGACCACGTCGAGCCCGGTCATGCCCCGCCGCCAGGCCTCCGCCCGCTCCCCGTCGCCGCGCCAGGGGAAGGCATCCCATTCCGATTTCCAGTTCTCGGTCAGAAGCTCCGGCGTGTGGTAGGCGAGATGATGGGCGAAATCCCGCCAGACGATCTCCTTCAGGAAGGTCTCGGCCCCCTTCTTGCCATCGGCCATGGCGCGCTGCCCGGCGTGCCAGCAGGAGCGCGCGCTGATCTCGCCGTAGGTGAGGTTTTCGCTCAGGCCGCTCGTCCCATCCTCGGCCAGCATGTCGCGGGCATCGTCGTAGGCGTCGATGCGATGGGCGATGAAGGTGCCGAGCCGGGTCTGGGCCGCGGCCTCGCCGACGTGCAGGTGGTCTGCGACGACCGCCGCGCCCCGCCGCATCGCGCGGCCAAGCGCCCAGTCGTCCAGCGCGTCGCTCTCGGGCCAATGCTCCGGGGCCTCGATCTTCGACGGCGCCGTGAGCGCCGCCGGCACCTCCCGGTCGCGAACGGATTTCCAGAACGGCGTATAGACCTTGTAGAAGCCGCCCGACCCGGTCTCGACCGTCCAGGGCTCGAAGAGGACATGGGCGTGGAAGGACCGCGCGGTCAGCCCGTCGTCGCGCAGCTTTTCCTTCACCTCGGTGTCGCGGGCGCGCTCGTCAGCGACGTAGAGCCGGTTCCAGACGACGGTGTCGGCCCCGGTCTCCTCCACCAGCGCGCGCAGCACGTCGAGCGCCTTGCCCCGCCGCAGGGTGAGGCGCGAGCCGGCCTCGGCAAGCGCGTCGGCAAAGACCTCGAGGCCGAGGCCCAGCCGCCAGGCGGGGGCCGCGCCCCAGGTCTCGACCACTTCATCGAGGACGTAGACGGGGATGACCGGCCGCCCCTGCCCCACGGCCCAGTCGAGCGCGGGATTGTCGCTGAGCCGCAGGTCCCGCCGCAGCCAGAGTATGATCGGTTTCATCGCGCCCTCCCGCCGTGTTGCCCCGACACATAGGCCCCGCGCGGCGGGGGCAAGGGGTCAGGGTTCCTCGCCGCGGGCCACCGCGGCCGCGACGGCGGCGATCTCCTCCGGCCTCAGCCCGTAGTCGCGGGCCGCGGCCGCCTCCGAGATATACCCCCGCGCCAGATCGCGCAGGACGAGGGTGCGCGGCCGCTCGGTGGGGTCGCCGTAGCCGGCGCCGCCCGGGAAGGCCATCCGCACCCGGCGGCCCTCGGGCACGAACTGCTTGCCCTTCGGACGCATCGCCGCCCCGTCGTCGCGCGCGATCGTCGTGGGGGCTCCGCTCGCGCCGCCCTGCCGCCCCCGGGCGGGGTGGTCGGCGCGGTCGAACATCGCCTGCAGGTCGAACTCGTGCCCCGTCCGCGCGCCGACCTCCATGTATTGCCCCAGCCCGCCGCGCCGTCGGCCCGCGCCACCCGAATCCGGGCGCAGCTCCTTGCGCCAGATGATGACCGGCCCGGCATGTTCCGTCGCCTCGATCGGCATGGTCATCACGCCGGAGGGAAAGGCCGTCGCGTTGAGGCCATCGTGTTCGGGCCGCGCACCCGAGCCGCCCGAGTTGAACGTCAGGACCTCTGCCCGCCGGCCCGTGCCGCCCGTGACGGGGCGCAGGCTGACCTGGAAGTTGCAGAGGCACCCCGCCCCCTCGGCTGGAACGACGCCGGGCAGGATCTTGTCGAAGGCATCGTAGACCGCGTCCGGCACGAAATGCCCGACGATGTGGCGCAGCGCGACGGGGGCCGGGTGCCGCGCGTTGACGATCGTGTCCTCGGGGGCCGTCACCTCGAAGGGGGCGAGCGAGGCCGCGTTGTTCGGGATCTCGGGCGCGATGGCGACCTTGAGCGCGTAGCAGGCATAGGCCTTTGCATAGACCAATGGGCAGTTGATGCCTTTCGGGTCCACCCCCGAGGTGCCCGCGAAGTCGGTGACGATCCGGTCGCCCTCAACGCTCACCCGGACGCGCAGGGTGATGGGCGTGTCGAAGCCATCTACCGTCATCTCCCCCGTCGCCGCGCTCTGCGGCAGGGCGGCGATGCGTTCGAGCGTCGCCCGGCGGGAGTTCTCGAGGATGAACGCCGCGATCCCCTCCAGGTCCGCGAGACCGAACTCCTCCATCATCGCCACGAGCCGCCGGTGCCCGATCTCGTTGCAGCTTGCCAGCGCGTGGATATCGCCCACGATCTGATCAGGCTCGCGCACGTTGCCCCGGACGATCCGCAGGAGCGTCTCGTCCACCCGGCCCCGGTCGGCGAACTTCATGATCGGGATGTAGAGCCCCTCCTCGTAGACGCTGTGCGCGTCGGCCCCGAAGCCGCGCCCGCCGATGTCGACCACGTGGGCCGTGCAGGCGAAGAACCCGACGAGGCGGCCCCGGTGAAAGGACGGCGTGACCATGGTGATGTCATGCAGGTGGCCCGTCCCCTCCCACGGGTCGTTGGTGATGTAGACGTCGCCGTCGTGGATGTTCTCGCGTCCGATGCGCCGGATGAAATGGGCGACCGCGTCGGCCATCGCGTTGACGTGGCCCGGCGTGCCGGTCACCGCCTGCGCCAGCATCCGGCCCCCGGTGTCATAGACTCCGGCCGAGAGATCGCCCGCCTCGCGCACGGAGGTGGAGAAGGCGGTGCGGACGAGCGCCTGCGCCTGTTCCTCGACGACCGAGATCAGGCGGTTCCACATGACCTGATGGGCGACCTCGCTCATGACGTCCCTCCCTCGGTCTCCACGAGGTCGATGCAGCCATCGGGCTGCCGGATCGCGGTGCGACTTGCCGGGACGATGATGGTCGTCTCTGCTTCGGTGATCGCCGCGGGCCCGGCGACAGACGTGCCCTCGGTTAGGGTGTCGCGGGCGAGGACCGCCGCGTCGACGGTTCGGGCCACGGCGGGGTCGAAGATCGGGCGCGCCGTCGCGATCTCGGCGGCAACTGCCGCGTCCGGGTCAATGGCGGTGACCGGCGCAACCGGCTCCGGCGGGGTCGTCGCGTTGACGGCCCAGACAGTGATCTCGATGTCGAGGCCCGCGACCGTGCGTCCGAACAGCCTGGCGTAGTCGGCCTCGAAACGGGTCTTGAACGTCTCCGCCTTGGGGGCCGCGACCTCCGAGGGGGAGAGCGCGATTGGGATCTCCCACCCCTGCCCCGCGTAGCGCATGTAGACCTTCACCTCGGTCGCGATCGGGCTGTCGGCATCGCAGCCGCGCACGAAATCCGTCGCCTCCGCCGTCAGGTCTTCGAGGAGCGTGCCGATCAGGCCTGCGTCGAAGGCCGAGAGCGTCATGTAGACCGACCGCGTCGCCTCGAAGCTGAAGGGCGCGCGCAGGAACCCGATGGCGGAGCCCACCCCCGCGCCCGGCGGCACGAGGCAGCGGGCGATACCGAGCTTCTCGCAAAGCCGCCCTGCGTGGAGCGGTGCCGCGCCGCCGAAGGCGATCATCGTGTAGTCGCTCAGGTCCTCGCCGTTCTCGACCGCGTGGACGCGGGCGGCATTGGCCATGTTCTCGTCCACGACCTCGGCCACCCCGAAGGCAGCTTCCCGCGCGCCCATCCCGAGCGTCTCGCCCACCTCCGCGCGGAGTGCCGCCTCGGCGGCGCCCGGGTCGAGCGTGATCGAGCCTCCTGCGAAGCCGTCCGGGTCGAGCTTGCCCAGCACGAGGTCCGCGTCCGTCACCGCCGGCCGCGCCCCGCCGCGGCCATAGGCGGCCGGCCCGGGCTCCGATCCCGCGCTCTCGGGGCCGACGCGGATCTGCCGGAGGGCATCCACGTGGGCGAGCGAGCCGCCGCCCGCCCCGATCTCCACCATGTCGATCACCGGGATCGAGATCGGCATCCCCGACCCCTTCTTGAAGCGATAGCTGCGCGCCACCTCGAAGACCCGGCTCGTCTTGGGCGTCCGGTCCTTGATGAGGCAGATCTTGGCCGTCGTCCCGCCCATGTCGAAGCTCAGCACCCGGTCGAGGCCGTGGCGCGCGGCCACATGCGCCGCGAAGACCGCCCCGCCCGCCGGGCCGGACTCCACCAGCCGCACGGGGAAGGCCGCCGCATCCGCGATCGAGATGATGCCGCCGCCCGAGTGCATCAGGAAGATGCGGCAGGTCACCCCCTCCTCCGCGAGCCGCGCCTCCAGCCGGCCGAGGTAGGAGGCCATCAGCGGCTTGATGTAGGCATTGGCGACGACGGTGTTGAAGCGCTCGTATTCGCGCATCTGCGGTGAAACCTCGGAGGAGATCGAGACCGACACATCGGGCAGCCGCGCCGCCAGGACTTCACGCACGAGGTCCTCTTGGGCAGGGTTCAGGTAGGAATGGATGAGGCCCACGGCGACGCTCTCGAAGCCGCCCTCGGCGATGCGGTCCACCACGGCCTCCACCGCGCTCCGGTCAAGCGGCACGAGCACCGCCCCCGTCGCATCGACGCGGCCCGGCACCGTGAAGCGGCGCTGTCGCGGCAGGAGCGGTTCGGGCAGTTCGAGGTTCAGGTCGTATTGCTCGAAGCGGCTCTCGGTCCGCATCTCGATCACGTCGCGAAAGCCCTCGGTCGTGATGAGCGCGGTCTTCGCGCCCCGCCGCTCGATCAGGGCGTTCGTGGCGAGCGTGGTGCCGTGGATGATCTGCCCGATCTCGTCCGGCGCGATCCGCGCCTTGGCGCAGACCTGCCGCATCCCCTCGACGATCGCGTCTTCCGGCGCGGCGTAGGTCGTGAGCACCTTGGTCAAATAAGGCCTGCCCCCGACCTCCAGCACGACATCGGTGAAGGTGCCACCAATGTCGACGCCGAGGCGGATGGAAGGGTCGGGGCCGGGCGCATGGTCGTTCGTCATGGCCGGAGTGAGCCGGAACGGCCCGGAGAAATCAAACCGATAATCCGGCCCGCTCGCCTGCCGCGATCAGCCGTTCACGTCGACGACGACGCGGCCCCGCACCTGCCCCTTTAGGATGTCGACCCCGAGCCCCGGCAGGTCGCCCAGCGTGGCGGGCACGACCATCGCCTCGAGCTTCTCCATCGGCAGCACCTCGGCCAGCTTCGCCCAGGCCCGCACGCGGTTCTCGTAGGGCTGCATCACGCTGTCGATGCCCAGAAGGTTCACGCCCCGCAGCAGGAAGGGAATGACCGTCGCCGGCAGCGCCGCGCCGCCGGCGAGACCCACGGCTGCTACACTCGCGCCGTATTCCATCTGCCCGAGGACGCGGGCCAGCATTGGCCCGCCCACCGCGTCGACGCAGCCACCCCAGGTTTCGCTTTCGAGCGGGCGTTTCAACGTCTCGTTCAAATCCTCCCGCGGGACGATCCGCGATGCGCCGAGCCCGGTCAGGTAGTCGGCCTGCTCGGGTCGCCCGGTGACGGCCGCCACCTCGCGCCCCATGGCCGACAGGAGTGCCACGGCGACCGAGCCCACGCCGCCCGCGGCGCCTGTCACCAGCACCGGGCCGGCCGTCAGCCCCTGATCTTCCAGCGCCTGCACGGCCAGCATGGCCGTGAAGCCCGCGGTGCCAACGGCCATCGCCTGCCGCGTTGTCAGCCCCTCGGGCAGCGGGACGAGCCAGTCGGCCTTGACCCGCGCCTTCTGCGCGTAGCCGCCCCAATGCGCCTCACCCACGCGCCATCCGGTCAGCACCACCTTGTCGCCGGGGGTGTAGCGGTCATCCGAGGAGGTCTCGACTGTTCCGGCGAAATCGATGCCCGGCACGTGGGGGTAGGTGCGCACGAGGCCGCCGCCCGGTCCGATGCAGAGCCCGTCCTTGTAGTTGACCGTCGAATACTCGACGGCGACCGTCACCTCGCCCTCGGGCAGATCTTCGAGCGTCAGGTCCGTGACTGCCGCCTGCGTCCCGTCATCGGTCTTCTCCACCATAAGTGCCTTGAACGTCATGTCATAACCCTCTGCTATTTCCAGAATTTCTCTTTCAGAACGGCGCGCTTCGGCCCGTCCTGCGTGATAACTGACACGGCCGTGCCCGAGTCCCAGCGGCGGTCGACCATGCCGATGGCCACGCCGCAGCAGAACTCCAGCGACCAGGCCGCCGAGGTGACGACCCCGATGCGCGTGTCGCCCTCGAGGATCGGCCAGCGCCGGTCGCAGGGGGGCACCGGCCCCTCCATCTCCACCGCGATCAGCCGCCTGTCGGAGACGTGATCCTTCAGCGCCGGACCACCGATGCAGTCGTAGACCTGCACGTATTTGTCGAGACCGACCTCAAAGGGCGTGTCGAGGTCGGTCATGTCGTTGCCGTAGCTGAGCATCCCGCCCTCGATCCGCTCCACGAGGTTCGGACAGCCCGCCCGCACGTCGAGGTCGCGGCCCTTCTCCATCAGAGCCTCCCAAAGCGGCATCGCATCGGCCTCGCGCTCCACATAGATCTCGAAGCCGCCCTGCTTCGAATAGCCGGTGCGGCTCACGATCATCTCCGTCCCGTTGAAGGGGAAGCGGCCGTGGCGGAAGAACCTGAGCGCGCGCACCTCCTCGCCGAAGACACGCGCGGCGAGCTCATCCGAGAGCGGCCCCTGGATCGCCAGCGGCTGCACGTCGGCCTCGAAGACGCGCACGCCGTAGCCGCCCGCCTCGGCCATCCCCTCGATCCAGAGCCGCAGCTCCCCGTCGGCGAGGCTGACCCACCAGGTCTCGGGCCGCGGTTTCAGCGCCACGGGATCGTTCAGCATTCCGCCATCGTGGTTGCAGATCGGGACATAGGCGCATTGGTTCGGCTGGAGTTGCGAGAGGTCGCGGGGCGTGAGCCGCTGCATCAAAGTGTCGGCGTCCGGTCCGGTGATCTCCACCTGCCGTTCGGCGGCGACGTCCCAGACCTGCACCGCGCGTTTCAGGTGGGCGGCATCCACGTCGGTGCCGGCAAAGGTCGCCGGCAGCATCATCCGGTTGTAGACGGTGTAGGCGGTGCAGCCCGCGCGGTCGACGGCATCCGTCCACCAGGTTCGCCGCACGCGGTTCGAACGGGCGAGCGCGGTCATATCGTCTCCGGCAGCTTCGGGAGATCGGTGTCGGGCGTCGTCACCCCGGCCTGGGTCAGGCCCGCATGGATCTGGCCGCGGTGGTGCACGCCATGGAGGAAGAGATGCGAGATCGCGATCGCCAGCGGCGTGCGGATCTCGCCAGGCGAAAACGCCGAATGCCAGACCACGTCGCCCTCGATCAAACCGTCAAGCGTCCCGGCCCAGGCCATGATGCCGGCGTCGGTCCTGCGCCGCAGCGTCGCCCATTCGGCCGCATCGGCGGTGAGACGCATGTGATCCGCCGCGCCGGCGGCCGGAGCCTCGCCCGCGCCGAGCCGGTGCATCCACATCATGTCGCCCCAGAGGAGATGATTGGCGGTGGCGAAGATGGAGCCGAAGAAGAGGCCCCGGTCCGCCATGGCCTCCGCCGCCGGCAGCCCGGTGATCGCGTCGATCATCCAGCCGTTCTGCCAGGCATTGTGCCGCGCCATCAGGCGCACCCATTCGGCCGTGATCACTTCGCGATCTCCGGGCCGGACCAGTCGATCTGGCAGATTTCGGCGCTGCGGCCGTCGAAGTCCCAGACGCGGCCGAAGGCGCGCACGCGGCCCTTGGTTGCGGTCGCGACGGTGATGTCGGCCCCCATCCAGTACTCGGTGTTGGTCGCCACGATGTCCTGCTCGGGGTCCTTTCCCTTCACGGGCACGACCTCGCCCTGGATCTTCTTGCCGACCATCAGGCGGCGGGTCTTGCCCTCGTTCTCGTAGGTGATCTTGGCCCGCTCCGCGCCCAGAAACTCGCTCACGAGCAGCTTGAAGAGCCCCGTGGTTCCCTTCGCCCGCCCCGAGAAGATCTCGATCAGGCCCAGATAGGCCGCCTGGTTCGCGCGGTCGTCGATGAAGGCGGCGGCCTTCCAGTTGCCGCGCGCCATAAGCCCCGGAATCTCCAGGAGGAGACCGACGTTGAGGCCTGACAGATCCTCGTCGCCGTAGTGGCCGCTGTCGATGCGGATGCCCGACCAGGCCTGGCAGTAGCCCTCGGTCGGCGCATGCTTGCCAAGCGAGACAACGCAGGGGCAGAAGACCGTGCAGTTGCAGTTGAGAATGAGCTCGCCCTTGATGGCCCAGGGCGTCTGCGCGGCCCCCTGCGGGCGCGCGTCGGGATGGCGGCTCGACACGGCGGGCGCGGCAATCTTGGTCATATCGTTCCTCCGATCAGATAGCCCGCGCCGACGAGGCAGCCGAGGCCGATGGTGCCGGGCACGAGGGCCCCGCGCGTGAGTTTTTCAAGCATCATCAGAAGCGTGGCGAGCGCCATGAAGCCGAGGCTCATCGTTCCGCCGATGAGCCCGAGCGCCATCAGCGCCCAGCAGCAGCCGAGGCAGGTCGCCCCGAGGCGCAGCCCCATGCGCCATGGCCCCTCGGTCCAGTGCTGCATAAAGAAGGTGAGCGGCTGGCGGCATTTCGACAGGCAGGCGTCCTTCAGGGCGCTGAACTGATAGGCCCCGGCCAGAACCAGGAGCGCCGCACCGAAGCCCGCGCCCTCGATCACGCCAAGCCGCGCCGCGCCGAGCTGCACCGCGGCCGCGATGCCCGAGAAGCCGAGCCAGACCGTGACGTAGCCCGCGACGAGCCATGCGCCGCCGCCCGTGCCCTGACTGTCGGCGATTTCGTCGTGGGTGGCGAAGGCCGGCAGGGCCGTGGGCAGCATCATCGCCGCCGACATGATGACCCACATCGCCAGCGCCCCGCCCGGTCCGACCGTAGCAACGGGCAGGCGGCAGATGTCACGCAGCGCGGTGGCGAAGCTGGTCTCGGCCCCCATCGCATAGACGCCGAGCCAGGCCGCGACGAGCGCGCCGTAGAGTGCCAACCAGTGCGGCGCGGCCATACGGGAGAGGTGCTTCATCAGTCGACCCTCCCCGCCGCTTGATGAAAGGTGATTCTTGCGACTACAAATGTCAGACAATTAAATGTCAGACAATTGGAATTCACCATGCCCGCCCGCGCGCCGCTCTCCACCGCCATCTCCGACCGGCTTGCCGCGCGGATCGCGGCCGGCGACCTCATGGCGGGTGACAGGCTGCCCTCTGAGACGGACCTCGCCGAGCAGTTCGACTGCTCGCGCGCGACTGTGCGCGAAGCGCTGAAACGGCTCGCCGCGCGTAATCTCATCCGCACGGCCCGCGGCGCGTCGGGCGGAGCCTTCGTCAATGACCTGACCTATGCCGCCGCGCTCGACGCCCATGTCGCGACCTCGACGCTGCTGCTGTCGATGAACGCCATCGACTTCGAGACGGCCGCCGAAGCCCGCTTCGCGCTCGAGCGGGCCTGCGCCGACCTCGCCGTGGCGAACCAGGCCCCCGATGATTTCGCCGCGCTCGGCCGCGCCATCGACCGGCTCGCCGAACCGATCGACGACGAAGCCTTCTGCGCGGCCGACGTGGCGTTTCACCGTGCGCTCGTCGACACGGCACGCAACCCCGTCCTGTCATATCAGCTCGCCGGCGCGGTCGAGGCGATGCAGCCGTTGATGAACATGCTCACCTACGCCGAGCGCGACCGCGCCACGATCCTCGCGCACTACCGCCGGATCGCGAATGCGCTGCGCGCGCAGGATGCGGGTGAAATCCGTCAGACGCTGCAGGATCTGGAGCGGTTGATGATCGCCCTCTTCCAGACGGCGCGCGACAGGCGCCGGTCGCGCTAGACAATCCCGCACGGACGCCGCAACGTCGGGGCAAAACCAACGGGAGATGACCAACATGACGTTCCGCCTGACCCTGCTTGCCAGCACCGCGCTCGCCCTGCCCGCCGGTGCCCAGAGCCTGACCGTCTTCGACTACTCCGGCTTCGAGGATCCCGCCTTCCATGCGGCCTATGTCGAGACCCATGGCACGAGCCCCGACTTCGCCTTCTTCGGCGACGAGGAGGAAGCCTTCCAGAAGCTCTCCTCGGGCTACAACGAGCCGGGAGTCACCCACATCTGCGCCGGGTCGGTCACCAAGTTCGTCGAGTCCGGGCTGATCGAGCCCTGGGACCTGACGCGCATCGAGAACTGGGAGAGCCTCAGCACCGACCTGACCGGCCAGGACGTGGCCGACAGCGGGGCGGAGGACATCTACTTCGTGCCGGTCGACTACGGCTCGACCGCGATCGCCTACAACGCCGACGAGGTGCCTGCGGAGGCCGTGGCCTCGCTCGACGTCTTCCTGAACCCCGAGTACCAGGGTCGCATGTCGCTGCCCGACAACGTCGACGACGCCTATGCCCTAGCCTATCTAGCCACCGGGACGACCGATTGGTCCGCCGCGACGGACGCGGAGTTCGAGGCGGCGAACGACTGGCTGCGCCAGGCGCATCAGAACCTGCGCACCTACTGGACCGATCCGGCCGAGCTGTCGCAGCTTCTGTCCTCGGGCGAAGTCCTGGTGAGCTGGGCCTGGAACGAGACGCTGCCGACGATGGTGGACGAGGGCTTCCCGATCGGCTTCCAGCGCGAGGCGGCCGAAGGTTCCTCGCTCTGGCTCTGCGGCTACGTCAACATGAAGGACAGCACCTCGGACGAGGATCTGGCCTACGACTACCTGAACGCGATCCTCGACGAGAGCGCGACCGTCCCCCTCCTTGAGGCAGGCTACGGACAGTCGAACCAAGCCGCGATGGAGGGCCAGGGCGAAGAGGCGCTCGTTCCCTCGGGCCTCGGCCAGATCGACGCACCGGTCCTCGCGCAGCTGCCGATGGACGGAGCCCTGCGTCAGAAGCAGGCCGAGACCTTCGAGCGGATCAAGGCCGGGTTCTGAGCGCGATCCGCAGCGCGGCACCCGCCGGCCGTAGTCCGGTCCGGCGGGCCGCTCCCCCGTGGTCGCTGCGGCGGAGGGAGCGGCCGCGGGCTAGAGGGTCATTGTGTCGAAAGCCGGAGCGAAAGCGTGGCACCACCGGAACGGATCTTGCCCTGTACCGCTCCGGAAGCGGGTTGAAATCCGACCCGTAACTGCCTATTTCACGAACGTTCCCTCGGGGGCTATGGCAATAAACGCGCTCGTAATAAGCGGATCGGACCCGGGGGCGGTACCCGGCGACTCCACCAACATCCCGTTTGGGGGATCATGGGGTCGAAACAGGATCGACGGACGTCTAAAGGGGTTAGCTTTTGCCCGGTGTGATACCGCCGTTATCGGTTCACAAAGCATAGTTGCCAATACCAACAGTGCTCCGGTCGCCGTCGCTGCGTAAGCAGTGCCGAACACCGAAATCTAAGTCCTGACGCCTAGCCGCGTCAGGCGGGGTTCGCAGGCACCTGGCAACAGAAGCCTGCACTTTCACCTATCCGCTCCCGACCGCCGTCGTCGCACGGATCGGCCCGGCACCCCAGTCAATCCGCGGTCGGTGCCAGCGCGTCGAGCAGACGGGGCACGCGCCCCGTGAGCGTGCCGTCGAGCACGCGATCGACGATTGCGTCGTCCCAGGTTTCGTAGATCGGGCGCAGGTGCTCGGGCCGCCACTGCGCGCTCGTCCAGATCCGGCCGGTCGTCCGCTGGCGGAGGCCGGACGGCAGATCGCGTCCGCAGCGTGCCAGGAAGCCCGGCAGCGCGCGCGCATAGGTATCCACGGCACGCGCCGCGAGGTCGTGCAGACCGTCGCCCGCGACCATCTCAACCCCCGTCTGCAGCAGGATCCCGCCCCCGTCGATGGCTTCCGTCGTCTCGTGCAGGGTGATTCCCGTCATCTGCGGCTCCAGCAGATAGGACGGCCAGAAATGGGTGATGACGCCCCGGTACCAGGGCGAGAGCCCGCCGTGGGTATTCCAGGCCCGCGGGGCGTGGGCCAGTGTCTCGGGCGTCAGCTTGTGGCACCCGTAGGAGAGGATCAGCTCCGGGCGGCAGTCGTCCAGAAACCGGTGAACGCGCGGGCCGTTGAGATCCTCTAGAGGCACGTCGAGGCGCGGTCCGATCCCGTCGGCCCGGGTGGGTGCGTGGCCGAAGGCCCGTTCCTCCGCCGCGGCCCGCCGCTCGAAGTGCAACCGGAAGAGCCGCGCCAGATCCGCCGGCAACGCGCCGTCGGGCTCCGGGACGAATGCTTCCCGCGTCTCCCGGATCCAGCCGGCCAGGCAGCCGGCCCCGGCCAGTGTCACCGCGATCTGGGCGTGGCGCGGGTGGTCGCCCGAGATGAAGACGATCTTCGGCATCGTCATGGCGTGTCCTCCCTCAGGTGGTGACGGATCAGATCCTTGTCCTCCAGAGTGCGGATCACCGGCAGCAGATCGCGCAGACCGACACCGGCCTTCGTAGCCGTTTCGATTATGTCGCGCCGGCCGTCGGCATCGCTCAGGATCCAGAGAACCATGTCCAGCAGCCTGCGGGAATCCATGACCTCGTCGTTCGACAGGTGCCAGTTCGTCGGCGAGTTGACCGACGGGTAGAGCCCGCGCCGGCCGAGTTGCGGCTCCCCGTGCTGCGCGGTGCCGATCCAGGGGCCCCGTGCCTCGTTCAGTCGCAGCATCTCCTCGATGCGGTCCACGGCATCGACGATCCGGTCGAGCCCCATCAACGCCTTCGTGTCGCCCGAGGTATGGTACTCCGGGTAGCGGCCGTAGAGCGTGCGGCCGATCTGACCGACCGGCAGGTCGAAACCCGGCGCGCAGAACTGCCGCTCGTCCGAGCCGCCCGTCGGATCGAAGGGCCGCAATGCCAGATCCGGCCCCGCCAGATGCGCGGCCAGACGGTCGAACCCGGTGTCCCCCCGACGCGACGCCTTGTAGGAGAGCGCCTCCGTCGGCCCGCCGAGGCAGGTCAGCACAAGTCCGTCCTCCAGCGTCTCGGACAGATGTTCATGGTAGCGGTGCAGGAAGCAGAGGCTGCCGATCGTTTCGGGGTTCAGAAGGAAGCGATAGCTGTACCGCCGGCGCGGCCAGTCCCGCAGCCGGTGATAGAGCCCCAGCAGGACGAGCGGCCCGCTCAACTCGTTGTTCGCCATGCTCGGGTGGCAAAGGTAGGACGACAGCAGTATCTCGCGTCCGCTGTCACCGGGCAGCAGGCCGGTCGCGAAACTGACGTCGCCGGGGGCGAGCGTGCTGTCGATCCGGGCGTGGTAGTCCCCGTCGGGCAGCGCCACCCGCTGCGCGTGCGGCAGACAGAACCCCCAGTCGCGCCGGTAGTAGCTCGTCACATAGGGGGTGAGCGTCGGCTGATGCGGGATAGAGTGGAGATGCGGCTCCAGCTCGGCGCGCGAGAGCACGCGATCCACCGGCTCGGAATAATTGACGACCGAGAGGTTGGTGACGGCCATGTCGGCCACGACCTGCCCGTCCGGTCCGGTCAGGCGGGCGCTTCGAATCGACCATTCGGGCGGCACGACCCAATCGAAGACCTGCGTCCCGGAGGCGACTCCCTCGATCCCGAGGTCCATGAGCGCCGTCAGGATCGCGAGGCTGTCGCGCAGCCCCGGCCCGGAGATCGAGCGGCAGATCGGCCAGAGGTCATCGAAAACCCGGCTATATGCCTCCGGGTCGCGGCTGTTAAACTCGGCATTGCAGGTCACGAAACCGGTAGAACACGGGCGGCCGTCCGCGACAAGCGTGCGAACGGGGGTTGCCGCCCCTGCCACCCTCTGGTCTATTTTCCCAAAGACCGAGCCCGTGGAGGGATCATGACCGACAGCGACGGCACCCCGGTGATCGATTACGGCGCGCTCATGCATGACGCCATGCGCGGCCTGATCCGCCAGGTCCTGGACGATGTCGCGCGGAACGGTCTTCCCGGCGATCACCACTTCTTCATCTCCTTCGACACGAACCACCCGGGCGTCGCGATCGCCGACTGGCTCCACGATCGCTACCCCGAGGACATGACGATCGTGCTGCAACATTGGTTTGACGGCCTCGAGGTGCGGGAGGACGGCTTCTCCGTGACGCTCAACTTCGGCGAAAGCCAGGAGCCGCTCGTCGTGCCCTGGGCCGCGATGAAGACCTTCGTCGACCCCTCCGTCGAGTTCGGCTTCCGCTTCGAGCAGCAGGAGGAAGCCGCGGAGGCGGTCGAGGAAGCGCCCTTCGCCGAGCTCGACACCGCCCCCGAGGAGGACGCGGAGGAGCCCCGCCACGAGGCCGAGGTCGTCAGCCTCGACAAATTCCGCAAGTAGATGTTTGCGCAAGCAGGTGGCGCGGACGCGATGGACGCCCCGGCACACCTTCGCTAGACCTCCCGGCGATCACTGCCGAGGGAGCCCAGCATGACCGAGACCCGCACAGAAACCGACAGCTTCGGCCCGCTCGAGGTTCCCGCCGACAAGTACTGGGGCGCGCAGACCCAACGCTCGATCCTGAACTTCCCGATCGGCTGGGAGCGGCAGCCGGTCGCCATCGTCCGCGCCCTCGGCGTCATCAAGAAGGCGGCGGCGAGCGTGAACGCCGGCTTCGGCGACCTTGACACGGACCGGGCCCAGGCGATCCAGACAGCGGCGGGCGAGGTGATCGAGGGCAAGTTCGACGACAACTTCCCCCTCGTCGTCTGGCAGACGGGTTCGGGCACGCAGTCGAACATGAACGCCAACGAGGTCATCGCGAACCGCGCGATCGAGATCATGGGCGGCACCATCGGCTCGAAGGAGCCGGTGCATCCGAACGACCATTGCAACATGGGCCAGTCCTCGAACGACACCTTCCCGACAGCGATGCACGTGGCGACCGCCATGATGGCCCGCGACACGCTGCTGCCGGGTCTGCGCAAGTTGCACGCGGCGCTGGTGGCGAAGTCGGAGGAGTTCGCCGACATCATCAAGATCGGGCGCACCCATACGCAGGACGCGACCCCGCTGACGCTCGGTCAGGAATTCGGCGGCTACGCTCACCAGGTCGCCAAGGGGATCGAGCGGGTCGAGGCCTGCCTGCCCGACATCTACGAGCTGGCCCAGGGTGGCACGGCCGTCGGCACCGGGCTCAACACGCGCAAGGGCTTCGCCGAGAAGGTCGCCGCCGAAATCGCGGCGATCACCGACCTGCCCTTCGTCACGGCCCCGAACAAGTTCGAGGCGCTCGCCGCCCACGACGCGATGGTGATGTTCTCGGGCGCGCTCAAGACCGTGGCCGCCAGCCTCTTCAAGATCGCCAACGACATGCGCCTCCTGGGTTCCGGCCCCCGCTCGGGCCTGGGCGAGCTGATCCTGCCCGAGAACGAGCCCGGCTCCTCTATCATGCCGGGCAAGGTGAACCCGACGCAGGCCGAGGCACTCACTATGGTCTGCGCGCATGTCATGGGCAACGACGCCGCCATCGGCTTCGCCGGCAGCCAGGGCCATTTCGAGCTCAACGTCTACAACCCGATGATGAGCTACAACCTCCTCCAGTCGATGCAGCTTCTGGGCGATGCCGCCGGCAGCTTCACCGACAACATGGTCGAGGGCACGAAGGCCAACGAAGCGCGGATCGACACGCTGATGAAGGAGAGCCTGATGCTCGTCACCGCGCTGGCCCCCACCATCGGCTACGACAACGCCACCAAGGTCGCCAAGACCGCCCACCGGAACGGCACCACCCTGAAGGAGGAGGCGCTGGCGATGGGGCTCGTCGACGAGGAGACCTTCGACCGCGTCGTCGATCCGAAACTGATGATCGGGCCGAAGTGAGCGGCAAGGTCGTCAACCTGAACCACGCGCGCAAGGCGCGGGCGCGGGATGCGAAGGCGGTGCGCGCGGCGGAGAATGCCGTCCGTTTCGGGCGCTCGAAATCCGAGCGCGAGGCGGAGGCGGCCCGCGCCGGGAAGGCCCGGCGCGACCTCGACGGCCACGAACGCGAGTGACCGACGCCCGCCCCCGCAAACGCTCCCTGACGCTGCACGGGCACCGGACGTCGGTGTCGCTGGAGGATGCCTTCTGGGACGCCTTCGTCGCCATGGCGCGGGACCGGGACCTCTCGGTCAACGCCCTGGCCGCCGAGATCGACCGGGAACGCGGCGTGAGCGCCGGGCTTGCCTCGGCGATCCGGGTGGCCGTGCTCCGGCATCTGCAGCGGTCAACGAAGGATTAACCCGCACGTGCGATCAGGGGTCATGCCGCATCTGCTGTCCGACCGCGCCGCCGCCTGGCTCAATTCCGTCTTCGCCGCCAAGGCCGCCCAGAGGGGCGGCATCGTCCGCCGCTCCGTCCGCGACGTCGAAGCGCTGATCCATCGTGATGTCTTCCTGGCCGAGGTCCGCCGACGCGGCTTCACGGCCGTCGAGAACGGCGGGCAGTTCGTCGTCTTCTGCAATCGCGAACCGTTCTACCGCGTGGTCTAGAAGAGCTTTCGACGAAAGCTCTTCCCCAAGTCTTCGCTGAAGACTTGGATGTTGGAGTTTTCACGGAAAACTCCGGAAAGAGCCTTCATCGAAGGCTCTTCAGGCCGACGCCCGCAAGACGCCGAGCACCTCCGCCGCAGGCAACTCCGCCGTGACGAAGGCCTCCCCGATGCCGCGGGCCAGAACGAACCTCAAGCGCCCCTCGATCACCTTCTTGTCCTGCCCCATCAGTGCAAGCAGCGTCTCGGCGTCCGGCAGGTCGCCCGGAATGTCGCGCAGGTCGCGGGCCATCCCCATCGACTGCAGATGCGCGCGTACCCGGCTCGGGTCTTCCTGCGCACAGAGCCCCAGCCGTGCCGACAGCTCGAAAGCCAACGCACAGCCGATCGCCACGCCCTCGCCGTGGAGCAACCGGTCGGAGTAACCCGTCGCCGCCTCGAGCGCATGACAGAACGTGTGCCCGAGGTTGAGGAGCGCACGATCCCCCTGCTCGGTCTCGTCGCGGGCGACGATGTCGGCCTTCATCTGCACCGAATGGCGCACCGCCTCGATCCGGAGGGCCGGATCGTCGGCGAGGCGCGGTGCGTTCCGCTCTAGCCAGCCGAAGAATTGCGCGTCGCCCAGAAGCCCGTATTTCATCACCTCGCCGTAGCCCGCGCGGAAGTCGCGCGGCGTCAGCGTGTCGAGGATATCGACGTCGGCCAGCACGAGTGACGGCTGGTGGAAGGCCCCGACGAGGTTCTTGCCGTGGCGGGTGTTGATCGCCGTTTTGCCGCCGACGGAACTGTCGACTTGCGCGAGGAGCGAGGTCGGTACCTGCACGAAGCGCACCCCGCGCCGCAGGATGGCCGCGGCGAAGCCGACGAGGTCGCCGATCACCCCGCCGCCGAGGGCCACGACCACGTCGCCCCGCTCGCATTTCTGGTCGAGGAGCCACTCGACGGTCTGTGCGAGCCCCTCCCAGCCCTTCGTCGCCTCCCCCGGCTCAAGGAGGAGCGCGGGAGCCTCGATCTCGCCCAGCCCGGCGCGCAGCGCATCGAGCTGCAGCCCGGCGACGCGCCGCTCGCTCACCACGAAGACCCGCGGCCGCCGCAGGAGAGGACCGATCATCTCGCCTGCCCGCGCCAGCAGGCCGCGGCCCACGTGAACGTCGTAGGCCCGCGCGCCCAGGGGCACATGCACCGTCTCGATCATGGTATCCTCACGTCAGTATTTCGGCCCGCCGGAGCCGGGCGATGACCCGGTCCACCATCTGCGGAATGGGCAGGTCGGGCGCGCCTTCGACCACGAGGTCGGCCTGCGCGTAGGCCGGCGTCCGCGCGGCCAGCAGCTCCAGCAGCGTGGCCTTCGGATCGTCGGTCATAAGAAGCGGGCGCGTCGTGCGATGCCGCACCCGCGACCAGAGAAGCTCGGCGTCCGCCTTCAGCCAGACCGAGACGCCGGCGGCCGAGACCACGTCGCGGTTCTCCGGCCGCAGGAAGGCCCCGCCCCCGGTCGAGACGATGCCCGGCCCCTGCGCCAGAACGCGGGCCAGCACCTCGGTCTCGCGGGCGCGGAAGAAGGCTTCGCCGTCGCGCTCGAAGATCTCGGCGATGCTCATGCGGGCGGCATCGACGATCGCCTCGTCGGTGTCGCGGAAGGGGACCCGCAGGCGCGCGGCGAGCGCGGTGCCCACCGCCGTCTTGCCGCAGCCCATCATGCCGACGAGAACGACGGGGCGCGCGAGCCGGAGCCGCGCGCCCGGGCGCGTTGCGGTCGTCCCGCCCGGCATCTTGTCGCCAATCCCCCGCATTCGACTTGCCTGCCCTGTCGCTTGACCGATTGCCATCTATATCTGCGCCCGCCACAATGGTTGCAACGATAACACGCAAGGCAGGCATGTTCCGCTTCCTGAAATACCTCCTGATCCTCCTGGTGCTCGGTGCGGCGGGCCTGTTCGGCTATTCCTACCTGATGGAACCGGAGACGGCGCCGGTGACGACCACGATCGAGATCGACGCGGACGATGCGGGCGAGTAGCGCGCTCTGCCTCGCCGCGTTTCTGGCGCAGCCCCTCGCCGCGCAGCAGGCCCCCGATTCGGCGATTCCCTGGCTCTCCGACAGCCTGACCACTCCGCGCACGGGCCCCGCCCGGGATGAGCCCGCGGCCACGCCGCTGGAGGGCACCCAGATCACCGTCATGCCGCTCGGCCAGACGCGGCGCGATGCGGTCGGCCTCGTCTCGACCGCGCTCACGGGGCTGCCGCGCGACACCTTCGCCGGTTCCGATCCGGATCGGCTCGCGGAACTCATCGCAGATCTGCCGCAGGATGCGCTGCCGGCGATGCAGGATCTCGCGCTGATGCTGATGCTGGCGGAACTCGACCCGCCGCGGGCGGCCGCCGATTCCGACGAGCTCTTCTTCGCGCGGCTCGACGGGCTGCTGCGGATGGGCGCGCTCGAACAGGCACAGGCACTGATGGAGCGGGCCGGGGCGACCGATCCGCGGGCCTTCCGCCGGTGGTGGGATACCTCGCTGCTGACCGGCTTCGACACCGAGGCCTGCGCGGCGATGACCGACAATCCCGGCGTCGCACCGACCCTGCCGGCGCGCATCTTCTGCCTGACGCGCACCGGCGACTGGGCCGCCGCCGCGCTCACGCTCGACACGGGCCGGGCGCTCGGCGTGATCTCGGAGGCCGAGGACCGGATGCTGGCGCATTTCCTCGACCCCGAGATGTTCGAAGGTGCGCCACCGCCCATCCCGCCGCGCCCGATGACGCCCCTCGCCTTCCGCCTGCTCGACGGGATCGGGGAGACCCCCTCGACCACCGGCCTGCCGCTCGCCTTCGCCGTCTCGGACCTGCGCCCGACGATCGGCTGGAAGCGACAGCTCGAGGCGGCGGAACGGCTGACGCGCGCGCGGGCGCTCGACGTCAACCGGCTGCTCGCGCTCTACACCGAAGGACGGCCCTCCGCCTCGGGCGGCGTGTGGGAGCGGGCGGAGGCGGTGCAGGCGCTCGACACCGCCCTTCTGGAGGAGGATGTCGAGGCCGTCGCCTCCGCGCTGCCGACGGCGGTGGAGCGGATGCGCGACGCCGATCTTCTCGTACCCTTCGCCGATCTCTACGGCGCGCGCCTCGCCGCGCTCGACCTCGAGGGCGTGACCGCCGAAGAGGCCCTGCGGGTCGGGCTGCTCTCGCCCGCCTACGAAGCCGTCGCCGCGCGCGCGACGCCCGAAACGCCCCGCGACCGCTTCGCCGTATCCGTCGCCCTGGGCGAGGTGACGAGGGCCGAGCCGCCGGACGCGCTCGCCCGCGCCATCGCCGACGGGCTGACCGCGGAGCCCCCCGAGCGCCTGGCCCGCCTCGCAGCGAAGGACCGGCTGGGCGAGGCCCTGCTCGAAGCCGCGCTCCTGCTGTCGGCCGGGGCCCGGAGCGACCCGCAGGACATCGCCGATGCGCTCGCCTTCTTCCGCTCCGCCGGCCTTCTGGACGTGGCCCGGCGCACGGCGCTGCAGCTTCTGCTGACATGAGCGGCTGGGTCGATCTGTTTCTGGAGGCGCAGGCCGCGGAACGCGGAGCCGCGCTCAACTCGCTGCAAGCCTATCGTCGCGACCTCGACGCCTTCCGCAGCCATATCGAGCATCGTGGCGGGGCCATCGCCACGGCGACGCGGGGCGAGATCGAGGGCTTCCTCGTCGCCTGCGAGGCCGAGGGGCTCGCCGCCTCGACCCGCGCACGCCGGCTCTCGGCCATCCGCGGTCTCTATCGTTTCGCACACGAGGAGGGGCTCAGGACCGACGACCCGGCGATCCGGATCACCGGCCCGCAGAAACCGAAGACCCTGCCGAAAACCCTGTCGCAGGGGGATGTGGACGCGCTTCTGACGGCGGCCGAGGACATGGGGCGCACGGAGGCCGAGCGCCTGCGCGACACCTGCCTGCTGCAACTGCTCTATGCGACGGGGATGCGCGTGAGCGAACTCGTCGCGCTCCCCGTCGCGGCCGCGCGGGGCGACCCCCGGATGCTCCTCGTGCGCGGCAAGGGCGGCAAGGAGCGGATGGTGCCGCTCTCGCCCGCCGCGCGCGACGCGCTCGCCGTCTGGCTGGCGCACCGCGACGCCGCCGAGGCGGAGGCGCGGGCCGACAGGGGCAGCGCTCCCTCGCCGCAGCTCTTCCCGTCACGGGGCAAGTCGGGCCACCTGACGCGCATCTGGTTCCACGGCCGCATCAAGAGCCTCGCCGCCTTCGCCGGGCTCGACCCGGACGACGTGAGCCCCCATGTGCTGCGCCATGCCTTCGCCACCCACCTTCTGGCAGGCGGGGCCGACCTGCGCGCGATCCAGGCGATGCTCGGCCACGCCGACATCTCCACCACCGAGATCTACACCCACGTCCTCGAAACGCGGCTGAAGGAGCTGGTGCTCACACACCACCCGCTGGCCGAGAAGTAGGACCGTCCGCTGCGGCGACGTCGAAGCAAGAGGAAGCCCATGACCCTGTCCGTCTATCTCTCCGGAGAGATCCACACCGACTGGCGCGACGAGATCGCCGACGCCTGCGCCGGGCTCGACGTGACGTTCTCCGCGCCGGTCACCGACCACGCGGCCTCCGACGATTGCGGGGTCGCGATCATGGGCGAGGAGCCCGACAAGTTCTGGCATGACCACAAGGGCGCGAAGCTGAACGCGATCCGCACGCGCCGTGGGATCGAGGAGGCCGACATCGTGGTCGTGCGCTTCGGCGACAAGTACAAGCAATGGAACGCGGCCTTCGACGCCGGCATGGCGGCGGCCCTCGGCAAATCGCTCGTCGTGATGCACGGGCCCGACCATCAGCACGCCCTGAAGGAGGTCGATGCCGCCGCGCTCGCCGTGGTCGAGACGCCCGCGCAGGTGGCGCAGATTCTGACCTACGTCCTCGACGGGCGGCTGCCGGGCTGATGGCACCTTGCCGGAGGCCCCGACCGGCCCCATAACCCGCCCATGGAAAACACCATCGACACGATCAACTGGGGCGCGACCTGGGGCACGGCGGCGGCCATCGTCTTCCTGCTGTTCCTCTCTGCCTTCTTCTCGGGGTCCGAGACGGCGCTGACGGCGGCGAGCCGGGCCAAGCTGCGCAGCCAGGCCGACAAGGGCAACGCCGGAGCCGAACGCGCGCTCCGGGTGACCGAGGACAACGAACGCCTGATCGGCTCGGTCCTTCTGGGCAACAACATCGTTAACATCCTCTCGGCCTCGCTCGCCACCGCGCTCTTCACCACCCTCTTCGGCGAGGGCGGCGTAGCGATCGCGACGCTGGTGATGACGGCCCTCGTCCTCGTCTTCGCCGAGGTGCTGCCGAAGACCTACGCGATCACCAACCCCGAGACCGCCTCGTCGCGCGTGGCCCCGGTGATCGCGGTCGTCATTCGGGTCTTCAGCCCCATCGTCTCGGCGGTCCGCGCGCTCGTGCGCGTGGTGCTCTCGGTCGTGGGCGTCGACACCGACCCGACGCGCAACATCATGTCCGCGCGCGAGGAGATCACGGGGGCCATCGCCCTCGGCCACACGGAGGGCAGCGTCGAGAAGGAAGACCGCGACCGCCTGCTGGGCGCGCTCGACCTCGGCGACCGCTTCGTGGAGGAGATCATGCTCCATCGCTCCGGCATTGAGATGGTCGACGTCGACTCCGCCCCGAACGAGATCGTCGACCAGTGCCTGCAGTCGCGCCATACCCGCCTGCCCGTCTACCGCGACGAGCCGGAAAACATCATCGGCGTGCTGCACTCGAAGGATCTGCTGCGCGCGATCGACAAGCTCGTGCGCACCGACGCGGGCGGCATCGGGGCCGTCTCGCAACTCGACGTCACCGAGGTGATGATGGAGCCCTATTTCGTGCCCGAGACGACGACGCTCGACGACCAGATGCGCCAGTTCCTGAAGCGGCACACCCACTTCGCCCTGGTGGTCGACGAATACGGCGCGCTGCAGGGCCTGCTGACGCTCGAGGACATCCTCGAGGAGATCGTGGGCGAGATCACCGACGAGTTCGATCAGCCCGACGAACCCGTGCTCGAGGCCGAGGCCGACGGCACCTATCTCATCGAGGGCGGCATGACGATCCGCGACCTCAACCGCGTGACGGACTGGAGCCTGCCGGACGAGGAGGCGAATACCGTCGCGGGCCTCGTCATCCACGAGGCGCAGACGATCCCGACCAAGGGACAGGTGTTCTCCTTCCACGGCTTCCGCTTCGAGGTGGCCGAGCGCGAGGCCAACCGCATCACGCAGCTCAGGATCCGGCCCCTCGGCTGAGGGCACGAGGTAAGGCAAACCTGTCTTCGCCGGGCTGCGGGCCTGTGTTAACGTAAGGTCAACCTGCGCCGACCCGGATGTGAGGTGCCCCATGTCGCGCCCCCTTTTGGCCGCCGTTGCCCTGGCCGCCGCTCTCCTGCCCCTGCCCACAGACGCCGCAGGTCCAAGTTTCGACTGCGCCCGCGCGGCGACCTCGACCGAATTCGCGATCTGCGACAGCGCCCGCCTCTCCGAGCTCGACGTCACGATGGCCGCGCTCTACCGTCGTGCGGCCGCCGGAAGCGCCAATCCCGACCGGTTGTGGGCGCATCAGCTGCTCTGGCAGCGCTGGCGCAACATCTGTGGCGGCGATGCGGCCTGCCTCGCGCGGCGCTACGAGGCCCGCATCCTCGATCTCGCGCCACCGGGGGCCGCACCGCCCCTCGGGGACGGGCCCGCGGTGACCTACCGCATTCGCGACGGGCGGTCCGAGCGCGTCTACCCCGACGGGCGGATCCAATGGAAAGACCTGACGACGGGCCGTGTTGGCACGATCCTTCCCGACGGGTCGCGATCCGTCACTATGCACGCGCAGGTCGAGCCGGACACGCTGCCGGAGTTCCCGGCCTCCGCCAGCGCCTGGGTCGCGGCGCTCGAAGCGCCGCTCCTCGAGACGGTCGACAGCCTCCTTCCGGCCGAGTTCCACGACGACTACCGCGCCGCGCAGGCCGGGGTCGCCCTGCCCGACCGGATGTTCCGGCACGTCGACTCGATCCGGTTTCTGAGCAGTGAGTAACCCTCTGCTGCCCGCCGCCGCCCTCCTGCTGGCGCTCGCCGGTCCCGCTCTGGCCGATGGTCACGCCGGGGTCGAGACGATGCCGCCGGAGGTGCCCATCATCGTCCAGGCCCTGCCGACGGCTGGCGATTTCGACCCCGGCGCGTCCGACCCGGACGCCGCCGACCTGATGGATGCGCTGACCGGACGGTGGGAGGACCTGCCCGGGGCCGACGCGGTGCAGGGGTACGTGCCGAGCGGCGAGACGATGGCCGCACTCGACACCCTCCACCGGGCGACCTACGAACACCGCACCCGCGCCCTCGATCATCGCCACGCGGTCTTCGCGTGGCAGCATGTGTCGTCGCAGGTGCTCTTCGTGATCGTGATCCTGATCGTCGGGATCGGACTCTACTTCTCGTGGATCCAGTTCCGGGCCGAGCGCGACGGTTCCCCGGCCAAGTCGACCACGCTCAAGGCCGGAAAGTCGGGTATCGAGGTCACGTCTCCGGTCCTCGGCGTCATCATCCTCGCGCTGTCGCTGGGGTTCTTCTATCTCTACCTCAACCACGTCTACCCGATCAGCGAGCTTTGACCGCCTCCGCTCAGATGACGGTTCGGTCGGTATCCGCCGGGCAGAGGCTGAGCAGGATCGCCGTCAGATCGTCGAAATCGCGCGCGACGTCGAGTGCCCCCTCCGCCCGCAACGCCCCGGGCGAATTGTACCCCCAGGAGACGCCGACCGCCCGCACCCCCGCCGCACGCGCCATGCGGATGTCATGGCGCGAGTCGCCCACGACGATCGTGCGCCGGGCGTCGAAGCCCGTTTCGGCCATGGCGCGGAAGACCATACCGGGATGGGGCTTTGACGGGTTCTCGTCCGCGGTCTGCACCGTCGAGAAGACCGGCGGACATTCCATCGCGCGCAGCATGTACATCACCCCGCGCCGCGCCTTGCCCGTCACGATCCCGAGCGTGAGGCCCCGTCGCCGCAGGTCGACGATCGCCGGTTCGGCCCCCGCGAAGGCCGGCACCTCGTCGAGACGTTCGATCGCATCGAAGTACCGCAGGCGGTAACCGGCCAGGATCACCTCGACTCGGTCCGCCGGCAGATGCGGCGCGAGGGCCGCGATCATCTCGGGCAGCGACATGCCGATCAGATCGCGGATCGCCTCCGGCGCGGGCGGCGCCTCGCCCGCGGCCGCGAAAGCGTCGGTCATCGTGTTAACGATCTCGGGGGCACCGTCGACGAGCGTTCCGTCGGCATCGAAGAGAACAAGATACGACCGGTCGGATGCCGGGACGACCGCCGGTTTTTTCGTCGTGACTGGGCCAGACCAATGACACCCCGTCATCCGCGGTCCTCCTGCGTCTTCGAATGCGAGAGACAAGGGCCCGGAACGGGGCCTGGAAAACCAAAACAATCTCAAGTTGAATGGCGTGCGTATCGGCTGTTTTCCGCCGAAAGTCAACGAAAGCGTCTGTTTGGTACTTTCCGGTTCGAGTCCAGGGCCGGCCGAGGTCAGGCCACGCCGGCGGCCGTCTCGGCTTTGGGCGCATTCGTCTCTTCGGGCTCCCAGGTTCGCAGGTGCGCGGCCGCCGCATGGCCCGCCGCGCTCGGGTGGAGCCATTCGCTCGGATCTTCGGCCACCACGCGCCGCCGCCGGGCGAGGAAGACCGGGCCGAAACCGCGCCAGTTCCCGACCGAGGGCGCATCGGCATCGCAGGGGAAGCGGTCTCGCCAGTCCTCGGGCAGCGCGAGGCCGACGTCCTCCATCCGCGAGAGCATCCAGACGAGCGGCACATTCGCGAGCGGCCGCGATGCGTGGCGTCCGTTCAACTGCCCGCCGAGGTCGCCGTGAGTGCCGCGGAACCACAGCTGCTCGACGCTGGCCGTCCGCCGCCCGCGCGTGCGCCAGCGGTCGAGCGCATAGGCCATCCGCGTCTCGTCGAGCGCCATCGCGTGAAATCCGTGGTCAACGGATTGCCCCAGACGGTGCGAGCGGAAGGCATGGACCTTCGGAAAGAGCCGCCAAAGCACCGGCCAGCGGATGCCCACCGCCTGCACCGTGTCGAGCACGCCCACGGCCGCGATCCGCACCTTCGGGTGACAATGCTGCGCCGCGAACCGCCGGGCCTCGGGGTGGAGCGGCGCGTCGCGGTAGTGGCCGTAGGCGCGCAGGACCATCTCCTCGCTCGCGTGTTCGGGGCGCAGGAGGCCGACGCGGTCGATCATGCCCGCGAGCGCGCGCACGCCGTAGGCCCCGCGCGAATAGCCCATCAGGTAGATGCGGTCGCCCGGCCGCCAGCGTTCGGCCAGAAAGAGATAGGCGCGGCGGATCTGATGGTTGATGCCGACGCCCGCCATGATCTCGGGCGCGTGCCGCCAGCCCCGCCATTCGAGCCCGGGCTCGTAGTAGAGACAATGCCGCGCCTCCGCGGCGAGCATCCGGTAGGTCAGCCCGATCGAGGTTTCGTAGCCGGGTGAAAGCGACGACATCGTCCCGTCGAGCAGGACCACGTGGCAGGTGCCCTCGGTCGTCTCGGCCGTCGGCCGCGTGATCCCGCCGCCATCCCGCCCGAGCAGGCGGTCGATGAAATCGCGCAGGCCCATCACGCCGCGTCGGTCGCCCCTTCCGCCAGCTGCAGCAGCGCCCAGACGCGTGACGGCGTGAAGGGCATGTCGACCCGGCGCAGCCCCAGATCCCAGAGCGCGTCGAGCGCCGCGTTGCCCACGGCGGCCATGGCCCCAACCGTCCCGGCCTCGCCGCAGCCCTTCATGCCGAGGACGTTGGCGGTGGAGGGCACGGGCTCGGAATGGAAGGCGATCATCGGCATTTGTACCGCGCGCGGCATCCCGTAATCCATGAAGGACGCCGTCAGAAGCTGCCCCGTCTCGTCGTAGACCACATGTTCCGAGACGGCCTGACCGATGCCCTGCGCCACGCCGCCATGGACCTGGCCCTCCGCCAGCATCGGGTTCATCAGGTTCCCGAAATCGTCGACCACGGTGTATTTCACGACCGCAAGCTGTCCGGTCTCCCGGTCGATCTCCACCTCGCAGATATGCGCGCCGTTCGGATAGCTGCGCCCCGGCAACGTCGTCGTCTCGCGCGTCTTCAGAAGCTCGGTCTCGCCCGCCGTGCGCGCGGCCTCAGCCGCTTCCAGCACCGTCATCACCCGGTTCGAGCCCTCCGCGCGGAAGGCCCCCTCGCCGAAGTCGACCGCCTCGACCTCGAGAAGCCCGGCCACGAACGGCGCGAACTTCTCGATCACCTTCGCCGCCGCCGCCTTGTTCGCGGTGCCCTGCGTCGTGACCGAGCGCGAGCCGCCGGTGCCCCCGCCCTTGGCGATCCGGTCGCTGTCGCCCTGCACCACGTCGATCATCTCGGGCGCGATGCCGAGGTCGGTGGCGAGGAACTGGCGATAGACCGTCTCGTGCCCCTGCCCGTTCGACTGCGTGCCGACATAGAGCGTCACACGGCCGTCTTCGGTGAACTCGATCTCCGCGCTCTCGGACGGATCGCCCAGGATGCTCTCGATGTAATAGCAGAGCCCCAGACCGCGCAGCTTGCCCGCCGCCGCGCTCTCCGCCCGGCGGGCCGCGAAGCTCGCGACGTCGGCCTCGGCCATCGCACGGTCAAGGACGCGGGGGAAATCGCCCACGTCGTAGGTCTCGCCCATCGCGCTCTCGTAGGGGAAGCTGTCGGGCGCGATGAAATTCCGGCGTCGCAGATCGAAGGGGTCGACCCCGAGCTCCCGCGCCGCATAGTCCATCGCCCGCTCCAGGACGTAGATCGCCTCGGGCCGCCCGGCCCCGCGATAGGCGTCGACCTGCGTGGTGTTGGTGAAGACGCCCGTCGAGGTCATGTAGCAGGCCTGCACGTCGTAGACGCCGGGCATCACCTTGGAAAAGAGCTCCGACTGGATATGCTGCGCGTAGCCCGAGTTGTAGGCCCCGAGGTTCGCCACGTTGTCCATCCGGTAGGCGACGAGACGGTTCTCGGCATCGAACCCCAGTTTCGCCGTGCAGATCAGGTCGCGCCCCGCGTTGTCCGAAAGCATCGCCTCGGAGCGGTCCGCCATCCAGCGCACGGGCCGCCCGAGCATCCGCGTCGCATGGGCCACAAGCACCATCTCGGGGTAGCTCATCGCCTTCATCCCGAACCCGCCGCCCACGTCGGGGTTCGTCACCCGGATCGCCGCCTTGTCCATCCGCAGCGTGGTGGCGAGCGTGCCCATCGGCCCCCAGACGCCCTGCCCGTTGAAGCAGACGTGCAGCCGTTCGCCCTCCATCTCGGCCCAGACGCCGCGCGGTTCGAGCGAGGCGCAGATGATCCGGTTGTCGTCCACCGTCAATTCGACCACCCGGTGCGCCGCGGCCAGCGCGGCCTCGGTCGCCGCCTCGTCGCCCTTGCCATAGTCGTAGACCACGTTGTCTGGGGCGTCCGGGTGGATCGTCGCGCCGCCCACGGCCACGTCGAGCTTCACCGGCAGCTCGTCGAAATCGACCTCGATCGCCTCGGCCGCGTCACGCGCCTCGGCCAGGCTGTCGGCCACGACGAAGGCCACCGCCTCGCCGACGAAGCGCACCCGCTCGACGGCCAGGAGCGGCCGGCGCGGGGCCGCCGCCTTCGAGCCGTCGCGGTTCTTGGCCACGGCGGTCGGTAGGTGGTTCTCGATGTCGGCGGCCTCGAGGTCCGCGCCCGTGAGCACCGCCTGAACGCCCGGCATCCCGCGCGCGTCATCCGCCGCGACCGTCACGCGGGCATGGGCCACCGGCGAACGCAGGACATAGCCGAAGAGCGCCCCCGCCGGAGCCGTGTCGTCGACGTAGGCTCCACCCCCGGTCAACAGGCGCGGATCCTCGGCCCGGCGGACGGATCTGCTCAGGCCGAGGGCGTCTTGCGGGGCGGGCGTCAGGTCATTCATCGCGGGCAACTCCGGGCGGCAGGGGTCGTCTCCGCACCCTAGCCCCGTGCGGCGTTCTGTCCAGTGCGGCCCTCGGGCGACCGTGACCTGTTCCAGATCAAAGCAGGACCTGCAAAGAGCTGCTCAAACGCCCGCACGTACCAACCGGAGCCCCGAATGACCCCCGACCTGATCTTCACCCTCTCGTTCCTGCTGGCGCTCGTGGGCTGGCTCGCCCTCGCCTTCGCCCCGCTGGCCCCGGCCCGCCTCGCTCCGGTGGGCGGCATCTTCGTCCCGGCGCTTCTCGCGCTTGCCTATGCCGTCACAGCGGCGGTCTACTTTCCCGGCGCGCCCGGTGGGCTCGACAGCCTCGCGAACGCCCTGGTCTTCTTTACTCTGCCCGGCACCGTCCTCGCCGGCTGGATCCACTACCTCGCCTTCGACCTCTTCGTGGGCGGCTGGATCCTGCGCGACGGGCGGCGGCGCGGGGTGCCGCATTGGGCGATCCTGCCGGCGCTGCTGTTGACCTGCCTGCTCGGCCCGGTCGGCTTCCTCCTGCATCTCGCCCTCCGCCGGGCGATCGGTCACGCGCCGGGCTGAGGCCATACGGGGCGCTGCGGGGTTCCCCTCGGCCGCCCCATTCGCTATCGCGGGCCGCATCAGACGGAGCAAGACGATGGCGATGGACAAGACCTTCGACGCCGCGACCGCCGAGGCGCGCATCAGCAGGGAATGGATCGAGGGCGGATACTTCCGCGCGGGCGCGAACGCGTCGCGCCCGGAGACGTTTTCCGTCATGATCCCGCCGCCGAACGTGAACGGATCGCTCCATGTCGGCCATGCCTTCAACAACACGCTGCAGGACATCCTGACACGCTGGCACCGGATGCGCGGCTTCCGGACGCTCTGGCAGCCCGGCCAGGATCACGCCGGCATCGCGCTGCAACTCGCGGTCGAGAAGGAACTCGCCAAGGACGGGCGGCAACGCCGGGACATGACCCGCGACGACTTCCTCGCCTACGCCTGGGACTACAAGCAGCGCACGGCCGACAACATCGTCGATCAGCTCAAGCGCCTGGGGGCCTCCTGCGACTGGGAGCGCAACGCCTTCACGATGTCGGGTGCCCCGGGTGCCCCGGCGGGCGAAGAGGGCAACTTCCACGACGCGGTCATCAAGGTCTTCGTGGAGATGTACGAAAAGGGCCTGATCTACCGCGGCAAGCGCCTCGTCAACTGGGATCCGCATTTCGAGACGGCGATCTCGGACCTCGAGGTCGAGAACATCGAGACGCCGGGCCACATGTGGCACTTCAAGTATCCGCTCGCCGGCGGGGCCACCTACGAGTACGTCGAGCGCGACGCGGAGGGGGAAATCCTCTTTACGGAGACGCGCGACTACATCTCCATCGCCACGACCCGCCCCGAGACGATGCTGGGCGACGGGGCGGTCGCCGTGCACCCCTCCGACGCCCGCTACGCGCCGATCGTGGGGCAGCTCTGCGAGATCCCGGTCGGCCCAAAGGAAAGCCGCCGCCTGATCCCGATCATCACCGACGAATACCCGGACAAGGATTTCGGCTCGGGCGCGGTCAAGATCACCGGCGCGCACGACTTCAACGACTACGCGGTGGCGAAGCGCGGTAACATCCCCTGCTACCGCCTGATGGACACGAAGGCCGCGATGCGCGCCGACGGGGCCCCCTATGCCGAGGCCGCTGCGATCGCGATGGCGGTGGCGCAGGGCGAGCGCATGCTGTCGGCGGCCGAGGTCGACGCCATCAACCTCGTCCCCGACCACCTGCGCGGGCTCGACCGGTTCGACGCGCGGGCGAAGGTGGTCGAGGAGATCACCGCCGAGGGCCTCGCCGTCATGGTTCCCGCGACCGACCCGCGGCTGGGCGCTTCGGCGTCACCCTCGGGCGCGGCGTCACCGTCATCCTCGGGCTCGACCCGAGGATCCCAAGCCGCCGGAGACGCCCGGGTCGAGCCCGGGCATGACGGCACAACCGGAACGCCTCCGCTCGACGCCGCCGAGGGCGGCGAGATGCGCACCGAGGACGACCAGCTCGTCCCCCTCGTCGAGCCGAAGCCGATCATGCAGCCCCATGGCGACCGCTCGAAGGTCGTCATCGAGCCGATGCTGACCGATCAGTGGTTCGTCGAGACCGACAAGATCGTCGGCCCCGCCCTCGACGCCGTCCGCGACGGCACCATCGAGATCGTCCCCGAGAGCGACCGCAAGGTCTATTTCCACTGGCTCGAGAACATCGAGCCGTGGTGCATCTCGCGGCAATTGTGGTGGGGTCATCAGGTGCCGGTGTTCTACGTCCCGCGCATCACGCCGAATCCAAAGAGCTCTGATCTGCGAGACGCCGCTCTGGACTGGGACGATCCTGTCGCGTTTTGTGCCGCAAACGAAGACGCAGCAAGGCTCCTTATCGCACGCCACCTCGAGTCGCTGGGTGTTCACTGGGAGTACTTTCACTCAGGTTACAACGGGATCACACAAGTCAGAATTGAGTTTGAGGACTTGGATGAGAACGGCGTGCCCGTTTGGCGCGACCCCGACGTCCTCGACACCTGGTTCTCCTCCGGCCTCTGGCCGCTGGGCACGCTCGGCTGGCCCGAGCGGAGCGAGGAACTCGACACCTATTTCCCCACCTCGACCCTCATCACCGGCACCGACATCCTGTTCTTCTGGGTCGCGCGGATGATCATGATGCAGCTGGCCGTCCTGCCGGACGAGACGCCGCTGAAGGACCGCATCCCCTTCGAGAAGGTCTACCTCCACGGCCTCGTGCGCGACGCCAAGGGCAAGAAGATGTCCAAGTCCGTCGGCAACGTCGTCGACCCGCTGGAGCTGATCGACGAATACGGGGCCGACGCCCTGCGCTTCGCCAATGCCGCGATGGCGAGCCTCGGCGGCGCGCTCAAGCTCGACCCGCAGCGTATCGCCGGCTACCGCAACTTCGGCACGAAGCTCTGGAACGCCGTCCGCTTCGCCGAGATGAACGGGGCCACCTTCGGCGCGGACGCGACCCCTAACGCGCGGCTCACCGTCAATCGCTGGATCATCGGCGAGACCGCCCGCACCCGCGCCGAGGTCGACGCCGCCCTCGACGCCTACCGCTTCGACGACGCCGCGGCGGCGCTCTACCGCTTCGTCTGGAACGTCGTCTGCGACTGGTACGTGGAGTTCTCGAAGCCGATCCTGCAGGGCGAGGAGGCCGCCGCGAAGGCGGAGACCCAGGCCGTCATGGGCTGGGTGCTCGGGATGTGCATGACGATGATGCATCCGATTATGCCCTTCATCACCGAGGAGCTCTGGGGCGCCACGGGGCACGACGGAATGCTCGTCCACGGCACCTGGCCCGAAGACCTGGGCGAGGACGCCATCGACCCGGCCGCCGAAACCGAGATCCGCTGGGTCATCGCCTTCATCGAGGCCATCCGCTCCGCCCGCGCGCAGATGAACGTGCCGGCGAGCGCGCGGATCCCCGTGATTGCCGTCGGCTGGAGCGCCGAGGCCCGGTCGGCCTACGAGACCAACGCCGCGATGATCGCCGCGCTCGCCCGCGTCGAGACGCTGACCGAGGGCGATGCGCCCAAGGGCTCCATCGCCGTCACCGCCGGGGCCGACCGCTTCGCCCTGCCCTTGGGCGACGTCATCGACGTGGCCGCCGAACGCAGCCGCCTCGACAAGCAGGTCACCAAGCTCGAGAAGGAAATCAAGGGCTTGTCGGGCCGCGCGAACAACCCGAAGTTCGCCGAAAGCGCCCCACCCGAGGTCGTGGAGGAAACCCGCGCCAACCTGGCCGCCCGACAGTCGGAACGCGATGCGGTGCAGCGCGCCCTCGACAGCCTGAACGAGCTGGCATGAACTTCAACATCCTGATCGTCGGTCAGAAAGGCCGCCTCGCCCACGAGGCCTGCCTCTTTGCCGCGACGCTCCGGGAGATAAGCCCCAAATGGTCCGGCCGCCTGATCGTGGGCGAGCCGGAGCCGGGCGAGCGCTGGCCCGACGACCCGCGCATCCCCGAGGGACCGCAGCGCGACTTGCTCGGTCGCCTCGGGGCCGAGATCGTGCCTTTCCGCAACTGGCACTTCGGGGCCTATTACCCGAACGGTAACAAGATCGAGGGGCTGACCGCGCTCCCCGACGGGCCGTTCGTCTTCTTCGACACCGACACCGTCATCACCGGCGAGCTGGCCGACGTCGAGATCGACTTCGCCCGGCCCGCCGCGTCCATGAAGCGGGAGGCGACCTGGCCCACGGTCGAGATTTACGGGCCGGGTTACAACGAGATATGGGGCGCTCTTCATGCGCGTCGGGGCGGACGGCTGGAAGACACGCTCGACACGCGCTGGCCCGACGAATACTGGCGGCGCTACCTCTATTTCAACGCGGGCTGGTTCTTCGGGGACGACCCGAAGCGCTTTCACGGGGCTTTCCGCGACGCCGCGCTGATGATCCGGGACGATCCGCCCGAAGAGATCGCGACCCAGACGTTGGAGCCCTGGCTCGATCAGGCCGCGCTGCCGCTGGCCGTGCATGAACTCGGCGGGGGCCGGCCCGGCGACAGGGGCGGGATCGCGGACGGCATCTTCGACGGGAGCCACAGTTTTCACTATCGTTTCCTGCCGCTGATGTATGCGACGGCCCCCGACCACGTGATCGCGGCTGTCGAGGCCGCGACGGCCCCGAACAAGGTCAAGAAGGTGCTGAAGGACTACGAACCCTTCAAACGGTTCCTCTACCAGCCGAAGGGGGCCAAGGCGCGGGCGCTCTTCGATCGCGACGACCTGCCGCGCAAGGAGCAGGCGATCCGCAACAGATTGAAGCGGGAAGGCCTCTGGATCAGGTGAAGATCGACCCGTAAAACGCTGAAATATATGATCTAGAAGTTGGACAGACTCGAATTGGCCGCCGCCGCGAACCGTTCCATGACGGTGTCCCACAGATCCGAGAGTTCCGCCGCCCCCGCATGGTGCGAGACGGTGAGGCGCGAGCCGCCCGGATCCGGCGCGAAGCCCACCGTGACCTCTGCCGGCGCGGAGAGGCCCAGCGTCCAGGCGAAGCTGATCGCATGGGGCTTCTGCGCCGTGCGGACCTCGGCCCAGGTGCCCTCGCTCCCGTCGTAGAGCACTTCCCGGAGCGCCCCGCCCGCCACCGGATCGAGCAGCACGACCTGCGGCAGGGCCCCCTCCGCCCGCGCCGAGAGCGAGACCCGCGCCACGGGCCACCAGATCGACAGGTCGTCGCAGAAAAGCGTCCAGGCCTCCAAGGGCGTGAGGCGCGTGGTCAGTGCGTGTTCCACCCGGTCCGATACGGCCGGCGCATCCGGCATGGCCTTGAGCGCTCCGAGCCAGCTGACGAGCGGCCCCGCGCCGCCGGGCACGAGCGCATAGAGGTTGCGCGTGCCCTCGCCCCGGACGGTGACGAGACCGGCCTCCAGAAGCACCCTGAGATGTTGCGAAACCGCGGGTCGCGAGACCGGCAGTGCCTCGGCGATGCGCCCTACGGGCAACGGCCCCTCGCGTAGGCGGTCGAGCACCGCACGCCGTGTCGGGTCGGCCAGGGCCGTCAGGATCGCTTCGAAACTCGCGGCGTCACGCATGTGTCGATATTCACCCACAGCATTCCCGCGTCAATTGCCGCGTCGCGCGCCGTCTGTGGCGGCGATCCGCCGCAGACGCTCGGCATTGTCGCGCCGCATCGGCTTGAAGCCCCCTGCGCCCGGGCATAGGTTCGACCCCGACCCCGACCGCGACAGGCGCGGCGGGGCGGCAGAAGGGGCAGTGCCATGATCGATCCGGTCGACCAGTTTCAGAACAACCTCGTGCCGATGGTGGTCGAACAGACCAGCCGCGGCGAACGCGCCTACGACATCTTCAGCCGGCTGCTGAAAGAGCGCATCATCTTCGTCAACGGGCCTGTCCACGACGGCATGAGCCAACTCATCGTCGCGCAGCTCCTGCACCTGGAGGCGGAGAACCCCTCGAAGGAAATCTCCATGTATATCAACAGCCCCGGAGGCGTCGTGACCTCTGGCCTGTCGATCTACGACACGATGCAGTACATCCGCCCCGCCGTCTCGACCCTCGTCGTCGGCCAGGCCGCCTCGATGGGCTCGGTCCTGTCGGCGGCCGGCGAGAAGGGGCTGCGCTTCTCGCTGCCGAACTCGCGCATCATGGTCCACCAGCCCTCGGGCGGCTACCAGGGCCAGGCGACGGATATCATGATCCACGCCCGCGAGACCGAGAAGATCCGCAAGCAGCTCTACGACATATACGTCAAGCACACCGGTCAGGACTTCGAGGAGGTCGAGCGCGCGCTCGAGCGGGACAACTTCATGTCCCCGCAGGAAGCGAAGGACTGGGGCCACATCGACGAGATCGTCGAGAACCGCGCCGACGCGAAGCCGGACGACGAGACGTGATCCTCGAACAAGGATGAACAAGGGGCCCGCCGGCACACGCCCGGCGGGCACGCCGTCGGCGCTCGCAACCGCTGGCGCTGACGTGACAGGATGCCGGAGAAACTCTCGGGATTTTGCCATTGTGGCCCCCGCCGGTTGGGCCTAGGCTCCCGAGCAAATCACGGGTTTTTATCGGCGGGGCACGGCCCCGCTGTCGGCGGCCGAAGGCAGGGTCGTGCGACACGAGGAGGCGACGATGGCCAGCAACTCCGGTTCGGGCGACGGGAAGAACACCCTCTATTGCAGCTTCTGCGGTAAGTCGCAGCACGAGGTCCGCAAGCTGATCGCGGGGCCGACCGTGTTCATCTGCGACGAATGCGTCGAGCTCTGCATGGACATCATCCGCGAGGAGACGAAGGCCGCCGGCCTCAAGTCCTCCGACGGCACGCCCACCCCGCGCGAGATCGCCGACGTCCTCGATGACTACGTGATCGGGCAGGAGCATGCCAAGCGCGTGCTCGCCGTCGCCGTCCACAACCACTACAAGCGGCTCGACAACGCGTCGAAGTCCGACATCGAACTCGCGAAATCGAACATCATGCTGATCGGGCCCACGGGCTGCGGCAAGACGCTGCTCGCGCAGACGCTCGCGCGCATCCTCGACGTGCCCTTCACCATGGCCGACGCGACGACGCTCACGGAGGCGGGCTACGTCGGCGAAGACGTCGAGAACATCATCCTGAAGCTCCTTCAGGCCAGCGAGTACAACGTCGAACGGGCGCAGCGCGGCATCGTCTACATCGACGAGGTCGACAAGATCACCCGCAAGTCCGACAACCCCTCGATCACCCGCGACGTGAGCGGCGAAGGCGTGCAGCAGGCGCTCCTGAAGATCATGGAGGGCACCGTCGCCTCGGTACCGCCGCAAGGCGGGCGCAAACATCCGCAGCAGGAGTTCCTCCAGGTCGACACGACGAACATCCTCTTCATCTGCGGCGGGGCCTTCGCCGGGCTCGACAAGATCATCGCGCAACGCGGCAAGGGCAGTGCCATGGGCTTCGGGGCCGACGTGAAGGACCCTGACGACAAGTCGACCGGCGAATACTTCAAGGATCTCGAGCCGGAGGACCTACTGAAATTCGGCCTCATCCCCGAGTTCGTTGGCCGCCTGCCCGTCATCGCCACGCTCACCGACCTCGACCTCGACGCGCTCGTCACCATCCTGACGCAGCCGAAGAACGCGCTCGTCAAGCAGTACCAGCGCCTCTTCGAGCTCGAAGACGCGCAACTCACCTTCACCGACGACGCGCTCCGCGCGATCGCGCAGCGGGCCATCGAGCGCAAGACCGGCGCGCGCGGCCTGCGCTCGATCATGGAAGACATCCTGCTCGACACGATGTTCGACCTGCCGGGCATGGACACGGTGGAAGAAGTCGTGGTGAACGAGGAAGCCGTGCGCCGCGAGGTGAAGCCGCTCCTGATCCACGCCGAGAAGGCCAAGAACGAGGAGCCGGCCTCCGCCGGTTGACCGCCGGATCGGCTCCTCCGGGGCCGCCGCGTGCACTCTCCACGCCATGATCGGGAACCTCACACCGGCGCTGCCGGAAGGGGCGGTATCGCGGCCATCCCCGCGTGCGAAGCAAACGTCGCAAACCCGTCCTTTAACATCCGCCGATAGCCGGATCGGTTTGACGCACATACGTTTTCGCGCATGACGCAGACCAGTGTTCCACCGCCAGGCCTTCCGGCGGATCTGTCGGGCTTGGCCGTGGAGGTCGCCCGGGGGATGCTGGCGGCAGAGTGCCCGGACACCCGCTGGCGGGTCGCCGTCGACTGCCTCGAAGATCTGGGCGCGACCGCGGTC
This sequence comes from Jannaschia marina, assembly GCF_013404595.1. GTDB lineage: Bacteria > Pseudomonadota > Alphaproteobacteria > Rhodobacterales > Rhodobacteraceae > Jannaschia > Jannaschia marina. The sequence goes on along the minus strand of NZ_JABVAX010000004.1, from coordinate 117,941 downwards.
ATCGGCGCGCGGGTCGACAGGCACCGGCGGATCCCGCTGCGGTTCCGCGCGACCCTGCGCCCGTCGGTCCTGCGCAGCTACGAGCGGGAGGAGATGTGGCGTCACGACACGATCGTCCGTCATGTCGCCACCCGGGCGGACGCGATGATCTGGCGGACGGCGCGCCCCTTCGACCCGGACGACCCGCTGGCAGGGCCATTCGGGGCCTTCGTCCGCGATTCCGGCGAACGCGCGATCGCCTGCTTCAGCGCGCCCGACGGGCGGCATCGCCGGTCGCTCACCTTCTGCTCCACCCTTCCGGCGCGGGAGGTGCTGGCCCCCGGCAACCTGCGTCGCCTCGGGATCGCCGCGCGCCTCCTGCTGCCCTGGATCGACTGGCCGGAGGTCTGCACCGGCCCCGACTTCCTCGATACCGGGCGCGAGACGCTGACCCGTCGCGAGGGCGAGACGTTGCGCCTGCTCGCGTCGGGCCTGCAGAACGCCCGCATCGCGGACACCATGGGCATCTCGGAGGCGACGGTGGCCAAGCACCTGCGCAACGCGCACCACAAACTCCGCGCCCGCACCCGGGAGGAGGCGGTCGCGCGGGCGATCGAAGACGGCAGGATCGACCCGGATCGAACGACGCCGGAGTGAACGGACTTCCCGATCCGCGCCTTTCGCGAAGCGCCGTCAGACAAGCCGTTTGGCCCCCCCCTCGACGCGGTCGATGCGGATCCGGCGGACGGCTCTTTCGCGCGCCGCCACCGTATGGCGACCCGTCGGACGCCACCCCTCGAAGCGCGGGGGCAACGCCCTACCTCGGGGTCATGAAAGATGCCTCTGCCGCCACCGCCCCGGATCTCGTCTTCACCCCCACGCGCGCCGCGGGCCTCGACCGGCTGGAGACGTTCCTGCCATACGCGGGACGAGCCTACGCCGAGACGCGTAACCACGATCTGCCGGGGCACGAGAACGTTTCCCGCCTCTCGCCCTGGATCAGCCATCGCGCCGTGACCGAGGCCGAAGTCGCCGCGAAGGTGCTGTCGAAATACTCCGCCTCGACCGCCGAGAAGCTGCTGTCGGAGGTCGTCTGGCGCACCTACTTCAAAGGCTGGCTGGAGCGGCGGCCCGGCATCTGGACCGACTACCGGCAGGGCCTCAAGGCGGCACGGGACCGGCTTGCCACCTCTGGCGGCCTGCGGCGCGCCTGGGAAGACGCCTGCGGGGGCAACACCGGGATCGCGCCGTTCGACCACTGGGCCGGGGAGCTGGTCGAGACCGGCTACCTGCACAACCACGCGCGCATGTGGTTCGCCTCGATCTGGATGCACACGCTGCGCCTGCCGTGGGAGCTTGGCGCGGACTTCTTCCTGCGCCATCTCCTCGACGGGGACGCGGCCTCGAACACGCTGTCGTGGAGATGGGTCGCGGGGCTGCATACGAAGGGCCGCCCCTACCCCGCGCGCGCCAGCAACATCGCCAAGTTCACCGGCGACCGTTTCGACGCGCGCACGCTCGGTCATCAGTTGACCCCGTCGGGCGAGGTCGAGGCGCTCGACGGCCCGCCGCATCCCGACCCGAAGACCGTACCGCAGGACGTCGCTCTTCCGACGGGGCGGATCGGCCTTCTCCTGCACGAGGACGATCTGCGTCCCGACTACCTGCGCACCCGCGGCCTCGATCCGGCAGGCACCGCCGTGCTGATCGCGCCGGCGGCACGTTCGCCCCTCACCGTCGCGCCGCAGGTCGCCGCCTTCACGCGCAAACTGGCCGAGGACGCGCTCGGCGGGTTGCCGGACCCGGGCCCCGTCACAGATCGGGGAGAGGACATCGCCCGCTGGGCCGCCGGCTTCGACCACGTCGTCACCCCCTATGCGCCCACCGGCTGGCTGCGCACGGCGCTCGACGCGCTGCCGGTCGAGACCCTCCGCCCGGTCCGCGACTGGGATCTCGCCGCCTGGCCCCATGCGACCGCGGGGTTCTTCAAGGTGAAGAAGGTCATCCCCGACATATTGGACACGATTCCATCGGATCTGGGACACATTTGATGCGCAGGCTTCACAGAACGGAATTCCTCGGCTACGGTTAAATTTAATGCAGGTCCGGAAAACGGGCCGCACCAAGGCAGTAGCAAGCACGGGGCAGTGACAGTGCGACAGGCAACACGAGGGGTCTTTGCACCCCACTCTATCCGTATTATTTCGTCCGTCGCCCTCGTCGCGCTGATCGCCGGCTGTCAGGGCACGTTCCCCGGTGCGGGGGGCGGCAAGGACGCCACGCGCGCCGCGCCGATCGGCGACAGCGTGCAGCTCATCGAACGCGACGTCGAGGCCCCTGAGGTCTTCAGCGCCAAGGATCGCGCCCTCTGGGACGGGCGGCCGTCGCTCGGCGGCGTCTGGGTCGCGGCACCCGACGTGCGCGATCCCGAGCGCGTCATCATCCGCAACGAGGAGAATGGCAAGTTCGTCATCGGCGCGCTCTTCAAGCGCGAGCGGTCGAACCCGGGGCCGACGCTCCAGATTTCCTCCGACGCCGCGGCGGCGCTCGGGATCCTGGCCGGCTCGCCCACGATGGTCGATGTCGTGGCGCTCCGGCGGGAAGAAAGCGCCGCGCCGGTACCCGCCCCCGCCGCCAGCGCCCCGGACGCCAGCGCCGGAGCCGAGACGGCACCGCTCGCCGAGGAAATCGTCGAAACGCCGGAGGCCCCCGTCGCCGCCGAAGAGACCGAAGCCCCTCGCCCCGACGCGATCGCGGCGGCCGGTGCGGCGCTCGACACGGTCGGGGATGCGGATGCCGAGAGCGGCACCGCTCCGGCCGAAGCCGCGGCGCCGGCCGCGGAACCCCGCCGCGGCAACTTCTTCACCCGCCTCTTCAAGCGGCGCGGCGGCGGCACGCCAGAAGCCCCCGCCGCCCTGCCGGATCAGTCGGTCCTGCCGGAGCCCGTCGCCGCGAGCGGTGCGGCCCCCGCCGTGACCTCCTCGTCGCTCGACGCGGCTCCCGTACGCACCGCTTCCGCCACGCCTGCGCCCGCGCGCAGCTCCGGACTCGAGCGCGCCTACGTCCAGATCGGCATCTTCTCGGTCGAGGATAACGCCCGCAACACGGCAACCGCCCTGTCGAACGCCGGCGTCGTGCCGACCGTTTTGGAGGAGGAGGCCCGCGGCCGTACCTTCTGGCGCGTCGTGGTCGGCCCGTCGACGACGTCGTCCGACCGGGCGGCGGTAATCCGCAAGGCCAAGTCGCTCGGCTTCACGGATGCTTTCGCCGTCCGCGGCTGAGGTCCATACGGGGCCCCGACATTCACATCGGAGAATCCTGCCCATGCTCCGCCCTGCCCTTCGCCCGCTGATCGCGGCGCTGCTTCTCGCCTCTCCGGCCCTCGCGCAGGAGTTCCAGACCCGCGCCGGATCGGCCGTCGTGGTCGACCACAACACGCAGCAGGTGCTGCTCTCGAAGAACGGCGACGTGCCGCTGCCGCCGGCGTCCATGTCGAAGCTGATGACGCTCAACATGACGTTCGAGGCTCTGGAGGACGGTCGGCTGTCGCTCGACACGACCCTGCCGGTCTCGCAGCACGCGGCAAGCTATGGCGGCTCGACCATGTTCCTCGACAGCCGGGACCGCGTCTCGGTCGAGGATCTGATCCGCGGCGTGGTCGTCCTGTCGGGCAACGATGCGACCGCGGTGCTGGCCGAGGCCCTTTCGCCCGACGGCACCGAGACCGGCTTCTCGCAGATGATGACGACGCGCGCACGCGAGCTCGGGATGGAGAATTCGGTCTTCCGCAACTCCAACGGCTGGCCCGCGCCCGGGCACGTGATGTCGATGATGGACCTGGCAATCCTGGCCGAACGGCTCATCACCGAGTTTCCGCAGTACTATCCCTATTTCGCCGAGACCGAGTTCGCTTTCGACGGCCGCTCGCCCTCGAACCGCTTCAACCGCAACCCGCTCCTGCGGCTCAACATCGGCGCAGACGGGCTGAAGACCGGGCACACGCAGGAGGCGGGCTACGGCCTCGTCGGCAGCGCCGTGCAGGGCGACCGGCGGGTGACCTTCGTCATCTCGGGCCTCGATACCGAAGCCTCGCGCGCCGAGGAGAGCGAGCGCATCGTCAACTGGGCCTTCCGCCAGTTCGCCGAGGTCGACCTTCTGACGGAGCGCGCGCCGCTCCTGCAGGCCGACGTCTTCATGGGCGAGGCAGCCACCGTCGGCCTCGTCCCGGCCGAGAGCGTGCGCGTTCTGCTGCCCGTTTCGGGGCGCGAGCCGGTGCAGGGCGAAGTCGCCTTCGACGGCCCCATCGAAGCCCCCGTGACGGCCGGCGCGCAGCTCGGCACCATCACGCTGTCGCACCCGGGTGTCCCCCCGGTCGAGGTTCCGCTCCTCGCCGCCGCCGACGTCGCCGCCGCGGGCCCCGTGCGCCGCATCCAGATCGCCGGGGCCCGTGTCGCGGGCGAGGTGCTGGGCTCGGCGCTCGAACGGTTCCAATAGGGCGCGCGCGGGGGATTTTCCCCCGCCCCCGGCCCTGCTAGGGCGATCCCATGTTCATTTCCCTCGAAGGCATCGACGGCTCCGGCAAGTCGACCCAGGCCCGGATGCTGGCCGATCACCTGGAGGCTCAGGGCCGCACCGTCCTGCGCACGCGCGAGCCGGGCGGCAGCCCGGGGGCCGAGGCCATCCGCGCGCTTCTGGTCGAGGGCGACCCCGGCCGCTGGTCGCCCATGACGGAGCTTCTGCTCTACAACGCCGCGCGACGCGACAACCTCGAACGCCGGATCGAGCCGGCCCTCGCCCGCGGCGAATGGGTCGTCACCGACCGCTGGACCGACAGCACCCGCGTCTACCAGAGCACGCGCGGCGGCGACCGGGCCACGGTGGATGCGCTGCAGGATCTGGTGATCGGGCGGGAGCCCGACCTGACCCTCGTGATAGACATGGACCCGCAGGCCGCGCTCGCCCGCGGCCTCGCCCGCCCGGGTCAGGAAGACCGGTTCGAGCAGCTTGGCCTGACGTTCCAGGAGACCGTGCGCACGGGCTATGCGGCGCTCGCCCGCGATTTCCCCGACCGCGTGCGCCTCATCGACGGCGACGGCACCGCCGAAGAGGTGGCCGCCCGCGTCCGGGCCGCCCTGCCGTGACCGACGACCTGCCCGAAGCCGACCGCCTCGACGGGCACCCGCACCCGCGCGAGACACCCCGGCTCTTCGGGCAGGAGGCGGCCGAGGCCGCGTTCCTCGAGGCCTGGAACACGGGCCGGCTCCACCATGGCTGGCTCCTGACCGGGCCGCAGGGGATCGGCAAGGCGACCCTCGCGTGGCGCATCGCGCGGTTCCTGCTGACCGATCCGCCGGCGCGGGCGGAGACGCTCGACGCGACCGAAGGGCACCCCGCCCTGCCCCGCATCCGCGCGCTCTCGGATCCGGGCGTGATGCTCATCCGCCGCCCCTGGGATGAGAAGACGAAGAAACTCAAGACCCAGATCACCGTCGACGAGGTACGCCGGCTGGGCGGGTTCTTCGGCATGTCCGCCGGGGGCCGGCGCGTGGTCATCGTCGATCCGGTGGACGAGCTGAACCCCTCGGCCTCCAACGCGATCCTGAAACTGCTGGAGGAGCCCCCGGCGCAGGCGACGCTCCTCCTCGTCTCGCACCAGCCCGCGCGACTCCTGCCCACGATCCGCTCGCGCTGCCGCGTGCTGCGGTTGCAACCGCTCGCCCAACCCGCACTCGAAGCGGCGGTCGAGCAGGCGGGCGGGCACCCGGCGGCGGCCTCCGCGCTGGCCGAAGGGTCCGTGGGGGCCGCACTGGAACTGGCCGAGGGAGGCGCGGAGATCTACGAGGCGCTTCTCGATCTCTTCGCCGGCCCGTCGATGGACCGCGCCCGCGCGCGCAAGCTGGCCGATGCCTGCTCCGGCAAGGCCGGGCAGCCCCGGCTCGACGCGACCCTCGGTGCGCTGGCCCGGCTCCTGCACCGGGCGGCGCGCGCCGGTCTCCTTGGAACCCCGGTCGACGCGCCCGAGGCCGAGGTCCGCACGCTGACCCGCCTCGCCCCCCACGACGCCGCCGCCCGCACCTGGGCCCACGTCGCGCAGGAGGTGAGCGACCGCGCGACCCACGCGCGCGCCGTCAATGTCGACCCGGCCGCCATCGTCTGGGACGCGCTCGCCCGCGTCGACGCGCAGGCCCGCCGGATCTGAGGTTGCGACGGCCCGGCGCGCGGTCTACGCCCGCCCCATGGAACCGAAGATCACCGACGCCCATTGCCACCTCGACTTCCCGCAGTTCGAGGGCGAGCTGCCCGACCTCCTGGCCCGCGCCGCCGAGGCGGGCGTGCACCGCATGGTCACGATCTGCACGAAGCTGCGCAACGCGCCCGCCGTGCGCGCCCTCGCCGAGGCCCATGCCCCCGTCTTCTGGGCCGCCGGCACGCATCCGATGTCCGCCGCCGAGGAGCCGATGGCCACCGTCGAGGAGCTGGTCGACCTGGCCCGCCACCCCAAGATGGTCGGCATCGGGGAGACCGGGCTCGACTACCACTACACCGCAGAGAGCAAGAACGCGCAGCAGGAGAGCCTGCGCCTGCATATCGAGGCGGCGCGGCAGACCGGCCTGCCGCTCATCATCCACGCGCGCGACGCCGACGCCGACATGGCGCGCATCCTGACCGAGGAGCATCGCGCGGGCGCCTACGACTGCCAGATGCACTGCTATTCGAGCGGGCCCGAGCTCGCGCGCGCCGCGCTCGACCTCGGGTTCTACCTGTCGATGTCGGGGATCGCGGCCTTCCCCCGCAGCCGGGAGGTGCGCGAAATCTTCGCGGCCGCCCCACTCGACCGCATCCTCGTGGAAACCGACAGCCCCTACCTCGCCCCCCCGCCCCACCGCGGAAAACGCAACGAACCGGCCTTCGTGAACCACACCGCCCGCGTCGGGGCAGAGGTCTGCGGGATGGACTACGTCGATTTCGCGGCGGCAACTGAGGCCAATTTCGAGCGGCTCTTCCCGAAGGCGGCGGCCTGAGCGGCTCAAGGCCACCGCCCCCGTCATCCTCCACGCGCGTCATCCTCGGGCTCAACCCGAGGATCTCGCGGTGGGGAGAGATGGTCGGATCAAGTCCGACCATGACAATCGACGAGGCTCACGCCGTTCAGTGGCAGTGCAGCGGTTGCGACCCGGCGTGGCAGCACTGGCCCGGAGGCGAGTTCTTGCGGCACCCGCCGTCGTGCGAAACTTCCTGCGCGCCGAGGCCCGGCGTGCCCGTGGCCGGCGCGGCGGCAAGTGCGGGGGTGGCCAGAGCGAGGGCGGCGCAGAGGACGATATACTTCATGGAACAGGATCCTTGTTAACGGTTCGTTCATCTCTGTTAACGGGATCCCGGAGCTCCGTCTCTACCGACGCGCGAGCATACGGCCTTGCGCAACAGTGCCTTAGCGCAACGGATCGCCCGGAAGCCGCCGCCCTTCCCGTGCCTCGATCGCTGCCATGCAGGCGGCGAGGCTGCGCTTCGGGTCGTCGGGGAACCGCTCGTCGAGCGGGTCAAGCACGCCGATGCGATCCACGCGGAACATGCGGAAATCCTCCCGGAGCGCGCACCAGGCCACCAGCGTCCAGACCTTGCCCCAGAACCAGAGGCCGAGCGGTCGCACGCGCCGGTCGGTGTGGGTGCCGTCCGGGGTGACATAGACAAGGCGCGTCCAGCGGCGGTCGCGGATCTGGTGGTCGAGGGTGTCGAGGCGCACGCGGTCCGACTCGGCAAGGCCCGAACGCAGCACGAAATGGCGGTCGAGCGCGTCCTGCACGTCCTGCCCGCGCGGCAGCACGGCCTCGATCTTGGCAAGCGCGTCACGCGCGCCCTCCTCCATCCCGGGCCCGCCCCAGGCCGAGACCATCCGCGCCCCGAGCGCCAGCGCCGTGACCTCCTCGGGGGTGAACATCAGGGGCGGGATGTCGAACCCCGCCCGCATGATGTAGCCCACGCCCGCTGCCCCCTCGATCGGCACGCCCGAGGCCTGAAGGTCGGCGATGTCGCGATAGACGGTGCGTTCCGACACCTCCATCGCCTCCGACAGCCGCGCCGCCGTCCAGAGCTTACCCCCGCGCATCAACTGCACGAGACGGAAGAGACGATCGGCCCGGCGCATCCCTCAGAACCGGAAGAAGCTGAGCGAATTGCCGTCGGGGTCGGTCGCGTAGAAGAACGTGCCGAAGGGGATGGTGATCGTCTCGCTCACGACCTCGCCGCCCGCCTTGCGCACCCGCTCCATCACCGCCGGAAGCGGGTCCGTCACGGCCAGGCTCACGGTCGGCCCGCGCCCGTCGCCCGCCGGCTTGCCCTCGTAGATGTGGCCCGACACGCCGCCGCCATAGGGGAAGGTCGCGGCCATGTTGGGGCCCATCTGCTCGGCCGTCATCGTCACGCCCAGCACCGTCTCGTAGAAGCCCTGCGCCCGGGCGAGGTCACCGACGGGGATCTCGGCCCAGACGACGGCATTGGGCGCGGCTCCGTCGACGGTGCCGGGGTTGAAATCATGGGTCTCGGTCATGGTCACTCTCCTTGTCTGAGGCCCCGGATCGGGGCTGCGGGAGAGATCGCACAGCCCTCCTGACAGCATCCTGTCAGGAGCCTGTCAGGATGCGGCGTCCTTTTCGAGCCCGCCCTCGCGCCGGATGAAGTCCACCACCTCCGCGACCCCGGTACCGTGGCGCAGCGCGGCCATCACGTAGGGCCGCGCGCCCCGTGCCACGTCGAGGTCGGCGCGCGCGCGGTCGAGGTCGACGCCCACGTGGGGCGCGAGGTCGGTCTTGTTGAGGATCAGCAGGTCCGAGCGCGTCACCCCCGGCCCCCGCTTGCGAGGAATGTCCTGCCCGGCGGCCGTGTCGATCACGTAGAGCGTCAGGTCGGCCAGTTCGGGCGAGAAGGTCGCGGCGAGGTTGTCGCCCCCGCTCTCGATCAGGACGACGTCGAGGTCGGGGTGCGTCGCGCGCAGGTCGGCGATGGCGGCAAGGTTGATCGAGGCATCCTCCCGGATGGCCGTATGCGGGCAGCCCCCCGTCTCGACACCGCGGATGCGATCGAGCGGCAGCACCTGCGCCCGCATCAGCGCCTCGGCATCCTCGCGGGTGTAGATGTCGTTCGTGATGACCGCGATCGACAGGTCGGGGGCCAGAGCGCGGGCCAGCTGTTCGGTCAGCGTCGTCTTGCCCGCGCCGACGGGGCCGCCGATCCCGACGCGCAGGGGGCCGTTCGGAGACGTCACGCGTCTTCCTCCTCGAAGACTTCGAGCGCGGCATTGAGCCCGTTGATCGCCGCCGGAAATCCGCCGTAGAGCGCCATTTGCCAGATCGTCTCGGCGATCTCCTCGCGGCTGAGCCCCGCCTTGCGACCACCGGCGATGTTCACCTTCAGCTGCGGCCGTGTCTGCCCACCGAGCGCCGTGAGCGCGGCGATGGTCGCGATGTAGCGGTCCCGCAGCGGCAGGCCGGGGCGCGCGTACTGGCGGCCGTAGGCGAAGTCGACGACCCCCTCGGCCATGCCCGGCAGAAGGTGGCCATAGCGCGCGTCGAGCGCCGCCTCCATTCCGGGGTTCAGCTCTTCGGAGAGGGCCTTTCCGGTGTCGTAGCTGCTCATGTGCGGAAGATCCTCGGTTGCAGGGTTTCATGCGCCATCGCGTCGAGCTCCGCGACCATCGCCGCACTGCCGGGCGGCAGCGGATCGTCACGGGCGGCCGTTGTCATGAGAAAGGGGTGCAAATCGCGCAGGAGGGTCTGCGCCTCGGCCTGCCCGAGCGGCAGGAAGCGCGTCGCGGCCGAGACCATCTGTGCCGCGAAGGCCTGCAGGTAGAGGAGGACGACCGTCTCGGCCGCCATCCCCCGCGCGCGCAGCCCGAGCGCGACCGGCAGCGGCAGATCCGCGAGCGGCGGCTCGCCCATCGCGTTGGTCGTCGCGCAGAAGGCCGCGCCCTGGTCGCGCATTTCCTGCCAGCGTTCGGCGCATCCGGCCCGGGCCCGCAGCGTCGCGGCCACCTCCTCCGGGTCGCCTCCGCCGATGACATGCCGGATCGCCCAGGCGTCGAGCGGCCCCGCCCCCCGTTCGATCACCGCGCGCACCCATCGGGCCACCTCCGCACCGTTGCGCACCCGCCCCTCGGCCATCGCCGTCTCCAGCCCGTGGGAATAGGCGTAGCCCGAGACCGGAAAGGCGGGCGAGAGCCACTGCGTCAAACGCAGCAGGTCAGTGTTCATGGGCGTGGCCCATCGTGCGTCCGTGGCCATAGGCCCCGCCCTCGGGGTGGAAGGGCCGCGTCTCGGCGCTGACCTCGGCCCCGAGCCCTTCGAGCATTCCGCGCAGCACGTGGTCGTCGCGGATGACGAGGTGATCCGGTCCCATCTGGCAAGGAGTGTGCCGGTTGCCGATGTGCCAGGCGAGCCGCGGCAGGTCGCCCCGCACCACGAGCACGGGCTCCGGTGCGGCTTCGAGCGCGATCTCCGTCCCGTCGTCGAGGCGCAGCCCCGCGTGGTGGCTCAGGTCCGTCAGCTCGGGCAGGTCCAGGTGCACGGCCCGTCCGCCTTCGGTGACGAGCCGCTTCCGCCGCAGGAGCCGCGCGTCGTAGTCGAGCCGGATCACGTCGGCGGGGGCGTGCAGGTGGTCGAGGAGCGTGACACTCATGGCACCGCCCGGATGTCCGTCGGCGTCAACCGCGTAATTGGCTTCTGGTTGAAGGCATAGGCGGTCACGATCGTCACGCCATAGTCCGGAAGGTAGAGCAAATCCTGCCGGAAGGTGCCGTCGCGGCTCCCGCTCTCGACCGCGGTGCCGGGCAGCACGTTGAGGTTGCAGCCGCCGATGTCCCGCGTCTCCATGGCCTTCCATTCGAAGGTCAGCGTCACCTTCTCGATGTCGTCCGGGGCCCAGAGGATCCGCACCCGGCTGTCCCATCGGCCCCCGGGAACGGGGCGATCGCCGGCCGCGAAGGGCGGATCAGCCTCGCGCAGGAGCGGCAGGCCGTCGGGGACCCCGTTCGTCAGCGGCTGCGAGAAGCTCCAGAAGACACCCCCCTCCAGGATGTCCCGGTTCACGTCGCCCGCATCGGTCCAGAGGAGTTCGATGCGGCCATCGGGAAGCCGGCGGAAGACGTCCGTGTTGGGGTCGTTGGCGGGTTTCGCGTAGGTCACCTCGATGCCCGTCTCGATCGCCTCGGGGGGCGGGCAGTCGGCACGTGCGGCCCCCATCGGCAGGAGCACCGACAGAGCCATCGCGGAAAGGGATGCGCCCCTCAAAACAGGAAGTACCGCTGCGCCATCGGCAGCTCCTCCGCCGGCGCGCAGGTCAGGAGTTCCCCGTCGGCGCGCACTTCATAGGTCTCCGGGTCCACCTCGATCTGCGGCAGCGCATCGTTCAGGATCATGTCTTTCTTCCCGATCCCCCGCGTCCCCCGGACCGCGATCATCTCCTTCGCCGTGCCAAGCCGCTCCGAGAGGCCCGCCTCCACCGCCGAGGCGCTCGCGAAGACGACCGATCCGCGCTCCACCGACCGCCCGAACGTCCCCCACATCGGACGCGAATGCACCGGCTGCGGCGTGGGGATGGAAGCATTGGGGTCGCCCATCTGCGCCATGGCGATCGTGCCGCCGACCAGCACCATCTCGGGCTTCACCCCGAAGAAGGCGGGCGACCATAGGCAGAGATCGGCGCGCTTGCCCACCTCGACCGACCCGATCTCGTGGCTGATCCCGTGGGCGATGGCCGGGTTGATCGTGTACTTCGCGATGTAGCGGCGCACGCGCAGGTTGTCGTTGTCGCCCGTCTCCTCGGGCAGGCGCCCGCGCTGGCGCTTCATCTTGTCGGCCGTCTGCCAGGTCCGGATGGCGACCTCGCCCACCCGGCCCATGGCCTGGCTGTCGGAGGCGATGATGCTCATCGCGCCCATGTCGTGCAGGATATCCTCGGCGGCGATGGTCTCCTTGCGGATGCGGCTCTCGGCAAAGGCCACGTCCTCGGGGATCGCCTTGTCGAGGTGGTGGCAGACCATAAGCATGTCGAGATGCTCTTCCAGCGTGTTCACCGTATAGGGCCGCGTCGGGTTGGTGGACGACGGGATCACATGCTCCAGCCCGCAGACCTTGATGATGTCGGGCGCATGGCCCCCGCCCGCGCCCTCGGTGTGGAAGGCGTGGATCGTCCGGCCCTTCATTGCGGCGATCGTATTCTCGACGAAGCCGCTTTCGTTGAGCGTATCGGTGTGGATCATCACCTGCACGTCCAGGTCGTCGGCGACGGTCAGGCAGGTGTCGATGGCCGCGGGCGTCGTGCCCCAGTCCTCGTGGAGCTTGAGCGCGCAGGCCCCCGCATCCACCATCTCGTAGATCGCATCCGGGCGCGACGCGTTGCCCTTGCCCGACAGCGCGAGGTTCACGGGGAAGGCGTCGAAGCTCTGGATCATCCGCCCGATGTGCCAGGGCCCCGGCGTGCAGGTCGTGGCGAGCGTGCCATGGGCGGGACCCGTGCCGCCGCCGAGCATGGTCGTCATGCCCGAGTGCAGGGCATCCTCGATCTGCTGGGGGCAGATGAAGTGGATATGCGCGTCGAAGCCCCCCGCCGTCAGGATGCGCCCCTCGCCCGCGATGGCCTCCGTCCCCGGCCCGATCACGATATCGACGCCCGGCTGCGTGTCGGGGTTGCCGGCCTTGCCGATGGCGAAGATGCGCCCGTCCCGCAGGCCCACGTCTGCCTTCACGATGCCGGTATGATCGACGATCAGCGCGTTGGTGATGACGGTGTCGACCGTCCCCTCGGCCCGCGTACGCTGCGACTGGCCCATCCCGTCCCGGATGACCTTGCCGCCGCCGAACTTCACCTCCTCGCCGTAGGTGGTCAGGTCGCGCTCGACCTCGATGAAGAGCTCGGTATCGGCGAGACGGACGCGGTCGCCGGTGGTGGGGCCGTACATGTCGGCATAGGCGCGGCGGGAGATCGTGGTCGGCATGTGGCCTCTCGGGTGGTCTGCGCGCTCACACTGGGGGGCCGCCCGGGGGGTGTCAAACCCGCCGCGCGCCCTCCGCCACGCACACCGCCGGCCTGCTCAAGAATCGGGCATCTGTCGAAGCAGGGCGCGGATCGCCCGCACCGCCGAACGATAGTGGCTCGGCCCCGAGGCCTCGGCATAGCGGCCCACCGTCCACTTGGTCTGTCCGACCATCGGCGGCCCATAGAGCGCGCCGGCCTCCGTCTCCTGCACGAACCGCAGGATCCGGGCGTGACCGTCCGCCAGCAGGGCGCGCGTCTCCGGCCAGCTCATGTGCGCCTGATCGGCACGGACCTTGGCATTGTAGGCCTTGAGTTCGGACCACTTGTAACCTTCGGCGGGAATATGGACGGGTCCGCCCGCCGCGGCCTCTGCCTGCCAGCCGAGAAAGAGCGCGATCCAATGCGCCCGGTGCCCGACGATGTCCTTGATCGAGACATCGTCATCGCCCTTGCGCAGCGCAGCCGCCTCCGGGATCCCGTCGATCAGCGCCCGCAGCTTGGCGTAGTCGCGGTCGAAGAGCGCGAGTAATTCATCCTTGGTGGTGGCGGGCATGGGCTCTCCTCCGATCTCTGCCACCAGCCTGTCTACCCCGCGCAGGTCGGGCCTTGATCCAGCGCAACCGGAGCAGTCGAGATAGCCTGGTTTCGCTCAGTTGCGCAGGTTTCCGCGGCCCCACCCGAACTCGCGAACACGGCGACCCCGGCTCGCTGCAGAACCCGCGCCACGGCATCGACGTCGGACACGTAGGGGTGCCGCACTGGCCCCTCAGCCGAGAAGACGCGCGGAAGCGTCAAATCAGTAGAGGTCGTAGACGTTGTCCGGCTCGCCCATGAAAATGACGTCGCGTGGTACGTCGTGGACATGCGGTTCCGTCTCCGAATGCTCGAAGTACTGGAACATCCGCGTCCCGTCCGGTGCGATCACGATCTGCCGTCCCACGCCCAGATCGTGGTCGTATTGTCTCAGGACGCTCTCGCCGGGACCGAAATCCCAGAAGTCGAACGAGTCGACGTTGAAGAAGCTGTCGGGCTCCGGCGTCGCGGTGACGACGATCTCCTCTCCGTGACCGCCGTCCTCCGGGGTGACGGCAGTGACGTCTTCGATGGTGTCGGGCATGTCGCGCTCCCTTTTCGCTGATCTCTCCCGTCATCAGGGGGCGACCGTACGGAGCGGGCGGCAAGCGCCACATCTCCGCATCGCAAATCCAGCGAAAAGACGCCGAGGCAATTCCTGCTGCACTGGACCCGCGGCATTCGTTTGGCGAAAACCTCGATCCCGTCAGAGCGGTGCGCCGACGGGTCACGCAGTTCGAATCGGGCCTTGGGTGGGACGCTTCAGGCCATCGCCAGGATCCGGGCCGGACCGCCGGTGCCGCCCGCGTGCTTCGGCGCGCCGACGATGAGCGTGGCCCCGGCGGGAGGCATCTGCTCGAGCCCGGCGAGGTTCTCGATCCCGTAGCGGCCGGCCGGGAGCCAGGCGTAGTGGGTCGCGAAATCCTGCGAGGGCCCGTGATCGAGCGAGAGCGTGTCGACCGCCATCGCCGCCGCCGACGTCTGTTCCAGCAGCATGGCCGTGGCCTCGGGGTGGAAGCCGGGGAAATGCAGCCCGCCCGCGTCGTCCGCGCCGCGATAGGCCGGCTCCGCGACCTTGTCGCCCCAGCCCGAGAGCATCGCCACGCAGGACCGGTCGGGAATATCGCCGTTCACCTCGATCCAGGCCGCCAGGTCGTCGGGCGTCACCTGCGCGTCCGGATCGGCATCGGCCTTCTCGCGGATGTCGATCACGCAGAGCGGCACCACGAGGTTGCCGACCTCGATCTCGTCCACCGACTTGCCGTCCTCCGAGAAATGGAGCGGCGCGTCGATATGCGTGCCGGTATGCTCGTTGATCGTCAGGTTGAAGAGGTTGAAGCCGTTTTCCTCGAAGTTGAACGCCTGTTCGAGCGCGATGCCCGGCTCGCCGAAGAACGTCGGGAAATCGGGGCCATAGGTATGGGTCATGTCGAAGACCGAGCCATGGGCGTCGGCCACGGCGGGCACCGCGGCGAGGCCCGCCGCCCCGGCCACGCCGGCCGCCGCCCCGCCGCGCAACAGGTCGCGCCGCGACAGCATCCGGTCCTTGACGGCATTCATCACGCAGACATCACACATGGGTCTTCCTCCGGCTTCGGTCTTTGGCGCCAGTAGCCCAAATCCCGCGGGGGCCTGTCAAGCGTGAGGTCCACGGGCACCCCCGTTCGGGCACCGGCACCTGTTCCTTGAGCGGACGGACCTGCCCGCGCGCCTACCGCGCGAGGCGGCGCGCGTTGTCTCGTGTTCGCCGTCCGATGGGCGCAAGCGCGAGGTCATAGGCCTGCGCCGGCGTCTTGCCGGCCATGAGCGCGCCCGTCGCCGCGAGGCCCGCCTCGGCGAAGGCACTCTGTTTCTCCAAAACCATCCGCAGCACCTCGTCCGAGCGCGACGGCACGAGACCCGCCAGCCCCATCAGCCGCAGGTTCACCACGCCTTGCGCCTCGACGAGCATCTGCGCCGTGCGCAGCTGGAGATCGAAGAGCTGGTACATCCTGCTAGAGTGGGCCCTGGACCTGGCCGTTGAAGCCCTGAACAACCCGGTCCCCCGAGAGCAGCACCAGCGCCACGCGCCGCGTCTGCCCCGGTTCGAACCGGATCGCCGTTCCGGCCGCGATGTCGAGCCGCCGGCCCCGCGCCGCGTCGCGATCGAAATCGAGCGCGGCGTTCGTCTCCGCGAAGTGATAGTGGCTGCCCACCTGCACCGGCCGGTCGCCGGTGTTCGCCACCTCGACCGTCACGGCCTCCGCCCCGGCGTTGAGCGTGATCTCGCCCGCCGCCGTCAGGATCTCGCCGGGGATCATTCCGCCGCCTCCGTCACCCGGATCGGGTGGTGGACGGTCACGAGCTTCGTGCCGTCGGGGAACGTCGCCTCGACTTGCACGTCATGGATCATCTCGGGAATGCCCGCCATGCACTGATCGGCGGTGATGACGTGGGCACCGGCCTGCATCAGGTCGGCGACCGACCGCCCGTCGCGCGCGCCCTCGACCACGAAATCGGTGATGAGCGCGATCGCCTCGGGATGGTTGAGCTTGCACCCCCGCTCCAGCCGCCCGCGCGCCACCATGGCCGCGACGCTCACGAGGAGCTTGTCCTTTTCGCGCGGGGTCAGGTTCATCTGCGGCCTCAGTCGTCGGTTTGCCAGACGCGCGGCATCGGGGTGCCGCGCAGCGCCACGATGGCCGAGATGAGCGCCCGGCGCAACGGGGCCGGATCGGGGGCGGCGAGCCGCGCGACGAGCCGCCCCTCCCAGGCGGAGACGGCGGCGCGCACCGAAGGCGCGGGGAGCGCGGCCCGCAGTCCGGCCAGCCGGTCCGCCGCATCGGGCGCGATCAGCACGAGCGTCGCCAGCGCCCGGGCGCCCCCGAGTGCCGCCGGATCGGCCAGCGCGCCCGCGTCGAGCGACAGGTGCTCCTCGTGCAGGGGCACGCCGCCACGGGTCACCCGCCGCCGATCCTCCAGCCGCACGTCCCGCAGCGTCTCACCGTGGGCCGCGCGCCCCAGGACCAGGGTATCGACCCCGAGGAACGTCGCGCCCTCGGCCAGCTCCACCTCCGTCACCCGGTCGAGACCCGCCCCCTCGAAGAGAATCGTCTCCTGCGGCAGCCAGTCGAGATGCGCGCCCGCGCCCACCGTCAGCAGGGTCTCGATCCGTCCGCGGCCGTCCGGCGCGCGATAGGCCCGTTCCGCCGTCTGCGTTGCCCCGACCGCCCGCGCCCCCGGCCCGAGGGCCAGCGCATAGTCGAGCCGGTCGCCCGCCGTCACGCCCCCGGCGGTGTTCAGGAACACGACCTCCGGCTCGGCCCCGTCGACGCGCGGCAGCATCGCCTTGGCCGACCCGGCCTGCCGCAGGTCGCGCAGACCGGCGCGGCCGAGCGCCACGCGGGCCTCGCCCTTGACGCGCTGGAGATGGGGACGATCGAGCATCGGCGCAGAGTGACCCTCTGGCCATCGGGCCGCAAGGGCGTTACCGGGTGAGCCATGGAGAGCCTCACGATCCGCCGGCCCGACGACTGGCACCTGCACCTGCGCGACGACGACATGCTGCGCGCCGTCGCCCCCGAGAGCCGGGATTTCCGCCGCGCCATCATCATGCCGAACCTCGTGCCGCCCGTCGTCACCGGGGCCGAGGCCGCCGCCTACCGCGACCGGGTGATCGCCGCGGGTTTCGCCGAACCCCTGATGACGCTCTACCTGACCGAAGGCACCGATCCGGCCGACGTCGTCGCCGCCCATGCGGCCGGGATCGTCACCGCCGTGAAGCTCTATCCCGCCGGGGCCACGACGAACTCCGCCTCGGGGGTGCGCGACATCGAGGCCGTGCGCCCCGTCCTCGCCGCGATGGAAGAAGCCCGCGTGCCGCTTTGCCTCCACGGCGAGGTGACGGACCGCGAGGTCGACATCTTCGACCGAGAGGCGCGCTTCCTCGACCGGGTGCTGACGCCCCTGCGCGCGGCCCACCCCGGCCTGAAACTGACGCTCGAACATGTCACCACGACCGAGGCCGTCGACTGGGTCCGCGCCAACCCGGGCGTGGGAGCCACGATCACCGTCCAGCACCTGATGGCGAACCGCAACGACATGCTCGCGGGCGGGATGCGGCCGCATTTCTACTGCCTGCCGATCCTCAAGCGCGCGACGCATCAGGAATCGCTGCGCGCCGCCGCCACCTCGGGCGACGGCCCTTTCTTCCTCGGCACCGACAGCGCGCCGCATCCGACCCACGCCAAGGAAAGCGCCTGCTGCTCCGCCGGCTGCTTCACCGCACCCCACGCCCTGCCCCTCCTGGCCCATATCTTCGAGGAGGAAGGCGCGCTCGACCGGCTCGAGGCCTTCACCTCCCTGAACGGGCCCGCGCACTACAGGCTGCCCGTCAACGACGACACGCTGACGCTGGAAAAGGGCGCGGCCCGGACCTTCCCCGAGCGGATCGAGGCCCATGGCCAGTCGGTCACGCTCTTCGACCCGGGCCACCCCGTGCATTGGCATGTCCGCTAGACGCAGGGTCTTCCCGAAGAACCTGCCACCCGCCTTTCCTTCGCGAAGGAAAGGCCGCCAGAAGGAACGCGACAGATGATCCCCACGAGCTTCCCCGCGAAAGACGAGATCGCCCGGCTGACGGCCCGCACCCTGCTGGAGGTCGGCGCGGTGCACTTCAATTCGCGCGAGCCCTTCACGCTCGCCTCCGGCCTGCCGAGCCCGACCTACATCGACTGCCGCAAGCTCATCTCCTATCCCCGCATCCGCGCGACGCTGATGGATTTCCTCGCCGTGACCACCATGCGCGACGCGGGGTTCGAGGCCTTCGACGTCGTCGCGGGCGGCGAGACGGCGGGCATTCCCTTCGGGGCCTGGATGGCCGAGCGGCTGGCCCTGCCGATGGCCTACGTGCGCAAGAAGCCCAAGGGCTACGGCCGCAACGCGCGGATCGAGGGCGTGATGGCCGAGGGCGACCGCGTGCTGCTGGTCGAGGACATGACGACCGACGGCGGCTCGAAACTCTCCTTCGTCGACGCGATCCGCGACACCGGGGCCACCTGCGCCCATACCTCCGTCCTCTTCAGCTACGGCATCTTCCCCGAGATCACCAGGACGCTCGGCGACCACGGCGTCACGCTGCACAGCCTGTGCACCTGGTGGGACGTTCTGGCAGAGGCCCGCGCACAGGGCCACTTCGACGCCGAGACACTTGCCGGCGTGGAGGCGTTCCTGAACGATCCGCGTGCCTGGCAGGAGCGCAACCGGAGCTGAAACCCGGATGCGCAGAGCCGGGTCGGGCGAACGGATACATCGGAGGTCGCCATGCGCCTCGAATTGCTTCTGCTGATCGGTCTCGCCGGCTGCGGCGGCGTCTCGCCGGAGGCGGCGCGCCAAGAGGCGCGGCGGATCAACGGGCTCGACACCGCGACGCTCTGGCAGATGCAGGCGACCACGGAGGACCGGCTGGAGTTGAGCCAGGTCGAGGCGGAACTCGGCAGTCGCGGGGAAGTCCGCAGCGGCGCGTCTTTCCTCGGGCAACGCAGTCTCGCCGAGGCACGCCCCGGCCGCTGGCGACGGCCGCGACAGGACGACCCCGACCTCGACGGGATCAATTGCTCGGACTTCGTCCTGCCCGCCGCCGCGCAAGCGGAGCTCATGGGCTCCGGCGGCCCTCGCAACGATCGTCACAGGCTCGACGAGGACGGCGACGGTCTTGCCTGCGACTGGCGCGAGGAGCTTGAGCGCATCGCGGCGGGCGGCTCCGCCAGCTGAGAAAAACTTCGCGCCGTAACCCCCTGTCGCCGCGTCGAATCCCGTCACTCACAGGCTATGCACATCTTATCCAAGTTGCCGCAGGCCGCGCCATTCTGTATCCCACTGTGAAAGGTTCCGAGGCAAATCGGTGACCGGGCGGTCCACGCCCGGCGGGGGCAGTCAAATGAACGAGATCACGCGCATGGACGAGGGCTATCTCCCCGCCACGCAGGACGAGGGCACGGCGGAGACGCTGCCGCACAACATCGAGGCGGAGCAGCAGCTTCTGGGCGCGCTCCTCACCGACAACGACCTCTACGACCGGGCGGCGAGCGTCATCTCGGGCGAGCATTTCTACGACCCGGTCCACGCCCGCGTCTTCGAGATCTGCGCCGCGCGCATCCAGAAGAACGCTCTCGCCTCGCCCGTCACGCTCAAGCCCTTCCTCGAGGAGGACGAGGGCCTCAAGGCGCTCGGCGGGCCGAAGTACCTCGTCACCCTCGCCGCCTCCGCCATCGCCGCGTACGCCGTGCGGGACTACGCGCAGCTCATCTAC
The DNA here is from genome assembly GCF_013404595.1 of Jannaschia marina. Lineage (GTDB taxonomy): Bacteria > Pseudomonadota > Alphaproteobacteria > Rhodobacterales > Rhodobacteraceae > Jannaschia > Jannaschia marina. The sequence continues at coordinate 98,074 of NZ_JABVAX010000004.1, read as the reverse complement.
GACCTCGCCATCCGGCGTGAGCTCATCGCGCTCGGCCGGGACATCGAGGCGCAGGCCACCGACATCAACGTCGAGCGCGAGCCGGCGGACCAGATCGTCGACGCCGAATCGAAGCTCTACAAGCTCGCCGAACAGGGCCGCGCCGAGAGCGGCTTCCAGTCCTTCCTGTCGGCCATCAAGCAGGCGGTCGACGTCGCCAACGCCGCCTATCAGCGCGACGGCGGCCTCGCCGGCACCTCCACCGGCCTCATCGACATGGACAAGAAGCTCGGTGGCCTCCACCGCTCCGACCTCCTGATCCTCGCCGGCCGCCCCTCGATGGGGAAGACTTCGCTCGCCACCAACATCGCCTTCAACGTCGCCAAGGCCTACAAGCGCGGCATCACCCACGACGGGCGCGAAGGCGCGGTCGAGGGCGGGGTCGTGGGCTTCTACTCGCTCGAGATGTCGGCCGAGCAACTCGCCGCCCGCGTCCTCTCGGAGGCCTCCGAGGTGCCCTCGGAGCAGATCCGCAAGGGCGACATGACCGAGGCCGAGTTCCGCCGCTTCGTGGAAGCCGCCAAGGCACTGGAAGCCTGTCCGCTCTACATCGACGACACGCCCGCCCTGCCCATCGCACAGCTCGCCGCCCGCGCCCGGCGGCAGAAGCGCACCCACGGCCTCGACCTGCTGATCGTGGACTACCTGCAACTCGTGAAGGCCCCGGGCCACGGCGACAGCCGCGTCAACGAGGTCTCGGCGATCACGCAGGGCCTGAAGGCCATCGCCAAGGAGCTCGACATCCCGGTGATCGCCCTCTCGCAGCTCTCCCGCCAGGTCGAGAGCCGGGAGGACAAGCGGCCCCAGCTTTCCGACCTGCGGGAATCCGGCTCGATCGAGCAGGACGCGGACGTCGTGATGTTCGTCTACCGCGAGGAGTACTACAAGGAACGCGAGAAGCCGGGCGACCACCAGCTCGACAAGATGGCCGAGTGGCAGGCCGCGATGGAGGCCGTCCACGGCAAGGCCGAGGTCATCATCGGCAAGCAGCGCCACGGCCCCATCGGCACGGTCGAGTTGGCCTTCGAGGGCCGCTTCACCCGCTTCGGCAACCTCGTGAAGCCCTGGCAGGATGGGCGCTAGCCAGCGCGACGCCATCGCGGCGGGGGCCGCGCCCGACCTGCCGCTCTCGCCGGCCGTGCGCGCCGGAGGCCTCGTCTTCCTGACCGGCATGACCGGCAGCGGGCCGGACGGCGCGATGCCCGCCGACCCCGCCCGACAGTTCGACGCGGCCTTCGACAAGATCGCCCATGTGCTGGCCGCGGCCGGGCTGACGCTCGGCGACGTGGTCGAGATGACGAGCTACCACATCGACATGGCCCGCCATTTCGACAGGTTCGAAACCTGCGTCCGCGCCCGCCTCGACGCCCCCTTCCCCGCCTGGACGGCGGTGGAGGTCGCCGGTCTGCGCCGCCCCGGGGCCCTCGTGGAGATCCGTATCGTCGCACGCGACGCAACCGCCGCATCTTGACGCCGCGCGCCCTTCTCCGCATCACCCCGCCACCATGCCCACCGGAACGCTCCATATCGACCTCGAGGCCGTCGCCGCCAACTGGCGGGCGCTCGACCACCTGTCCGCCCCCGACTGCGAGACGGCGGCGACCGTCAAGGCCGACGCCTACGGCCTCGGCGTCACGCAGGTCGCGCCGCGGCTCTTCGCGGAGGGCTGCCGGGCCTTCTTCGTCGCGAGCGCCGACGAGGGGCTGGAACTGCGCCGCGCCCTCGGCCCCGAGCCGCGCATCTACGCCTTCTACGGCCACATGCCGGGCGACACGCTCACGCTCAAACGCGCCGACGTCGTGCCGCTGCTCTGCTCGCTCGATCAGCTGACGCGCCACCTCGAAACCCTGCCTCGCCATCCCTTCGGCCTGCAGCTCGATACCGGCATGAACCGCCTCGGGCTCAAGCTCGACGAATGGGCCGCCGTCGCCGAGCTCGCCCTGCGCGCCGAGCCCGTGCTCGTGATGTCGCATCTGTCGTCGGCCGACGAGCCGGACTCCAGCGAGAACGCAGCCCAGCTGGCCCGCTTCCACGAGATCACCGACGGCATCGCCGTCCCGCGCAGCCTCGCGGCGACCGGCGGCACCATCCTCGGGCCCGACTACCATTTCGACATGACGCGCCCCGGCGTCGGCCTCTATGGCGGGGCCCCCTTCGACCGGGCCGAGCCCGTCGTCGCGCTCGACCTGCCGGTCATCGCCTGCTTCGACGTCGCCGCGGGCGAGACCGTCGGCTACAACGCCACCTGGACGGCCCCCGCGCCCGCGCGCCTCGCCACCGTGGCGGGGGGCTATGCCGACGGGCTCTTCCGCGCGCTCTCTCCCGGTGTCGACGCGATGGCGGGGCCGGTGCCCTGCCCCGTCGTCGGGCGCGTCTCGATGGATCTGCTGACCATCGACATCTCCCATCTCGACCGCGATCCGGAGACGCTTCGCTTCCTCGATCCGCACCACGGGATCGACGCACTCGCCTCGAAGGCGAACACGATCGGCTACGAGGTGCTCACCGCGCTCGGCCGCCGATACCAGCGCCACTACCGGGGAAGCGTCGCGTAATCGGGCATTTCGCCGTGCGCCAACGCACGAAGACTGCCGGATCACGTAGCAATCGCGCCCAATCACATTAATTTCTTAATAATCGTTGCCTTGCACGGCAACTTTTCGCCTATACTGGCGTTGAGCAGCCAAGAAACCCGTAACACCGCCAACGCACAGGGTCTGGCTATAATGAACGAAACGTATCGTCCGGTCGCCGTTGCGACCAGTCTGTTGCAACTGGTATGCACATTCCTTCTGGTTGTTTCTGCCCTTGGCCTGACCGCGGCCACCGGTGCCGCATTTCTCGGTATCCTCCCCTGGCCCGACCTTCCGCTCGCCGTCGGCGGCACGACGATCGAGGGGGCAGGCATGATCGCTCAGATCGGTGTCACGCTGCTCCTCCTTCTTCTCGTCGGCTTCCTGCCCTCGAACGCCCGCGTCCGGCGGCTCGAGCTCACGAACCGCGATTTCCAGCTCTCGATGGCCGACGTGACGCAGGCCTACGCCCTCGTCCACGCAGCCGACCGCGACGGGGCGTTCCAGCTCAGCCGCGAGTTCGACGCCATGCGCGAACGCATCGACTGGATGCGCGCGCACCCCGATCTCGCCGAGCTCGAGCATGACGTGCTGCAGGTCGCCGCCCAGATGTCGGTCGAAAGCCGCGACATAGCCGAGGTCTATACGACCGAGAAGGTCGAGCGCGCCCGCAGCTTCCTGCGCCAGCGCCAGCAGGAGGTGGAGGACTACCGCCAGCGCATCTCCATGGCCCAGGCGACCGTGCAGGAGATCAAACGCTGGATGCAGGCCGTCAGCGTCGAGGAGGGCCTGGCCGAGAAACAGCTCGAACGCCTGCAGAAGGACCTCGCCGAGGTCACCGACGCCATCAAGCTCACCGGGCACGCCGCCAGCGAGAACGTCGTCGGCCTCCAGATGCGCCGCAAGGCGAACTCCGCGGGCAACTCGGAGACGCTGCCGGCGGAGTGAGGGGGGCGGAGAGGCTATGGGTTATGAGCCCCATACGCTAGTCAAGTTCAGGTAAGCGGGACGAAGCGGACATTCGCATTGGCAGTTCTTATGGATGCTTTCCGTGTTGAACGAAAACCTCTGCCGTTCCGGTCATGAAGATTTCTCCGAGGGCTGCCGGCAAGCTAACGCTCATACAAGCCGCATTCTCCAAAAGTAATTTGACGCCTGAAGAGCGCCGCACCAGGAAGGCAGTCAACGTAAATTCCTTCGGCCTCGTTCACTTCGAACGTCAGTAGGAAGTCATCGTCAACAACTAAGTTACAGTAAATCTCGGCAGGCGCGAGCTCGACGTTAGGATCAGAAAGCACCAAGATCATACAGTTTGCTTCTGCCAGTTCTATTGACCGAAAATAGTCATCTCGTAGGTCGAACACTGCATAGACCCCAGCACCACAAACCAAGCCAACAATCATAAATACTATTCTCATTTCTTGTCCTACGCTGATCGCGGCTAGTTGTCGGAAAACGGGCCAAGAAACTTCAAGCCGACATTGGTGCACAGCGCAGCATCATTCAAGTTGGGCTCAAACCCGACCTTCACCACGTTTGCCGACCATCCCGCGTGTGTCCTCCTGGCAATGAGTGTCGTCGTCACCGCGCCAGAAGCCCCCTTGCGCCGCGCCCCCAAAGAGACCAAAACGCGAACATGGCCAAGCCCGTGACCCAGTTCGCCTGTACCGAATGCGGTGCGATCCATAAGAAGTGGAGCGGGCGGTGCGACGTTTGCGGGGCGTGGAACTCCATTCAGGAGGAAGTCCCGCTTAGCCAGGGGCCCTCGAAGAAATCGCTCGGCACGATGAAGGGCAAGCGCATGGCGCTCACCGACCTCGCGACCGAGGAGGTGCCGCCGCCGCGCACGCTCTCGGGCCTCTCGGAGCTCGACCGGGTGCTGGGCGGCGGCCTCGTCCCGGCCTCGGCCACGCTCGTCGGCGGCGATCCGGGCATCGGCAAGTCGACGCTCCTGCTGCAGGCCGCCGCCGCCTTCGCCGCCGCCGGGTGCCGCGTCGTCTACGTCTCGGGCGAGGAGGCGACGGCACAGGTGCGGATGCGAGCGCAACGGCTCGGCCTCGGCGACAGCAGCGTCAAACTCGCCTCCGAGACCAACCTGCGCGACGTGTTGACCACGCTCGAGGCGGAGAAACCCGATCTCTGCATTATCGATTCGATCCAGACCATGTGGGCCGACACGGTGGATTCGGCCCCTGGCTCCGTCAGTCAGGTGCGCGCGAGCGCCCATGAGCTGACGAGCTTCGCCAAGCGCTTCGGCACCTCCGTCATCCTCGTGGGCCACGTCACCAAGGAGGGTCAGATCGCCGGCCCCCGCGTCGTCGAACACATGGTCGATACCGTCCTCTATTTCGAGGGCGAGCGCGGGCACCAGTTCCGCATCCTGCGCGCGGTCAAGAACCGCTTCGGCCCCGCCGACGAGATCGGCGTCTTCGAGATGACGGGCGCGGGCCTTTCGGAGGTGGTGAACCCCTCGGCCCTCTTTCTCGGCGACCGCGACGCGCCCGCCCCCGGCTCCGTCGTCTTCGCCGGCATCGAGGGCACGCGGCCCGTCCTCGTGGAGATCCAGGCGCTCGTCGCGCCCTCTCAGCTGTCGCAGCCGCGCCGCGCCGTCGTCGGCTGGGACGGATCGCGCCTCTCGATGATCCTCGCCGTCCTCGAAGCCCGCACCGGCATCAGCTTCCAGGGCCTCGACGTCTACCTCAACGTCGCCGGCGGCATCCGCGTCACCGAACCCGCCGCCGACCTCGCCGTCGCCTGCGCCCTTCTGTCGGCGCGCGAGGACGCCGCGATCCCGCCCGATACGGTCGTCTTTGGCGAGTTGTCGCTCTCCGGGGCGCTACGGCCCGTGGCACAGGCGGAAAACCGGTTGAAAGAGGCCGCCAAACTTGGTTTTACCGCCGGAATGGCCCCGCGGGGCTGCAAGACGGGGGACGCGGGCGGCATCGCCCTGCGCCTGTTGCCGGACCTGACGACCCTGGTGGGCGAGGTGTTCGGCGCGGGCTGACCGCAGACCCGGGACGACGAGGAACGCATGGACGGTTTCACCATCGTGGACGGCGCGGTCGCGGCCGTGATTCTCATCTCCGCCATTCTGGCCTACTCGCGCGGCATCGTCCGCGAGGCCATGGCGATCGTCGGATGGATCGCCGCGGCGATCCTGGCCTACACCTTTGCCGGCGCGGCCGAGCCGCTCGTGCGCGAGATCCCCTTCCTGGGCGACATCCTCGGCGACAGCTGCGAGCTGGCCATCATCGCCGCCTTCGCCGTCGTCTTCGCCCTCGCCCTCGTGCTCACGAGTTTCTTCACACCGCTCCTGTCGGGCGCGATCCGCCATTCGGTGCTCGGCCCCTTCGATCAGGGGCTCGGCTTCCTCTTCGGCGTGCTGCGCGGCATCCTTCTCGTCGCTGTGGGCTTCGTCGTCTACGACCGCGTCACCGTCAGCGAGGGGATCCCGGTGGTCGAGCAGAGCCGCTCCGCCACGATCTTCAGCCGCGCGCAGAGCAACATCGAGGAACAGATCCCCGAGGACGCACCCGGCTGGATCCTGACCCGCTACGAGGGGCTCGTCGGCGAATGCGGCGCCCCGGTGGAAGCCGTCGAGGGCACAGTCCCCGAGGAATGATCTCACCTTTCGTGACAGGCGGGTGACAGGGGCAGGCAATGGCCCTATCTGACGGGCCAAGCCCCGATCCAAGCAGGAATCATCGCGGATGACCGACTGGCGCAGCACCCCCTTCGATCCCGTCACCGAGGGCGACAAGCTGAAGGAGGAATGCGGGGTCTTCGGCGTGATCGGCGTCAGCTCCGCCGCGAACTTCACCGCCCTGGGTCTCCACGCGCTGCAACATCGCGGGCAGGAGGCGGGCGGCATCGTCGTCCACGACGCCGAGCAGGGGTTCAACTCCGTCCGCCGCTTCGGCTACGTGCGCGACACCTTCACGCAGGCCGACGTGATGGACGTGCTGCCGGGGCCCATCGGCATCGGGCACGTCCGCTATTCCACCGCCGGCTCGAAGGGCGCGACCGCCATCCGCGACGTGCAGCCATTCTTCGGCGAGTTCGCCATGGGCGGCGCGGCGATCGCCCACAACGGCAACATCACCAACGCCGACAGCCTGCGCCGCGAACTCATCGAGCGCGGCTCGATCTTCCAGTCGTCCTCGGACAGCGAGTGCATCATCCACCTCATGGCCCGCTCGCTCCAGCGCAACATCCCCGAGCGGATGAAGGACGCTCTGCGCCGGGTCGAGGGCGCGTTCAGCGTCGTCGCCATGACACGCACCAAGCTCATCGGCGTGCGCGATCCGCTGGGCGTGCGGCCGCTCGTCCTGGGCCAGGTGGGCGACGGCTGGGTCCTGGCTTCCGAGACCTGCGCGCTCGACATCATCGGGGCCGAGTTCATCCGCGAGATCGAGCCGGGCGAGATGGTCGTCATCTCCGAGAAGGACGGCGTCACCTCCCACCGACCCTTCGAGCCCAAACGCTCCCGCTTCTGCATCTTCGAGCACGTCTACTTCAGCCGACCCGACAGTATCCTCGGCGGCCGCTCCGTCTATTCCACGCGCGAAAACATCGGCCGCGAGCTGGCCAGGGAGGCTCCGGTCGACGCCGATCTCGTCTGCCCCGTGCCCGACAGCGGCACGCCCGCGGCCATCGGCTACAGCCTCGCGTCGGGCATCCCCTACGCCATGGGGATCATTCGCAACCAGTACATGGGCCGCACCTTCATCGAGCCGTCGGAATCGATCCGCAACATGGGCGTGCGCCTCAAGCTCAACGTCAACCGCGCCCTCATCCGCGGCAAGCGCGTGATCCTCGTCGATGACAGCGTCGTGCGCGGCACCACGAGCCGCAAGATCAAGGAGATGATCCTCGACGCCGGCGCGGCCGAGGTCCACTTCCGCATCGCCTCCCCGCCGACGGCCTGGCCCTGCTTCTACGGCGTCGACACGCCGCAGCGCGAGAAGCTGCTGGCCGCGACGATGACCGAGGAGGAAATGCGCAGGCATCTCGGAGTCGACAGCCTCAAGTTCATCTCGCTCGACGGCCTCTATCGCGCCGTGGGCGAGGCAAAGGGACGCGACGTCGACGCCCCGCAATACTGCGACGCCTGCTTCTCGGGCGACTATCCTGTCGAGCCCGCGGATCAGGTGGAAAAGGGGTTCCGCCTCAAGGCCGCGGAATAGCGGGTTTGCACCCGTCCCGGTTGTGTCATCGGACATACCGTCTAGACAACCGCAATGTCAGTCCGCTTACGCCCGCACCACGTTCTCTGTTCCATCGGCTTCGAAGGGATGGGCTATGACGACGCCTTCACCGCGAACATGGCCGGTATCGTGCGGGGGCAGCTCCGCGCGCCCGGGGGGGAGCGCACGCCGATCCTGATCACCGGCATCGCCGATTCCATCTGCGCCCCCTGCCCCCGCCGCGTCGGCAACGGCTGCGAGGCGCAGCTTCAGATCGACGCTCTCGACGCGCGGCACGGCTCGACCCTCGGGATCAAACCGGGCGACCGGCTCAGCTGGGGCGACTGTCTCGACCGGGTGCGCGCGCGGGTGCGTCCCAACGATCTCGATACGCTTTGCAAGGGGTGCCGTTGGCTCGAGGATGGCATGTGCAAGGCTGCCGTCGCCGCGCTCTCCGGAGAAAGCGAAAACGAAAATGCGCCGCCCCGGGAGGAGCGGCGCAGCGGCTGAAAGCGCTCGATCTGGTCTCAGGCGCGCTTCGACAGGAGCGACAGCCCCCCGGTGACCAGAAGCGCAGCAAGCACGGCCTTGACCGCATCGCCCAGCAGGAACGGCAGCGCGAAGGCGTCGAGCAGCGCGCCGAAAGCAAGGTCGTGGCCCCAGACCTTCAGGCCGAAGAGCTCGCCCACGCCGAGCGGCCAGGCGAGGCCCGGCACATAGAGGAGCGCGGAGGCCAGAAGCCCCATCCCCATCTTGGCGACGACGCCCCGCTCGGCGGCGAGACCGGCGATCCAGGCCATGCCGACGAAACCCACGAGGAAACCGGCGGTCGGACCGAAGAAGGCCGCGCCGTTGTTGAAATTCGCCAGCACCGGCGCGCCCAGGACCGCCTGCATCAGCCACGCGGCGACGGTGATCGCGCCCAGCCGCGACCCGAAGGCGAAACCGACCGACAGGACGGCCAGCGTCTGCAGCGTCATCGGCACAGGCAGGAAGGGCACGCTCACCTGACTGGCGATCGCCAGAACGCCGGTGCCGCCCAGCACCAGCGCGGCCTGCTTCATCAGGGTCAACCGGCCAAAGGCCGTTTCGGTCAGGGTCATCTCGCTCTCCCGTGAATGACGTGTCTGATTGCCTTTTCCGCACTGCCGCGAGGGCTGTCAACTTGATCCCGCTAACGGCGCGTGGCACGGGAGCGGCCATGACAGATTATCCCACGCTCGCGCTCGTCACCGGCGCCTCGCGCGGTCTCGGGGCCGCCATCGCCGAATATCTGGCCGCGAAGGGCACCCATGTCGTCGCCGTGGCGCGCACGCAGGGTGGCCTCGAGGAGCTCGACGACCGCATCCAGGCCGCCGGCGGCGCGGCCACGCTCGCGCCGATGGACGTGACCGACGCGGGCGCGATGCAGCATCTCTGCAAGGGCATCCACGACCGCTGGGGCACGCTGCCGCTCTGGGTGCATACGGCCGTCCACGCCCCGCCGCTCGCGCCTGCCGACATGGCCGACGAGAAGGATTTCGCCAAGGCGCTCGCCACCAACGTCACCGCGCTCCAGCGGCTCATTCCCTACGTCTCGCCGCTCCTGCACGCCGCCGGGGATGCGCAGGCCGTCTTCTTCGACGACGACCGAGCGCCGAAGTTCGCCTCCGCCTACCTCGCGACCAAGGCCGCGCAGCGCGCGATCCTGACCGCCTGGCAGGCCGAGGCGACGACGGCCACGGCCCCGCGCATCCACCGGCTCACGCCCCGGCCAATGCCCACCGCGCTCCGCGGCCGCTTCCACCCCGGCGAAGACCGCGCCGCCCTCGCCGCGCCGGCCGAGGAGGCCGCACGATTGATGGGTGACATCGGCCTCTGACGCCGACACCGGCCACGGCCCTGCCCGGGCTCGACCCGGGCATCTCTCGCCACCCGTCTATCAGCAGCCCTCATGCCCGGGCTCGACCCGAGCATCTCCCGGAAAACCTTCCCGCCGACGGTGAGAGATCGCCGGGTCAAGCCCGACGATGACGTGCGGTCCCGACGATCACGACGCCCCTACCCCGCCTCGCGCACCTTCGCGGCGAGCGCCTCGGCCCGGGCGGCCAGCGCGTCGAGGCGCTCGACCGCGGCGTCCGGCACGACCTCCTTCACGACCTCGACCTCCTTCACCACCTCCCGCGTCTCGGGGTCTGGCGCGGGGCGGGCGCGCAACTCGTCGATCTGCTTCGTCTGCTGGGCGAGCCGGCGGTCGAGGGCCCGCAGCTCCTCGTCGGCCGAGATCGACTTGTCGGCAAGCATCAGCCCCGCCATCAGCAGCATCCGGTCCTGCGTGAGCCGCGCGCCCGACTGCAGAAGCGTCTGCGCCTCCCGGTTCAGAAGCTCGGCGGCGGCGGTCAGGTAGCCTTCCTCGCCGTCCTGGCAGGCGACGGTGAATGACTTGCCGCCGATCTCGATGGTCATGTCAGGCATCCGCGGTCTCCAGCATCGGTTCCAACTCGGCCAAAAGCGCCTTCATCTCGGCGAGGTCCTGCGCCCGCGCCGCCTTCAGCTCCGCGATCTGCGCCTCGAGCGCGGCGGTGTCACCGCCGACCGCGGCCTCCGCCGGGGCCGCTTCAGCCGCTTCGGCCCGCTTGAGCGCCCGGTCGAGCGCCGTCTCGCGGTCCTTCACGTGGCTTTCGAGCGTCTCGATCGTCTGCCGCGCGGTGGAAAGCTCGGCCTGCGCCGCTTCCAGCTCGGCACCCGTCTCCGGGGCCGCCGTCTGCGCCGCCAGGCTCTCCTCGAGGGCCTCGGCCGTCGCCGCGAGCGCCGCCTCCAGCCGGGCGATGCGGCTGTCGAGCTCCGCCTGTTCCGCCATTTGCATGTCCCTTCCCTTGGGTCTTTGCCCCAAGTCACCGCAAATGGCGCCCGGTGTCAAAGGGCCCGCGCCCCATCCTTGCACCCCGGCGTGGGCCTGCTAGGAGAAGGCCGACAGTCACGGAGAGACCGACATGAGCGAGCACGCCCCCGACCTCGACGCCCTGCGCAGCGCGAACCCCGACCACTGGCGGCGTGCCGCGGCCATCCGCACGCTGACGCTCGACGCGGTCGCCGCCGCCAATTCGGGCCACTCGGGGATGCCCATGGGCATGGCGGACGTCGCCACCGTCCTCTTCGAGAAGCACCTGAAGTTCGACGCCTCGCGCCCCGACTGGCCCGACCGCGACCGCTTCGTCCTTTCGGCCGGACACGGCTCGATGCTGCTCTACTCGCTGCTCCATCTCACCGGCTACCCCGAGATGACGATCGAGCAGATCCGCGCCTTCCGGCAGCTCGGCTCCATCACCGCCGGCCACCCGGAATACGGCCACGCCCCCGGTATCGAGACGACGACCGGCCCGCTCGGCCAGGGCATCGCCACCTCGGTCGGCATGGCCATCGCCGAGGAGATCCAGCGCGCCCGCTTCGGCCGCAAGATCGTCGACCACTACACCTGGGTCGTCGCCGGCGACGGCTGCCTGATGGAGGGCGTGAGCCAGGAGGCCATCGCGCTCGCCGGGCACCTGCAGCTCAGCCACCTGATCGTCCTCTGGGACGACAACGGCATCACCATCGACGGCAAGGTCTCGCTGGCCGACTCGACCGACCAGAAGCAGCGCTTCAAGGCCTCGGGCTGGGACGTGATCGAGGTCGACGGCCACGACCCGGCGGCCATCGACGCGGCCCTCACCGACGCCAAGAAGGGCAAGAAGCCCACGATGGTCGCCTGCAAGACGCATATCGCCATCGGCTCCTCGGCGCAGGACACCTCCAAGGGCCACGGCGCGCTGACCGACGCGACGCTGATCGCCGACACCAAACGCGCCTACGGCTGGGAGCAGCCGGCCTTCGAGATCCCCGCCGACCTCAAGTCCGAGTGGGAGGCCATCGGCGCCCGCGGAGCCGAGGAGCGCGCCGCCTGGGAAGTGCGCTTCGCCGAGATGGGCCAGGGCAAGCGCAAGGAGTTCGACCGCGCGCTCGCCGGCGAGGCCCCGCGCAAGCTCTCGGCCACGATCAAGGCGCTCAAACGCCAGATCGCCGAAGCGAAGCCCAAGATGGCCACGCGCAAGTCGTCGGAGACCGTGCTCGAGGTCGTGAACCCGATCATGGCCGAGACGATCGGCGGCTCCGCCGACCTCACCGGCTCCAACAACACGCTGACCCCCGATCTCGGCATCTTCTCGCCCGAGGACCGCAAGGGCCGCTACGTCTACTACGGCATCCGCGAGCACGGCATGGCCGCGGCGATGAATGGCATGGCGCTGCACGGCGGCGCGCGGCCCTACGGCGGCACCTTCTTCTGCTTCACCGACTACGCGCGCCCCGCCATGCGGCTCTCGGCCCTGATGGGCATCCCCGTCACCTACGTGATGACCCACGACAGCATCGGCCTCGGCGAGGACGGCCCGACGCACCAGCCGGTCGAACATCTCGCCATCTGCCGCGCGACGCCCAACACCAACGTCTTCCGCCCCTGCGACACCGTCGAGACGGCCGAGGCGTGGGAGCTGGCGCTCACCGCCGAGCGCACGCCCTCGGTCCTGTCGCTCACGCGGCAGGGGCTGCCGACGCTGCGCACCGAGTTCACCAACAAGAACCTCGTCGCGCAGGGGGCCTACGTGCTGGCCGAGGCCGAGGGCAAGCGCATGGCGATCCTCATGGCCACCGGCTCCGAGGTCGAGATCGCCATGAAGGCCCGCGACATCCTGCAGGCCGAGGGCATCGGCACCCGCGTCGTCTCCATGCCCTGCTGGGAGCTCTTCGAAGCGCAGGACGAGAAGTACCGCAAGAAGGTCCTGCCCGCCGGCCCCGTCCGCGTGGCCGTCGAGGCCGGCGCGCGCATGGGCTGGGACCGCTGGCTCACGGGCGAGCGCGGCAAGCGCGACAAGGGGGCCTTCGTCGGCATGGACGACTTCGGGGCCTCCGCCCCCGCAGGCACCCTCTTCGAGCATTTCGGGATCACCCCCGAGGCCGTCGCCAAGGCAACGCGCGAGCTTCTCTGACGTGACGGGGGCGGGCGACATCCTCTTCCGCCCCCTGACCCTGCCCTGCGGGGCGGTCCTGAAAAACCGGCTCGTCAAATCCGCGATGTCGGATTCGCTGGGCGACGGGCGCGGCGATCCGGGGCCCGGCCAAACCGCGCTCTACGCCCGCTGGGCGACGGGCGGCGTGGCGGCCGCCATCGTGGGCGAGGTGCAGGGCGATCCGAGTACGGCCGAGAAGCCGGGCAACCTCGTCCTCTCCGCGCGGTCCAACACCGCCGCCCTCCGCGCACTGACGGCGGCGGGCACGGCGCAGGACACCCACCTCTGGGCGCAACTCGGCCACGCCGGCGCCATGGCGCATCCGCCGATCTCCCGCCCGCGCGGGCCCTCGGCCCTCGACCTGCCGGGCCTCACCTGCGCCGAAATGACCGTCGCGGAGATCGAGGCCCTGCCCGCCACCCTCGCCGCCACCGCCATCCGCGCCCGCGACGCGGGCTTCACCGGCGTCCAGATCCACGCGGCGCACGGCTTCCTCCTGAGCCAGTTCCTCTCCCCCCTCTTCAACCGCCGCACCGACGCCTGGGGCGGGTCGCTCGACAACCGGATGCGCCTCCTCCGCGCCGTGATCGCCGCCGTGCGCGCCGCCGTCGGCCCCGCCTTCCCCGTGGCCCTCAAGCTCAACGCCACCGATCAGCTCGACGGCGGCTTCGCAGAGGCCGAGGCGCTCGATGTCATCGCCGCGCTCGACGGCGCGGGCCTCGACCTCATCGACATCTCCGGCGGCACCTATTTCCCCGGAGCGGCGTCCGCCTCCGACCGCGTCTCCTCCGGGCCCTACTTCCTCGATTTCGCCCGCCGCGCCCGCGCGCGGACCACTGTGCCGCTGATGCTGAACGGCGGGGTCAAGACCCGCGCCGACGCCATCGCCGCGCTCGAGACGGGGGCCGTCGACGTCGTGGGCCTCGCCCGCGCGCTCATCCTCGCCCCCGACCTGCCCGAGACCTGGCGCAGGGACGGCCGCGACGCGGCCTTCCCCCGCTTCACCGCCCCGCCCGAGGGCGGCATCACCGCCTGGTACACCATGGAGATGACCGCGCTGGCCGAGGGCCGCCCGGGGGTCTCCCCGGACGACCTGCCGGCAGCCGTCACCGCCTACGCGGCGCGCGACCGGGCGCGGGAAGCGCTCTGGCGCATCCGGTTCGGGGGCTGACCCCGGCTCAGCCCGCCTCGATCACGCCGCAGGCCACCCGCGCGCCGGACCCGCCGATGGGCTGGCTCACGTGGTCGTCGGCATTCTCGTGGATCATGATCGTGGAGCCGTCGGCGTCGAGCAGGTTCTGCGCGCCCTCCTCCAGCGAGACCATGGTCAGATAGGCCTCCATCTCCCCGATGCCGTCGGCCGCGACGAAGATGTTGGGGATGTCGCCCGCCTCCGGCCCCGCGGGGTTCAGAAGCCCGTGCCCGCCCTCGACCATGTCGACGTGGCCCATGGCGGTCGAAAAGCTCTCCTGCGTCTCGCAGATGCCCCGGCTGTGCAGATGCAGGCCATGCGCGCCGGGCGTCAGCCCCTCGACCCGCAAGTAAAGCAGCACGCCGGTCGCGCCCTGCGTCAGCCGCGCCTCACCGATCGTGTCGCCGGCAAGGTCGATGATGTCGGCCCGGGCCGTCGCGGGCGCGTCACCCTCCGCCCGCACGGGGGCCGCGTAGACACCGGCGATGACGGCACCGGTGACGGTACCCAGAAGAAGAAGTCTAGACATTGTCGTATCCTGTTGCTCGACGAACGCGTCTTTCGCGTCCGCACCGACAACACGCGGCGGGCCCGTCTATTCGGCCCTTGGCCTGCCCTGCGACACCCTGCCCCGCACCCGGGCTCAGTGGGCGGTGTCCTCCTTCTTCGACACCATCCCCACCAGCGGTATCAGCACGAAGCCGACGGCCAGCCCCAGGATCCCGTCGAGGAAGGCCACCGTGAACCAGTTGACGAAGCCCTTGGCCGTGCCGATGGCCTCCGACACCGCCTTCCCCGCCGCCTTGATCGTGTCGTAGGGCCAGTGCCAGACGATCTCGCCCACGGCATGGACGACGATGTTGCCGCCGACCCAGATCATCGCCGCCGTGCCGATGATCGTCAGCAGGAGCATGAACCCCGGCATTCCCTTCACCACCGCCGCGCCGACCGCGCGCGTGAAGGCGAAGCGCCCGCGCTCGACCATGGCGAGGCCCACGTCGTCGGCCTTCACGATGAGCGCCACCGCGCCGTAGACCGCGATGGTGATGACGAGCCCGGCAAGGCCCAGCACGGCCGCCTCGAAGACCCAGCTGCTACCCGGGTCGATGTTGGCGAGGATGATCGTCATGATCTCGGCCGAGAGGATGAAATCGGTCTTGATCGCGCCCTTCACCCGCTTTTCCTCGAGGTGGGTCTCGTCGAGCTGGGTCGTCTCGGGGTCGATCTCGCTCAGGTCGTCGTGGGGGACGAGCCAATGATAGACCTTCTCGGCCCCCTCGTAGCAGAGGTAGAGACCGCCGAGGAGCAGGAAATAGGGGATCAGCCAGGGCGCGAACTGCGACAGCAGCATCGCGATCGGCAGGAGGATGACGAGCTTGTTGAAGATCGAGGCGCGCGCGATCTTCCAGACGATCGGCAACTCCCGCGCCGCCTGGAAGCCGTGGACATACTTCGGCGTCACCGCCGCGTCGTCGATCACCGCGCCGGCCGCCTTCGCCCCCGCCTTCGTCGCCTGCGCGGCCACGTCGTCGATCGAGGCGGAAGCAACCTTGGCGATCGCCGCCACGTCGTCGAGAAGCGCAAGTAGTCCGCTCATGGCATCCGAATCCCTCGTTAAGTCCGGCTCACGATCTAGGCCGCCATCGCCCGGGTCAACGCGCGCCTTTCCGCCCGCTTGCGCTAACCGTTAGCGCAAGCAGTCACGTTTAACGCTAACACTCTGGCCCCTCTTGCCTTTCCCGGTTGCCCCCGGGTGACCGCTGGCCTACCGCCAAGGCGGGCAGAGCAGGAGTTTCGGACATGACGGTCACCATCGGCATCAACGGGTTCGGGCGCATCGGTCGCTGCACGCTGGCCCATATCGCAAGTGCGGCGCGCAACGACGTGAGCGTCGTCAAGATGAACGCGACCGGCCCGATCGAGACCAACGCGCACCTGCTGCGCTACGACAGCGTCCACGGCCGCTACGGCGGCGAGGTCCGCGTGGCGGGCGACACGCTCGACCTCGGCCACGGGCCGATCACGGTGCAATCCACCTACGATCCGACGGAGCTCGACTGGGAAGGCGTCGACGTCGTCCTCGAATGCACGGGCAAGTTCAACGACCGCGAGGCCGCCGCCGTCCACCTGTCGCGCGGGGCGAAGCGCGTCCTCGTCTCCGCGCCGGCCAGGAACGCCGACCTCACCGTCGTCTACGGCGTGAACCACCGCGCGCTCACGCCCGACCACCACGTCGCCTCGAACGCGAGCTGCACCACCAACTGCCTCGCCCCCATGGCCAAGGTGCTGAACGACGCCATCGGCATCGAGAGCGGCGTGATGACCACCATCCACAGCTACACCGGCGACCAGCCTACGCTCGATCGCCGCCACTCCGATCTCTACCGCGCCCGAGCCGCCGCCATGGCGATGATCCCCACCTCGACCGGCGCGGCCAAGGCCATCGGCGAGGTCGTGCCCGACCTCGCCGGCAAGCTCGACGGCACGGCGCTCCGCGTCCCCACGCCCAACGTCTCGGCCGTGGATCTCACGTTCCAGGCCGCGCGCGACGTGACGGTGGCCGACGTGAACGAGGTCATGGCCGAAGCCGCCGCCGGGCACATGGGAGCCGTTCTGGCCTACGACCCGGAACCCAAGGTCTCCATCGACTTCAACCACACCACCCACAGCTCCATCTTCGCCCCCGACCAGACCAAGGTCGTCGGCCGCACCGTCCGCGTGCTGGCCTGGTACGACAACGAATGGGGCTTCTCCTGCCGCATGGCCGACGTCGCCGGGCATATGGGGCGATTGATCTAGGAAGCGTTCTGCGAAGACAGAACGCTTTCGGCGGCAAGGTGATGCCTCAAAAGGAGACGTCACAGCCTCACGGTGCAGAAACGAGCGCACAGCGCACGAAAGCCAGAGGCTCTCAGGCCTCTCCGACCCGCACCAGCCCCTCCCGCGGCGGCGCGTCCCGCGGCCCCCTTACCTCCCGGGCCAGCCCCGCCCGCTCCAGTGCCAGGATGAACCACCAGCCCGGATCCATCTGCCCCGGCTCCACGCCGAGCCTTGCGGAATGGGGAAAGGCGTGGTGGTTGCCGTGCCAGTTCTCTCCGAACGTGAGGAGGCCGAGGCCCGGCAGGTTGCTCCCCTGCACCGGCAACCCTTCGATCCGCCAGCCCGTCACGCGGCCCCGGTGGGCGAAATGCCCCACCGCCCAATGTCCGGTGAGCGACACGAAGACCCGCAGGCAGACACCCCAGAGCACCCAGCCCCATCCGCCCGCCAGGTAGAGCGCGACGGCAAGCGGCAGTTGCTGCCACCGCCAGGTCCGCTCCATCCAGCGATAGACCCGATCCTCCGCCACCTCGGGCTCCACGACGAAGGCGGGCGGGCGGTCGAGCCGGAACCGGCAATGCATCTGCCACCACATGTCCCGCAGAGGTCGCGCGGCGTGCGAGGGATGCGGTGGGCAACGGGTCTGCCGCTGGTGCCAGTCGCGCATGTCATGGGCGCGGATCATGCCGATCGGCCCGGCCATCCCGACGAGCACGCCGAGCCAGACGAGCAGGTATTCGAGCCCCTTCGGCACCCGGAAAGCCCTGTGGATCAGAAGGCGGTGCATTCCGACGGAATGGCCCGCGCAGATAGTGACCGCCGTGAGCGCGAGGAAGACGGCGAACCCCGGGAGCGACGGAAACACCGCCAGAGCCAGTATTCCGCCGACGCCGTGGGCGAGCGTCCAGAGCGACTGCGGCCCGTCCCAGACGATCCGCCCCGAGAGCGCGCAGGTCTCCGGCTCCGGGCGCACGCGGTCGGTGGCGATCCAGTGGGACATGGACGCAGACTACCGGTTTCGGGGCGGCGCGCCAGAGCCGGTGATCTCAGGGCTTGATCGTCACCAAGAGCACGATCAGCGTCACAAGCAGGAGCCCGACCGGCAGGAACCAGCGGTCGCCCGGCCCGGCCGCGGCCCGACTTTCCCAACTGGCACGACGCAGCTTGCCGACGAGCGCGCCATGCAGGCCCGACAGACCGAGCGCCAGCAGGATCTTCAGGCCGAGCCATCCGGAGCTGAACCAACCGCCCTGCACCCCCAGAAGGATCCCGAACGAGAGGGCCAGGATCATTGCCGGCGTCGTCACGGCCCGGTCGTAGGCCCTGAGCGGCGTCAGATCGACCCGCGCCGGAAAGCGGAGTGCGAGGGCCACCGCGACCATGCCCCCGATCCAGACGAACAGGGAAATCAGATGGGCGGCCCGCGTCAGATCGTAGAGCATCACGTGTCCTGCAGTTGACGGCGCAGCCAGCGTTCGTTGACGAAGCCGCCGAAGGGGAGGAAGGCACCGGCACACAGACGCAGGGTTCCGATCCCGTCGATCAGACCCTCGGCCCAGGAGCGGACCACGAACCACAGGAAGACCATGAAGGCGAGCCCGTGGAGCGGCCCCATGAGCGATACCGCCTGCGGGATGCCCGCCGCGTACTTGAGCGGCATCGCGACACAGAAGAGCGCGAGCAGGGTCAGGGCCTCCAGACGGGCGGCGCGCATCAGTCCGATCATGGCACGTCTTTCGAGTCGGTGAATGTAAACACTCGTTTTCTTTACGGGACGGCGCGGATCATGTAAACACTCGTTCACATGCCGACGACAGAGACCGACAAGCGCGAGGCACCCGTCCGCAACCGCGCCGCAACCGAGGCCCGGATCCTCGAGGCCGCCCGCACCGTCTTCGCCCGGCGCGGCTACGACGCGGCCGGCCTGCGCGAGATCGCGGACCTGGCCGAAGCGAATCTGTCTCTCATCAGCCGGTACTTCGGCGGCAAGGACGGGCTGCTGACGGCGGTGACCGATCAGTTCGTGTCGTCCCGCCGGGACGGCGGGCTCTCCTACCCCCCGCAGGAGACACTCGAAAAGGAGATCTATCACTATCTCCACGCGAAGCTGCGCGATGACCTGAAGGACGAGGAGATCGTCCGCCTGATCGTCAGCCGCGCCGCCATCGACGCCGCGTTCCGCCAACAGGGCGCGGCACACATGGACGGCAAGGCGGACCGCAACTTCCGGGAGCGCGTCCAGCGCCTGCAGGCCGCCGGCCGCGTCGCCGGCGACGTCGATATCGACCTGCTCTTCGCGGCGGTCATGCATGTCTCCTTCTCGGTGAACTTCTTCGGCGCGATGATCGGAAATCGCCCGGCCTCCGAGGTCGACGCGCTGTTCCGGGGGTTCGCGGCGGCGCTCGCGCGGGGCCTGCCCGCCCCATCGCCGACGTGAGGCCCGGGCGGAGCTGCGGCACGCCGCACCGCTGACCGGGACGACCTCCCCCCTTGCGACGCTCGCTCCGCCCCGGCAAAGCTGCGCGCCATGAACAACGCCACCGCCGCCGTGCTCGCCTTCCTGCTCGTCGCCTTCTTCGGGGCGGACTGGTTCTTCAACGACGCGCGGATCCTCACGTTTCTCGGGCGGCGGCTGATCGACCTGATCGAGTACATCGCGTTCTGGCGGTGACGTGCCCGCGGTTTCCGGCCCGAGCGGGGGCGGGTTTCATCGCTCGCCGGTTGCCTCTGCGGCAGCGGCCATGCTAGCGCCGGAACCGTTAGCGGTAACGACATGTATCGACAGCGGCGTACCGCAGAAAATTCCCGCGCTCCGCAAGCGCATCCCCCGGAGGTGACGACATGGTCAAAGTGGCAATCAACGGTTTCGGCCGCATCGGGCGCAACGTCCTGCGCGGCATCATCGAATCGGGCCGCACCGATATCGAGGTGATCGCCATCAACGACCTGGGCCCGGTCGAGACGAACGCCCACCTGCTGCAATACGACAGCGTCCACGGCCGCTTCCCCGCCCCGGTGACGACCGGCGACGACTGGATCGACGTGGGCCGCGGCCAGATGCGCGTGACCGCCATCCGCAACCCCGCCGACCTGCCCTGGTCGGACGTGGACGTCGTGATGGAATGCACCGGCATCTTCACGTCCAAGGAGAAGTGCCAGGCGCATCTCGACAACGGCTCCTCCCGCGTTCTCATCTCGGCGCCCGGCGCGGACGCCGACAAGACTATCGTCTACGGCGTCAACCACGACAGCCTGACGGCGGACGACCTGATCGTGTCGAACGCGAGCTGCACGACGAACTGCCTCGCCCCCGTGGCCCACGTGCTGCACGAAGCGGTGGGTATTGCGCGCGGGTTCATGACGACGATCCACAGCTACACCGGCGACCAGCCGACGCTCGACACGATGCACAAGGATCTCTACCGCGCCCGCGCCGCCGCGCTCTCGATGATCCCGACGTCGACAGGGGCCGCGAAGGCCGTGGGCCTCGTGCTGCCCGACCTCAACGGCAAGCTTGACGGCGTGGCGATCCGGGTGCCGACGCCCAACGTCTCGGTCGTCGACCTGACGTTCACCGCGTCGCGCGACACGACCCCCGAGGAGATCAACGACGCGGTCCGCAAGGCCGCCGACGGGCCGCTCAAGGGGATCCTCGGCTATACCGACAAGAAGCTCGTCTCGACCGACTTCAACCACGACCCACATTCGTCGATCTTCCACACCGACCAAACCAAGGTGATGGACAGCAACATGGTGCGGATCCTGTCGTGGTACGACAACGAATGGGGCTTCTCGAACCGGATGGCCGATACCGCCGTCGCCATGGGCAAGTTGATCTGACGGGCCTCGACCGTCATTCTCGGGCTCGACCCGAGGATCTCCGACGGATAGAGACCCTCGGGTCGAGCCCGAGGGTGACGGCACCGGCGCAGTTTCGCGTGCGAAACCAAAACCGTTTATTAACAGAAGGTTAATCGGATGCCCTTCAAGACGCTCGACGACATGGACCTTGCCGGCAAGGTGGTGCTGACCCGCGTGGACATCAACGTGCCCGTCGAGGACGGCCGCGTCACCGACACCACGCGGATCGACCGGATCGTGCCGACCGTCGCGGATTTGCGCGCCAAGGGGGCCAAGGTCGTCCTGCTGGCGCATTTCGGGCGTCCGAAGGGCAAGGTCGTGCCGGAGATGTCGCTCCGGCAGGTGGTCCCCGCCCTCTCGCGCGCCTTCGGGACGGAGGTGAGCTTCGTCGACGGAAACTACGGCGATGCGGTCGCGGGCCTGACGGTGGGTGACGTGCTTCTCTTCGAGAACCTGCGCTTCAACCCGGGCGAGGAGACGGACGACGCGGGCTTCGCCAAGCGTCTCGCCTCGGTCGGGGACGTCTATTGCAACGACGCCTTCTCCGCCGCCCACCGGGCCCATGCCTCGACCCATGCGCTGGCCAAGCTGCTGCCGGCCTGCGCGGGGCGGTCGATGGAAGCGGAACTGACCGCGCTCGACGCCGCGCTCGGCACGCCGAAACCGCCGGTCGCGGCCGTCGTCGGTGGGGCGAAGGTGTCGACGAAACTCGACCTCCTCGGCAACCTCGTGACCAAGGTGCAGCACCTCATCATCGGCGGCGGCATGGCCAATACCTTCCTCGCCGCGCAGGGGATCGACGTGGCGAAATCGCTCTGCGAGCACGACCTCCTCGACACCGCGCGCGAGATCGCGGCCAAGGCCGAGGCGGCGGGCTGCACGATCCTGTTGCCCCGCGACGTGGTGGTGGCCGGGGAGTTCCGCACCGACCCGCCGACGCAGGTGGTGAAGGCAGAGGACGTGCCCGCGGGGCAGATGATCCTCGATGCCGGGCCGGATTCGGTCGCCCATATCGAGACGGTCCTCGACGGCTGCGCGACGCTCGTCTGGAACGGGCCGCTCGGGGCCTTCGAGATGACGCCCTTCGACGCGGCCACCGTCGCCGCCGCGCGCCATGCGGCGAAACTGACCAAGGCGGGCAAGCTGATCTCGGTCGCGGGCGGCGGGGACACGGTGGCGGCGCTGAACCATGCCGGGGTCGCCGGGGACTTCACCTATATCTCCACGGCGGGCGGCGCCTTCCTCGAATGGATGGAGGGCAAGGAGTTGCCGGGGGTGGCGGCGCTGTCGGCGTCGTAGGACGCCGGGAGCGCATCGTCGGGCCGGGGCGCGGCACCTCAAGATCCGCTGGAGGACCTTGCGCGATACGGCCGCGTCAGCGGCCCGCGCATCGCCGGTCTATCGCGCATCGGCGATGCGCTGCCGACAGCGAATTGCTCTGCAATACGCGAGAGGCCGCCCCCCGGCACGGCGATTGATCTGCCGTTGGCCCTCCGCATTGGCGTATCGCGGACACTGCGACCATAAAGTGCTTAGCAAGATCGGCGGATCGCCGCGCCGCGGCCCTGCGACGCGCTCGCTCACCATTGGACGCGGACAACGCACCCCGGCTAGGCTAACCTCGATTTCACCCCCTATCTCCGGAGTGCCCCATGCGCCGTCTGCTTCTCTGCACCGCCCTTGCCCTGCCCCTACCCGCGACGGCGCAGGAGGCGAGCCTCTGGGACGCGCTGCATCCCGACCGCATCCTGACGCAGATCCTGCAGAGCATCGTCGGCGCGGCGCGCACGCAGGCGCGGATCACCTATGGCGACCTGAGCCTGTCGATCGTGCAGGGGCGGCTCTCGGTCGCGGACCTCGCGGTCTCCGTCCCGCTCGGCGCGGGCGGCGGAAGCTGCGACGTGGCCGTGCGCTCGCTCGACCTCACGTCCGACGATCCGCTCTCGCTCGTGCAGGTGTCGGGGCGGGTCGACCTGCGCGGGCTCGACCTGAGCGACGGCTGCCTCGCGGCGATGGACGCGGCCCCGCTCGCCGCGATGCTGCCGGGCGACGGGGCGCGCGTGCCGGCGATGACGGTGGAGTACGACTACGACCCGCGGCAGTCGTCGCTCGACCTGCGGACGGACGCGCGGATCGAGGGGCTCGCAGCGCTTTCACTTGCGGCGGAGATGCCGTATTTCTGGGTGCGCAGCGACGAGACCGGGGAGCCGGTGGTCGATGCGGATGTCTCGCGGGTCACGCTGGCGCTCGACAACCTCGGTGGCTTCGAGATGGCACAGGCTTTCCTCCCGCCAGCCGCGACCGACCCCGAGACCGCGGCGGCCTTCCTGATGCAGGGGATGCAGCCGGCCTTCGCGGACATGGGCGACGGCGGACCTCTCCCGAAGTCGGCGAAGACCTTCATGGCGGCGCTGGCCGAGGGCTGGGCCGCCTTCGTGACCGACCCGAAGCGCCTCGTGATCGAGAGCGGCTTCGACCCCGCCGACCCGCGCACCGTCGATGCCGCGTTCGTCGCGCGCCTGCAGAGCGGGCCCCTGCCCGTGATCGAGCTTCTGGAGCCGACCGTCGGCACCACGAGCGCCGCCGAGCGCGCGCGGCTCGATCCCGCGCTGGTGGCGCGTGGGCTGGAAGCACCGGGGGCGCTGACCGGTGAGGAAGCGCGGAGCCTTGGGCTCGCGCATCTGCGTGGCGACCGCGCGCCGCGGTTCACCGGGCAGGCCCTGGTGTTGCTCGGGCCGCTCGTCGAGGCCGGAGACACGGAGGTCGCGATGGCCCTGGCCGAGGCGCTGGCGACGACGGATGCGGAGGCGGCCTATGCCATGGCGCTCGCCGCCGGGCCGGGCGGGATGGCGCGGCTCCGGCCGCTCCTCGACCGGCTGGAGGGGAATCTGCCGTTCGCCACGCGCCTCCGGCTGCAATCGGTCACGCCCCTGCCCACGCCGGCGGATGCGGCCGGGCCGGCGGCGGAACTCCGCGCGCGCGCCGAGGCGCATCTGCGGGGCGTCGGCGCGGCGCGCTCGCTCTGGCACGCGACCTATTACGGCACGATCGCGGCGGCCGAAGGCGACGCGGAGGCCCGGGCCCTGTTGGGGCAGATCGACCGGGGGGTGCCGATCGCGGACCAGGCCGCCTGGGCGGATCTGCGGGCGGAAGCGGAGGCGGCGGCGACGGCGGCCTGGCTCGACCGGCAGGGCGGCTGAGGCGTTAGCGCAACCATCGGCTTGCGGTGAGGAGGGCCGCGCCCTAGGGCTGTGGGCAAGAGATTTCAGCCCCGGAGAGCCCCATGTTCGATCAAGACAAAGCCGCCAAGATCCGCGCCGGTCAGGGCTTCATCGCCGCGCTCGACCAATCGGGCGGCTCCACTCCGAAGGCCCTGCGTCTCTATGGCGTGGGCGAGGACCGCTGGGGCTCCGAGGACGAGATGTTCGACCTGATCCACGGGATGCGCGCGCGGATCGTGAAGGCCCCGGCCTTCACCGGCGACAAGGTGATCGGCGCGATCCTCTTCGAGCAGACGATGGACCGCGAGTTCCACGGCCGCCCCGCCGCGACCTATCTCTGGGAGGCGCGGGGCGTGGTGCCCTTCCTCAAGATCGACAAGGGACTGGAAGACGCGGCCGACGGCGTGAAGCGGATGAAACCCATCCCGGGGCTCGACGCGACGCTGGAGCGGGCGAAGGCGGCGGGCGTCTTCGGCACCAAGGAACGCTCGGTCATCGACGCGGCGAACGCCGACGGCATCGAGGCCATCGTGGCGCAGCAATTCGAGGTCGGACGGCAGGTGCTGGCCCATGGCATGGCCCCGATCCTGGAGCCGGAGGTGACCATCGACATCGCCGACAAGGCCGAGGCCGAGGCGATGCTGCGCGACGCGATCCTCGCGCATCTCGACACGCTCCCCGAGGGGCAGGAAATCATGCTGAAGCTCACCCTGCCCGAGGCCGCCGATTTCTACGCGCCGCTCGTGGATCACCCGAAGGTCATGCGCGTCGTCGCGCTCTCGGGCGGATACACGCGGGAAGAGGCGAACGCCCGTCTCGCCCGGAACCGTGGTGTCATCGCAAGCTTCAGCCGCGCACTGACCGAAGGGCTCTCGGACGGGCAGGACGACGCGACCTTCGAGACCGAGATCGGGCGCACGATCGACAGCATCCACGCGGCCTCCGTCGCCGGATAGCGCCACCGGAAGCCTTTTGCGACGAAGGGGATTCACAGGCGAATCGGCCTGTGCCATAGTCCCCTGAGCGGCCCGACAAGAGGCCGCGCGAAACCGAGCAGAGCCATGGCCCAGAAACGCCGCCGTTCCGGCTATACCCTGATCCTGCCCACGATCCTCCTGGGGTTCGCGGGCTATTTCGTCTTTGCCGCCGTGCAGGGCGAATACGGCGTGCTGCGCCGGGTCGAACTCGACGCCGAGCGCGAGCTCCTGATGGCGGAGCTTGCGCTTCTCGACGCGGAGGCCGAGGTGATGCGCGACCGTACGCGCCGGCTCTCGGACGACTACCTCGACCTCGACCTGCTGGACGAGCGCGCGCGGCACGTGCTGGGCGTGGCCCGGGCAGACGAGATCATCGTCGAGTACTGATCCCTCCTCCCCCGCGAAAACACAAAACCGCCTTGCCTCCGGGGCAGGCCGGCCATGCGCGCGTGCCCCTTTCCCCACAGGAACCTTTGCGCTAGGGGATTGTTTAACGTTGAACGATCTGCCGACCGGAGGAGACGCGCCCCATGGCCACCCGCAAGACCGCCGCCAAGGCGAAACCGAATGTCTCGAAGGAGGAGTTGCTTCAATACTACCGGGACATGCTCCTCATCAGGCGGTTCGAGGAAAAGGCGGGTCAGCTCTACGGCATGGGTCTCATCGGCGGGTTCTGTCACCTCTATATCGGCCAGGAGGCGGTCGTCGTCGGCCTGGAAGCGGCGGCGAAGGAGGGCGACAAGCGCGTCACCTCCTATCGCGACCATGGCCACATGCTGGCCTGCGGGATGGACCCGAACGGCGTGATGGCAGAGCTGACGGGCCGCGAGGGGGGCTACTCCAAGGGCAAGGGCGGCTCGATGCACATGTTCTCCAAGGAGAAGCATTTCTACGGCGGCCACGGCATCGTCGGCGCCCAGGTGCCCATCGGTGCGGGCCTCGCCTTCGCCGACAAGTACAGGGGCAACGACAACGTCACCTTCACCTATTTCGGCGACGGGGCCGCGAACCAGGGCCAGGTCTACGAGACCTACAACATGGCCGAACTCTGGGACCTGCCGGTCGTCTTCGTGATCGAGAACAACCAGTATGCCATGGGCACCTCGACCAAGCGGTCCACCAAGTCGCCCTCCTACTGGGAGCGTGGCGCGGCCTACGGCATCGAGGGCGAGGAAGTGGACGGCATGGACGTGCTGGCCGTGAAGGCCGCCGGCGAGAAGGCCGTGGCCCACTGCCGCGCGGGCAAGGGGCCCTACATCCTCGAGATCAAGACCTACCGCTACCGCGGCCACTCCATGTCCGACCCGGCCAAGTACCGCACCCGCGACGAGGTGCAGAAGATGCGCGAGGAGCGCGACTGCATCGAACAGGTGCGCCAGATGCTGCTGACCGGAAAGCACGCGAGCGAGGACGACCTGAAGGCCGTCGACAAGGAGATCAAGGACATCGTGAACGCCTCCGCCGACTTCGCGAAGGAGAGCCCCGAGCCCGCGCTCGAAGAGCTCTGGACCGATATCTACGCCGACGAAATTCCGCAGGAGGCCGTGTAATGGCGACCGAGATCCTGATGCCCGCCCTCTCCCCCACGATGGAGGAGGGCACGCTTGCGAAGTGGCTCGTGAAGGAGGGGGACAACGTGTCGTCCGGCGACATCCTGGCCGAGATCGAGACCGACAAGGCCACGATGGAGTTCGAGGCCGTCGACGAGGGCACGATCGGCAAGATCATCGTGGCCGAGGGCACCGAGGGCGTGAAGGTCAATTCGCCCATCGCCGTGCTACTTGAGGAGGGCGAGGATGCCTCGGCCGCCGAGGAGGTATCGTCGTCGGGCAGCTCGGGGGCCGCCGAGGAAGCCGCGAAGGCCGCCGAGGTTCCGGCCGCGCCGAAGGACCAGTCGCGCCTCGAAGCCGAGACGGATGCGCCGAAGTCGAACGCGAGCCCCGACTGGCCCGAGGGCACCGAGATGGTGAGCCAGACGGTCCGCGAGGCGTTGCGCGACGCCATGGCCGAGGAGATGCGCCGCGACGAGGACGTCTTCCTCATGGGTGAGGAGGTCGCCGAGTACCAGGGGGCCTACAAGATCAGCCAGGGGATGCTGGACGAATTCGGATCGAAGCGCGTGATCGACACGCCGATCACCGAGCATGGCTTCACCGGCATCGGCGTCGGCGCGGCCTTTGGCGGGCTGAAGCCGATCGTGGAGTTCATGACCTTCAACTTCGCCATGCAGGCCATTGACCAGATTATCAATTCGGCCGCGAAGACGCTCTATATGTCGGGCGGTCAGATGGGTTGCCCGATGGTCTTCCGCGGCCCGAACGGGGCGGCGGCGCGCGTGGCCGCGCAGCACTCGCAGGACTATGCCGCCTGGTATGCCTCGGTGCCCGGCCTGAAGGTGGTGATGCCCTACTCCGCGGCGGACGCGAAGGGCCTGATGAAGACGGCGATCCGCGATCCGAACCCGGTGATCTTCCTCGAAAACGAGATCCTCTACGGCAAGTCCTTCGACGTCCCGAAGCTCGACGATTTCATCGTGCCCTTCGGCAAGGCGAAGATCTGGCGCGAGGGGGCGGACGTGACACTGGTGAGCTGGGGCATCGGCATGACCTACGCGCTCGAAGCCGCCGAGCGGCTGGCCGGCGACGGGATCGAAGCCGAGGTGATCGACCTGCGCACGCTGCGCCCGGTCGACTACGACACGGTGCTCGCCTCGGTGATGAAGACGAACCGCTGCGTCCTGATCGAGGAGGGCTTCCCGGTGGCGTCCTTCAGCGACCACATGGCGAGCGTCATCATGCAGCGCGCCTTCGACTATCTCGACGCGCCCGTCGTGACCTGCACCGGCAAGGACGTGCCCATGCCCTATGCCGCCAACCTCGAGAAGCTGGCGCTGGTGACGACCGACGAGGTGGTCGAAGCCGTCAAGCAAGTCACCTACAAGTAAGGGGATAGAGAATGGCAACCGAGATCCTGATGCCCGCCCTCTCCCCCACGATGGAGGAGGGCACGCTGGCGAAATGGCTTGTCAAGGAGGGGGATACCGTCTCCTCCGGCGACCTTCTGGCCGAGATCGAGACCGACAAGGCCACGATGGAGTTCGAGGCCGTCGACGAGGGCACGATCGGCAAGATCATCGTGGCCGAGGGTACCGAGGGCGTGAAGGTTAATTCGCCCATCGCCGTGCTTCTGGAGGAGGGCGAGGATGCCTCGGCCGCCGAGAATGTGGGCGGCGATGCCAAGCCGGCGGAGAGCGCGTCGAACGCCGCCCCGGCGGAGACCTCGAAGGAGACCGAGCCGGCCAAGGGCTACGGTCGCGACGGCGATGCCGCCGCATCCCCCGCACCATCGCCCGCCAAGAGCGGGGAGCGCATTTTCGCGACCCCCCTCGCCCGCCGCATCGCCAAGGACAAGGGTCTCGACCTTGGCGCGATCAAGGGCTCCGGCCCCCGCGGTCGCATCGTCAAGGCCGACGTGGAGAACGCGAAGCCCGGCGCGAAACCGGCGGAGGCCGCCGCGACGGAGGCCCCGAAGGCCGCGGGCGACAGCCCGAAGGCCGGGATGCCCGCCGGAATGGGGGCCGAGCAGGTCATCAAGATGTTCGAGGGCCGGGAGTTCGAAGAGGTCAAGCTCGACGGGATGCGCAAGACGGTCGCCGCGCGCCTGACCGAGGCGAAGCAGACGATCCCGCATTTCTACCTGCGGCGTGACATCCAGCTCGATGCGCTTCTGAAGTTCCGCAGCCAGCTCAACAAGCAGCTCGACGCGAAGGGCGTGAAGCTCTCGGTCAACGATTTCATCATCAAGGCCTGCGCCCTCGCGCTGCAGGAGGTGCCGGCGGCCAATGCCGTCTGGGCCGGTGACCGGATGCTGCAGCTGAAGCCGTCGGACGTGGCCGTCGCCGTCGCCATCGAGGGCGGCCTCTTCACGCCCGTCCTGAAGGACGCGCACCTGAAGTCGCTCTCGGCGCTCTCCTCGGAGATGAAGGACCTCGCCGCCCGCGCCCGCGACCGCAAGCTCGCACCGCACGAGTATCAGGGCGGCAGCTTCGCGATCTCCAATCTCGGCATGTTCGGCATCGACAACTTCGACGCCGTCATCAACCCGCCGCACGGCTCCATCCTCGCCGTCGGCGCGGGCGTGAAGAAGCCGGTCATCGGGGCGGACGGCGAGATCACGGCGGCCACAGTCATGTCGGTGACGCTCTCGGTCGATCACCGGGTCATCGACGGCGCGCTCGGGGCGGATTTCCTCAAGGCGATCGCGACCAATCTCGAGAACCCGATGATGATGCTCGCCTGAGCCTCTATCGAAACGCGGAAAAGGCCGGGGCGAATGCCCCGGCCTTTTCGTTTGAATTCGCAGGATATCTTCAGTCTTCGGACGCGCGGATCCCGACAAGCTGATCCATCATCACGGACGGCTGTGCGCAGCCGGCCTCGCCGACGATCTTCGCGGGAACGCCGGCCACGGTCGACTTTGGAGGCACATCGCCCAGAACGACCGACCCTGCCGCGATCCGCGAACAATGACCGATCTTGATGTTGCCGAGCACCTTCGCACCG
Organism: Jannaschia marina; assembly: GCF_013404595.1. Lineage (GTDB taxonomy): Bacteria > Pseudomonadota > Alphaproteobacteria > Rhodobacterales > Rhodobacteraceae > Jannaschia > Jannaschia marina. The sequence goes on along the minus strand of NZ_JABVAX010000004.1, from coordinate 68,619 downwards.
GCTCCGATCAGGACGCCGTCCCCGATCTTCGGATGACGGTCGTCGTCTTCCTTCCCCGTTCCGCCCAAAGTGACGGAATGCAGCATCGACACGTTGTCGCCCACGACGGCGGTCTCGCCGATCACGATAGAATGCGCATGATCGATCATGATGCCTCGCCCGATGCGCGCACCGGGATGGATGTCGACTCCGAAGAGCTCCGAGATGCGCATCTGGGCGAAATAAGCCATGTCGGTACGCCCCTGCATCCAGAGCCAGTGGGCGATCCGGCTCGCCTGCACGGCCTGGAACCCTTTGAAATACATCAAGGGCTGCAGAAAACGGTCGCAGGCGGGATCACGTTCAAAGGTCGCGACGATATCCGCCCGCGCCGCCGTCACGATCTCCGGGTCGTCGGCAAGCGCGGTTTCCGCGACTTCGCGAAGGATCTGCTCGCTCATTTCACCTGACGCGAGCTTCTGCGCGAAGCGATAGGCCAGCGCCGCATCGAGCGTCCTGTGATGGAGCACGGCGGCATGGACCATCCCGCCCAGGACGGGCTCGTCCTTGACGGCCTGCCGCGCTTCGGCCCGAACCCGGTCCCAGACCGGGTCGACCGGATGAACCTGTGACTGAGGTATCGACATGGGAGTGCCTCCAACGTTCGGGCTTCTTACGTAGCCGCAGAAGGCCGAGCGCGCAAACCTCCTTTCAAGCGATCGTGATCGTCGCCGGCGTCCCCGGTCCAACCTCATCCGAGACCTGACTCACCTCCAGTGTCAGGGCTCCGTGCCCCTGTGGATCGATCGCCGTTTCGGGGATAGTGGCTTCCGTTCGCACCACGCTCTGTTCGTGCGCGACACTCCCGTCCCCGCGCAAAACCCGAAGGCGATAGCTCTCGCGCGCCTCTCCGAGCGGCACATCGTATCCGTCCCATCCATCGGCGGCGAGCCTCGAGCGCCGGACCCAGCGCGCCATCCGTGTGCCCTCCTCCACGGAAATCCGCAGATGGGCAGGCGCATAGGGACGCAGCCCCATACCCTCCGCGACGATGGGGTAGTACGTGTAGGCCGCGCTGTCGATCGGTTGATCCGCCGGCCCGACGCGATAATGCCGTTCGATCCAGAGTGCCTCACGCGGCACATCGAGCTGCGCCAGCGTGCGGTCCAGGAACACGACCGTACTTCCGACGGGCCACGGATTCCGAATGGCCCACTCGGTCCCGCGCTGCCCGCGCAACCGTCGGGACAGCGCCCAGAGCCCGGGCGCGACCAGACGCGCCGTCTGGAACTGAAAAATCTCCCAACCTGTCAGTCCGCCATCGTTGATCGCGACGGTATTCGCACCGGCCAGGAGCGACTGCATTTCCACAGACTCCAGATCGTCGTCTCCGATCAGGCGGACAAGAAGATCCGGGCCACTGTCTATGAGCGACGGCGCGGCCGGGGCCAATTCGCTCTCGGTAATCCCGACGACGTTCGGCGCATCGATAAACGTGTCCAGACGATAGTTCGCGTCCTGCATCCCGCTCTGTACGGCGACCGTCCCCGGCCACGGCCGACCGGACACCGCAATATGCGGTGCGTGCGGGATTTCCTCACCGGTCAGCAGCGGCAGATCGAGGAATGTCGCGTCCACAGGCAGAGGTGCCAGCGGCCGTTGCCGGCCTGTGCCGTCCTCGACCCGATCGCTCGGTTCATATTGCGCCCGCTCCGTCCGCACGGCCTGCACCTTGCGGCCGCCGGCATCCTCGATGCGGTCGATCCGCCAGAGATCCGTCGCCCCGTCGACCCGGATCAGATCGCCCGGTTTGTGCAACCGTGCCGAGGGCGGTAGCTCCAGCTCGATCGTGTCCCGCGCGATCTGGGTCTCGGTCAGGAACCGCTCCGCGATCCCATGCGCCTCGCTCCGCGTCAGGCTGAGCGGCAGCTCAGATTGCCCGACCGGAAGGGGCCGCTCGCCCGGAAGGGTCGCATCGGCCATGCGCACCTCGAAGTCGCCTTCGGCGTCCATGTGGCTGAGGAGAATTCGCCGCGGCTCCTCGATTTCCGGCGCGCGTTGCCGCGCCACGACCGGCCCGTCCGAACGAACGAGACCATTCGACACGACCGCCGTCTCCTCCGCGCGGGCACGCATTCCAAAGACGATACGCCCGCCCCTTTCGCTGGCCTCTACGGCATGGGCGATCAAAAGCGGCTGCAGATCGGCTCGTGCCGACTGCACATCCGGCATCACGTAGCCCCGCACCATGCCGTCGACCCCACTCACGTCGAAGTCCTTCAAACCGACCGAGCGGCAGATCTCGGCGATCACGCTATCGAGCGGCTGAAGACCGACCCGACCCGACAGCCAATGTCCGCGTGCGTGGTTCTCGGCATCGGTCCAATAGTCCGACAATTCGGGGAAGTACGGCCAGGGCCGCGTGTCCCAGGCCCAGACCAGGCTGCCGCCCAGATCGAGCATCGGTCCGCCGTAGACCGCGGAAACCGGATTCGCCTCCGGCCGCGACCAGTGATCCAGCATCGCGCGCAGATACTGCATCTGCATCGCATCGTCCCGTCGCCCGTCCGAGAAACGCGGCAGGCTCGATTCAGACGACTTCAGGTCGACGAACTTGTTGGGCTGGTTCGCCCCCTTGTCGATCGCGGCACATCCGAACTCGGTGAACCGGATGGGCTTCGACTGAGGCACCCATGCCGTCGGTTGCTCCAGCCGGACACCATTGACCCGGTCGTGGTGCGCATTGGTCCACCAATTCCGGAAATCCTTGTAGCGGTAGATCCAGTCCTCGCCATGTGCCCCGTCCTCAATCGGCACGCGACGCTGCGCCAACCGCGACTCCGGCGTCGGATAGTACCAGTCGTAGCCTTCGCCGCCCTCGATATTCGATTGCAGGTAGTCGACGGAGCGGATCGTCTTGAAACCGGCATCCAGATGGTCATCGCCGTCGCGCCAGTCGGCGAGCGGGACATAATTGTCGATCGCGACGAAGTCGATCGCAGGATCGGCCCAAAGCGGGTCCAGATGGAAATGGACGTTCCCCGTATCCTTCGGATGGTAGCCGAAATACTCCGACCAGTCCGCGGCGTAGGAAATCTTCGCATCGGGCAGGATCGCCCGCACGTCGGCCGCCAGCTGACGCAGAGCCTCCACGGCCGGAAAGCTGTCATCCGCACCCCGGATGCGTGTGATGCCCCGCATCTCCGATCCGATGCAGAAGGAATCCACTCCACCAGCCTGCGCACAGAGCAGCGCATAGTGAAGAATGAAGCGTCTGTAGGACCAGTCGCCGTCCGGACCTGTGACGGTCCTCCCGACCCCTTCGATCCCGCTCTTCACCCCATCATGGGAAAAATCATCGACAACCGTCGTGCCCATGAACTGCGCGACTTCCGTAGCGGCCAGCGCCGTCCTGTCGGATGTGCCCGGCTGATCCGAAGCCAAAGCCGTCGTGATCCGGCCCCGCCACGGCAGAACCGCCTGCTCCGCGCCGCCATAGGGGTCCGGCAGGCCGTTTCCGGCAAGCTGATCCATCAGGATGAACGGATAGAACGTCACCGCGATACCGCGCGACTTCAGATCCCGGATCGCCTCGATCACCGAGAGATCGCCGGGCGTGCCGCCGTAGACGGGTCGATCGTCCAGGAACGACACCGCGCCGGCATCCTGCCGGTCCGCACCGGAGACAACCCATGTCTGTCCAGCCCCATCCACTTCGGTCTGCTCGGCACGAGGCCGGATGGAGCAATGGCCACAGCGCAAATCATCACCGAACCAGGAAACGATGAGCGAAGCGGACTTCAGGTTCGGCAGCTCCTCCGTAAGGTCATCCATCGCGATCCGAAAATCGGAGACGCCCTGGGGGGTATTGACGTTCGCCGAGTCGCGAACACCGCGCCGGTTGTAATGCACCTCCGTCGTCGCGAGCGCGTATTCACCGGTCCCGGGGACGAGCGCGACCCCCTCGACCATTCGCGACAGGTCGGGCAGGCCATCCTCTGCCTCGACCGTTCGCACCACCTCGAAAGACAGCTGCGGAACGCGATTGCCGAACGGCGTCAGCTCAAGATCCTCGATCACGACATATGCGGTGCCCCGGAACGCAGGTGCGCGATCCACGCCCTCGATGGCCTCGATCAGAGCGTCCGGCATCTGCTCCTCGTCGCCGCGATAGACCCGCATCTGCACGGAGGACTTCGCGATCTCCGTCCCATCGGCCCAAACGCGACCCACGCGGCTGATCTCGCCCTCGCAGAGGGCCACGGCCAACGAGACGGAGTAGCTGTATTGCGTCTGCTTGGGCGGTTTCGGGCCTCCCTTCCCGCCGCTGCGGGACGTTTGGCGGCTTTCCTTGAAGCGGCTCGCCCAGATCACCTGCCCCGACACGCGAACGCGCCCCACGATCCGGGGGATCGGGGCACCTTCCGACGCCCCCGTCAGGCGCAGCCGGTCCAGCTTGCCGATCTCGACGGCCTCGGCCCCGCCCCCGAGGATCGACTGGTCGATCGCCCGCCCTAGTGTCGCACCTACCGCACGGCCGACGACGGCACCACTCAGGCCCAGGATCGAGCCGCCAAGACTGCCACCGACGGCCGCGCCGACCGCACCAAGTACCAGTGTCGCCATGAGTCAGATCCCCGCGTCGTGCAGTTCAGGAAAGTCGAAGCGCGCCGCGATGCGCCGCACCCAAGGAGCCGAGAGCGACGTCTCGACGACGCCGTGGCCGGAATAGGCATGGATGAGCGTCGGCATCGGGGCCGCCGTTCCGACGACGCCGAGATGCTTGGCGATCCCCGCGTCGCGCATACGAAAGAGGAGAAGCTCCCCGGCAACGAAAGACCGGGTCGGAGAGACCGGCACGAGATGTCGGCGCGCTGCCGCCCAGAGCACCTCGTCGCGCTGCGGCTCCGCCCAATCCCGGGAGTAGGCCGGGACGCTCTCCGGTTCGCCTCCGTAGATCGCCCGCCAGATCCCGCGAACGAGTCCCAGGCAATCGGTGCCGGCACCGCATACCGATGCCTGGTGAACGTAGGGCGTTCCGAGCCAGCGCCGCGCCTCCACGACGACCGGACTCACAGCCGGCCTCCATCGTTCCGACCGGTCCGGACCGGATAGGACATGACCCAATCCTCACCGGGGATCTGCGGAAAGCCCCTGAAATTCAGAAAGTTGTCGAACTTGAACCGGCAGGTCTCCGCGCGCTTGTCGCATCCGGCCTCGAGCCGCACGCGGTCGCCTGCGCGCAGGCTGCGGCGCAACGCTCCCCAGAGAACGATCTCGCGCGTCTCGTCGCCGCTGCGATCGGTCTTCACCCGGGCTTCGGCACCGTCCGCCGGACCATCGAGCACCAGAAGGTGTCCGCTCTCGAACCACTTCGGCGCATAGTCCCGCAGGAGCGGAAGGGTCAGGATCTGATCGTCCTCGACGGCCATGACCTCCACATCGACGCGAAAGAGCGGTCCAAGCTCCTGACGGCAGCACCCGTCGCCCAAAACCGCGTCGCAGCGCGCCTGAAACACCCGCCCCCGGGCCGTGTTCAGTGTCTCGGCGAGGCCGCGCAGCTCCGCGCTGAATGCTCCTTCGCCCCAGCTGATCTCGCCCAGAGATCCACGGAACAGGATCTCGAAATCCGACGGGCGCGCCCAGTTGACCAGATAGGCCGTCACCTGCGCGGCATCCCACAGACCCGCGCGGATGTCCTCCGCCGAGACCGCGTCATGGCTCAGGATGCCCCGTGCCTCGCTGTTGTCCACGGACAACCCGGTCGACGCCTGCAGGGCACTGGCGGTCATGCCGGAGGCGGCGAGGCAGGAGACACCATCGACATCGAGATCCAGATCGTGGTCCGTGAACCCGAGGATCAAACCATCGCGGCGACGCACGACCCAGGCACGGCAGACCGTCGCGCAGCCATCCGCCATATGGTCCGCAAGCGCGCTCATACCCGCACCTCCACCACCGGAACGTCCGGCACTTCACCGGCCTGGAACGTCGCGACCGACGTCAGGATCGCATCGGTATCGAAACGCACGGGCACATCGAATTCGAAGCCCGCAGTGATTTCTGTTCCCACGTCGGGAGGCTCGGAGAAGGTCACGAGACCCGTTTCATCCTCGACGGTGTAGTGGACACCCAATTCCAACTCGTCGTCTTGCACACCGGCAAGCACCGTGCCCGGCACCGGCTTCGTGATCGGCCGCGCATAGATCTGCTCGCCCGAGCGATAGGTCTTCGAAAGCCGGAACACCGTCGTGATTCCGTCACCGGTGCCGATGCGCTGATCGCGGAAGTCGACCTCGGCCGACGCGCGCCCCGAGCGATAGTCGGCCCAGTCCTTCCACCGAAACCCGTGCAGCTGTCCCCGCCGCGCCTCGAAGAAAGCGATGAGCTCCGCGATATCATCGAGAGACCGCATGCCCACGCCCGCATCGTAGCGCCGCCGCGAGTGGGCCCAGGGTGTGTTCCGCTCCTCGTGCCCGTTGGCCAGCGTGACGATCTCGGTCAGCCGCTCCGGCCCGCCGATGGAGCCGAGCGACAGACGCGGCGGAAACCGGATTTCATGGAAGGACATCTGCGTCTCCTCAACGGTTGCGCGCCCCGCGCGACAGCGCGCGGGACATTTCTGCGGCGACTTGGCTGCGCGACTTGCGGAAGCCCTGAACGTCGGGCGTGGTGATGTTCATGGTTACGCTCACGGGACTACGCGCCCCACCCGTTGCGGCGACGCCAAGGCTGCCATCCGGCCCACGGCGCAGCGGCATGATCGCCTCTGGCCCCGCTTCGCCCATGAGGCCGGTCGCACCCCGCATCGGAAACGTCGTGGGCCCGGCGACGACGCCGCCCTTCGCGAAGGGCATTACACGACCCTGGGCAAAGCTGCCTCCCTCCGCGAACGGCAAGACCGCATTGACCCCGCGGGCCAGCACGCCGCCCAGCGCCTGCGACACTGGGCGCACGGCGGCGTTGTAGCTCGCGTTGAGCATCGACTGCGCCAGCCCCTGCAACGCGTCCGACAGCTTCGCGCCGTCGAACACCACACCGTCGAACGCCCGCTTGAGAGATCCGCCGAAGGACCGCGAGAGGCCCTGCACCTCCCGCTGCGTGAAGAGCATCTGTCCTTCCAGCGTACTCAGCGAATCCGTAAACCGCGCCACCACGGCCTCCGAGCCGCCGAGCCGCGCCTCGAGCGCGTCGAGCTTGTCGTCGAGGCTTTCGCCAAAACTGTCATCCATCCGTCCTGTCCTCCGTATCGGGGAACCGCGCCGCAAGCGCGTCGAGGCCCGCCCGATCCATCGGCAGCCGCCCGTCGCCATTGCCCAGCAGGAACGCCAGTTCCGCCGGGGTCAGCGCCCAGAAATCCACCGGTTTCAATCCCAGCCCGCGCAGGCCGGCCGCCATCAGCGCGGGCCAGTCGAAGGGCCCCGTCTCCACGGCGCTCATCGGCCCGGCAAGGCGAAGGCCCGCCCGAGCAGGAGCGCGGCAACCCGCGTCGCCTCCATCGGCCCGCCCTCGATCTCGGCTCCGAGCAAGGTCGCCGCCTGCCCGCGCCAGCCGCCGCCGCGCAGCCCGGCCAACAGCACGGCGGCGACATCGCGCGCGCTGAAGCCTCCCGTCTCGAACCGATCGACGAGCGCCACGAGACTGTTCGCCTCGAGCGTCGCTTCCAGTTCGGCCAGCGCCCCGAGCGTCAGCTTGAGAAGGTGACGCTCCCCGTCGAGTGTCAGCGCCACCTCGCCCGCGAAGGGGTTGCCCTCGCCCATCAGAGTGGCGTGAAGGTCAGTTCACCCGCCGAGGCGAGCGCGATCTCATAAGTCGCCTCGCCGTCATGGGTGCCGCCGTATTCAAGCGAGGTGATCTGGAAGGCACCCTCCACGATCCCGAAGTCGGGGATGATGACCTGGAACGCCGGCACCTCTCCATCGAAGAAGAGCTGCCGCACCCTTGCGTCCGTATCCGCATCCCGGAAGATGCCGGAGCCGGAAACCGCGGCCGACTTCACGCCGCCGCCCCCCAGAAGTTCGCGCCAGCCGCCCGCACTCTCGGTCGAGGTCACGTCGATGCTGCCCGCGTTGAACGTGAGCCGCGTCGCCCGCAGGCCGGCGACCGTCACGAAGACACCGGTGCCGTCCTGATCGACCTTCAGCAGAAAGTCTTTGCCCGCTTGTACCGTCATTGATCCATCTCTCCTTGGAAGGGCTCAGAGGCCCGTGTCATCCGTGCGCGCGCGGAAGGTCAGGTCGATCCTCCGCGTGCCTTCCGCCTTGTCGCGCTTCGCCTCCGCCCGCACGAACCGCAGCGAAACGAGTCGCCCCCGGTCGAGCGTGAGATCCGCGCCCTGCAGCGCGTCGGAGACGGCGACCGCCGCGGTCTTGGCCGCCATGTATCCCTCTCGCCGCGTCACCACGCTGATCCGCAACTGGTGGATCGCGCCGGATCCGGCGCTGTCGCTCACGCCCCGCGTCGTCTCGGGGCCGAGAGCCACGAAGAGATCGGGTGCGTGCTCGGGCACGTCGTCATAGATCGCGTCCGCCACGGCAGAGGTCACTCCCGTGTCCATCGACAGATGTGCGTAGATCGCGGCCTGCAGGCTCCGTCCGGTCGCATAGCTCATGCCGCACCTCCCGCGCCCGTCAGCACCCGCGCGAGAGCCGTCAGGACCCGGCCGTCGTCGCTGTGGACCGCTTCCACCTCATAGACCTGGCCACCGTTGCGCAGCCGGTCCCCCGGTCGCGGCCGCATCGCGTGCCCCTCGGGCACGGCCGGCATCCGCACCCGGACCGAAAGCCTGGACCGGCGCCCGAACGTCTCGTCGCGCAGCGCGCCCGAGCGCATCCGCACTTCGGCCCAGAAGCCGCCGCGCGTCGCCCATGTCAATTCCTGCCCGCCACCGCCGTCGGCCAGTCGAACCGGCACCTCGAGCGTCAGGCGTCGCGTGAAGGTCTGCCCCATCAGATCGACCCTCCGATCCGCCGGGGCCGATAGGGCGAGATCAGACAGGAGATCTGCGCCGCCCCGTCGCGAACACCCTCCTCGATGTCGCGCGCCGAAAGGAGCACCGCCTCGCGCAGCGGAGACGGAAGCTGCTGCCAGCTGCTGTAGCCGGCTGCGACTGTCAGGATCAGGTCCGTCCCCGCCCCGACCGACCGCGACAGCGCGAGCGTCGTCGTATGCGCCCCTGCCTCGACCGTCGCCGGCCCCAGATCAATCGAACCGCCGACACCGCGCGCGACGATACTCCGCACGCTTTGCACGGGAACAAGGCCCAGCGTGACGCGTGCGCCCCCCTCTGCCCCGCCGACGAGCGTGACGTCGCGCGCCACGAGGATGCGGCCCGTCCGCGCCTCGATCGTCTCGATCGCGGCCCGCAGGCCTGCCTGCAACCGTCCGGTCTGACCGGGAATGTCGCCGTAGCCATCCGGCAGCCGCATCAGCGCCGCCAGCTCCGCGACCGGCAGGTCTGCGTCCGCGATCCGCTCGGATCCTTGCACCATCATCGCCATCTGCACCTCCGCGGGCGTCGTCATCATCTGGAGTGGTGGTGGAGCCAGATGCCGCGTGCGGACCAAGCCGGAGGCACGAGGCTCCACCTCCTCCGGCCGCGCCCCGACCGAAGGATCGAAATCGCCGGTGTATGGGGCGATCGAAGGCCCCGCGCCCCCTCGGCGCGGGGCCGCGTCGTCAGGCCGTCGTGAACTTCAGCAGCTTGATCGCCGCGAAGTCGGTGACGTCACCGCCCACACGCTTCGTCGCATAAAAGAGGACATGCGGCTTGGCGCTGAACGGGTCGCGCAGGACGCGCAGGTCCGGACGCTCGGCAACGGTGTAACCCGCACCGAAATCGCCGAAGGCGATCGCCGTCGCATCGGCTCCGATGTCGGGCATGTCCTCGGCGATCAGCACCGGATAGCCCATCAGTTGCGCCGGCTGCCCTGCGGCCAGGCTGTCGCTCCACAGGAACCGGCCGTCGGCATCCTTCATCTTGCGCACGGCACCGGCAGTCTTCGAATTCATCACGAAGGTCGCATTGGCGCGGTACTTCGCTCCCAGCGCATAGACCAGATCGACGATCGCATCCGACGGACGCTCGTCGTGGAAGTCATCCGTCGCCCCGGTCGCGACATAGCCCAGCCCGCCCCACGACCAGCTGGCCTCGTCCACGTTCGGATAGGTCAGGAAACCGGTGGGCTTGTCGATGCCGTCACCCGCGACGAAGGCCGCCGCTTCGGAGGTGGCGAACTTGTCCGCGATGCGCCCGGCAAGCCAGGCCTCGATGTCGAAAGCCGCATCGTCCAGCAGACGCTGCGATGCCTTGGGCATGGCCGAAAGCTCATGGAGCGGGATCGACACGCGGTCGAACTGCGGGCTGTCGGTCTCGGCGATGCCGCCGGCTTCCGTGGCCCAGCCCGCGCCGAGGTCGGTGTGATCGACCAGCACATCGTAGGACGTGGCCTCGACGTTGACCACATTCGCGATCGACCGGATCGAGGATGCGCCCATCAGCACCGACTTGACGGTCTCGGCCGTCTGCGGATCGACGAGATAGCCGCCCTCGGCCGAAACGGCCGTATTCATGCCCTTGGCGTCCAGCGACAGCGCCCGCAGCGCATCGTCATCGCCCGACCGAAGGTAGGCATCCATCGCCTTCTGGTGCGGGGCTTCGGCCATATCGGTGCCGGCCAGCTGGGGCCGTTGGGTCGTGTAGGTCATGTTCAGACGCTCTTCCTGCTGTTGCATCTTGCGGTTGATTTCCTGGCGGAAGCCCTTGAAGTCACTGACCAGTCCGGCCAGCGCCTCGGTGACTTCGCCCACGCCGTCGTGGCTCATGGGGTCTTCCTTTGCTGTTGATCGGCGGCTCAGTCGCGCGCCAGTTCCAGACGCGCGGCCTCGATCGCCCGCGCCACGTCGCGCAGGGGGTCCGCCTTGGCCCCCACCCGCGCACTGGGCAGCATCGGGAAGGTGACGAGCGACACCTCCCAGAGCTCCAGTTCCTTCAGAAGCCTGCGCCCCTGCCCGTCCTTGCCGGCCCGCTTGACCGTGTAGCCGATCGACAGCCCGTCGAGCGCACCTGCGTCGATCAGCTCGGCCGCTTCCCGGGCTTTCTCGACACCCGGCAGAAGCCGGCCCTTGACGTAGAGGCCCCGCGCGTCCTCGCGGACCTCGTCCCAGACGCCGATCACCTGCGCCGGATCGTGCTGCCAGAGCATCTTGACGCGCCGACCCTCGGCCGACATCCGCGCCAGGCTGTCGCAATAGGCCCCCGCCTCCACGACGTCGCGCCCCTTGTCCTCGACCCCGAACCACGAGGCGTAGCCCGCGATCACCGAGCCGTCCTCCAGCCGCACCGGGGTCTCCCCCTGCATGAACTTCCGCTCCAGACCCATGGGCCTCTCCTTCACAGTGAAATCAGATAGTTGACGCCCTGGGCCAGCACCGTCCCCGCCACGCCCATCACGGCGAGCCAGAGCCGCTTCTCGAGCCGCTCCAGCGTCCCCTCGATCTGCCGCAGCCGGAACGAGAGCGCGTCCCAGCGCTCCTCCAGCACGCGTTCGTTGGCGTCGATCCGGGCGTTCGCCGCGTCGAAGGGATCGTAGAGAAACCGCGACCCGCCGCCGCGCGCGAGCGTCATGCGTCGTCCTTCGGCGGCAGGCCCAGCATCCGCCGCTTCTCCGCCTCGCTCAGGAAATCCGCCCCGGTGATGCGCGCCCATTCGGCATCCCGCTCCGCCTGCAGCGCCGGCACCCGGTCGCGGTCCACGTCGAGCCGCGCGTCGAACCCGCCGTGCCGCCCGATCCAATGTGCAAGCCCGTCGCAGAGCTTCATCAGAAGCGGCACGACCGTCAGCCGGTAGAAGGCCCGGTTCGCCTCCGCATAGTTGGCGTAGGTCGCGTCGCCCGGAATACCCAGCATCATCGGCGGCACACCGAAGGCCATCGCGATCTCGCGCGCCGCCGCCTCCTTCGTCTTCTGGAACTCCATGTCCGAGGGGCTGAACCCCATCGGCTTCCAGTCGAGCCCACCGTCGAGCAGCATCGGACGCCCCGCGTTGCGCGCGCCCTGGTGCTGCGCCTCCATCTCGGCCGAGAGCATGTCGAACTGTTCCTGCGTGAGCCCCTCGCCCGAGTTGACGATCGCCCCCGAGGGCCGCGCCGCATTGTCGAGGAGCCCCTTCGACCAGCGCGAGGCCGCATCGTGCACATCGAGCGCACCGGCCGCCGGGGCCAGTGGCGACAGGCCGTAGTGATCATCCTGCGGATGGAACGCGCGGATGTGACAGATCGGGCTGACCTCGCCGACCTTGAAGCGGTGCGACCGCCCGCCGACCGTGTAGTCGTAGGCTACCGGCCACCCGTCGCCCCCAGGCACGACCGACATGCGGTCCGAGCGCAGCACATGCAGCTCGGCCGGCATCCCGCCGCTCCCGACCGCCTCGACATACGCGTTGCCCGAGAGCAGGAACTGACCGCACAGCGTCTCGATGAACTCCGCCCGCCCTTGCGCCGCGTTTGGCCGGTCGAGCAGCGCGAGCATTGGATGCGCTTCCATCCGCGTGCCGTCCTCGGAGCAGTACAGCGGCATCGCCGCCGCCGCCTCCGAGATCAGCTTGACCGCGCGAAAGCCGACCGGGTTCCCGGCGAAGCCCATCCGCATCAGGCTGCCCGTGTCCCGCGGTGACCAGACGGCGCGCCCGACCGCGCCCATGGCCGCCAGCCGCCCCGTGACCGACGCCTTCGTCTCCGGGGCCACTGCGGCCGCCTTCCGTTTGAATCCGAACATCGTCCGTCCTTCCGTCTGCCCAAAAAGAAAGGGGCCGCCCGGGCCCCTCGCGCATGTCCATCCGTGTCGCCGTTCAGAGCTGTCGCATCCGCGGCCCCGACCGCGCCACCGCCGGGTCCAGCATCGCGGCCCAAAGCGCCCAGACCAGAGCATCGACGCGATCCGGCGACCCGACGCCGCGATAACCCGTCACCGACATCCGGCACATCTGGTCTTCGAGCCCGCCGAGCCCGCGGCGGTGCCGCACCCGCCCCTGCTCATAGAGCGCCGCCACCGGCTCCGCGCGCAGGCCCTTGCCGCGCCGGGCCGTCACCTTGCGGTAGCTCACCGTCGGGGCCACCTGCCGCAGCACCGCCTCGATCATGTCGCCGCCCTGGTTGCCCTCTGCGACCACACGGTCGGCACCCCAGCGCGCGTAAGCTCCGGCGACCGCCTCTGCCCACTCCGTGGGGGAGGCGGCCGACACGGACGCATCCTCCAGCACCCAGGCCTTCCAGTCCTTCGCCGGCCCGCGCGTCACCGCGCCGACAACCACAATTCCGGTCTCGTCCGCTCCGTCCTTCGACGTCACCGCCGGGTCGACGCCCACGATCACCCGGTCGAACTCGGGAACCTCGTCGACACGCAGCGCATCCAGAAGCGGCGTCGTCCAGAAGGCCCCCTCGATATCGTCGAGGAGCACGCCCTCCAGCTCCTGACGCCCGAGCCGCGTGCCGCCGTAGCGCGCCTTCACCTCCTCCAGGAACGACGCCGCCAGGTTCGCGCGGTTCGCCTCTGTGGTCGCATGGGTCGTCACCGACGACGGCCGGTCGATCAGGTCCTTCAGGATCGCGATGTTCTTCGGGGTCGTCGTGACGACCGCCCGCGGGGCCTCCCCCAGCCGCAGGCCGAACTGCAGCATGTCCCAGGCCGCCTCCGGCTGTTTCCACTTGGCCAGCTCATCCGCCCAGGCCGCGTCGAACTGTGGCCCCCGCAGGGCCTCGTAGTCATGGGCCGAGAAGGCCTGCGCCTCCGCCCCGTTCGGCCAGACCAGCTTGCGCTGACCCGCCTTCCAGACCGGCCGCCGATCGGGCGGCGAACACGCAAGGATGCCGCTGTCCCCCTCGATCATCACGTCCCGGACCTGATCGTAGGTTTCCCCCAGAAGGGCCACGCGCCGCGCCTCTCCCGCCATCAGCGGGCGCGATCCCTCCACCATCGAGCGGACCCATTCGGCTCCGGCGCGGGTCTTGCCCGCGCCCCGACCACCGAGGATCACCCAGGTCCGCCAGTTGCCCTCGGGCGGCAGCTGATGCTCCAGCGCCCAGAAGTCGAACAGATACGGCAACGCCGCGGCCTCTTCATCCGTCAGCGCCTCGATGAACGCCTCCCTCACCTCCGTTGCGGCGGATGCCATCAAGGCGGCGCCGGATCGAAGTGCGTGCCGCGTCGAAGTCGATCCCGTCTCCGCCCCGCTCCCGTCGTAGGACATCGGCCACCTTCCCTTCTTCGGCGATGACGAGCGTCACGGCCTTCGCGAGGTCGCGCTGAAGCGCCGTCAGATCGGCCGCCTTCAACTCCTCCACGCTCAGCGTGTTCAGCTCCGCCAGTTTTCGTTCCACCGCCTGTCTCAGCCCCTCCATTCCGGAAAGCGCCGCCTCGACACGCGAAAAGAGCCCGTCCGAGGTGTCGCCACCTCCGGGCCCGATGATGTGTTCTTCCATTCCCGTAAGCTCCGTGCAGGTTTTCACCTTGGTCCGCACGACGATCGATGGGCCAAACCGGGGGTTGCCCCGGCCCTCCGCGCCCATTTCTTCCAGCTTGCACAAAAGATGTTTTCGAGCGTTCGCACGGTCAACGAAAAAGTCATCGCCGGCACGAAAAAACTCGATAGTAATTATTGTTCAGTTACTTACGTGAACCGTTTCAGGGCTGAAAACCCTTGTGACGTCGATTTGGGGGAACGAGACCGCGGCTGCGTGGTTCTGTCGGCATCGTCCCGTCGGCGACGCTTTGCCGATGGGACAGACCATAACCAAGTTGAAGAGAGACCTATGACCTTTCGCATCCTGACCGCCGCCAGCATCGCCACCCTGATGGTCGCCGCGCCCGCCGTCGCCCAGACGGCCGACACGGCGACCACCACAACCGTGACGACCGAGCAGACGCGCACCGCGCAGGTTGCCACCGACCTGAACCTGCGCGCCGGCCCCGGCCCCAACTTCGCGATCGAGGGCACCATGCCCGCCGAGTCGACCGTCGAGCTGAAGGGCTGCATCGAAAGCGGTGCCTGGTGCGAGATCAACTTCGAGGGCCAGAGCGGCTACGCCTACGCCCCCTACCTCGTGGTCGAGGAAGACGATCAGCTCGCTGTCGTGAGCGACGTCACCACCGTCACCACGATCGAGTCGGTCGAGGCCAACGAAGACAACGGCGCGACCGCTCTCATCGGCGGCGGCGTCGGTGCAGGCGTCGCCTCGGCCCTGATCGGTGGCCCGGCCGCCATCGTCGGCGGTGCCCTCGTCGGCTCGCTCGCCGGGGCCACGGTCAACCCCGAGGTGGAGACACTGACCTACGTGGAGAGCAACCCGGTCGAGCCCGTCATCATCGAGGGCGAACCGATCGTCGGCGCGGTCATCCCGCAGGAAGTCGTGCTCGCCGAAGTGCCGGAGTCCGACTACCTCTACACCAACCTCAACGGCCAGCCGGTTCTCGTGAACGCCGAAGACCGCGCGATCGTCTACATCGTCCGCTAAACGACGCAGACGCCAAGACGAAAGGGGCGGCTCCCGGAGCCGCCCCTTTTTACGGACAAGACGGACGTCAGTTCCCTTCGGTCGCCCCCCGCGCCGCCTCGATCGCGCGCCAGGCGGCCACGTTCTCGTTGTGCTCCGCGAGCGTTTCGGCGAAGGCGTGCCCCCCGGTGCCGTCGGCCACGAAGAACAGGAACTCGGTCTCCTCGGGGTCGAGCGCCGCCCGGATCGACGCGGCGCCCGGATTGGCGATGGGCGTCGGCGGCAGACCGTCGATGACATAGGTGTTGTAGGGTGTCTCCGCCCGCAGCTCCGAGGCCCGGATGCCCCGGCCCAGCGGCCCGCCCTGCCCGTTCGTGATGCCATAGATGACGGTTGGGTCCGTCTGCAGACGCATTCCCTGGTTCAACCGGTTGACGAAGACCGCAGAGACGGTGCGCCGCTCCTCGGGCACCCCGGTTTCCTTCTCCACGATGGACGCGAGGATCAACGCCTCCTCCGGCGTCTCGATCGGCAGGTCCGGCGCGCGGGCCGCCCAGGCCTCCGCCAGGATCCGCTCCTGCGAGAGCCGCATCCGGTTCACCAGATCCTCCGCCGCCGAGCCGCGCGCCACATCGTAGGTGTCCGGCGCGAGCGAGCCTTCCGGCGGCAGGGCGATCTCCTCCGCACCCTCCAGGAAGTCCACCGATTTCAATGCATTGACCACGTCCCAAGACGTCACGCCGGGCGCGACCGACACGCGCCAGGTGATCGGCACGCCGCGGTCGAGGAGCTCGGTGTATTCCGCCGGCACCTCGTCGACACCGGGCTGATAGGTGGCGATCTCCACCACCTCCTCCTGCCCGGGCACGCGCTCGCGCACCCGGACCTCGGGGCCACGCTGCCGGATCAGGTAGGTCACCGTATAGGGGAAGACCGACTGGCCGCCCGCCGTCACGATGTCGAGCACCTCCGGCATCGACGCACCGGCGGGGATCTCGTAGGTGCCGAACTTCAGGTCGCTGCCGCGTTCGGCATAATTCGTCCCGATCCGGAAGATGCTCCCCGACGACACGATCCCTTCCTCGGCCAGCCGGTCCGAGACCTGCCGCATCGACGCCCCGCGCGGCACCTCGAAGAATACCGCCTCCGCCAGCGGACCGGGCTCATCCCACTTCGACTTGCCGATCTGGATGATGCCGGCAAGGCACGCGATCAGCACCACGCCCAGCGTCAGTGCATTGGCTGCAATATGCTTCCACATCAGATGGTTGCACCCCGACGTTAAACCTTGCTCATGACGAGCGATGCGTTTGTGCCACCGAAGCCGAAGGAATTCGACAGCACGGTGTCGATCTCTCGCTTCTCGGCTACTTTCGGCGCAAGCGACAGCTTCGTCTCCACCGCCGGCGTCTCGAGATTAAGCGTCGGCGGCGCGATCTGGTCGCGCAGCGCGAGGATGCAGAAGATCGCCTCCACCGCGCCCGCGGCCCCCAGAAGATGCCCGATGGCCGATTTCGTCGACGACATCGTCGCCCCCGACGCGGCATCGCCCATCATCCGCTCAACCGCACCGAGCTCGATCGTATCGGCCATGGTCGAGGTGCCATGGGCGTTGATGTAGTCCACATCCGCCGGCGTCAGGCCCGCAGAGCGCAGCGCCGCGCGCATCGACCGCTCCGCCCCGTCGCCGTCCTCCGACGGTGCCGTGATGTGATAGGCGTCGCCCGAGAGGCCGTAACCCGTCACCTCGGCATAGATCTTGGCCCCCCGCGCCTTCGCATGCTCGTATTCCTCCAGCACGACGACGCCCGCGCCCTCGCCCATGACGAAGCCGTCACGGTCCTCCGAATAGGGCCGCGACGCCTTGGTCGGGTCGTCGCCCCACTTGGTCGAGAGCGCCTTGCACGCATTGAACCCCGCGATCCCGATCTCCGAGATCGGGCTCTCCGCCCCGCCCGCGACCATCACGTCCGCATCGCCGAGCGCGATCAGCCGGCTCGCGTCGCCTATGGCGTGGGCCCCGGTCGAACAGGCCGTCACGACGGCATGGTTCGGCCCCTTGAAGCCGTAGCGGATCGAGACCTGCCCGGAGACGAGGTTGATGAGCGCCGAGGGAATGAAGAACGGCGACACCCGCCGCGGCCCCCGCTCCTTCAGGAGGACGGCTGTCTCGGCGATGGTGCTCAGGCCTCCGATACCGGATCCGATCATAACGCCGGTGCGATGCTGCCCCTCGTCGTCCTCGGGCGTCCAGCCGGCATCCTCGACCGCCTGCACGGCCGCCGCCATACCGTAGAGGATGAAGTCGTCGACCTTGCGCCGCGCCTTCGGGTCCATCCAGTCGTCGGGGTTGAACGTGCCGTCGCTGCCGTCGCCGCGCGGGATCTCGCAGGCGTAGGTCGTGGCCAAATGGCCCGCGTCGAACCGCGTGATCGTCCCCGCACCCGATTGCCCGGCCAGAAGCCGTTTCCAGGTCTCCTCGACGCCGCAGGCCAGCGGCGTCACCATTCCCAGTCCTGTCACCACGACACGGCGCATCTGCATCTGCCCAATCTCCAGCCTCGTTTCCGGCCTGATACACGCGCGCCCCCGCGCCCTCAAGCGCGACCGGGGTCCGCACGTCCGCCAGAGCGTTCGCCCCCTCGACTCCGCGACAGGGTCTGCGAGACTACCCAAGTCGCACAACCCACGAAAGATCGCCTCGCGCGACCACACCGATCGTCACCAACTTCGCCCTGGCGTCAGAAAGGAAAGACGGAGTCGTCGCGATCCGGTGGCGCGAAAAGCAATATCGCGTCGCCAAAACCCGTCACGGTAGCAAGGCACGTACAGAAATGTTCGAAATTAAATGGAGGCGAGTACCGGAAGAAGTTCAGCATACCAAATAATGTTTTATTTCAATAGCTTAGTGTCATTCTTGTTGCCGTTGGTAACACGCAATGACTCACAACTGCGCATCATTGGGGTGCTACGCTGTCCATCAGGTCTATTTGATCCAACCATCTGCTTGTCAGTTGTATTATCGATCCCGCCACAATAGCCTTGGCTATGAGCCTGCGGGCAGATTTTACCGCTGTGTTTCGCAGTGGATGAAACCATCGTCGGGTGGATATGCTCCTTCCGTCATCTTTGCATATCTTATGAGACACTTACGTTTGCATAGGAGTGCCCGCAGGCTCACTTCAAGGTGGGCGGCATATGAAATCGATAGAACAACTCAAGGCGGCAGCGGGACTGAGCGACATCGCCCATATCATTGGGTTCAAACCCAAATCTCTTGCCTACGTGCTTTATGTTTTGCCCCCAGCTTCGCGCTATGCGCAGTTTTCGATTCCTAAGTCCAGTGGTGGAACGCGGGATATTCTCGCACCAGTTCCTCAGTTGAAGTTGGCACAAAGGAGGCTGTGTGAACATCTCCAGAATTGTTTGCATGACATCGAAGCTCAACTGACTGTCAAATCAGATTGCATTCTTGCCCATGGCTTTAAGCGAGACCTATCCATTGTAACGAACGCCAGTATCCACGTCGGTCGTCGATGGGTCCTGAACCTCGACTTGAAAGACTTCTTTCCAAGTATCAACTTTGGTCGGGTTCGAGGGTTTTTCATCAAGAACAAACACTTCTGTCTGCAACCTGACGCTGCAACAGTGCTGGCTCAGATCATCTGCCACGACAACCAGCTTCCACAGGGCGCACCAACCTCACCTGTTGTGTCCAATCTCATCGCGGGATTGCTAGACATACGCCTCAATAAAATGGCGACGCAAAACCGATGTTCCTACACACGTTATGCAGACGACATTACCTTTTCCACGAACACTCGTGATTTCCCTCAGAGTCTTGCAAAGATCGATCAGGATGGCGTGTGGACATTAGGAAACCGTCTACATAAGCGCATCAAGCAATCAGGTTATGCAATCAACTCCAAGAAGACACGAATGCAATTTAGACGGTCCCGTCAAGAGGTAACGGGGCTCACTGTGAATACCGAAGTTGGCATCAAGAGGGAGCGATTGAAGAATACTCGCGCACAGGTCGATAATCTGGTGCGCAATGGGGTTTGCCACGCTAGAGGGAACCCAATGCAACCCGTTGGCTCGG
Source organism: Jannaschia marina (assembly GCF_013404595.1). GTDB lineage: Bacteria > Pseudomonadota > Alphaproteobacteria > Rhodobacterales > Rhodobacteraceae > Jannaschia > Jannaschia marina. Next base: position 49,050 of record NZ_JABVAX010000004.1, on the reverse strand, counting down.
TGAGCCTACAGGGTCACTTAGCCCACATAGCATGGGTGAAAGGCAGGTATGTTGATCACTCTAGGTCAGATGGGCACTGGAAGCGGGAACCAGCTTACGTGCAGACGTATCGAAAGTTTCTTGACCATCAGACCTTTGTCGCAAGCCCACAACCTGTGATCATCTGCGAAGGCAAGACTGACAACACTTATTTTAGGTGCTCGATAAATCGAATAGCCGGAGCCCCTGCGAACTTGACCGACAAAGCCAATCCTACCGGACTTGCCGTTCGGTTGTTCCAGTTCACCAGAACTACCTCATGGGTCCAAAGACTGAATGGTGGGACCGGAGACATCAAGAATTTCATCGAATGGTATGCAGAACGCATGAGAGTGCTTTCAGCCACGAAATTTATATCTCCGGTTGTTTTGGTAGTGGACAATGACTCCGGTGTGAAGAAAGGTGGATTGAACTCTTTGGTTAAATCAAAAACCAAATCGGCTGTCGCCATCGATGGTTCAAGTGACTTCTACCATGTCGGCCAAAACCTTTACCTCGTTCACACACCTAAGTCCGCCACAGGTGGCGACACCATGATCGAAGACTTCCTGCCAGCCGCCGTTAAAGGCCAAACGCTGGGTGGCAAGACCTTGGAATTGGATGAAAGCAAGTTTGATCCAAAGAAGAACTATGGCAAGGTGCCACTGGCGGAAACCATCGTGAAGCGTCAGCAGGACAAGATTAACTTCGACGCATTCCTTCCCCTATTGATGCGTGTATCGAAGGCACTTGATCATTTCGACAAGAGCGCATTTAAGGCTTAAGCTTCCTGTCTCATAAACGGTCGTTTCCAAGGTTCTCGATACCTGCTTGACGCCAGCTGGGTGTTCCTTGCGAAACGCACTTCGGATTATTCTCATAAACCCATATCGAAATAAGCTGCCTGCTTCGCTATGATGTTGATGAGTTTCGAGAAGGAGAACGCATGAACATAGGATACGCACGGATCAGCACTGACACCCAAATCATGGACGCCCAGTTAGCAGCGTTGAAGGCAGCAGGGTGCGAGAAGATATTCACCGAGGTCGCGTCCGGCGCAAAGAAGGACAGACCCGTCCTGGCCGAGGTGTTGGACTATCTGCGGCCCAATGGTAATGACAAGCTCGTGGTCTACAAGCTGGATCGGGTGGCCCGTAGCCTACCGCATCTCATCGAAATCATGGACCACCTGAACAAGCACGGTATCGAGTTCCAGAGCCTGTCTGAGGCCATCGACACCAAGACCCCAGGGGGCAGGCTGCTGTTCCATGTGATGGGCGCAATATCCGCCTTTGAACGTGACTTGATCATTGAACGGACCCAGGCGGGCTTGAAAGCTGCTAGAGAGAAAGGCCGCGTAGGTGGAAGGCCCAAAAAGATGACCGAAGACAAGATGGCTGCCGTCCGTGAACTGTTGGCCAATGGGACGCCCGTCAAGGACGCAGCTGCTGCCGTGGGTGTCTCGGTCCCGACTCTGTATCGATGGCTTCCTGGAAGGCAGCGATGAACGTCCGTCTACCAATGGCACGTGGCCGCGTCTCCGACCCGCGCAGGAGAGGGCGGCGGACTTCGACATCGATCAAACCTTCTTTTCCTTACTAAGGCTGTTCCTGGGTCACCGTAGATCGCACAGTGCCCAACTGTTGTCCTGAAGGTCCATGGTCTGGGCCTAGGTGCCAGCATCCGGATAAGACAATGGCTCTGGCGTCGTTTGACATTCACAAGGCTTGTGGTCCTCACGTGAGCCCGAATGCGCTGACGATCCGCCTTGTATCTGTTGAACGCCTTTTTGAATGCACCAGGGTGCGACTTACGCAGCTGGCTGAGCCTCTCAGCATCGAACAGCCTTCCTTGACCAGTTCGGATGTCGTGTCGATCCAACTCGTCAGCAACTTCTGCCAGCTTTGGTCGTCGGCCACGGCTGCGACGCACCATGACAGTGATGACCTCTAGAACTGCATCTAGCCGCTCTTTTGCCAGTGCTTTCTTCTTCTTCGCGCCTTGATGAGAATGCTGCTTGATCCTTGTCGACCCATGCACACCACCAGAGGCTCGGTATCGTTCCAGTCCATCCCTTCGTGCCCGCTGCTGATCTTTAGTCCTTTTGGCGACCTCGATGTGCTGCTTCGCTGCCATGAGGTCGTCCAGACTCTTCCCCGTCTCGGCATCCAGAATCCGGTGACCCACACCCTGAGCTTGGATCAATTCGAAGACCTCAGTGCATCTGCCGATACGATCCAGATTGGATACGAGAATGATTGCATGAGGATGTCTGATCAGCAGTTTCAATGCCTTGCCAAGCCCACGGCAAAATCTGACCTCTGGATCAACTCGACCTGATATGACCTCCTTGATGTCACCAATAGTAGACCGTGCAAGGCTGAAGTTAGGATACTTGTGTTTGATGCTTCTCAGTTGAGATTGATAGCCACTCGCTTCTTGTGACTTGCTGCTAACACGCCTGTAGGCAATGACTTGGTTAGCAGAAATCTTGCTTGAAATGAACGATGACACCATGGACCTAAAATATGTAAAACCTTGTCTAGAAGACCCCCACGCTTAAGACTAAGGATGCGCTCCAGTGGTCGCCTAGCAATTTGAAATTCGGTTGATGACACGTTCATTTCAAGCCCAGGAACGGTGACGCAGCCAAACTGGGTTCCCTACGGCAGTATTTAGTCTGACAATAGTCGGACCTGAGACCTTTCCGCCCGAGTGAATTTCAAGCATGTCCGACTTGAGCGTGATCCTGGTCGCTCTTCCTAAATAAAGGTAGGAGGAGACCCAATGATGAAACGATTTTCTGTTCGTAATCTGGATGAGGCAGCCATCGATATGTTGTCTGACATCAAGGCTGAAGAGCGCCGTGAACTGGGGGCGATCCTGGAAGACTGTATCCACGCCTACTGGCACGAATTGTTCGAAGATGCTGACGACCTGCTAGAAGCCGCGTAGCCAAGCCTACAGTGGCAATCCACGAGTCGTGTAGGCGTCTATGAAGGCAGGTAGGTTGATCACCCGTGGCACTCGGCGTTTACGACCTGTTTCGCGCTCCAGGGCGGCCTCTGCGGCCTTATACACCTTCGATAGCTGTTGAATACGCCCGCTAATGCCTGGGTTACCCTTGATCGATTTCCAAGCATGAAGGACGTAGGGCTGTAGCAATGCCTCGTATGTCAAATCCTCAATGGAAAAAAATTCATCATCGTTGGCACCGATTACAGGCAGACTGCGAAGGAACCGCAGCAGGTCTTCGTCCGCCAACTGATCGAAGAAAGAGATTACGTCCGTCACTGTGTCGGTTGCCAGCTCCATGTCCTCAGTAGCTGCCATCGGCTCTTCCTTCCCTGCTATTGCATCCACTCCCATATTTATCGGAGTTGCGTCGTTGCCGGATCAGAACTGGAACCAGGTCTTAACTGGCCAATGGCCATTGCCCTCACCTTCCGATGATAGAGCTTGGGTATGCATAGGGGCGGCAGCCCAAGCTGCTCCCTTATCGCATTGCGCTCCCACAGCCGCTCAAGAATGGCCTGACGCGACTGTGGGTGCCTGATGGTCATTCGATTGTGTAGGTCGTTGGATTGCCATTCGATCCAATAATTACCAACTGACCGTCCGTCAGGGCGGCATCCTGGCACACTTCTGGCCCTGCGAACCGTGCGGGTTGTGTCAGTGTTCGGCACCATTTGCCGTTCGAGATACGCCAAGTGCCCGACAGTGTGTCACCACCTGCTAGGGTGCCGACCAAAGCCCCGTTTGCACCCGCAGTCAGCCGAGTGTCGCCTGCCACCAGAGTGCGACCTGAAACGGCCTGAGTGATGGGATCAACGGGTTGTGTCTCGGTGCAGGCAGAAACGGTGACGATCATGGCAGTCGCGCCAACTGATACAGTTCTGAACATGTGCAAGGTTCCTTCGATTCATGTTGGTATTGAGAGTGGGGCTTCATCGGACGCAATCGTCACTTGTTGTCAGCCAAGACCACAGCCCGTCCGGCTGCAAAACTGGCCCACAGGAAAGCGATTTGAACGCTATGGTGGAGAGCGATGTATCCGCCAGGAGAGAAGCGAAGAATGCCGGACTCAAACCCGTAGAGCACCATGTCCAGGTGGGCGGAAGTCCAGAACAGCATAAACTGAATGAACAGAATAACGCCGCAGCAGATGATGATCTCTGACAGGAAGAACGCCAAAGCCCCAGCCAGGAACCCGCCGATCACAGTGATCATTACGAGGATGATGATCTGCAACCCTGTGAAGGAGGTCAGTAAGACTTCGATCATTCGGCTTGACCCTCCAGCCTTCCAGATTTTGGGCAAGGTTGAACGCAGTGAAGACCAACAAGGTCATTCGGCGTGACCGCCCCGTCTGTCGCGTCATAGATGCGTTTCATCAAGCCCTTGCGTGGGGTGACAATCCCATCGGCGATGCGGCTTACAGTAGCAGTCGTCGTGTTGACCGACTTGGCGAACACAGCCATCGAAATGCCACGTGAGGAGAGGAAGTCATTGAGCGTCATGTCTTTCGATTTACGATAAACGCAAGTGATTCGCCACCGTAGATTAGCGGGTGGGAGAATCTGATCGTTACGATTAATGTAAACTGAAAGGCATAAAGCACATGGGACTGGTTCGTTGGCGATCCACATCATCCTTCGGCAATCTCGCGAACAAGCTGGGCTCACGCTTGAACAAGCCGCCGACCGTATCGGCATCTCTGGCGCGTCATTCAGCCGGATGGAGACCGGACAGTCTAAGGTCACTACGGAACGGCTGGAAATGCTTGCTCAGTTGTATGGCGTTTCGGCTTCTGCACTCATGGAAGGGAGCATTGTGATGCGACCGTCCACCGTGGACCTCGAACGGTTGAAAGCGGTCGTGCAGGTCGTGCAGAGCGTCATTAACCGCAAACGGGTCAAGCCGTCGCCAGAGAAGATGGCGATGGCGGTCTCGGAATTATACCGACTGGAAATCGATCACATCGTCAGCGATCCGAAGGCCGAGTTCGATCCGAACCGTCATATCGGCATCATTGAGGCGATGTTCAGCAAATGAATACAAACATCACGAAAGACACGTTCGGTAAAACGGACGGAAGGGAAGATCATCGTTCATGGTAAATCATCAGGAAAAAACAGCGTTCATTTGGTCAATCGCAGACTTACTAAGGGGCGACTACAAGCAGTCTGAGTATGGCCGTGTGGTCCTACCTTTCACCGTTCTCCGCCGTCTCGACTGCATCCAATCGACTACGAAAGACCAAGTGCTGGCACGGGCGAAAGGGCTGCCTGAGACGGCTGACCCAGAGATGCGCGAACAGGCTCTCAAATCTGCCTCTGGTCATGGGTTCTACAACACATCCCCTTTTGACTTCCCAAAGCTCCTCCAGGACGCAGATGACCTCGCGGACAACCTAAAGGCATACGTGAACGCATTCTCATCCGACATTCGTGAAACAGTCGGTGTCCACTTCAAATTCTTCGACCAGGTGCAACGCCTGGAAGATGCTGACCTTTTGTTCCGCGTTGTGGAACGGTTCGCCAACATCGATCTATCGCCTGATCGCGTCAGCAACATGCAGATGGGCTACGTGTTCGAGGAACTGATCCGGCGGTTCTCTGAACAGTCGAACGAGACGGCAGGTGAACACTTCACACCCCGCGAGGTCATTCGCCTGATGGTGGACCTGCTGTTCACCGAAGATGGGGATGCCCTGACCCAACCTGGGGTCATCAAGACACTATACGATCCGGCCTGCGGCACCGGAGGTATGCTGTCGGTCGCCGAGGACTATCTGCGCGACATGGCCCCAGACGCGAAACTCATCGTCTTTGGTCAGGAACTCAACGGTGAGTCCTACGCGACGTGCAAATCCGACATGCTGATTAAAGGGCAGCGGGCTGAGAACATCGCGCAGGGCAACACCTTCACCACGGATGCACATGCAGGTCGCACCTTCGACTACATGCTGTCCAATCCGCCATTCGGTGTAGAGTGGAAGAAGGTTGAGAAGTCCATTCGTGAAGAAGCAGATCGCGGCTTCTCTGGTCGCTTCGGGGCAGGGCTGCCCAGGGTCAGCGACGGGTCGCTTCTGTTCCTCCAGCACATGATCGACAAGTTCCACGATGATGCGCCATCGAAGCTGGCCATTGTGCTCAATGGGTCTCCGCTGTTCACAGGGGGTGCAGGGTCTGGCGAGTCTGAAATCCGGCGGTGGGTGATCGAGCAGGACTGGTTGGAAGCCATCGTCGCGATGCCGGACAACCTGTTCTACAACACAGGTATCTCGACCTATGTCTGGATCGTCACCAACCGGAAACCCGCCCGCCGCAAGGGCAAGGTTCAACTGATTGACGGTTCGGCGATGTGGACCAAGATGCGTCGGTCCCTCGGGGAGAAGCGCAAAGAGATCGCCGAGGCGGACATCCACCGCATTGCCCGCCTGTTCGGCGAGTTCCAGATGGATGGCTACAGCGATGACGATATCTCGAAGACCTTTGACAACACAGACTTCGGCTACCACCGGATCACCGTAGAGCGCCCCCTGCGGCTCAACTTCGCTGTTTCCCCTGATCGTATCGCTCAGGTCGAAGCTACCAAGCCATTCCAGAACCTCGCCACGTCCAAGAAAAAGGGCGCAGCGAAGGAGCAGGAGATCGCGGACGGAGAGCGCCTCCAGGCTGATATCCTGTCCACCTTGCGGGGGATGGAGGGTGATGCGGTCTGGACCAACAGAGAGGCGTTCTCAGCCCACCTGAAGGCCGCCTTCAAGGCCACAGGGGTCAGTCTGCCCGCCGCCACGTTCAAGGCTGTTCTAATGGGCCTGAGTGAGCGGGACCCAGAAGCCGACATCTGCCGCGACCGGAAGGGCAACGCAGAGCCAGATGCCGATCTGCGGGACAACGAGAACGTGCCGTTGAAGGAGAACATCTCGGACTACTTCGAACGTGAAGTGCTGCCCCACGTGCCGGACGCCTGGATCGATCACTCAAAGACCAAGGTCGGCTACGAAATCCCGTTCAACCGCCACTTCTATCGGTATGAACCGCCTCGACCTCTGGAAAAGATCGACGCAGATTTGCAGGTGCTGGGTCGGGAGATTCAGGCGCTTCTGGGCGAGGTGCTATCGTGAACCTAACAGGGTCGTATCCTTCGTCGAAGTGCAAGCGTCACCTCGACATCGTGCTTGGCAAGATGCTGCAACCTGAGATGAGGTCCGACCAAGACGTCAAACTCTCCTATCTCCGTGCAGCTAACGTAACTAAGTCAGGGGTCTCCCTAGAGGACGTTAACGAGATGTGGTTCTCGCCGACGGAAAGAGCAAAGTTCCTTCTGGCACCAAACGACCTTCTCGTCCTTGAAGGCGGCGACGTAGGGAGATGCGGGTTCGTCCCAAACCTCCCTACGAGCACTGACGTGGGGTTTCAGAACTCGCTTCACCGAGTCCGGTCAACAAACATGGGCACCATTCTGTTTGCCCGTTGGTGGTTGGAGCATCTGAAAAGCAGCGGTTACTTTGAGTTGGTATGTTCAAAATCTACGTTGGCGCACTTTACGTGGGAGAAGTTCCAAGAAACCCCTTTCCCGATGGTGCCGTTGCACGATCAGCAGATCATCGCGGCCTATCTGGACCAGGAGACGGGTCGGATTGATGCTTTGGTGGAGCGGCTGGTGCGGCTCATCGCGCTTTTGACCGAGAAGCGTCAGGCCGTCATCTCCCACGCCGTCACCAAGGGCCTCAACCCAGACGCCCCGATGAAAGACAGCGGCATCGATTGGCTCGGCGAGGTTCCTGCGGACTGGCAGGTAGTTCCATTCACATGGATGTTCACTGAAAGCAAACAACGTGCCCTACCTGGGGACGTGATGCTGTCAGCCACGCAGAAGTATGGCGTGATCCCGCTAGACCAGTTCGAAGAACTTGAAGGCCGAAGTGTCACCAAGGCGTTCTCACATCTAGAGAAGAGAAAGCACGTTGAGATTGACGATTTTGTTATCAGTATGAGAAGCGCGGATGGTGGCCTGGAACGGGCTCGATCCAACGGCAGTGTTCGGTCTTCATACACAGTTCTGAAACGGGCATCAGATGCTGACGTTGAATACTTCGGCTATCTGCTGAAATCGGACCAGTTCATTCAAGCATTGAGATCATCGGTCAACTTCCTGAGAGACGGACAAGACTTCAACTTTGGTCATGTAAGGACCATCCGACTCCCCAAACCTACACCGTCGCATCAGGCCAAGATCGCAAGGTATCTGGATAAAGAATTGGGCAAGATCGACGGGCTTGTTCAAAATAGTCGAGCATTGGTTGCACAACTCAAAGAACGCCGCTCCGCCCTGATCTCCGCCGCCGTCACAGGCCAAATCTCCATCGCCGAGATGACACCCGACACACAGCCGGAGGACGCGGCATGAACATCCACACCGAACGCACCTTCCAGGACATCATCAAGGCCAACCTCTGCGCTCGGGGTGGCTACAGCGAAGGCGACCGCACCACCTTCGACGCCGAGCGCGGTCTCTTCCCGCCGTCGATCTTCCGGTTCATCCAGACCACCCAGCCTGATACCTGGGACGCCTTGCAACGTGCCTATGGCCCCAAGGTCGAGGCCCGTGTCCTTGAACGGATCATGGAGACGAAGGCCAAGGACGGGACGCTGCACCTGCTCCGCCAGGGTTTCCGCGATATCACCGTGGGCCAAGTGAAGCTGGCCTATTTCCGACCCAACACGGGCCTGAACCCCGACACAGCCGCCCGCTATGCTGCCAACATCCTCGAAGTGACGGATGAGGTGCACCACTCTACGACTAAACCTGCCGACCGTCTCGACGTAGTGCTGTCGCTGAACGGTATCCCTGTCGCCACAGCAGAGTTGAAGAACAGTTTCACTGGGCAGACCGTTGAGAACGCGGTGAAGCAATACAAGTTCGACCGATCCCCGAAAGATGCGGTGCTGGCCTTCAAGTCCGGTGCCCTGGTCCATTTCGCCGTCGATGGGTCCGAGGTCTACATGGCCACCAAGCTGGCGGGAAAAGCCACCTACTTTCTGCCCTTCAACCGTGGTCGCGATGGTGGGGCAGGCAACCTTGATCACCCCTCCGGTCACCGCACGGCCTATCTGTGGGAGGATGTCTGGACCAAGGATCGGTGGCTCGACATCATCCAACGGTTTATGTTCCTCGACCGGAAGGAGGAGAAGGACGCCAAGGGCAAGTTGAAGATCAAAGAGACGATGATCTTCCCCCGTTACCACCAGCTTGATGCGGTGACGGCGCTGATTGCCGACGCACGGACGCAGGGAGCGGGCCAGAACTACCTCATCCAGCATTCGGCAGGGTCGGGTAAGTCGAACTCCATCGCGTGGCTGTCGCACCGCCTGGCGGGCCTGCACGACGATCAGGACAAGCGGGTGTTCGACAGTGTGATTGTCATCACCGACCGCCGTGTGCTGGACGCCCAGTTGCAGGAGACGGTCTTCGGGATCGACCACAAGTCGGGCCTGGTGGAACGGATTGATCCGTCCAAGGGCTCCAAGTCGCCGCAGCTTGCCAAAGCTCTCAACGAAGGTAAGCAAATCATCGTTTGCACCCTTCAGAGCTTTTCTGCCGTGTATGGCAGTGACGCCCATGATGTTCTGGATCAGTCCGGCAAACGCTTTGCGGTGATCGTGGACGAGGCCCATGGCAGCCAACACGGCACCGCAGCCGAGGATGTGCGCAAGGTGCTGGGTTCTGAAGGCAAGGAAGCCGTGCAAGTTGCGGATGGCGATGTGGACCCGTTGATCGTCAACGCGATCCGCCAAAAAGGAAAGCAACCGAACCTGAGCTTCTTCGCCTTCACGGCAACACCAAAAAAGCGGACTGTCGAGACATTCGGTCATTTCCTAGCTGGGTCGAACGAACCCACGCCGTTCCACATCTATTCGATGCGACAGGCCATCGAAGAAGGTTTCATTCATGATGTCTTGAAGGGATACACGACCTACAAGGCTTTCTATCGTCTTGAAAAGACTATCGAAGACGACCCAGAACTGGAGAAGAAGAAAGCCCAGAAGGCCATCGCACGGTTCATGTCGCTGCACCCGCACAACCTCGCACAAAAGACTGAGGTCATGGTTGAGCACTACCGCACGCATGTGCGGCATAGACTGGGCGGCAAGGCCAAGGCGATGGTCGTGACATCGAGCCGACTTCACGCCGTTCGCTACCATCAGGCGTTCAAGAAATACATCGAAGGCAAAGGGTATGACCTTGGTGTGTTGGTCGCCTTCTCAGGATCGGTGCCTGATCCCGAAATTACTGGCGAAGAATATACTGAACCTGGCATGAATGGCTTCAAGGAGACTGAATTGCCAGAGAAGTTCGGTAAGGACGATCAGCACTTCCTAATCGTAGCCGAGAAATACCAGACAGGCTTCGATCAGCCGCTGTTGCATACGATGTATGTGGACAAGAGATTGCAGGATTTAGCGGCGGTGCAAACACTGTCACGCCTTAACCGCACAACATCCGGCAAGGATGATACCTTCGTCCTCGACTTCGTGAATGAGGCCGATGAGATCAAAGAGGCATTCAAGCCATACTTCGAAACAGCAGAGATCGACGAACCGACCGATCCCAACATGATCTATCGGCTGCATTCTGATCTGGTTGCCACCCAAGTGTTCTGGGCACAGGAAGTCGATACGTTCGCCGCTGCCTTCTATGATCCAAAACGTAAGCCACAGGACCAGGGCAAGCTCTACGCGGCCACAGACCCCGCAGTGGGGCGTTTCAGTGACAAGCTCGATGAAGATGAGCAAGAGACTTTCAGGAAGACCCTGACGCAGTTCCTGAGGCTCTATGCGGCCATCACACAGATGGTGCGGATCGAAGATATCGACCTGGAGAAGCTCTACACATTCGGTCGTCTCCTACGGGCTCGTCTGCCGAAACGTGAAGGCGGTGGCACGTTGGCCATCGATGGTGACGTTGGACTGGAATACTATCGCCTAAAAAAAATCAGCGAGGGAGATGCTTCACTTGCTCAGGGTGAAGCGGTGCCATTGTCCGGGACCACAAGTGTCGGGACCAGCGCCGCAGGTGATCCAGATGTCGCGCATTTGTCAGAAATCCTGGGTCAAGTGAATGAACGCTTCAACTTCGACTTCACTGACGCAGATAAACTCGCCGTTGATCAGTGGGCCGCAGATATGATGGCTGATGCATCCGTCGTCGCTCAGGCACGAACCAACAGCTACGAAAACTTCACCATGGCAAATGCAGATGCGGTCATGGAAAAAGCGTTCGCCAGGAATGAAAGGAATCCTGAGGTTTTGGCTAAACTGCTCGGCAACGCCGAAGCCTGGTCAATGGTAAGGGATGCGGTGCTGAAAGCTGTATATGACAGTGCACAGCGACGGCATTGAAAACCATACAGTTCTTTTAGAACAAAGAAACACAGTGACTGACCAGAGGGTGAGGTTTGGTTGATCACGCTCCGCTCAGCACTATAGCGCAATCCACCTTCGAGCTTCGCTATGCAAAAAGTCTTTATCGACTGGCGGAAGCTCCATTTTACGTAATACTTTGCCCGCAAGGAGCTCCGGCATGATGTATGCTTCGCTGCCATACACCTGAATTGATACTCCTGACACATAATGTCCCATAATGATCTCTACGAACTTCTGATCTCCAGCACTTAGTGCCGCGACCCGGAACGTATGCCTCAAGCTATGCGTGACTAACGATTTCGTGTTTAATCCACTTTCCGGACGAGACCGTCCCAGAGCACGAAAACGATTGATAAAATCTCGCGACACGAGGTCACCAACCCCTTCACGTTTGTGGTGGGGAAGTTCAGGGAACAGGTGTTTATGACCCGACTTACGCACCGAAGCGACGTATTCTAGGAAGCCAACCTCTATGAGGTCTTGATGCAGGGGAACGGTTCGGTGAGAGGATTCCGTTTTCAGCTTCTTTGCAGCGATAGGGTCCTCATCATCGAGATTCTCTAGGTGCAAATGGGGAATTGGGTCAAGAATTACGTCGGAGACGTGCAGTTGGCTTATCTCCGTCAGGCGGGCACCCGTGTAGAAAAGAACAATCGGAATCCAGAACTTAGCAACTGTCGTTGGAGCCTTTATGTCGCTTGAGAATACAATTTTGATCTGATCATCGGTGAACCGTCGTCTTGGATTGTCTGCCTTCTTTGGTCTCTTCGAAAATCCATCAAATGGGTTCCGCCAATGAGGATCAGAAAGAATGCTAGTCTCTTTGTCCGCGTGGTTAAGAGCAGCCTTAACACCGAGAAAATTCTTATTAATAGCGTTCTGGCCAATGCGTTTCGTTTCCTTCCCCTCCGCCCATTGAACCTGCTGTTCGATTGGAAGACGCCTAATCTCGTTTGGTGGTCGTGCGGGCAAGTTTCGTAGCAAATCTCGATACTCCTTTACTCTCTCTCTGGTTATGTCGTTGATGTCCAGATCACCAAAAACCGAGATGAAGCGATCCACTGACAACTGATACTCGCTGATCGTTCCTGTATCGAGGTCGTGGTCCCCCGCTTTGAAGTCACCGAAAACAGATGAGAGCTTGCTGCGCTGATCAACCCTTCTTGGACGCTCTACTACTGGAAGATAGTTGCCGGAAAAGTCGAGGCCGCGTTCGGCTAGGATCGCTAACCACTCGTCAGAAATTTCCGGGTTGCCAACAAGATATTCGTCAAGGCATGCGTCAATTAGTTTATCCCAATCGGCAGTTCCTTTGTTGGGAGCTTTGTTATGCTCTTGAAGCCAACGCTCAACTGCGGATTGCAAGGCATCGCGTGAGGCGAAGACCGGATTCTTTTCTTCTTCACCCATGGGCTCTAAAGGCTGAAAAGCGTTCGGGAAGACAGTTGTCGCGATGTTGTCGCTATTGACCAACTGAAATTCCAGACCCCACTGCACCGCAAGGTTGTCGATTTCCTCGTCTGTGAATTGTCGATAGGTTCCGTTCCGGACCTGATCAATGATCTGATCCGTTTCCACCGCGTGTCTTCGACAAACGATTTCAGCTTCGGTTCTACTGTCCGTCTTGAGCGACCATCGCCAGTGATTGATGTTTAGGGTTGCGCGAATGTCGTTAGGCACACGTCTGGCGAATTGGTAGGTATTCCCGCGCTTAGCTAAGTATTTGACAGTCATGACTCACACTCTGACTCACAATTTGTAGCACAGTGCGACTCACAACGGTGGTCGCAAGCCCCTGTAAAACATGGGCTATATTGAAAACATTGACGGATTTTGGTCAAGAAGAATGATTGGAGGCGAGTACCGGAATCGAACCGGTGTACACGGATTTGCAATCCCTCGCAGCACACTGAAACCACGGGCGAAAATCGTAAACGCCCCCTGTTTGTTCACGACGAACAATCAAACACTTACGGGACCGATGTAAACGAAAACGCCGCCGGGACTGGCATCCCAAGCGGCGCTGAAAAAGACGTTGTGGAAGGCGTCAATTCTTCTGCGAGTGTTACCACGCTCTACCCAATTCTGCAACGGCACTGGGGGGCGCTGGTATGATCTGCATCCCCTTCAACATCTTCCCGGTGGGGCCTGACAAGGCCCCTCTCATCAAGGGCTGGCAGAAGGCCGCGACCCGTGATCCTGCGACCATCTCAGAGTGGCAGGCGCAAGGCGTCCGGGCATGGGGCATCCCGACCGGAGCGCGCAACGGCCTGTTCGTGATCGACCTGGACGTGGACAAGGACACGGGCGAGCGGATCGGGCGCGATAGCGTGCTGGCCATGCCGCGCTATGCGGACCTGTATGACCACGCCTTTGTCGCCACGCCCTCAGGTGGGCGGCACATCTACTGCCAGCACTTCGACGGGGCGCGCAACAGCACGTCCAAGATCGGCCCCAAGATCGACACGCGCGGGGAAGGCGGCTACGTGGTCGCCCCCGGCTCTCAGGTTGCGGGCGGCTTCTATGTCGGCAGCGTCCCCGAAGTCTTGCCCTCTGTCCCGATGGGCTTGCGGGCGATGCTGCTGCACACGCCGCCTTCGCCCCAGCGGACCTTTGACCGCCTGACCCCCACGGGCGAGGTGGAGGAACTGCTGGGGCACATTTCGCCGGACCTGTCCTATCAGGAATGGGTGTCTGTCCTGATGGCCCTGCACGACCGCTACGGCGGCTCTGAGGAAGGGCTGGCGCTTGCGGATCGGTGGAGCGCGGCGGGCAAGACCTACAAACAGGGCGAGGTTGCCGCCAAGTGGCGCAGCTTCAAGCGCAGCGGCGTATCCTGGGCGACCATCCCGGCGCTGGCCCGCCAGAACGGGGCTGACCTCTCTGACATCGCGCGGAGGTGGGCGGCATGACGATTATCAATCTGGATGAGCGCCGCCGGTCGCGCACAAACGAAATCGAGGGCCGCTTGATCCGGCTGACTGATATTCAGCCGGTCCTGCGCCTCAATCACATGGTCAAGGGCTGGCTGACGAAACGCGGCCTGTCCATGCTCTACGGCCCGTCCAACGCGGGCAAGACATTCGTGGCCTTGGACATCGCCATGCACATCGCAGCGGGAAAGCCGTGGCGCGGGTGCAAGGTCAACGGCGGGCCGGTCCTCTACATCGCGGCTGAGGGTGGGGCGGGTGTCAAAAACCGCCTTGCCGCCTTCAAGCGTGAGCGCCCCGATATGGCCGGTGCGCCATTCACCCTGTTGCCCGTGGGGCTGGACCTGCACGGCCAGGGGGACGCGGTGGCGGTGTGCGAGATCATGCCCGATGCTGACCCGGCGCTGGTGGTGGTGGACACGCTGGCCCGGTCTATGGGCGGCGGGGATGAGAATACGGCCAAGGATGCGGCTGCATTCGTCAAGAATTGCGATCTGATCCGCGAGGCCACGGGCGCGCATGTGCTGGTGGTCCACCACACTGGCAAGGATGAGGACCGGGGCGCACGGGGTTCCTCAGCCCTCAGGGCGGCGGTGGATACCGAAATCCATGTGTCCTCTGAGGGGGAGATTATCTGCAAGAAACAGCGTGACATGGCGATTGCTGACACGCTGCATTTCAGCCTGCGGTCTGTGATGCTTGGAATGGATGAGGATGGCGAGGCCGTCACATCCGCAGTGGTCGAGGTGGCGGAGCCGCCCAAGGCAAAGCGCAAGCCGCTATCCGGCACGAATGAGATCGCCATGCAGGCGCTTCATGATGCCCTGCGCGATCATGGCGAAGCGAAGATCGGCAACACATACCCGAGCAATCGGAAGGTGGTCCATGTGGATCACTGGCGCGAGGCATGTGGCGTCCACGGGCTGACGAAGGGCGACAGTGAGAGTGCGGCCCGCAAGGCGTTCATTCGCAATAAGAAGAAGCTCATGGAATTGGACGAGGTGCGTGAGTGGGGCGACCACGTTTGGAGGGTGCAGGATGATGACTGAGCACCGGGACAAACGTGACAACTGGGGACAGTCCGGGACATGTCCGGGCCAGTATTGCCGGGACGGACGGGACACACCTCTAGGAGGTGTCCCGGTTGTCCCGCTGGCGAGGGTCGCCGCTGATCTGGTCCCAATGCCCCTATTTCTGGGAGGGGGGTGCGTCGCGGGGCGGGGTCTTCCTTTCTCTCTCCCAAAAAAATCTGGGGAGGGTAGCTGATGGCTAGGGCATCGAAAGAGGCTGCGGCGGCTCTGCGCTTCCTGCCCCGACTGGTGGTCCCTGAGGGGCGGCTGGCCGGAAAGCGGGTGAAGCTGGCGACCTACCAGAAAGACTTTGTGCGGGGCGCGTTCGGCAAAGGTATCGAGGCCGGGGTGCTGTCCATCGGTCGCGGCAATGCCAAGACGGCGCTGTCGGCTGGCATCGCCCTGGGGCACTTGATGGGCGAAATCGCCCCCCAGCCGAAGCGCGAGATCATCTTTGCGGCCCGCAACCGGGACCAAGCCAAAACCGCGTTCGGGTTTCTTGTCGGGTTCATCGAAGGGCTGGACGAAGAACTGCGCGAGCAATTCACGATCCGGCGCGGGTCCAAGCTGGAAGTCGAGACAGGCGAGGCCGGTGGCGGTTTGGCGCGGGTCATCGCGGCGGACGGCAAGTCGATCCTGGGCGGCGCGCCGACGCTGGCAATCCTGGACGAACGGGCGGCGTGGGAACGCGACAAGGGCGACGCTCTGGAAAACGCCATCCTCTCCGGTCTGGGTAAACGCGACGGCCGGGCGCTGATTATCAGCACGTCCGCCCCGGATGATACCAACACGTTCAGTCGGTGGTTGGATGAACCGCCCCCCGGTTGCTACGTCCAAGAACATCGGCCCCACGCGGCCCTGCCCCCCGACGATCTGGAAAGCTTGCTGGTGGCGAATCCCGGCGCGTCCGAGGGCATTGGGCCGTCTGCGGAATGGCTGGTGGCGCAGGCGCGACGGGCAATTGCGCGGGGCGGCTCTGCCCTGTCGTCGTTCCGCAACCTCAATCGGAATGAGCGGGTCGCGGCGGATGATCGGTCGGTTCTGCTGACGGTGGACGAATGGCTGGCCTGTGAGGTGTCGCCGGTCGATCTGCCCCCGCGTTCCGGTCCTGTCGTCCTGGGCGTCGATCTGGGCGGGTCACGGTCTATGTCTGCGGCGGCGCTCTACTGGCCCGAGACGGGGCGGCTTGAATGTCTTGGCGCGTTTCCCTGCGCCCCAAACCTTGCGGATCGTGGGCAATCTGACGGCGTATCGGCGCGCTATGTCGAAATGCGCGACCGGGGCGAGCTGGTAACGATGGGCGACACAACGGTGCCGGTCGGTCGGTTCTTGGCGAGCGTGGTGGAGTGTCTGGAAGGGCAAGCACCGGCGGCAATCGTGGGCGACCGTTTCCGTCACGCGGAGTTTGTCGAAGCCCTGCGGGACGCGGGGCTGGACCGGGTCCCGTTCATCTGGCGCGGGTTCGGATGGAAAGATGGGTCGGAGGACTGCGAACGTCTGCGCCGCGCGGTTTTCGAGGGGCAGGTGAAGACAACTCCTTCGCTGCTGCTGCGCTCCGCGTTTGGCGATGCGATCACGCTGGTGGACCCGGCGGGCAATCACAAGCTGGCGGCAGGCCGCTCCACCGGGCGGATCGACCCTGTTGCCGCGACTGTCGTGGCCGTCGCTCAAGGCGTTCGGATGACCCGCGCACCGGCAAAGGCTGCGGGGCGTGTCGCATGGGGCTGATGAAGGAATACAAGCGGCACTCCGCCCGCGTCACCCGCACCAAACGCTGGAAGGCTCTGCGGCAGGAAGCCCTGCGCCGGGACGGCTGGTGTTGCGTTCGGTGCCCCGAACGGCGGCGGCTGGAAGTGGATCACATTTTGCCCGTCAAGACGCACCCCGAATTGGCGTTCGACCTGTCCAATCTCCAATGCCTCTGTGGCCCCTGCCATTCGCGCAAGACGCGGATCGAGGTGGGCCTGGGGAAACCGAACCCCGCCCGCGAGGCGTGGAAAACGCTGGTGCGCGAGACGCACCGTAACCCCGAAGCATGAAAGGAAATACCATGCTCGAATCAATGAAAATCACCCGGCGTCAGTCGGAAATCCGGCAATCCCTTGCGGAACTGGCAAACAAGCCCGAGCCGACCGACGACGAGGTGCGCTCGATGGACGCTCTCGACAAGGAATACCGGAACAACGAAACCCGGTTCCGGGCCGCGCTGGTGTCCGAGGACGACGAGCGCCGAGAAGCCGGTGAAGAACTGGAAACCCGTTCCAGCACCGAATGGGCTGAAATGGCGGCGCAATTCGAGATGCGTCAGGTTGCACTGGCGCTGGACGAAGGCCGGGCGCTGGACGGCGCAACTGCCGAGATGGTGCAAGAGCTGCGCCATGCCGGTGGATACCAGGGCATTCCGGTTCCGTTGGACGCGCTGGAAACCCGCGCGGGTGAGACATTGGCGGGCGGTGTGCCAGACCCGATCCGAACTGCGCCGATCATCGACCGCATCTTCTCCAAATCGGCCGCAACCCGCATGGGGTGCCGGATGATCAACGTGGGCGTCGGTGAGGTCGAATACCCCGTCGCGACGGGTGGTGCTGTGCCGGGGTGGGCCGGGTCTGAGACCGGCGACGTGCCGGGGCCTCAGGCGTTTACGACGACCGACCGTCCGATGAAGCCGGATCAAACCCTGGGCGTCCAGATGAAGGTCACGCGCAAGGCGCTGAAACAGGCCGGGGCCGGTCTGGAACAAGCGATCCGGCGCGACATGTCGGCGGCGATCCAGCAAGAGACAGGTCGAGCGATTTTCTTGGGGTCCGGGTCGGGCGGCGAGCCGCTGGGCGTCATCCCCGGTGCTAGCACCTACGGCATCACGGAAACCCCAATCGACGCGGCGGCGACCTATGCGGCGTTCCGCGCGGCTGCTGTGCGTTTCATGTCGGCAAATGCGGCGGACGGGCTGTCAGGCGTGAACCTGATGCTCCGGCCTGAGGTCTTCGACAGCATGGACGACACCTTGCTGACGGGCACGGCAGTGTCGGAGTGGGACCGGCTGGTTGCCAAGATGGGGAACACCGTCCTGACGACGAACGGCTTGTCGGCCCCGGTTGGTGATCCTCTGGAATCTCTAGCGCTGCTGACGACTTCGACCGATGGTGTTTCCCCGATCTTCTGCGGGATGTGGGGCGCGGTGGACCTGATCCGCGATCCGTATTCCGATGCCAAGTCGGGGCAGTTGCGGATCACGGCGCTGACCACGATGGACGTGACCGTCGCGCGCGGCGTTCAACTCGAAATCCTGACGGGTCTGCGCTGATGCTCTGGGGCGGTCACGACGGCGGCCTTGAGCTGCGCAAGCGGGCATCCGGCGCGATGGCACTGGCGGGCCGCTTCCCCTATGGAAAACGGGCAGTCCTGTCCGATGGGGGGCGATCCGGTCGCCCCCGCAAGGAAGTCATCGCGCCGCGCGCGTTCGCGTATCGCGTTGACCGGCCAGAGGAGGACATTCACCTGCTGGTCGGCCATTCCTATGACCGCCCCTTGGCATCGAGGAAGGCGGGAACTCTCAAGATCGAGGACACCGACGACGCGCTGACGTTCGAGGCAACGATCACCCCAGAAATGCAAGACGTCTCCTATGTTCGCGACTTCCTCGCCGCGATGTCTGCCGGGTTGATCGTGGGCATATCGCCGGGGTTTCGCATCCCGCCGAAGCGCGCGGTCGCGGAGGCCGAGAAGGTCGAGGACGAAGGCCACGACCCGGAGAACGGGGCACATAACGCGGTGATCCGCACGGTGATGGCCGCGCTGCTCTACGAACTGAGTGTTGTGACCCGTCCGGCCTATGACGAGACCCAAATCGAAGCACGGTCCTGGGATACGCCCCCGGCGTTCGGGGTGCCGCTGCGCCACCAAGGGAGGGCCTACACATGGCGGTAATGCTGAAACAGGTCGAGACGGTTGGGGTGGCAGGGTATCCCCCCAAGGCGGACGGCCTCTCACCTAAAGCGGATGCGCTTGACCCTGGCGCAGTCTGGTCCCGGATCGAACAATGGGTCGCGTATCGCTGGACACCCCGCGAAGTCGTCTGGACGGTTGAGGGCGATGGCGATTGGACGCCACCGCTGGCACCGGTGATCGAGGCGGCAGCGGAGGTCTGGCGGGGCGGCGCGTTCGTTCCTGTGGCGTTGTCGGCCTCGCCCCTCGGCGGTTACATCCTACCCGATCACGGTCCTTATCGGATTACCGCGACGGTCGGGGCCGGCGAAGTGCCCGCCGCCGTTCAGGAAGCATATCGCCGGTTGGCCGAGTATTCGGCGGACGGGCAGACGTCGAACATGCTGACCGGACGGCCGGGCGCATCGTCACACACCGGCCAGATTGGCGGCGATCTGTCAGAGTCCATCGAACGAAACCCGGCGTGGCTCGCCCGCGCCTTGGCGTGGTCTGGCGCTGCTGACCTGCTGCGCCCCTACAGGAGGGCCTAACCATGTGGCCATTCAAGAGACGGGCGGAAGACCCGAATATCGAAACCCGGTCCTCTGGGGCCGGCTTCACCGCCGAGATCATGGCGGCGCGGGAGTCCTACCTGTCTGGGCGCACGGGCATTGCCGAGCTGACGGCGACCGCACAATCCTGCGTTAGCCTCTGGGAAGGTGGGATCGGCATGGCGGACGTGACCGGAACCGACGTTCTGGATCGCGTATCGCTTGCGATGGCAGGCCGGTCACTGGCACTGCGAGGTGAAGCGCTATTCCTGATCGGCGACGAACGCCTGACGCCGGCCACCGACTGGGACGTGCGCACCCGCGACGGCCGCCCGACTGCCTATCGCCTATCGGTGTCTGAGGCGGGCGGAGGACGGACCCGCACGGCACTTGCCGGGGAAGTCCTTCACGTCAGGATCGGTGCTGACCCTGCTGCACCCTGGCTTGGAACCGCGCCTCTGCGTCGTGCATCCCTGACGGCCGGGCTGTTGAATGCGGTCGAAACCGCGCTGTCGGAAGTCTTTGACACGGCCCCTCTGGGGTCGGCGGTCCTACCATTTCCTGAGGCTCCTGAGACGGACCTTACGACGATTGCACGGGGGTTCCGTGCGATGCGCGGGAAGGTTCTGGTGCGTGAGTCGGTGAACGTTACCGCCGCTGGTGGGCCGTCGCCAGTGCAGGATTGGAAGCCTCACGACCTGACGCCCGATCTGTCCAAGGCCATGACGCGGGAGACTCTGGCATCGGCGCAAGCTGGGATCTGCATGGCGTTCGGCGTTCTGCCCGGTCTGGCGAATCCCGCGACCACGGGACCGATGGTGCGGGAGGCGCAGCGACACCTGGCGCAATGGGCATTGCAACCTGTCGTGGAGCTGATGGCGCAGGAGGCATCCGACAAGCTGGGCCAGACGGTGACGATGGACGTGATGCGCCCCCTGCAAGCCTTCGATGCTGGTGGACGGGCAAGGGCGATGACGGCAGTGGTCGCGGCATTGGCGGCGGCGAAAGAAGCGGGCGTTGATCCGGACATGGCGCTTAAGCTGGTGGATTGGGAGGAATGACAGTCCCGGTAGCGATTCTTGAAATCATCAAGACAGATGAGGACGCGGACGACGGTGCGCGCATTCTGGCCCGGTTCACATGCCAAGTTGGACCGGTGCGCGTCTACAGCTGTGAACTGAGATCAACCCCAAAAGGGCGCGTCGTGAAGATGCCGCCACCCGTCACGATCAACAACTTGGCTTACCGGGCAGTGCGGTCTGCAATACGTGAAGCATATCGAGGTCAAGAGATGACATCCCCGTAAGGGGGCTTCCATCGCATAGGCTTTTAGGGCATCGTCTCCGTGGGCGTAGCAACCCGGACCAGTGATATACCGCACAACCTTTGGCAAGGTTTCCACGTTGGCGCGTGGAACGGCAGAACTAGTGAACGCTTGGCGGCGATCACTCACCCGACCAACGTAGGCCGGGGTGGTGGCGTCATACAAGACCTTCACGGGAAAATCGTCACGCTTGTCTCACTGGCAAGTTGCTAACACCCCGGCACCCGGACGCACCGGGCAACGACCTTAGAAAGCCGAAACCAGTGAGAAACGAAATGACAAATCCCAAACCTACACACGTTGAAACACCCAGCCTCAGCTACACGTTTTACAACGAGAATGACGCGGACATGACCACGCCTGAGGGGCGCTTGGCATGGTTCTGCGCAAACTTTGAACTGACGCCCCCGCCGCTGGCATATGACAAAGACGAGCCCGACGCGCTGCTGTTGACCGATGAACTAATCGGGTTCTGCGGACGCGAGGGCCTGAACCTTGATTGGTTCTTTTCCGGCCACGTTCGCGGGCCTCTGGCCGTCTACCGCGAAAAGCATCGGATCACGCCTGAGATGGACGAGTGGTCCGAACTGCTGGGCAAATTTGACGACCACGAAAAGACCCTGCTGACGGCTGGCCTGAAGCTGGTGACACAAACTGGCGCAGACATTGATGACGTGATGCAGGGCGTCACGGTTGAGATTGAGGCATACCGGGCGACCCAATCGGCCTGAGACTTTTCATCGGAACCGAGAACCAATGGGGTTGCATGACTCTCCCCATTGGTATAGGTTTCCAATGAAAGCAGGCGAGACCCCATCATGCCCACACCCGGCCAACTCACGAAGAAAGTAGCTGCGACCCTCGGGGTTGATGAAACCACTGCGGCAACTGCGTGGCGCGTTCTGCGTGAGGCTGGGGAAGTGACCAAAGGCGGGCGGGGCCGTAGCGCGGCGCAGGTGACGGCCCGCGACGCGGCCAAGCTGATCTTTGCAATCTGCGGATCGAACACGATCAAAGACGCCGGGGAGTTTATCGCCAGGGCGGACACGTCGCGGGGTCACGGGCACCGCGTTGCTGACTGGGCACCCACTGGGGAAGGCAAAATTGGATCGGGCAAAAACCCACTGTCGCCCGCTTGGGAATTGCAGCGCCTGAACATCACGACCGTCACCGACCTCCCCACGGCCCATTCTGCCATCGACGTGTTAGAGGGCCTTTTCCTTTGGATGGGTAGCGCCCGCTACAACATTGACCCACCTGAGGATAAGCCCGAGCCGCCCAAATTGATGGTGAAGCACTTCACTATCGCTGTCAGCTTTGAAAGCCCCGCCGAAATCACCCGGTTCCAATTCTCGGTTATCGACGCCGACGACCAAGAGTATTTCGAGGAACAATTCTACGCCCCTTCCGGGGGCTACCATTACGATGGCCGCAACCTGACAGACTATGCGATTGACCGGATCGAGGCGGACGGCCACCCGGTGCGGCGCGGTGACATGGAAACCGAACGCCGGTTCTCCATTCACACGCTGGGCGAGGTGGGCCGTTTCCTTGCGGGGGTCACCGACTGATGCCGCGTCCTAGCGTTCCTCTCCCCAAAGACGTGATTGCGATTGCCAAGGGCCTCAAGGCTGAGGGCATCACCTCGGGCACAATCAAGTGCGCCGATGGCACCGAGATTCAGTGGGGCCAGGGCGGGCCTGACGATCCGACCATGACCGAACTGGACAGGTGGAAGGCGAAACGCAATGCAGCTTCCTAAGGGTGTCCATCGGGTCCGGCGCAAGCTGGCCAGCGGCAAGAGCCGGTTTCACTTCTACGCATGGCGCGGGCGCGGTGCCCCCAAGTTTTGGGAGGACGACAAGCGCAACCCGACCGACCCGGACTTTTTCATTGCTTTCGCTGAGTGTGTGGAGCGTCCAGCCCCGGCCATGTTTATGATCCCCAAGCTGGTAGACGAATTTCTGGACAGTGCCGCCATGCCCAAGGTCGAGCGGTCCAAGGCTGACCTGCGCAAGTGGGCGCTGCGCTTCGCTAAGCATTTCCACGACGCCCCGGCGGTGATCTTCGAGGAACGCGGGTCACGGGGCGAGGTGAACGCATGGCGGGCGCAGTGGAAGCACTCGCCCAAGCAACACGATATGGCGGGCACCCATGCCGTCCGCGTCCTGAATTGGGCGGTGGAAGAGGGCAAGCTGTCTGAGCATCACTGCCACAGACTGCCCCGGCTCTATGAGGTGGACCGTTCGGAGATCGTCTGGACCCCAGCGGATCGTGAGGCAATCGACGCCAAGGCCCCGGAATGGGTGCGCCGCATTCTCTGCGTTGCGTGTGAAACCGGCCTGCGCCCTGGCGACCTGATTAGGCTGACCACCGGCGCGGTGGAGCAAACCCCGGCGGGGCGGCGTCTGAGGGTCCGCACGAATAAGCGGGGCCGTCTGGCGCATATCCCCATCACGCCCGAACTGGCCAAGATGATCGACACTACGCCGCGCGACCGCCTGTTGATCCTGACCAATGCCAGCGGGAATCAACTGACCGAACACCGGGCCTCTGAGGGCCTGCGCCAGTGGCGGGACAAAGCGGGCCTGAGCCGCGATCTGCGCTTGCAGGATTGCCGGGGCACCGCCGCGACACGGTTGCTCAATGCGGGCCTGAGCCTGTCTGAAATTGCCAATCACATGGGCTGGTCCATCCGCCATGCCGCCAACGTCATCGAGCATTACGCCCGCGTTTCACCGGGCGAAACGGATGCTGTGCTGGTCAAGCTGGCACAAGCAAAAGGGGGTGGACAGTGAACAAAACTGTAAACGCCCCTGTAAACCGCGCACTCCGCGCAATCTATGAGGTGAGCCAAGTGCTTGAAAATAAATGGAGGCGAGTACCGGAATCGAACCGGTGTACACGGATTTGCAATCCGCTGCGTCACCACTCCGCCAACTCGCCGCCGTGGTGAGGGTTGCTCTAGCGCCTCGGTTCGGGGGCCGCAAGCGCATCTTGGCCGGCCGGAGGGCCTTCGTCGTTGCGGCGATGCGCGAGACGTGCTTTCTGAAACCAGGCAGAAATAAACCGATGAGTTCAGACAATGACCGCGCCCGAGACGCTCCGCACGATCATGGTGGACACCCAGGTCCGCCCCTCCGATGTGACGAAGTTCCCGATCATAGCGGCGATGCTGGACGTCCCGCGCGAGGCCTTCGTGCCCGCCGCCGCGGCTTCCGTCGCCTATATGGACGCGCCGGTGACGCTGGCCCCGGGGCGCGAGATGATGGACGCGCGGACGCTGGCGAAGCTGCTCGACGCGCTCGACATCCAGCGTGAGGACCAGGTGCTCGTGATCGGCGGCGGGCTCGGCTATTCGACCGCGGTGCTTGCCCATATGGCCGACTCCGTCGTCATGGTCGAGGAGGACGCGGAGCTTGCCCGCGACGCAGAAGCCAACCTCGCCCAGACCGGGATCGACACGGTGGCCGTCCTCGAAAGCGCGCTCGCCGAGGGGGCGGCGAAGGCCGCGCCTTTCGACGTGATCGTGGTCGAAGGCGCGGTGGAGAAACTGCCCGACGCGCTTCTGGAGCAGCTGGGCGAAGGCGGGCGGATCGCCGCGATCTTCGCCGACGGCGCGAACGGCGAGGTCAGGGTCGGCCAACGGGTCGAGGGGCGCCTGGGCTGGCGGTTCGCCTTCAACGCGACCGGTCCCGTGCTGCCGGGGTTCGCCAAGGCCGAGGGGTTCGTGCTGTGAGCCGCCGGCGGTCGTGGCTGCGCGGCGGGGTCGCCGCGGGGGCCTTGTCGCTGCTCGGTGCCCTGCCCGCCTGGGCGGAGTCGCTCAGCGACGCACTCGTCCACGCCTATCGCAGCTCTCCGTCGCTCGAACAGCAGGAGTTGCTGCTGCGGGTCACCGACGAGGACGTCGCGGTCGCCGTCGCGGCCCTGCGCCCGACGCTGAACTTCCAGGCGAACTACACCAAGTCCGTGATCTTCGACCAGTTCAGCACCCGCACGACCACGACGACCGGCACGCTTTCCCTCATCCTCGACTATACGCTGGCCGACGGCGGTCAGCGGCACATGCGGCTGTCGGCGGCCAAGGAGGCCGTGCTGGCCGCGCGCTATCGCCTGATCCAGTTCGAGCAGGGCGTCCTCCTCGACGCCGTGAATGCCTATCTGAACCTGCGGCTGGCGGCGCGAACGGTGGACGTGCGCGAGAGCAACGTGCGCCTCATCAACCAGCAGCTCACGGCGGCGCGCGACCGGTTCGAGGTGGGCGAGGTCACGCGCACCGACGTCGCATTGGCCGAGTCCCGCCTGGCGGCGGCGCGGTCCGCACTGGCGGCGGCGCGCGGAGAGGTCGACGTTCAGTCCGAGGTCTACCGCCTCACGATCGGCCGCCTGCCGCAGGGCGGGCTGCAGGCCCCGCCCTCGCTGCCCGAACTGCCGCCGTCCGTCGATCGCGCGCAGCAGCTGGCATTGCAGATCCATCCGCTCATCTCCGCCGGACAGCACGACATCGCGTCGCTCACCCAGCTCGCCGACGCGGCCGCCGCCGACCGGCTGCCGAGCGTCGAACTTCGCGGCACGGCGCAGCGGACGCGGCCCGACAACGACACCCTCTCCCTCGGGGTCACCGGCAACATACCGATCTACACCGGCGGCCGCCTGCCGGCGCTGCAACGGCGTGCCATCGCCCAGGCCCAGGCCTCTCGCTCGGCCCTGGGGCAGACCAGCCGCGAGATCGTGGAGGGCGTCGGCCGGGCCTGGGCCGGGCTCGAGGTCGCGCGGGCCCAGATCACGGCTACGCGCCAGGGGGTGCGTTCGGCACAGCTGGCCTTCGAGGGCTTCCGCGAGGAGGCGCAGCTCGGAGCGCGGACGACGCTCGACGTGCTCGACGCCGAGCAGGAGCTGCTGCTGGCCCGCGTCGATCAGCTCCAGGCCGAGACCGACGCGCAGATCGCCGTCTACAGCGTGCTGGCCTCCATCGGGCTGCTGACGACGGACCACCTCGGCCTGACGGTCGAGCGGTACGATCCGACGGACTATTACAATGCCGTGTCGAACGCGCCCCGCACGCCGATCGAGACGCGCTCCGAGCGCGGCAACCGACTCGATTCCGTGTTGCAGCGGTTCGGTCGCAACTGAGCGCGGAAGTTAACGCTTTCGACGCTCCCCGCTGGACGGGCGGGGGGGCAGATGTGCTAGGCTGAGAACAAGGCGGCGCAAGATCGCCTTGACGCTAGGCAGAGATGGGGTCGGGCAATGGCACAACCACATGATATCGAGGACGTTCTGTCGTCCATCCGTCGGCTCGTGGCGAACGAGGCCGGGCCTGCGGCCGCCGCCAAGGCGGCCGACACGGCGAAAACCGAGGGGCCGACGCTCGTTCTCGACGACAGCCATCGGGTGACGGAGCCCGAGGATCCGTTCCAGATGATCCGGTCGCTCGCCCAGGACGAGCGGGATGGCCGGGACGCGGAACACGTCACGACCGCCCTGCCCGAAGAGATCGCGGCGATCACGACCGACCTTCGGGATACGAGTGCACCGGCAGAGGTCTGGGACAGCGGGGATCTTGCCCCGGACGTCCCGCTCCCGGTCGAGGCGGAGGAAGTGCCGGCGCACGGCGAAGCGGACATGTCCGCCACGGCGGAAGACGTCACAGCCCCCTTCCCGGCATCGGACTACGCCGAGGACACCGATTTCGAGGTCGCCGAAGCCTCCGAGGGACATGACGCTCCCGCGGCTCCGGTGTCGGACATGCCCGCAACTGAGGCCGGCGTTGCCGATCTCTCGGCCACGGTCGGGGACGACGAAGCCCTGCGCGACCTCATCGCCGAGATCGTGCGGCAGGAACTTGCGGGCGAACTTGGGGAACGGATCACGCGGAACGTGCGCAAGCTGGTGCGCCGGGAGATCCGGCAAATGCTCGCCTCCGAGGATTTCGACTGAACGTCGCCCCATAACTTACTGACAAAAAAGAAAAGAGCGCCCCGAGGGACGCCCTTTCTCTGCGATGGCCCGACGATCAGGCGGCTTCGGCAGCCTCGGCCAGTTCGGCGGCCTGGCGACGCTCGCTCTCTTCGCGCGACAGCGCGACGGAGGTGCGTACGCCCCGGCTCACGAATTCCATCAGACCCGCGACGACCCGCTCGTTCGGGTCGATCCCGGCGCAGGACAGCACCTCGCGCCCGTCGCGCGACCGTGCCCAGCGGGCGATCTGCTCGGGGCCGTTGCCGAATTTCTTGTCGTCGGAGATGGCATCGTCCAGCGCGGCGAGCACCACTGCGGCAAAGAGCTTGCGCGCGCGCTGCCCCTGCTCGAAGTTGAACGCCGTTGCATCGACGAAATCAGTCATTCCGCTCTCTCCACTCAATTGCTCTTGCACGTCCCCGGATGGGTCGACCTAACACGACAACGTGATTCGGGGTATGCGTTTTCGGAATACCCTTCCTGCAAAACGCGCATACCTTTACGTCAACTTTGCCAGATTTGGTCGCTCAAACCCGCAGCTAGCTACAACATATGGAGGGTGCCGCGCGCAGATCAAGGTTTCGTCAAGGTTTTGCCCCATTTCGCCGCAGGGCCGGCTCTTGCTCTCCCTCCCGATCTGCGGCAGCCGCGCTCGCTTGTCTGCCCCCGAGGCGCGCGATAAGGACGCGCGACAGACTTGTGAACCGAGAGCCAACGCCATGCCCAAGATCAACGGCAACGAAATCCGCCCCGGCAACGTGCTGGAGCATGACGGCCATCTCTGGAGCGCGGTGAAGGTCGACCACGTGAAGCCCGGCAAGGGTGGGGCCTTCGCCCAGGTGGAGCTGCGCAACCTGCGCAACGGCTCGAAGCTCAACGAGAGGTTCCGCAGCGCCGACAAGGTCGAGCGTGTTCGCCTGGAGCAGAAGGACCAGCAGTTCCTCTACGAGACCGACGGCCGCCTCGTCTTCATGGACACGACGACCTACGATCAGGTCGAGCTCGACGCCGAGATCCTGGGCGATCGCCGCCCCTTCCTGCAGGACGGGATGATGGTGCAGATCGAGTACTACGAGGACGAGGCGCTGAACGCGCAGCTGCCGCAGAAGGTAACCTGCAAGATCGTCGAGACCGAGCCGGTCGTGAAGGGCCAGACCGCCGCCAACAGCTTCAAGCCCGCTGTGCTCGACAACGGCGTGCGCGTGATGGTGCCACCCTTCGTCGGACAGGACGAGGATATCGTCGTGAACACCGAGACGATGGAATACGCCGAACGCGCGTGACCCGTCAGGCCGGGGCGCGCGCCGCCCCGACCATGCCCATCGCCATCCGCGCGTAGATCGCCTCGACCGCCGCCCGGTCAAGGCGTCCGCCATCGCGGTACCATGTGTTCACCCCGGTCAGCATGGCGATGAGGGCCATCCCGGCGAGCTTCACGTCCGCGACCTCCATCACCTCCGCGGCCGCGCCCGCGCGCAGGATCGCCTCGGGCACGGCCTCGTAGCGGCGGCGCAACGCCTCGATCTCAGCGAAGGCCGCGGGCTCGAGCGCACGCAACTCCATGTAGGCGATGAAGACGGCGTCGGGCCGGTCGAGGTGGAAACGGATGTGAAAGCGCGCGAAGGCATCGAGGCGCGCAAGCGCGTCCCCGCCCGGGTCCGCCGCCTGCCAGGCCGTCAGAAGGGCCTCGAGGTGCTCGCGCATCATGTCGCGCAGGAGCGTCTGCTTGTCGGGCGTGTAGTGATAGAGGGCCCCGGCCCCGATCCCGACCTCCGCCGCGATCTGGCGCATGGAGACGGCGGCGTAGCCGTGGCGCGCGAAGAGGCGCTCCGCCGCCGCGCGCACGCGCGGGCCGGTCACGCCGGCGTCTGATCCGCTGGGTCGGGCCATGCCTCCTTAAAACCGAACACCCGTTCAATTCCAAGTCTCTCCCGTCACCGCCGTGCCGGCTTGTCGCCCCGCGCGCCGCCGCCTAGGGTCGCGCCATGATCCGCGCGCTCCTCCTGCTCGGTGGCCTGGCCGCCTGCAATCCGAACCTGCCGCCCGCCGATGCGGCCGTCTCGGCCAAGGCGCGGGCGCAGGGGTTTCCCGTGCTCGTCCCGCTCGACCCGATCCTGGCCGAGGGCAACCGCCCCTCGCGCGCAGCCGCCGCACAGCTGGAGTTGCAGGGACGCGCAGGGCGGCTCACGGGCGCGCGCATCCCCGCTCCGGGGACCGGCGACCTCGAGGCGCGGGGCCGTCGCCTGCGCGAGCGGGCCGCGGCGCTGCGGGCCGTCGAGATCTGACGCCGTTGCACCCCCCTGCGCCAGGGGCTAACCCGTCCCCCGACCCATCCCATTTCGGAGCCCGCCCATGAAAGCCCCCGCCCCCCTGCGCCTCGGTATCGCCGGTCTCGGCACTGTGGGCGTCGGCGTCCTGCGGATCGTGGCGGCACAGGCCGAGACGCTCGCCCTGCGCACCGGACGGGCCATCGAGGTCTCGGCGGTCTCGGCCCGGTCGCGCGGCAAGGACCGGGGCATCGACCTTACCCCCTATGCCTGGGAGGACGACCCGGTCGCGCTCGCCCGGCGCAACGACGTTGATCTCTTCGTCGAACTCATGGGCGGATCCGACGGCCCGGCGAAGGCCGCGACCGAAGCCGCGCTCGCCGCGGGCAAGCCGGTCGTGACGGCGAACAAGGCGATGCTCGCGCTGCACGGTCAGGCGCTGGCCGAACTGGCCGAGGCCAACGACGCGCCGCTGCGCTTCGAGGCGGCGGTCGCGGGGGGCATCCCCTGCGTGAAGGCGCTGACCGAGGGCCTGGCCGGGAACGCGATCACCCGCGTCTCGGGGGTGATGAACGGGACGTGCAACTACATCCTGACGCGCATGGAGGCCTCGGGCCTGCCCTATGCGGAGGTCTTCAAGGAGGCCGATGCGCTGGGCTACCTCGAGGCCGACCCGACGCTCGACGTGGGCGGCATCGACGCGGGACACAAGCTCGCCCTCCTTGCCGCCATCGCCTTCGGCACGCAGGTCGATTTCGAGGGCGTGCAGCTGCAGGGGATCGAGCGCGTCTCGATCGACGACATCCACCGCGCGCGCGACATGGGCTACCGCATCAAGCTCTTGGGCGAGGCGCGCCGCACGCCCGCCGGCGTCGAGCAGTCCATGCGCCCGACCCTCGTGCCGGCCGAGAGCCCGCTCGGGCAACTCGAAGGCGGGACCAACATGGTCGTCTTCGAGGGCGACGCCGTGGGCCAGATCGTGATGCGCGGGGCCGGGGCCGGCGAAGGCCCGACGGCCAGCGCCGTGATGGCCGACGTCGCCGACATCGCGCGGGGCCTGCGCATCCCGCCCTTCGGCCAGCCCGCCGCCACGCTTGCCCCACCCCGCCGGGCCAACGCGGCGACGCATTGCGCGCATTACATCAGGCTGAACCTGCGCGACGAGCCGGGCGCGATGGCCAAGGTGGCGACCGCGCTCGGCCTTGCCGGCATCTCCATCGACCGGATGCGTCAGTACGACCACGCGGGCGACGACGCGCCCGTCCTCATCGTCACGCACCCCTGCGCACCGAGCGACATGGCCGGCGCGCTCGACCAGGTGACGGCGACGGGGGTCGTTCACGGCGAGCCGGTCGCGCTGCAGATCCAGACGCCCTGATCCCCAACCCGACGGAGGCTCCATGGCCCGCAAACCCAAAGTCTTCACCGGCCCCTACCGCGCCGCCTCCGACCGCTACGAGACGATGCCCTACCGCCGCTGCGGCCGCTCGGGGCTGAAGCTCCCGGCCGTCTCGCTGGGCCTGTGGCACAACTTCGGCGACGACACGCCCCATCAGGTGAAGCGCGACATCTGCACCACCGCCTTCGACCACGGCATCACGCATTTCGACCTGGCGAACAACTACGGGCCCAAGCCCGGATCCGCCGAACTGGCCTTCGGTCAGATCCTGCGCGAGGAATTCGCCGGCTACCGCGACGAGCTCATCATCTCGTCCAAGGCGGGCTACGACATGTGGCCCGGCCCCTACGGCGAGATGGGGAGCCGCAAGTACCTCGTCGCCTCCTGCGACCAGTCGCTCAAGCGCATGGGGCTCGACTACGTCGACATCTTCTACTCGCACCGCTTCGACCCCGACACGCCGCTCGAGGAGACGATGGGCGCGCTCGATCATATCGTCCGCTCGGGCCGGGCGCTCTACGTCGGCATTTCGAGCTACAACACGCAGCGCACGCGCGAGGCCGCGGCGATCCTGCGGGAGATGGGCACCCCCTGCCTCATCCATCAGCCGAGCTACAACATGCTCAACCGCTGGGTGGAGCGCGACGGGCTGCTCGACACGCTCGACGAGGAGGGGATCGGCTCGATCGCCTTCACGCCGCTGGCGCAGGGCCTTCTGACCAAGAAATACCTCGACGGCATCCCCGAGGGCAGCCGCGCGACGCAGGACAAGTCGCTCGACGCCGGCGTCATCACGTCCGAGATGATCGAGGCGCTGCGCGGCCTCGACGCCATCGCCTCCGCCCGCGGCCAGACGCTCGCGCAGATGGCGATCGCCTGGGTTCTGCGGGCGGGCGTCACGACGGCGCTCATCGGGGCCTCGAAGCCGGAACAGGTGGTCGATTGCGCCGGGGCCGCCGCGAACCTCGAGTTCACGGACGGTGAACTCGCCCGGATCGATGCTCTGACTGGCGAGAAAGGGCTCAACCTCTGGGCGGCCTCCTCCGAGGAGGTCTGACCGTGAGCGCTACCGGGTTTGTCACCGCCCCCGCCGCCCGCTAACAGGGCGGCGACCCATTCAAGGAACGTCTCGATGACCAAGACCGATTTCAACGACCGCATGCTCTCCCTCGGCCTCGCCCGCGTGTCCGAGGCCGCGGCGCTCGCTTCCGCGCGCCTGATCGGGCGCGGCGACGAGAAGGCCGCCGACCAGGCCGCGGTCAACGCCATGCGCGATCAGCTCAACAAGCTCGACATCGCCGGCACGGTCGTCATCGGCGAGGGTGAGCGCGACGAGGCCCCGATGCTCTACATCGGCGAGGAAGTCGGCACCGGCAAAGGCCCCGAGGTCGACATCGCCCTCGATCCGCTCGAAGGGACGACGCTGACGGCCAAGGACATGCCGAACGCGCTTACGGTGATCGCCATGGGGCCGCGGGGCTCCATGCTGCATGCGCCGGACGTCTACATGGACAAGCTCGCCATCGGGCCGGGCTTCCGCCCCGGCGTCGTGACCATGGACATGGCCCCGGCGGAGCGGGTGAACGCGCTCGCTGCGGCCAAGGGATGCTCGACAGATGACATCACCGTCTGCGTGCTGGAACGCCCGCGCCACCAGGAGCTGATCGCGGAATTGCGCTCCACGGGCTGCGCCATCCGCCTCATCACCGACGGCGACGTCGCCGGCGTCATCCATTGCGCCGAAGCCGCCAAGACCGGCATCGACATGTACATGGGCTCGGGCGGTGCGCCCGAGGGCGTGCTGGCCGCGGCCGCTCTCAAGTGCATGGGCGGGCAGATGTTCGGCCGCCTCACCTTCCGCGACGACGACGAGCGGGGTCGGGCCACGAAGGCCGGCATCACCAACTTCGACCGGGTCTATACCCGCGACGACATGGTGACCGGCGACGTGATCTTCGCGGCCACGGGCGTCACCGATGGCTCGATCCTGCCCGGCATCAAGCGCGAGGTCGGCCATCTGACGGCCGAGACGATCCTGATGCGGTCCAAGACGGGCTCCGTCCGCCGCATGACCTACCGCAACCCGACCTGAGCCGGCAGGCGGGGCCTTGCGCCCCGCGCGCCGCCGCGCGACACCGACCCCATGTCGTACCTCGGTGTCAGCCAATCCGCCACGAACCGCCGCTGGATCGGCCTCGACCCGGCCGAGGAGCGGCTGGCCGAGGCCATCGCCCAGACCGGCCAGCCCCTGCCCCTGGCCCGGCACCTGGCGCGGCGCGGCGTCCTGCCCGAAGACGCCGCCGGCTTCCTCGCCCCGCGCCTGCGCGATCTCCTGCCCGATCCGCTGACGCTGCGCGACATGGGCACCGCCGCCGCCCGGCTCATCGCGGCGGTCGAGGGGCGGCAGCGGATCGCGATCTTCGCCGACTACGACGTCGATGGCGGCACCTCGGCCGCGCTCCTCGTCTGGTGGCTGCGCGCGCTCGGACGGCAGGCGACCACCTACGTTCCCGACCGGATCGACGAGGGCTATGGCCCCAACGCCCCGGCCATCGCCGCGCTCGCGCGGGAGCACGACCTGATCCTCTGCGTCGACTGCGGCACGCTCAGCCACGAGGCCCTCGCCGCCGCCGAGGGTCAGGCCGATGTCGTGGTGCTCGACCACCACCTCGGCGGCGAGACGCTGCCGCCCGCCCTCGCCGTGGTGAATCCGAACCGGCAGGACGAGGACGGCAGCCTCGCCCATCTCTGTGCCGCCGCCGTCGTCTTCCTCTGTCTCGTGGAGGCGAACCGGCTGATGCGCGCCGCCGGGCAGGCCGGACCCGACCTGATGGCGCTTCTCGACCTCGTGGGCCTTGCCACCGTGGCCGACGTCGCGCCGCTCCTCGGGGTCAACCGCGCGCTGGTGCAGCAGGGCCTGAAGGTGCTGCGCGAGCGGAACCGACCGGGGCTGCGCGCGCTTGCCGACGTGGCGCGGATGGACGGGCCGCCGACGGCCTATCACCTCGGCTATCTGCTCGGCCCCCGCATCAACGCAGGCGGTCGGATCGGCGCGGCCGACCTCGGCGCGCGGCTTCTCTCGACCGACGACCCGGCCGAGGCGGCGGCCCTGGCCGAACGGCTCGACACGCTCAACACCGAACGCCGCGCGATCGAAGCGCGGGTGACGGAGGTCGCGCGCGAGGCCGCGGAGGCGCGCATCGCTGGCGGATCCGCCCTCGCCTGGGCGGCGGGCGACGGTTGGCATCCGGGCGTCGTGGGCATCGTCGCCTCGCGCCTGAAGGAGGCGACGAACCGCCCTTCGGTGGTGCTCGGCATCCGCGAGGACGGGCTGGCGCAGGGCTCGGCGCGGTCGATCTCGGGCGTCGACATCGGCGCATCGGTCCAGCGGCTGGCGGCGGAGGGCCTCATCGTCAAGGGCGGCGGGCACAGGATGGCCGCGGGGCTGACGGTCGCGGCCGACCGGATCGAGCCTGCCATGGTCCGCCTCTCGGAACTCCTGGAGCGGCAGGGGGCGGCGGAAGCCGGACCACGCGACCTGCGCCTCGACGCGACGCTGATGCCGCGCGCCGCGACGCGGGAGCTGATCGCGCAGCTGGAGCAGGCCGGCCCCTTCGGCCAGGGGGCCTCCGCCCCCCGCTTCGCCTTTCCCGACCTGCGCGTCGCCCACGCCCGCCCGGTCGGCGACGGACACCTCAAGGTGACGCTCACGGGCGGCGGTCCGGGCCGGCTCGACGCCATCGCGTTCCGTGCCACGAGCTCGGGTATCGCAGATGCCGTCACGCGCGCCGCCGGTGGCCCGCTGCATGTCGCCGGACGGCTGGAGCTCAACCGCTGGCAGGGGCGCGAGGACGTCCAGCTGAAACTGGAGGATGTCGCCGTGGTTTCCGAGTCGGACGACTGAAGCCGGACGCGGCTGTCTCGGTCTCCCGACGCCAGGTGCCGTGAGCATCCGCGGCAGGAGATCGTCGGGTCGGGCCCGACGATGACCCGTGCAAGAGAGCGACCGCAGCGCGAAAACGGCTACGGCTCGTGAAAGCGAAAAACGGCACCGCTTGCGACAAGATTCCGCTTGCGGGCCCAGAACGCCTCGCCTAAACACCGCTCACGCCAGCGCAGTGGCCCGTTCGTCTATCGGTTAGGACGCCAGGTTTTCAACCTGGAAAGAGGGGTTCGATTCCCCTACGGGCTGCCACGCTGGCGTTTCTTTTTCGGACAATTTCAAGAAAATCAGACGGTTCTCCGCTCCGGCGCAGGGCGCTCTCGACCCTGCGACCATTGCGGCGACACCGCTCACAAGTTCCGGGATCCGCTCCGCTCACGCCGCCTTGTCGGGCCGCACCAATGTGGCACGCGCGCGGCCGCTGCGCTTGGCCTCGTAGAGTGCCGCATCGACGTCCGACAGGAGGCGGGCGGGGTCGGGGACATCGTAGTAGTCCGAGAGCGTGATGCCGAAGCTGCCCGAAATCCGGCAATCGTGCCCCTCCCAGTCGATCGGCCGTTCGAGGCGTGCGATCATCCGCTCGGCGATGGCGAGAAGCAGGTCGGCATCGGTGCAATCCTCGAAGACGAGCATGAATTCGTCGCCCCCCATCCGCGCGACCATGTCGCCCGCCCGCACCTCCTCGCGCAGGATGACGGCGACCTCCTCGAGGACGCGATCGCCGGCAGCATGGCCCAGCGTGTCGTTGACCGATTTGAAGTAGTCGAGATCGAGCTGCATCAGTCCGAAGGATCTGCCGCGTTGCCGGGACAGGCGCAGAAGGTAGGCGTCCATCGCGCGCCGGTTGTGCAGGCCCGTGAGCTTGTCGGTGACCGCCGCCGCCTCCGCCGCCGCACGCGCCTGGTCCAGCCGCTGGCTGAGGCGCTCGAACTCCGACAGAAGCAGGCCATGCGCCTCGATCAGATAGAGATAGTCGACGATCGGGTCGATCACCCCGAAGTCGCGGGCCGTGAGCCCGTGCCGCCGGAGTGCCGGCATCGGATCGGCTCCGAGCGCGAGATCGAGCAGCCCGCCTCCGTTCGGCAGCGACGTCACGACGCCGCGAAAAACCGTCCGCACCGCGCCGTCGGCCACCCGCATCTCCCCCGGCAGTTCGACGCGCAATCGTCGCCCCGCCTCTGCCCGGAAAGCCCCCGCACGGCCCTCGATGGCGGGGTGGATGCAGCGCACCGCGTCGCCGAGGGACCGGCCGACGAGCCCGGGTGCGATCTTCTCGATCGTCGGCCCGACCGCGTCGATCAGACCCGTCCCGTCGAAGACCAGCATCATCGGGAGAAGCCGTCCGATCTCGACCGGCGACATCGCCACCGCGCTCACCCGCTCGCCCCCAGCCGGAATTCCCGCGGCTCCTGATGGGCCTGATCGAAGATCGAGACATGCAGCGTCTCGTGCCAGCCGCCATCCTCCCGCGTGCAATCCGCCCGCTCGATCAGCGCGAGGGTGCCGTAGTCGTCCGCCATGGCCCGGAGTACTCCGGTCAGGAAGGCGCCCCCCCCCGGGACGTGCCAGTGCAGGCGGATGCGGAAGACGCCCGGATCGAGCTGCAGCAGGTGGAAGTCTGGCACCTCGAGCCCCGGCAGCGCGATACGGATCCGGCTGGGAACCTCGTCGAGCGCGTAGAGAAAATCCACGAAACCCGTGCCCGAGAACCGCATGAGCCGGCGGACGGGCTCGAGCGGGGGGTGCACGCAGATCCAGTGACCCAGATCCTCGAGCAGCGCGTCGTGGCTGCGGTCGGTGGCGGCGCAGGCGCGGGCGAACACATCCTGCGAGAGCGCGTCGTCGTAGCTGCGCAGCGCCTCGAACCCGGTCTCCGGCACCGGGAGGTCGTGACGGACCTCCGCCCAGGCGTCGGAGCCGCACTGGTCGATGACGAACCCTTCGAGAGACTTGCAGATCATTCCGTGCACCGGATACCCCGCGGAGGACACTATCCCCCGCGTTGAAGCAGAAATGTCTGAACAGGCGGTAAATGCGCCAGCGCTAGCCGCGCGCGAGACCGAGATAGTCCGGCAGATGCGTCAGATCCGGCAGAACGGCCTCGGCATGGGGTGCGAGATCGGCGTGACCCAGAGTGCCGGTCAACACGCCGATAGACCTCAGACCCGCCCCCTTGGCGGCCGCCATGTCGGTCATGCCATCGCCGACGAGCAGCACATCGCCGGGGTCGAGCCCGATCCCGGCGGCGAAATCGGCCGCACCGCGGGGATCCGGCTTGGCGCCGAAGCCGCTGTCGCAGCCGATGATCCGCGCCACATGGGGAAGCGCTCCCATATGGCTCAGGTGCCGCTCCGCCTCGGCGACGTCGGCGTTGGTGAGCACGCCGAGCGTCAGCCCGGCCGCGGACAGGCGCGCCAGGGTCTCGACCCCGCCGACGACGGGCACCTGCTCGACCCGCCGGACGCGCGGCGCGATCCAGCGGTCGAGCCCTCCGGCCGTCCACCCGATCGCGCGAGCGACCGAAGCGGTGATCGCCTCGCCCGGAGCGGTGACGAAGGGCGCATGGGGCGGGATCGTGTTGGTGGCGAGGTCGAAGCCGTAGACGTCGGCGATCTCGGCTGGCGCGGTGCCGCTGGCATCGGCGAGTTCGTGGATGAAGCCGGCCATCCAGGCCTCCCACGTGGCGCGGAAGTCCGTAAGCGTGCCGTCCTTGTCGAAGAGAATCGCGCGTACCATCCGGGCGCACCGTGGCGCGATCGCCGGCGCGCGTCCAGCCGGTCGCGCGTCAGTCGAGGCGGACGGCACCGAGCATCGGCCCGGGCTTGCCGCCGACGACGCTCTGGGCGAGGACGACGCGGCGGTAGCCCTCCTCGGGCCCGGCCACCGTTACCTCCGTCGCCGCGCCGTCGAGCGTCTGGAGCATCGTCCAGCCTTGGACGACGTTGTGGTAGGTGATCGAGCGGCCGGCGTTCTCGCCATGGAGGACGGTGACGGTCGCCTCGGGCATGTAGTCGACGACGATCAACTGTCCCTCGGTCCTGGTCTCGCCCACCGTGACGACCTCGCCGGAGACCGAGAGCACGTCGCCGGTCGCGCCCTCGTGGGCCTGGATCATTTCGAGGAGGTCCATCGCCGAGGGGCCGGCCACCCGGTCCGTTCCACCGATGACGAACTGCGGCGTGTAGCGCACGTTCGACCCCGCGGCCTCGGCGTAGCGCAGCTGCCGTTCGCTGTGGGCCGGGTCGGCGAACGTGTCCTTCCAGCCGATCCAGTCCCAGTAGTCCACATGCAGCGACAGGGCGATCACGTCGTCCCGCGCGGCCAGCTCGCCCAGCATGGCATCGGCCGGCGGGCAGGACGAGCAGCCCTGCGACGTATAGAGCTCGACGACCACGGGGTCCGCGGCGGCCGGGCCGGCGACGGCAAGCGCGCAGAGGGCGAGACAGGGGATCTTGACGGGCGTCTTGGGCATGGTCGGCCGCTCCGGGATTGGGTCGCACCTACCTAACGCCGGTCTCCGGTGCATTCCAATCACCCTTGGGTGAAGCATTCGGTCACAGCCAGCGCCGGCTCCGCGCGATATAAGCCTCCCCCGCCGCACCGAAGGCCGCCCGCAGCCCGGCCTCCTCGACGGCCGCGAAACGCCGGTCGAGGACGAGGAAGAGCGCCGGAACCGGCAGGAGCGCCAGGGCGCTGCCCTGCCGCAGGGCGAATCCGGCGGCGATCAGGACGAGCGCGAGGTAGATCGGGTTGCGCGTCAGCCGGTAGGGGCCCCCGGTGATGAGCGCGGTCGGCGTATGATGCGGCTCGATCGGGGTGCGGTGGCGCAGGAAGAAGAGCGCGGACCAGAGGATGAGCCCCAGCCCGGCCGCCACGAGCGCGGCACCGATCCAGCGCCCCGGCGCGCCGGGATCCAGATGCGGAACGGCGCGCCCGATCGCCCAGGAGACGGCCATTGTCGCCAGGAGCCAAATCGGCGGGAGGTCCGGAAAGCCCTTGAGCATCGTCTACGCCTCCGCTGGGGTGAAAGACTTTTCGCCGAAAAGTCTTTCACCAGAGTTTTCACGGAAAACTCTGGCCGCGCAATCCGGTCCCGGCGCGCGGCGGCCGGGAGATGCGGATGCCTTGCGTCAAATCGCCGGTTGCAGCGGTCCGACGTTCCCCGAACGCGATGCGGGGCCCCGAAGGGCCCCGCGACAAAGGGTCTGGTCCAAAGTCCGCGCCGATCACTCGGCGGCGACGGGGCCGGCGGCGAGGTTGCGCAGGACGTAGTGCAGCACGCCGCCATTCTTGATGTAGTCGATCTCGACTTCCGTATCGATCCGGCACTTCAGCGTCACCGTCTGCTCGGTGCCGTCGGCCATCTTGATCGTCGCCGGCAACTCCTGCAGCGGCTTCACGTCGCCGAGGCCCTCGATCGTCACCTCTTCCTCGCCCGTGAGTCCCAGGCTCGTGCGCGTGTCGCCGCCGGTGAACTCGAAGGGGATGACGCCCATGCCGACGAGGTTGGAGCGGTGGATACGCTCGAAGTTCTCGGCAATCACGGCACGGACGCCCAGAAGCGCTGTTCCCTTGGCCGCCCAGTCACGGCTCGATCCGGCCCCGTACTGCTCGCCGCCGAAGACGACGAGCGGGACGCCCTTCTCCTGCCAGGCCATGGCGGCCTCGAAGATCGAGGTCTTCTCGCCGTCGGGCCCCTTGGTGTAGCCGCCCTCGACACCGTCGAGCATCTCGTTGCGGATGCGGATGTTGGCGAAGGTGCCGCGCATCATCACCTCATGGTTGCCGCGGCGCGAGCCGTAGGAGTTGAACTCCCGCACCGGCACCTGCCGCTCCTTGAGATACTGCCCCGCGGGCGAGCTTTCCTTGAACGAGCCGGCGGGGGAGATGTGGTCGGTGGTGATCATGTCGCCGAGAACGGCCAGGACGCGGGCCCCCTTGATGTCCTCGATCTGACCCGGCTTTGGGTCCATGTCCTGGAAGTAGGGCGGGTTCTGCACGTAGGTCGAGGCGGCGGGCCAGTCGTAGGTCTCGGCCTCGACGGTCTCGACCGCCTGCCACTTCTCGTCGCCCTTGAAGACGTCGGCGTATTTCTCCTGGAAGGCCTCGCGCGTCACGGTCTTCTCGACCAGCTCCGCGACTTCCTTGGCCGTGGGCCAGACGTCCTTCAGGAAGACGTCGTTGCCGTCCTTGTCCTGCCCGAGCGGGGCTGTGGCGATGTCCACGTTCATGTCGCCGACGAGCGCGTAGGCCACGACGAGGGGCGGCGAGGCGAGATAGTTGGCGCGCACGTCGGGGCTGATGCGGCCCTCGAAGTTGCGGTTGCCCGAAAGGACCGACGTGGCGATCAGGTCGTTGTCGTTGATGCACTTCGAGATTTCGGGTGCGAGCGGGCCGGAGTTGCCGATGCAGGTCGTGCAGCCGTAGCCCACGAGGTTGAAGCCGATCGCATCCAGGTCGTCCTGCAGGCCCGCGGCCTCCAGATAGGCGCTGACGACCTGCGATCCGGGAGCGAGCGAGGTCTTGACCCAAGGCTTGCGGTTCAGGCCGAGTTCGCGCGCCTTGCGCGCCACGAGGCCCGCGCCGATCATCACGTAGGGGTTCGACGTATTGGTGCAGGAGGTGATCGAGGCGATCACGATGGAGCCGTCGTGCATCTGCGCGCGGTCGGCCTCGCCGCCGGCGACGAAGCCGCGCTTGTGGCTGCCTTCGTCTCCGGGGATGTCCATCGGCTCGGGCGCGCCGCCCTCGCCCTCCCAGCGGACCTCCGCCGTGTCGGAGGCATCCTCGCCCGCGCGCACGCCCTTCACGTAGTCGCCGAAGGCCGAGGCCGCCTGATCGAGCGCGATGTAGTCCTGCGGCCGCTTCGGCCCCGAAATCGCGGGGACGATCGTACCCATGTCGAGCGAGAGCGTATCGGTATAGACCGGCGCGTAGTCGGCATCGCGCCAGAAGCCGTTCTCCTTGGCATAGGCCTCGACCAGCGCCACGCGGTCCTCGGCACGGCCGGTGTTGCGCAGGTAGCGCAGCGTCTCGTCGTCGATCGGGAAGAAGCCGCAAGTCGCGCCGTATTCCGGAGCCATGTTGGCGATCGTCGCCCGGTCGGCCAGCGGCAGGTTGTCGAGGCCGGGCCCATAGAATTCCACGAACTTGCCGACGACGCCCTTCTCGCGCAGCATCTCCACGACCTTGAGCACGAGGTCGGTACCCGTCGTGCCCTCGACCATGGCACCCGTCAGCTCGAAACCCACGACCTCGGGGATCAGCATGGAGATCGGCTGGCCCAGCATCGCAGCCTCGGCCTCGATCCCGCCCACACCCCAGCCGAGGACGGCCGCGCCGTTGACCATGGTGGTGTGGCTGTCGGTGCCCACGAGCGTGTCGGGATAGGCCACGGTATCGCCGTTCTGGTCCTCGTCGGTCCAGACGGTCTGCGCGAGGTATTCGAGGTTGACCTGGTGGCAGATGCCGGTGCCCGGCGGCACCACGCG
Source organism: Jannaschia marina (assembly GCF_013404595.1). Classification (GTDB taxonomy): domain Bacteria; phylum Pseudomonadota; class Alphaproteobacteria; order Rhodobacterales; family Rhodobacteraceae; genus Jannaschia; species Jannaschia marina. The sequence goes on along the minus strand of NZ_JABVAX010000004.1, from coordinate 7,737 downwards.
GAAGTTGTCGAACGCGGTCTGACCCCACTTCAGGAACTGGTAGCGTTCCATGTTGCGCTCGTATTCGCGATCCACGTTCATCTGGAACGCGCGGGGGTTGCCGAATTCGTCGATCATGACCGAGTGGTCGATCACGAGGTCCACGGGGTTGAGCGGGTTGATCTTCTGCGCGTCACCGCCGAGCGCCTTGATCCCGTCGCGCATGGCGGCCAGGTCGACGACGGCCGGAACGCCGGTGAAGTCCTGCATCAGCACGCGGGCCGGGCGATAGGCGATCTCGCGCGGGTTCTTGCCGCCCTTCTCGGCCCATTCGGCGAAGGCCTTGATGTCGTCGGTCGAGACCGTGCGGCCATCGTCTTCGAAGCGCAGCATGTTCTCGAGCACGACCTTGAGCGCCGCCGGCAGCTTCGAGAAATCGCCGAGGCCCGCGTCGGTCGCGGCGGCGATCGAGTAATAGCTGACGGACTGGCTTCCGACGCTGAGGGTGCGGCGGGTCTTTGCGGTATCGGTTCCGACGACGACGGTCATGGGAGGGCCTCCGGGCATGTGGCTGGGAATTGCCCGCGTCATGCCCCATGCGCCCGACGGGATCAAGGGTATACCGTCGCATACCGTGTACGGGACGTTGTCGCAGGACGTGTCACTCCGGTCCGGACCGGGATGGACAGCCGCGCACCATGCCCAATAGCTTGACGGTCATGTTCAAGCCGCTGATCGTCGCCACCGCGCTCCTCGCCCCCCTGCCCGCGCACGCCGCCGATTGCATCGCGCCCGGCACGCTGCGCCTGCCGATGTCCGGGGCCCTTCAGACCATGGCGATCCGGATCGAATACGCCTTCGACGGGAACGGAGACGCAGATTTTGAGACACCGCTGGACGAGCGCATCCTGCCACAGCTGCGCGAGATGACGCCGGCGCGTCGCGACGCCTCCCTGCTGGCGCTGCTGCGGTGGCAGACGATCGGAACGTTGCCCCTCTTCCGCGTCACCATGTCGGATGCCGCCCCCCTCTTCGACACCTACCTCGAGGTGCTGGAGCGTCAGACCCTGACCGAGGCCGCCCACGCGTTCCGCGCCGCGCGGGCCGCCTTTCCGGTGTGGAACGTGTCGCCCGCCGAACGCTACGCTCAATGGAGCGACGGCCGCGGAACGGTCTATCCAGCGGTCGATCGCCCGCTGCGCGCCGCCTCGGAGCGCTTCATGCGCGCCCTGCCCGCGATCGAGGCGCGGACGGAGGCGCTCGTTCGAAAAGACCCGCAGTTCCGCGCCGAGATCGAGAGCCTGCGCGCCGCCACGCCGGACATGGACCGCTTCCTCCATGTGACGGCACTGGTAGAAACCTGCCTCCACGCGACCGACGATCCAAGACGCGCCCTTCTCGCCCAGCCTGCGATGGTCCGGCACGCGGTTCTGGCCGGGCGGTTCATCCTCGAAGCGGGCAACGGCTCTTCCCATCAGTACTTCTTCAACAGCACGGGCGATGACGCGCGCCTCTTCGAAGCGGCCTTGCGCGCCCTCGGCCTTCATGCGCAGGCCGATGACCTCGCCGCCGCGATGGCGATCATCGGCGCGCCCTACCCCGAAGAGACCGAGGCGCGCCGGGAGGCGATCGCAGGCCTGTCCGCGTCACGGGACGAAGCGCTGGCGCAGCCGACCTGGATCATGGACGACGCCGCGCTCTACGATGCCGTCTTCGACGCGCTTCGACGGGACGGCTACTGGCCCGAGTGAGCGGCGGAGGGCCCCGGCCGATCCGGTCTCCCCTTTCCCTTTCGGGGCGTCTAAACCCGGCTCCATGACCTACGCCGTCACTGATCTCGCCTGCCGCCGCGGCCAAGTCACCGTCCTGCGCGGTGTCTCCTTCGCGCTCGCGCCCGGCGAAGCCCTGGTTCTGCGCGGCCCGAACGGCTCCGGCAAGACGACGCTCCTGCGCACGCTCGCTGGGCTCACGCCCCCGGTCGAGGGCGCGGTCGACCCCGAGACCTGCGCCTACGTGGCGCACGCCGACGGGCTGAAGGGGCAGCTTACCGTGGCCGAGAACCTGGCCTTCTGGGCGCGCATCTTCGGCACGGCAGACATCGGCCCGGCGGTCGGCGCCTTCGACCTCGGCCCGCTCCTCCACCGCCGCGCCGCAGATCTCTCGGCCGGGCAGAAACGGCGCACCTCGCTGGCGCGCCTCCCGCTCACCGGGCGGCCCGTCTGGCTACTCGACGAACCGACGGTCTCGCTCGACACGGAGACCGTCGCGCGCTTCGGGCAGGTCGTCGCCGGGCATCTCGCGGCGGGCGGAATGGCCGTGCTCGCCACCCATATCGACCTCGGCCTGCCCGAGACCCGCGCGCTCGACGTCTCGCGTTTCGCAGCCGCGCGGCAGGAACCCGCCGCGACATCGGACCCCTTCGCGGAGGCCGTCGAATGAGGGACCGGCGGGCGGTGGCCCCGGAGGCCCGAGACGCGGCGGCACACGCCCGACGCGCGGGGCGGCAAAGAGCGGAGCGCGCGTCTGCGGGCGCAACGGATCACGCGGGCACGCCGCTGGCCGCGCGCGCCGCCGGCGGAGGCACCCGATGATCGCCCTTCTTCTGCGCGACCTCAGGCTTGCCACGCGGGCGGGCGGCGGCTTCGGTCTCGGCCTCGCCTTCTTCCTGATCCTCGCCACGCTCGTGCCCTTGGGCGTGGGGCCGGAGACCGACCGCCTCGCCCCCATCGGCCCCGGCATCCTCTGGCTCGGCGCGCTGCTCGCCTGCCTCCTCTCGCTCGACCGCATCTTCGCGCTCGACCTCGAGGACGGATCGCTCGACCTGCTCGCCACGGCCCCTATTCCGCTCGAGGGCGTGGCGACGGTGAAGGCGCTCGCGCATTGGCTGACGACGGGCCTGCCGCTCACGGTGGTCGCGCCCGCGCTGTCGCTGCTGTTCTTCCTGCCGACGACCGCGCTGCCCTGGCTCGTCCTGTCGCTCCTGATCGGGACGCCCGCGCTCTCCTGGCTCGGCACCTTCGGCGCGGCGTTGACGGTCGGGCTGAAGCGCGGCTCGCTCCTCTTGTCGCTGCTGGTGCTGCCGCTCTACATTCCGACGCTCGTCTTCGGCGCGGAGGTCGTGCGACGCGGAGCCGAGGGGCTCCCGGTGGGGACGCCGCTCGCCGTGTTGGCCGCGATCACGCTCGGATGCTTCGCGCTGCTCCCGTTCGCGAGCGCGGCGGCACTGAGGATCAATCTTCGCTAGGAACCTGTGGTCCTGTCATCCTTGGACGCGCCCCGAGGATCTCCTTCTCAGCGAGATGGTCGGGTCAGGCCCGACCATGACCGTCTCTCCCCCCGGTCAGTCCTCGCCCATGTCCGCGCGGCTCTTGCCCGAGGCGTCGGAGGCCAGCACGCTCGCCATGATCCCGTCGAGGTCGCCGTCGAGGATGCCGCCGGTGTCCGACGTCTCGAAGCCCGTGCGCAGATCCTTCACCATCTGGTAGGGCTGCAGCACGTAGGAGCGGATCTGGTTACCCCAGCCCGCGTCGCCCTTGGCCTCGTGCGCCTCGTTGATCGCGGCGTTCCGGCGGTCGAGCTCCATCTGGTAGAGCCGCGACTTCAGCGCCTTCATGGCGATGTCGCGGTTCTGGTGCTGCGACTTCTCCGACGACGTCACGACGATGCCCGTCGGCTCGTGGGTGATGCGCACGGCCGAGTCGGTGGTGTTGACGTGCTGCCCGCCCGCGCCGGAGGAGCGATAGGTGTCGATGCGGATGTCCGAGGGGTTCACCTCGATTTCGATGTTGTCGTCCACCACCGGGTAGACCCAGACCGAGCTGAAGGAGGTGTGCCGCCGCGCGCTCGAGTCGTAGGGCGAGATGCGCACCAGACGGTGCACGCCCGATTCCGACTTGAGCCAGCCATAGGCATTCTTGCCGCTGATCTTGTAGGCGGCCGACTTGATGCCCGCTTCCTCGCCCGCCGAGCGTGACTGCAACTCCACCTCGTAGCCGCGCTTCTCGGCCCAGCGGACGTACATCCGCGCCAGCATCGAAGCCCAGTCGCAGCTTTCGGTGCCGCCGGCGCCCGAATTGATCTCGAGGAAGGTGTCGTTGCCGTCCGCCTCCCCATCCAGAAGCGCCTCCAGCTCCTTCTCCGCAGCGGTCTCCACCAGCTTGGCGATGGCGGCCTCGGCCTCGGAGACGACGTCGGCATCCTCTTCCATCTCGCCCAGTTCGATCATCTCGACGTTGTCGGAGGTCTCCCGCTCCAGCGTTTCGATCCCCTCAACGGCATCCATCAGGGCCTGACGGTCGCGCATCAGCTTCTGCGCGCGGGCCGGGTCGTCCCAGAGGGTCGGGTCCTCGATCATCGCGTTGAATTCCTCGAGGCGATGCGAAGCCGTCTCCCAGTCGACGCGCCGCTTCAGGAGCGCGACCGACTTCTGGATGGCTTCGACGTTGTTCTGGACTTCTGCGCGCATCGAGGGCTCCGGGGACTGCGTTGCGCCTCACCTAAACCCTGGCCCCGGAGGCGGCAAGCCACGGGCGCGGCCGCAGCCGCGCCGCACCCCTGAGTATTTTCGGCAGGAAGAGGCCCCGGGAGGGGCCTAGTAGAGTCCGCCCGAGGAAAGCGAGCCGAAGCTCGCCCGGCCCGGCACGACCACCTTGCGGCCCGTCGAGGTCTGCACCTCGGTCGACGTGGAGCCGGGCGCGTCGTCGCTTTCGCCCCGCCCGAAGAGCGGCAGGTCGCCGGCCATAGCGAAGCCGCCGTCGATGACCGTGCCCCCGCCGATGCCGCCGAAGCCGTCCTCGCCCTCACGGAAGTACTCGGCAACGACGTGGTCGCCGGTGGCGTTGTCGGGCAGGCGCGCGCCGGTGAAGCGGTCGATCTTGACGAAATAACCGCCCGGCGGCACCTCGAAGGGCCCGCCGCCGTACTCCTTGATCGCCTCGGTCATGAACTCGTTGAAGACCGGACCGCACATGCCGCCGCCCGAGGCCCCCCGGCCCAGGCTGCGCGGGCGGTCGTAGCCGATGTAGCAGCCCGCCACGATCGTCGAGGAGAAGCCGACGAACCACACGTCCTTCGCGTCGTTGGTCGTGCCCGTCTTGCCGGCGATCGGCACCGGCAGGTTGACCGTCCGCGAAGCCGTGCCACGGTCGACGACGCCGGTCATCATGCTGGTCAGCTGGTAGGCGGTGATCGGGTCCATCACCCGCTCGCGGTTGGAGACGATCCGGGGGCCGTAGCCGTCGGAGAGCGTGGCGAACTGCTCGCAGTCGGCGCAGCTGCGCTGGTCGTGCTTGTAGACGGTGCGGCCGTAGCGGTCCTGGATGCGGTCCACGAGGGTCGGCTCCACCCGCTCGCCGCCGTTGGCGAACATCGCGTAGGCGGCGACCATCTTGTAGAGCGTGGATTCCTGAGAGCCGAGCGAATTGGCGAGAAGCTCGTCCATGCTGTCGTAGACGCCGAAACGCTCGGCGTAGCTCGCCACGGTGCCCATGCCCACGTCCTGCGCGAGGCGGATCGTCATCAGGTTGCGCGACCGTTCGATCCCCGTGCGCAGGGGCGACGGGCCGTAGAAGCGGTTGGAGGCATTCTTCGGTCGCCAGATCGTACCGTCGCCCGCGCGGATCTCGATCGGGGCGTCGACGACGATGGTGTTCGGCAGATAGCCCGAGTCGAGCGCCGCGGCGTAGACGAAAGGCTTGAAGCTCGACCCCGGCTGGCGCGTCGCCTGCGTGGCGCGGTTGAAGACCGAATGCTGATAGCTGAAGCCACCCTGCATCGCGATGACGCGGCCGGTGTTGACGTCCATCGCCATGAAGCCGCCCTGCACCTCGGGCACCTGCCGCAGGGACCAGCGGATGAGCGAATTGTCGTCGTCGTTCGTCATCCGGCGGACGTGCACGACGTCACCCGGCTCGAAGTTGTCGAAAAAGTCGCCGCGCATCCACTGGATGTCCTCGCGCGGTACGCTCACGCGGTCGTCCACGTCCTCGACGCCGAGGGTCAGCGACTGATCCGCGACCTCCATCACGACCGCCGGGAACCAGCGGTTGCCGAGGTCGATGTCGCGCGAGACGCTGACGCCGCGCAGCGCGTCGCGCCAGGCGACCTCGTCGTCGAGCGTCTCCACCGGGATCGTCTCGCCCGTGCCGCGCCAGACGCCCGCGCCGCGATCGTATTGCTCCAGCGCACGGCGCAGGGCGCGGGCGGCGATGTCCTGCATGTTGGCGTCGACCGTCGCCCGCACGGTGAAGCCTTGCGTGAAGAACTCCTCCTCGCCGAAGTCGCGGGTCAGCTGGCGGCGGATCTCGTCGGTGAAGTAATCACGGTCCGGCAGCGCCGCGCGGAAGGGCTGGTAGTGGCCCGATTGCACGGTCAGGAGCGGCTTCTGCTGCGACTCCTGCATCTCGGCGCGGGTGATGTAGCCGTTCTCCCACATCTCGCGCAGGACGAAGTTGCGGCGCTCGATCGCGCGCTCCGCCTGGTGGACGGGATGATAGCGCGACGGCGCTTTCGGCAGGATCGCGAGATACGCCGCCTCTTCGAGCGTGAGCTCCGGCAGGGTCTTGTTGAAATAGGTCTGGGCCGCGGCGGCCACGCCATAGGAATTTTGCCCGAGGAAGATCTCGTTGAGATAGAGTTCGAGGATATCCTCCTTCGAGAGCGCCTCCTCCACGCGGGAGGCGAGGATGATCTCCTTCACCTTCCGCTCGGCGCTGCGATCGGAGGACAGAAGGAAGTTCTTCATCACCTGCTGCGTGATCGTCGAGGCCCCGCGCAGACGCCCGCCCCGCGCCGCATCGACGGCGGCCGAGACCATGCCGATCGGATCGTAGCCGGCATGCTGGTAGAAGTTCTTGTCTTCGGCCGAGATGAAGGCCTGCTTGACGAGATCGGGGATTTCCTCGGCCGGGGCGAAGAGCCGGCGCTCGCGCGCGAATTCGTCCATCAGCCGCCCCTCGCCCGAGTAGATCCGGCTGATCGTGGGCGGGGTGTACTGGGCCAGCTGCTCATGGTTGGGCAGGTCGCGGCCATACATCCAGAGCACACCGCCGATACAGATCGCCGCCGCGATCACGCCCAGCGTCACCGCCGAGAACAGCCCCCCGATCGTGGAGAGGATGAACATCCCCGTCCCGTGGAAGGTCTTGCCGAGCGCGGCCGCGGCCGCCTTTAGGGTCGTCCTGATGGTCATGGTCGGACCTGCCTCATGTCGTCCTCGGGGCTCGCCCGGAAGGTGCGCGCCCGACGGGGCCTGCACCCCTTCTACTGCCTCGATATATACGTCTTCGACCGAAGCCCGTCAAAACACGCTTCGTGCAATCCCGGTGCAGCACATGGCCGAGCCGGCGTGGAACGTAAAGGCCGCCGCGCGCCGATCGGCCCTTTGCCGCCGCTGCGGAACGTGCGACCAATCGACATGACCGATACTCCGCTCGCCTATGGCTATCACGACAGCCCCGTGGGTCGTCTCCTGCTTGCGGGCGACGGCATGGCGCTGCACTTCCTCAGCTTCCCCGGCGGGCACAAGGCCTTCGGGCCGCGGACCGAATGGGTCCACGACGAGGGCCTGTTCGACGCCGTTCGCACTCAGCTCGACGCCTATTTCGAGGGGCGCCTGCAATCGTTCGACCTGGCACTCTGAGGTGCTCCCCGATCCTTGGACAGGATCTGGCGTTTTCTAAGCTACTCTCTGGGCCTCCTGGTCGGGTTGCATGATCGTCGTGCCGGCGCGGTAGACCACGTCCGGTGGTTGTCCGTCGA
>NZ_JABVAX010000003.1 GCF_013404595.1 Jannaschia marina | reverse complement strand
CGCCTTGAACGCGGCCGCGTGCCGCTTCCTCTTCGCCATCTCGTCCGTCTCCTTCTCGAAGACCAAGATGACCTCAGATCGTAGCTCCCGTCAGCGTCCAATTTCCAGGGAGCACCTCAGTGCCATCTCCTCGACCGGCACCTCGATGCGACGGGAACGGCGATGCTCCTCGTGACCCACGACCTCGGACTTGCCGCCTCCCGCGTCGACCGGCTCGTGGTCATGGCCGACGGGAAGCTGGTCGAGGACGCCCCGACCACCGCCCTCCTTGCCGCACCGCAAAGCCGCGCGGCGCGCGCCCTGGTGGCGCATCGCTCGTGGATGTCCCTGCCGTGCTGACGCTCGAAGGCGTCTGCGCCGCGCGGGGCGACCGGGCGGTGCTGCACGACGTCTCGCTCGCGCTGCCGGCGGGCGGCACGCTGGCGGTCGTCGGCGAGAGCGGAGCGGGAAAGTCGACCCTGATCGCGGCGGTCCTCGGCCTGCTGCGCCCGACCGCGGGCCGGATCGGCTGGGACGGCGGCCCGGTCCGCGCCTGCCGGCCGGCGCTGGTGATGCAGGAGCCGCGGGCGGCCTTCAACCCGCGCCTGACTCTACGTCGTTCGATCCTGGAGCCGCTGACCGCACGCCGTATGTTGCCCGACCGCGATCGGCTCCACCGCCTCTGCTCGGGTCTGGAGCTGTCGTCCGACCTCCTCGACCGCCGCCCGACCGAGGTCTCCATCGGTCAGGCGCAGCGCGCGGGCATCCTGCGCGCCCTGATCGCCGCGCCGCCGCTGGTACTCTTCGACGAGCCGCTTTCGGCGCTCGACGCGGCGACGCAGAAGCACACCGCCCGGATGATCGCCGACCTGCAGGCCGAGGAAGGCTTCGCCGCCCTGATCGTCACCCACGACCTCGGCTATGCCGCCGCCCATGCAAGCGAGATCGCCGTCCTGCGATCCGGTCGCGTCGAGGAGATCACGCCGGCCGCCCGCTTCGTCCGGTCGCCGCAGAGCGCCTACGGCAGCAGGCTCCGCGACGCGGCACTCGTGCTCGGCGCGCTCGAGCGGGCGGCGTGATGCGGATGCTCGGCGATCTGGTGCTCCGCGCGCTTGTCGTCCTGACCGGCACCGCGCTCGCGACTTTCGCGCTTCTGTGGCACGCGCCGGGCGACCCGGCCCTCGCGATCGCGGTGGCCCGCTACGATACGCACGTGCCCGTTGAGGTGCTGGAGCGGATCCGCGCGGAGGCCGGGCTCGACGCCGGCTTCTGGAGGGCCTTCCGGGCCTGGATCGGGCCGCTGCTCACGGGCGACCTCGGACATTCCTCGGTTACCGGGCGTCCCGTCTGGCCCGAGTTGCGCGCGGCGCTTCTGCACACGCTTCCGCTCGCCGTCGGCGGTCTCGCCATCGGGATCGGCCTCGCCGCGCCCCTGGCGTGGCTCGCGACGCGCCGGCCGGGCGGCTGGCTCGACCGGGGCGCGGTTGCCTTGGCGTCGGTCGGGGCGGCGGTGCCATCCTACTGGCTGGGCCTCCTCCTGATCCTGCTTTTCGCGATCCATCTGGGCTGGCTTCCGGCGATGGGTGCCCGCAGTCCGGCCCATGCCGTCCTGCCGGCACTCACGTTGGGCCTCGGCGTGGCGGCATCGCTGACCCGCATCCTGCGCTCGGGCCTCCTCGAGGCGCGGGGACAGCCCTTCCTTCCGGCGCTCCGCCGCCGCGGCGTGCCCCCGGGCGAGATCGCGCGCGCCCACGTCGCTCCCCATGCCGCGATTCCGGTCGTCACCGTCCTCGGGCTCGAACTCGCGTTCCTGCTCGAAGGTGCCGTCATCGTGGAGGTCATCTTCGCGCGGCCGGGCCTGGGCAGCTTCCTCGTCGAGGCCATCGCGCAGCGGGACTTTCCGAAGGTGCAGGCCGTCGTCCTTTTCGCCGCCGTTCTCTTCGTCTGCGTGAACCTCGCCATCGACCTGATCTACCGCAGCCTCGACCCGCGCATCGGGGCGCGCGATGCGTAGCGTCGCGGCGCTGGTCGCCGCGTTCCTGCTGCTTGCCCTTCTCGGCCCCCTTCTCGCGCAGCACGACCCGACCGCGATCGACGTCCCCGCGCGGCTGGCCGGATCGAGCCGCGCCCATCCGCTGGGCACGGACGCGCTCGGCCGGGACATCCTGTCGCGGCTTCTCCACGGGGCGCGCTGGTCGCTCGGGCTCGCGTTCCTCGTCTCGGGCCTCGGCCTGCTGATCGGCACGGCGGTCGGGCTCCTAGCGGCGCTGGCCGACGGGCGATGGACTGGGCGATGATGCGCGCGACGGATACATTCCTCGCCTTCCCCGAGCTCGTCGCCGCCGTAGTCATCGCCGGGCTGCTCGAGCCCGGCACGGGCAGCCTGATCTTCGCGCTGACCGTGACCGGCTGGATGCGCTACGCGCGGGTCGCGCGCGGCATCGGACTGGCGCTCGGCACCCGCGGCTACGTCCTGCAGGCGCGTCTGGCGGGGCTCTCGCCGCTCGCGATCACGCGCTGGCACTACCTGCCGTCGCTCCTGCCATCCCTTGTCGTCGTCTGGACGGGGATGTTCGCGCGCGCGATCCTCGGCATCTCCGCGCTCGGCTTCCTCGGCTTCGGCGTCCAGCCTCCGGACCCGGAATGGGGAACGATGCTGCTCGATGCCCGCGTCCACATGCGCGCTGCGCCGATGCAGATGGTCTGGCCCGGCCTCGCGGTCGTCCTTTGCGTCCTGGCAATCAATCTGGCCGGCGATGCCCTGCGCGACGCCCTGACCGACGAGGAGCGCGCGGCGTGACGGCGCTCGACCGCCCCGGTCGCGGCATCGCGCTGCGCCTTCTCTCGGGGGTGCTCTTCGCCGGCATGGCCGTCTGTGTGAAGGCGCTCAGCGCGGCCGTTCCGACGGGTCAGATCGTCTTCTACCGATCGGCTTTCGCGCTGCTGCCGCTGGCGGTCTTCCTGTGGTGGCGGGGCGAGCTGCCGGGCGGGTTGCGCACGCGCCGCCCCGTCGGGCACCTGCTGCGCTCGGCGTTCGGAGCGGCGGCGATGTTCACCTCCTTCTCCGCCATCGCGCGCCTGCCGCTGGCGGAGGCGATACTGATCTCGCATCTCTCGCCGGTCTTCACCGCGCTGGCGGCCGTCGCCGTTCTCTCCGAACGCCTGACGGTCTGGCGCGTCCTCGGCCTCGTCCTCGGCCTCTCGGGCGTGCTGGCGCTCGTCTGGCCGGACCTCGGCAGCGGGGCCGACACCTCCCGCCTTCTCGGCTACGGGCTCGGCATCGCCACGGCCGCATTGACGGCCGCCGCCCTCCTGATGGTGCGCAGCCTCGCCCGGACCGAGAACCCGGGCGCGATCGCGATCTACTTCGTCGTCGTCTCGATGACCGGCGGACTGCTGACGCTGCCGCTCGGCTGGGCCCCGACGGAGCCGGCGACGCTGGCGCTGCTCGTCCTCGCCGGTCTCTTCGGCGGGGCCGCACACATCGCGATGACGCTGGCCTTCCGCTATGCCGAAGCCTCCCGCCTTGCCCCGTTCGAATACGTCGCCCTGATCTGGGCGGCCCTCGCGGATCTTCTGCTCTTCGGGACGCCGCTCGGGCCGTCCTTCCTCCTCGCGCTGCCGCTCGTCCTCCTTGGGGCCGCGAGCGCGGCCGCCGAGAGAGACGTGCCCCGCCCCGAGCAGGACGCCGGGCCGCGCCTGCGCAAGCCCTAGGCTTCGTCCCGTCCGGGGCTCACGCCGCGAGCGTCTGCCGCTCGCGGAGGGCGCGGTAGAGCCCGTCGTCCCGCGCCATCAGCTCGGCGGGCGTCCCGTCCTCGACGATGCGGCCCCGGTCGAAGACGAGGATCCGGTCCATCCGCTCCACCGTGGCGAGGCGATGCGCGATGACGAGCGTCGTGCGCCCCTCCATCAGGCGCTCGGCTGCCTCCGCGACGCGGGCCTCCGCCTCGCTGTCGAGCGACGAGGTCGCCTCGTCCATGATGAGGATCGGCGCGTCCGAGAGAAACGCGCGGGCGATGGCCACGCGCTGGCGCTCCCCGCCCGAGAGTTTCACGCCGCGCTCGCCCACTTCGGTGCCGTAGCCCCGGGGCAAGCGGTCGATGAACGCGGCGGCTCCCGCCTTGCCGGCCGCAGCGCGCACGTCGGCGATCGTCGCCCCTGGGCGCGCATAGGCGATGTTCTCGCCGAGCGAGCGGTGGAACAGGATCGGCTCCTGCGGGACGAGCGCCACATTCGCGCGCAGTTCGGCCAGCGGCACCGAAGCGATGTCCGTCCCGCCGATCGTGATCGCGCCGCCGCTCACCTCGTGCAGCCGCTGGATCAGCTTGACGAAGGTCGTCTTGCCCGACCCCGAGCGCCCGACGAGCCCGACCTTCTGCCCCGCCGGAATGGCGACCTGCAGATCCGTAAAGAGCGGCGTGGGCGCGCCGTCGTAGCCGTAGTCGACATGCTCGAACGCGAGCGCGCCCGCGCGCGGCGGCAGCGCGCGCGCCGGCGGGCGGGCCACGTCGGTCTCGGGCGCGTCGCGCATAAGATCGACCATCTCCTCGGCGTCGTTGACCGCTTTCTGGAGCTGCCGGACATGGTTGCCGATCTGGCGCAGATAGCCGTCGAGCATTCCGAGCGCGGAGACGGTGAAGGCGATCTCGCCCGCGCCCGCGGTGCCGCGCACGAAAGCCAGGAGCGCGCCGCCGAGGACAAGCGCCCGAAGAAGCCAGAGGCTCGTATCCTGCGCGAGCCCCGACCACGAGCCCCGGTGCCAGGTGCGGCGCGTGCGATGGGCCCATTTGTCGAGGACACGGTCCAGGCGCCCCTCCTCCCGCGTCTCGGCGGCATGGGCCTTCACGACCGCATTCGACGTGATCGCATCGGCGAGCGCGCCCGAGACGCGACTGTCGTGCGCATTGGCCAGCCGCGCGGCGGGGGCCACCCATCGCAGCGTGAGGACGAGCGACAGCGTCAGGAACACGATCGCGCCCAGAGCCGCCACGGCACCCACCTCGACACGGAAGGCCGTCAGCGTCGCGACGGTGCCCAGCAGGACGAGGACGGACGGACCGAGCGCCAGCAGGATCAGGTCGCCCATGTCGTCGAGGGCCCAGGCCCCACGGGTGATCTTGCGTACCGTGGAACCCGCGAAGGCATTGGCGTGCCACGTCGCCGGCAGCCGCTGGACGCGGGCGAAGGCCTCCGCCTCGACCTCCCGCATGGTCGGGATCGTCAGGTCGATGATCGCGAAGTAGCTCGCGACCTTGGTCGTGATCGACAGCACGCCGAGGGCCATCAGGGCCCAGAAAGCCCCCCAGGGCGCGGCTCCGTCGGCGACCGCGGCGACAAGACGTCCGGTCAGGATCGGGATCGAGATATCGGCCCCGGTCGAGACGAGCTGCAAGGCGACCACCGTCGCGAGCAGCAGGGGGCGGCGCGACCAGCAGGACGCGACGAAGGACAGAACGCGGACGAAGGCACCGCGGGATGCGCTATGGGACATGGGATACATCGCGGCCAAATGTCCGCGCCCTGCTGAGAAGATGGGATGCAGGCCCGGTCCGGGCCCGTGTCACTCAGATAAACCTGGGGTGGAAGACGCCCGGAGCGTCAGCCGAAGGCGAACCCGAAGCGGGGTCGACCGAAAGAGATGGTGCGAAACTCAATCTTCATGATCGCCCTCCCATGTCGGCGAATGTCATCCGGTTTCGTCTGTAGCTGCGAAGGCAACGTTGCGTCAAGTCCGGGAGTGGGGGCTCGGCGGCTCGGAGGGATAGTATCGGCACCCGGATCCTCCGATGCGCGTGAAAGGCTCCCGCGCCGCACTACACGTCAAGCATCGCAAGAATGCCAGCCAGAACGCCGACGGTCGCCGCTTCCAGGTTATCGCCCTTGAGGACGGCCAAAACCCCTTGCGCCCCGTCTCGTAACGACGTGACCGTTGCCAGGGGTGCTCCGGGCGAGAACCGATCCCGCCCGCCGGGCAAATCGGTCAGCGCGACGTTGCCGTCAGGCCCGAGCGTCTCGTGGATGCGATCGGCTCCCGCTCCGTCACGCAGCCGCAGGGACAGGGTGATCGTATGACCGCGCCAGACGGGTACGCGGGTGGCGAAGACATCCACAGGAAAGGCTCCGTCGAAGAGCACGTCGAGTTCGTCGCGCAGGGCATCGGCCTCGCCCGGAAGATGCCCCACGACCCGATCGTGAATCTCTGACGCCGCCAGTCCCGGCAGATCGGTCCCGCTGATCGCCTGCAAGGTCGTGATCGTTACCGCCTCGATTCCGTGGGTGACGTGCAGAGGATGCAGGAGCGCGGCGCAGATTGCCGTGGTGCAGTTCGGCGTCGAGAGATGCATCGCCGCGCGGTCGATCGCGGTAACGCCGGGCAGCGCCAGCGGGACCGTCAGGCGTGCATGTTCGCAATGCGTCACCACGCGGGTGCCGCGGGCCAGATGCGCGGTCTCGATCCCGACCGCCCCCGCATCGGGCAGGACCGAGAGCAGGATGGCCGACCGCGCCGGTGCCTCGGGCGGCAGAAGCGGCACCTTCCGCAGATCCTGCGCAACCCTGGGGTCGACGTTCCAAGTTCTCGATTCGCTTATGGTTGTCGCCCCGGTCTGCGCCAGCCGATCGTGAAGGCTGACGATACATACGCCCGGATCGCGCGAAAGGCGAGCCAGAAGATGTTGACCAAGCAGTGAGTTAGCCCCGGCGACAGAGACGGTCTTTACGTTCATGCAAGGCCGCCTTTCAGCCTGTGGGCGAGAGATTTTGCTTGGAAATGTCAAGGATAGTCAAGGAAAATGTCAACAGATCACTATTGAGGTTTTCATGTATGATCCCAGCTCTCCGCTGCTGCGACCCGCTGTCACCAAAGGGGTGGCCGCTGCACCGGATGCGAAGGGTCGCTTCGCCGAGGACCGCCTGCTCGATGCTGTCATCTGGTGCGAGATCGCACCCGGCGAGATCGTCACCGAGGCCGATGCAACCGACCGCTTCGGACTGACCCGTGCCGCCGCCCGCGCGGGGCTCACACGGCTCGGCTACGACGGCTGGGCCACGCCGCAGCCGCGCACGGGCTGGCGCGTACTGCCGGTGACCGGCGCGCTCATCGGTCAGGTGCTCGACGCGCGCCGCGTGGCCGAACCCGCGCTGGAGGACGCGCGCCTCGACGCTGCCGCGCGGGCGGAACTCGCGCAGATTTCCGACATCCTCGTGCCCCTGCGGGAGCGGCGCGAGCGGGGCGCGATCATCTCCTTCCGGCACTACGTCGATCGGGTCGACGCGATCCTTCTCGGCGTGCTCAACCCCTTCACCGCACGGCACCTGCGCAAGCTCTGGCATCACAGCGCGCGCATCACCCATTTCCTCGAAGACCCGGACCGGGACCGCCTCTTCCACCGCAGTGACGACCGTGCCCTCATCACGGCGGCGCTCGCCGGCGATCGCGCCGGGATCGGGGCCGCGCGACGCGCCCTCATCGACGCGCAGGAGGCCTTCTTCCTGCGCCAGCTCCTTCACAGCGAAACCCCCCTGACCTCCGGCAGCGCGGTCATGGGCCAGACGGAACAGGCTGCCGCCAACAGGAGAGAGACATGAAACAGACCATGAAGGGCCTCTTGGCCGGCGTGGCGCTCGCCGTCCTGGCCACGCCCGCACTCACCACCGCCGCCTTCGCGCGCGACATCACCATCGACCTCGCCGGCGAGCCTTCGTCGCTCGACCCGCACATGCAGTGGAACCCCGACAGCTACTACGTCTACCGCAACGTCTTCGACAACCTCGTGACCCGCGACAACGCGGGCGAGATCGTGCCGCAGGTAGCGATCGGATGGGAGCAGGTCTCGGATACCGAGATGGCCTTCACCATCCGCGAGGGCATCACCTTCCACGACGGCGAGCCGCTGACGGCGGAGGACGTGGTCTATTCCGTCAAGCGCATCACCGACCCCGAATTCGGCTCGCCGCAGCTGGGCCAGTTCAACCAGATCGTCGACGCGACGGCCGAGGGCAATGTCGTGACGCTCACGACCGACGGTCCCTACCCCGCCCTGCTCGCGCAGCTCGTGAAGCTCTCGATCGTGCCGCAGCATGTGGTCGAGGAGGTCGGGGCGGAGGCGTTCAATGCCGCGCCCGTCGGCTCCGGGCCTTACGCTTTCGAGGCTTGGAACCGGGGCGTCGACGTGCGGCTCACGCGCAACGACGCCTACTGGGGCGAGGCCGGACCGTTCGAGGCGGCTATCTTCCGCGCCGTACCGGACGCGGCGACACGCGTTGCCGACCTGCAGGCGGGCACCGCGGATCTCGTCGTCTCGATCGATGCGGACGCGGGCGCGCAGCTCTCCGGTAACCCCGAGGTCCAACTCCTCTCGGCCCCGACCGAGCGGGTGGGCTACGTCGGCCTCAACCTCGACAAGCCGCCCTTCAACGACCTCGAAATGCGCAAGGCCGCCTCGCTCGCCATCGACCGTCAGGGCATCACCGATGGCCTCCTGCAGGCGGGCGAAGTGCCCATGTCGCAGATGTCGAGCCCCGCGCACTTCGGCTACAACCCCGACCTGCCGCTCTTCGAGTACAACCCCGAGCAGGCCGCCGAGATCACCGTCGCCAACCCCGACCTCGCCGGCACGCCGGCAACGCTCGCGACGGCACCGGTCTTCGATCAGCGGATCGTGCAGGCAGTGCAGCAGATGCTCAACGACGTGGGCTTCAACGTCTCCATCTCCATGACCGACATGCCGACCTACCTCGGCATCGTCCGCTCGGAACCCGCCGAGAACTCGGAGCTGAGCTTCGGGCGCTGGTCCTGCGCGTGCCAGGATGCGGACGGAATCGCCTATCCGACGCTCCATTCCGACAGCAGCTGGTCGCGGGTCAACGTGCCTGAACTCGACACACTCCTCGAAGAAGCCCGCGTCTCGCTCGACCCCGAGGTCCGGCAGGCGGCCTACAACGAGGTGCACCAGATCGTGCGCGACAACTACTACCTGTTGCCCATGTATCAGGCCGCCGTCCTCTACGGGGCCACGGCCGAGCTCCAGTTCGAGCCGACGGCGAACGAGAGCATGTTCCTCAACCGCATGAGCATCGCCGAATAATGCTCCGCTTCCTCCTGCATCGTGGCGGACAGGCGCTGATCGCGGCCTTCGGAGTGGTGACGCTGGTGTTCTTCATCCAGCGCCTCACCGGCGACCCGACCGCGCTCCTCCTGCCCGAGACCGCGACGCAGGCGGACATCGAGGCCATGCGCGCGACGCTTGGCCTCGACCGGCCCCTCGGGGTCCAGTATCTCGACTTCCTACGCGACATGGTCACCTTCGACCTCGGCCGCAGCTTCGTGCAGAACGCGCCTGCCTGGGACATCATCGCCTCGCGCATTCCACAGACATTGCAGCTCGCCGCCGGCGCGCTGGCCGTCGCGCTCCTCATCGGGCTGCCGCTCGGGCTGCTGATGGCGCTGACGCGCGGGCGGGCCGTTTCGCGCTGGATCATGGGCCTCGTGCTCGCCTGTCAGTCGATGCCGACCTTCTGGTCGGGGATCATGATGATCCTCGTCTTCGGGGTCTGGCTGCGCTGGCTGCCGTCCTCGGGCACGGGCACGCTCGCCCATCTGGTCATGCCGTCAATCGCGCTTGGCCTCCTGTCGCTCGCCACCTACGCGCGCATCACCCGCTCCGCCGTCCTCGACGAGCTGGGCAAGGACTATGTCCGCTCCGCCCGCGCCCGCGGGGTGGGCATCCGCCGTCTCGTCTCGCGCCATCTGATGCGCAATTCGGCGATCCCGGTGATCTCCATCACCGCGCTCGAGATCTCGCAGCTCCTCGCCGGGGCCGTCATCGTGGAGACGGTGTTCGCCTGGCCCGGTCTCGGCCTCCTGACGGTGCAGAGCATCGCAGCGCGCGACTTCGTCGTGGTGCAGGCTGTGGTCCTCCTCGGGGCTTTCGTCACGATCTTCGCCAACCTCGCCGCCGACATCCTCTATTCTGTCGTCGACCCCCGCGTCCGGCTGGAGGGCAAGTGATGGAGACGGCAGCCCCCCGCAGCATACGCCTTTCGGCGCTCCTGACCTGGTGGCCCGCGTGGCTCCTCCTCGCGCTCACCGCCGCCGCCATTCTCGCCCCCTGGATCGCACCGCTCGACCCTGACCGGCAGAACCTGCTCGCCCGCCTGAAGGCCCCGGGCTTCGAGGCACGCGGCGCGACCTACTGGCTCGGCTCAGACGAGCTTGGCCGCGACATCCTGAGCCGGCTGATCTACGGCGCGCGGGTCTCGCTCTCGGTCGCCGTGCTCTCGGTGCTGCTCTCGGGGCTCGTCGGCGTGGCCGTGGGCATGGCCGCCGGATACCTGCGTGGCTGGACCGAGACGATCCTGATGCGCCTAGTCGACATCTTCCTGTCGATCCCGGCGATCCTGCTCGCCATCATCACCGTCGCCGTGCTCGGCCCCGGCTTCGTCAACGTCATCCTCGTCCTCGCGCTGACCCGCTGGCCGCGCTATGCCCGCGTGGCCTACGGCCAGACCCTCGCCATCGCCGACCGGCCCTTCGTGACACTGGCGCGCGCGATGGGGGCCTCGCCGCTGCGGGTGCTGGCGCTGCACATCCTGCCCAACATCATCGGCCCCCTCCTCGTGGTGGCGACACTCGAATTCGGCCTCATGGTCCTCTTCGAGGCGGGGCTGAGCTTCCTCGGCCTCGGCGTGCAGCCGCCCACGGCAAGCTGGGGCTCGATGCTCTCGACGGGGCGCAACTACGTGGGCTCCGCCTGGTGGATCGCGACCTTCCCGGGCATCGCGCTCTTCCTGCTGGTGCTGAGCGCCAACCTCATCGGCGACCGCCTGGTCGACCGCATCGGAAAGGGACGATAGACATGCACTTCGGGGACGAATTCAAGGGCAGGCGCGTGGTCGTGACCGGGGCCGCCGGCATCATGGGGCGCGCCCTCGTCGCGCATTTCGCCGATGCCGGCGCGGAGGTCTGCGCGACCGACACGACGACCGACGGCCTGCCGGGCTTCGCCGTCGCCGCCGACCTGACGACCGACGCTGGGCTTGCGCATCTCATGGACGCCGTCGCCGACCGCTGGGGCGCACCCGACGTCGTGGTGAACAACGCCGCCATCTACCCCTCGTCCTTCCTCCTCGACCTGGAGGTCGCCGACTGGGACCGGATCATGGCCGTCAACGTCCGCGCGCCCTTCGTCCTGATGCGCGGCTTCGCGCGGCAGATGATCGCCGCGGGCGTGCCCGGTGCCTTCGTCAACATCTCCTCGGGGGCGGCGCGCAAGATGCGGCGCACGGCCGTCACCTACTGTATGTCGAAGACCGCCCTCGACCGGATGACCAAGGGCTTCGCGCTGGAGCTTGCCGAATACGGCATCCGCGCGAACTGCCTGGAGCCGGGCTTCGCCTCCGGCTCCAGCGTCTCGAGCCTCAGTCAGGAACACATCGACCGCGTGATGGCCGCCATCCCGCTCGGCACCGAAACCGCCCCCGAGGACGTGGGCCAGGCCGCGCTCTACCTCGCCTCCTCGGCGGCCAAGAACGTCACCGGCACGTCGCTCGCCGTCGACGGCGGCAATTCGGCCGGCACGATGGACGTCTATCAGGACAAGAAGCACGCGCTATGAACTGGACCGAGCCCCCCTGCCCCTGGCCCGAACCCCGCCGAGCCGCCGCCTGCTTCAGCGTCGATGTCGACGCCATGGCGCCCTGGCTCTGGCAGCACCGCACCGCCCTGCCCGACACGCTCGCCGCGCGGGAGCACCGGCAGTACGGGATGCGCGCGGGCCTCGCCCGGATGGTCGCCATGCTCGACCGGATCGGCGTGCGCGGCAGCTTCTTCGTCCCCGCCTGCGTGGCCGAGGACAATCCGACGCTCCTGCCCGGCCTCGTGGAGCGCGGGCACGAAATCGCGCTCCACGGCTACTTCCACGAGCTCGTCGCCGAAACCTCCGACGCCCGCTTCACCGATGCGCTCGAACGGGCCATCGACTTCTTCGTCGCGCAGACCGGCGCGAAACCGGCCGGCTTCCGCTCCCCGGCCTGGGAGATGACGCCGCACATGCTGCGCGAATTGAGACGCCACGACCTCTGGGATTCGAGCCTCATGGGCCACGACCTGCCTTACACCATCGACGGCGTGACCGAGGTTCCGGTGCGATGGGACGTGGACGACGCGATTTTCTTCAAGTTTCTGGAACCCGGCGACAGGCCGCCCCGACTCACGCCCGAGGTCGCCGAGGGCTGGCGCGCGGAGGCGGCGGCGACTGTGCGCGCGGGCGGGCTGTTCATGCTGACGGTCCACGACTGGATTTCGGGGCACCCCGCCCGCGTGGAGATGCTCGAGGCGCTCTTCGCCGACCTCGCCGCCGATCCCGCCGTCTGGGTCGCCACCTGCGGCGAGATCGCCGCCCATCACGCGGACCGGACCGACGGGCTCGAGGTCGCCCTTGACCCCCTCACCGCCATCGACGAGCGAGGCCCCTTCCATGGATGAGCGCAGCCATACGACCCCCTCGCTGGTCCCGCCCGCCTCGCACCAGACCTGGGCCGTCACCAAGCCACAGGTCGAGAGCGCGGGCGGCATCGTCGCCGCGCAGCACCACGAGGCGGCGGAGGCCGGGGCCGCCGTTCTGCGCGCGGGCGGCAACGCGATGGACGCCGCCGTCGTCACCGCGCTCGTCCTCTCGGTGGTGGAGCCCTGGCTCTCCGGCGTGGGCGGCGGCGGCTTCCTGCTCCATGCCGATCCGGGCGGCACCGTCGAGGCGCTCGACTTCAACCTGCGCGCCCCCCTCGCGGCCACGCCCGACGCCTACCCCCTGGCCGGCGGACAGGGCGGCGACTGGTTCGACTGGCCCTCTGTCGAGGACGACCGCAACCTGATCGGACCGCTCTCGATCTGCGTGCCGGGGGCCGTCGCCGGGTTCGCCGCCGCACTGGAGCGGCACGGCACGATCAGCTGGGCCGAGGCGCTCGCCCCCGCGATCGAGGTCGCGGAACGGGGGATGCGCCTCGACTGGTTCGCCGATCTCGCCTTCGCCATCGACACGCCGGGCCTCAGCCGCGACGCGGATGCCGCCGCGCTCTTCCTCGACGCCCGCCGTCGCGTGCCCGACCCGACCGACCCGACCGCGCGCCTCCTGCCGATGCCGAAGAAGGCCGCGATGCTGCGTCGTCTCGCATCCGCAGGCGCGCGGGACTTCTACGAGGGCGAGACCGCCATGGCGCTCGTCCGCGACCTGACCGAAAAGGGCGCGCATCTCGCGCCGCTCGATCTGGCGCGCTATGCGCCGATGTGGTCCAAGGCCGCATCGACACCCTATCGCGACCGGATGGTGCACACGATGCCCGGCCTCTCGGGCGGCCCGAGCCTGCTGGCGACGCTCGAAGCCCTCGGTGCCGGCGATCTTGCCGCCCTCGACGAGGCTCGCCTGGCCGCCCGGCACGCCGATGCGATCCGCGCGAGCTACGAGGCCCGTCTCACGACGATGGGCCACGCCGCGGCCGGAACCGATTGCACGAGCCATCTCTCGGTCATCGACCGTGACGGCACCATGGTCTCGCTGACGAACACCCTCCTGTCGCGCTTCGGCTCCAAGGTCGTTGCACCGTCGCTCGATCTCGTGCTGAACAACGGCATGATGTGGTTCGACCCCCGGCCGGGTCAGCCGAACTCCATCGCGCCCGGAGCCATTCCGCTCGCCAACATGGCCCCGGTCATCACCACCCGCGACGGCCACCCTGAGATAGCTATCGGTGCGGCGGGCGGGCGGCAGATCTTCCCGGCCATCGTGCAGCTTCTGTCGCGGATGATCGACCGGGACGAGAGCCCGGAGCAGGCCGTCCACGCCCCCCGCATCGACGCCAGCACGCAGACCGTCCTCGTCGACCGCCGCGCGCCGCCCGATACGGCCAGCGCCATCGCGACCGCCCATCCGGTCCAGATCACCGAGGATGCGCTCTATCCCGTCCAGTTCGCGATCCCTTCGCTGGTGCAGGCCGGACACCGGGGGGCGCCGAACCTCGGCGCGGTGCACCCAAACAACCCCTGGACGAAGGCGGTAGGCGAATGACCCTGCTCTCGGTTCAGGACCTTGCCGTGCAGGCCGGGGCGCTCTCGCTCGTCGACGGCGTCTCGCTCGACGTGGCCCCGGGCGAGGTGGTGGCGCTCGTCGGCGAGAGCGGCTCGGGCAAGTCGCTGACCGCGCTCTCGATCATGGGCCTTCTGGCCGAGGGCCTCACGGTGACGGGCGGCCGCGTCGACTACGACGGAACAGACCTGACGGCACTGCCGGAGGACCGGTTGCGCGCCTTGCGCGGTGCCGACCTCGCGATGATCTTCCAGGAGCCCGTCTCCTCGCTCAACCCGCTCGTGCCCGTGGGCCGGCAGGTGGCGGAAAGCCTCGTCGTCCATGATCGCGCGAGCGAGGCCGAGGCGGCCGAGGCCGCAATCGAGATGCTGCGCCGGGTCGGCATCCCCGAGCCCGCGCGGCGCGCCACACAACTGCCGACGGAGCTTTCGGGCGGCATGTGTCAGCGCGTGATGATCGCCGCCGCGCTCATCTCCCGCCCGCGCCTCTTGATCGCCGACGAACCCACGACCGCGCTCGACGTCACCATCCAGGCACAGATCCTGACGCTCATGGCCGACCTGGCCGCCGACGCGGGGACGGCCGTCCTCCTCATCACGCACGACATGGGCGTCGTCGCCGAACTCGCCGGCCGGGTCTGCGTAATGTACGGCGGGCGCGTCGTGGAACAGGGGCCGGTCGACCCGCTCTTCGCGGCACCCCGGCACCCCTACACGCGGATGCTTCTGCGCACGATTCCGCGCCTCGACGAGCCTACGAAGGGAGAGCTCTTCGCGATCCGGGGCAACGTGCCCTCGCCGAAGAACTGGCCAGAGGGCTGCCGCTTCCGCACCCGCTGTGATCGGGCGAGCGACGCCTGTACCGCGCGGCCTGCCCTTATCAAGGGCGACCACCGCGTTGCCTGCTTCCATCCCGTGGAGGACCCGGAATGACGCTCCTGCAGATCGAAGACCTCAAGGTCCATTTCCCCGTCCGCACGGGCCGGTTCGGCGGTGGCAAGGGGCTCGTGAAGGCGATCGACGGCGTCTCGCTTAACGTTGCGGCGAAAGAGACGCTCGCGGTCGTGGGCGAATCCGGCTGCGGCAAGTCGACGACGGGCAACGCCGTCCTCGGCCTCGCGCCGATCACCGACGGCCGCATCCGCTTCGAGGGCCGCGATCTCGCCGGCCTCTCGCCCGCCGAGCGGCGGCACGTCTGGCGCGAGATGCAGGTGGTCTTCCAGGACCCGGTCAGCGCACTCAACCCCCGGCGCACGATCGCGCAGTCGATCGCGGAGCCGCTCGTCATCCACGGCCACCCGAAGACCAAGATCGCCGCGCGCGTCGACGAGCTTATGGATCTCGTCGGCCTCAACCGCGATCAGCGCGACCGCCGGCCCGGCGCGCTCTCGGGCGGACAGAGGCAGCGCGTGGTCATCGCCCGCGCGCTGGCGCTGAACCCGCGCCTCGTGATCTGCGACGAACCCGTCAGCGCGCTCGACGTCTCGATCCAGAGCCAGATCCTGAACCTGCTGATGCGGCTGCAGCGCGAGCTGGGGCTTGCCTATCTCTTCATCGCCCACGACCTGAGCGTGGTGCGCCATATCGCCGACCGCGTGGCGGTGATGTACCTCGGCCTCGTGGTGGAGGAAGGCCCGGCGGCGGAGGTCTTCGCCAACCCGGTGCATCCCTACACCGAGGCGCTCCTCTCGGCGATCCCCCTGCCCGATCCGCGCCAGCGCGGCCGGCGCAAGCGCATCGTCCTCGAGGGCGACCTGCCGAGCCCGCTCGACCCGCCGAAGGGCTGCCCCTTCGTCACACGGTGCCCGATCGCGGAAGCGGATTGCGCGGCGGCGCGGCCGGCGCTTGTGGAGACGGGCGACGGCCACCGCGTCCGGTGCCCGGTCCGGTTGCGACGGACGTAGGGCCGATACGGTCGCAGTTGCTCGCACCGAGCGCATCGTCCCACGAAACCTACCCCCGCGGCGGTCCGAGCGAGCCGCGCCGGACGACGGGGCACGCCAGGGTGACCGAGGCCGCGTCGCCGCCTTCCACCAGAGCGATCAGCACCTCCGCCGCCCGCGCTCCCATGTCGCGGTGCGGCACATGGGCGGTCGTCAGGCCGGGCGGCACGATGCGCGCGAGCTCGATGTCGTCGAAGCCGGTGATCGAGACGTCTTCCGGCACGCGGAGCCCCATCTCCGCCGCCTTCGCCAGTGCCCCGGCGGCCAGCACGTCGTTGCCGCACATCACCGCCGTCGGGCGCGGTCTGGCCTCCATCAGCCGGGCGAAGGCCGCCCCGCCCGTCTCGATGCCGTAGGGCACCTCCTCGAGCGGCAGGCCCGCGCGCGTGAGCCCCGCCGCCGCCAGCGCCTCGCGCAGCCCGGCCAGACGCTCGGAGGCCCGGTCGTTGCCGGTCGTCAGCCCCGAGATCATGGCGATCCGCCGGTGCCCCTCGGCCAGCACGGCCTCGGCCAGCGCCCGCATGGCCGCGCGGTTGTCGAAGCCGACGGAGACCCCCTCCCCCTCGACCACCCATGCGAGGAGTGCCGGCACGCCGCGCGCCGAGAGAAAGTCGGTCAACGCCCGGTCGCGTGTGCGGCCGATCAGCAGCAGGCCATCGGCCCCCCGCGCGACGAGGGCACGGACCTGTTCGGCCTCGACGACCGGGTCATAGGCGGAACTCGCGACCAGAAGCGTATAGCCCGCCGCGTGCAGCCCCTCCTGAAAGGCCTGCAGGCCCCGGGCGAAGACGGCGTTTTCCATCGTCGGGATCACGGCGCCGATCGTATGGGTGCGCCGCGCGGCCATCGCGCGGGCCCCGAAGTGCGGCGTGTAGCCGAGGGCGGTGACCGCCGCCATCACCCGCTCCCGCGTCTTGCCCGAGACCTTGGCCGGCGCGTTCAGGCAGCGCGAGACGGTCGCCGTGGAGACACCGGCACGGCGGGCCACATCATCAAGGGTTGGGTTCGGCTGGGTCTGCATTCGGCTCATGTCCTTGTCATAGCATGAATGTAAGCGCTTGCATCATAGCTATGCAAGCGCTTACATTGAGCCGCGAGAATCGCCCGTCCGGGCAAGATCGGGAGACCCCATGGCACGCGACTATCTCAAGACCGCAACGCGGACGTCGACCACGGATGCATCCGAAGTCCACGACACGGTGCAGGCCATCCTCGACGAGATCGAGGCCGGCGGCGACGCCAAGGCGCTCGACTACGCCGCCAGGTTCGACCGCTACGACGGCAACACCCTGCTCACGCCCGAGGAAATCGAGGCCGCCATCGCGCAGGTGCCCGAAAAGCTGAAGGCCGACATCCGCTTCGCCCACGATAACGTGCGCCGTTTTGCCGAGCTGCAGAAGGGCACGGTCGCGGACGTCGAGATGGAGATCGAGCCGGGCTTCGTTGCCGGGCAGAAGGCGATCCCCGTGGATGCGGCGGGCTGCTACGTGCCCGGCGGGCGCTACAGCCACATCGCCAGCGCCATCATGACGGTGACGACCGCCAAGGTCGCGGGCTGCCGGCACATCACCGCCTGCTCCCCGCCCCGCCCCGGCGTCGGCGTTGCACCGGCCATCGTCTATGCCGCCCACATCTGCGGGGCCGACCGGATCATGGCCATGGGCGGCGTGCAGGGCGTCGCGGCGATGACCTTCGGGCTGTTCGGGTTGCCGAAGGCGAACATCCTCGTCGGCCCCGGCAACCAGTTCGTGGCCGAGGCCAAGCGCATCCTCTTCGGGCGCGTGGGCATCGACATGATCGCCGGCCCGACCGACAGCCTGATCCTCGCCGATGCCACGGCCGACGCGCAGATCGTCGCCACAGACCTCGTGAGCCAGGCGGAGCACGGCTACAACTCGCCCGTCTGGCTCGTCACCGACGATCGCGCGCTGGCCGAGCGGGTGATGGAGATCGTGCCGGACCTCATCGAGGATCTGCCGGAGCTGAACCGAGACAACGCGCGCGCGGCGTGGCGCGACTATGCCGAGGTCATCCTCTGCGCCGACCGGGAGGAGATGGCGGCGACCTCCGACGACTACGCCCCCGAACACCTCACGGTGCAGGCCGGAGACCTCGACTGGTGGCTCGACCGCCTGACCTGCTACGGCTCGCTCTTCCTCGGGGAGGAGACGACGGTGAGCTACGGCGACAAGGCGTCGGGGACGAACCACGTGCTGCCGACCTCGGGGGCGGCGGGCTATACCGGGGGGCTCTCGGTGCACAAGTACATGAAGATCGTCACCTGGCAGCGCGCCACGCGCGAAGGGTCGAAGGCCGTGGCGCAGGCGACCGCCCGCATCTCGCGCCTCGAGGGGATGGAGGGGCACGCGCGGGCCGCCGACGTGCGCCTTGCCAAGTACTTCCCCGGCGAGAATTTCGACCTCTCGGCCCATGACTGACCCTGCCGCGCTCTTTGACCTGAGCGGCCGCGTCGCCTGCGTGACCGGGGCCAGTTCCGGCCTCGGACGGCGCGCGGCGGTGGTGCTGGCAGAAGCCGGCGCGAAGGTCGTGGGCGTGGCCCGGCGGGCCGAGGCGCTCGACGCGCTGCGCGACGAGATCGGGGCCGATGCCGCAGCGATTGCCGCCGACGTGGCCGACCGCGACCGCCTGCCCGCGCTCGCCGAGCGGATCGCCGCCCCCTTCGGCGCGCCCGACATCCTCGTCCACGCGGCCGGGATCAACACGCGACAGACAGCCGACGCGGTGACGCCCGAGGGCTGGGACACGACGATCGCGCTCAACCTCGGCGCCCCCTTCTTCCTGAGCCAGGCGCTCGTACCGGCGATGCGGGCGCGGGGCTGGGGCCGGATCGTGACTTTCGCCTCGCTCCAGACGACGCGCGCCTTTCCCGGCGGGCTGGCCTACGGCGCCTCGAAGGGCGGGATCGGGCAGCTCACGCGCGCCATGGCCGAAGCCTGGTCACCCCACGGGATCACCGCGAACGCGATCGGGCCGGGCTTCTTCCCGACGGAGCTGACGCAGGCCGTCTTCGAGGACGAGGCGCGGGCGGCGCGCAACGCGGCGCAGACCTGCCTCGGGCGCAACGGCCGGATGGAGGACATCGACGGGCCGATCCTCTTCCTCTGCTCCGAAGCGTCCGCCTACGTGACTGGGCAGATCCTCATGGTCGACGGGGGGTTCACCGCGAAATGAAGGCGCTGGTCTACGAAGGCATCGAACAGCTCGCCCTGCGCGACGTGGCCCCGCCCGGGCCGCGCGACGGCGAAGTGCTGATCCGCGTCGCCGCCGTGGGCATCTGCGGGTCGGACATGCACGCCTACCTCGGCCACGACGCGCGCCGGCCCGCGCCGCTCATCCTCGGGCACGAGGCGGCGGGCACGATCACCGGCGGTCCCCGCGACGGCGAACGCGTGACGATCAACCCGCTCGTGACCTGCGGCACCTGCCCGGCCTGCGCGGCGGGCCGCGAGAACCTCTGCCCCGAGAGACAGATCATCTCCATGCCGCCGCGCGCGGGAGCCTTCGCGCAGTACGTCGCGATCCCCGAAATCAACCTCGTGACCGTCCCCGACGCGGTGCCGCTGGCCAAGGCCGCCCTCGCCGAGCCGCTGGCCGTCGGCTGGCACGCGGTGCGCCTCGGGCTGGCCGCGCTACATCCGGGCATGGAGCGGCGTGCGCTCGTCCTCGGGGGCGGTGCCATCGGCCTCGCTTCGGCGCTGGCGCTCCGCGCGATGGGGGTGGGCGACGTGACCCTGATCGAGCCCAACGCCGACCGTCGCGCCTTCCTGATCGAACGTTGCGGCGAGAGAGTGCTGGCCGAGGCGGACGTCCCTGCCCCGCTCATCGTTGACGCGGTGGGCTATGCCGCGACGCGCGCCCGGGCCTCGGCGCTCGTGGACCCCGGCGGCGTGATCGTCCACGTGGGCCTCGGCGAGGACGACGGCGGCCTCGACGTGCGGCGCATGACGCTGCAGGAGGTGACCTTCATCGGTACCTATACCTACACAGCGCAGGACTTTCGCGACTGTGCCGCCGCGCTCTTCGACGGGCGGCTCGGCCCGCTCGACTGGTATGAGACGCGCCCCCTGTCGCAGGGAGCCAGCGCCTTCGCCGATCTGCGCGCGGGATACGTTGCCGCGCCCAAGATCCTCCTCGACCCTGCGGGCTGAACCCCGTGCAACCGAAAGGCAATGCTGGAATGAACATCGACAAGAAGATCGCGGACGATCTTGTCGCCAACGACATCCGCTTCGTAACGACCGTGCCCTGCAAGCAGCTGGCCGGCGTGATCGAGGAGGTCGAGGCGCGCGACGACATCTTCCACATCCCCTCCAACAAGGAGGACGAGGGCATGGGCCTCTGTGCCGGGGCCTGGATGGGCGGCACGCGGCCCGCCATCATCATGCAGAACACCGCGCTCGGCGTGACGATCAACACGCTCGCCACGCTGATCCAGTTCTACCGGATGCCCCTGCCGATGATCATCTCCTACCGGGGCGAGCTGCGCGAGCCGGTCGCCTGCCAGGTCGAGATGGCGGTTCATACCAAGGCGCTTCTGGCGCAGCTCAACATCCCGACTTACCATTTCCACTGGCAGAAGGACGTCGAGGAGTTCGACAACATCCTGAAATACACCTTCATGTGCAACAAGCCCGTCGCGATCCTGACCGACGCCAACTTCTGGGGAGGCTACGGCGACCAATGATCCGCTCCGAAATCCTGAAAGAGATCGCTCCGATCCTCCGTGACCAGCTCGTCGTCTGCAACATCGGCATCCCGAGCCAGGAACTGCACGCCATCGACGACCAGCCGACGAATTTCTACATGCTGGGGACGATGGGCCTCGCGTCGTCCATCGGCCTCGGCCTGGCGCTCGCGCAGCCGAAGCCGGTGATCGTCATCGACGGCGACGGCTCGGTCCTGACGAACCTCGGGACGCTGCCGACGATCGGCAACAACGCGCCCGGCAACTACATCCTGATGATCGTCGACAACGGCTCCTACGGCTCCACCGGGGACCAGCCGACCTACACGGGGCGCAAGACCGACCTCGCCGGCATGGCCCGCGCCGCCGGCTGCGATACGGTGGTCGAGGTGCGGGACGTCGACACCGGACCCGCGCTGCAGGCCGCCATCGACAGCGGCAAGGCGACCGTCCTCGTCGTTAAATGCGACAGTGGCAACGCCAAGATGCCGGTCATCACCATGGACCCGGTCGTCATCCGCGACCGCTTCATGCGCGCCGTCGCGTCCTGAGACCGTGCGAGGGGGCCAGCCCCCTCGCGCTCCCCGGGCGTATTCGGGCCAGAGGAAGGAGGCCGCGAGACGTGGCAGCCGCAGATCACATCCATTCGGCCGAGGATGCGCGGCGTCTGGCGCGACGGCGTCTGCCGTGGATGGTCTTCGACTACATCGACGGGGCCGCGGGGCGCGAGACGGGGGCGGCGCGCGGCCGGGCCGCGCTCGACGCGCTGACGCTGCGGCCGCGCATCCTGCGGGACGTCTCGGCGCGCAGTCTGGCGGCAACGCTCTTCGGCGCGCCCGCCGCGCGGCCCTTCGGCATCGCGCCCATGGGGATGTGCAACCTCGCGGCCCCCGGTGCCGACCTGATGCTCGCGCGCCTCGCCGCGCGCCATTCGGTGCCCCACGGCGTCTCCACCGTCGCCTCGACCCCGCTGGAGCGGATCCTCGAGGTGGCCGAGGGAAACGCCTGGTTCCAGCTCTACTTCTCGGGCGACGGCAGCGGCACGTTCCGCCTCGTGGAGCGCGCGCGGGTTGCCGGGTACCGCACGCTCGTCCTCACGGTCGACGTCCCCGAGGTGGGGCGGCGCCCGCGCGAATTGCGGCACGGCTTCAAGATGCCCTTCCGCCTCGGGCCCCGGCAGGTGCTGGACTTCGCGCTGCATCCCCGCTGGTCGCTCTCGACGCTGGCCGCGGGCAAGCCGCAGATGGCGAACTTCGGCGTGGACGGCTTCACCTTCGACCGCACCGAGAGCCGGGCCCGCGCCACATTCGACACGCTGCGGCGGCTGCGGGAGGCCTGGCCGGGCAAGCTCGTCGTGAAGGGCGTGCTCGACGTCGAGGATGCGCTCACGCTCAGGGACGCGGGCGTCGATGCGATCCAGGTGTCGAGCCACGGGGCGCGCCAACTCGAAAGCGCGCCCACGCCAATCGACGTACTGCCGGCGATGCGCGCGGCGCTCGGGCCCGACATGCCCCTCTTCTACGACAGCGGCCTGCGCTCGGGCGAGGACGCTCTGAAGGCGCTTGCGCAGGGGGCGGACTTCACCTTCTTCGGGCGGATCCTGCAGTTCGCCATCGCCGCCGGGGGCGAGGCGGGGCTGAACCGGCTGTGGGACGTCCTGAGCGAGGAGATGTCGATCGCCATGGCGCAATGCGGCCTGACCGATCTGTCCCGACCCTCCGCCGCGGCGCCTGCCTGATGCGCGCGCCACCCGCCATCGTCGTGCTGGCCGCCGGGGCGTCGCGCCGGATGCGCGGGGCGGACAAGCTTCTGGAGGAGGTCGAGGGCACGCCGCTCATCCTGCGGGCGGTGCGCGCGGCGCTGGGCGCAAGTAGCGAGGTGATCGTGACGCTCCCGCCCCGGAGCCCGCGACGTTCCTGGCTAACGGACACGGCGGCGCGGATCGTCGAGGTGGAGGACCGCGCCATGTCGGCCTCGATCCGCGCCGGAATCGCCGCCTGCAGTGGCGAAGCCGCCATCCTGCATCTGGCCGACATGCCCGAGATCGACGCCGCGGCGCTCGCCCGGTTGAGCGCCGCCTGGCAAGCGGGCACGGCCCCGATCCTGCGGGCGGTGGATTGCGACGGCACGCCCGGTCATCCGGTCGTCTTCGACCGCAGCCTATTCGACGATCTTCGGCGGCTGGAGGGGGACCGGGGCGCGAAAGCCCTGATCGCGGCGCGGGAGACCGAGGTCTGCCCCCTGCCCGGCCGGGCCGCGACGACCGACCTCGACACGCCCGAGGACTGGGCCGGATGGCGTGCCGCGCGGACCGGACATTAATTTTCGGAACGCCCTCATGATAGGCAAATCATCCGGAAACTGCTCACCCAGAAGGCACTTCATGAAGTGCATTGAAATTATGCAGCGTAATCCGCCCCTGCCGCTTTTCCGCGCAAACGACAGTCGCCACTCCGCCCCCTGACCAACAGGGGAGGGAATCGAAATGGTCGGAGCGGATACCGCCTGGATCCTCGTCGCGACGGCACTCGTGCTGTTCATGACGCTGCCGGGGCTTGCGCTGTTCTACGGAGGGCTCGTGCGATCGCGCAACGTGCTCAGCGTCTTCATGCATTGCTATGCGATCGCCTGCCTGATGAGCGTGCTCTGGCTCGCCGTCGGCTATTCCATCGCCTTCGGCGACGGCAATGCCTACTGGGGCGGCCTCGGCAAGGCCTTCCTCGCCGGCATCGACGGCGAGACGCTCTCGGGCACGATCCCCGAGGTGCTCTTCTTCGCCTTCCAGATGACTTTCGCCGTCATCACGCCCGCGCTGATCGTAGGGGCCTATGTCGAGCGGATCAGCTTCGGTTTCGTCCTCGCCTTCTCGGCCGCATGGATGCTGCTCTGCTATGCGCCGGTCGCGCACTGGATCTGGGGCGGCGGCTTCCTCGCCGACGGCGGGCTCTTCGGCGAGACCGGCGTGCGTGACTTCGCCGGCGGCCTCGTCGTGCACGAGACGGCGGGCATCGCGGCGATCATCGTCTCCGTCTTCCTCGGACCGCGGGGAGACGCGACAAAGCCGCCGCACAACCCGGGCTACGTGATGATCGGCGCCGCGATGCTCTGGGTCGGCTGGTTCGGCTTCAACGGCGGCTCGCAACTCGCGGCCGACGGCGGGGCCGCCATGGCGCTGACCGTGACGCATATCTCGGCCGCCGCCGCCTCGCTCAGCTGGGCCGCATGGGAGAGGATCCGCTTCGGCAAGGCCTCTCTCGTGGGCATCGTGACCGGAACGATCGCGGGTCTCGCCTCGATCACCCCGGCCTCGGGCTTCGTCGGCCCCGTCGAGGCGCTCGTCATCGGCCTCGTCGCCGGTGTTCTCTGTCAGGAAGCGGTCAACGTGATCCGCAACGTCCTCCGGATCGACGATACGCTCGACGTCTTCGCCGTCCACGGCGTCGGCGGGATCTTCGGGTCGATCATGATCGCGGCCTTCGGCGCGGGCAGTTGGGCCGCGCAGCTCGGTGGGCTGGCCATCGTCGGGGTCTTCACCGTGGCGATGACGCTCGCCATCGTGCTCGTCCTGCGGCTCGTCTTCCGGATGCGGGTCGACGCCGACACCGAGCAGGAGGGTCTCGATCTCGCGGTTCACGGCGAGCAGGCCTATCCGTCGCACAGCTGACCGCCGTCGCATCGAGTGACGAAGGGGCACCTTCGCGTGCCCCTTCTGCGTTTCCGCTGCGGGGCAGCTTGTGCCCGCGAAGACCGTCCGCCACCCTGCCCCGATGACCGACCCGACGTTCCAGACCCGCTTCGACGCTCTCAAGACCGACCTCGACGACCCGGATACACGTTTCATCGGCGGCGACATGGTGGAGGCGCTGGAGGCGCTGCTGCCGCTCGCGGGTGACGGAACAGCTGCCGAGACGCGCCTCCGACGGGAGCTGGCCGTACTCGAAGGCAAGCGAGGAGACGTGGCCTGCATCGCCCATGCCGCCCGCGCCGCTGCGCTGAATGCGACCCATGACGTGCTGACCGGGGCCGAGCTCTTCTGGATGCACTACGTGACCGCAGATACGGCCAACATGTGGGGCACCGGGGCGCAGACGCTGGCCCATGCCGCAGGGGCACGGCCCCATCTGGACGCCGCCGAGACCACCGACATGCACCGCGACTCTCTCGATCTCTACGAGGCCTCCGGACGGATCGCGGCGGGAGACGTTGCTGCGGGGCACTCGGCCCTGATGGCTCTGGACACGCGCCTTCTTGCGCGCGACGGGCCGACATATGCCGGGCGGATCACCGTCCTGACGCGCCTGACCGATGCCTGCAACTCGCTGGGAGATCATACGGGGCGGATCGAGGCCGGGCGCACGATCATAGAGACCGCTCTTGCCGCGGGTGACCCCGGACGCGCGACGAGCGGCAGCATCTCCCTCGCGCGCATGTGTCTCGACGCGGGCGACACGGCGGGGGCCAGGGCCGCGACGGAGGGTGCCGCCACATATGCCCAGGCGGCCAGCCCATCGACCCGGACCTGGGCCGCAAAGGAACGTCAGGACCTCCTCGCCGAAATCGCCGCGAGCCGTCCCTGGTGGCGTCGCCTGCTAGGCCTGTCCTAGACGTTGCAACCGGGCTTCGCGCAGGCGCGCGAAATCGTCGCCCGCATGGTAGGAGGAGCGCGTGAGCGGTGTGGCAGAGACCATGAGGAACCCCTTGCCGTAGGCCGCCTTCTCGTAGCCGGCGAATTCCTCGGGTGTCACGAACCGGTCGACGGCGTGGTGCTTCGGCGTCGGTTGCAGGTACTGGCCGATGGTCAGGAAGTCGATGTCGGCCGCGCGCATATCGTCCATCACCTGCACGACCGACTTCCGGTCCTCCCCCAGGCCGACCATGATGCCCGACTTGGTGAACATGCTCGGATCGAGCTCCTTCACGCGCTGCAACAGCCGCAGCGAATGGAAGTAGCGCGCGCCAGGGCGCACCTCGGGGTAGAGGCCGGGCACCGTTTCGAGGTTGTGGTTGAAGACGTCGGGCTTGGCCGCGACGACGACCTCCAAGGCCTCGGGGCCGCACTTGATGAAGTCGGGCGTCAGGATCTCGATGGTCGTCTCGGGGCTGCGCTTGCGGATCGCGCGGATCGTCTGCGCGAAATGCTCGGCCCCGCCGTCCGCCACGTCGTCGCGGTCGACGCTCGTGACGACGACGTGGTTCAACCCAAGCTTCTGCACCGCGTCCGCCACGCGCCCCGGCTCGAAGACGTCGAGCGCCTCGGGCGGCTTCCCAGTGGCGATGTTGCAGAAGGTGCAGGCGCGGGTGCAGACCTCGCCCATGATCATCATCGTGGCGTGGCCCTGGGACCAGCATTCGCCCACGTTCGGGCAGCCCGCCTCCTCGCAGACAGTGACGAGCCGATGCTCGCGCATGATCTTGGCGGTCTGCTTGTAGCCCTCGCCGACGGGGGCCTTAACCCGGATCCACGCGGGCTTCTTCGGCTGCGGGTTGTCCGGCCGGCGGGCTTTCTCGGGGTGGCGCTGCTCCGGGATCTTAAGGTCGCGCATGTCGTTGCCTCCCAAGGCTGTTTCACTTCACCTAGCAACTTGCCCCCCTGCGATCCAGTGCGGCCGCGTCGCGGCATGACGGCCTTGCGGCCCGCGCATGGACCGAAGGACGCGCGCCCGCTAGGTTCGTGCCATGCGCACGCTCGTCCTCTTTCTGCTCTGTCTGCCGCAGGCGGTCGCCGCCTGGACCTTCGCGCCCGAGCCGATCTGCACGGTCGCCGACACGCAGGACGCGGTGACGATCGAGGTGACCTTCGATCCGGCCACGGCGCTCTACGCCATCGCCTTCACCCGCGCCGCGGGCTGGCCCGACACGACGACGCTCGCCCTGCATTTCGATCGGGGGATGGGCGATCTCACGATCACGACCGACCGCCATGTGGTCGAAGGCCCCCGCCTGTCGGTGACGGATCGGGGTTTCGGCAACGTCTTGCGCGGGTTGGAGTTCTTCGGACGCGCGACCCTCCTGATGGACGGGCTGACCCTCGGCTTCGACACCACGCAGGCGGGCGAGCCGGTGCGCGCCTTCCGCGACTGCCCCGCAACGCCCACGGCCTGACCGTCAGCCGCGCCGCGTCCAGCCCCAGAGGCAGATCAGCTCCATCAGCACATGCGCCCCGGCGATGGCCGTCGCCCCGGTCGTGTCATAGGGCGGCGAAACCTCGACCACGTCGCCGCCGACCATGTCGATCCCCGCCAGATCCCGCAGGATCGCCGCTGCCTGCCCCGAGGAGAGCCCGCCCCAGACCGGCGTGCCCGTACCCGGCGCGAAGGCGGGGTCGAGGCAGTCGATGTCGAAGGTCAGATACGCCGGCCTGTCGCCGACGATCGACTTGATCCGCTCGGCCACTTTCCCGGGTGCCGCCTCGTGCACGGCGCGGGCGTCGATGGTGGTCACGCCGAGCGTGTCGGGGTTCACCGTGCGGATGCCGACCTGCACGCTCGTCGCCGGGTCGATCACCCCGCTCTTCACCGCCTTGTAGAACATCGTGCCGTGGTCGATGCGATCCATGTCGTCGTCGGGCCAGGTGTCGGAATGGGCGTCGAACTGGATGAGCGAGAGCGGGCCATGCTTCTCCGCATGGGCCTGCAGGATCGGGAAGCTGACGGAGTGGTCGCCGCCCATGGCAAGGCAGCCCGCGCCCTGCGCGAGGATGCCCGCCACGTGGTCGCGCAGCGCGGCGGGGAAATCCGCGACCTTCGCATAGTCGAAACCCACATCGCCGTAGTCGGCGATCGCGAACTCCTCGAGGGGCGAATAGTCCCAGTAGTAGGGCGGATCGAAGACCTGCAGGCTCGACGCCTCGCGGATGGCGCGCGGCCCGAAGCGGGAGCCGGGCCGATGCGTCACCGCCTGATCGAAGGGCACGCCGGTGATGGCGAGGTCGAAGCCCGTCAGATCCTTGGTATAGCGCCGGCGGAAGGCCGACGTCGCACCGCCGAAGGCATTCTCGAAGTTCAGACCCCGCGCGTCCCGCCGCGTGAAAGCCCCGTCCACCTCGTCACGCGCATCCTGCAATGCCATCGGCCCCTCCCTCTTCGGTCCGGCGCGATAGGATCACGGGACGCGGCCGCGCGAAAGCCCCTCGACACCGGCGACCGATAGGTTACGTGACAGGCCATGTCCGAGACCGACCTGCGCCAGGAATTCATCCACGCCATGAGCCGCGCCGCCGCCACGGTGAGCGTCGTGACGACCGACGGGTCGGCCGGCCGCGCGGGCGTGACCGTTTCGGCCATGACGAGCGTGTCGGCCGACGGCGACGCGCCCACCATCCTTGTCTGCGTGAACGAAGGGGCCTCTGCCGCCGCCCCGATCTTGGAGAACGGGCGCTTCGCGGTGAACGTGCTGTCGTCCGAGCAACAGGAGGTCGCCGACGTCTTCGCCAGTCGCATCGCGGCCCCGGGCGGCGACAAGTTCGCGGTCGGGCACTGGTCGACGCTGGCGACGGGGGCCCCGGTGCTCGACGCTCTGGCGAGTTTCGACTGCGCGGTGCAATCGGCCTCGCTCGTGGGCACGCATCACGTCATCATCGGGGCGGTGCGGGCGGTGCGCGTTTCGGAAGAGGGGTCGCCGCTGATCTACGGGATGCGGTCATATCTCAGGGCGCATCCGGCCTGAGCGCGGCGCGGCTGCTCTGATATTTTTGAGTATTTTCGGCAGGAAGATCAGGCACGCAGGCTGGCCCAGGCCAGGCGCAGACGGCTCATCGCGGGATTGAGCGCCGGCGATTGGCCGGGATGCGCCGCGATGGCGCGGAGTTCTGCGCGCGTGTCGCTGAGCAGGAGCAGGACGGGGCGCGCAGGCGGCTCGATCCGGGCCTGCCCCAGCCGGTCGAGCGCGGCAAGGCCAGCCCGCGCGAGGCGTTCGAGAACGGCGTGAGGCTCTCCGGGCGGGAGCGGGTTTCGCGCCTTTTCAACGAGATCCGGGACGGCCTTCAGATAACTTGCCAGCCCCTGCGCAAGGCCCGCATCGCGGATCGCCGGTGCATCCGTCGCCCCTGCAAGCCGCGCCGCCGTCCAGAGGAGCGTGCCGGAGGTCCGGTCTATATAGCGCAGAAGCGTGTCGTCGTCCGCGGGGGCGGTGCCTTCGATGTCGGCCCGGCGGGCGGCGACGAGATCGTCGAGGTCGCGCGCGCCCTGCGCATCGAGGACGGCGGCGAGCGGGGTCACGACCTCGTGGCGACGGACGCGGCCGCCGCTGGCGATCTCGTCGAGCGCGTCACGCCACCATTGCAGGCGCATTTCCGCGATCATCGGCTCCTTCGTGACCCAGGGCGCGCGCGCGACCTCGAGGTTGAAGGCGTAGAGCGGGAAGAGCATCCGGCGCAGCGCGACGGGCGCCGCCATGACGGCGCGAAAGCGGGCGGGGTCGCCCCGCGCCACGAGGCCCGCGCAGGCCGCGATCTGGTCGTCGATCTCCATGGGAATGAGCCTAGTCCGCCTGACAGAGTTTCCAGCGCACCGCGTCGAGCAGCGCCTCGAAACTCGCATCCACTATGTTGGGCGAAACACCCACGGTCGACCAGCGGCGGCCGGCGTCGTCCTCGTGGTCGATGATGACGCGGGTGACGGCCTCGGTCCCGCCCTGCATGATCCTCACGCGGAAATCCTTGAGCCGCATGTCGGCGATCCGGTCCTGCAGCGGGCCGAGATCCTTCGCCAGCGCCTTCGAGAGCGCGTTGACGGGCCCGCGGTCGCTGCCGGTGTCGTCGAGGCTCTCGGAAACGGAGAGCCGCTTCTCGCCATCGACCTTCACCACGACGACAGCCTCGGAGACGGTGACCATCTCGTTGTACTTGTTCTTTCGCCGCTCGACGGTCACGCGGTAGCGCTTGACCTCGAAGGCCTCGGTCAGCTGGCCGAGCTCCGCCCGCGCGATCAGCTCGAAGCTCGCCGGGGCCATGTCATAGGCGTAGCCCGCGTCCTCCCGCGCCTTGACCACCTCGAGGATGCGCCGCAACTGTGTGTCGTCGGCCGCGAGCCCCAGGTCGCCAAGCCGCTTGCGCAGGTTCGACAGGCCCGCCTGGTTGCTCATCGGCACGATGCGCGCGTTGCCGACGGCCTCGGGCGGGACATGCTCGTAGGTCGTCGGATCCTTCAGGATCGCGCTGGCGTGGAGCCCGGCCTTGTGCGCGAAGGCCGAGGCCCCGACGTAGGCCGCCTCGCGTCGGGGCACACGGTTCAGGATGTCGTCGAGCCGGCGCGAGACCTTCATCAGCTGCGGCAGGGTCTCCCGCGCCACTCCGGTCGTGTAGCGGCTGGCATAGGGCTCCTTGAGGAGGAGCGTCGGGAGGAGCGACGTCAGGTTCGCGTTGCCGCAGCGCTCGCCGAGGCCGTTCAGCGTGCCCTGGATCTGCCGTGCGCCGGCCTCCACGGCAGCGAGGGAGCCAGCGACGGCCTGTTCGGTGTCGTTGTGGGTGTGGATGCCGAGGCGCGCGCCCGGAACGCCGGCGGCGATCACGGCGCGCACGACCTCGGCGATGCGGCCTGGCATTGTGCCGCCGTTCGTGTCGCAGAGCACGACCCACCGCGCGCCCGCATCGAGCGCCGCGCGCGCGCAGGAGACCGCGTAATCCGGGTCTTCGGCGTAGCCGTCGAAGAAATGCTCGCAGTCGAAGAGCGCCTCGCGCCCGCAGGCCACCAGATGCGCGACGCTCTCGCGGATGGCTTCGCGGTTTTCTTCCAGCGTGACACCGAGCGCGGTGCGCACGTGGAAGGGATGGGTCTTGCCGACGAGGCAGACGGCGGGCGTCCCGGCGTTGACGACCCCGGCCAGCACGTCGTCGTTCGCGGCAGAGCGACCGACCCGCTTCGTCATGCCGAAGGCCGTCATCGTGGCGCGGGTCTTCGGGGCGACCGCGAAGAACTCGCTGTCGGTTGGGTTCGCGCCGGGCCAGCCGCCCTCGATATGGTCGAGGCCGAGCGCGTCGAGCATCTGCGCGATCTCGATCTTCTCGGCCGCCGAGAAGAGGACGCCCTGCGTCTGCTGCCCGTCGCGCAAGGTGGTGTCGTAGAGGTAGAGGCGTTCGGTCATAGGTGACCCCGTCCTTGGGTCTGTTTCGCGCCGGGGCGACGGCTGGCAAAAGAGCGCGGCCTGCCTGTGCCTGACGGACGGGAGAAAACGGACGGAACGCTCACACCAGACCCTCCAGCTTCGCGGGGTCGAAGCCCGGTCCGGCCTCCCAGCCCCGCCCCTTGCCGTCGGTCACCACGACGCCCGCGGCCAGAAGCCCGTCGCGCAGGGCATCGGCGCGGCCCCAGTCCTTCGCGGCGCGGGCCTCGATCCGCGCGGAGAGCACGGCCTCGACCAGCGCATCGTCGCCGCTGTCGACCCAGGCCCCCATTTCGTCGCCCAGAAGCCCGAGGAGCGCGGCGGAGGCCTTGAGCGACGCCCCGTCGCCCGCTTTGGCCAGACGGTGCAGCTCGGCGATGGCCCCCGGTGCGTTCAGGTCATCGCGGAGGGCCGCCAGCACCGCCGGATCGGGCGCACCGCCCTCCCCGGCCAGCGCGCGCCACTTGCGCAGCGTGCCCTCGGCCTCCCGCGCCTTGGCCTCGGTCCAGTCCATGGGCTTGGCATAATGGGTCGAGAGGAAGACGAAGCGGATCACCTCGCCCGGGACGCCCTTGTCGAGCAGATCGCGGACGGTGAAGAAATTGCCGAGGGATTTCGACATCTTCCGGCCCTCGACCAGCAACATCTCGTTGTGGAGCCAGACCTGCGCGAAGCCCGCGCCCGGGTCGGCGCAGCAGCTTTGGGCGCGCTCGTTCTCGTGGTGCGGGAACATCAGGTCGTTGCCGCCGCCATGGATGTCGAAGGAGGTGCCGAGAAGCGCCTTCGACATGGCCGAGCATTCGATGTGCCAGCCGGGGCGGCCATGGCCGAAGGGGCTGTCCCAGCCCGGCTCGCCCTCGGCCGAGGGCTTCCAGAGGACGAAGTCCATCGGGTCGCGCTTGAAGGGCGCGACCTCCACGCGGGCCCCGGCGATCATGTCCTCGACCGTCCGGCCCGAGAGTTTGCCGTAGCCCTCGTAGGAGCCGACGGAGAAGAGCGCGTGCCCCTCGGCCACATAGGCGTGTCCCGACGCGACCAGCCCCTCGATCATGGCGATCATGTCGCCGATGTGGTCCGTCGCCCGGGGCATGTGCGTGGGCGCAAGCGTGCCGAGCGCGGCCATGTCGTCGAGATACCATTCGGTCGTCTCTCGGGTGATGTCGCCGATCGCCCGCCCGGTCTCCTCCGCGCGCGCGATGATCTTGTCGTCGACGTCGGTGAAGTTGCGCACGTAGGTCACGCGATCCGCGCCGTAGTCGTGCCGCAGGAGCTGGAACAGCAGATCGAAGAGGATGACGTTGCGCGCGTTGCCGAGGTGGGCGCGGTCGTAGACGGTCGGCCCGCA
Organism: Jannaschia marina; assembly: GCF_013404595.1. Taxonomy (GTDB): domain Bacteria; phylum Pseudomonadota; class Alphaproteobacteria; order Rhodobacterales; family Rhodobacteraceae; genus Jannaschia; species Jannaschia marina. The sequence continues at coordinate 440,619 of NZ_JABVAX010000003.1, read as the reverse complement.
GAGATAGAGGCGCACGTCCTCGGGGTCGAGCGGCGCGAAATCCTCGACCCGGCGGGTGAGCGAATTGCGAAGGCGGATCGTCGGCGCGGCCATGCGCACGTCTCCTCTCAGGGGCGGACGCGGGGCGGACCGGGCGGACACGGCAAGCCCCGGGGCCCGCCGAAGTCACATCAGCGGGCGGAAGCGATGCAGATAATGCAGATCGTCGTGCCCATGGGCGGGGCCTAGCACGCCGCCCCGGCCCTGCCAAGGGCGGCGCATCGGGGTTTACAGTGCCCCGCGCCCCGTGCCCCATGCGCGCCATGACGTCCCTTTCCGCACGCATCCGCTCCCTTGCGCAGACCGGTGACGGTTGGGCCGTCTACTATCGCGCACGCGCCCTGCGGGAGGCCGGGGCGCAGGTCATCGACCTGACGGTGGGCGAGCCCGACCGAGGCACGGACCCGGCGATCCTCGATGCCTTGGTCTCTGCGGCGCGGAACGGGCAGACGGGCCATGCGCCGCTCACGGGAACGGACGCGCTGCGCGATGCCATCGCCGCCCGCGTGGCAGCGCGCACGGGCGTCGCCACGACCCGCGCCAATGTCGCCGTCACCATGGGCGGACAGTTCGCGCTCTTCGTGGCCTGCATGGCGGTGGCCGACCCGGGCGCGGCGCTGCTTTACCCCGATCCGGCCTACACGAGCTATGCCGCGACGGCCCGGGCCGCCGGCCTCGTGCCCGTCCCGGTTCCCGCACGTCCCGAAGACGGTTTCGCCCCGCGCGCCGCGGACCTGGCGGCGGCGGTCACGCCCGCGACGCGCGCGCTTCTCGTCAATTCGCCCAACAATCCGACGGGCGCGGTCTACGATGCCGACACCCTTGCCGGGGTCGCCGAGGTCGCCACCGCCAACGATCTCTGGGTGATCTCCGACGAGGTCTACGACTCGCAGGTCTGGACCGGGGACCACCTGAGCCCTCGTGCCCTGCCCGGCATGGCCGAGCGTACGCTCGTCGCCGGGTCGCTCTCGAAGAGCCACGCCATGACCGGCAGCCGCCTCGGCTGGCTTATCGGCCCGGAGGCGGCCATCGCCGCCGCCGCCGACCTCTGCAACACCACGACCTACGGACCGGCGGGATACATCCAGAGCGCCGCGCTCCATGCGCTGTCGCTCGGGCCGGCCTTCGAGGCCCGTCTCGCCGCGCCCTTCCGGCGGCGGCGCGACGCCTGCCTCGACCGGCTTGCCGCGCAGCGGATCGTGAGCGTCATCCCGTCGGGCGGGGCGATGTACCTGATGCTCGACATCCGCGCGACCGGCCAGAGCGGCACCGCCTTCGCCCATGCGCTGCTCGACGCCCATCGCATCGCCGTCATGCCGGGCGAGAGCTTCGGGCCGGCGGCGGCGGGCCATGTCCGCCTCGCCCTCACCCGCCCCGATGCAGAGCTTCTCGCCGCGCTCGACACGCTTCTGACCTTTGCCCAGCACCTCTCACAGGAGATGACGCCATGACCGACTTCCGCGCCCTGCACCGCCCCGGCTCGCCCTTCATCCTCGCCAACGCCTGGGACGTGGGCTCCGCCCGGATGCTGCGGGCGCTCGGGGCCGAGGCCATCGCCACCTCCTCGGCAGGCTTCGCCTTCACCCGCGGCTTGCCCGACGGCGGCAAGATCGGCCGGGCGGAGGCCATCGCCCATGCGAAAGACCTGTCCGATCACCTGAACTGCCCCGTCTCTGCCGACCTGGAAGACGGCTACGGCCCCGAACCCGCGGATGCAGCCGACACCGTGGCCGAGGCGGCGCGCGCGGGCCTTGCCGGATGCTGCATCGAGGACGTCGCCCCCGACGGCAGCGCCTATGCGCTCGAGGCCAGCGTCGCCCGCGTGACCGCCGCCGTGGCCGAAGCGCGGCGGGCGAGCCAGGACTTCGTCTTCACCGCCCGCGCCGACGGCGTGATGACCGGGGCCTACGATATCGATGAGGCCATCGCCCGCATCCGCGCCTTCGAGGCGGCCGGGGCCGATGTGCTCTACGTGCCGATGCCCGAGACGATGGAGGGCCTCGCGCGCATCTGCGCCGCCGTCGAGGCGCCGGTGAACGCGCTTGCCGCCGGACAATGGACGCAGACCACGCAGGCCGATTTCGCCGCCGCGGGCGTCGCGCGCATCTCGCTCGGCTCCGCGCTCGCCCGCGCGACGCATCAGCTCATCCGCGACGCCGCGCAGGAGATGTTCGGCGCGGGCAGCTTCCAGAAACTCGGCGGCATCGGCTCGGGCGAGGTGGACGGCTACCTCGACGCAGGCGCGCGGTGAACCACGACGACCTGAACGCCTGGTCGAAGCGCGCCGCCGACTGGGTGACGGCCTATCACCGCGATCTGCGGGACCGGCCCGTGCGGGCCCAGGTCACGCCGGGCGCGTTGCTCGACCGCCTGCCCGCGACCGCCCCCGAGGCGGCCGAGACGCCCGAGGCGATCTTCGCCGATTTCGAGGCGCTGATCCCCGGCGCGCTGACCCATTGGCAGCACCCCCGCTTCTTCGCTTATTTCCCGGCCAACGCCTCTCCGGCCTCGATGCTGGCCGAGCAGCTCGTGAACGGCATCGGAGCGCAGGGGATGCTCTGGCAGACAGCCCCGGCCGCGACCGAGCTGGAGCAAGGGATGATCCGCTGGCTCCTCGCCGCGCTCGACCTGCCCGCGGACTGGACGGGTACGATCCACGACAGCGCCACGACGGCCACGCTCTGCGCCGTGCTGACGATGCGCGAACGGGCGCTCGGGTTCCGCGGCCTGACCGAGGGGCTGCAGGGGCAGCCGCGTCTGCGCGTCTATGCCTCGGCCGAGACCCACTCCTCGGTCGACAAGGCGGTGCGGCTCGCCGGGCTCGGACAGGAGAACCTCGTCAAGATCACGACCCGCGCCGACCTGTCGATGGATCCGGCGCAGCTGCAGGCCGCGATCGAGGCCGACCTCGCCGCCGGCCACCGGCCCGCCGGTGTCGTCTTCTGCGCCGGTGGCACGGGTGTGGGGGCCTTCGACGACATCGCGGCCTGCCTGCCCGTCGCGCAGACGCACGGGCTGATGACCCACGTGGATGCCGCCTGGGCCGGCAGCGCGGGCGTCTGCCCCGAGTTTCGGCCCCTGATGGCCGGTGCAGAGGGTTGCGACAGTTTCGTCTTCAACCCGCACAAGTGGATGGGCGCGCAGTTCGACTGTGCCGTGCAGCTGATGCGCGACCCGCTCGACCAGATCCGCACGCTGGGCCTGCGGCCGGATTACCTTCAGACGCTCGAAGGCGAGGAGGTCACCAATTTCAACGAATGGACGATCCCGCTCGGCCGGCGGATGCGGGCACTGAAGCTGTGGTTCGTCATGCGCGCCTACGGCCTCGACACGATCCGGGCGCGCATCCGCGATCACGTCGCCTGGACGTCGGAGCTCTGCGCGGCGCTCCGGGCGGAACCGGGCCTCGAGATCACGTCAGAGCCGCGCCTCGCGCTCTTCTCCTTCGCGCTTTCGGAGGGGTGCACGGCGACCGAGGCGCTCTTGCAGCGCATCAACGCCGATGGTCGGATCTACCTGACGCAAACGACGCATCGGGGCCGTCTCGTGATCCGCTTCACCTGCGGCACATGGGATGCGACCCGCGCCGACGTGATGGAAACCCTCAACGTCATCAGGGAATTGCGTTAGCGCCGCCCGCCTCGTCCGGCTGCGGATGCCTCTCCCGCGACAAGTCGCAAACAGGCGCGACAGCGTCGCAGGCGCGCGCCACGCTCCTCCCATGGTGCCGAGGACCCATCATCTTCTGACCCTGCGCGTGATCGGTGCGCGGCGCGGGCGTGCGGCCCGGGGGCGGCCGGCGGCGGCCTGAGCCCGCCCCGCACCCGAGACAACCGCAGGACAGACCATGAACCGACCCCTTCGCACCGGAGGACGCGCCGCCCGCAAGGCCGCGCGTGCCACCGCCCTGCCCGACCACCTTCGCCCCGTGCGCCCGGGCCTCCAGGGCGGGCGCTACCGTCCTCTCGCCGACGCCGACGTCACGGCGATCCACGAGGCCGCGCTCACCGCGCTCGAAGAGATCGGCCTCTCCGGCGCTCCGCCCTCGGGCGTCGAGGCCATGACGCGCGTGGGCGTCGTGTTGGGGGACGACGGTCGCCTCCGCTTCCCACGCGCGGTCGTGGCGGAGATGCTGGCCCTCGCGGCCCGCGACATCACCCTGCCGGCGCGCGATCCGGCCTTCGACCTCGACCTGAGCGGGGCGCGCGTGCACTTCGGCACCGCCGGGGCCGCCGTCAGCGTGGTCGATGCGGTGACCGGAGCCTATCGCGACAGCACCCTCGCCGACCTGCACGAGGCCGCCCGGCTCACCGAGGCGCTCGACAACATCCACTTCCTGCAACGCCCCATCGTCGCCCGCGACATCGAGGGCGAGCAGTCGCTCGACCTCAACACGCTGCACGCCTGCCTCACCGGGACGCGCAAGCATGTGGGCACGAGCTTCTGCACGGCCGGGACGGTGCCGATGTGCCTCGACTACCTCTACATGGTGGCCGGCGGCGAGGAGGCATTCCGCGCACGCCCCTTCGTGCTCAACACCAATTGCTTCGTCGTCCCGCCGCTGCGCTTCGCGACCGAAAGCTGCGAGGTGATGGAGGCCTGTATCCGCGGCGGGCTGCCCGTGCTCCTGCTCTCCGCAGGTCAGGCGGGTGCCACGGCGCCCGCGTCGCTTGCCGGGGCGATCATGCAGGCGGTGGCCGAGTGCCTGGCCGGGGTCGTCTACGTCAATTCGATCGCGCCCGGTCACCGGGCGGTCTTCGGCACCTGGCCCTTCGTGTCGGACCTGCGCACCGGCGCGATGTCCGGCGGCTCGGGCGAACAGGCGCTCCTGACGGCGGCCTGCGCGCAGATGGCGCGGTTCTACGGGTTGCCCGGCGGCGCGGCCGCGGGGGTGGCGGACGCCAAGCTGCCGGACATGCAGGCCGGGTGGGAACAGGGCATGTCCGACGTGATGGCGGGCCTCGCCGGGCTCAACATGGTCTACGAGGCGGCGGGGATGCATGGCTCGCTCATGGGCTTCTGCCCCGAGAGCCTGATTCTCGGCGACGACATGATCGGCGCGGCCCTGCGCTGCGTGCGCGGGGTGGAGGTGAACGAGACCACGCTCTCGCTCGACGCGATGCGCGCGGTCTGCCTCGACGGGCCGGGCCACTACCTCGGGACGGAGGAGACGCTGTCGGTCATGCAGTCGGAATACGTCTATCCCGCGCTCGGCTGCCGGGTGAGCCCGAAGGAATGGGCCGAGGCCGGGCAGCCCGACCTCGTGGCGAAGGCCCGCGACCGCCGCGCGCACCTTCTGGCGGGGCCCAACACGGCGGCGTTTCCGGTGGACCTGGAGCGGGCGCTGCGGGATCGATTCGATCTCTTGGTGTGAAGGTTGGCGTCATGGCCGGGCTGGACCCGGCCATCCATGATGGTGCACCGCGCTCGTCCTACGGTGGATCGTAGGGTCAGGCCCGACGATGACGGCGTATCAGTGCGCCGCCTTCGCCAGCGCCTCGATCCCGTCCCAATCCCCGGACTGCATCATCGCCTTCGGAGCAACCCAGCTGCCGCCGACGCAGAGGACGTTCGGGAGCGACAGGTAGTCGGCCTTGTTCTGCGGGCTGACACCGCCCGTCGGGCAGAAGGCGATCTGCGGGATGGGCGCGCCGATGGCCTTGAGGGCGGGCGCGCCGCCCGAGGCTTCGGCGGGGAAAAACTTCAGCATGTCGTAGCCCTTCTCGAGGAGGGCCATGGCCTCCGTCGCGGTCGCCGCGCCGGGCAGGAGCGGCAGGCCCTCGTCGACGCAGGCCTGAACGAGCGTGTCCGTCGCGCCCGGCGAGACGCCGAAGGTGGCCCCTGCTGCCTTGGCAGCCTTCACGTCTGCCGGCGTCAAGAGCGTGCCGGCCCCGACAATCCCGCCCGGCACCTCGGCCATGGCGCGGATGCAGTCGAGCGCCGCGGGCGTGCGCAGCGTCACCTCCAGCGCCGGCAGGCCGCCGGCGACGAGCACCTCGGCCAGCGGTGCGGCGTGGGCGACATCGTCGAGCACGAGAACGGGGATGACGGGAGCACGTCCGGCGATGTCGCGGGCGGCCTTGGACTGGTCTGCTGGGGTCATGGGTGGATCTCTCGGTGGTGTGTCATCCTCGGGCTCGACCCGGGGATCTTAGGCGGGCGCGGCGGTCAAGTCAGACCACCACCCCCGCTCCGGTATCGGCGCGGCCGGCGGTGGCGCGGAACAGGCGGAACATCTCGCGCCCGAGCCCGTGATCGTTGGCCGAGAGGTCGGGCACGGCGACGGTGCGCTCGGCCACGCCCTCGGTCAAGACAGCGAGCGTCCCGGCCGTCGCGTCGACGCGGATCAGGTCGCCGTCCTCCACCTTGCCGATGAGGCCCCCATCGAGCGCCTCGGGGGCGACGTGGATGGCCGCGGGCACCTTGCCCGACGCCCCCGACATCCTCCCGTCGGTCACGAGCGCGACCTTGTGGCCGCGTTGCAGCAGCACCGTCAGGACCGGCGTGAGGCCGTGCAGCTCGGGCATCCCGTTGGCGCGCGGGCCCTGGTAGCGGACGACGACGACGCAGTCTCGGTCAAGCTCGCCGGCCTTGAAGGCATCCTTCACCGCCTGCTGGGTCTGGAACACGCGCGCAGGTGCCTCGACGATGCGGTGCTCCTCGGCGACGGCGGAAATCTTCATCACGCCGAGGCCGAGGTTGCCGCGCACCTGCTTCAAGCCGCCGGTCGTGGCGAAGGCATCGTCCGGCGCGCGCAGGATCCTGTCGTTCTGCGTCTCCGTCGGCCCCGGGGCCCAGGCGATGCGGCCGTCCTCGAGTTTCGGCTCGCTCGCGTAGGCCGAGAGCCCCTGCCCCGCGACGGTCGACACGTCGTCGTGCAGAAGCCCCGCTTCCAGGAGCCGCCCGATCATGTAGGGCAGCCCGCCCGCCGCGTGGAAATGGTTCACGTCGGCAAGCCCGTTCGGATAGACGCGCGCCATCAATGGTGTCGCCTCGGAAATCGCGTCGAAATCGGCGCAGGTCAGCCGCACGCCCGAGGCCCGCGCCATGGCGATCAGATGCAGGACGAGGTTCGTCGACCCGCCCGTCGCCATCAGACCGACGAGACCGTTCACATAGGCCTTCTCGTCGAGGATGTCGCAAACCGGCGTATAGGCGTTGCCGAGGCCGGTGATCTCGGTCGCGCGCACGGCCGCCGCGTCGGTCAGCGCATCGCGCAATGGCGTGCCGGGGTTCACGAAGGAAGCCCCCGGCAGGTGCAGGCCCATGAACTCCATCAGCATCTGGTTGGAATTGGCGGTGCCGTAGAAGGTACAGGTGCCGGGCCCATGGTAGGAGGCCATCTCGGCCTCCATCAGCTTGTCGCGGCCGATCTTGCCTTCGGCGAAGTCGCGGCGGACCTTTGCCTTCTCGTCGTTCGGAAGGCCGCTCGTCATCGGACCGGCGGGCACGAAGATGCCCGGCAGGTAGCCGAAGGTGGAGGCGGCGATGACGAGGCCCGGAACGATCTTGTCGCAGATGCCGAGGTAGAGGGCGCTGTCGAAGGTGTTGTGGCTGAGCGCGACGCCGGTGGCGAGCGCGATCACGTCACGCGAGAAGAGGCTGAGTTCCATCCCCTGCTGCCCCTGCGTGACGCCGTCGCACATGGCGGGCACGCCGCCCGCGACCTGCGCGGTCGCCCCCGCGGCGCGGGCGGCGGCCTTGATGCGGTCGGGGTAGTCCTTGAACGGCTGATGCGCGCTCAGCATGTCGTTGTAGGCGGTAACGATACCGATATTCGGGGCACGGTCCCCCACCAGATCACCCTTCGCCTCGCCCATCGCGGCATAGGCATGGGCCTGGTTGCCGCAGTCGAGATGGGCGCGACGTGGCCCCTGCTGCGCCTGGGCCCGCATCCGAGAGAGGTAGTCGGCGCGACTGTCGCGCGAGCGTTCGCGGATGCGGTCGGTGATGGCGTCGATTCGGCTGTCGAGTGGCATATCGGGCCTCCTTGGGGGACGACATGCACCGTTAGCGCTAACGGTTCAAGGGCCTTCCCCGAGATTTCACCGCATTCGACCGCCTCAGGCCGGCGCGGGCCAGCCTTCGCGGTCGTGCGCGCTCTGCCAGAACATCCACTCGTGCCACGAGGATTGCGCGAAGGCCCGGTGCATCGCCGCGCGCGTCGGCGCATCCGCAGCCGCTCCGAGCCGGTCGGTCAGGTCGAGCATCTTCTGCACCGCCTCGCCGAACTCCTCGCCCGCATAGGTATCGATCCAGGCACGATAGGGATGGTCCGCCGCGGCCTCCGCGTGGATGTGATCGCCGACCACCTTGTAGATCCAGAAACAGGGCAGGAGCGCACAGACGGCCACCGCGAAGGGCGAGACGGCCGCGTGACGGATGAGCGAGCCAACGTAGTGGTCGCAGCTGCGGGACGGCGGCGTGGCGGCGAAGGTCTCGGGGCTGATGCCGTAGAGCGCCATGTATTCGCCGTGCAACTGACGCTCGACGAAGATCGCGCCGCTCGCCGAGCCGGCCAGCTGCGCGATGGTCTCGGGCTCCGGCCCCCGGCTCGCCGAGAGTGCCAGCGCCCGTGCGAACCCTTCGAGGTAGTGCGCATCCTGCACGATGTAGCCCTGGAACACCTCCACGGGCAGGCTGCCGTCGGCAAGGGCACGGTTGAACGGCATATCCAGAATCTTCTGCTGGAGATCCCCCGTTGCCTGCCACAGGTCTTGTGTGAATGTCATCTCGCATCCCTTTGTTTTCACGGGCGGAGACGCGGGCCGGTCCGACCCTTGCGCAACTTCCTCCGCCGGTATGAGCCGGTTCAGGTTCGAAGGGTACCTCTCAACCCGGTCGCCCGGATGCCCCTGTCGCACGGGCTTGGTCCCATGGGGCGGGGGCAAAGTCAAACGGGCTGGACAGCGGCGGCCAACGCGCCGACAGAGGGCCATGGAAATCGCGCCCCTGACATCCGCCGACGCTGCGGCGCTGTTGCCGCTCGTCGAGGCGCTGGCCCGTCACCACGGCGACGCCCATGGGGCCACCGCCGCGACCCTTGCGCGCGATCTCGACGACGGCTGGCTCTGGGGCTTCGGCGCGGGCAACCCGCTCCTTGGCTACATCCTCCTGATGCCGCACGCGCAGGCGCAGTTCGGGCGGCGCGGGGCCGACATACACCACCTCTTCGTCCGGCCGGAAGCCCGCCGCCGGGGCCTCGCACGGGGTCTAATCGAAAGAGCCGAGGCGGATGCGCGCCGGCGCCAATGCAGCTATCTCGTGATCGGGGCACACCGGGGCAACGACGCTGCCCGGGCAACCTACGAGACCGCCGGCTATACCTGGACCGAGCCGACGTTCTGGCGCTTCCGCAAGATGCTCTGAGCGCTCAGATCATCGGCTTCGACAGCTCGACCTCCGCCCCGTCACGCAGGGCCGTGTAGAAGCAGCTCCGCCGGTTGGTGTGGCACGCCGGACCCGTCTGGTCGACGAGCGCCAGCAGGCAGTCGCGGTCGCAGTCGACGCGCAGGTCGATCAGACGCTGGACATGGCCCGAAGTCTCGCCCTTGATCCAGAAGGATTGCCGCGAACGCGACCAATAGGTCACGCGTCCCGTCTCCAGCGTACGCGTCACCGCCTCGGCGGTCATCCAGGCCATCATCAGCACGTCGCCGCTCTCGTGGTCCTGCGCGATGCAGGGGATGAGGCCGGCGGCATCGTATCGCAGGGTTGCAGGGTCGAAGCTCATGTCGCGCACCTTTGCTTTGCGGGGTCGGGTCGCTACCTATGGGGGAGACGCCGACGAGGGAAGCCCGATGTCCGACACCGACCTCATCAAGCTCTACTCGGGCCGTATCCTGGCGCTTGCGGCCGACATGCCCGCGACGGAGCCGCTCGACGATCCGCAGGTGACCGTGCGCAAGCGTTCGCCGCTCTGCGGCTCCACCGTAACGGTGTCGCTCGACATGGAGGACGGGCGGATCGCCCGCTACGCGCAGGACGTGAAGGCCTGTGCCCTGGGGCAGGCGTCGGCCGCCGTTTCGGGAGCCGCGATGATCGGGCGGACGCCCGGAGAGGTCCGGCACGCGCGCGACCAGCTTCACGCGATGCTCAAAACCGAAGGGCCGGTGCCCGACGCGCCCTTCGACGGCCTCGAAGTCCTGACGCCTGCGCGGGACTTCAGGAACCGCCATGCCTCCATCCTCCTCGCCCTCGACGCGACGGTCGAGGCGCTCGAGCAATCGGAGGGTGCCGCATTAACCGGCGGGTAACGGGAATGGGCTAATGCGGTGCAAATCGCCACCAGAGCGCCGATGACCGCCCTGTCCCGCCCACAGCCCGAGAAGGCCGATCCGACCGCGCGCAGCCTGTCGGACGACCTTACGCCGCTGGGCTTTCTTGCCGCAGACCTCGCCGCTTTCGTCGAGGGGATCGACGACAACGCGCAGGGCACGCTCAAGCAGATGGAAGGGTTGGCCCGCGTCTCCGACCGCCTGTCCGGTGGCATCGCAGCGTTGCAGCAGGGCTTCGACGCCCTCGACCAGTCGGCGCGGCAGATCCTCGGGGCCGCCACCGACCGGCTCGACGCAATTCGCGAGAACGGGGCGCGCTACGAACGGCTGACGGCCTGGGGGTCCGCCATGGTTCCGCGGACGGAGGTGCTGGCCGAGGCGCTCGGGGAAGTCGTCGCATCGAACGCGGAGATCTCGCGCATCGCACGGCAGGTGAACATCCTCGCAGTCAACGCCTCGATCGAGGCGGCACGGGCCGGCGAGGCCGGTCGCGGCTTCGCCGTGGTCGCCGAGGCGGTGAACGACCTGTCGCGCAAGACGGCGGCCGCCGCCGGTGGCATCCACACCGCGATCCGTGCGCTCGACGCGGGTCTCGTCGAGATGCGCGACGATGTGCGCAGCCTCGCTCCGGAATTCGCCCTCGGCCTGCAGACGGCGCGCGAAACCCAGGATGCGGTCGCGTCGATCGCCACCGACATCACCGATGCCGCGGCCCGGATCGAGGGAATGACCGGTGCCGTCCGCGAACTCTCGGCCGCCGAAACCGAGGTCGGGACGGTGCGCGACACGATCGCCGGCGGGGCCCGGCAGATCGCCCTCGACGTAGCCGAGGCGCGCGGGCGGACCGTGCGGATGACCGACAGCACCGAACGGCTCCTGCAGCGCGCCGCCGAGGTCGAGGAAAACACAACCGACAGCCCGCTCATCGCCCTGGCGCAGGAGACCGCGGCGAAGGTCGCCGCCGCTTTCGAGGACGGCATCATGCGCGGGGCGATCAATCCCGAAGACCTTTTCGATATCGCGCATGTGCCGATCCCCGGAACCAACCCGCAACAGCACATGTCCCGTCACGCGGCCTTCACCGACATTGTCGTGCCCCCGATCATCGACGCGGCGCTGGCGAGCGATCCGCGACTTCTCTTTCTCTGCCCCTGTGACCGAACGGGTTATGTCGCGGCGCACAATGCCCAATTTTCCCGTCCGCAGTGCGACGATCCGAAGACGAACGCGATATACTCGCGCAACCGGCGCATCTTCGACGATCGCACCGGGCGGCAGGCGGGCGCGAACAGGGCCCCGTTCCTGATGCAGGTCTACCGCAGGGACATGGGCGCGCAGGGCATGGTCGTGATGAAGGACGTCTCCGCCCCGATCCATGTGCAGGACCGCCATTGGGGCGGGCTGCGCCTCGGCTACCGCGGCGATCTCTAGAAAAAACCGCCGCACTCCGTCGGGCGGAGGCGGCGGTCAGGTGCATTCCAGGCCATCGGGCAGAGGCCGTCGTTCGGGGCAGAACGGGACGGTCCGCGCCTCCGGGACGGGGGGAGTGGAGGCGCACGCCGGATGCGCATGGGGAGACGCGAAACCGGCGGAAGAGGTCGGGAATGTAGGCGGGAAACTCGTAAAAAACGGGCGTCAGGCGACAAGGGCCGGGAGGTGAAGCAGGCTCAGCATGAGCGTCACCAGCCAGATACCGCCGAGAATGTCGGTCAGCGGCGCGTTCTCGATCCGGGTCAGTGTCTGCTTGATCTTCTGGGCCATTGTTCAGCCTCCTTACTGCTCTTGTTGCACCTTTGTTCTCATATGGTGAACGCGAAGTAAAGAACTTTTTAAGAACATTTGAGAACAAACTGCGTTTGTTCCTATCCAACGGACAGAAGCCGCAGCGCGCGGTCCTGCTCCGTCATCCAGAGCAGAAGGCGCACGGCCTGGCCGCGCGGGCTATCGAGCGCGGGGTCGGCCTGCACCAGCGCGCGCGCGTCTCGGCTCGCCAGCTCCATGAGGCCAGTCTGCCGCTCGAGGTCGGCCACGCGGAACCGGGGCAGGCCCGATTGCGCCGTGCCGATCACATCGCCCGCACCGCGCAGGGCCAGGTCCTCCTCGGCGATGCGAAAGCCATCCTCGCTCTCGCGCAGGATGCGCAGCCGGGCCTCGGCCGTTTCCGACATCGGGGCCTTGTATATCAGCAGGCAGGTCGAGGCCGCCGCCCCGCGCCCGACCCGGCCGCGCAGCTGGTGGAGCTGCGCGAGGCCGAAGGTCTCGGCCCGCTCGATCACCATGATCGAGGCATTGGGCACGTCGACGCCGACCTCGATCACCGTGGTCGCCACGAGGATGCGCGTGCGCCCTGCGACGAAATCGGCCATGGCGGCGTCCTTCTCGGCGGGCGGCATCTGACCGTGGACGAGGCCGACGACGCCCTCGCCGAGCGCGGCGCGCAGGCTGCGGAAGCGCTCCTCCGCGGAGGTCGTGTCGACGACCTCCGATTCCTCCACGAGCGGGCAGACCCAGTAGGCCTGACGCCCCTCTCCCACGGCCGTGCGCAGCTTCGCGACCACGTCGTCCATGCGCGACACCGGCACCGTCGCCGTCGTGACCGGCGTGCGCCCCGGCGGCTTCTCGTCGAGGATGCTCAGGTCCATGTCGCCGTATTGCGTCAGCGCCAACGAGCGCGGGATGGGCGTCGCCGTCATCACCAGAACGTCGGTCGTCGCCGCCTTCCCGCCCAGAAGCATCCGTTGGCGCACGCCGAACCGATGCTGCTCGTCCACGACGGCGAGACGCAAGTCGGCGAAGGTCACGTCGCGCTGAAACACCGCATGGGTCCCGATCAGGATCTGGATGTCGCCCGCCGCCAGAGCCGCGAGCTTGGCCGCGCGCTCCCGCCCCTTGTCGCGCCCCGTCAGCAGCTCGATCACGACGCCCGCCGCCTCGGCCAGCGGTTTCAGGCCGCTCGCGTGCTGCCGCGCGAGGATCTCGGTCGGGGCCATCAGCACGCCCTGCCCCCCCGCCTCCACCGCCGTCAGCAGCGCCATGAGCGCCACCAGCGTCTTTCCCGCACCGACGTCGCCCTGCAGGAGCCGGTTCATCCGGTGCGGACGGACCATGTCCGCGGCAATCTCCTCGACCGCGCGATGCTGCGCGTCCGTCGGACGATAGGGCAACGCGTCGAGCACGCGGCGGCGCAACCGTCCGTCGCCCTCGGTCACGACGCCCGCGCGCTTGCGCTCGGTGGCCCGCGCCAGCGCCAGCGTCACCTGATGGGCCAGCAGCTCGTCATAGGCCAGCCGCTGCCGCGCGACCGTACCCGGCGCAAGGTCGCCCGGCACCTCGGGCTGATGCGCCTGCCGCAGGGCATCGGCAAACGCGGGCCAGCCCCGCTCGCGCAGAAGCGCTGGGTCGATCCACTCCGCGACGGGCGGCACCCGCGCAAGCGCCCCCTCCACCGCGCGGCGCATCACCTTGCCGGTCAACCCGGCCGTGAGAGGATAGATCGGCTCGAAGGCCGGCAGGCGCTCGCCCTCGACCAGCACGTGATCGGGGTGTGCCATCTGTGCGATCCCGTCGTAGAGCTCCGCCTTGCCCGAGAGCACTCGACGTTCGCCGGTGGGCAGCGTCCGCGCGTGCAACTCGGCCGCGCCCCGAAAATAGACCACCTGAAACGAGGTCTTCGCGTCCTCGACCTCGACGCGATAGGGCCGCCCCCGCGCAGCCGGCGGGATGTGACGGCCCACGGTGACCGGCACGGTCACGACGCCCGGAAGCTCCGCGTCGCGCACCGAGGCCACGGGCGTCCGGTCCACCCCGCCCGTCGGCAGCGTGAAGATCAGGTCCTTCGGCGTGGCGACCGTCAGGTTTGCCATCAGTTTGGCCATCTTCGGCCCGACCCCCGGCAGCGTCTCGAGGCTGGCGAAGAGCGGGTAGAGGACTTCGGGACGCCCGCTCACGGCGCGCCGATCAGCGCGAGCCAGGCGTCCTCGTCCATCGTCTCGACGCCAAGTTCCGCCGCCTTCGTCGCCTTCGAGCCGGCCCCCGGCCCGGCGATCAGGATGTCCGTCTTCTTCGAAACCGACCCCGAGACCTTCGCGCCGAGCGCCTCGGCCCGTGCCTTGGCCTCCGCCCGGGTCATCCGCTCAAGCGTGCCGGTGAAGACGACCGTCTTGCCGGCAACCGGGCTTGCCTCGGCCACGGCCGCCGGCGTCTCGGGCGAAAGCTCCGAGAGGAGCGCGTCGATCGCTCGACGCTCGCCCTCGGCCCCCATCGCGTCGCAGAGGGCGAGCGCCAGCGTCGCGCCGATGCCGTCGATGCCGGTCAACTCCTCCCAGGCGGCGCGCGCGGCCTCGGGCACTTCGGCCCAGATCGGCGTGCGCACATCAGCCAGACGCGCACGGCGGTCCTCCGCGGCAGCGGCGGCGCGTTCTGTGACGACCGCCGCCTCGGCCGCACGGTGGGCCTCGGCCGCGGGCAGCGCCGCGTCGACCGTCTGAACGAGCGCCTCCCAGCTTCCGAAATGCCGGGCCAGATCGCGGCCCGCGACCTCGCCCAGATGACGGATGCCGAGCCCGAAGAGCACGCGGCCCAGCTCCTGCCCACGGGATGCGGCGATGCCGGAGAACAGGTTGCCGGCCGAGGTCTCGCCCCAGCCCTCGAGGTTCGCCACCGTTTTCAGACCGCTGCCATGACGGGCCTCGAGCGTGTAGATGTCGGCCGGCTCCTTGACCCAGCCGAGCGTGTGGAAGCGCTCGACCTCCTTGTCGCCGAGCCCCTCGATGTCCATCGCGCCGCGGGCCACGAAATGCTTGAGCCGCGCGACCCGTTGCGCCGGACAGATCAGGCCGCCGGTGCAGCGCCGCACGCTCTCGCCCGGCTCGCGCACGGCGGGGCTGTCACACTCGGGGCAGCGGTCGGGCATTTCGTAGGGCACCGCGTCGTCGGGCCGTGCCTTCGGGTCCACGTCCCGCACCTTCGGGATGACGTCGCCCGCGCGGTAGATCTCGACCCGGTCGCCCGCGCGCAGGTCGCTGCCGCGGATCGGCTGGCCGGCGTTGTCGACGCCGGCGATATAGTCCTCGTTGTGGAGCGTCGCGTTCGAGACGACGACGCCCCCGACCGTCACCGGCTCCAGCCGCGCCACGGGCGAAAGCGCACCGGTGCGCCCGACCTGGATGTCGATGCCCAGGAGGCGGGTCCAGGCGGTCTCGGCCGGAAACTTGTGCGCGACCGCCCATCTCGGCGTGGTCGAGCGCATCCCGAGACGGGATTGGAACGTCAGGTCGTCGACCTTGTAGACGACACCGTCGATGTCGTAGCCGAGGCCCGCGCGCGCCCGGCCGACCGCCTCGTAGCGCTCCAGCAGGGCCGCGACAGTCTCGCAACACCGCGTCTCGCCGTTGGTGGCGAAGCCGAGCGCTTCGAGCCGCGCGAGCGCCCTCCATTGTGTCTCGGCCAGCGGCTCCGACAATGCGCCCCAAGCATAGGCAAAGAAGCGCAGCGGCCGGGCGCGGGTGATCTCGGGGTCGAGCTGGCGCAGGCTTCCGGCGGCGGCGTTGCGCGGGTTGGCGAAGACCTTGCCGCCGCTCTCCGCCTGCCGTTCGTTCAGGGCCGCGAAATCGGCGTGGGACATATAGACCTCACCGCGCACTTCCAGAATGCGGGGCGCGTCCGCGAGCGTCACGGGGATGTCGTCGATCGTGCGGGCGTTCGCCGTCACGTCCTCGCCCACCGTCCCGTCGCCGCGCGTCGCCGCATGGACGAGCGCGCCGTCCTCGTAGCGCAGCGACAGGCTCAGCCCGTCGATCTTGGGCTCCGCCGTGTAGGCGAGCGGCGCATCGGACGGAAGGTCGAGGTAACGGCGGATGCGGGCATCGAACTCGGCCACGTCCGCAGCGTCGAAGGCGTTGCCGAGCGAGAGCATGCGTTCGGCGTGCCGGATCTTGCCGAAGCCCTCCGCCGGGGCGGCCCCGACCTGGTCGCTGGGGCTGTCGGCGAGCTTGAGGTCGGGGAAGCGAGCCTCGATCGCCGCGTTCCGGCGCTTGAGCGCATCGTAGGTCGCGTCGTCGATCTCGGGCGCGTCTTCGGCGTGGTAGGCTTGGTTCGCGCGGCCGAGCGCGGCGGCGAGACGGTCGAGCTCCGTGCGGGCCTCTGCCTCGGTCAGATCGCCGATATCTTTCTCGGTGGGGTCCGTTTCAGGGGCCACGGGCGCGTCCTTCGTGCATCACTGCGCCTGTGATAGGGCCGGCCCCGGTCCCTTTCCACCGGTTTTCGCGATCCGGTGGCGTCTCTCCCGTGGCAGGTTGAGCCGCCTCTCGGGGGACGGCCTTGCGCGCGTCAGGCGTGCATGAGCCGCTGAGGCGCGCTCGCCTCTGGGTCACGCAGGACATAGCCACGGCCCCAGACCGTTTCGATATGGGTATCGCCCCCCGTCGCCTCCGAAAGCTTCTTGCGCAGCTTGCAGATGAAGACGTCGATGATCTTCAGCTCCGGCTCGTCCATGCCGCCATAGAGATGGTTGAGGAACATCTCCTTCGTCAGCGTCGTGCCCTTGCGCAGGCTCAGAAGCTCCAGCATCTGGTACTCCTTGCCCGTCAGATGCACGGTGCGGCCGTCGACCTCCACCGACTTGGCGTCGAGGTTGACCGACACGCGGCCCGTCCGGATCACCGACTGCGAATGCCCCTTGGAGCGGCGCACGATCGCATGGATGCGGGCGATCAGCTCGTCGCGGTGGAAGGGCTTCGTCATGTAGTCGTCCGCACCGACGCCGAAGCCCTTGATCTTGTTCTCGGTGTCGTCGGAACCCGACAGGATCAGGATCGGCGTTTCGATCCGGCTGAGGCGGAGCTGCTTGAGCACGTCATGGCCGTTGATGTCGGGCAGGTTGAGGTCGAGCAGGATGAGGTCGTAGTCGTAGAGTTTCGCCAGATCTATGCCTTCTTCGCCCATATCGGTGGAATAGACGTTGAGGTTCGCGCTGCCGAGCATCATTTCGATGCTCTTGGAGGTCGTGGGGTCGTCTTCGACGAGCAGGATACGCATCTCTATCTCCAGGACGCTGCGGGATGACCTCATCCTGTCGCCCAATTGGTTAACTTATCGTTACCATTCGGAGAGGAGCATATCCAAACAGCTTAGGATTGTCTGTATTTTTGCAGCAGCGTGGTCTTGAGACCATTCGTCCCATGGGCGGTCATGGCCTGTTCCCAGCCCTCGAGCTCCTCCTCCGACAGGTCGTAGCGGTCGATCGCCTCGCCCCGGTCGATCAATCCGGCCTGCACGCCGCGCACCACCGCCTCCTTGCGGCGCGCGACCCAGCGGGTCGTGCCCGCCGGAGGCAGATCGGCGCGCGACATCTGTGTCCCGTCCGGCAGGGTCACGACACGCGGCCCCGCGCCCTTTCGCAGATACATGGCGAACTCCTTTCCTCTCGCCCGGCCTTCCTGCGCGCAGGGCGTTAATCGAGGGTGAAGCCGCCGCTTGTGAATAGATCGCATTTTCCTATATGTGGCGGGTTCCGATGCCCCCTGCCGGCCCGCAAGGAGAGCCGCGATGCCCCTCGACCAGCCCAAGCTCAACTCGCTCGGCCTGCCCAAGGCTCCCGCCGACACCCGCGTCGTCGTGGCGATGTCCGGCGGCGTCGACAGCTCGGTCGTTGCGGCGCAACTGGCCGAGGAGGGCTACGACGTAGTCGGCGTCACGCTGCAGCTCTATGACCATGGTGCCGCGCTCGCCAAGAAGGGCGCCTGCTGCGCGGGGCGCGACATCCACGATGCCCGCAGGGTCGCGGAAACCATGGGGTTTCCGCATTACGTGCTCGACTACGAGAACATGTTCCGCGAATCGGTGATCGACGAATTCGCCGATGCCTACCTCGGCGGCGCGACCCCGGTCCCCTGCATCCGCTGCAACGAGCGGGTGAAGTTCCGCGACCTGCTGGAGACGGCGAAGGACCTCGACGCCGACTGCATGGCCACGGGCCACTACATCCAGCGCCGGATGGGCCCGGCGAAGGCCGAGTTGCACCGCGCCGCCGACCCGGTGCGCGATCAATCGTACTTCCTCTTCTCCACCACCCAGGATCAGTTGGATTTTCTGCGTTTTCCTCTTGGCCACCTGCCGGACAAGGCGGCGACGCGGGCGCTCGCGGCCAGATACGGCCTGCCGGTGGCCGACAAACCCGACAGCCAGGACATCTGTTTCGTGCCGAACGGCGACTATGCCGCGGTCATCGAGAAGCTGCGGCCCGGCGCGGGCGAACCGGGCGAGATCGTCGATATGGAGGGACGCGTATTGGCGCGCCACGAGGGCGTCATCCACTACACCATCGGGCAGCGCCGGGGCCTCGGCATCGGCGGGCTCTCGGAGCCGCTCTACGTGGTGAAGCTCGACCCCGGGGCACGGCAGGTCGTCGTCGGGCCGAAATCGGCGCTCGCCACCCGCCTCGTGCCGCTGCGCGAGATCAACTGGCTGGGCGATGCACCGCTCGCCTCGCGGCCGGAATGGCATGTCGGCGTCAAGGTCCGCTCCACCCGCCCCCCGCGTGAGGCGATCCTGCGGCCCAAGGCCGACGGGCTGGCCGAGGTCGAGCTTCTGACGCCAGAAGAGGGTGTGAGCCCCGGTCAGGCCTGCGTCTTCTACGATCTCGACAGCCCCCGCGTCCTCGGCGGCGGCTGGATCTGGCGCGGCTACTGACGGCCGCGCCGGCACGTCTGCCAAACTGTCATACTTCCGTTGCCCGAGTGTCATACTGGGGGTCTAGCCGCGGCCGCACGCGAACCGGCCACGGCCGGACGTCTGCCACAGCTACGGAGAGAGCCATGAACGACCTCAGCCACCTCAGCGCCGACGATTGGGACGAGCACCACTTTCCCCGCCCCGAAACCAACGATTTCGACCGCGTGGTCGAGGCCGCGCTGACGCGGCGAGGCTTCCTGCGCGGCGTGCTGGCCGTGGGCTCGGGCGCGGCCGTCATGGGCTCCGGCCTCCTGACCGGCACCTCGGCCCGCGCGCAGGCCGCGGCCACCTTCCCCTTCGAGGGCATCGCCATCCAGACCGACGCCACCATCCACGTGCCCGACGGCTATGAATGGGACGTCGTGGCACGCTGGGGCGATCCGCTCTTCTCGGATGCGGAGCCCTTCAACCCCGCCACGGGTGTCACCCTCGGGTCCTCCGACAAGGTCTTCGGGGAAAACACGGACGGCATGGAGGCTTTCGTCGTCGACGGCAAGCAGCTGATCGCGGTGAACCACGAATACGTCAACGTCGACACCAATCTGCCGCAAAAGGGCGACGCGGCCTTCACCGCCGAGGACGTCCAGATCCTGCAGAACCTGCAGGGCGTGACCGTCATGGAGGTGGCCGAGGGTGCCGACGGCTGGTCGATCGTCGTCGACAGCCCGATGAACCGCCGCATCCATCACAACACGCCGATGACCATCGCGGGCCCGGCCGCCGGGCATGACCTGCTCAAGACGACGGCCGACCCCGAGGGGCGCACCGCGCTCGGCACGCTCAACAACTGCGGCTCGGGCAAGACGCCCTGGGGCACGTATCTGACCTGCGAAGAAAACTTCAACGGATACTTCGGAGCCTCGGACCCGGCGTCGGTCGAGACGCCCGGCTTCCAGCGCTACGGCGTGAAGGCAGAGGGCCGCTATGGCTACGAGCTGCACCAGGACCGCTTCGACGTCACGAAGGAGCCGAACGAGCCGCACCGCTTCGGCTGGATCGTCGAGATCGACCCCGCCGATCCCGACAGCACGCCGGTCAAGCGCACGGCCCTCGGCCGCTTCAAGCACGAGAACGCCGCCGCGGTGGTCGCCGCCTCGGGTCAGGTCGTGGTCTATCTCGGCGACGACGAGCGGGGGGAATACCTCTACAAGTATGTCTCGAACGGCACCTACACCGAGGGCGGCTCGACCGAAGGGCTGCTCGACGACGGCACGCTCTACGTCGCGAAATTCCATGACGACATGACCGGCGAGTGGCTCGCGCTGACGCCCGAGACGACCGGAATGGATGCGGGCGAAATCCTGATCCACACCCGCATGGCCGCCTCCGCGGTCGAAGCGACGACGATGGACCGGCCCGAATGGGTGGCCGTCAACCCGGTCTCGCCCCAGGGCTATGTCGCGCTGACGAACAACAAGAACCGCGGCGTTAAACCCAACGCCGGCGGCGACCCGACCCCTGTGAACGGCCCGAACCCGCGCGCCGAGAACAACTACGGACAGATCGCCCGCTGGATGCCCGACGGCGGCGACCACGCGGCGACGGGCTTCGCCTGGGATCTCTACGTGATGGCGGGCAATCCGATCGTCGGTCAGGGCGACTATGCCGGCTCCGACAACGTGACCGAGGGCAACCTCTTCAACTCGCCCGACGGGATGCAGTTCGACACCACCGGCACGCTCTGGATCCAGACCGACGGGGACGATTCGAACGAGGGGCCGTTCACCGGGATGGGCAACAACCAGATGCTCGCCGGAGACCCCGAGAGCGGCGAGATCCGCCGCTTCCTCACGGGACCCGTCGGCTCGGAGGTGACGGGCCTCACGTGGTCCGACGACCTGGCGACGATGTTCGTCGGCATCCAGCACCCCGACGCCCCCTTCCCCGACGGCGAAGGTGCCCTGCCCCGCTCGTCGATCGTGACGGTGAAGCGCAGCGACGGTGCCACGGTCGGCTGAGGCCCGCGCCGAGAGATCGAAAGGGCGCGCTCCGGCGCGCCTTTTTGCGTTACACGGTGGTTGCCCTGCGCCGTCGAATGATTGCCGAAGGCGGCCGCCGCCAGACAGCGGCACTTGACATCCCGAGGTGGCACTCGCCACCCTGAGTGCCAGACTGCCCCGTTCCTCGTGCTCGCTCATGGAGTAACCACGATGGCCTTCATATCTGAAATTCACTACTAGAATACCTACGCAGCCAACTCCGGCGTTTCGGAGTTCGTCGAGATCACACTCGCGCCCGATGAGATTTCCCGGGCGGGTGAATTCCAGGTCGCGACCTACGACATCGACGGAACGGTCGAACAATCGGTGTCACTCTCTTCGGTTACGCCTGTCGTCGATCCGGATACGGGCTACGCGACCTACGTCGTGCCTGCACTTGTCACCGCGCCCAATGCCGCGACCGAGGCGGAAGCGGTGGCGCTCGTGGACACCGGCACAGGTGGCGGGGTCATCAATTTCTACGATATCGGCGGCGGGGCTTCGAACATCCTGGCGACCGAGGGTCCTGCGGCCGGTGAGACGTCCGAAAACATCCCCGGATCGCCGCTCAACACCTCGATCCAATTCGACGTCTTCGGAAATCGGGTCGATGGCCCCCTGACGACGAACAGCTCCGTGGTCTGTTTCGGCAACGGGATGATGATTGCGACGTCGAAAGGCTCGGTCCCGGTCGAAGACCTGCCGTCGGCGATCGGGTCCGGACGCTGGACGCGGGCTTGAAGCCGATACGATGGATCGGTTCGCGCCGGATCGGCACGACTGAATTGATCGCGAACCGGAACCTCCGTCCAATCGTTTGTCCCGGTCCGAACCCTCTGCGCCTGTCGCGCCAACATCGACTGCTCGTCAGGGGTCGGATCGCGCGACGCATGTTCGGCGAGGACGAAGTGCTCGTGCCTGCAAAGGACCTCGTCGGTCACTGTGGCATCCGGGTGGATCAATCGTGCCGCGCGATCGGTTACTATCACATTCTGCTGGACGCCCATCATATCGTCGATGCGAACGGGATCGCCGCGGAAAGCCTCTACCTCGGAAAGCAGGGACTAGGGGCAATGTCGCCCCTCGCCCTGAAAGAGCTGGAGACCATCCTTCCTCGGATCGCCGACCCCGAGCAATTCGATCCGTCGCCGCTCTGCCGCCCGGAACGGACCGGTCGGCGCGCGAGGAAGCTTGCAGAGAGACACCACAAGAACAGCAGACCGTTGGTCTCGGGCTTCGCCGGGCCGGATTGAGGAGACATCTGTAGATCGGGTCCGGTCGGTGCCTTCTCCACAGGTGACGACTGCGCGCCTCTCTGAGGGTGTCTTGTTGCGGCGTCTTCCCGCAGCCCCGCGTCACGCCCCGTAGACGGACGCGCCCGAATGCCCTAGCGTCACCCGAAGGCCGACCGACCCCCGAGCGCCTTGCACGCGCCGCCGGGCGCGCGGCCCAAAGGCCACCACACCGTCACGGGGGATCTCATCATGAAACTGGTCATCGGCCTCGACGGCCACAGTTCGGGGGAGAGCGCGCTCGCCTTCGCGAAGGATCTCGCGGGGAAGACCCCGCTCTGCGAGCTGATCGTCGTCTACGTGATCGAATGGTCGCCCTTCTCCTTCCAGACGGCCGAGGAAAACGCCCAGCGTCACAAGCGGCGCGAGGAGGAAATCGCCCTCGCGCGCGAGCGGGTGGTCGACCCCGCCGTCGCCGCGCTGCGCGACGCGGGGCTCGAGGCGCGCGCCATCGTCCGCCACGGCGACGTGGCCGACACGATCGACAACATCGCCCATGCGGAAGGGGCGAGCCAGATCATCGTCGCCCGCAACAGCGCGGGCGGCCTCACCTCGCGGCTCTTCGGCAGTTCGACCGCGAACCTCGTGATGACCGCCCGCGTCCCCGTCACCGTCGTCGCCTGAAGGAGTGCGCAGATGAAAACCTCGATCCAGACCCTCTTTGCGGCGGCGCTTCTCCTTGCGGGCACACTTCCGGCGCAGGCGCAGGAGGCAGCCCCCTCCATCGGCGACCGCGTCAACGATGCCTTCGCCACCTTTACCGGCCCATTCGTCAGCTTCATCTTCGCGCCCATCCCCGGCACCGGCTTCCCGTGGATCGTGATGTGGCTCGTCATCGGCGCGACGGTCTTCACCGTCTATTTCTCGGCCGTGCAGTTCCGCTTCTTCGGCCATGCCGTCGCGCTCGTGAAGGGCGACTACTCCGATCCGAACGACGCGGGCGAGGTCAGCCACTTCCAGGCGCTCGCCACGGCGCTCTCGGGCACCGTGGGCCTCGGCAACATCGCGGGCGTCGCGGTGGCCGTGGGCATCGGGGGGCCGGGGGCGACCTTCTGGATGATCCTCGCGGGTCTTCTGGGCATGGCGTCGAAGTTCACCGAATGCACGCTCGGCGTGAAATACCGGAACGAGTACGAGGACGGCACCGTTTCGGGCGGGCCGATGTACTACATCTCCAAGGGCTTCGACGAGCTTGGCCTGCCCGGCGGCAAGATCCTCGCCGTGCTCTTCTCGGTCTTCTGCATCCTCGGGGCCCTGGGGGGCGGCAACATGTTCCAGGCCAATCAGGCGCATGTGCAGATCACCCAGATCACCGGCGACTATCCCGGCCTCATCACCGGCTTCATCTTTGCGGCCGTCGTCTTCCTGGTGATCGTCGGCGGCATCAAGTCCATCGCCCGCGTGACCGAAAAGGTCGTGCCCTTCATGGGGCTGATGTATGTGGGTGCGGCCCTCATCGTCCTCGTCGTCAACTACGACCTGATCGGCTGGGCCTTCGGCCAGATCTTCGCGGGGGCCTTCACCGGCCTCGGCGTCGCAGGCGGCTTCGTGGGCGCACTGATCCAGGGCTTCCGCCGCGCGGCCTTCTCCAACGAGGCGGGCGTCGGCTCGGCGGCCATCGCCCACTCCGCGGTCAAGACGAAGGAGCCGATCACCGAAGGCTTCGTCTCCCTCTTGGAGCCGCTGATCGACACCGTCGTCATCTGCACCATGACCGCGCTCGTCATCATCATCTCCCAGCAGCTGATGATCGACCAGGCGACGGGCAACTACATGCTCAACGAGGCGGGCGACGCCATCGCCACGGTCGACGGCAACTCGGGCGTGGCCCTCACCTCGGCCGCCTTCGGCTCGGCGATCGGCTGGTTCCCCTACGTGCTGTCGCTCGCGGTGGTCCTCTTCGCCTTCTCGACGATGATCTCCTGGTCCTACTACGGCCTGAAGGCCTGGACCTACCTCTTCGGCGAGGGCAAGACGACGGAGCTAATCTTCAAGCTGATCTTCTGCGTCTTCATCGTGATCGGGGCCGCGGCGAGCCTCGGACCGGTCATCGACTTCTCGGATGCGGCGATCTTCGCGATGGCGGTCGTCAACATCTTCTGCCTCTACTTCCTGATGAAGGTGGTGCGCGCGGAGCTGAACAACTACAGCGCGCGCCTGAAGTCGGGCGAGATCCGGAAGTTCTCGCACTAGGGTCGGGGAAAGACCGAAAGAGGCCGCATCGGCGGCCCCTTTCGCATTCAGGTGGGAGCCGACGCTCTCTCGTCCTGTCGCGGGGCGACGACCGCCTTGTCCCGGAGCAGCATCGCGCGTTCGATCCGGTCGAGCCGGTCCCGGGCCGCAACGGGGTCGCCGCCGCACCGGCGCAGGGCGCGCCGCCAGGCCCGGAGGGCCGACCGCGTCGACCACGGCAGCGCCGCCTGCGCCAGCCAGACCCGCAGATCGGGCGGCAGGCGATCGTAGGCGGCCATACCGTCCCCGCGTCCGGGCCGGCCGCGCAGGCTGCTGCGCAGGTTCCTGCGCGGGCTCACCCGCGCCATCGGGTCGGCCCATTCGGCACTGAGAACCACATAACGTTCCGCCTCAATGCGCCATCATCTCGGCGGCGATCTCGTCGCCGGCAAGCTCGGACGGATAGTAGGTCGGCCAGTTCGTCAGCTCCGCGAGCAGCGCTGTCCGGTCGTCGCCCCAGTAGAGATGGTAGTGCCCGGCCTCCTTGGGCGCGATCGCGTGGTCGCTGAACTGGATATAGGCCGGGGCCGCCGCGTCGCCCTCGGCCTTCTCGAAGACATAGCGCACTCCCGCTCTCGTAGGTCAGGATCTCATAGCCGTCCGCCTCGTATCGGCCCTGCGCCGGCGTGCCGTCGGTGTGGAACGTCACGGTGTCGTCCTCGATGACGATCCGGTCGGTCTCGGTCGCGTAGCCGACCTCGTAGTAGGCGCGGTACTCCGCGGCCGTCCTGTCCCCGTCCGCGGCCTTCTGCGCCATCACCGGATCGAGCGTCCCGTCGAGCAGCAGCGGATAGACCGATTGCCAGTCGCCCGCCCAGTCGGAAAGCGCCCGGGCCTCGATCTGATCGTCCTCGAAGTAGCCGTTGTAGATGTCTTCGTCGGAGTGATCGTGGCCGTGATCGGTCTCGCCGCTTTCGGCAAGGGCAGGTGCGGAGAGGCCGACGAGGAGGGCGAGGACGAGCGGAGGGAATTTGGCCGTAGGGGAAGCGAGCATGGGATCCGGATCTCGATTGTTGGATTGAGTGTAATGTTATAACATTACAATCCGCCCATGACGCAATCCCTTCCTGGACGTTCCATCACCTCGGCAACCCATCGCGCATGGCTCTGCCCTCCTGAATAAATCGCATTCAGCCGACCGATCCTGCACCGCAAAAGCCGCATCCGCGCCTGCGAGATTCCCGGATGTAAAAGGTTTTAACTTTTTTCGCCCCACCCCCTTGCAGGCCCCGGCCGGCCTTCCCATCTCCTCTCATGTGAAAAGCATTCACATTCAATCAACCCAAGGAGAGACGAGATGACCCCCGCCCCCGCCTATGCCGGATCGACCGCCGCGCAGTCCTGGTTCACCCGCACGACCGACTGGCTCGACGCCCGTGGCCGGGGTGCCTGGATCGCGGTCATGGTCCTCGGCTTCATCTTCTTCTGGCCCGCAGGCCTCGCCATCCTCGCCTATATGATCTGGAGTAATCGCATGTCGTCCAAGACGTTCCGCACGCCCATGAAAGCCCGCCGCATGGCCCCCGCCCGCTTCCGCAGCTCTGGCAACATGGCCTTCGACAACTACAAGGCCGACATGCTGCGCCGCCTTGAGGAGGAGCAGGAAGCCTTCGAAACCTTCCTGCAGCGCCTGCGCGAAGCCAAGGACAAGGCCGAGTTCGACCAGTTCATGGAGGACCGGGAGAAGCGTGCCAAGGCCGACACCGACGGCGACGACAAGGACGCCGCTTGATCGTCCCCACCTGCCCCGCGCCCGTCGCGCGGGGCCCTTCCCCTTCCACATACAAGAGAGCCATGACCCACTGGATCGACACCCCCCGCGCCACCGCCCTGCCCGACCCGATCGCCGAGCCGCAGTTCTATGACGGCGTGCTCCCGAAGCGGGCCTTCGCCTGGGTCGTCGACGTGGCCATCATCACCTTTCTGACGGTCCTGGCCGGCATCGCGACGCTTACACTTGGCTTCTTCCTCTGGCCGCTCTTCTTTGTCGCGATCGGCGCGCTCTACCGCATCTCGACACTGGCGAACCGCTCCGCCACCTGGGGCATGCGCCTCGTCGGGATCGAGCTGCGCGACCATGATGGCGAACGGTTCGACACGACGCGATCGGCCCTCCACGTCGCCGGCTACTACGTCTCGATGATGTTCGTCCTGCCGATGCTGGCCTCGATCGCGGCCATGCTCGTGACCGACCGCCGGCAGAGCCTCACCGACCTCGTGCTCGGAACGGCGGCGATCAATCGACCGGGCTGACACATCCCGCCTTCGAGACGAATTGTCTCGAAATTCGCACCACATTGGCCCGGCCGGTCTTTTTCATTGACCTGCCGGGCCTTGCGGCTACGGTCGAGCCAGAGCGAGACAGGATCCTTCACCCCATGCGACACAGCCTTCCGCTGACGCCGCAGTTCTATGTGACTGCGCCTCAGGCCTGCCCCTACATCGACGGGCGGCGGGAACGGAAGCTGTTCACCGCGCTCCAGGGGTCGGGGGCGGGCGCGCTCAACGACAAGCTCTCGAAGCAGGGGTTCCGCCGGTCGCAGAACGTGCTCTACCGCCCGAGCTGCGCCGATTGCACCGCATGCCTGTCGGCCCGCATCCGCGTCGCGGGCTTCGCGCCGAACCGCTCGCAGCGCAAGACGGCAAGGCGGAACGAACATCTCCGACGCGAGATCACCTCGCCCTGGGCGACCGAGGATCAATACGCGCTCTTCCGCCGCTACCTCAACGCGCGCCACGCCAACGGCGGCATGGCCGATATGGACATCTTCGAGTTCGCCGCGATGATCGAGGAGACGCCGGTGCGCACCCGCGTCATCGAATACTGGGACGACGGCCCGACGGCGACGGGCGGCACCCCCGTCCTGCGCGCGGTCTGCCTGACGGATGTGCTCGATGACGGGCTCTCGCTCGTCTATTCCTTCTACGACCCGGATCTGCCGCAGGCCTCCTTCGGTACCCATGTGATCCTCGATCACGTCGACATCGCCCGCGAGGCGGGGCTGCCCTTCGTCTACCTCGGCTACTGGGTGCCCGGCTCGCCCAAGATGGGCTACAAGGCCCAGTTCGAGGCACTGGAGATCTTCAAGGGCCGCGACTGGCAGCCCATCGGTGTCCCCGCGGACCACATGTCGGAAACCCACCCGCTCTCGGTCGAGCCCATCGCCGAGCAGGTCGCCCGCATCGAACTCCCGGACATCCCCGGAAGCTGACGCCCCCTCGCGCGCGCGTCGTGGTCGGGCCTGACCCGACCAGCGGAGGCAATGTCGCGCTCCATCGGTTGGAGATCCTCGGGGTGGGCCCGTGGATGACGGGTCGCAAGGCAGCCGGGGCTCTACCCGCCCGTCGGCACCGCGCGCAGCACGGCCGACAGGGGTGCGGGGGCGATCTGCTCCGCGCGGTTGCCCTGCCGCCAGGAGTAGAGCGCCGTGACCGTCTCGGGCGTCGTGCGGCCAACCACCACCGTCGCGCCGTTCTGCGCCGCCTCGAAGGTCGCGCGATCGAGGTAGCGCACGATCCGTGGCGCGCGCTCGCCGTCACTGTCGAGCCGGCGATAGAGCGTCGCCGCCGGCACCCCCTGGGCGCGGGCGGTCGTCACGCCGGAATTCAAACCGTTCGGATAGGCGAGGAAACCCATCCCCGCCTCGTCGAGCACCGGCAGGAGCGCATCGAGCGCGGCACGGTCGCCCGCGATGCCCGCGCTCGCCCGGTCCATCATCCCGATCGCCTGCGGCAGCGACAGGCGCAGCGCGGCCATCGCGACTTCGATGTCCTGCGCCGAGGCCCCCCGCGGCAGCCCGTCGGCCAGCGCGACGACCTCGTGCCCCGCTGCCCGGTAGGCCGCGGCGGCCGCCTTGGCGTCGGGGCGCGTCGGGTCGAGCGCGAAGGTGACGGGGAAGTCGAAGGCCGCAAGGCTCTCGCGATCCACGCCGCCGGCCGGATCGTCGATCAGCACGACGGACATGAGCGGCAGCCCCTCGGGGTTGTCGAACTCGGCCGCGTTCCGGTCGAGCGCCCGGAGCGACGCCAGCGCACGCGGCGGGCCCTCGGTCTCCCCGTCGTCGGTCGCTTCCGCGGCACGTTCGCTGTCGAGGACCAGGCGGCGCGGGAGCGGAGCATCGTCATCGGCTTCGGGGCTTTCGGTCTCGACCTCGGGGGTCGGCACGCGCAGCGGCGTCTCGACCAGGGTGATCTCGCCCTCCCGCGGCAGGGTCGCGGGGGCCCCGGCCGTCTCGGCCCCCTCCGGAGCTTCGGGCGCGGCGGGCGCATCGGCCACCGCCTCGGGGACGGGCGCGTCGTCGGCCTCGGGCTCGACAGACGCGGCAGCCGTCTCCCCGCCACCGGCGATTTCGGTTTCGACCGCGACCTCGTTGTCCTCGGGGGTGGCCGGCTCGTCGGCCTCCTCCGCAGCGGCGTCGGCCGGTCCCTCCGCCTCGACGACGACGTCGTCCTCCAGGCTCTCCGCGATCTCTTCCGACACCGCGCCGAAGGTCTGCGGCGCGCGCTCCGCCGGAGGCACCGGCACCGCCGGCGCGTCGCCCGCCTCCGGAACCGCGCCGAAGCCCGAGATGACGACAGGCGCGGGCTGCCCGGCGCTTTGCGTCTGGGGGGCAGGTGCGGCCGCCGGGGCCGTCGCCCGGGCCAGCCCCTCGCTCGTGCCCGCGCGCGCGACGCGATCGGTCCCGGGAAGGCGCGCCGCGCCATCCTCGGGCGGGCGGTTGAACTGACTGCCCGCCGGCAGCTCGACCCCCTGCCCTACCGTGTCGCTCCGGGTGGTGCGGGCCTCGTCGACCTCGGCGACGGTCGCGCGCGGTGCCGGGGGCTCGGGCACGCGCGGCGTCGCCTCAGCCTGGTCGCGCAGCACGGGGGCCGCCGGCTGCTGCTGCGCGGCGGGGCGGGCGCTTCGCTCGGGCGGCGGCACGATCAATGCGACGGACACGATGAAGAGAGCGGACAGCGCCAGGGCGCTTGCCGACCCGAGAAGAATCCCCTTGAGCATCCCCGATCTCCTTGCCCGTCCGATCCCCGCGGGATCGCTGCCCTGGCCCCTTTTCCCGGGCCTTGCGTCCTGTATAACCCGATGGCCGGGCTTTGATAGCCCCACACATCCGCGACCGGGAGGGACTGGCTTGCTTTTGCTGATCGACAATTACGACAGCTTCACCTGGAACCTCGTCCACTACGTCGCGGAACAGGGGACCGAGGTGAAGGTCGTGCGCAACGACGCCATGGACGTGCAGGCCGCCATGGGGCTCAACCCCGCCGGCGTCCTGCTCTCGCCCGGCCCCTGCACGCCCGATCAGGCCGGCATCTGCCTCGCCATGGTCGAAGCCTGCGCCGAGACGCGCACGCCGCTTCTGGGCGTCTGCCTCGGGCATCAGGCGATCGGTCAAGCCTTCGGCGGCAAGGTGGTGCGCGCGGGCGAGATCGTGCACGGCAAGATGGGCCGGATGGAGAACGACGGTACCGGCGTCTTCACCTGCCTGCCCGCCGCCTTCGAGGCTACCCGCTATCACTCGCTCATCGTGGAGCGCGAGAGCCTGCCGGAGGACCTTGTCGTGAACGCGGAGCTGGCGTCCGGCATGATCATGGGCCTGCGCCACCGGGAGCTGCCGATCCACGGGGTTCAGTTCCACCCCGAGAGCATCGCCTCCGAACACGGCCACGCCCTCATCCGCAACTTCCTCGACCTGATGCCGCAGACGACAGCCGAGCCCGCATGACCGACCTCAAGCCGCTTCTCGATGCCGCCCCCGGGCGGCCGCTCACCCGCGCCGAGGCCGAGACGGCCTTCTCCGCCTTCTTCGACGGGGCCGCCACCCCGGTCGAGATCGCGGGCCTCCTGATGGCGCTGCGCACCCGGGGCGAGACCCCCGAGGAAATCGCCGCCGCCGCCGCCGCCATGCGCGCGCGGATGAACACCGTCGCCGCCCCCGCGGGCGCGATCGACATCGTCGGCACCGGGGGCGACGGCAAGGGCACGCTCAACATCTCCACGGCGACGGCCTTCGTCGTCGCCGGGGCCGGCGTGCCGGTCGCGAAACACGGCAACCGGAACCTGTCGTCGAAATCGGGCGCGGCGGATGTGCTGACGCAGATGGGCGTCGAGGTGATGGTCGGCGCGGAGGTGGCCGAGCGCGCCCTGACCGAGGTCGGCATCTGCTTCATGATGGCCCCGATGCACCACCCCGCCACGCGCCACGTCATGCCTGTGCGCGCCGAGCTCGGCACGCGCACCGTCTTCAACGTGCTGGGCCCGCTCACCAACCCCGCCGGCGTGCGCCGGCAGCTGACGGGAGCCTACGACCCCGCGCTCCTGCGCCCCATGGCCGAGGTGCTGGGCACGCTCGGCTCGGAGGTGGCCTGGCTCGTCCACGGCTCCGACGGCACCGACGAGATCTCGATCGCCGGGCCTACGGCGCTCGCCGAGTTGCGCGACGGTGCCGTGACCGAGCGGCAGATCACGCCGGACGACGCGGGCCTGCCCACGCATCCCTTCGAAGCCATCCTCGGCGGCACGCCCGAGGAGAACGGTACGGCCTTCCGCGCCCTCCTCGACGGAGCGGCCGGGGCCTATCGCGATGCGGTGCTGCTCAATGCCGCGGCGGCGCTTCTTGTCGCCGGCCGCGTGAATGATCTGCCCGAGGGCGTTGAACTCGCGGCGAAATCCATTGATGAAGGAGCGGCGTGGGGCAAGGTCCGCGCGCTGGCGAAGCTCACATCGGAGGCCGCGGCATGAGCGAGACGATCCTCGACAAGATCAAGGCCTACAAGCTGGAAGAAATCGCCGCCCGCAAGGCCGAGCGCGATCAGGCCGCCATCGAGGACGCCGCGCGATCCGCCGACCCGGTCCGCCCCTTCGCGGACACGCTGCAGGCGGCGACGCACGCGGGCTACGGCCTCATCGCCGAAGTGAAGAAGGCAAGCCCGTCGAAGGGCCTGATCCGCGCCGATTTCGACCCCGAGGCGATCGCCACCGCCTATGCCGCCGGCGGCGCGACCTGCCTTTCGGTCCTGACCGACGGCCCGAGTTTCCAGGGGCACGAGGACTACCTCGTGGCCGCCCGCGCCGCCTGCGACCTGCCGGTCCTGCGCAAGGATTTCCTCTACGATCCCTGGCAGGTAGCGGAGAGCCGGGCGCTCGGGGCCGACTGCATCCTCATCATCATGGCCAGCGTCTCCGACGCGCAGGCCGCCGAGATCGAGGACGCGGCGACGGAATGGGGCATGGATGCGCTCGTCGAGGTGCACAATCGCGAAGAACTCGAGCGCGCGGAGGCGCTCTCCTCCCGCCTGCTCGGCATGAACAACCGCGATCTCAACACCTTCGTCACCGACCTCGGCACCAGCCACGATCTGGCCCGGCGCGCGCCCGCCGACCGCATCCTCGTCTCCGAGTCGGGGCTGAACACTCCCGAGGATCTGGCCGCTATGGCGCAATACGGGGCACGCTGCTTCCTGATCGGCGAAAGCCTGATGCGGCAGGACGACATCGAGGCCGCGACGCGCAAACTCCTGGCGAACCCCATGGTTTCGGGCCGGTGAGCGGGCTCAGCCATTTCGACGAGAGCGGCGCGGCGCATATGGTCGACGTCTCGGGCAAGGCGGAAACGACCCGCGTTGCCGTGGCCGAAGGTTGGGTGAAGACCAACCCGGAGACCCTTGAAATCATTCGATCGGGCACCGCGAAGAAGGGTGATGTCATCGGCATTGCCCGCCTCGCCGGCATCATGGGGGCGAAACGGACCGCCGATCTCATCCCGCTCTGCCATCCGCTGCCCATCGCGAAGGTCGCCGTGGACCTCACCGTCGACGAGACCCTGCCGGGTCTGCGCGTGACGGCGACCGTCGGCACCGCCGGGCGCACGGGCGTCGAGATGGAGGCGCTGACCGCCGTGACCACCGCCTGCCTGACGGTCTACGACATGGCCAAGGCGGTCCAGAAGGACATGGAGATCGGCGGCATCCGCCTGCTGTCGAAGACGGGCGGCAAATCGGGGGACTGGACGGCCCCGGCCCCGTGATCTCGGTCGAGACGGCGCTGGCGCACCTCCTCTCGCTCGTGGAGCGCCTGCCCGGCGAGAACGTCGCCCTGCGCGCCGCATCGGGCCGCGCCCCGTCCGCCCCGCTCGCCGCGCGGCACGACCAGCCGCCCTTCGCCGCCTCCGCGATGGACGGCTACGCGATTGCCGGTGACGCGGCCCGGGGCGACAGCTTCGATGTCATCGGAGAGGCCGCCGCCGGCCATCCTTTCGACGGCGCGCTCGCCCCCGGCAAGGCCGTCCGCATCTTCACGGGCGCCCCCCTGCCCGCCGGAGCCACCCGCGTCCTGTTGCAGGAAGACGTCGCGCGCGCGAGCGACCGTGTCACCCTCACGGCCGAGCCCGGCGTGGGCACCCACATCCGCCCGGCCGGCGGCGACTTCACCCTGGGCACCCCGCACCAGCCCGACCGCCTGCTCGGCAGCCGCGATATCGCGCTCCTCGCCGCCATGGGATACGGCACGGTGACCGTCACGCGCCGACCCATCGTCGCGATCCTGATGACAGGTGACGAGCTGCGCCCCCCGGGCGAGCCGCTCCGACCCGGCCAGATAACGGCGTCGAACGGCTACGGCCTCGCCGCCATGGTCGAGGCCGCGGGGGCCGAGGCGCGGCTCCTGCCCATCGCGCGCGACACGGCCGAGAGCCTGCGCCACGCCTTCGACCTGGCGCAAGGTGCCGACCTGCTCGTCACCATCGGCGGGGCCTCGGTCGGCGACCACGACCTGATCGCGCAGGTCGCGGGCGACGCCGGGCTCGACCTGTCCTTCCACAAGGTCGCCATGCGACCGGGCAAGCCGCTGCTCGCCGGCACGCTGTGCGAACAGCCGCTTGTCGGCCTGCCGGGCAACCCGGTGTCGGCCATGGTCTGCGGCGTCGTCTTCCTCCTGCCGATGCTGCGCAGGATGCTCGGCCTGCCCGCCGCCGCGGCACCAGAGCACCTGCCCCTCGCCGCCCCGCTGGCCGCGAACGGCCCGCGACAGCACTACATGCGCGCCACGCTCGGGCCGGGCGGCCTCACCGTCGCGGAGCGGCAGGACAGCAGCCTTCTGACCGTGCTGACCGACGCGACCCACCTCGTCGTGCGTCCCCCGGACGACGCCGCGCGCGACTCGGGCGAGACCGTCGAGGCCCTGCCACTGCCGCCTTGAGTCGGCATTGCATCGGCGTTGACACAAAACAGGAACTTTTATAGAACATATCGTGACAGCCGCCCGTCGCGGCACGATATGAGGGACAGATATGCTCACCCGGAAGCAACGCGACCTTCTCGCCTTCATCCACAAGCGGGTTCAGAGGGACGGCGTGCCGCCCTCCTTCGACGAGATGAAGGACGCGCTCGACCTGCGCTCGAAGTCGGGGATCCATCGGCTCATCACCGCGCTCGAGGAGCGGGGCTTCATCCGCCGCCTCGCCCATCGCGCCCGTGCCATCGAGATCACGCGCCTGCCCGAGGACATGGCCGGCGGTGCCACCTTCGTGCCCCAGGTCATCGACGGCTCCGCCCCGGCCGCGAAACCGCCCGCGCCGGCCCGTGCGATGCCCGTCGAGGTCCACGCGACCGAGCTGCCCGTGATGGGCCGCATCGCCGCCGGTGTGCCCATCGACGCGATCAGCGAGGTCTCGCACCACGTGGCCGTACCGGGCCAGATGCTCGACCGCGGGGGCGAACACTACGCGCTCGAAGTCAAAGGCGACTCGATGATCGACGCGGGCATCAATGACGGCGACGTCGTCGTGATCCGGGATCAGAACACGGCCGACAACGGCGACATCGTCGTCGCCCTCGTCGAAGGCCACGAGGCGACGCTCAAGCGCTACCGCCGCACCAAGGGCATGGTCGCGCTCGAAGCGGCGAACCCTGCTTATGAGACTCGCCTCCTGCGGGAGGATCAGGTGCAGGTGCAGGGCCGTCTCGTCGGCCTTATCCGCAGCTACTGAGCCGTCAACCGCCTCCCGCCCACGGCCGCGCGCCCTGAACGTCGCGCGCGGTCCGCATCTCGACCCGGCCGTCCCGGAGAGAGAGCGCGATCGCCCCCGTCCGTGACAGGCTCTCCGGGTCGATCAGCCGGCATCCGCGCGGCACCGCGTCGGGCGTCACCGCCACCACCAGCCATCCGGGTTCGGCGGCACAGGCTCTCACCGCGTCGTCGAGGCCGCGCTTGCCCGCTGCATGGTGGATCGGCAGGGGCATCGCGACGTCCCGCGCCGCCGCGGCCTCCTGCGAGGCAAGATCGCCGTCGTTCTCCAGCCAGGACGTCGCGACGAACGCGACCCCGCTGTCGCGGCTGAGCCACCGCCCCTCGGGCGTCGCCACTCCGATAAGCCGCGCGTCGTAGGAGATCAGCACGTCGGGCCGCCCGCTCATCCCCCAGACCGTCGCAGCCCCGATCCCGGCGGCCACGGCGACAGCGCGCGCCGCCGCCCCCCGCGCCGCGGCGAAGACGCCGAAGCCCAGCCCAAGGAGCGGGAGCGCCACCCAATGCGGAGCCGGCACCGCGCGCACCGCGCCCGGCAGCGCCGTCACCCGCTCCGCGACCATCAGGATCCACTCGATCCCCCAGCCCGCCACCGCAAGCGGCAGCGCCTCCAGCCCGAGCGGCATCAGAAGCAGGCCAAGGAACAGCAGCGGCATGACCGCCGCGCCCATGACAGGAACGGCCAGGAGGTTCGCGATCAGCCCGAAATGCGCGATCCGGTTGAAGTGGAGCGCCGCGATGGGCGCCGTCGCCAGCCCCGCCACGGCCGAGGACACCACGAGCGCGAAGACGCTCCCGCGCCAACCGCTGCGCCAGGCGGGCCGTTCCATTTGGTTGAGCGCCCCGAAGGCCAGCACGAGCGCGCCGGTCGCCGCAAAGGACATCTGGAACCCCGGACCGGTCAGGCTCTCGGGCCGCCAGAGCAGCACGAGGATCGCCGCGATCGCGACCGACCGGATCGAGAGCGCCCGCCGCCCGAGCACCACCGCGCCCAGCATCACGGCCGCCATGATGAAGGCCCGCTGCGTCGCCACCCCGCCGCCCGACAGGAACAGATAGGCCACCGCGAAGGGAAAGGCAGCAAGCGCGGCCCAGGCCCGCGTCGGCTG
Organism: Jannaschia marina; assembly: GCF_013404595.1. Taxonomy (GTDB): domain Bacteria; phylum Pseudomonadota; class Alphaproteobacteria; order Rhodobacterales; family Rhodobacteraceae; genus Jannaschia; species Jannaschia marina. The sequence continues at coordinate 404,940 of NZ_JABVAX010000003.1, read as the reverse complement.
CGTGAGCGCCACGCGCGGGATCAGGGCGAAAGCTCCGCGCAACGCCCAGAAGACGAAGCCGACGAGAAGCCCCATGTGCAGCCCCGAGATCGCCAGTAGGTGTGCCAGGTTCGACGCCCGCAGGGTTCCCGTCACCTCGGGCGACAGGCCCGAGCGGTCGCCCGTCGTGATCGCCGCCGCCACCTCCCCCGCCTGCCCCGGCATCCGCGCGCGCAGGGCCGCGGCCACGGCAAGACGGGCGCGCTCGACGGTCGTGGCCCAGCCGGCCTCGCCCGGCCCGGCCAGCAGAACCGGCACGCGGGTATAACCGACAGCCCCGAGCTTCAGAAAGAAGGCGTGGCGCTGAAAGTCGAAGCCGCCGGGCTCCGTCGGGCCGGATGGGGGAAGCAGATGCGCCGTCGTCATGACGCGGGCGCCGGGCTCCAACGGCATTTCGGGCGGCGTCTGCAAGGAAAGGCGCACGCGGCGGGGCGTGCGCTCGGGGGCCATCCGGTCGAGCCGCACCCGGTCGAGCGTCACCCGCACCGCGCCCGAGGCGGACCGGTCGATCGCCACGACCCGGCCTTCGACCGCGCCGTAGTAGCGAAAGCCCAGCACGGGCCCGGCAACGGACATCGTGCGCAGCTGTGCGACGAGCGCGCCCGCGAGAAGGACGGCGAGGAGAAGCGGTACGATCCCGACGCTTGTGCGCAGCCACCACGCAAGCCAGCCGAACATGAGGACGAGCCACCCTCCGGCCATCAGCGTCGCGCGCCCGGGCTCCACCGGCAGCGCGAAATAGGCCCCGACGCCCGCGCCGAAGGCGACGGCAAGCCACGGAAGCCGGTGACCCCGAAGCGCCCGGCAGCCCTCGACCAGCCGCGTCGAGAGGGCCGGGCGGACGAGAGGCGCGGCGTCGGCCTGGTGCATCCTTGCCCTCCTCCGCCGGGCTGAATATCAACCCCACGACCTTGCGGGCCGCGGGGTTTACAAAACGTTAACCCTGCCCTGCAACACCGCCGTCAGCCCCGAGGACCACGCCCATGACCACCCCCGTCGTCACCCGCATCGCCCCTTCGCCCACCGGCACGATGCACATCGGCACGGCGCGCACGGCGCTCTTCAATTGGCTCTTCGCGCGCCGGCACGGGGGGCAGTTCCTCCTCCGGATCGAGGACACCGACCGCGCCCGCTCCACCCCCGAGGCGACCGAGACGATCCTCAAGGGGCTCGAATGGCTCGGCCTCGACCATGACGGCACGCCGGTCAGCCAGTTCGCGCAGGCGGCCCGCCACGCCGAGGTCGCGCAGGCGATGCTGGCGAACGGCACCGCCTACAAGTGTTTCTCCACGCAGGCGGAGATCGAGGCGTTCCGCGAAGAGGCCCGGGCCGCGGGCACCTCGACGCTCTTCCGCTCGCCCTGGCGCGACGCCGACCCTGCAACGCATCCCGATGCGCCCTTCGTCATCCGCCTGAAGGCCCCGCGCGCGGGCGAGACCGTGATCGCCGATGCCGTGCAGGGCGACGTCACCTTCCGCAACGATCAGCTCGACGACATGGTCCTGCTGCGCTCCGACGGCACGCCGACCTACATGCTGGCCGTCGTCGTGGACGACCACGACATGGGCATCACCCACGTCATCCGTGGCGACGACCACCTGAACAACGCCGCCCGACAAGCGCAGATCTTCGACGCCATGGGCTGGGCGCAGCCGGTCTGGGCGCATATTCCGCTCATCCACGGGGCGGACGGCAAGAAGCTCTCGAAGCGCCACGGCGCCACCGGGGTCGAGGAATATGCGGCGATGGGCTTCCCGGCGCGCGCATTGCGCAACTACCTGGCCCGCCTCGGCTGGGCCCATGGCGATGCCGAGTATTTCACCGATGCCGAGGCCCGCGCCTGGTTCGACCTCGAGGGCATCGGTCGCGCCCCCGCCCGCCTCGACCTCAAGAAGCTCGAAAACCTCTCGGGTCAGCACCTGAGCGCGATGGAGGACGCCGAGATACTCGCGGCGGTGCAGGACTGGACCGCACGGACGGGCGCGCCGGCGGTCGAGGCCGACCGGCTTCTGCCCGCGATCGGGATCGTCAAGGAGGCAAGCCGCACCCTGCCCCAGATCGTCGAGCGCGCCCATTTCGCGCTGACCGACCGGCCGGTCACGCCCGATGAGAAGGCTGCAAAGGCGCTCGATACGGTATCCCGTGGCATACTGAAAGAATTGACGCCGCACCTGCAAACTGCTAGCTGGACGCGCGACGTGCTGGAGGGTGTCGTGGGTGATCTGGCCGGCTCCAAGGGACTTGGCCTCGGCAAGCTGGCCGCGCCGCTGCGCGCCGCCCTCGCCGGACGCACCGCCACCCCCAGTGTCTTCGACATGATGCTTGTCCTCGGACGGGATGAAACCCTCGCGCGCCTCGATGACGTCGCGCGCGACGACGGATAGGCCGGCCCCGGAGACGGCGGCCGGCCGATCAGACCCTCGCACCCCGAAAAGGTGCAAAAGACAAACGGTTGCAGCATGATCTTCATGCAGCGACGCTCTCGAAAGGACCGATATGGCTGACACAAAGAAGACCGCGAAATTCACGCTCGACGGTCGGGATTTCGACCTGCCGGTCCACTCGCCCACCGCCGGACCCGACGTCGTCGACATCCGCAAGCTCTACGGCCAGGCGGGCGTCTTCACCTACGACCCGGGCTTCACGTCAACGGCCTCCTGTGACAGCGCGATAACCTTCATCGACGGCGACGCCGGCGTCCTGCTGCACCGCGGCTACCCGATCGACCAACTGGCCAGCGCGTCCCACTATCTCGAGGTCTGCTACCTGCTGCTCTACGGCAATCTGCCGTCCGCCGCGGAGCTCGAGGATTTCGAGACCCGTGTGACCCAGCACACGATGATCCATGAGCAGATGCACAACTTCTTCCGCGGCTTCCGCCGCGACGCGCATCCGATGGCCACGATGGTCGGCGTCGTGGGGGCCATGTCGGCCTTCTACCACGACAGCACCGACATCAACGACCCGTGGCAGCGCGAGGTCGCCTCGATCCGCCTGATCGCGAAGATGCCGACCATTGCCGCGATGGCCTACAAGTACTCGATCGGCCAGCCCTTCGTGTATCCGCGCAACGATCTCGATTACGCGGCGAATTTCCTGCACATGTGCTTCTCCGTGCCGGCAGAGGACTATACGGTCGATCCGATCCTCGCGCGCGCCATGGACCGTATCTTCACGCTCCACGCCGATCACGAGCAGAACGCCTCGACCTCCACGGTGCGCCTCGCGTCGTCGTCGGGCGCGAACCCCTTCGCCTGCATCGCGGCCGGCATCGCCTGCCTCTGGGGCCCGGCCCACGGCGGCGCGAACCAGGCCTGCCTCGAGATGCTCAACGAGATCGGCACGGTCGATCGCATCCCCGAGTTCATCGCCCGCGCGAAGGACAAGGACGATCCGTTCCGCCTGATGGGCTTTGGCCACCGCGTCTACAAGAACTTCGATCCCCGCGCGACGGTGATGAAGGAGAGCGCGGACGAAGTGCTGGAGCTGCTGGGGGTGGAAAACAACCCGATCCTGCAGGTCGCCAAGGAACTCGAGAAGCAGGCCCTCGCCGATCCGTATTTCGCCGAGAAGAAACTCTTCCCGAACGTCGATTTCTATTCGGGCATCATCCTCGAGGCGATGGGCTTCCCCACATCGATGTTCACGCCGATCTTCGCGCTCTCGCGCACTGTCGGCTGGATCTCGCAGTGGAAGGAGCAGCTCTCGGACCCCGCGCTCAAGATCGGCCGTCCGCGTCAGCTCTACACCGGAGAGACGGAGCGCGACTACGTCCCCGTCGAAAAGCGCTAAAGCGCACGGACAACAAAAAAGGCCCGGCCCCCATCGACCGGGCCTTTCGCGTTTCCCGGGCCGCTCAGCGATGCAGCTGCGCGTAGTGAGCCGCGAGCCGCTGCAACGCGATCCGCAGAACGATCTTGCCCGACCGCGCCGCCCAGCCGAGCCGCTTCTCCGCGGCCTCCAGCCCCTCGAGGAAGCAGCACACGCGCAGCACGACATCGGCAAGCCCCGGCCCCAGCTCGCGCAGGGCCCGGCTGACCCGCGCCCGCGCCGCGTCCGAACCGCCGAGCGGATCGCTCGCCCCGAGTTGTCCCCGGTCGCCCGGCGTCAGGAAGCGCTCCCAGTTCTGGCCGACGCGCGGGCCCATCTGGGCGCGCTCGAAATCCTCGCGCAGCCGCTCGCCCGCGGCGACCAGCTCCATCGACAGGAAGGGCTTGCCGTCGCGGTCCTTCTTGCGCGCGAGGCCACCCAGTGGTGACTCGGCCAGGTTCACCCGCAGCGTCTCGCCCCCCGGCTCGACCACCCGCTGCTCCAGCTCCATCTGCTGCGTCAGAAAGGGGCTTGCCGCCTCGGCCATCCCCCGCGCGTCCTGCCGCGCGGCCAGAGTGTCGCTCAGGAGCCGCTTGAGCGCGGCCCGCCCCGCGTCGGTGATGCGATAGCGCGTGATCCGTCCGGCCTTCACGCAAGCCACCCAGTCCTTCAGCACGAAGGCCTGCGCGACGCTGCGCGCGACGGTCGCCGTCCGCGTCGGCGTGTCGCCGGTATCGCGCAACACGGCGGCCTGCGGCATCCCCTGCCCGACCACCAGTTCGGCATCCTTTTCGCAGAGGCGACGCAGGATGCGCCGGGCCTCCCGGCCGAGGGTGTCGTCGTCGATGAGCGTCTCGTGGCGGGGCGTAACGGACATGCTTGGGGTATCCTCAAGGTCTGGGTCGGGGGAGCCTGCGTGCGCAGCCAGCGAGAGCCGCTCGATCATGTCATCGACAAGGGGGTCGTCCCGGCGCTGCTCGATCCGGCGGACCTGCCGCAGGATGGTCGAGGGCGCACAGCCGCTGTCGGCGGCCACCTCCCGCAACGCGCGCCCCTCGACCGCATGGGCTACATAGGCGCGCGCCGAGGACGGCACCCAGGACGGCAGGCGTGTCCGGCTTTGGGAAATCGGTAAGGGGGACATCGGTCGCTCCGAAACGAGTCCTGTTGATAACCTCGCCAGAAGTCTCTCGGATTGGTTACCAAGACGTTAAGATCGGCCAAAGCGTCATCAATCGTTTCGAAACTGTAAACGAAGGGACAACAGCGCGCGCAGCTTTCGATTGTTTCGCAACGGCGCTTTTGCGGACGTCAGGATCAGGACAATTGAAACCGACTCAAGGACGTGCCGCAATGTGCAAGATCACCGCCGAGCTCGACACCCTTCGCCGCCCGCAACTGCTGGTCGAAGCCGCCAATCAGGGCACCACGCAGTATCACCGCCGGCGGGACCTGCGGCGGATGCTGCGCGTCGCCATTCCCTCGACGCCGCGCGCCGCGCTCGAGAAGCTGCTGCCGATCGAGGCCGCCCTCGAGGAACGCCGCGTGACGACCGACAAGAATTACAGCCTCGCCCGCCACGTCGACATCCTCGTCGCGCTCATGGCCGAGGCCCGCGCCTTCCGCGCCGCCCGCGCCTGACGCGCGGCGGCAGCGAGAGACTTCAGATAAAGGCGTCGCTCATCGACGCCTTCTTGCGTTCCACATATTCCAGAAGTGCCGCCCGGATGGCCGGATCGAGCGCAGGCTCCTCGTAGTCAGCCAAGAGCTTCTCGACCCGCGCCGCCGCCAACGCCCGCGTGTCGCGCGCGCCCTCCTCGAACCAGGTTTCAAAAGGCTTGTAGTCCAACAGATCCGACTTCCAGAAGGCCTGGCGGTAGTTCGCCTGCGTATGCGCGCAGCCAAGAAAGTGTCCGCCCGGCCCCACCTCGCGCAGCGCGTCCATCGCCTGCGCGTTCTCGTCCGAGGGCACTCCCGCGGCCATCTTGTGAAGCGTGCCGAGCTGATCGGCGTCCATCACGAACTTCTCGAAATCCGCGACGAGCCCACCTTCGAGCCATCCGCAGGAATGCAGCATGAAGTTCACCCCCGACAGCAGCCCCGCGTTGAGCGAGTTGGCCGTCTCGTAGGCCGCCTGCGCATCGGGCAGTTTCGAGCCGTTGAACGACCCCGCGCTGCGATAGGGCAGCCCCAGTCGCCGCGCGAGTTGCCCGGCCCCATAGGTTATCTGTGCCGCTTCCGGCGTGCCGAAGGTGGGCGCGCCCGAATTCATGTCGATCGAGGAGACGAAGGCCCCGAAGATGACCGGCGCGCCCGGCCGCACGAGTTGCGAATAGGCCACGCCCGCCATCACCTCGGCGAGCACCTGCGTCAATGTGCCGAGGATCGAGACCGGGGCCATCGCCCCGCCCACGATGAAGGGCGAGACGATGCAGGCCTGATTCGCCTCGGCATAGACCTCCAGCGCGCCCATCATGATCGAATCGAAGGTGAGCGGGCTGTTGACGTTGATGAGGCTCACGAGCGCCGTGCGCCCGTCGAGGCCGCGTCCGTCGCCCGCGTCGAAGAGGATATCGCACATCTCGACCGAATCGCGCGCCCGACTCGGCTCGGTCACCGACCCCATGAACGGCTTGTCGGTCAGCGTCATATGCGCCAGCAGCATGTCGTAGTGCCGCTTGTTCACCGGCAGGTCCGTCGGCTCGCAGACGGTGCCGCCCGAATGGTGAAGCCACTTCGACATGTGGCCGAGCTTCACGAACTTGCGGAAGTCCTCGATCGTCGCATAGCGCCGGCCCTCGCCGTCGCGCACGAAGGGCGGCCCGTAGATCGGGGCGAGCACCAGGTTGCGTCCGCCGATCTCCACGTTGCGCTCCGGGTTCCGGGCGATCTGCGTGAAGGACGCGGGGGCCGTCGCGCAGAGCTTGCGGGCGAGGCCCTTCGGGATGTGGACCCGGTCGCCCCGCACCTCCGCGCCTGCCGCCCGCCACCGCTCGAGCGCGGGCTCGTTCTCGGGGAAGGAGACACCGATCTCCTCGAGAACGACCTCGGCGTTCGCCTCGATGATGCCGAGCAATTCCTCGGTCAGCGACTCGTAGTCCGGGATCGCCCGCGAGATGAAGCGCGCCTGGTCGATCCGCGTGCTCGTGCGCTCCGCCCGCCGGGCCGCGCCGCCCCCGCCGCGTCGTCCCCGTGTCCGTGCCCCGTCCGCCATGGCTCGCTCCCTGTACCCGGATGCCTCGTCGCCTCGATAGCCCGCCCGTCACGGCCCGCGCCGACCGTTTGCGCACCCTGCGCGACGAAAGCGACATCGCCCGGCCTTGCCCCGGCACCCCCGGCGGCGTAAGCGGCGGGCATGGACATGCCCGATCACCAGCGCCTTCTCATCGTGGATTTCGGCTCCCAGGTGACACAGCTCATCGCGCGCCGGCTGCGCGAGCTGAACGTCTACTGCGAGATCCATCCCTTCCAGAACGTCACCCCCGCTTTCCTGGCCGAGTTCGCGCCCCGCGCCGTCATCTTCTCTGGCGGCCCGGCCAGCGTCCCCGACGCGGGCTCGCCGCGCCCGCCGGCGGAGATCTTCGAGCTCGGCGTGCCGATCCTCGGCATCTGCTACGGCCAGCAGGTGATGATGCAGATGCTCGGCGGCGAAGTGAAACGCGGCGAGGGCACCGCCGAGTTCGGCCGCGCCTTCGTCACCCCGTCGCAGCCCCTCGACCTGCTGCAGGGCTGGTTCGACGGGCTGGAGGCCACGGGGCGCGAGCAGGTCTGGATGTCCCACGGCGACCACGTCAGCCGCTTGGCCGACGGCTTCGAGGTCTACGCCACCTCGCCCGGCGCCCCCTTCGCCGTCGTCGCCGACCCCGCGCGCCATTTCTACGGGATGCAGTTCCACCCCGAGGTGCACCACACCCCGAAGGGCGCGCAACTCTACGAGAATTTCGTCCGCCTCGCGGGCTTCACCGGCGACTGGACGATGGCCGGCTACCGCGAGCAGGCCGTCGCCGCCATCCGGGAGCAAGTGGGCGACGCGAAGGTCATCTGCGGCCTCTCGGGCGGGGTCGACAGTTCGGTCGCCGCCGTCCTCATCCACGAGGCGATCGGCGATCAACTCACCTGCGTCTTCGTCGACCACGGCCTCCTGCGCCAGGGCGAGGCGGAGGAGGTCGTGACGATGTTCCGCGACCACTACAACATGCCGCTCATCCACGCCGACGAGCAGGAGCTGTTCCTCGGGGCCCTCGAGGGCGAAAGCGACCCCGAAGTGAAGCGTAAGACCATCGGCAAGCTCTTCATCGACGTCTTCCAGAAGCACGCGGGCGAGGTCGGCGGGGCGGAGTTCCTCGCGCAGGGCACGCTCTATCCCGACGTCATCGAGAGCGTCAGCTTTTCCGGCGGCCCCTCGGTCACGATCAAGAGCCACCACAACGTCGGCGGCCTGCCCGAGAAGATGGGCCTGAAACTCGTCGAGCCCCTGCGAGAGCTCTTCAAGGACGAGGTCCGCGCGCTCGGCCGCGAGCTCGGCCTGCCGCCCAGCTTCATCGGCCGCCACCCCTTCCCCGGCCCCGGCCTCGCCATCCGGTGCCCGGGCGAGATCACGCGCGAGAAGCTCGACATCCTGCGCAAGGCCGATGCCGTCTACATCGACCAGATCCGCCGCCACGGCCTCTACGACGAGATCTGGCAGGCCTTCGTCGCCATCCTGCCCGTGCGCACCGTGGGCGTCATGGGCGACGGCCGGACCTACGACTTCGCCTGCGCCCTGCGCGCGGTCACCAGCGTCGACGGCATGACCGCCGACTACTACCCCTTCACCCACGAATTCCTGGGCGAGACGGCGACGCGCATCATCAACGAGGTGCCGGGCATCAACCGCGTGACCTACGACATCACGTCGAAACCCCCCGGAACCATCGAGTGGGAATAGCGATTTCGCCGTCCAGGCGTAAATCGACGGCAGCAGGGTGATATCTCCGCAGGAGATGTCACGGCTGCACAGCGCAGAATCGAGCGCCCCTCCGAAACCCGCGACGCCCCGACCCGAACCGGCGTACCCTACGGCATCCGCCGCTCCAGCATCACGACGTCGCGCCATGCGCCTGCCATCGGACCGTAGGTCATCCGGCCCAGCCGCTCCCGCGTGCCAACCGTACGGAACCCGCAGGCGCGGTGGAGCGCGAGGCTCGCGCGGTTCTCGGGGAAGATCTGCGCGACGAAACTCCACCAGCCCTCCGCCGCCGCCTCGGCGACCAACCGGTCGAGAAGGGCTCGCCCGATGCCGCGCCCCACGGCCTGCGCCCCCACATAGGTGCTGACCTCGCCGACGCCGGCGTAGGTCTCGCGCGCCGACGTGGGCGCAAGCGCGCTCCAGCCGATCACGATCCCCCGCTCCTCGGCCACGAGGGCGAGCGGATGCCCGTCATGGAAATCCTGCCAGTCGGTCGGCGTGTCGCGGAACGAGGCATGGCCGGTCGCCAGGCCCTCGGCCTGGATCGCGGCGATCTCCATCGCGTCGACCGGGCGTGGCGGGCGCAGGATCATCGCAGGGGGGCTTTCGAGGGATGTACAAAACGTCCAGCCGGCCCGGAATTTTTGTACAAAACGTTCATTTCTCGCCTCACCGCCCCCGGAAGAGCCCGCCCAGGACCCCCCGCACGATCGACCGCCCCGCCCGCGTCCCGAGCGAGCGGGCGAAGGACTTGGCAAAGGCCTCGCCCACGCTGTCACCCCGCCGCGACCGGCTGCGCGGCTTCGAGGTCGAGCGGCTCACCCGCTCGCCCGAATACCGGCGCCCGGATTTGTATTCGCGCATCGCGGGCTCGGCGGTGTCCTCCTCGGCCTCCGCTTCCTCGGCCGCCTTCGCCGCGTCTTCGGCCCGCTTGGCCAGCACTTCGAAGGCGCTTTCCCGGTCGATTTCGACCTCGTATTTCCCCGCAATATCAGATGATTGAAGAACATCCTTTCGCTCCCCATCCGTGATCGGACCGAGTTGGGAGGCGGGCGGCCGGATCAGCGTGCGCTCGGCCACGCCGGGGATGCCCTTGCGCTCCAGGAGGGACGTCACCGCCTCGCCCACGCCGACCTCGCGGATCGCGTCCTCGATGTCGAAGGCCGGGTTCTCGCGGTAGTTCTGCGCGGCTTGCCGCAGCGCCTTCCGGTCCTTCGCGGTAAAGGCCCGCAACGCATGCTGCACCCGGTTGCCGAGCTGGCCCAGGATATCCTCGGGAATGTCCTCGGGATTCTGCGTCACGAAGTAGACGCCCACACCCTTCGAGCGAATGAGCCGCGCGACCTGTTCCACCTTGTCGATCAAGGCCTTGGGCGCGTCGTCGAACAGAAGATGCGCCTCGTCGAAGAAGAAGACGAGCTTCGGTTTGTCGGGGTCGCCGACCTCGGGCAGCTGCTCGAAGAGTTCCGAAAGGAGCCACATCAGGAACGTCGCATAGAGCCGCGGCGCGGCCATCAGTCGATCGGCAGCCAGCACGTTCACCCGCCCACGCCCGTCGGGCGCGGTCCGCACCAGATCCTCCAGCTCCAGTGCCGGCTCCCCGAAGAGGTTCACCCCGCCCTGCGTCTCGAGCGTCAGAAGCGCACGCTGGATCGCACCCACGGAGGCGGTGGACACATTGCCGTACTGCGTAGACAGCGTCTTGCGGTTCTCGCCCACCCAGACGAGCAGCGCCTGCAGATCCTTCAGGTCGAGAAGCGCCAATCCCTGTTCGTCGGCCACGCGGAAGGCGATATTGAGGACACCCTCCTGCGCCTCGGTCAGTTCCAGCAGCCGCGCGAGGAGGAGCGGTCCCATCTCCGAGACGGTCGTGCGCACCGGATGGCCATCGGCTCCCCAGAGGTCCCAGAAGGTCACGGGCGCGGCGGCGTAGTCGAGATCGAGCCCGATCTTGCCCGCGCGTTCGAGGAAGGCCCCGTGCAGCTTGTGCTCGGGCGAGCCGGGGCGCGCGAGCCCCGAGAGATCGCCCTTCACGTCCGAGAGGAACACCGGAACGCCCGCATCCGAGAACCCCTGCGTGAGAATCTGGAGCGTCACGGTCTTGCCGGTGCCCGTCGCCCCGGCGATGAGCCCGTGACGGTTCGCGTAGTCGAGCCGCAGATGCTGCGCGGTGCCGTAGTCGGCACCTCCGCCGCCCACGAAGATCCCGCCGTCAGATGTCGCCATTTCGTCCCCCCGGGTTAACACCCGTCCGCCATAGCAGCCGAGGTGCCGCGCGCACAGCCCGCACCGCGTCGCGCGCCATCGGCAGAGCCGGATTCGCGCCCGCCCCGGAGCGAAGCGAAGATTCACGAAACCCGTTCAAAATAGTCTGTTGACGCCTTTAGAATCGCTGCTTAGGGTCTGCATCATCAAGTCGGCCAGTCCGACGGGGAGAGAAAAAATCAACATGAAAAAGGGCCTGCTCACAGGCCCTTTTTCTTATTTCGGACGTTCGGCATCGCGGCCGTTTCGGGGCATCATCTCGCGCCGTGCAGACCGAAACCGATGCCCCCTGCACCTCGACGAAAAGCCGTGCTAGACCCGGCGCAAATCACTTTCGAGGAGTGCATATCGTGATCCATTCGACCCGTTTCCTGCCCGCCGTCGCCTCGGTGCTGGCGCTGTCGCTGATGGCGGCCCCCGGCCTCGCGCAGGAGACCGACACAGAGGACGCCGGGACGGCGACCGAAGCTCCCGAAACCGGCGAGACCGCCGAGACGCCCGAAGCCGGCGAGACGCTCGACGCCGATCAGGCACCGCCTGCTTCGCCCGGTGGCGATCTTTCGACCGGAACGTCGGTCGGCGAGGCGCTGTCGGGCGGGCCGCAGATCTACGTGCGCGAGGAGCATGGTGACTGGGAGGTCCGTTGCCTCGAGGCCCCCGAAGGACAGGACGATCCCTGTCAGCTCTACCAGCGTCTTGCCGATCAGCAGGGCAACCCGACGGCGGACGTGAACTTCTTCGACCTGCCCGACGGGGGCGAGATCGTCGCCGGGGCGACGGTGCTGACCCCGCTGCAGACGCTCCTGACCGCGCAGGTCACGATGACGATCGATGGTGGGCAGCCCCGCCGCTATCCCTACAGCTTCTGCGACCAGACCGGTTGCTACAGCCGGATGGGCTTCACCGCCGCCGACGTGCAGGCCTTCCGTCGCGGTGCGAAGGCCACGCTGGTCGTGGTGCCCGCGCTGGCCCCCGATCAGCAGGCGGAACTGACCATGTCCCTCACGGGCTTCACCGCCGGCCTCGCGGCGGTGGAAGTGGCCAACGAATGATCGCTTCCTTCGGGACGCATCGAGCGGGGCACCTTCGGGTGCCCCGTTGCGTTTCGGATGGAGGCGATGCGGTCCCGGCGGAAGACGGCGGGCGACCGGCAATCGCGGGCCGATTTTGACATGGCGAACCGGGGGGCTGGCATCCCGCGCCGCGGGCCCGTCTTCTGATACCAGCAGACCGAACCGAAAGGACGCCCGATGATCACCCTTCGCTTCATCAGCCCGATCACCGACACGCGCCGCGGCGTCTTCGAACGGGCGGCGACCCGGTGGGACGAGGTGATGGACACGGGCTTTCCGCCAATCGAGGCGGAGGGCGACGTACTGACCGGCCTGCGGATCGACGTCTCGATCAACCGGATCGACGGCCCCGAGGGCGTTCTGGGACAGGCCGGGCCGACCCTCCTGCGCCCCGGTGACGAACGTCCCGTGGCCGGGATCATGGACTTCGACGAAGCCGATGTCGAAACACTGGAACAGGGCGGCCGCTTCGAGGATGTGATCCTGCACGAGATGGCCCATGTGCTGGGCTTCGGCACGCTTTGGGCGCGGCGTGGGCTGATCGAGGGGAGCGGATCGGCCGATCCCCGGTTCACCGGCCCGGCCTCCAACCGCGAGTTCGCCACCCTCGACCCCGATGCCGGAGCGGGCGTTCCTCTTGCCAACACCGGCGGTCCGGGCACGCGCGAGGGTCACTGGAGAGAGCTGATCTTCGGGGACGAACTGCTGACCGGCTTCCTGTCGGGAACGGATCGCCCGCTGAGCCGCCTCTCCATCGCGTCCTTCGAGGATCTGGGCTACACCGTCGACTACGCCCGCGCCGATCCCTACGTCCTGCCGGACTTCCGGGATCTGGCCCTGATGGGGATCACCGAGGCCGTCCGCATCTGCGATCTCTGTCGAATGGGGCGCACGACCCCCTCCGTTCTCCCGGAAGCCTAGGGGCGACTGTCACACCGCCTTGAGCGCCAGAACGGCGTTCATGCCGCCGAAGGCAAAGGCGTTGGAGAGACACGCCGTCACCCGCGCCTCGCGTGCCCTGTTCGGTACGATGTCGAGCGCGCATTCCGGGTCCGGCTCCTGCCAGTTTGCGGTGGGGGCGATGACGCCGTCGCGGAGCGCCATGATGCAGGCCAGAAGCTCGATGGCCCCCGTCGCTCCGATGCAATGGCCATGCATCGACTTGGTGGAGCTGATCGCCAGCCGGTCGGCATCCGCCCCGAAGACATGGGCGACGGCCGCGCTCTCGATCTTGTCGTTCGCCGCCGTCCCGGTGCCGTGGGCGTTGATGTATCCGATGTCGGAGGTCGCCAGCCCCGCCTGCGCAAGCGCGCCGGCCATCGCCCGCTCCGCCCCCTGCCGCGAGGGCATGACGATGTCGGAGGCATCGGAGGTCATGGCGATACCCGCCACCTCGGCCAAGATCTCGGCCCCCCGCGCGCGGGCGTGATCGTAGTCCTCCAACACGAAGACGCCCGCGCCCTCGCCCTGGACCATGCCAGACCGCGTGGCGCAGAAGGGCCGGCAGGTATCACGGGACATCACGCGGAGCCCCTCCCACGCCTTCACCCCGCCGAAGCAGAGCATCGCCTCGGCCCCGCCGGTTACCATCACATCGGCCATGCCAGAGGCGATAAACTGAAACGCCTGCCCGATCGCGTGGTTGGAGCTGGCGCAGGCGGTGGCGACCGTGAAGGACGGGCCCTTCAGGTTGTATTCCATGCTCAGATGCGCGGCCGCCGCGTTGTTCATAAGCTTCGGGACGACGAAGGGATGCACGCGGTTCTTCCCGTCCTCGTAGACGGCCCGGTAGTTCTCGTCCTGCGTGTTGAGCCCGCCGCCCGAGGTGCCGAGGATCACGCCAGAGCGGGCGGCGAGCGCCCCCTCGAAGACGAGCCCCGCCTGTGTGAGCGCCTGACCCGCGGCCAGCAGCGCGAACTGCGTGTAGCGGTCGTAGAGCGCGATCTGCTGGCGGTTGAAATGCGCGCTTTCGTCGTAGCCCGCGACCTGCGCGCCGATGCGGATCATCAGGCGGTCGACGTCGCGGATGTCCAGCTCCCCGATGGCCGAGCGCCCCTCGCGGAGCGCCTCGAGCGTCGCCGGAACGTCGGCCCCGAGCGCGTTGATCGTGCCGGCCCCGGTGATGACGACACGGCGCGTCACGGATGCTGTTCGGCCACGAGACGCTCGACCGCGGCGACGATGGCCCCGACCGAGGAATAGTCGAAGTCCGAGGCCGCGGGTTCGTTCGCGTTGAAGGGAACCTGGATGTCGAAGGCCTCCTCGATGGCGAAGATCGCCTCGACCAGTCCCATCGAATCGATCCCGAGATCGGCGGGCACCGAGGCGTCGGTCACGTCGTCGGTGTCGATCATCGCCTGTTCGGCGACGATCTCGTGGACGCGGGTGCGGATGTCAGTCGTCATGCCCCGCTCCCTGCCCGGCTTTCGTGACGATCTTGCGAAGGTCGCTCAGTTGCTGCAGCGCGCGCGGGAGGCGCCGCTGGGCGCGCTGCATGGCGAGCGACGTCTCCATCTTGACTGCCGGGTTGCCGAGGATCACCTCGCCCGCGCGGACCCGCGTGAAAATCTTGGTGGCCCCGCCCGCGACGACGTGGTCGCCGATGGTGATATTGTCGCTCACCCCGCATTGCCCGCCGAGGACGACCTGATCGCCCACCGTCGAGCCGCCAGCCATCCCCACCTGCCCGCAGATCAGGCAATCCTCGCCGATCCGGTTGTTGTGGCCGATGTGCACGAGGTTATCGATCTTGGTGCCCCGCCCCACGGTCGTGTCGGCGATGGTGCCCTTGTCGATGGCGCTGTTCGCGCCGATCTCCACATCGTCGCCAATGCTGACCGAGCCGAGCGAATGGATCCGCTCCCAGGATTGGCGGACGGGCTCTCCGGGGTCGCCCAGCGTTCGGCGGGAGCGTTCGACGGCGTTCTCGGCTTCTGTCGTGAAGCTGAACCCGTCGGCCCCGATCACGGCGTTCGGATGCACGATGACGCGGTCGCCGAGGGTTACCCCGCTGCCGATGCGGACGCCCTGCATCAACCGCACGTCCGCGCCGAGACGCGCGCCCGCGTCGAGGGTGACATGGGCGGCAATGCGTGCGCGGGCGCCGACCCTGACGTCCGGTCCGATGACGGCATAGGGCCCGATCGCGGCCCCCTCCCCGATCTCGGCTGTCTCGTCGACGAGCGCTGTCGGGTGGACGCCCGGCGCGATCCGCGGCCCGGGGTCGAGTGCGGCGGTGATGCCCGCCATGGCAAGCCGCGCGCGCGGCACCCGAACCGCCCCCTCGAGCCCGAGGGCCTGCCAGTCCGCATCTTCCCAGAGGATCGCGACGCGCGCCCGGCTGTCCTTCAGTGCAGCACCGTAGGCCGGCGACATGGCCAGCGCGAGATCATCCGGGCCGGCCGTGCCCGGCTCTGCGGCACGGCGAAAGGCAAGCGCGCCGTCCCCGTCGACGGGACGCCCGAGGGCGGCGGCAATCTGATCGAGCGTGAACACCGGTCATGACCTCCGGGGCCGGCGTGGCCCCGGGGTCGATTTAGCTGCGCGAGGCGTCCAGTTCCACCCCGGCATCCTGCAGGGCGCGCAGCACCTTCACGTCCCGGCCGTAGGGATCGCCGCGATAGTTCGCGCGCCCCGTCGGCGTCACCCAGGCCGACCAGTAGACGAGATGCACGCCGATCGGATCCTCGAGGTTCACGCGCCGCTCCCGCCCCGTGCGCAGATGCGCGGTGAAGTCGGCCTCCGGCGTCGCCGTCTGCGGCGCAAGCAGGTGATAGGCCAGCTCCAGCGGCTTGCCGACGCGAACGCAACCGTGGCTGAAGGTCCGCAGGTCGCGGTTGAAGAGATCGCGCGACGGCGTGTCGTGCAGGTAGATGTTCCACTGGTTCGGGAACATGAACTTGACCCGCCCGAGCGCGTTGCGCGGCCCCGGCGGCTGCTTGAGCGAAAACGGGAAGTTGCGGGCGTTGTAGCGGCTGAAGTCGATACGGTTCGGGTTCACGCGTCCATTGCGCGAGTAGACCTCCAGATGGCGCGCCCCGCCCCGTCGCAGCGCGGGCAGATACTCGTTCACCGTGATCGAGCGCGGAACGTGCCAGTAGGGGTTGATGACCATGTGGGTCATCGTGTGGCTGAACTCCGGCGTGCGCCGGTCGGGCGTGTCGGCCCCCACGACGACGACGGTGTCGAAGGTCACCTTGCCGTCATCGTAGACGTAGGCGTGTTGCTCGGCCAGGTTGACGAGGATGTGGCGCGGCTCCAGCGGCTTGTTCATCCAGCGCTGCCGTTCGAGCCCTACGATGATCTGGCCCATCCGATCCTCGAGCGAGACGTTGATCGCGGCCAGCGTCGCGCCACCGGCCTCGCCATCGGGTGTGAGCCCGTGGTCGATCTGGAAGGCGCGCACCGCGGCCTCCATCTCCGCGTCATAGGCCGAAACGGCGGAGCGGCGCAGATAACCCATGCGGATCAGTCGGTTGCGCAGGTCGACGACGGCCGGACCCTCGGCTCCGCGTGCCATCGTATCGCCCGACACGGTCGCGCCCCACCCGCCGGCGCGCTGCATCTCCTCGAGGCGCAGCTTCTCGCGCAGGAGGCGCGTGTATTGTGGCGACGTCGGCCAGAGGCCCTGCACGAAGGCATAGGGGTCTTCTTCCGTGAAGCGGGTCATCTGCTCGAGCCAGTCGCGCTTGGGCACGTCTAGCACGATCGTCCGGTCCACCCGCTTCGGATCGACGATGCCGGAGCTCACGTCCTGCGCATAGCGGAGAAACCGCTGCGTCATCGCCACCTCCAGCGCACCGCGCGTGGCGGCATCCGTCGCGCCGGCGAACTCCGCCCGGATCGTCGCGGCATCGTAGCGCGCGGTCGGCAAGCCATGGTCCTTCGCCTGATCGAGCGCCCAGAGGAAGGCCGCGCGACGGTGCTCGGCTCCCTCGCCCATCCAGACGGGTGCGAAATCGCGCGCGCGGTAGAACGCGGCGATGGCCTCGTCCTCCGACGCGGCCTGGGCCACAGCTTGTTGCAAGGGTGTAACGAGAGGCGCGGACTCCGCCGGGCCGGTCAGGCAAAGAAGCGCGGCAAGCAGAAAGGAAGGCGGGCGAAGAAACATTTGGAAATCCGGAAATGAGCAGATGGCGACAGGTTATCTTTTGACAATTCCCTGTCCATTCACGTTTCTCAAAGAAATGCGCTGTAGGCAGTCGGGCAACAGAATCGAAAAGGTTCCGACACATGATCTTGATGCGCAAAAACCCGCTCATGCCACTGCGAAGACTCAAGGCGCTTAGAGAATCGCCGCACTTGTGCCACATCAATCCTGTCACATGGGGATGAGACACCTGAGGCCGCGCAGACGGCCCAAACAAAATGGGGCAAGACGTGAGTGAACAGACAGATGCAGGCGTGCCGGCGTCCCTGACCCGGCGTGGATTGCTGGGCGCATTCGCAGCAACCGCCATCGCAGCCGCACCGACATACTCCAAGGCCGCAGGGTTCCTGCGTGGGGGCGGCGATATCCGAACCATCAAGATGCACAACGCCCGAACCGGCGAGAGCATGGAGTCGGTCTACTGGATCGAGGGTCGTTACGTGCGTGAGGCGCTGGCGGAGATCAACTTCTTCTTCCGCGACTGGCGCCGGAACGAGACCAAGGCCATCGACAATCGCGCGATCGACATCATCGCCGCGACCCATCGCCTGGTCGATTCGCGCGAGCCGTTCTTGCTGCTTTCGGGCTATCGCTCGCCGGCGACGAACGCGATGTTGCGCCGCCGGTCGAGTGGCGTGGCGAAATACTCGCTGCACCTCGAGGGACGGGCCGCCGACATTCGCCTGTCGTCGCGCTCCGTCAGTCAGGTCGCCCGCGCCGCGGCAAGTTGTGGTGCCGGGGGCGTGGGCCGCTACTCGCGCTCGAACTTCGTCCATGTCGATTGTGGCAACGTCCGCACCTGGGGTCGCTGACCCCTCGACGACCTTTCTCGGCTGACCATCCGAGCCCCCGCCCCGGGGATCTGTTGATCTGCGAATCTCACCTCGTTCCCGCTGACGTGATGGTCGATACCGACCGTCTCTCGCACGCCAGTCACGATCCCCGGATTACGCCTGATCCTGCCCCCACACCGCCTAGGCCACGCGCGGGAAGACGAAACAGCGATCCCTGCGGATCGAAAGCCAGAGCACCGTGCCCGGCTTCGGCAGGAAGACCGCCGGCACCGTCGCCGAAACGCGGCTCACGCCATCGTCCATCAGAAACTCGACGAGGCTTTCCTTCCCCATGAACCGGGCGCGCAGCACCGTGCCGCGCGCGGGCGTGCCCTCTGCCGCAGTCGGGCGCGGCCCCTGCCCGGCTCGGTCGAAATCGATGCGCACGTATTGCGGACGGAAGCAGATCTCGACCTCCGTCCCCTCCTCGAGACCCGGTGTCAGGAATTGTCCGAAAGGAGTGTCGCTGAGAGATCCGTGAACATCGCCCCGCAGGATATTGATATCACTGAAAAACGCGGCTGCCGCCCGGTCGACGGGCGCGTTGTAGATGTTGTAGGGCGCGGCCTGTTGCACGATCCGCCCCTCCCGCATGAGCGCGATCTCATCGGCCATCCGCATCGCCTCGTCCGGCTCGTGCGTCACGAGAAGCACGGCCGTGCCCTCCTCCTTCAGAACGGCGAGCGTCGTATCGCGGATACCGTCGCGCAGCCGGTTGTCGAGGCCGGAAAAGGGCTCATCCATCAGCATGATGCCGGGCCGGGGGGCCAGCGCCCGTGCGAGGGCCACGCGCTGCTGCTCCCCACCCGACAGCTCGTGGGGATGCTTCGCGTCATAGCCGGTCAGATCCACCCGCTCCAGAAGCTCGGCGACCCGCGCTGCCGCCTCGGCCCCCTTCGACAGACCGAAAGCCACGTTCTGCGCCACCGTCAGATGCGGGAAAAGCGCAAAATCCTGAAACATGAGACCGACGCCCCGCGCCTCGGCCGGAACGTGATGATGCCCACCCGACACCACCGCACCGTTCAGGCGCACCAGCCCCGCGTCCTGCCGGTCGACACCGGCGATGATCCGCAAGGTCGTGGATTTGCCGCAACCCGATGGCCCGAGCAGACAGGTCACCTGCCCCGCCGCGACCGACAGGGAGATCCCGTCGACCACGTTGCGCCCCCCAAGATGCCGGACCAGTCCCTCGACCTGAAGACGCGGTGCCATCGAAACCCCAGTATTTCAGTCGGGTTGGCCTACCAAGACCGTCGGCGGCGGTAAAGCCGATCAGAGCACCTCGCCCAGCTGCTTTTCGTGCCGGGCATAGAGATAGATGAGGAAGCTGAGCGCAAGCACCAGAGCCGACGTCGCCCAGGCCATCACCGAAGAGCCGACGAGCGAGAGCATCGACGGATCGGCCAGCAGGGTCGCCCAGACGACCAGCACAAGGAGGGTGAAGAAGGAGAAGAACAGCATCCAGACCGCCGGCCGCAGATGCGCCAGCAGGCAGAGCGCACCCACGAGCGCCAGCGTCGCATGCGCCCCCCAGACACCGTGCACCCAGTCCGGCAGCGCCTCGAACCAGGCGATTTGCGCCTCGGAATAGAACTCGAGCCAGGCCTTCTGCAGCCCGTAGGAGATGAGGACGTATTCGGTCATCACGAGCAGGCCGTAGGCCAAGGAAATCAGACCCATGATGTAGAAGTGCAGACGCCGCATCTCGTTCCCCGTCGGTTGTGTCGTCAACGGGTTAGCACGAAACGAGGCGGCGACAAATGGGAACGGGGCGGAGGTATCCCCGCCCCGGTCCTGCAATGCGTGCCTGCCCTGTCGGACAGCGGCCCGTTACTTCAGAAGCAGATCCGCTTCCTGACGCTTGAGCATCCGCCGCGCGGCGGCATAGCCTTCGCGGCCTTCCCGCTCGCGCAGTTCGGGGAAGATCGCGAAGATCTCCTCGCGCTGCGCCCGGCCCAGCCCCTTGAGCGAGTGATCGCCCGGCTGGAAGCTCTCGGTCCAGGCCCCGTCGGAAAGGATGACCTCGTGGTTGTCGAACATGACGTGGATGTAGGTGACATCCTCCGCGTCCATCCGCTCGACGCCCGGCCGACCGACCAGATGCTTGGCCGCCACGAGAACCTCGCGCTCGTCGAAGTAGAGCATGGTCTCGTCGTTGGCGATCAGGACGCGGTGCTGCGGCGAGACGACCATGTCGCGCTCCGGCAGGCCATGGCCCAGAGCCCCCTGGCGGATCATCACGGCGCGCAGCGCCCCGTTCTCCTTCATCTCGGCGGCGCTCAGCTGGCGCGCACCGGTCCAGCGGATGACCTGGATGCCGTTGTCGCGGGTGATGACCCGGTCGCCGACCTGCAGCGTCTCGACCGCAACCTCGCCCTTCGGCGTCGCGATCAGCGTGCCGGGGGTGAAGCACGGGATGACGGCCTCGATGTCCTCGAACTTCGCGGTGGTGCCATCGCGGAAGTTGATGATGCCGTCCTCGCGGTCGGCCGAGGTGTAGTCGATGAAGGCCACGTCGGAGCCGGTCAGGTCGAGCGTGTCGAAATCGTCGCCGCCGGAGCCGCCGTCGATCATGTCACCCTCTTCGGGCGTCGCACCGCCGGTCGCGCCCAGGATCAGATCCCGGTCGTCCCCGCCGTCGATCATGTCGGCCCCGTCGCCACCCGAGAGCGTATCCGCTCCCTGGCCGCCCGAGATCCGGTCGTTGCCGGTGCCGCCCTCGACCACGTCGTCGCCCTTGCCGCCGCGCAGGAAGTCATCCCCCGCGCCGCCGTCCAGCGTGTCGCTGCCGCCCGAGCCGGAGACATCGTCGTCGCCGTCGCCGCCGAACAGCAGGTCGTCGTTCGCCGAGCCCGAGACCGAGTCGTCGCCCGCGCCGCCGTCCAGCGTGTCGTTGCCGCCCTGGCCCGCAAGGGTATCGTCACCCTCGCCGCCGGCGATCAGGTCGTCATCGCGGCCGCCGAGCAGAACATCGTCTCCCTCGCCGCCGTCGATCGTGTCCTCGCCGCCGCCGCCGTCGATGGTGTCGTCGCCCTGACCGCCGCGCAGGCTGTCGTCGCCGGCCCCGCCATCGACCAGGTCGTCGCCCTTGCCGGCGAAGATCGTGTCGTTGCCGTCGTCGCCCGCGATCGTGTCGCTGCCGCCGGCGCCCTGGATGGAATCGGCACCGGATCCGCCGGAGATCAGGTCGTCGTTGGCCGAGCCCGACACCACGTCGTCGCCCTCGCCCCCGTCGAGGGTGTCGTTGCCGCCCCCGCCCGAGATCGTGTCGTCGCCCGAACCGCCGCTGATGACGTCGTCCTCGGCGTTCCCCGAAAGACTGTCGGCGCCCGCGCCACCGTCGATCGTGTCCCGACCGCTGCCACCGTCGATCGTGTCGGCACCGTCGCCGCCGGAGACCAAGTCGTCGCCGGAGCCCGCATCGACCAGATCGTCGCCGTCGCCCGCATCGACTTCATCGTCTCCGAGACCCGCTTCGATCGTGTCGTTGCCGCCACCGGCTTCGATGATGTCGTCGTTGCCGACCTCACCCGGCAGGAGCGCGTCGTTGTTGTCGACGAAGTCGCCGTTCGGATCGCCGTCGTAGTCGACGTCGATCAACTCGCCCTCGTTCGTGCCCGAGACGATACCGTCGCGCTCGTCCACTGCGCCGACGACGGTCTCGATGTTCTCGAAGCTCGCGGTCTCGCCGGTCCGGTTGCCGTCGTCATCGAGGAAGAAGATCGTCCCCGACTCCGTGGCCGGATCGTCGTCGGTATAGACCACCGCGGCATTCGCCCCGGTCAGGTCGAGCGTGTCGAAGTCGTCCCCGCCCTCGCCGCCGTCGATCACGTCGCCGGCGGTCACGTTGACGAAGGTGTCGCGGTCATCGCCACCCGAGAGCGTATCCGCTCCCTGGCCGCCCGAGATCCGGTCGTTGCCGGTGCCGCCCTCGACCACGTCGTCGCCCTTGCCGCCGCGCAGGAAGTCATCCCCCGCGCCGCCGTCCAGCGTGTCGCTGCCGCCCGAGCCGGAGACATCGTCGTCGCCGTCGCCGCCGAACAGCAGGTCGTCGTTCGCCGAGCCCGAGACCGAGTCGTCGCCCGCGCCGCCGTCCAGCGTGTCGTTGCCGCCCTGGCCCGCAAGGGTATCGTCACCCTCGCCGCCGGCGATCAGGTCGTCATCGCGGCCGCCGAGCAGAACATCGTCTCCCTCGCCGCCGTCGATCGTGTCCTCGCCGCCGCCGCCGTCGATGGTGTCGTCGCCCTGACCGCCGCGCAGGCTGTCGTCGCCGGCCCCGCCATCGACCAGGTCGTCGCCCTTGCCGGCGAAGATCGTGTCGTTGCCGTCGTCGCCCGCGATCGTGTCGCTGCCGCCGGCGCCCTGGATGGAATCGGCACCGGATCCGCCGGAGATCAGGTCGTCGTTGGCCGAGCCCGACACCACGTCGTCGCCCTCGCCCCCGTCGAGGGTGTCGTTGCCGCCCCCGCCCGAGATCGTGTCGTCGCCCGAACCGCCGCTGATGACGTCGTCCTCGGCGTTCCCCGAAAGACTGTCGGCGCCCGCGCCACCGTCGATCGTGTCCCGACCGCTGCCACCGTCGATCGTGTCGGCACCGTCGCCGCCGTTCAGGGCGTCGTTGCCCGCACCACCGTCGATGAGGTCATCGCCCGCGCCGGCATCCACGATGTCGTCGCCGTCGCCCGCGTCGATATCATCGTCGCCGAGACCCGACACGACCGTGTCGGCGCCCGCGCCGGCGAGCACGATATCGTCGTCCGGCGCTTCGCCCGGAAGCAGCGCATCGCCGCCGTCGATGACCTCGTCGTCCTCGTCCACGAAGGTGCTGTCGATCAGGTTGTCGTCATCGTCGCCGGTGATGATGCCGTCGCGCTCGGTCACGGCACCGATCACCTGCTCGATGTTGACGAAGCTCGCGGTCTCGCCGGTGCGGTTGCCGTCGTCGTCGAGGAAGAAGATCGTACCCGCCTCCGTCGCGGGGTCGTCGTCCTGATACTCGACGGCCGCGTTCGCGCCCGTCAGGTCCACGGTATCGAAGTCGTCGCCGCCCTCGTTGCCGTCGATCACGTCACCGGCGGTCACGTTGACGAAGGTGTCGCGGTCATCGCCGCCGGACATCTCGTCGGCCCCGGCCCCGCCGTCGATAAGGTCGTTGCCGGCCCCGCCGAGCACGGTGTCTTCGCCCGCGCCGCCGCTCAGCGTATCGTTCGAGCCGTCGTCTTCCTCGACCGCGGTATTTCCGTTGTTGATCGAGACGGCGTCGTAGCCGGTGATGACGTCATTGCCATCCCCGCCGTCGATGACGTCGTCGCCGTTGCGCCCCTCGATGTTGTCGTTGCCCGCACCACCGTCGATGGTGTCGGCACCGTCGCCACCGTAGATCGAATCCGCCCCGGCTCCGCCGTCGATGACGTCGGCCCCCGCACCGCCGTCGATCACGTCGTTGCCGGTGCCGCCGGCGATGGTGTCATCGCCTTCGCCGCCATAGAGCGAGTCGTTGCCCGCGCCGCCGTCGATGAGGTCGTCGTCGCCCTCGCCGAAGATCTTGTCGTTGCCGGCCCCGCCGTCGAGCGTATCGTCGCCGCCCTGGCCGTGCATCCAGTCGTTGCCGTCGCCGCCGTCGAGTACGTCGTTGCCCGAACCGGCCCACATCTCGTCCATGTCGGCCCCGCCGAGCAGCGTATCGTCGCCCGAACCGCCGACGAGCGTGTCCATCCCGTCGCCCCCCTCGAGGACGTCGTTGCCGCCCTCGCCGAAGAGCTTGTCGTCGCCGCCCTCGCCGCGGACGATATCGTCGGCCACGCCCGCATAGACGGTATCGTTGCCGTCTCCGGCCAGCACCAGATCCTCGTCACCGGTCGTACCTTCGACGCCGAGCGCGTCGTTGGCGTCGATGCGATCGCCCTGGGCGTCGACGTAGTTGACGTCGATCAGTTCGCCTTCATCGGTGCCGTTCACCACACCGTCGGGGGCCGGCGGCGTCGTGAACTTGAGGTTGTCGACCGCGCCCGACCCCTTCAGCTCGACCGTCATGTACTTGGCGCAATCGGTGTCGATGTGGACGTCCAGTTGGCCGTTGTCGCCGGTCTTCGCCTCGATCTGGCGAATGAAGTTTCCGTGCTCGTCGTAGAGCTTGATCTTTGCCTTCTCCTCCACGTCGAGAAGCGTGATCGAGTCGACCGTGACCGCTTCGTCGAACTCGAAGACGAAGATGCCGCCACCGGCGTTGTCGTCGGGGTCGGAGCTGTCGCGGTCTTCGGAGAGGATGAGAACGTTGCCGAGGTTGTCGGTCGCGAGATCCGTGTCACCGCCCGTGGGATTGTCGGTGTCGAAGATCATCGGCGGATTGTGGGTGTCGATCGACCAATCCTTGTTCACGCTGTAGATCTTCACGCCCTGCGCGGCGTACTGACCGTTGATGATCGTACCGGCGGACTGGTCTTCGAAATCGATATGGGTCTGATTGGTATTCGTCATGGCAGTCACTCCTTAAGCCGCGCCGTGGCGCGCACGCCGCGCGGCAAACCGGCAGAGATGGGAAAACGAAAGGACCGAGACCACCACGGGGGCGGCATCTTTCTGATACTGATGTGTTGGGGTCGCCATAATCACGGCATCTCCACTCGGTCCAAATCACAGGCCCGGCGAGGAATGATGACACTGACGGAAGAGTGGGCGGCGCACGTTCTGAGCCCGAGCTGCCGCCTATCGTGTACCCAATCGTCCGGCAAAGGACGAAACCGCACCGGCAAACCACTTGACCGGTGCCCGCACATCGCAGGCGGCATCCATTCGGATGCTCACAAGTGCGGCCGCCCCCGTGGCCAGCAGACATCACCCCCCAGTTGGGCGTAGGCAAGTCTTAGCCGATGCGGGTGCTGCGGGAAAGAGGATTGAGGCATAAAACGGAACGTCGCGAACGATTCTGGACAGATTTGAGAGAGATTCGTTCCGACTTTGCCTAAAAGGTCATCACTGGTGTTTCCGGACGCGAAACAGTGCTGAAAGGTCGGCCTGATGACGTAAGGTCAAAAAAATGAGTTTAAATCAGTAAAACATTGTCGAAATTATAATATTTCCTCTCGGGAGAACGTTCGAATTTGTTACGACGCAGTTCGATCGTCGCCGATCCAGAACCGAAATGTGGCACTTTCCAGACCACCCGAAAATGCTCTGTTTCGGCCTGCGCGACGATGCATTCCTACAACGGTCCACAAATTCGACACAAAAACGACACAAGAGGCGAATCGTGCAAATGCCGATCCAGGGCCCTCTCGGGCGGGAATCCGCGACAGTCGAAGATACCTGGTACCCGTGGCCGGACTCGAACCGGCAAGCCTTGCGGCGGCGGATTTTGAATCCGCTGCGTCTACCAATTCCGCCACACGGGCCCGTCCAGCAGGTAGTGGGATGGCCCTAGCCGCGCGCTCCGCCGAGGTCAATCGCGCGCTCAGAGGCGGTCGGCCGAAAAGGTGTCGCAGTCGCGCAGATCGCCGCTGTCGTAGCCGCGCGCGAACCAGCGCACCCGCTGTTCCGAGGTGCCGTGGGTGAAGGTATGCGGCATGGGCACCCGACCCTGGCTGCGCTGGATCCGGTCGTCGCCGATCTGGCGCGCGGCGTTCACCGCCTCCTCGAGGTCGCCGCGCTCCAGACTGCCGAACCGCTCCTGCGCGGCGCGCGCCCAGATACCGGAGTAGCAGTCGGCCTGAAGCTCGATGCGCACCGAGATGGCGTTGGATCGCTCCTGAGAGGACTGCATGCGGATCTGGTTGGCCTGCCCGAGGATACCCAGCTCGTTCTGGACGTGGTGGGCCACCTCATGGGCGACGACATAGGCCGCCGCGAAATCGCCCCCGGCCCCGAGCTGCCGCTCCATCGTCGTGAAGAACGCCGTGTCGAGGTAGGCCTTGCGATCCGCCGGGCAGTAGAACGGTCCCGTCGCCCCCGACGCCCCGCCGCAGGGGCTTTGCGTCACCCCGGAAAAGAGCACGAGCGTCGGTGGGCGATAGGCCTCGCCGACCTGACGGCGGAAGATGTCGCTCCAGACCTCCTCGGTGTCGGCCAGCACGACCGAGACGAACTGAGCTTCCCGCTCCTCCTGGGCGGTGATCGCGCGGTCCTGCGGGGCCCCGCCGCCGCCGCCCGACAGAAGCGGCGAGACGTCGATCCCGAAGACCCAGCCGAAGACCAGAACGATCAGAAGCCCGCCGATGCCGAGACCGCCGACCCCGGCACCGCCGCCGCGGCGGCCGCGACGGTCTTCGATGTTGCGGCTTCCCCGACGTCCCTGCCAGCGCATCATGGCCTCCCTTGGCGGTTGCACCCGAACCCGCTTGACCCTGCGACGGTTCCATGGGACCGGCAAGCATGATCCGCAGCCTCTACGACTGGACACTTTCCTGGGCCGCCCATCCCCGCGCCATCTGGGTGCTGGCCTTCGTGAGCTTCGTGGAGAGTTCGATCTTCCCGATCCCCCCCGATATCATGCTCATCCCCATGGTCCTCGCTGCTCCGACGCGCGCCTGGTGGATCGCTTTGGTCTGCACCGTCTCGAGCGTCGCGGGGGGGCTGGCGGGCTATGCGATCGGCTACTTCGCCTTCGAGACGATCGGGGAGCCCGTCCTGACCGCGCTCGGCAAGGCCGACAGCTTCGCCGACTTCAGCGGGCACTACAACGACTGGGGGGCGTGGGCGGTGCTGATCGCCGGTGTCACGCCCTTCCCCTACAAGGTCATCACCATCCTTTCGGGCACGACACAGCTCTCGCTTCCGGTCTTCATTGTCTCGAGCATCGTGGCGCGCGGCCTCCGCTTCTTCGTCGTCGCCGGGCTGCTATGGGCGTTCGGCGCGCCGATCCGCGATTTCATCGAACGGCGGCTGGGGCTCGTCTTCTCGGTCTTCATCGTCGCGCTCGTCGGCAGTTTCGCCTTGCTGAGGCTCATATGAAGCGGATCCTGTCGCGTCCTCTGATCGCGCTGGCCACCGCCGGGCATATCGGCCTGCTGGGCGGAGCCTTCCTCTTCCAGCTCGCAGGCTACGCGCCCTGCGCGATGTGCCTCTGGCAGCGTTGGCCCCACGGGGCGGCCATCGTGCTTGGCGTGATCGCGCTTTCGGGTGTGACACCGCGGCTGCTGGCGCTCGGTGCGGGCCTCGCCGCCCTCGTGACGAGCGGCCTCGGCTTCTTTCACGCAGGTGTGGAACAGGGTTGGTGGCAGGGTCCGAGCTCCTGCTCGGGCGATGGCGGCGGGCTTGCCGGGCTCTCGGGAGCGGATCTGCTCTCGACCGAGGTGACCGATACGGTGGTCATGTGCGACGATATCGTCTGGCAGTTCGGGCTGACAATGGCGGGCTGGAACGGCGTGCTGTCGCTCGGTCTCGCGGTCCTCTGGGTCGTGGCTGCCCGCCGACCCGAAGCCTGAGCCGGGGGGCTCAGTTCAGACGCAATTCACCCACGACGTTGCGCCATTCGCCAGCGGCGATCTGGCGGCGGTGGGTGAAACGGACGGAATGGAGGGGGCCGTCGATCTCGCGCTGCCAGAACTCGATGAAACCGAAGAGCTTCGGGTGATCGGGTGCGATGTCGTACCCCTGCCAGATGTAGCTGTTGAGCACGTGGGGATGGTCGGGCATGTGGTAGAACATCTCGGCCAGCGTGAGGCCGTAGCCGCGGAGCATCATGTCGGTCTCGGTCATCGTCGCGCACCTCCTGCTCCAAGCCTGCGCTACAAATCCGAAGATTCAATTAAAACAGCCTGTTGGCACTCGCACCCGTGGCTGCAAGGCGTTTGGGCAACACCCGCGGCCGATGCGCCGGAACATCGGCGTTGAGGCCATATGCGGGGGATGATAGACAGTCGGGCAACCAGATATAGATCCGAGCAAGGGCGCAGAATCGCATGAACGACGAGCCGCAAACCCCTGAGAACGAAGACGAAGAGCCCAAGCGCGAGGTGATGGCACACGATGGGCCGCAGGTGAGCATCATCGACGAGATGCGCACGTCCTTCCTCGACTACGCGATGTCGGTCATCATCTCCCGCGCGATCCCCGACCTGCGGGACGGATTGAAGCCGGTGCACCGGCGCATCCTCTACGCAATGCACGAGACGGGGAACACGCACGAAAAGGCATACCGAAAGTCTGCGCGCCCCGTCGGCGACGTCATGGGCAAGTACCACCCCCACGGGGACTCTGCGATCTACGAGGCGCTCGTGCGCATGGCGCAGGATTTCTC
Organism: Jannaschia marina; assembly: GCF_013404595.1. Taxonomy (GTDB): domain Bacteria; phylum Pseudomonadota; class Alphaproteobacteria; order Rhodobacterales; family Rhodobacteraceae; genus Jannaschia; species Jannaschia marina. The sequence goes on along the minus strand of NZ_JABVAX010000003.1, from coordinate 376,586 downwards.
CATGTCGCTTCCGCTTCTCGACGGTCAGGGCAACTTCGGCTCGATGGACGGCGATAACGCGGCGGCGATGCGCTATACCGAAGTGCGGATGGACAAGCCCGCGGCCTTCCTCCTTTCGGATATCGAGAAAGACACCGTCGACATGGTGCCCAACTACGACGGCAAGGACATGGAGCCCTCCGTCCTGCCGGCGCGCTTCCCGAACATGCTGGTCAACGGTGCGGGCGGCATCGCCGTCGGCATGGCCACGAACATCCCGCCCCACAACCTGGGCGAGGTGGTCGATGCCTGCCTGCACCTGATCGAGGAGCCGGACGCCAGCGACGAGGCGCTGATGGAGATCGTGCCCGGCCCGGACTTCCCGACGGGCGGGATGGTCCTGGGGCGGTCGGGCATCCGCAAGGCTTACCTCGAGGGCCGGGGCAGCGTCATCATGCGCGCCCGCACCCGCGTCGAGGAGATCCGCAAGGACCGCTATGCGATCGTCATCGACGAGATCCCCTACCAGGTGAACAAGGCCACGATGATCGAGAAGATCGCCGAGGCCGCAAAGGAGAAGCGTATCGAGGGCATCGCCCACGTCCAAGACGAGAGCGACCGCGTCGGCGTGCGCGTCGTCGTCGAGCTGAAACGCGACGCGACCGCCGAGGTTGTGCTAAACCAGCTGTTCCGCTTCACGCCGATGCAGACGAGCTTTGCCTGCAATATGCTGGCGCTGAACGGGGGCCGCCCCGAGCAGCTGACCCTGCGCCGGTTCCTGACGGCCTTCCTGCAGTTCCGCGAGGAGGTTATCGCGCGGCGCACCGCCCACGACCTGCGCAAGGCCCGGGAACGCAGCCACGTGCTCTGCGGCCTGGCGGTCGCCGTGTCGAACGTCGACGAAGTCGTGCGCACGATCCGGGCGAGCGCGGATGCGGCCGAGGCGCGCGAGAAGCTGATGTCCCGTCGCTGGCCTGCCGAGGAGATCGCGCCCTTCATCCGCCTGATCGACGATCCAACCCATACGATGAACGACGACGGCACCTACAACCTCTCGGAGACGCAGGCGCGCGCCATCCTCGAGCTGCGGCTGCAGCGACTGACGCAGATCGGGGTGAAGGAGGTCACCGACGAGCTGGAGGAGCTGGCGGGCAAGATCAAGGATTTCCTCGAAATCCTCGGAAGCCGGGCGCGCATCCTCGAGATCATCTCGACCGAGCTGCGCGAGGTTCGGGAGCAGTTCGCCGTGCCGCGGCGCACCGAGATCACCGAGTGGTCCGGCGACATGGAGGACGAGGACCTCATCGAGCGCGAGGACATGGTCGTGACGATCACCTCCTCGGGCTACGCCAAGCGCACGCCGCTGGCCGACTTCCGCGCGCAGAAGCGCGGCGGCAAGGGCACGGCCGGCATGGCCACGAAGGAAGAGGACGTGGTCACCACGCTCTTCGTGGCGAACACGCATACGCCGCTTCTCTTCTTCACGACCGACGGGATGGTCTACAAGCTCAAGACCTGGCGGCTGCCGCAGGGCGGGCGCACGGCCAAGGGCAAACCGCTGGTGCAGCTTCTGCCGATCGACCTCGGAACCGGCATCGCCGCGATCATGCCGGTCGACCGGGACGAGAAGGATTGGGACGAGTTGCAGGTCGTCTTCGCAACCGACCGGGGCACGGTGCGGCGCAACAAGCTCAGCGATTTCGCCAACGTCATGCGCAACGGCAAGATCGCCATGAAGTTCGAGGGCGAGACCGAGGGCTGGAAGCTCATCAACGCGCGCATCGCCTCGAACGACGACGACGTGATGCTGGTCAGCCGCTCCGGCCGCGCAATCCGCTTCCCCGCGACCGACGTGCGGGTCTTCAACTCGCGGGCGTCGACGGGGGTGCGGGGCATCAGGCTGGGCGAGGACGACGCCGTCGTCTCGATGGCCGTGATCCGCCATTTCGACGCGACGAGCGACGAGCGCGCGGCCTATCTCAAGATGCGCCGTGCGATGGCCGGTCTGGCGGACGACGCCGAGGTGGATACCGACGAGGAAGGCGACGCCAATGCTGCCCTGCCGCAGGAGCGCTACGCCGAGATGTCGGCCGCCGAAGACCTGATCGTGACGATCACCGAGGGCGGCACCGGCAAGCTCTCCTCCAGTCACGACTATCCGGTGCGCGGACGTGGCGGCATGGGTGTCGGCGCGCAGGACAAGGGGGCCCGCGGCGGCCCCATCGCGGCGGCCTTCCCCGTGGAGATGGACGACCAGATCATGCTCGCGACGAGCACTGGCCAATCCATCCGCTGCCCGGTCGACGGCATTTCCTTCCGCTCGCGCAGCGCGGGCGGCGTCCGTGTCTTCAACACGAAGGCCGGCGAGAAGGTCGTGACCGTGGCCCGCGTCGCCGACCGGCAGGACGACGGGCCGGAGGAGCCCATGCCGACGGACGAAAGCTAGGCCTGCCCTCGTCCCGCGCCTTCCTTCGCCACCCGGCGCGGGACCGCACCTCATTCGCGCCAAGACGGCTTTGCCCAAATGCAACTTTAGGGTGGAAGTTGGGCCTGTTTTCGCGCTATGGTGGTCCCAGATGTCGTCCCGTGGCGGGGAACGGGGCGATACGGAGGTACACATGACTCTCGACAATTGGGACGATCTTAAGTTCGTTCTGGCCATGACACGGCACGGAACGATGTCCGCTGCCGCACGCTATCTCGACACGAACGTCGCGACGGTTTCACGACGGCTCGACCGGCTGAGCCAGGATCTCGGCCTTGCGCTCTTCGAAAAGCGGGGAACCGGCTTCGTCGCCACCCGCGCCGCGGAGCGCCTGTCCGTCGTGGCCGAGGATCTCGACCAGAAGCTGCGCGCCGAGATTTCGGGCATGACCGCCGGCCACGAGGGGGCGTCCGTCCCGATCGAGATCGCCGCGCCGCCCGCCGTCCACAAGCATTTCGTCCTGCCGCGGACGGGTGAGTTGGCCGAGTATCTGCCGCAAGTGCTGTTGACGCTGACGGATAAGGTGTTTTCCCAGGGTCTGGGAGAAGCTGACATCCAGGTCCGCATCGGACGCCCCGAAGGTGGGCGGCTCAAAGCACGGAAGTTCTGCGACTACGCCCTCCGGGTCTACCACGGCAAGAACCACAAGATGAACGGGGACTGGATCGGTCTGTCGCAACGCTACCCCGACGCCGATCTCGCCCGCGAGATCTACACCGACGCCCATGTCCGCCCGCGCTACCGCGTGGAGGAGATGCCGATGGCGCTCGACATGATCTGCGAAACGGGGCTTCCGGGGCTCCTGCCCGATTTCATGGTACAGCCGCACCACGAGCTGGTGCTGGCCGACCTGCCCGGCAACGAACGCGTGGGCGAACTCTGGATCACCTACCACGAGACCCGGCACAGCGACACGACCCTGCGGTCGGTCGTGGACTGGTTCTGCAATTCGTCGAACAACAACGTCCTGAAGATGGCGAGCGAATAGGCCGCCATCCATCCGCGACGTCAAGCCGCCGCCCGATGCCCGGACGGCGATTTGCTTTCGGAGGTGCGCGCGGCCTATGAGAGCGGCATGACAGAGACACTTCACATCATCGGTGGCGGCATGGCCGGATCCGAAGCGGCGTGGCAGGCGGCCAACGCAGGCGTGCGCGTCGTCATCCACGAGATGCGGCCCACCGTCGAGACCTTTGCGCACCGAACCGGGAGCCTGGCCGAGATGGTCTGCTCCAACTCCTTCCGCTCGGACGACGACAAACAGAATGCCGTGGGGCTCCTCCATTGGGAGATGCGCGCCGCCGGCGGCCTCATCATGGAGATGGCCGATCGCCATCGCCTGCCGGCCGGCGGCGCGCTTGCCGTCGACCGCGACCCCTTCGCCGAGGCCGTGACCGAGCGCCTGCGCGCGCATCCGCTGGTCGAGATCGTGGAAGAGGAGGTCACCGCCCTGCCCCGGGACGGCCATTGGATCGTGGCGACCGGACCGCTGACCGGGTCCGGGCTGGCGGAGGCCATCGCGGCGGAGGCGGGGCAGGAGAGCCTGGCCTTCTTCGACGCCATCGCCCCAATCGTCCACGCCGACACGATCGACATGGAAACGGCTTGGCGACAGTCGCGCTACGACAAGGGCGAGACGGAGGACGAGCGCACCGCCTACATCAACTGCCCGATGACCAAGGATCAGTACGAGGCCTTCATCGACGCGCTGCTCGCCGCCGATAAGACCGAGTTCAAGCCCGGCGAAACGGCGGGCTACTTCGACGGCTGCCTGCCCATCGAGGTCATGGCCGAGCGTGGGCGCGAGACGCTGCGCTTCGGGCCGATGAAGCCTGTGGGCCTCACGAACCCCCACGCGCCCAAAGAGAAGCCCTACGCCGTGGTGCAGCTGCGCCGGGACAACGCGCTCGGCACGCTATACAATATCGTGGGCTTCCAGACCAAGATGAAGTACGGCGCGCAGAAGTCTGTTTTTGCTATGATTCCGGGCTTGCAGGAGGCCGCCTTCGCGCGTCTCGGCGGGATCCATCGCAACACCTTCATCAATTCGCCCACGCTCCTCGACGCGGATATGCGGCTCCGCTCGAAGCCGCATATCCGCTTCGCCGGTCAGATCACCGGGGTCGAGGGCTACGTCGAAAGTGCCGCCATGGGTCTGCTCGCCGGGCGCATGGCTGCAGCCGAGATCGAGGGCGGTCAGCTGCCACCCGTGCCCGAGACGACGGCCATGGGCGCGCTCGTCACTCACATCACGGGCGGAGCGGATGCGAAGACGTTCCAGCCGATGAACGTGAATTTCGGGCTCTTCCCCCCGGTCGATGCGCGCGGCGGGCGCAAGGGGCGGCAGGTGCGCTACAAGATGTATACCGACCGCGCCAAGGCCGACTGGGCCGACTGGCTGGGGCACCGCGCCGCCGCCGAATGAGGACGCGCTTCGCGCCTTCGCCGACGGGACCGCTGCACCTGGGGCACGCCTGGGCCGCGCTCATGGCGCATGAGTCGGGTGAGATGCGGCTCCGGATCGAGGACATCGACCAGAGCCGGGCCCGCCCGGACTGGGAGGCGGCGATCTACGATGACCTGCGCTGGCTCGGGCTGGACTGGTGCGCGCCCGTCCTGCGCCAATCGGAGCGGATGGCGGCCTATGCGTCGGCGCTCGACCGGCTCTGGGCGATGGGCGTTCTCTATCCCTGTCATTGCAATCGGCGCGACATCCTCGCGGCGGCGTCGGCACCACAGGAAGGTGCGCCGCTGACCGGGCCGGATGGCGTGATCTATCCCGGCACCTGCCGGGACCGGTCGCGGACCGGTCCGCGACCGGCGGGCACCGCGCTCCGGCTGGATTCAGATGCCATCTGCGATCTCATCTGGACCGAAGCCGGTCTGACGAAGGAGATGCCGGCCACGACCTACAGGGACGGCATCGGGGACGTCGTCGTCGCCCGCCGCGACATGGGCACCTCCTATCATCTCGCGGTCGTTGTCGACGACGCGGCGCAGGGGATCGACCTCGTCACGCGAGGCGAGGATCTGGCCGAGGCCACGCCCATACATGTCGCGTTGCAGGGCCTGCTCGGACTGCCCGTCCCGGCGTTCCGCCACCACGACCTCGTGCGGGACGGTGCCGGCAAGCGGCTGGCGAAGCGCGACGACGCACGCTCGATCGCCAGCTACCGGGAGACGGGATGGACTGCGGACACGCTGATCGCCCGGCTCCGGCAGAGCCGGATCGCGCCGGAGGTCTGACGCACGCCGTCATCCCGGACCTGATCCGGGATCTCTTCGCGGCCGGCGACCCCGGATCAGGTCCGGGGTCGCCCTACAACGGCTGCGCCGTCTCCACCACGCGGGCGAAGAAGCTTGCGCCGAGCGGTGCGATGGCGTCGTTGAAATCGTACTCAGGGTGGTGGAGCACCGGCCCCTCGCCCGCCCCGAGGAAGAGATAGGCCCCCGGCCGCGCCTGCAGCATGTAGGAGAAGTCCTCCGCGCCCATCTCCTTGCCCGTCTCTGGCGTGACATGCGCCTCGCCCACCACATCGGCGGCCACGCGGGCGGCGAAGGCGGCCTTCTCCGCGTCGTTCACCGTCGCCGGGTAGCCCCGCTCGTAGCGACAGGTCGCCTCCACGTCGTAGCTCGCCGCCTGCCCGGCGACGATCTGCTTGAGGCGACGTTCGACCATATCCTGCACCTTCGGGTCGAAGGTGCGCACCGTCCCTTCGAGGTAGGCCGTGCCGGGAATGATGTTGTCGGCCGTGCCGGTGTGGATCTGGGTCAGCGAAACGACGAGTTCGTCGAGAGCGTAGTGGTTGCGCGAAACGATCGTCTGGATCGCCTGCCCGATCCCGAGCGCGGCGACGACCGGATCCTTCGTATCATGCGGCATCGCCCCGTGGCCGCCGCGCCCGGTGATGTCGATGTGAAAGGTGTCGACCGCCGCCATGATCGGCCCGGGCGCGGTGAAGAACTCGCCTTCGGCGAAGTTCGGGGCGTTGTGGATGCCGTAGACCTCGGCGATGTCGAAGCGGTCCATCACCCCTTCCTTAACCATGACGTCGGCCCCGCCGCCGCCCTCCTCGGCGGGTTGGAAGAGGAGCGCCACGCGGCCTTTGAAGTTGCGCGTCTCGGCCAGATACTTCGCCGCGCCGAGGAGCATCGTGGTGTGGCCGTCATGGCCGCAGGCGTGCATCTTTCCCGGGGTCTCGGAAGCATGTGCCACGCCCGAGGCCTCCTCGATCGGAAGGGCATCCATGTCGGCGCGCAACCCGATCGTCGGCCCCTCCCCCTGCCCCTCGATGATGGCGACGATACCGGTCTCGGCGATGCCCTCGTGGATCTCCTCGATGCCGAATTCGCGCAGCTTCCCGGCGACGAACCCGGCCGTCTTGGGAAGGTCGAACTGCAGCTCGGGGTTGCGGTGCAGCCACTGGCGCCACGCGCGCATCTCGGGCTCCATCGCGGCGATCGAGTTGATGACGGGCATGGGCTGTCCTTTTCGCTGGGCTGCTGCCAGACAACACCCGGAACGGAGGAATGTGAATGGCCGATACGCGCAAAGACGAGATCTGCACGACACCGGGCGGCGGGCTGCCACGCCTCCTCGCCATCATGGCGCGGCTCCGAGACCCCGAGACGGGCTGCCCTTGGGACATCGAGCAGGACTTCGCGTCGATCGCCCCCTACACGATCGAGGAAGCCTACGAGGTGGCCGACGCGATAGAGCGCGGGGCCTGGGACGAGCTGGAGGGCGAGTTGGGCGATCTGCTCCTGCAGGTCGTCTATCACGCGCAGATGGGCGCGGAGGGCGGACGCTTCGACTTCCACTCCGTCGCCGAGCGCGTGGCGCAGAAGATGATCGACCGCCATCCGCATATCTGGGGCGACGCCAGCCGGGAGAAATCCGCCGCCGAGCAGGTCGCGGACTGGGAGGCGGTGAAGGCGCAGGAGCGCAAGGGGCGCACGCTTGACGGAGTGGCGCTCGGTCTGCCGGCGCTTCTCCGGGCGGTGAAGTTGCAGAACCGCGCCGCGCGCGTGGGCTTCGACTGGCCCGAGACGGCTCAGGTGCTCGACAAGCTGCAGGAAGAGGCGCGGGAACTGGTCGAGGCGCGCGATCGGCTCACCGCCGCGGAGGTCGAGGAGGAGATGGGCGATCTGCTCTTCGTCGTCGCCAACCTCGCCCGCCATCTCGGTGTCGACCCCGAAGGGGCTCTCCGGGGTGCCAACGCGAAATTCACGCGACGCTTCGAGGCCATCGAGGACGCGCTCGCCGACGAGGGCCGCACGCCCGCGCAGTCCGATCTCGCCGAGATGGATGCGCTCTGGGAAGCCGCGAAGGCTGGCGAAAAATTGCCCGATTCAAAAAGTCGGGATTGACCCCGGATTTCCAATCGGATTTCAGTCGCCGCGTCGGACCTTATCCCCTGGCGGAGCCCGCACCCGTGGACTCCGTCCCGACATCTGCGGCACCCGGACATTCCGGGTGTCGCGCCATTGAAGCGAAGGTCATTCGATCAAGTCCGCGCCGCGCTCTGGACATTCCGGGGCGCGGTGCTTTTCTGTGAGCCATGGCGCGCAAGATCATCATCGACACCGATCCGGGGCAGGACGACGCCGTCGCGATCCTGCTTGCCCTCGCCTCGCCGGAGCTCGACGTGCTCGGGGTCACCGCGGTCGCGGGCAATGTGCCGCTGGAGCTGACGGCTAAGAACGCGCGCATCGTCTGCGAACTGGCCGGGCGGCCGGACGTCAAGGTCTTCGCCGGCTGCGACCGCCCCCTCGCGCGCGATCTGGTGACGGCGGAGCATGTCCACGGCAAGACCGGGCTCGACGGCCCGGTCATGGCCGACCCGACGATGCCACTGCAGGCCGAGCACGGCGTCGACTTCATCATCGAGACGCTGCGCCGCGAACCCGCGGACAGCGTCACGCTCTGCCCGCTCGGGCCGCTGACGAACATCGCCACCGCCTTCGAGCGCGCGCCCGACGTCGTGTCGCGCGTCGCGCGTATCGTTCTGATGGGCGGGGCCTATTTCGAGGTGGGCAACATTACACCCGCCGCCGAGTTCAACATCTACGTCGACCCGGAGGCGGCCCGCGTCGTCTTCGGGTCGGGCGTACCGCTCACCGTGCTGCCGCTTGACGCGACGCACAAGGCGCTGACGACGGCCGACCGCGTCGCCGCCTTCCGCGATCTCGGCACGGAGGTCGGGCGGATGGTCGCGGAGTGGACCGATTTCTTCGAACGTTTCGACAAGGAGAAATACGGCTCCGCCGGCGCGCCGCTGCACGACCCCTGCGTGATTGCCTGGCTCTTGCGCCCGGAGCTCTTCTCGGGGCGCGAGATCAATGTGGAAATCGAGGTCGACAGCCCGCTCACCCGCGGCATGACCGTGGCCGACTGGTGGCGCGTGACCGACCGTCCGGCGAATGCGCTGTTTATCGGGGATGTGGACGCGGGCGGGTTTTTCGATTTGTTGACGGAACGATTGGCCCGGCTCGGCTAGCGGGCTTTGGAGACCGAAGAGATGTTCGCTTTCGACAATTCCTACGGGCGTCTGCCCGACCGGTTCTACACGCGCATGGCCCCGACGCCGGTGGCGAAACCCGGCTGGGTCGCGTTGAACGAGGGGCTGGCGCGGTATCTGGGGCTCGATCCGGCGGCCCTGCGCGGATCGCTCGACATCTTTGCGGGCAACCGCGTGCCCGAGGGAGCCGACCCGCTGGCACAGCTCTACGCGGGGCATCAGTTCGGCGGCTGGTCACCGCAGCTGGGCGACGGCCGCGCGATCCTGCTGGGCGAGCACGTGACCGACGGTCGACGCGTCGACGTGCAGCTCAAGGGCTCGGGCCCGACACCCTATTCCCGCATGGGCGACGGGCGGTCGGCGCTCGGGCCTGTGCTGCGGGAATACATCGTCTCGGAAGCCGTGCATGCCCTCGGCGTGCCGACCACCCGCGCCCTCGCCGCCGTGACCACCGGAGAGACCGTCCTGCGGCAGGAGGGGCCGATGCCGGGCGGCATCCTGACCCGGATCGCCGCGAGCCATATCCGCGTCGGGACGTTTCAGGTCTTTGCGAGCCGCGACGACGTGGAGGGGCTCCGGGCCCTTCTCGACCACGCCATCGCCCGCCATGCGCCGGAAGCCGAAGGCCCGATGGGCCTTCTGCGCCACGTCATGGCGGCGCAGGCGCGGCTCGTCGCGACCTGGATGGGCCTCGGTTTCGTCCATGGGGTGATGAACACCGACAACATGACGCTTTCGGGCGAGACGATCGACTACGGCCCCTGTGCCTTCATGGAAGCCTATCATCCCGAGACCGTTTTCAGCTCGATCGACCAGTTCGGGCGGTACGCGTGGAAGAACCAGCCGGACATCGCACTCTGGAACCTCGCGCAGCTGGCAACCGCGCTCCTGCCGCTGATGAGCGACCGGGCCACTGCGGTAACGGAAGCGACCGAGGTGCTCGAGGGGTTCCGTGACCTCTATGCGGCGGAGTGGACACGGGTCATGGCAGCGAAGATCGGCGTGGATGACATGAACCTCGCCATGGAACTCCTTGATATCATGTCGGAGGGACAGGAGGACTTCACCAATACCTTCCGCGCGCTCACCGACGCGCCCGAGACGGCGCGCGATGAGATGACGAACCGCGAGCGCTTCGACGGCTGGCTCGCCCGCTGGCAGGCCACCGGCCCGGATCGCGCGGGAATGGCCCGGGCGAACCCTGTCGTGATCCCGCGCAATCATCGGGTCGAGGCGGCGATCGCCGCGGGCTACGCGGGCGACTTCGCACCCTTCGAGGCGCTGAACGCCGTGCTCGCCGCGCCCTACGAGGCCACCGAGGCCAACGCCCCCTACCGCCGACCGGCCACCGACGGCGAGCGCGTGACACGCACCTTCTGCGGGACGTGATTGCCCCGCGCGCCCGCGGGGGCTAGGGACGACAGCATGACGACGACGATCCTCGACCGTTGCGAAGCCCGCGGGCTGCGCGTGACCGGCCAACGCCGGACCATCGCTCAGGTGCTCGAAGACGCGGAGGATCACCCGGACGTGGAGACGATCCATGCGCGGGCCAGCGCCCTCGATCCGAACATCTCGGTCGCCACGGTCTATCGGACGGTGAAGCTCTTCGAGGAGGCGGGCATTCTCGAGCGGCGGGAGTTCGGCGACGGGCGCGCGCGCTACGAGGACGCGGAGCGGGAGCATCACGACCATCTCATCGACCTTCAGACCGGCGAGGTGATCGAATTCGTCGATCCCGAGATCGAAGCCCTGCAAGAGCGGATCGCCGCGCGCCTCGGCTACGAGCTCAAAGGCCATCGGCTGGAGCTCTTCGGGACGCGGCGGCGGTGAGTTTCGCGACGCGGCTCAACGGTTTCTTAGGGTTTCTCAGGTCAGGCTGGCGATGCCGCAAACCGGAGAATCGCCATGCAGTACCGTGCTCGCCGTATCCTGTCCGAGTCGCAGATCACCGTGGAGATCGCGGGAACGCGGCGCAGCGTCTGGCTCCTCGATGTGTCGGAGACGGGGATGAAGATCGCATTGGCCGGAAGCCTCCCGCCCGGCACGCCGTTGAAGGTGGAGGCGGCGCGTATATCTCTGGCCGCCGTCGTGCGCTGGTCGGACGAGCGGGCGGTGGGCGTCGAACTCGACCGCGGCCTGAGCACCGGCGAAGTCGCGGAGTTGAGCGGACTGGCCTGGGCCGTCTGACAACGATATCGGCCTGCCGCCTCGTTTCGACGCGGGAGCAGGACATTCGAACCGGAACACCTGCTGCGCGGTCGACCACCGACCGGAACGCCGCCATCGCGCCGGGCGGACGACCGGCCATGTCGGTCCCGAACGCCCCGACCGACCGGCCGGGATTGCACGGATGACCGAAACCGCCCGGGGCGCGATGATGATGATCGCCGCGATGGCCTGCTTCGCGGTGGAGGACGCCTTCATCAAGGGGCTCGCCGGGGTCTTCTCGCCCGCGCAGATCATCTGGATGCTCGGCCTCGGCGGCACGCTCGCGTTCGCGGTCTGGCTCGCGCTGTCCGGCAAGGGGGCCTGGTCACCGCTCTATCTGCATCGCCGCGTACTGCTTCGATCGGTCTTCGAGGTCTTCGGCACGCTCTGCTTCGTCTCGGCCTTGGCCGCGATCCCGCTTGCCCTCGCATCGGCGGTGATCCAGGCGACGCCGCTCGTGGTCGCCATGGGGGCCGCGCTCTTCCTCCGGGCGCGCGTGGGCTGGCGGCGGTGGCTCGCCATCCTGATCGGCTTCGGCGGTGTCCTCGTCATCCTGCGGCCCGGAGGCGCGTCCTTCGACCAGGCGACGCTCCTGGCGGTCGGCGGGATGCTCGGCCTCGCCGCCCGCGACCTCGCCACCCGGACGATGCCGGCCGAAATCTCGGGCGCGCGGCTTTCGCTCCATGCCTTCGCGGCGCTCGTTCCCGCGGGCCTGATCCTCCAGGCGCTGAGCGGCGCGCCCGTCGTGGTGCCGAACGCGCTGCAGGCGGGCATCCTCGCGCTCTGCGTCGGCATCGGGATGCTGGGCTACCTGACGATCGTGGCCGCCACGCGCCTCGGCGACATCAGCGTCGTCTCCTCCTTCCGGTACTCGCGGATGCTCTTCGCGCTGATCGTCGGCGGCCTGGCCTTCGGCGAGCGGCCCGACCTCTGGACACTGGTTGGCGTCGGAATTGTTATCGCTACCGGCCTTTATACATTGATCCGCGAAGCCCGCCTGCGCGACGCTTCCCATGGGTGAACAGACGGGGTAGAGGGTCTGCGACAACCGCAGCCAGCCGACCCGGAGGCCCCATGTTCACCATCACCGATATCCACGCGCGCGAAATCCTCGACAGCCGCGGCAACCCCACGGTCGAGGTGGACGTCTTCCTCGAAGATGGCACGATGGGCCGGGCGGCCGTACCCTCGGGGGCCTCGACCGGTGCCTACGAGGCGGTGGAAAAGCGTGACAGCGACAAGGCGCGCTACAAGGGCAAGGGCGTGCTGCAGGCGGTGGAAGCGGTGAACGGCGAGATCGCCGATACGATCGCCGGCTTCGACGCGACCGAACAGGAGGCCATCGACGCCGCGATGATCGAACTCGACGGCACCGACAACAAGGGGCGTCTGGGCGCGAATGCGATCCTCGGCGTCTCGATGGCGGTGGCGAAGGCCGCCGCCGATGCCAGCGCCCTGCCCTTCTTCCGCTACGTCGGCGGCACGGCGGCGCGTGTCCTGCCGGTGCCGATGATGAACATCATCAACGGGGGCGAGCACGCCGACAACCCGATCGACATCCAGGAATTCATGATCATGCCCGTCTCGGCCACGACGGTCGCCGACGCCGTGCGCATGGGGAGCGAGGTGTTCCACACGCTCAAGGGCGAGCTTTCGGCGGCGGGCCTGTCGACCGGGCTCGGCGACGAAGGCGGCTTCGCGCCCGATCTGCCCTCCACGCGCGAGGCACTGGATTTCGTTCTGAAATCCATCGAGAATGCTGGCTATACGCCTGGCGATGACATGATGCTCGCCCTCGACTGCGCGGCGACCGAATACTTCAAGGACGGCAAATACATCCTCGCCGGCGAGGGCAAGACGCTGACGTCCGAGGAAAACGTTGCCTATCTCTCCGACCTCGTGAAGGACTACCCGATCCTGTCGATCGAGGACGGCATGTCGGAGGACGACTGGGACGGCTGGGTCGCCCTGACCGAGGCGTTGGGCGACAAGGTGCAGCTCGTCGGCGACGACCTGTTCGTGACGAACCCCGCACGGCTCGCCGATGGCATCGCCAGGAAGGCCGCGAATTCGCTCCTGGTGAAGGTCAACCAGATCGGCACGCTGTCGGAAACGATGGAGGCGGTCAGCCTCGCCCATCGCAACCGCATGACCTGCGTCATGTCCCACCGTTCGGGCGAGACCGAGGACGCGACCATTGCCGACCTCGCCGTCGCCACGAATTGCGGGCAGATCAAGACCGGCTCGCTCGCCCGCTCCGACCGGCTCGCGAAGTATAACCAGCTCATCCGCATCGAGGAGATGCTGGGCGAGACCGCCGTCTACGCCGGCCGCTCCATCCTCCGCGGGTGAGCCGGCACGCCCATCCGTGACCCGGCCCGCGCCCGCAGCGCAGCCCCCGGCGCCGGCCGCTCCCCTCACGGATCGGCCGGTTCTGGGCATGGCCCTGATGCTGGGCTTCTGCGCGCTGGCCCCGCTCAGCGACGCGACGGCCAAGGTGCTGGCTGCGGAGTTCCCGATCCTGCAACTCGTGGCAGTGCGCTTTGCGGTGCAGGCCGCCGTCCTCATCCCGCTCGTCACGCTCACGGGCCGCAGCTGGCGCATGTCGCGGCTCGGGTGGCAACTCGCGGGCCTGCGGACGCTGCTCCAAGTCAGCGGCATCTGGCTGATGACGAAGGCGCTCACCTTCCTGCCGCTCGCCGATGCGATCGCCATCGCCTTCGTGATGCCCTTCATACTGCTATTGATGGGACATTTCATCCTAGGCGAGGACGTCGGACCGCGCCGCCTCTGGGCCTGTGCCATCGGCTTCTGCGGGACGCTCATGGTGATGCAGCCAAGTTTCGCCGCCGTCGGCTGGGCCGTTCTCTATCCGCTCGGCGTCGCCGTCGTCTTCGCCGCTTTCATGCTGGTGACCCGGCGCATCGCGGGCGAAGCCGATCCGATCGCGATGCAGGGCGCGTCGGGCGGCATGGCGGTCGTGGGCCTCGGCCTTCTCTACGTGCTCGGCCCCGAGATCGGGCCGCTCGCGCTCGTGGTGCCCGGGGCCGATGCCTTGCCCCTCCTGCTGGCGATGGGTCTTCTGGGGACGGTCGCGCATCTGCTGATGACATGGTCGCTGCGCTTCGCCCCCGCCTCGACCCTCGCACCGATGCAATACCTCGAAATCCCGGTCGCCGCGCTCATCGGCCTCGCGCTCTTCGGCGACTTTCCGAACCCGCTCGCCATGGCGGGCATTGCCGTGACGATCGGCACGGGGCTCTATATCCTCTGGCGCGAACGGGAGGGCACATGACGACCGCGGAGGACATCATCGAGCGGCTGGCGCTCGCACCGCATCCCGAAGGCGGCTTCTACCGCCAGACCTTCGTGTCGGAGGCCGCCCCGGGCGCACGACCGGCGGGCACGGCGATCCTGTTCCTCCTGCGGGACGGCGAGGGCAGCCACTGGCACCGGGTCGACGCGGACGAGCTGTGGTTCTGGCATGCGGGCGCGCCCCTCGTCCTCAGCGTATCGCCCGACGACGCGGGACCGGCGGTCGAGCATCTGCTTGGCCCCGACATGGCGCGGATGGCGTTTCAGGGGATCGTGCCGAAGGATCATTGGCAGGCGGCGCGCACGACGGGCGACTGGACGCTGATCAGCTGCACCGTCTCGCCCGGCTTCGACTTCGCGGGGTTCACGCTCGCACCGCCCGATTTCGACATTCCCCGCGGATGAGGCCGATATGCTGAAACCCCTTGCCCTCCTCCTGGCCCTCGCTGGCCCCGCCGTCGCGGAGGACTTCGAAACCGCCCTCGACATGTGGCTCGCGGGTGAGGACATGGCCGCGCTCGAGAGCTTCCGCACCCTCGCCGAGGCCGGGGACGTCGACGCGCAGCTCTTCCTCGGCCAGATCGCCACGCAAGCCGCCCACTGGCCCCCCGAGGTTTCCGCCCTGCCCCGCCGGGAACGCAACGCGCTGCTGCGCGCGCCGGGCGGCCTCTCGGGAAAGAGCTGGACCGCCGTCGCCGCGGAAACGGACGCCCGCGCCGCCGCGTTCGACGGGGCGACGCGACCAATCGGCAAGGGGCAGGCGCTGCTTGCTCTTCTGGAGATGGGCGAAGTGGCGACGGTCGAGGCGGCATGGCCCGGCTATATTTCTTCCGGCGACTGGACAGGCGCGCTTGCCGTGGCCACCCATCCGCAGGCCGGCGCGCGGCTCGCGGCGGCCGCGCCGGGATTGCGGCAGTTGATCGAAAACGAGATCGCAAATGTCGACCTGGATGCGCGCCGGACCGACCTCTACCCGCCCGACGCCGCCGCCGATCCCGATCGCATGGTGTCGGAAGGCGCGCGGCTCGCCGACTTGCCCGAAGTCGCGCCCTTCGTGACCTTCTGCCGCAGTGCCTGCGGCGAAACCGAAATCCCGGCCTGCGTCGGCGCGATCTTCGCCTCCGCGACGACCGATCCGGTGCAGCTTGCCCGCTCGCCCGTCGCGGGGCTGCTCGCGCCCGAACGTTACAGCGGGAGCCCGCGCGCCATGGCGGATGCCGCACGGGCCATCGACCTCACGAAGTACCTCTGGGACCAGACGGAGGAGCCCGCCATCGCGCGCCTCTCGTCCTGCGCCTGGGCGGGCGCTCAGGCCTCCAGCTCTGCATCCCAGTAGAGGAAGTCCATCCAGCTCTCGTGCAGGTAGTTCGGCGGGAACTTCCGCCCGAGGTTCATCAGCTGCGCCGCGCCAGGGCGGCAAGGTGTCTTGCGCAGGGTGAAGCCGACCTGCTTAAGCGACTTCGAGCCCTTCCGCAGATTGCAGCGCCCGCAGGCCGCGACGACGTTTTCCCAGCTGGTGACGCCTCCGCGCGCGCGGGGGACGACATGATCGAAGGTCAAATCGCCCTTGGAGCCGCAGTACTGGCAGGCGAATTCGTCGCGCAGGAAGAGGTTGAAGCGCGTGAAGGCCACGCGCCGCTGGGGGGCCACGTAATCCTTGAGGACGACGACGGAGGGGATGCGGATCTCGGTCGTGGGCGAGCGCACGACCTCCTCGTATTCCGACACGATGGTGACGCGTTCGAGGAAGGCCGCCTTAACCGCATCCTGCCAGGGCCAGAGCGAGAGCGGATAGTAGGACAGCGGGCGGTAGTCCGCGTTCAGGACGAGCGCGGGGAAGTGTTTCAGGCCCGCGGGATCGCGGGTGAATTCGGTCCTGAAGTCGGGGCCGGACCCGGTCGAGGCCCCCTGCAACAGAGCGGTCATTCCACGCCCTCCTGATTGGGGGGCGACGCGCCCGGATCTCGGGCACGCGGCCCCTGTTGCGACGACTATATCTGGGGATCGAAACCAGACAAGCCTCTATATGGGGGCCGGATAGCAAGGGGCTGTGACGGTTTTCTGACGGCGCAGCCAAGCCCGGGCCGCCGGCGCGCCGGTGCGTGCCCTACTCGATCCCGAACACGTCCCGCATGAAGGCGAGCGCGACCTGTAGTCCGTCGGGCGCGATGCCGTGCGCCGTGCCCTTCATCACATGGGCATAGACCCGCTCGAAGCCCGCCGCCTCGAGCGCCTCGGCCGCCTCGGGGAGCGACTGGATCGGGACGACGTCGTCCATGTCCCCGTGGACGAGGAGAACCGGCGGCTTCGACCTCGCGTCCTCCGCCAGATCCTCGGGCTTCAGGAGCCGTCCCGAGAAGCCGACGATGCCGGCAAAGCTCTCGGTGCGCCGGGGTCCGACGTGGAGCGCCATCATCGTGCCCTGGCTGAACCCGAAGAGGATCACCTGCTCGGGGCCAACGCCCTCGGCGGCCATCACATCGGCGAGCCAGGCGTCGAGTTCCTCGACCGCGCGCTCCATCCCGGCCATCGCGTCCTCCTCGGAGGAGCCGTCGATCCAGGGGATCGGGAACCACTGGAACCCCATGGGCGCCCCGGCGCAGGCTTCGGGCGCGTCGGGCGACAGGAAGGCGGTGGCGGGCATATGCGGCATCAGGGGGTCGGCCAGGCCGATCAGGTCGGCCGCGTTCGCCCCGTAGCCATGCAGGAAGATGACCAGCCGTTCCGGCGCATCCGGCCCCCGGCGTTCGTGGCGCAGTGTCATCGGATGCCCTCCCGCTTCTTCATCAGGGCGTAGTAGGCAAAGAGCAGCCGTGCCGCAACCGCACGCCAGGGGGCCCAGGCCTCGGCGAGCGCGCGCAGCTCCTTTTCCTTCGGGCGCTCGGGCAGATTGAGGATGTCGCGTGCGGCCTCCTGCAGGGCAAGGTCGTTCGGAGCGAAGACGTCGGCGTGACCGAGCGAGAACATCGCGTAGATCTCCGCCGTCCAGCGGCCCACGCCGGCGACCTGCGTGAGCGTGGCGATCACCTCGTCCGTCGGTGCATGGCGGAGGGCGTCGAAGTCGATCCGTGCTTCGGCGAGAGAGCGGATGTAGCGGATCTTCTGGCGCGAGAGGCCGCAGGCGCGCATGTCGTCGTCGCTCGCCGCGCGAACGATCGCCGGGTCGCAGAGCCCGCCGGCCTCGCAGCGGGCGACGATGGCATTGGCGGAGGCGACCGAGACCTGCTGGCTCACGATCGCGCCGAGAAGCGCCGCATACCCGTCGGGCCGGCGGCGCAGCGGTGGCGTGCCCGTGCGCGCGAGCGCGGCGGCGAGGCGCGGGTCTTCCCGCGCGAGCCAGGCCGCCCCCTCGGCGACGTCAGCCTCGGTCTCGATGATCCGCCAATTGCCGGGCGTGGGCGTGGACGAAGACGATGGCGCGGTCGATGTCATGGGTTTCCTCTCCGCCCGGGTTCGGGGGCCGGTCGATCATGTGAATGGCAAGCCCAAGGGCGCGGGCGGCGTCGAGCTTGGATGCGTCGCCACCCGCGTTCTTGGTGACGAGATGGGTGATCCCTAGGCGCGCGAAAAGCGCGCGCTCCGCGGGTTCGGCAAAGGGCGGGCGGCCGATGATCCAGTCCACGCCGTCCTGCGGCGGAGCCGGGTCGATGCGTCGGCAGAAGAGAGTGAGACCACGGTTCAGGAAGGGGTCGAGCGACCCCGGGCCTGTTGCCAGAAAGACGCGCGCCCCCGGCGGCAGGGCCGTGGCCGTGGCCGCGGCGGCGGCATCCGCGTGGCGAATCCAGTCGCCCGTCCACGCAGGGCGGGTTAGGCGCAGGTAGGGGACGCCCGCCTCGGCGCAAATGCGGACGGTTCGCGCGGTGATCCGGGCGGCGAAGGGATGCGTCGCGTCGAGGACGGCGGAGACGCCATCGAGCGCCGCGCGAAACCCCGCGTCGCCGCCGAAGCCACCCCGGCGCGTCGGCACGCCGAGGTCGAGGGGGCACGCCGTCGCCCCGGCGAGCGAGGCCAGGACGTCGTGGTGTGCGCAGGCATCGCAGACCGCCCGTGCCTCGGCCGTCCCGGCGAGGATCAGCACCCTACCCCTCACGGGCCAGCACCTCCCCCGACCGGTCGATGACCACCGTATCGACCCGCGCGTCGATCATCGTCTCGACCTGCGCCCGCGCCCGCTTCGCCACGACGCCTGCCAACGCCGGCACCCGAGTCACGGCCTCGAGCGCGGTGTTGCAACCGGTCAGGTCCGCGCCCACCCAATCGGATAGAGCCATGAAATCCACCTGGCTGCGGCCCGAGTGCAGATCCATCGCCCCCTGCGCCAGCTTCGCCATCTTGCCGATGCCTCCGCCCACCGTCACCCGGTCGATCGGATGGCGGCGCAGGTATTTCAGCATCCCGCCCGCGAAGTCGCCCATGTCGAGCATCGCGTGATCCGGCAACCCGTGGAGCGCCTGCACCACCCGCTCCGACGTCGCCCCGGTGCAGCCCGCCACATGACTCAGCCCGTCGGCCCGCGCCACGTCGATGCCCCGATGGATCGAGGCGATCCAGGCCGCGCAGGAGAAGGGCCGCACGATGCCCGTCGTCCCGAGGATCGACAGGCCGCCGGCGATACCGAGCCGGGGGTTCCACGTCTTCGCCGCCAGCGCCGCGCCCCCCGGGACGGAGACGGTGATTTCCACATCCGGCGCGCGCCCGTAGTCGGCGGCGAGCTCCGCTACGACCTCGTCCATCATGGCGCGGGGCACCGGGTTGATCGCCGGCTCCCCCACCGCGATCGGCAGGCCCGGCTTCGTGACCGTCCCGACCCCCTCGCCCGCGCGAAAGACGACGCCGCCGCCCGAGGGCGCGACCGACACCCGGATCTCGGCCCCGTGGGTCACGTCCGGATCGTCGCCCGCGTCCTTCAGGACACCCGCCGTCGCGGGCCCGGGGTTCACGATTTCGAATGTCGGCGTCTCGCCCTTCGGCAGGCGGATCGTCACCCGCGCCGGCACCGCGCCGCCCCACAGCCCCTGCAACGCCGCCTTGCAGGCCGCCGTGGCGCAGGCCCCGGTCGTCCAGCCGCGGCGCAGTTTGGGCGTGTCGTCCATCCGCCCCTGATGCCATGCCGCCCCGGCCCCGCCAATGGTCGCGGAGCGGCTTTTCGCGACGGCCACGGCGGGCCATAAGGAGGCATGGACGACCGACTCCCCCTTCCCGCGGGCCACGCGTGGCCCGAGCTGGAGCCCGGCTGGGTCTGGCTCTGCGGGGCCGGTCCCGGTGATCCGGGGCTTCTGACGCTGCACGCGATCAACGCGATGCGGCAGGCGGACGTGATCGTCTATGATGCGCTTGTGGCCGAGGGCATCCTCGATTGGGCCCCGCAGGCCGAGAAGATCTACGCCGGGAAACGCGGCGGCAAGCCCTCCGCCAAGCAGCGCGACATCTCGCTCCACCTCGTCGAACTGGCGCGTGCGGGCAAGCGGGTGCTGCGGCTCAAGGGCGGCGATCCCTTCGTTTTCGGGCGCGGCGGGGAGGAAGCGCAGACACTCGTGCAGCACGGCATCCCGATCCGCATCGTGCCCGGCATCACCGCGGGAATCGCGGGCCTCGCCTATGCCGGGATCCCCGTCACCCACCGCGACGTGAACCAGTCGGTCACCTTCGTGACGGGCCACGACCGCAGGGGTGACACGCCGACCGCGCTCGACTGGGCCGGGATCGCGCGCGGCAGCCAGGTAATCGTGATCTACATGGGCATGAAGCACATCGAGGAGATCGCCGCGAAGCTCATCGCCGCCGGCCGTGCGCCTTCGGAGCCCGTCGCCGTCACGACGACGGCCACGCTGGAGGAGCAGCGCACGATCGAGACGACGCTCGGTCGCGTCGAGGCCGATATTGCGGCCGCCGGGCTAGAGCCGCCAGCGATCATCTGCATCGGGATGGCCGTGGCCCTGCGGCAGGCGCTCGACTGGCGGGCGCAGGCCGCGGGCGAAGCGCCGCGCAACCTCGACCCGCTCGACCTGCGCCGCCCGGCCGAAGCGGGCTGAGGCGGCGTCCCTGCTTCCAGAACACTCATATCGCGCCGCCCGATGCTGGGCCTGATCCTCGCCGCGCCCGCCTCCGGCAGCGGCAAGACCACCGTGACGCTCGGCCTCCTGCGCGCGCTCCGGAATCGGGGCATGGCCGTGCGGGGCGCGAAATCGGGGCCGGACTACATCGACCCGCGCTTCCACGCGGCGGCCTGCGGACGGTCCTGCCTCAACCTCGATGCATGGGCGATGCCGCCCGAGATGATCGCGGGGCTCGCGGCGGGCGACGGCCTGCTGCTGATCGAAGGCGCGATGGGCCTTTTCGACGGCGCGCCGCCCGACGGGCGCGGTGCCGTGGCCGACCTCGCGCGGCAACTTCACCTGCCGGTCGTCCTCGTGATCGACGCGGCGCGCATGGCGCAATCGCTCGCACCGCTCGTCGCGGGGTTCGCGGCCCATGACCCGCAGGTCCGCATCGTCGGCGTCATCCTGAACCGGGTCGGCAGCGACCGGCATGCCGCCATGCTGCGCCGCGCCTGCCCCCTGCCCGTTCTGGGTGTCGTGCCGCGCGACGCGGCGCTCGCCACGCCGTCGCGCCACCTCGGCCTCGTGCAGGCCGGGGAGCATCCGGACCTCGCCGCCTTCCTCGATCATGCGGGCCGGGTCGTGGGCGGGGCCGTCGACCTCGACGCGCTCTGCGCCCTCGCTACGCCGCTCCCCGATGCAGGCCGCGTGCCCCTGCCGCCGCCAGCCCAGCGGATCGCCCTCGCCAGCGACGCGGCCTTCGCCTTCGCCTATCCGCATCTGGCCGAGGGCTGGCACGCGGCGGGGGCGGAGATCGTCACCTTCTCGCCGCTGGCCGACGAGGCCGCTCCGCCGGCCGACCTCGTCATCCTGCCGGGCGGCTACCCCGAGCTGCACGCCGGCCGGCTTGCCGCCAACCGTCGATTTCTCGGCTCGCTGACGGACCGGGCCGTCTACGGCGAATGCGGCGGATACATGGTTATGGGCGATGGTCTCGTCGATGCGGAGGGCAGGCGCCACGCGATGGCCGGGCTCTTGCGGCTCGAGACCAGCTTTGCCACGCGCCGGCTCCACCTCGGCTACAGGCACCTCGACGCGTCCCACGGACCTTTTCCCGGGACCTCGCTCGGGCACGAGTTCCACTACGCGACGACCCTGCGCGCGGAGGGCACACCGCTCTTCAAGGCCCGGGATGCGGAAGGCACGGCACTGCCGCCCATGGGTCTGCGCGACGGAGCGGCCTGCGGCTCCTTCGCCCATGTGATCGCGCCGGGCGACCCGGCTGCGCGTAGAGGTCGCACGTAAGGGTACAATCCGGCGCTGGCCCTGCCCCCGGACGGGGCCTAGGGTGCCGCCCATGACCGACGCTGCCGCCTCCGCCCTGCCCGACGACACCCGTGCCAAGCGCAACGTGGCCGTGCTCGTCGTGGCGCAGGCCTTCCTCGGCTCGCAACTCGGGATCATCTTCACCGTCGCGGGGCTCGTGGGCATGACCATCGCGCCGACGCCGCTCCTCGCGACCATGCCGATCAGCCTGATCGTCTTCGGTTCGATGACGACGGCCCCCTGGATCTCGCCCCTGATGCAGCGGCGCGGCCGGCGCTTCGGCTTCATGCTGGGCGCGGGGGCCGGGGCGTCGGGGGCCGCGCTCTCGATGCTGGCGCTGGTGACGGGGCAGTTCTGGCTCTTCCTGGCGGGCGCGTACCTGACCGGGATCTACATGTCGACGCTGGGTTTCTACCGCTTCGCGGCGACCGACACCGCCTCGGACAGCTTCCGCCCGAAGGCGATCAGCTACGTCATGGCCGGCGGGCTCGTCTCGGCCTTCATCGCGCGCATGGTCGTCACCTCGACCGAGAGCGCGATGCTCGTTCCCTTCCTCGCCACCTATGCGGCGATCTTCGCGATGAATGCCGTCGGCATGTGGATCTTCCTGCTGCTCGACATCCCGAAACCGCCGCCGCCGGCCGAGGGCGCGGCGCGGGGCCGGACACGGGGCGAGTTGCTGCGGACGCCCGCGATCCTCGTGTCGATCATCTGCGGCATGGTCGCCTATGCGCTGATGAACCTCGTGATGACCTCGACGCCACTCGCCGTGGTGGGCTGCGGCTTCGCGGTGACGGACGCGTCGAACATCGTGATGTTCCACGTGATCGCCATGTACGGGCCGAGCTTCTTCACCGGTCATCTCATCAACCGTTTCGGGACGACCCGTGTCATCACACTTGGCCTGCTCCTTCTCGGAGCGGCCGGGGGGATGGCGCTTTCGGGGGTGGAGCTCGCCAATTTCTACGGCGCATTGATCCTGCTGGGGATCGGCTGGAACTTCGGCTTCATCGGCGCGACGACCATGCTGACCGAAAACCACGCGCCCCACGAGCGCGGGACCGTTCAGGGGCTGAACGATACGCTCGTCTACGGAATGGTGACGCTCGCCTCCTTCTCCTCGGGCGGGCTCATGGGGTCGGCCGTCGACGCCGAGACGGGGTGGGCCGCGGTGAACTACGCTATGGTGCCGTTCCTGGTGCTGGCGCTCGGGGCGCTTCTGTGGCTCCGGACGGCGCGGCCCACGGCCTGACCCTCACATCTTGCGCGGCGGGATCGTGTGCAGCCCCATGCGCGTCGCGTGCCAGGCCGCTTCGGCGCGGCTGGAGATGCCGAGCTTGCGATAGACGGCCTTGATGTAGCCCGCGACCGTCGTTTCCGCGAGGCCGAGCTCGCTCGCCACCTCTCCGTTGCGCAGCCCCCGCGCGATAAGGGCGAGCACCTCCCGCTCCCGATCGGTCAGACGCGCCTCCTCGGCCACCGGGCCGGTCAGGCGGAAATGATCCATGATGCGCCGTGCGATCGACGGCGAGAGCGCCGGCATCCCGTGACTGATCTGCTTGAGCTGCCGCGAAAGGACGCCGGCCGTGTTCTCCTTCAGGAGATAGCCGTCCGCGCCCGCCGAGAGCGCGGAGACGACGGTGGAATCCTCGGCCATGACGGTGGTGACGACGCAGAGCATCCCGGGCTGCGAGCGCTTGATCTCGCGCAGCAGGTCAAGGCCGCTGCCGTCGGGCAGGTTCAGGTCGATTAGGCCGAGATCGAAGGTCTGCCCCAGCGTGTGGCGGGCGTGGGCGAGCGTCGGGGCCTCCACGACCTCGACGCCGGGCCAGGCCTGCACGACGAGGCCCGAGAGCCAGCCCCG
This sequence comes from Jannaschia marina, assembly GCF_013404595.1. Taxonomy (GTDB): domain Bacteria; phylum Pseudomonadota; class Alphaproteobacteria; order Rhodobacterales; family Rhodobacteraceae; genus Jannaschia; species Jannaschia marina. The sequence continues at coordinate 352,847 of NZ_JABVAX010000003.1, read as the reverse complement.
CGTCTCGGAGATATCCTCGACGATGAGCGCCCGCCGCATCGGTCAGCGCCCCGCCATGGCGAGCGGCGTGGGCCGCAGGATCGGCAGTTCGATGGCGAGGCGCGTCCCGCCCTCCGCCCGCGGCTCCAGCGCGAACGCGCCGCCGAGCGCCTCGGCCCGGTGCTTGAGGTTGTCGAGCCCGTTGCCGCGGGGTGCATCGGCGGCGATCCCCCGGCCATCGTCCGCCACCGAGAGCGACAGCATCGTCTCGCCCGGAGCCGCGATGACGACCGACAGGCGCGACGCGCCGGCGTGGCGCAGCGCGTTGCCCGTGGCCTCCCGCAGGATCGCTCGGAGCGCGCCAGCGTAGGTGGCCGACAGCTCCACCTGCGGCAGGTCGTTGTCGGACCAATCGAGCGCGACCTCGGCGCTGTCGCAAAGCTCCGACACCTCGGCGCGCAGGTCGGCGACGACCTCGACCAGGGGCGCGTCCGCAGATTTCACGTTCGAGACGATCTCCCGCAGGTCGGTCAGCGTCTGCCGGATCAGCGCGTTCTTGCGGTCGGCGTCGGCCGAATGGAGCGCGCCGAGAAGCTGCACGCCGATGTTGTCGTGGACGTCGCGGTTGATGCGCGTGCGCTCCGCCTGCACGGCGGCGTCGTGGTCGCGCGCAAGTTCCGAGAGCCGGGCGATGGTCTCCTGTAGACGCGCGGCGCGCGCGCGGTCGCGGGGCGCGAAGAGCTTGCGTCCTCCCCCTGTCCACAGCATCCGCAGGCTTGGCTCTCCGGGGTGGACGGGCATGTCCATCGCCACGCCTTCGTCGACGAGCGCGGGCTCCTGCACGGGGGCCGGCGCTCGTTCGATCTCGAGCGGATCGAAGACGCGCTGCAGGAGGTTGCGCATCGTCTCTTCCCGTGCGGCGGGCGTGGTGGCGAGAGCCACGGCACCCGTCGCATCGCCGAGGTCGATCTCCGAGACGCGCGGGCGCAGGCGCGTGCGCAGGAAATCCCGCGCCGGCAGGTAGAGTACGACCACGAGAAGGAGCGCCGCGCTGAACGCCGGCCCGGCGTCCAGGGCGAAGATAGAGATGAGCGCCGCGTCGATGGCGAAGAGGAGGATCACGCCGATCCCGTAGTAGAGCAGTTTGAAAGACCAGTTTCCGAGGTCGAACATCCGGTAGCGGGCCACCCCGATCGTGAGCCCCAGATAGACGAAGAGGAAGAGCAGGAAGGCGTGCCCCTGCCGGATCGTCGGCTCCAGCCCCATGGCGCCCGGTACGGCCATCAGCGCGATGAAGCCGCCGCAGCCGAAGACGACCGAGGCCCCGAACCATCGCACGATGGCCCGATCCTTCGGATCCTTGCGGGTGACCCAGAACTGCGCGGCGAGACCCAGGAGGATGAGCAGCATCTCGATCGCCGTCGACAGGTGCCCGCCCGTGGCCCGACCCTCCCAGACCCCGAGCGGATTGCCGAGGAACCACAGGAAGAAGACCGCGGGCGCGACCCAGATCGCCCAGAGCGGGACGATCCGCCGCGGATAGATCAGGAAGAGAGACGTCATGCAGGCCCCGAAGAGGAGCGAGCCGAAGAGGTTCATGTTCGACCCGATCTGGAACACCGGCCCGGCCAGCGCGAGGTCGCGGGTCGAGTAGACCCCCGCCGGCAGCGCCACGAAGGTAAGGCCCAGACCGGCGAACATGAAGAGCCAGGCGGCCGGGTCGCGGGGCCGCAGGCTGACGACCCAACCGCCGAGCAGGAGGGGCGCGAGGCCGACGAGCATCTGGATCCAGAAGACGCCCGGCAGGCTGGCGAGCGGACGCGTGGGCGCGGCCGTCACCTCGAAGGCCCCGGAATCGGTCGTCAGCGTGACGGGCCCCGCGCGCAGGGCGTCATGCACCTGCCCCTGCCGGGCGTAGAGCGCCAGCATGTCGTCGCGCGTCGGCAGGACGTCGGGCTCCTCGAGGGCATCCGCCTCGGTCAATTCGATGATACCGCCCGATCCTTCGACCGACAGGATCCGGGTTCCCGCGATGTCGGCCGCCGGTCCGCCCGGGTCGGTTCCGAGGATCGCGACGCCGGGGCCCTCCGCGCCGATCGCCTTCTCCAGACCAAGCCACGGCTGCGCGAGCGCCGTCCAAAGGGCGAACCCGAAGGCCGCCACGGCGATCGCCGCCACACCGGCAAACATCGCCTTCGGCCCCATCGCCCCGCCGCCGGTGCCGTCGATCGCGGCCTCGCTGTCACTCATTCCAACACGTCCCGTTCCGTTTTGGGCAATGTGGCGTCAATCCCGGCCCGCCGGTCAAGTCTTTCGCGCGGATCCCGCCTTCAGCCTCCCCCCGAAACAGGGGGTCGCACCCCTTTCGGTTTTAGGCGCTTCCTTCCGGCGGGTGTCGACGGACGGGAACGGTCCGCGGCGAAGCCCGGTTCTGTAACGAGGAGTTTCCACGATGTTGACGACCTTTTGCCGCCTCGGTGCGGCCACGGCAGCGCTGACCCTTCTGGCGGCCTGCAACACCAGCAGCGGCGGCGGAGCCGGCGGCCCGGGCGGCGGGCCTGGCGGCGGCATGGGGACGAGCGACCCGACGCACAACGCCGCCTTCACGGCCGAGAGCCGCGACGGGGCGACGGCTTCGATGCCAACGAGCTTCAGCGGCACCTTCAACGGATCGGTTCAGGCGCAGCTGCGCAGCACCGACGGCTCGAACAGCCCGCTCGGGCACGCGACCGGCGACCTGCAACTCACCGCCGACTGGACCGACGGCCAGGCCGGGCCGGCCTTCACCGGCACCGCGTCGAACTTTGAGGGCGAGGTCGAGGGCACCGCGACCGCCTGGGACGGCACGCTCAACGTCGACCAGACGGCCGGCGTGAACAACATCCTGCGTTCGGCCACCTGCGGCACGCCCGGGCTGCCGACCTGCGGCACGAACGGCACGACATCCTCCCAGCGGATCGGTGCGGTAACCGTGCCGCTCTCGGGCAACCTGCAGGTCGCGGGCGGGACCGCCGGCGGCAACAGCAACCTGCTCCTCGCCGGGAGTGTCTCCGACGATGAGGACGGCATGTTCGGCGGCACCGGCGGCCGGTTCATCCTGCCCGATGGCACGATTGCCGCCGTCGCGGGCGAGGACAGCACCTGGTACGTGGAACGCTGACGTGACCCGCTTGCGATCCGCCCCGGTGGCCCCGCGCCGCCGGGGCGGGTCTCCGCTCCGCCGCTGGCTCGCCGCGGCGCTCCTTGTCCTGACACTCGCCGATCCGGTAGCGGCGCAGGGCGTGGATGCGCGCCTGAGCGACGCCGCCGCCCGCGTCGAGGCGGGCGACCTCGCCGGCGCGCTCCCGCTGCTGGAGGAGGCCGTGCGCGCCGATCCGGGCAATACCGTCGCGCGGCTCGAGCTGGCCAGCGTGCTTCTGCAACTCGGTCAGGGAGCGCGGGTGCGTTACCATTTCGCGCTCGCCCGGGGCGGCCGCCTCTCCCCCGAGACACGGGCCGTCGTCGACGGGCTTCTGGCCGGGCTGCCCCTGCGCCCCGGGTGGCAGGGATCGCTCGGCTTCGCCCTCGCGCCCGAGAGCAACCCGGCGCGCGGCTCCACCGGTTTCCTGATCGTCAACGGCATCCCGATCGAGATCGGAGCCGCCGGCGCGGGCGAGTCGGGCAAGGCATTCCGCGTACAGGCAAGCCTCGACCGGCAGCAGCCGCTTTCGGCACGCACGGCGCTCGTGTTCGGGGCCAGCCTCGGCGCGGAGTTCAACACCGGTCGCCTTGCCGATGTCGTCACGCTTCGCCCCCGTGCCCGGCTGCGGCTTATCCGGGGGGCGAGCCGGACGGACATCGGCCTGCGCTGGACGGAGCAATGGGCCGACGGCACCGGGCTGGCCTCCGGGCCGGGGCTCACGCTCGCGCATAGCCGACCGCTCGGGCGGCGCGGCACGCTCGTCTTCAATGGCACCGCCGACGATCTGACCTACGGCGCGAACCCCGGGCTCGACGGCGTGAATGCGACGGGCACCCTGCGCTACATCCACGCGCTCTCGCCCGCCACGCGGCTTTCGGTCGGAATGTCGGTCACGCGGCGCAACGCCGCCTCTGCCGCGTCGAGCTTCACGGCCGTGCGGCACTCGGCCGGTGTTTTCCACAGCTTCGCAGGCGGTCTGACACTCGGGCTGACGGGTGCGCGCACGCGGACCTGGCGCGACGCGCCCATGCCGCTCTTCGGGATCGTGCAGCGCGACACGCGCGACGAGGTCTCGCTCACGGTTAGCCACTCGCGACTGGCGGTGCGGGGCTTCGCGCCCACCCTGACAGTCGGGCACGAGACGCAGGCGAGCTCGATCGCGCTCAATGACTACGACAACAACCGCCTCTCCCTCGGGCTGACGCGGCGGTTCTGAAACGAAGAAGGGCGGCCCGTAGGCCGCCCCTTTCGTCCATCGACGCTCCGCCGTCAGCTGCGGCCCTTCCAGGGCACGAGCCAGTTTTCGAGCTTGCGCATCAGGATGTCGATGCCGAAGCCGATGATCCCGATCAGGATGATCCCCATGACCACGATATAGGTCTGCTGAAACTTCGAGGCCGTGGTGATCATCATGCCCGCGCCGACGTTCGCCGCCACCAGTTCGGCGGCGACCACCGTGCCCCAGCAGACGCCCATCGCGACGCGCGCCGCAGTGAAGATCTCCGGCAGGGAGTTCGGGATGATGACGTGGCGCAGGATCTGCCACTTGGAGGCCCCGAGCGAATAGGCCGCGTGGACCTTGGTGATGTTCACGCCAGAGACCCCGGCCCTCGCCCCGATCGCCATGATCCAGAGCGCGGCGAGGAAGAGGAGCACCACCTTGCCGGTCTCGTCGATCCCGAACCAGATGATGACGAGCGGAATGAGCGCCAGCGGCGGCACGGGACGCATGAACTCCACGATCGGGTCGAACCAGCCGCGGAACCAGTCGCTGAGGCCCATCGCATAGCCGAGCGGGATTCCGATGATGGCCCCCACGATGAAGCCCGCGAGCACGCGGAAGAGAGACCAGCCCAGGTGCTCGACCAGGGTGAAGTTGCGGTAGCCCTCGCTCGCCACCTCGGTCAGCGCCTCGACCACGCGCTCCGGCGACGGCAGGTAGAGAGGCTGCATCTGGAAGCCCTGATAGGGGACGAAGTTGAGGCTGCCGCGGTCATTCATCGTGATCCGGCCGTCGGCGACGCTCACGCTCTGGTTCGGGCCGATGGGCTGACCGTCGATGGCGACGATCTGGTAGCCGTCGGCATCCCCGCCCTCGTCGTTGCGCTCGGGGCGCACGATCTTGGAGCGGTAGATGCCCACCCGGTCGGCATCGTTCCGGGCGAAGCCGTCGCCCTCCTCGACCTCCGGATCCTCGACGTCGGCCCCGACCTCGTGCACCCGCACGGTGACGGTGGCGTCGTCGGTCTCTCCGGCGGCGTTCTGCGCGGTATAGGTGAAGCTCGTGTCGCCCTTGAAGGGGCCGGGAACGTGGAGGGGCGAGATGACCGAACCGGTGAACGCCCCCCAGATGAGGAAGAGCACGACCACCGAGATGACGGAGGCCCAGCGGTTCGGGCGCACCGCGCTCTCGTCCCCGAAGGTGACGGTCTTGAGCGAGGTGAAATCCTTCGGCTTCGACTTGGCGGTGATCAGGTTGACCACGAACATCGAGCCGACGAAGAGCGCGGCATAGACCGCGACGATCAGAAGTCCGGTCATGTCAGGCGTCCTCCGTCCGGCCCATGATTTCTTCCTCCATCTCCCAGATCATCGACAGGATCTCTTCGCGGGTGGTGGCGAATTCGGGATGTTTCTTCACGTCGCGCAGATCCTGGTTCACGCCCAGTTCCGCGAACGGCAGGCGATATTCCTTGTGGATGCGCCCGGGTCGCGGCGCCATGACCAGAAGCCGCTCGCCCAGGAGCAGGGCCTCCTCGACGGAGTGGGTGATGAGGATGATCGTCTTGCCCGTCTCCTTCCAGAGCTTCAGAACGAGGCCCTGCATCTTTTCGCGGGTCAGCGCATCGAGTGCGCCGAGCGGCTCGTCCATCAGGATGACGTCGGGCTCGTTGGCGAGGCAGCGGGCCAGCGCCACGCGCTGCTGCATCCCGCCCGAAAGCTCGTAGATTGCCTTGTCCTTGAAGTCCTTGAGACCCGTGATCTCCAGCAGATGGTCGGCGCTCTGCCGCCGCTCGGAGACGGGCGTGCCCTTCATCCGGGGGCCGAACTCCACGTTCTCGCGCACGCTCATCCACTCGAAAAGCGCGCCCTGCTGGAACACCATGCCACGTTCGGCGTCGGGGCCGGTAACCTTGTGACCGTTCAGCACGATCTGGCCTTCCGTGGGCGCGAGGAAGCCGGCGACGATGTTGAGGAGCGTGGTCTTGCCACAGCCCGAAGGCCCGAGCACCGACATCAGTTCGCCGTTCTTGAGGTCAAGAGAGACGTCCTTGAGCGCCTGCACGAACGAGCCGTTGGGCAGGTCGAAGCGCATCGAGACGTTGTCGATCGTCAATCCGGTCATTCATGTCCCTTCCGGGCCGTCTCGTGCGCGGCCCTGGTAACGTGTCGGGGGCGGCCCCTTGGCCGCCCCCCGTTTCGCTTACATGTTGCTCGCTTCGGTGAGCGGGCCGGTGTTGATGACGTCCTCGTAGCTGTCGAGCGCCGACGGGATCGACCCGGCCTCGACGAAGACGTCCGCCACGCCCTTCATGAAGGTGGCCGCGTTGCCGCCGAACCACGTCTCCGAGAGCTGTTCCTCGATCGTCGGGAAGGCGAAGGTCGAGATGTTGCCGCGCGCGGCCTCGAGCTCCTGGCCCGATTCTTGGGCGATGATCTCGAGCATGGCCTCGTCCTGGGTCTCGGCCCATTCGGCGTTGGCGTCGGCCGTCACCTTCAGGAACTTGGCGACGAGCTCCGGGTTCTCGGCCACGAACTCGGCCGGCGCGGAGGTCACGTCGAACACGAGGATGCCGAGCTCTTCCTTCTCGGCCCCGGTCAGGAGGACATTGCCATGCTCCTTCATGGTGTTCAGACCGCCGCCGAAGCCGCAGGCCCAGTCGACCGCACCCTGCGCGAGCGCCGCGGCACCCTCCGGCGGAGCCATGTCGACGACCTCGAGCGAGGCGAGGTCGATGCCGAAGTGGTCGACCTGGCGCAGGAAGCCGTAGTGCGCCGCGGTGCCGAGCGGCACGGCCACCTTTGTGCCCGACAGGTCGCCCGCGTTCTCCTTGGTCACGTCGAGGGCAGCCCCGGCGACGCAGTTGTCGTTCTCCGAGTAGCTGACCGCCACGTCGACGACCTGCAGGTCCTGACCGGCGGAGGCGGCGACGACGAAGGGCGGCACGCCCTGGCTCACGGCCAGCTGCACGTCGCCGGCGGCCATGGCGGCCGACATCGCGGTCCCGGTGTCGAAGCTCACCCAGTTGACCGTGACGCCGAGTTCCTCGTCATAGGTGCCGCGGTTCTTGGCGGCGAGCATGGGCATCGGCCACTCGAGGAAATAGGCGACCGTGATCTCCTCGAGGTGACCGTCGGCCAGCGCCGCCGGACCCGTCGACATCAACGCCGCGGCCGCGGTCATCGTGGCGAAGGTAAGCTTTTTCATTCGTGGTACTCCCAGTTGGTGTCGGGACGGTTCGCCCGCCCGATCGTTTTCCCGCCCTCGCGGACAGGTATGGACGCGGGGAACAGCCCGCATGTCGCGCGCCGCAATCTCTCTCCCCGCCAGAAACTCTGGCACCGGGGTCGGCGAAAGGCCAGCCCCGCCCCGCGGCTCCGCATCCCGGAGACCGACGGCTCGAATTTGGCGACCGGATCCAGACCCGATGACCGCACCCCAGCCGAAGGACCGGACGCGCGCCGGGCGGAGTGCTCCGTGGTCCGACCGAGCGTTCCGCCCAAGGCTGCAAGGGATACGGCGTGGTTCAAGGCGTCTCCGGCATGTCCTTCCGTCGCAACGACAGCGACGTCAAAAACCATGCGGTGGGATTCGGCACACGGCAACAGGCGCGACAATCTGGCTATAGGACTGCATCCGCACTGGCCCTATCGTGAGCCGAGAAAGCATGGATTCTGGGCAGGAGTGCAACAGAAGCACCCCTTCTTTCTAAAGACTGCCTGCCAGCGTCCCATCCCGGGAGGATGAACCCAATGGACAACATGACCCCCAACGACATGACCGCCATCGTCGAGGCCGATCGCGCCCACGTCTGGCATCACCTTCTGCCCCACAAGCCGCTCGAGACCAACGACCCCCGCATCATCGTCGAGGGCAAGGGGATGCGCGTCTGGGACCAGAAGGGCAAGGAGCATCTCGATGCCGTCTCGGGCGGTGTCTGGACGGTGAACGTGGGCTACGGCCGCGTGGAGATCGCCGACGCCGTACGCGACCAGCTCGTCAAGATGAACTACTTCGCGCAGTCGGCGGGCTCGATCCCCGGCTCGCGCTTCGCCGAACGCCTCATCTCCAAAATGCCGGGCCTCACCCGCGTCTTCTATGCGAACTCCGGCTCGGAGGCGAACGAGAAGGCCTTCAAGATGGTCCGCCAGATCTCGGCGCGCCACCACGGCGGCAAGAAGCACAAGATCCTCTTCCGGCACCGTGACTACCACGGCACCACGATCACCACGCTCTCGGCCGGCGGCCAGGAGCATCGCAACGCCCAGTACGGGCCCTATACGCCGGGCTTCGTCTCGGTGCCGCACTGCCTGGAGTATCGCGCCCACGAACAGGGCCTGGAGGGCGACGACTACGGCGTGAAGGCGGCCGACGCCATCGAGGAGGTCATCCTGCGCGAAGGCCCCGACACGATCGGCGCGCTCTGCCTCGAGCCGATCACGGCGGGCGGCGGCGTGATCGTGCCCCCCAAGGGCTACTGGGAGCGGGTGCAGGAGATCTGCGCCAAGTACGACATCCTGCTGCACATCGACGAGGTCGTCTGCGGCGTGGGCCGCACCGGCACCTGGTTCGGCTACCAGCACTACGGGGTGAAGCCCGATTTCGTGACCATGGCCAAGGGCGTCGCATCGGGCTATGCGGCGATTTCGTGCTGCGTGACCTCCGAGCGCGTCTTCGAGATGTTCAAGGACGATCCGAACGATCCGCTCCACTACTTCCGCGACATCTCGACCTTCGGGGGCTGCGCCGCCGGTCCGGCCGCCGCGCTCGCCAACATGACGATCATCGAGGACGAGGGCCTGCTGGAAAACACCACGGCCATGGGCGACTACATGCTCGACCAGCTTTCGGCGCTTCAGGACAAGCACGCCGTCATCGGCCAGGTGCGCGGCAAGGGCCTCTTCCTCGGCGCGGAACTCGTGCAGGACCGGACCACCAAGGCGCCCGCGGACGAGAAGCACGTGCAGGCCGTCGTCGCCGACTGCATGCAGCAGGGTACGATCATCGGGGCTACGAACCGCTCGATCCCCGGCTACAACAACACGCTCTGCTTCAGCCCCGCGCTGATCGCCACGAAGGACGACATCGACGAGATCATCGCCTCCGTCGACGGAGCCCTGGGGCGCGTGTTCGCCTGAGCGCTGCAGCCCCCTCTTCCGCCCGGAAGGGGGGCACTTACCTTGAATGTGCCGTCTCCCCCTCCGACCCGGAGGGGGATCGAGGGGGAGGGCTCCCCCTCAACCCACCCGCACCACCATCTTCCCGAAGTTGCGCCCCTCGAGCAGGTCGAGCAGCGCATCCGGCGCGGCCTCCAACCCCTCGACCACCTGTTCGCGATACCGGACCTTCCCCTCCTGCAGCCAGCCGGTCATGTCCTTCAGGAACGCGGCATGTTCCGTCGGGCCGAAGGTGTCGAAGATGATGAAGCCCTGCATCTTCACCTTCTGGCGCAGGAGCGTGCCGAGGATCTGGGGGCCGCGGTCGGGGCCGTCGGGCAGAGTGCTCAGGTTGTACCACGCCACCATCCCGCAGACGGGGACGCGGGCGAAGGGATTGAGAAGCGGCAGCACGGCATAGAGCGTGCGCCCGCCGACGTTCTCGAAGTAGACGTCGATGCCCTCCGGGCAGGCGGCGGCAAGCTGGGCCTCGAAGTCGTCGGACCGGTGGTCGATGCAGGCGTCGAAGCCCAGCACCTCGACCGCATGCGCGCATTTCTCCGCACCGCCCGCCACGCCGACGGCGCGACAGCCCCTGATCTTCGCGATCTGCCCCACGGTCGCGCCCACGGGCCCTGTCGCCGCGGCGACCACGACCGTCTCGCCGGGCTTCGGCTCCCCGATGTTCAGAAGCCCCGCGTGCGCGGTGAAGCCGGGCATCCCGAGGATGCCGAGGTGCCAGGACGGATGGGCCGGATCGCGCCCGAGGTTCATGACCTGGCTGCCGTCCAAGACGGCCCAGTCCTGCCAGCCGCTGCCGGCAAGCACATGGTCGCCCGGCGCGAAGCCGTCGACGTCGGAAGTGACGACCTCGGCCACCACCTGCCCCGTCATCACCCCGCCCAGCTCCACCGGCGCAGCGTAGGATTTCGCGTCGTCCATCCGGCCCCGCATGTAGGGGTCGAGCGAGAGCCAGACAGTCCGCAGCAGCATCTCCCCTGCCCCGGCTTTGGGCACCGGCCCGGTCTCGAGGCGCAGGCTATCGTCGTCGGGCCTCCCCTTCGGACGGTTGGCCAGGACGATGCGGCGGTTCGTGTCTCGGGTCTGGGGCATGGGATCCTCGGGGTCGTCGGGTGTGTCCATTTCCCACCTTAAGGCGCGGTTCGCCACCGCCAAGCCCCGGCCCGACGATCGCGACTTCTAAGTCCAGCGCGCGACCGCTATAGGTCCAGCCATGGCCATCGCCGTCGAACAGTTCTTCCTCGACCCGAACTACCGGGGCACGCTCCAGCGGCAGCTGCAGGAGATCGTGACCGGCGCGATCCTGGCCGGCCGCTTCCGCCCCGGCGAGCGGATGCCCTCGTCCCGGGGCCTGGCCCGACACCTCGGCATCAGCCGGATCACCGTCACCCTCGCCTATACCGACCTCGTGGCGAACGACTATCTCTCGGCGCGCGGGCGCTCGGGCTACTTCGTGTCGGAAGGGGCCCCGCGCCCGCCGAGCTTCCCGACGCCCGCCCGCCGCGAATCCCGCGTCGACTGGTCCCGCGCCATCGGGCAGCGCATTCCGCCGTCGGCCGCCCTTCGCCGCCCGGACGACTGGCGCGGCTATCGCTATCCCTTCATCTACGGCCAGACGGACGCGCGTCTCTTCGATCATCAGAACTGGCGCAAATGCGCGCTGCAGGCCCTCGGGGCCCGCGATTTCGCCACGCTGACCGAAGACAGCTACGGCCGCGACGACCCGCAGCTCGTGGATCAGATCATCCGCCATATCCTGCCGCGCCGGGGCATCGTGGCGGACCCGTCGGAGGTGCTGGTGACGATGGGCGCGCAGAACGCGCTCTGGATGCTGGCGCAGGTTCTCCTGACGCAGCGGCGGACGGCGGTAATGGAGTTTCCCTGCTACCCCGCCCTGCGCGAGATCCTCGAACAGGCGCGGTGCAGCACCCGCGACGTGCCCGTCGATGCCGAGGGCCTCCCCCCCGAGGCCGTGCCGGCGGAGGCCGATGTCGTCTTCGTCACCCCCTCGCACCATTGCCCGACCTCGGCGACGATGCCGGTCTCGCGCCGCCGTGCCCTCCTGGAGCGGGCCGAGCGTGACGACTTCCTGATCGTCGAGGACGACTACGAATTCGAGCTGGCCTTCACCAGTTCGCCCTCGCCCGCGCTCAAGTCGCTCGACGAGGCGGGGCGCGTGGCCTACCTCGGCAGTTTCGCCAAGTCGCTCTTCCCCGGCCTGCGGCTCGGCTATGTGGTGGCCCCCGAGCCGCTCGTTCGGGAATTGCGGGCGCTGCGCTCGCTCATCGTGCGCCACGTCCCGGGCCACATCCAGCGCGCGACGGCCTATTTCCTCGCGCAGGGCCACTATGACGCGCAGGTCCACAAGATGGCGCGCGCCTACCGCGAACGCCGCGCCGTCACCGAAGTCGCCATCGGGGCACAGGGCCTGACCCTTGCCGGTGCCAGCAGCTTCGGCGGCTCGTCGTTCTGGATGCGTGCGCCCGAGGGCGTGGCGGCGGCGACGCTGGCCGACCGTCTGCGCGCGCGCCAGGTGCTGATTGAGCCCGCGGGCCCCTTCTTCGGCGAAGGCCGCGACCCCGGCACGCATTACCGGCTCGCCTATTCCTCGATCCCGGTCGCGGACATCCCCGAAGGCATCCGCCGTATCGCCGAGGAGGGCGCTGGCCTCGCGCGCGCCACCGCTTGACCCCCGATCTGTCCGACTGGGGCGCGGTGACGGCGTTGCAGCCCATCGCAGGCGGGGCGCGGCGATCGGTCTGGCGCGGCAGGCTCAACGGCCGGGAGATCGTCGCGAAGTCTCCCGCCCTCCCCGAGCCCTCCCTGTGCTGGCAACTCCGGGTCGAGACGCTCGCGCGGCGCGCGGGGTTCGACACGCCCGGCCTCTTGCCGACACGGTCCGGTGCCCTCGCGTCCGCCGGCTGGACGGTCGAGCCGTTCCTCGCGGGCGCGCCCCTGTCGCCGACGGCGATCCCGCCGCTCCTGCTCGTCCGCTTCCACGCGGCCTGCGCGGGCGTTCCCCGGCGTCCGGGACGCCGGGCGCGCCGCCTGCCCGGTCGATGGGATCGGCTCGCCGCGCCGAGACGGCCCGCGGGACCGGTCGGGGTGATCCACGGCGACCTCCATGCCGGGAATCTGTTGCGCCGTCCGTCCGGGCGCATCGCGCTTCTCGACTGGGAGGAGGCCCGGATCGGCCCGCGTCTCCTCGACCTCGCGGCCTGCAAACCCGGTTTGCCACGGGCGCTTGCGGCGCAGATGCGCAGCGAGCTCGCGGCCTGTGCTACATCGGAGCCGCACCATGCAAAGCGTCTCGCCCGCGCCCTTCTGGCCCGGAACTGGCCTTAGGCCACAAGGGGCGCTGGACCTAACGCAGACTTGACTTGAGCCGTATCCTTCAGGCAAGTGGATACCAAATCGAGACTATAAGTCTCATTTTCGACCATCACCGGGAGGAGAGACCCCATGAAGATGACGACCGAAGAAGCCTTCGTCAAAACCCTGCAAGCCCATGGCATCCGGCATGCTTTCGGGATCATCGGCTCCGCCATGATGCCGATTTCCGACATTTTCCCGGCCGCGGGAATCACGTTCTGGGATTGCGCGCACGAGGGTTCGGCCGGCTTCATGGCCGACGGCTACACCCGTGCGACCGGTGAAATGTCGATGATGATCGCCCAGAACGGCCCCGGCATCACGAACTTCGTGACCGCCGTGAAGACCGCCTACTGGAACCACACACCCTGCCTGCTCGTCACGCCGCAGGCCGCCAACAAGACCATCGGTCAGGGCGGCTTCCAGGAGATGGAGCAGATGAACCTCTTCGCCGATTGCGTCGCCTATCAGGAAGAGGTCCGCGACCCCACGCGCATCGCCGAGGTCCTGACCCGCGTGATCGCCAAGGCCCACCGCCTCTCGGGCCCCGCGCAGATCAACATCCCGCGCGATTTCTGGACGCAGGTCGTCGACATCGAGATCCCCGAGCCGATCGTCTTCGAGGCCTCGCCGGGCGGCGAGAACTCGGTCAAGAAGGCGGCGGAGCTTCTGTCGTCGGCCAAGAACCCGGTCATCCTGAACGGGGCCGGCGTCGTCCTCTCGGAAGGCGGCATCGCGGCGTCCATGGCGCTTGCCGAGAAGCTCGATGCGCCGGTCTGCGTCGGCTACCAGCACAACGACGCCTTCCCGGGCAACCACCCGCTCTTCGCCGGCCCGCTGGGCTACAACGGCTCGAAGGCGGGCATGGAGCTCATCAAGGAGGCCGACGTCGTCCTCTGCCTGGGCACGCGCCTCAACCCCTTCTCCACCCTGCCGGGCTACGGCATGGACTACTGGCCGAAGGACGCCAAGATCATCCAGGTCGACATCAACCCCGACCGCATCGGCCTGACCAAGAAGGTCTCCGTCGGCATCGTGGGCGACGCGGCCAAGGTCGCCACGGGCATCCTCAACGGTCTTGCCGATGACGCGGGCGACGCGGGCCGCGAGGATCGCAAGGCCAAGATCGCGCAGACGAAATCGGCCTGGAAGCAGGAGCTGTCGTCGCTCGACCACGAGCAGGACGATCCAGGCACCACCTGGAACGAGCGCGCCCGTGAATCGCGCCCCGACTGGATGTCCCCGCGTCAGGCCTGGCGCGCCATCCAGGCCGCCCTGCCGCGCGAGGCGATCATCTCGTCCGACATCGGCAACAACTGCGCCATCGGCAACGCCTACCCGGATTTCGACGAGGGGCGTAAGTATCTGGCCCCCGGCCTCTTCGGCCCCTGCGGCTACGGACTGCCGTCGATCGTGGGTGCCAAGATCGGTCAGCCGGACGTTCCCGTCGTGGGCTTCGCCGGTGACGGTGCCTTCGGCATCGCCGTCAACGAACTGACGGCGATCGGCCGCAGCGAATGGCCCGCGATCACCCAGATCGTCTTCCGCAACTACCAGTGGGGTGCGGAGAAGCGGAACTCCACGCTCTGGTTCGACGACAACTTCGTCGGCACCGAGCTCGACATGCAGGTGTCCTATGCCGGCATCGCCGAGGCCTGTGGCCTGATCGGCAAGCAGGCCAAGACCATGGACGAGCTGACCGAGATCCTGAACCAGGCGATCAAGGACCAGATGGAGAACAACAAGACCACCCTGATCGAGGTTATCCTCAACCAGGAGCTGGGCGAGCCCTTCCGCCGCGACGCCATGAAGAAGCCCGTGCGCGTGGCCGGCATCTCCAAGGGCGACATGAACGTCGCAGCGGAGTGATCTGTTCTCAAACGATAATCGGAGCGGCGGCATGAGCTCGCCGCTCCAGACTCTGCGGGAGCGTGCCAAGCGCTCCCGCCATCACATTGTCCTGCCGGAGGGCACCGACCCTCGCGTGCAGGAGGCCGCGGGCCGCGCCGTCGCCGAAGGGCTCGCCAGCGTGACGCTCCTCGCGCCCGGGGGCACGGCTGCGCCGGATGGCGTTACTGTCGTGGACCCCGAAACCAGCGACGACCGTCCTGCCCTCGTCGCCGCCTTCATGGAGGCCCGCGCCAAGCGGTCCCCCACCGGGGAGCAGGCCGCAGAGGCTGTCTCCGATCCGCTGGCCCACGCCGCGCTCATGGTGCGCGCCGGTCTCGCCGACGGCACCATCGGCGGCGCGGTCGCCACGACTTCCGACACGGTGCGCGCCGCGCTCCAGATGATCGGCACCGCCCCCGGCGCGCCGCTCGTCTCGAGTTTCTTCCTGATGGTCCTGCCCGAACACCACCCGACGCGGCCCGGCGCAGGCCTCGTCTTCTCGGACTGCGGCCTCGTGATCGACCCCGCGCCCGAGGAACTCGCCGCCATCGCCACGCAGGCCGCCGGCTCCGCCCGCGCGCTCCTCGGAACCGAGCCGAAGGTGGCGCTCCTGTCCTTCTCGACCATGGGCAGCGCGCGTCACGCCAATGTCGCCAAGGTCACGGATGCGCTCGCCCTCCTGCGGGAGACAGCCGACTTCGCCATCGACGGGGAGCTGCAGTTCGACGCGGCGTTCGACGCGGACGTCGGTGCCTCCAAGGCGTCCGGCAGCGATGTCGCGGGAGAAGCCGACGTCATGGTCTTCCCGAACCTCGATGCGGGCAACATCGGCTACAAGATCGCACAGCGCATCGGAGGAGCGACGGCGATCGGGCCGGTCCTGCAAGGGTTGGCGAAGCCGGCCAACGATCTCAGCCGCGGCTGCACCGCCGACGACATCCTCGACATGATCGCCGTTACCAGCGCCCAGATCGACGCCGGCCGCGCCACCGGATGATGCCGCGCACCCCCATCTCCTCCCCCTACGGCCGGAGGCGCTGACGACATGGTCGCGCTGCCCTCCGCCGATGCCCTGCGCGCGCGGGTCGGGACACTGGCACCCGGCGTGCTGGTCGCCGTCATCGTCGCCGTCGCGGCACAGTTCCTTGCGTCGCACTACGACACGCCGGCGATGCTCCTCGCTCTCCTTCTCGGGATCGCGGTCGCCTTCCTCGGATCCGAGGGCAAGACGCCGCCCGGCATCGCCTTCACCGCCCGCACGCTCCTGCGCCTCGGCGTCGCGCTCCTCGGTGTGCGCATCTCCTTCTCCATGCTGGCGGGCCTTGGCCTGCCGCTCATCGCGCTGACCGTCGGCGGCGTGTTGGCCACCATCGCCTTCGGCATGGCCGTGGGCCGCTTCTTCGGCCACAAGTGGCGCTTCTCGCTCCTGACCGCCGGCTCGGTGGCGATCTGCGGGGCCTCCGCGGCCATGGCGATCAGCGCGATCCTGCCGAAAGACGAGCGCTCGGAGGAGCGGCTGATCTTCACCGTCATGGGTGTTACGATTCTCTCGACGGTGGCGATGATCGCCTATCCGGTGCTGGTGCAGACGCTTGGCCTGGACGACGTCGCCGGCGGCGTCTTCCTCGGCGGGACGATCCACGACGTCGCGCAGGTGGTCGGGGCGGGCTACTCGGTCTCAGAACCCACGGGGGACACGGCGACCCTCGTCAAGCTCATCCGCGTGGCGATGCTGGCTCCGGTCGTCCTCGTCGCCTCGCTCGCCATTCGCCGCTGGGCCGAGCCCGACCCGGACGGGACGCGGCCGCCGCTCCTGCCGGGGTTCGTCGTGGCGTTCCTCGTGCTCGCCGCGGCCAACTCGCTCGGCCTCATTCCCGCGCCGATCGCTTCCTTCGCGAGCGATGCCTCGCGGTGGCTGCTGCTTACGGCCATCGCCGCCGTGGGCATGAAGACCGACCTGCGCTCGGTGATGTCGGTCGGGGGTGCGGCGATCGCACTCATCATCGCCGAGACCATATTTATTGCGGCACTGGTGCTTGCCGGTGTGAAACTGATGACCTGACCGCGGCCCTGGGGAGGAAAGCCAGATGACGATCCAGCAACCTGTACTCGACCTGTCGCCCAAGGTCTCGGATGAAGTTCGGAAGACGACCTGCTACATGTGTGCCTGCCGCTGCGGGATCAACGTGCACATGAAGAACGGCAAGGTCGCCTATATCGAGGGCAACAAGGACCATCCGGTGAACCGGGGCGTCCTCTGCGCCAAGGGCTCGGCCGGCATCATGCAGCACAATGCTCCCTCCCGACTGCGCGCGCCGATGAAGCGCGTGGGGGAGCGCGGCGAGGGCAAGTTCGAGGAGATCTCCTGGGACGAGGCCTACGACATCGCCGCGTCTTGGCTCAAACCCATCCGCGAAACCGACCCGTCCAAGCTCGCGTTCTTTACCGGCCGCGACCAGTCGCAGAGCTTCACCTCCTGGTGGGCACAGGCCTTCGGCACCCCGAACTACGCGGCCCACGGCGGTTTTTGTTCCGTGAACATGGCGGCGGGCGGCATCTACACGATGGGCGGCGCTTTCTGGGAATTCGGTCAACCCGACTGGGATCGCACCAAGCTCTTCATCCTCTTCGGCGTGGCCGAGGATCACGACAGCAACCCGATCAAGATGGGCCTGGGAAAGATCAAGAAAAACGGCGCGAAGGTCGTCGGCGTGAACCCGGTCCGCTCGGGCTACAACGCCGTGGCCGACGACTGGTTCGGCATCACGCCCGGGACCGACGGCCTCCTGATCCTGAGCCTCGTTCACTGCCTGCTGAAGGCCGGCAAGATCGACCTGGAGTACCTGCGCGATTTCACCGACGCCCCCGTCCTGATCGACGCCGACCCGAAGTCGCCCACCCACGGCCTCGCCCTCCTCGACGACGACGGCCACAAGCTCGTCTGGGACCGCACCGAGAAGCGCGCGCGCTGCTACGACGCCGAGGACGTGGACCCGGACCTGACCGGCGTCTGGGAGGTGGACGGCATCCGGCACCGCACCGTCTTCCAGCACCTGGCCGAGAAATACCTCGACGGCCAATACGCACCCGAAGCCGTCGCTGGGGCCACCGGCATCCCCGCGGGCCGCATCCGGGCGCTCGCCGCCGAGATCGCCCGCGTGGCCTTCGACGAGGCGATCGAACTGCCAATCGAATGGACCGACTTCCGCGGCCGCAAACACACCAATATGGTGGGCCGCCCGGTCTCGATGCA
This sequence comes from Jannaschia marina, assembly GCF_013404595.1. GTDB lineage: Bacteria > Pseudomonadota > Alphaproteobacteria > Rhodobacterales > Rhodobacteraceae > Jannaschia > Jannaschia marina. The sequence goes on along the minus strand of NZ_JABVAX010000003.1, from coordinate 334,773 downwards.
TTCGATGCGCGGCATCTCGGCCCATGCCAACGGCTTCCAGACCTGCCGCGCACTCCACATGCTGCAGATCCTGATCGGGAGCGTGGAAACCCCCGGCGGCTTCCGTTTCAAGCCGCCCTACCCGAAGCCCGCGACCGGCCATCCCAAGCCGCATTGCAAGGTCACGCCCGGCGCCCCCCTCGACGGCCCGCACCTCGGCTTCACCCATGGCCCCGACGACCTGTGCCTGAAGGACGACGGCAGCCCCGCGCGCATCGACAAGGCCTACACTTGGGACAACCCCATGAGCAGCCATGGCATGATGCATATGGTCATCTCAAACGCGCACGCCGGCGATCCCTACAAGATCGACACGCTGTTCCTCTACATGGCGAACATGGCGTGGAACTCCTCGATGAACACGTCGGGCACGATGCAGATGCTCTCCGACAAGGACGAGAACGGCGACTACGTCATCCCGCATATCATCTACTCGGATGCCTATTCCTCCGAGATGGTGGCCTACGCCGACCTCATCCTGCCCGACACGACCTACCTGGAGCGGCACGACTGCATCTCGCTGCTCGACCGTCCCATCTGCGAGGCCGAGGCCGCGGCCGATGCGATCCGCTGGCCCGTGGTCGAGCCGGACCGCGACGTGAAGGGGTTCCAGTCGGCGCTGATCGAGCTCGGTGCCAAGCTCGGCCTGCCCGGTTTCGTCACCGACGACGGGTCGCAGAAGTTCAAGGATTACGCCGACTACATGGTCAGCCACGAGCGGCGGCCGGGTGTCGGCCCGCTGATGGGCTGGCGCGGCAACGGCGACGAGACCGGGCGCGGCGCGCCCAACCCCGCGCAGCTCGACCGCTATATCGAGAACGGCGGCTTCGCCATCGCCCAGATCCCCGAGAACGCTCAGTTCTACAAACCGTGGAATGCCGCCTATCAGGAGTGGGCGGTGGAGATCGGCCTCTTCGACAAGGCCTCTCCCTACCTCTTCACCCTCTGGTGCGAGCCGCTCCGCCGCTTCCAGCTGGCCGCGGAAGGACATGGGGAGCGTCAGCCCCCCGAACACCTGCGCGCCCGCATCAAGGCCACCATGGACCCGCTGCCGATCTGGTGGGACGCCACCGCCGATCACGGCGGCGCGGACGGCGAATATACCGTCAATGCGCTCACGCAGCGCCCCATGGCGATGTATCACTCCTGGGGCACGCAGAACGCTTGGCTGCGCCAGATCCACGGCCGCAACCCGATGTACCTGCCCACCGAGATCTGGGAGAAGCACGGCTTCGACGAAGGGGCCTGGGCGCGCATTTCCTCGCCCCACGGGGAGATCACCGTGCCCGTCGCCCATATGCCCGCGCTCAACCACAACACCATCTGGACGTGGAACGCGATCGGCAAGCGCAAGGGGGCCTGGGCGCTCAAGGACAATGCCCCCGAGGCCAAGGAGGGGTTCCTGCTGAACCACCTCATCCACGAGCTCCTGCCGCCCAAGCAGGACGGGATGCGCTGGTCCAACTCCGACCCGATCACCGGTCAGGCCGCCTGGTTCGACCTGAAGGTCAAGGTCGAGAAGGTCGCGCCCCCCGCCGATCTGACCTCGAAGCCGAATACCGGGCGTCAGGTCAGCCCCGTGGGCCAGGGCCCGGACAAGCTGGCGTGGGAAGTCGAATGACCCTGCTTCGTTTCACAAGTAACCCGATGTCGGGGCCAGCGCCCCGCGACGACGTCTCCCTCACGCGAGGATTGCCGACATGACCGCCCTTCCCGCCACGACCGACAAGAAACTCGGCCTCGTCATCGACCTCGATACCTGCGTCGGCTGTCACGCCTGCGTCACCGCCTGCAAGGGCTGGAACACGCAGAACTACGGCGTGCCGCTCTCCGATCAGGACCCCTACGGCATGCCGTCGGGCACCTTCCTGAACCGCATCCACAGCTTCCAGAGCCAGCCGGAACCGGTGAACGACATCCCGCAACTCGCGCGGACCACGCACTTTCCCAGGTCCTGCTTGCACTGCGAAGACGCCCCTTGCGTCACCGTCTGCCCCACCGGCGCCAGCTACAAGCGCGCCGAGGACGGCATCGTGCTCGTGAACGAGGACGCCTGCATGGGCTGCGGCCTCTGCGCCTGGGCCTGCCCCTACGGGGCGCGCGAACTCGACCAGCAGGCCGGCGTGATGAAGAAGTGCACGCTCTGCGTGGACCGCATCTACAACGACAACCTCCCCGAGGAGGATCGCGAGCCCGCCTGCGTGCGCACCTGTCCCGCCGGCGCGCGCCACTTCGGTGACCTCGGCGACCCCGAGAGCGACGTCTCGAAGCTCGTGGCCGAGCGCGGCGGCGTGGACCTCATGCCCGAGCAGGGCACCAAACCCGTGAACCAGTACCTGCCACCACGTCCGCGCGACACGCTGCAGGCCCCCGAGATGACAGGGGAGGAGGACGTCCTCGCCCCCTTCCTCGCCCCCGTCGCGGAAGAGCCCAAGGGCCTTCTCGCCTGGGTCGACCGCGCGCTGGAGAAGATCTGATGCAACCCGCACCTTCCGTCATCATCTTCTCCACCCTCTCGGGCGCGGGCTTCGGCCTTCTGTTCTTCCTCGGCCTCGGAATGCCCGTGGTCACGGGCGGCATCGCCTTCGGGTTCTACGTCATCGCCTACCTGCTGGCGGTCGGCGGACTCATGGCCTCCGTCTTCCACCTCGGCAACAAGAAGAACGCCTGGAAGAGCTATAGCCAGTGGCGCACGTCCTGGCTCTCGCGGGAGGCCTGGTTCGCCGTCTCGGCGCTCCTCTGCATGGGGCTCTACGCCTTCCTGCAGGTCTTCTTCGCCACTACCGTCGCGACGCTCGGCTTCCTCGGGGCCGCGCTTTCGCTCTGCACGGTCTTCGCCACCAGCATGATCTACGCGCAGCTCAAGACGATCCCGCGCTGGAACCAGCCGGCGACACCCGGCTTCTTCGTCGCGGCCTCGCTTGCCGGCGGTGCGCTTCTGTCGAACAACCCGAACCTCGCGATGGTCCTCCTCCTCGTGCTCGCGGCCGTGGTGGCCTTCCACTGGTGGAAGGGCGACCAGAGATTCGCAGAGGCCGGCTCCACCATCGAAACGGCGACGCAGCTCAAGGGCCGCGTCTCCCTCTGGGAGAAGCCGCACACCGGCGAGAACTACCTGACGCACGAGATGGTCTATCAGGTCGCGCGCAAGCACGCGGTCAAGCTGCGCGTGATCGCGCTTCTCCTGATGACGGTCGTGCCGATCTTCCTCGTGCTCGTCTTCGGCCCGCACCACCTGCCGGTTGCGCTCGCCGTGTTGAGCCACCTCGCCGGGCTCTTCGCCCAACGCTGGCTCTTCTTCGCCGAAGCCGAGCATGTCGTCGGCCTCTACTACGGGGCGCACACTGGCAAGCAGACCGCATGAACGATCGAGGGGGCCCGCGCGGCCCCCTCCTTCTCTGCTTTCCAAGTCCTCAAGACCCGACGGCGCGGCCCGCGCGTCAGGGGTAGAGATCTCCGAACTTCGCCTCCAGATACGTCAGGAGCGGCTCCGCCGACGGATCTTCGCCGGTCGCGTGACGGATCGTCTCCGTCGGCTCGCGCTGGGCCCCGAAGCGTTGCAGCCGTTCGCGCATCCAGCCCGTCGCCGGCGATGGATCGCCCTCGGCCAGTGCGGCGTCGATGCCGGAGACGTCCCGCCGCGCCGCTGCCATCAGGCAACCCGCATAGAGGTTGCCCAGAGAATACGTCGGGAAGTACCCCATCAGGCCGACGGCCCAGTGCACGTCCTGCATGAAGCCGTTCGAGGGCCGATCAACCGCGAAGCCGAAGTCCGCCAGGAACCGCTCGTTCCATGCGCTTTCGAGGTCCGCGACGTCGAGATCGCCGAGGATCAGCGCGCGCTCCAGATCGAACCGCAGCATAATGTGCAGATTGTAGTTCACCTCGTCGGCCTCGGTCCGGATGAACCCGGCACCGACGCCGTTGACCGCGCGGTAGAAGTCCCGCTCCGAGCCGACACCGATATCGCCGAAGGTGTCGCGCATCCGACCGTAGAGCCAGCCGCAGAAGGCCTCGGACCGCGCCATCTGGTTCTCGTAGCTGCGCGACTGGCTCTCGTGCACGCCCATCGACACGCCGCGCCCGATGGGGGTGAGCAGATGTTCGGCCTCCACCCCCTGCTCATAGCTCGCGTGTCCGACCTCGTGCACGGTCGAGTAGAGGCAGTTGAGCGGATCGCCCTCGTCCACCCGCGTCGTGATGCGCACGTCCGTGCCCGAGCCGGAGGAGAAGGGATGCACGGCCAGATCGAGACGCCCGCGCGCCAGGTCGTAACCGAAGGCGACGGCGATCTCCTCCGACAGCGCGAGTTGCGCCGCCCGAGGATAGTGGCCGGTCAGCGTCGGGGCCGGGTCGGCTGCCAGCGCGCGCTCCCGGATGGCGCGAATGCGAGGCCGCATGGCGTCGAACATCGCGGCCATCTCACCGGCATTCCCGCCCGGCTCGTAGTCCTGCATCAGCGCATCGTAGGCGTCGCGGTTGGTGCCCTCGGCCAGCGCCGCGCCTTCTTCCTGGCGCAGGCGCACGACCTCGGCCAGCACGGGGCGGAACGCGTCGGCGTCCTCGGCCTTGCGTGCCGCCGCCCATTGTCCCTGCGCCAGCGACGTCACGCGGGCCAGTTCCGCCGCCAGTCGGGCGGGCACCTTCAGGTTGCGCTCGTAGCTGCGGCGGATCTCGCGCAGGTTGGCATCGCCGACCGCGTCGGGCGCGTGGGCCTCGCGCAGCCAGTCACCGATGCGCGGATCGGTGCGCCGGGCGTGCAGTACCTCCTCGAGCGCCGCCATTTCCTCGGCCCGTTGCGGGGCCGAGCCCGGGGGCATCATCGTCTCCTGGTCCCAGCCCGTGCGCCCGGCGACCTGGCCCAAAGCCTCGGTCGTGCGCTGGAAGGCCATCAGGTCGTCGTAGGCCGGCATGTCAGCTCCTCACGGATTGCGGCAGGGGGTATTTCGCACGGTGCCGCGCCCGCACCGTCAGCACCATCAGAACGACGGCCCCGAACTGGTGCAGGATGGCAAGATACCATGGGCTCGAATGCATGACCGTGACGATGCCGAGGACCATCTGAACGGTCGCCATGGCGAGGATTCCGTGAAAGACCACCGCCGTCTTGCGGTTGGCCGACCGGCGGCCCAAGGCGAAGGCGACGAGGATGACGGCGAACAGCACGTAGCCCAGCATCCGGTGGAAGAACTGCACCGTGCCGTCGTTCTCGAAGAGGTTGCGCCAGACGGGCTCAAGCTCCCACATGCCGGGCGGGGTGAAACCGCCGGCCATGAGCGGCCAGTCGATATAGTTGCGGCCCGCGTCGATGCCCGCGACCAGCGCACCCATCAGGATCTGCGCGAACGTGAGCCCGATCAGGACGGACCCAATCGTCATCAGCCGCGGCTCCGAAAGCCTGCGCGCCGAAATGAGCTCGCCGGAGGTGCGCGCGAGCGACAGCATGAACCACGCGATCAGCGACAGGAGCGCGAAGGCCCCGCCGAGATGCGTCGCCAGCCGGTAGGAGGCGACGTCGAGCATCGTGCCCGTCAGGCCGCTCGACACCATCCACCAGCCGATCGCCCCCTGCGCCCCGATGCCCGCACCCACGAGGACGAGGCGTCCCGTCCAGCCGGGCGGGATCTTCTTCAGGGCGAGGAACGCGAGGAACCCCACGATCCAGACCACGCCGATCACGCGGCCGAGTTGCCGGTGACCCCACTCCCACCAGTAGATGAACTTGAACTCGGACATCTCCATGCCCCGGTTCTGCAACTGGTATTCGGGGATCTGCCGGTACTTCTCGAACTCCGCGTCCCACGCGGCCTCCGAGAGCGGCGGCACGGTGCCGGTCACGAGGTTCCATTCGGTGATCGAGAGCCCCGAGTCGGTGAGCCGCGTCATGCCACCCACGGGAATGATGAGCAGAATCAGCAGGAAAAGGAGGCCGAGCCACCGTTTCACCGCCCGACGCGCGCCGCTGCGCGCGCCGTCGATGACACCGCCGGTCGTCGCCGCGCGCTCGGTCGTCCCGACCTCTTCGAAAATCGCCCGCTTGGCCATGTCGTCCCCTTCGTCCGTCAGATGCCGAGGTAGTGCCTCAGCCCCGCTCCTTCCAGCGCACCATCTGTCGCATGATCCCGTGGAAGATCTGCACGTCCGCGCGCGTCAGCGGCAGGCGCGACCAGAGGTTGCGCAGATGCAGCTTCATCGCAGCCGCCTTGACCTCGGGCCAGAAGAAGCCGGCGGCCTCCAGCCGCTCCTCGTAGTGGCTCATGAGGGCGTCCATCTCGGCCTGCGTGGCCCAGTCCGTGCCGGCCATCTCCACCTCAACGGCCCCCGGCATCCCGGCAGTGCGCCGCCATTCGTAGCCCATCAGGAGGACGCATTGCGCGAGGTTCAGGGACGGAAAGGCCGGATTCGTCGGCACCGAGACGATCGCATTCGCGCGCGCGATGTCGTCGTTCTCGAGGCCCGTGCGCTCGGGCCCGAAGAGGACCGCGACCTTCTCGCCGGCGGCACCGCGCTTGCGCGCCTCGGCCATGGCGGCCTCGGGGGTGAACACGGGCTTCGTCAGGTCGCGGTCGCGCGCCGTCGTGGCAAAGACGTAGGCGCAGTCGGCCACCGCCTCGGCCGTCGTCCCGCAGATCATCGCGCTATCGAGGATGCGTCCCGCCCCGCTCGCCATGGCCACCGCGCGCTCGTTCGGCCAGCCGTCCCGGGGGCTGGTGACGCGCATGTGCTCCAGCTCGAAGTTCAGCATGGCGCGGGCGGCGGCCCCGATGTTCTCGCCCATCTGCGGACGAACGAGGACGAAGGCGGGGCGCGGGTCGATCTCACTCATGTCCGCGCCCTACCCCGCCGCGGCTTGCGGCGCAATCGCGCCCCCGCTACTTGAGGGCCGGACCGAAGGGGGTGCACCGATGACCGACATGCCGCAGATCTATCTCGTCACGCCCCCCGACATCGACAGCACCTTCGACGCCCGGCTTTCGGCGGTTCTCGACGCCCATGACGTGGCGTGCCTGCGGCTCGACCTCGCCACCCGCGACGAGGACCGGATCACCCGGGCCGCCGACCTCACGCGCGAGGTGGCGCATCGCTTCGACGTGCCGCTCGTCATCACCGACCACGCCGCCCTGGTCGAGAAGCTCGGCCTCGATGGCGTCCACCTCACCGATCCGCGCCCGCTGCGCAAGCTGCGCGCCGACTGGGGGCCGGACCCGATCATCGGCGCCTATTGCGGCACGTCGCGCCACGACGGAATGAACGCGGGCGAAGCCGGAGCCGACTACGTCGCCTTCGGACCCGCGGGGGCATCGTCGCTCGGCACCGGGGAGCGCGCGGGTGCCGACCTCTTCCACTGGTGGTCGCAGATGATCGAACTGCCGGTCGTCGCCGAGGGCGCGCTCGATCTTGCGACCGTCGAGGCCCTGCGCGAGGCCACCGACTTCATCGCCCTCGGTGAGGAGATCTGGGCCGAGGACGACCCGGCCGCGGCCCTGACGGCGCTCACCGCGCCCTTTCGCGCCTGAGCCCTCGCGCGGTTCGTTGCCGAGGGGCCCGCGCATGTCGTTGCGGAATGTTACGATATAACGTAACACCCTGATCAGACATTTTCCTCCAGTCAGATCGGGAGACCTCCGCATGAAATCGACGCTCGCCCTCACCGCCGCCGCCGCGCTTCTCGCCACGACCGCGCTCGCCGAGGACACGCGACAGCTCGACGCGCACGAGCATGGAACCGGCGCGCTCGACATCGCCATCGACGGTACGACCGTCGCGATGGAGCTGCGCGTCCCGGGGGCCGATATCGTGGGCTTCGAACACGCGGCGGAGAGCGACGAGGACCGGGCGGCCATCGCCGAGGCCCTGACCACGCTGTCGACGCCGACGGATCTCTTCGGCCTCTCCGATGCCGCCGGTTGCACGGTGGAGGCGGCGACCGCGGATCTCGAGACCGAAGGGGCGGAGGACCACGATCACGACCACGGCGACCACACGGAGGAGCATGGCCACGACGATCACGGGCACGACGACCACGGCCACGAGGACCATGCGGAGGAAGCCGAAGGCGCGACCCATTCGGAGTTCCACGCCGAATACACGCACGATTGCACCGCGCCCGAAGAGCTCGGGACGATCACCTTCGCCTATTTCGACCTCTTCGAGGGCGCGCAGGAGCTCGAGGTCCAGGTGGTCACCGGGGACGGCGCGCAGGCGTTCGAGGTGACGCGCGACGCCCCGACGCTCGACCTCGGCGGCCTCTTCTGAGCGTGCAGAGCCCCGGCCCGATCCTCGCGCTCGACGGCGTGCGGTTCCGCTGGCCGGGGCGTGCGCCCTTCTCCCTTTCGGTGCCCGGGTTCACGCTCGCACGGGGCGAGACGGTGCTTCTGCTGGGCGAGAGCGGTTCGGGGAAATCGACGCTCCTGTCGCTGATCTGCGGGACGGTGACGCCCGCGGCCGGCACGATCCACGTCGCGGGCACCGACATCGCAGCGCTTTCGGGCGGTCGCCGCGACCGGCTCCGGGCCGAACGCATCGGCGTCATCTTCCAGCAGTTCAATCTTCTGCCCTTCGGCAGCGTGCGCGACAACATCCTCCTGCCCCTGCGCTTCGCACCCGAGCGCCGCGCGCGGGCGGGCGACGCGCCTGCCGCCGCCGCCGCGCTCTGCACCGCGATCGGCCTGCCGGACGACGTGCTCGGGGCCCGCGCAGGCACGCTCAGCGTTGGACAGCAGCAGCGCGTCGCCGTGGCGCGCGCCCTGATCGGCACGCCGCCCCTCGTGATCGCGGACGAGCCGACCTCCGCCCTCGACGCCGGCAGCCAGGCCGCCTTCCTCGACCTGATGTTCGGGCAGGTCGCCGCCGCCGGATCCGCCCTCCTGATGGTCAGCCACGATCCGCGTCTTGCCGACCGCTTCGACCGCACGGTCCGGATCGAGGATATCGCCCGGATGGACCGGCAGGCCGCATGATCCTGCGCCTCGCCCTCGCCTCGCTCGCCGCGCGGGCGCTGACGGTCGCCATGACCACGCTCGCCATCGCGCTTTCGGTGGCGCTCTTCCTCGGGGTCGAGAAGGTGCGGACGGGCGCGAAGGCCAGCTTCGCCGACACGATCTCGGGCACCGACCTCATCGTCGGCGCACGCTCGGGCTCGGTGCAGCTATTGCTCTACTCGGTCTTCCGCATCGGAAACGCGACCAACAACGTCACCTGGGAAAGCTACCTCGACATCGCCGCGCGCCCCGAAGTCGAGTGGATCGTCCCGATCTCGCTTGGCGACAGCCACCGCCAGTTTCGCGTCATGGGCACCACCGAGGCATTCTTCGAGCGCTACCGGTACCGGCAGGGGCGCAGCCTCGAGATGGCCGAGGGCGAAGGTCTCGGCGATCTCTTCGACGCGGTCGTCGGGGCCGAGGTCGCCGCGACGCTCGGGTATTCGGTCGATGACCCGATCGTCGTCTCCCACGGTCTCGCGTCCTTCACCGACCACGACGATCATCCGTTCCGCATCGCGGGCGTTCTCGAAAGGACGGGCACGCCCGTCGACCGCACCGTGATCGTCAGCCTCGAGGCGATCGAGGCGATCCACGTCGACTGGCGCGGCGGCGCGCAGATCCCGGGGCGGAGCACGCCCGCCGAGACCCTGCGTGGCATGGACCTCACGCCCGGCGCGGTCACGGCGGCCCTCGTCGGCGTCGAGAGCCCCCTGCAGACCTTCGCGCTGCAACGCGCGATCAACGAGTACCCCGAGGAGCCGCTTCTCGCCGTGCTGCCGGGCGTGGCGTTGCAGGAACTCTGGGCAATCGTCGGCGTCGCCGAGACGGCGCTCCTCGGGGTGTCGGCCATGGTCGTCGTCACCGCGCTCATCGGGATGATGGCGACCCTCTTCTCCAGTCTCAACGAACGCCGCCGGGAAATGGCGATCTTCCGCGCGATGGGCGCACGACCCCTGACGATCCTCGCGCTCCTGGTGCTCGAGGCAATGCTCACCGCCGCACTCGGGGCCGGGCTCGGGCTCGGCCTCCTCTATGCCGGGCTCCTCGTGGCACAGCCGCTCGTCGATGCGGCCTTCGGGCTCTGGCTGCCGATCGAACCCCCCGCCCTGCGGGAGCTCTGGGTGCTGCTTGCCGTCGTCGCCGCTGGCGCGATCGTGAGCCTCCTCCCGGCGATCCGGGCCTACAAACTCTCTCTCGCCGACGGTATGATGGTCCGAACCTGAGGAGATCGATCCGATGAATACCTCCCGACGATCCATCCTGGCCCTCGGGGCCGCCACCCTGAGCCTGCCGCTGCTGCCGCATGCCGCCCGCGCCGCCGCGCGCGAGATCGGCTGGGAAGACCTGATCCCCCCCGGCGTCCCCTATTCCGAGATCATCGGCGAAGGCGAGATCGACGAGGCCGCGGACACCTGGAACCCGGTCTTCGACGAGAACGCGACCAAGCTGAACGATGCGCTCAACGGCGAGATGATCCGGATGCCGGGCTACATCATCCCCCTCGAACAGAGTGCGGAGGGCGTGACCGAGTTCCTGCTCGTGCCCTACGTCGGGGCCTGCATCCATGTCCCCCCGCCCCCGGCCAACCAGCTCGTCGTTGTCAACGCCGAGACCCCGTGGCCCAGCGATAACCTCTGGGAGGCGGTCTGGGTGACGGGCGAGATGCGCACGAGCCTGCAGGAGACGGAGCTTGCGCAGACGGGCTACGCGCTACGCGCGACCGAGATGGAAATCTACGAGTGGTGACGTCGCGCCGCGCGCTTCTCGCTGCGCTCGCTGGCCTGCCGCTCCTGCCCGGGCTTGCGCGCGCCGAGTCCGTGGTCGACCTCGGCTGGGACGATCTGCTGCCCGAGGGCGGGAACCCCGTTGGCCCCGACCCGTTCGCCTTCGTCGACCATTCCGCCCCGATCCTCCAGAGCCAGCAACCCGAAGCCGCGGGCCTGCGGGACGACTGGAACGGCCAGGTCGTGCGCCTTCCGGGCTTCGTGGTGCCGATCGACTACGAGGGCACGGGCGTGACGACCTTCATCCTCGTGCCCTTCGTCGGGGCCTGCGTGCACGTGCCACCGCCCCCGGCCAACCAACTCGTCCTGGTGACGACCAAGACACCCTACGAGAGCGAGGGCCTCTTTGCGCCGGTCTCCGTGACGGGGATGTTCGGCACCGCCGCGATCAGCACGCATCTGGCCGAGATCGGCTACGCGCTTTCGGCCGAGGAGATCGCGCACTTCGAGGCCTGAGCGCCTAACGCCCCCCGCAGTCGGGCAGGACCGCCTCGAATCCGCGCCGCACCGCGGCCTCCGCCGCGCGGGCGAGCGCCTTGCGGTCGGCATAGTCCGACACGGCGAGCGGGGGATGGTAGATCACGTCGACGCGCCCATGCCGCGGGGCGGAGAGCATCAGGAGCATGTGCGCCGCGAAGCTCTGATCCCCCCACCAGCCGTAGAAATCCGCGCGCTCCCCCTCGGGCGCGTGATAGGCCACCGTGACTGGTTGCACCTGCATGTCGTCGGGCAACCCGCCCGAGCGGAAGGCCGCGAAGAGCGTCGTCTTGAACGGGATCACCCGCCGCCCGTCGGTGCTGGTGCCTTCGGGGAAGAACAGGAGGCGGTGGCCGACGCCCAGCCGCTCCTCGAAGACCAGTTGCTGCGCCTTGGCCTCGCGCGGGTCGCGGCGGATGAAGACCGTGCCCGTGGCCCGGGCGAGCCAGCCGATGCCGGGCCAGCCCGCGACTTCCGATTTCGCCACGAAATAGATCCGCTTGGAGGCGTTCAGCACGAAGATGTCGAGCCAGGATGCGTGGTTCGCCACGACCGCGCCCGTCCCCTTCATCACGACGCCCCGCACCACGCGCCGGAGCCCGAGGATGCGCAGCGCGGTGATGCAGACCCCCTGCGTGATCCAGGGTGTCCAGGGCCGGCGGACCCCGTGGAGCGGTCGCTCGATCAACCGCAGAAGCAACAGGACCGCGAGCCCCCCAAACACGACGATGGCCATGGTGCCGCCCCGCAGCACGACCCGAAGCCAGCCGAGCGGCCCCGGTGCCGGCCTGGGCGGCGGGGCCGCGTCGTCCCAGATCATGCGAAGCGCTCCGGGAGGCGCACGCGCGCGAGATCGAGCACCATACAGACGTCGACGGTGTTGAAGGCACGGTCGACATAGGCTCCGCGCCCCACCCACGCCCCGGCGCGCAGATAGGTCTTGATGAGTGCCGGAACGCCCGCCATGGCCGCGCGCGGGGCGGTGCCTTCGATCTCGACCGCACCCGCGCCCCGCGCCGTCGGGCAAAGCGCCTCGGGGGCCTGGAACTCCTGCTGAAGCCGCCGCAGCGCCGGCAGATGTGGGGCAACCTCCGCCTCCGGGAAGGACGCCGTCCCGACGGCCAGCTCCACGCCGCGCTCGCGCAGGACCCCGATCAGGCCGCGGAACAACATCACACCCGCCAGACCGCCGCGGTAGTCGGGATGCAGACAGGCGCGCCCGGCCTCGGCGAGCCTGCGCCCAGAGCGTTCGAGCAAGCCGAGGTCAAACTCCTGCGCCGTGTAGGCTACGCCCATACCGACGCGCAGCGTCGCGACCACACCCAGCTCCGGACGCCCGCGATCACGCAGGACGAGATGGTCGCTGTCGGCGTCGAAGGCATCGGTCTCCTGCCCCAGCACATCGCCCGCCGCGGCCCCCATCTCCTCGACGAAAACCCGGTGCCGCAGGGCCTGTGCCGCGCGCACGCTCTCCGCCTCGCGCGTCAGCTCCAGGGTCAGCTCGTTGGACATGCCCGGCAGATAGGCCCCGGCCGCGCGACCCGCAACAGGCGCATCTCCGCCTGCCGCTGCGTCGGCACGTGGCAGTAACCTTTCAGTAACCATTTCGCGGACAGACTCGCGGCACCTACGGAACGACTAGTCGAACACGGGCTCCAGAATGACACGACTGCCATCCAGAACCTTCTTGCCAACTTCCTGGAAATTGACGGTGATGCGTCCATCGATCACGGATTGCACCTGCCCCAGGCCCCAGTCGGGGGCTTCGGGATGACGCACCAGCATACCGGGCTCGAGGAAGGCGTTGCGATCGGACATGGAACCCCACGGATGAGTAAAAGCGACAGCGAGCCGGCCAACCTGCCCCCGCCCGAGGGCGCGCCGGACCTGCTCGCCCTTCTTGGATCGCGGCTCTGCCACGACCTCGTCAACCCCATCGGTGCCGTCAGCAACGGACTGGAGCTTCTGGAGATGACGCCGGGCGACGGCAAGGAGGAGATGGCACTGATCCGCGGCTCCCTCGACGCGGCCATGGCACGGATCCGCTTCTTCCGCCTGGCCTTCGGGGCCGGGGCCGAGGACGCGGAGATCCCGGCGCGCGAGGTTCGGGCCACGCTCGAAGCGATGTACGCCCAGACCCGGACGCGCATCCTCTGGACGGACGCCGAGGCCCGGCCCCGCTCCGAAGTCCGCCTCGCCTGCCTCGCCCTCTGCTGCATCGAAGTGGCGACACCCTGGGGCGCGACGGTCGAGGTGCTGCGCAACGAGGCCGCCTGGGTTCTCCACGTCGATGCGGAACGCCTGCGGATCGACCAGCTCCTCTGGCAGTCCCTCGGCCGCGGCCCCCTCCCCCCCGACCTCAAGGGCGCGGAGGTCCAGTTCGGCATCCTCGCGCAGCTCTCCCGCCGCCTGCGCCGCCCCGTCTCGGTCAGCGCGGACGAGCGGCACCTGAGCCTGATCGTCTGAAAACAGCCACGGTCCGCTTCAGACGGCCCGCAGCCCCTTGGCGAAGCGTGCCGCGTTCTGACGGTAGTGCTCCGCCGACGCGAGCAGCGCCGCGCGCGCCGCGTCGTCCAGCTCCCGCACGACCTTGCCCGGAGCACCCATCACGAGGCTGCCGGGCGGGATCTCCTTGCCTTCGGTGACGAGCGCGCCGGCACCGATCAGGCACCCCGCGCCGATCACCGCACCATTGAGCACCGTCGCCCCCATCCCGATGAGCGTACCGTCCCCGACGGTGCAGCCGTGCAGCATCGCCTTGTGCCCCACCGTCACGTTCCCGCCAACGGTCAGCGGGCAGCCCGGATCGGTGTGCAGGACGCAGTTCTCCTGCAGGTTGCTCCCTGCGCCGATCACGATCGGGTCGTTGTCGCCCCGGATCGTCGTGCCGAACCAGACGCTCGCGCCCGGCCCAAGGGTGACGTTGCCGATGACGTTCGCGTCCGGTGCCACCCAGGCCGTCGCATCCACCTGCGGGGCGACCCCGTCGAGTTCATAGATCATCCCGCGTCCCTTTCGCTGAATTCCGTGTTGAGCGCCCGCGTGAAGCCGGTAAGCCACGGCTGCCGGTCCCGACGCAGCCGCTCGGCGGCGAGGATCGTGCGCAGCCGCATCTCGCAGGCGTCGGCGTCGTCGTTCACGAGGACGTAGTCGTATTCCGCCCAATGGCTGATCTCGGCCTGCGACTTCGCCATCCGCCCGTCGATCACCGCGTCGCTGTCCTGCCCGCGCCCGCGCAGGCGCCGCTCCAGCTCGGCGATGGAGGGCGGCAGGATGAAGATCGACACGACGTCGCGGCCGAGGGCGGAATTGCGGATCTGCTGCCCGCCTTGCCAGTCGATATCGAAGATGACGTCTCGCCCCTCGGCCAGCGCCGCCTCGACCGGTGCGCGGGGGCTGCCGTAGTGGTTGCCGAAGACCTCCGCGTGTTCCAGCATCTCCCCGTCGAGCACCATCTGTCCGAAGGCCTCCCGGTCGGTGAAGTAATAGTGCTGCCCCTCGACCTCGCCCTCGCGCGGCGGTCGCGTCGTCGCCGAGACCGAGAAACTCAGCGTCGGATCCCAGGCCATCAGGCGCCGGGCCATCGTCGACTTGCCCGCGCCCGAGGGGCTCGACAGGATGATGCCGAGCCCGCGCCGCGCGCCCTGGTCCATGTTGCGTCGTTCCATGCTCATTCCACGTTCTGCACCTGCTCGCGCAGGCGATCCACGATCGTCTTCATCTCGAGCCCCGCCGCCGTGACCTCGGCCATCTGTGCCTTGGCGCAGAGGGTGTTGGCCTCGCGGTTGAACTCCTGCGTCAGGAAGTCGAGCCGCCGGCCCGCCGGTTCGTTCTGGTCGAGGAGCGCGCGCCCGGCCGCCACGTGCAGGCGCAGGCGGTCGAGCTCCTCGGTGATGTCGGACTTCACGGCAAGCGCGGCGATCTCGGTCTGCAGCGTGTCCGCATCGAGCCCCGCACCGGCCACGCGGGCGACGGCCGCCTCGAAGATGGTTGCCTGATGCGCTGCCCGGGCCGGGGCCAGCGCCTCGACCGCCGCGACCTGGGTTTCGAGGGCATCGATCTGGGCGGCCAGCACCTGTCGCAGCCCCGCACCCTCCCGCGCCCGGTCGGACTCGAAGGCGGCGATGAGCGCGTCGAGGTCGGCGTGCAACTCGGCATCGGACACCCGCGCCGACCCGGCCTCCGTCCGCACGCCGGGCAACGCCAGAATATCCGCCGCGCTGACCCGCGCGAGGTCGAGGCCGAGCCGTTCCGCCGCTTCCGTCACCGTCTGCACCTCGCTGAGCGCGGCCTTCAGCCCCGCCGGGTCGAGCGCGGCTCCGCCCGTCTCCGCGCCCTCGAAGCGCAGGCTCAACGTCACGCCCCCACGTGCGATTGCCTTCGAGAGCGCGGCGCGCACGGCCGGTTCCGGCGGGCCGCCCTCGGGCAGACGCAGACGCAGGTCGAGCCCGCGCGCGTTGACCGACCGCAGCTCCCACCGGCGGCCCGGCCGGTCGAGCGCCGCATATCCCGTCATAGATTTCATGGGTCCGGCCTAGCCCCTGTGCCCGCGCGCGACAAGCGCCGGGCGGGCGGCCTCGCGTTAACCATTCGAAACGGAAATGCGAGCATTTTGAGGCAACTTGCCTTACTTTAGCCCTTGGGTGGCTGGGTTCGGCCGCAATTCCGGCACGTTTCGATGAAGCGACGCGTTGGATTGGCGGCCTGGAAGAGAGCGAGGGGAAAAGATCATGTCGGGTACCGAAGGGCAGGGCGACGGCACCGTCGCGTCGCTGCGCGGGCTGCGTGTGGTGCGCAGTGCGCCGATCCTCGAGGCGGCGTGGCGCTACTGGTCGGCGGAGCGGCCGGGTGCGGGGCTGCCGCGCCGCACGGCGCTCGACCCGAAGGCGATGACGCGGTTCCTCGGCCATTCGATGATCCTCGACCGCACGCCCGGCGGCACGATCCGCATCCGCCTTGGCGGCGCGGCGCTCAACACGCTGATGGGGATGGAGGTGCGCAGCCTGCCCGTCCGGGCCTTCTTCGACATCGGTGACCGTGCGGCCGTGCTCGACCGGCTCGACGCCGTCTTCACCGCCCCCGCGACACTGGAACTCGACCTGATCGCCGAAGGCGAGGCGAGCCTCGTGACCGCGCGCATGATCGTTCTGCCCCTCCTCGATGCCGCGGGGGAGCCGACAAAGGCACTGGCCGTGCTCGTCGCCGACCGGCCGGTGACGGAGGCCCCCTGCCGCTTTCGCCTGACCCGGGACGTGCTCGTCCCGCTCGACGGGGCGCAGGCGAACGAACCTGCGCCCGAGCGTGACCCGCGACCGCGGCGGCGGCGCACCGACTATCAGTTGCCGGTGGAGATCACGGCGGGCTTCGCCGAGCCGCAGACCCCGTATGAGGCGAAACCAGCGACGGATCGCACGACGGTGCCCTGGCTGCGGGTCGTCAAGTGATCCCAGACGCAAGAGGGCGGCCCCGGGGCCGCCCTCTGACGTTTTCGAAGAGCCGTAGTCAGGACGCTGCGCGCATCCGGGCCTGCCGCAAGTTCGACAGCTCCTCGGCCACGAGGAACGCAAGCTCCAGCGACTGCGAGGCGTTGAGCCGCGGATCGCAGGCCGTGTGGTAGCGATCCGACAGATCCTCGTCGGTCACCGCACGCACGCCGCCGGTGCACTCGGTCACGTCCTGACCTGTCATCTCGAAATGCACGCCGCCGGGGATCGTGCCGTGTTCCCGGTGGACGGCGAAGAACTCCTGCACCTCGGCCAGCACCCGCTCGAAGGGCCGCGTCTTGTAGCCCGAGTCCGACTTGATCGTATTCCCGTGCATCGCGTCGCAGGTCCAGACGACGTTGGCGCCCATGTCCTGCACCTGCTTGATGAGGCGGGGCAGATGCTCGCGCACCTTGCCCGCACCGAAGCGCGCGATCAGCGTCAGGCGGCCCATCTCGTTGCGCGGGTTCAGCGTCTCGATCAGCTCCTTGAGGTCTTCGGCCGTCGTCGTCGGGCCGCACTTCAGACCGATCGGGTTCACCACGCCGCGGCAGAACTCCACATGCGCGCCGTCGGGCTGCCGCGTGCGGTCGCCGATCCAAATCATGTGGCCGGAGCCCGCGATCATTTCGCCCGGATGCGTGCTGTCCTCGCGGCAGAGGGCCTCCTCATATTCGAGCAGGAGCGCCTCGTGCGAGGTGTAGAAATCCACCGTCGACAGCTCCGCGTTCTGGTCCGAGGTCAGGCCCGCGGCGGTCAGGAAGTCGAGCGTGTCCTGGATGCGGTCGGCCATGTCGCGGTACTGCGCCGCGCGCTGGCCCTTGGCGAAGTCGAGCGTCCACTGGTGCACTTGATGCACGTCGGCGAAGCCCCCCTTCGAGAAGGCCCGCAGCAGGTTCAGCGTCGCCGATGCCTGGGTGTAGGCCTCCAGCATCTTGGCCGGATCGGGGATCCGGGCCTCGGGTGTGAAGGCCAGTTCGTTGATGATGTCGCCACGGTAGCTCGGAAGCTCCACGCCACCGACCGTCTCGGTCGGGGCCGAGCGGGGCTTGGCGAACTGGCCGGCCATACGCCCGACCTTCACCACGGGCACCTTCGCCCCGAAGGTCAGGACCATCGCCATCTGCAACATGACCTTGAAGGTGTCTCGGATGTTGTTCGACGAAAACTCGGCGAAACTCTCGGCGCAGTCCCCACCCTGCAGCAGGAACGCCTCGCCCCGGCCGGCGGCCGCGAGCTCCTGGCGCAGCGTGCGCGCCTCGCCCGCGAAGACGAGAAGCGGATAGCGCGCGAGCTTGGCCTCGACCGCCTCGAGCGCCGCCGCATCCGGATAGTCCGGCATCTGCACGCGGGGCTTCGCCCGCCAGCTCGATTTCGCCCAGGTTTCGCTCTTTGCCATGTCCCCACTCCTGTGACCCGATGTAAGGCCCTTGCCGTATCCCAATTGCCGCGCCGCCGCAAATGCTGGATTGGCTTGATCCGGGTCATTTGTTGCGCTTAAGCGTCGGTCCGGAGCGGATACGCAACGGGCTCACCCCATCCGCGCAACCCGGAGGTGTTATGGCGACACAGGACAGGGCGCGCGGCCTCGCGCGGGCGGCCGCAGGCGGCGGCGGGGCAGGCCCCGTCGATGCGCCGCGCCACATGGTTTTCGTCCTCCTCGATCGCTTTACGCTCATGTGCCTCGCCAGCGCGCTCGACGCGCTGCGACTCGCCAACCGCATGTCGGGTCAGACGCTCTACAGCTGGTCGATGATCGGCGAGGGCGGCGAGACGCGCAGCTGCTCCGCCGGGTCCACTTTCGTGCTCGACGGCGATCTCGACGCGCTGGCGCGCGATGACGGCATCATCCTCGTCGGCGGCCTCGACGTGACGCGCGCGACGACGCCGCGGCTCAAGTCTTGGCTGAAGCGCGAGGCCCGGCGCGGCGCGCCCATCGCCGCGCTCGACACCGCGGCCTGGGCGCTCGCCGCCTGCGGCCTGCTCGATGGCAAGCGCGCGACCATCCACTGGGAGAACCAGGACGGCTTCGCCGAGGACTTCCCGGAGGTGGAACTCACCAAGGCCATCTTCACCATCGACGGCAAGATGATCACTGCCGCGGGCGGAACCGCGGCCGTCGACCTGATGCTGCGCCTCATCGCCCGCGACCACGGCGAAGATCTTGCCGGTCAGGTGGCCGACCAGATGGTCTATTCCTCCATCCGCACCGACCAGGACACGCAGCGCCTCTCGATCCCGACGCGCATCGGCGTGCGCCATCCCCGTTTGGCCCAGGTCATCCGCGAAATGGAGCAGGCCATCGAAGACCCGGTCAGCCCGGCGCTCCTCGCCCAGCAGGTCGGCATGTCCACGCGCCAGCTCGAACGCCTCTTCCGCCGCTACCTCGACCGCAGCCCGAAGCGCTACTACATGGAACTGCGCCTTGCGCGGGCCCGCAACCTGCTGATGCAGACCGACATGTCGATCATCAACGTGGCGCTTGCCTGCGGCTTCACCTCGCCCTCGCATTTCTCCAAGTGCTACCGGGCGCACTACAACACCACGCCCTACCGGGAGCGTGGTGCCAACGCCTGAGGCTACTCCGCGAGCCGCGCCGCCCGTCCACCGCGCCGCCCGGTCCGCGCGGGTTTCGCCAGCCCCTCGTCCAGAACCCGGCTCATCGGATGCCCCTCGGGCCGCCCCGCCCGCAGGCGCGCGATCGCGGGCCCGGGATCGCCGCCGACACTCAGCGCCCAGTCGAGAAAGATCGACCGGCATTCCGCCTCGGTGATGCCCTCGATCCGATAGGCCTCCGCGATCAGCCCCTTCGGGTCGTCCGGCCCCTGCCCCGTCTTCGCCATCGCCGCCTCCCGCACCTCTGTCCGGCCCCGTGCTAGCCCGCGCCGCCGGAGCCGTCCAGCGCCGACGCGATCGCCGCCGCGGCGCGCTCCGCCGCCGCGTCGCAAGCAGCCGCCACCGCCACCTCGTCGGCCACCCCGAGCGTCCGCGCCAGCAGAGCCGCACCCCCGGCCCCGAGATCTCCCGGCGGATCAGCGGGCGTCAGAAGCTGCCCCACCTGCCGCACCGCGGAGAGCGTCGCATGGGCCTCCGTCAGCGTGGCCCGTACCCCCTCCGGCAGCCAGCCGGGCACGGCCAGCTGCGCCGCCACCTCCCGCGCCTCCGACCCGGCCAGGAGCGCATGGGCCTGCGCGGCCAGTTCGATGTCCTGCACCCGCCCCGGTCCCGACTTGACCGAAAGCCCGGCGCCCGACCGCCCCGCCCCCTCGAGCCGCGCGCGCATATCGGCCAGTTGCGCCAGCACCTCGGTCCGCGCGAACCGGCTCTCGCGGATGACGGCGCACCGCACATCCTCGGCGGCGGCGCAGACCTGCGCGTCGCCCACGATTGCACGCGCCCGCGTCAGCGCCAGATGCTCCCAGACCCAGGCCTCCTGCGCCTGATAGCTGCGGAACCCCGAGAGCGGCGTCGCCACAGGTCCTTGCCGCCCCGAGGGCCGCAGCCGCATATCCACTTCGTAGAGCCGCCCCTCCCCGGTCTGCGCCGAAAGCGCGGTGATGAGCACCTGCGTGAACTTTGCCGCCCATTGCCCCGCGCCGAGGCTGCGCCGCCCGTCCGACGCAGCCCCCGGCTCCGCTCCGTCGTGCAGTACGACGAGATCGAGATCGGACCGCGCGGTCAGACTCCCCGCCCCGAGCGAACCCATCCCGAGCCCCGCGAGCCGCAGCCCGGGCACCAGCCCGTATCGCCGCACCGTCTCGTGCTCCGCGGCGACCCAGGCCGCCGTCAGCACCGCGCGCGCAAGCCCGGCATAGGCCGCGCCCGCCTCGTCCGGCCCGACCAGACCGCGCAGGAGATGGACCCCGACGCGAAAATGCGCCTCCCGGTGCCAGCGACGCAACACGCCCAGATGCATCTCGAAATCGCCCGTCACACGCGGCAACGGCCAGACGGAGGGCAGCGGCGCGAAGAAATCCCCGCCGATGACCGCATCGAACACGCCGGCGTTGCGCGACAGATAGGCGGCGAGATCGGGGGCCGTCGCGCAGATGTCGGCCAGAAGCTCCACGAGCTTCGGGTTCGCCTCGAAGAGCGAGAAGACCTGCACGCCCGCCGGCAGCCCGCGCAGGAACCCGTCGAAGGCCGCAAGCGCCTCCTCCGGCCGCGCCGCACGCGCCAGCGCCGCGAGGAGACCGGGCCGCAGCCGCGCGAAGATCTCCCGCGCGCGCCCCGTGCGGAGCGCCGGGTAGGATGCCCAGCGGTCCGTCACCGCCGCAGCGCCAGTGATCTCGGTAGCGGCCTGCGCCGTCTCCGGCGGCCGGAAGGACGGATCGGTGATTGCCTCGACCGCGCGCATCCGCTCCCGCAGGTCGTCGACGAAGGCCCCACCATCGGCTTCGCCCATGAAGCAGGCGATCCGGCGCAGCCCCTCCGCATCCTTCGGCAACCGATGCGTCTGCGCGTCCTGCACCATCTGCACCCGATGCTCGACCGACCGCAGATGGCGGTACTCCCGCGCCAGAACGCCCCGGTCCGCGCCCGCGACCCAGCCCGCATCGACCAGCCGGTCGAGCCCTTTGAGCGTGCCGCGCACGCGCAGCGTGGCGTCGCGTCCGCCGGCGATGATCTGCTGCGTCTGGGTCAGGAACTCGATCTCCCGGATGCCGCCCTGCCCCAGCTTCAGATCGTGGCCCGGCACGTCCCAGGCCCCGGCAAGCCCCTTGTGGTCGCGGATGCGCCGGCGCATGTCGAAAGCCTCCTCCACCACCGCGAAATCGAGGTGCCGCCGCCAGACGAAGGGCGCGAGCCGACCGAGGAACCCCACCCCCGCCGCCACGTCGCCCGCGGCCGCCCGCGCCTTGATCCAGGCGGCCCGCTCCCAAGTCCGCCCCATCGCCTCGTAGTAGCGCTCCGCCGCCTCCATGCTCATCACGATGGGCGTCGACCCCGGATCGGGGCGCAGCCGCAGGTCGGTGCGGAAGACGTAGCCCTCGCCGGTGATGTCCGAAAGCGCCGCCATCGCCGTGCGCGCCACCTTCAGGAGCGCCGCGCGCGCCTGGCCGTAGTCTCCGGGGTCATATCGGCTTTCGTCGAACAGGAGGACGAGGTCGATGTCGCTCGAATAGTTGAGCTCATGGGCCCCCATCTTGCCCATGGCGAGCGCGACGAGCCCGCCGTCGCCCGCGACCGGTGCCCTGCCGTGACGGGCCAGGCCCCAGTCGAGCGCCCGTTGCAGCACCGCATCGGCGAACTCCGTCCAGGCGGCGGTCGCCTCCATCACCGGCCAGACGCCGCCGATCTCGGCCAGACCGACCAGGAGCGCCGCCCGCCGCTTCGCGCGCCTGAGTTCGACCTTCGGATCGCCCTCGATCGCGGCGACACCGTCGAGCAATTCCCGAAGACTCCGCTCCGGCTCCCTGTCCCACACGCCGGCGAGCCAGTCCCGCTCCCGTGTCATCAACCCGCCGAGGAACGGACTGCATCCGGCCGCCCCGGCGACGAGGTCCGCCGCATCCGCCGGCGGGGCCACCGACCGGACCGCCGTATGGCCCGCCTCCGGGTCGAAGGCGATCGGCGGGCGGGTGATGCGGCTGCGGAACATGGGTCGACCTCACCCCTTGCAGCCACCGGCGTCAACGGGCACGACGACCCCATGAGCAAGAGCCTGAAACGTGTCACCCGCGCTCTCGCCGAGGCCGGCATCGAGACGACACCGCGCGAGCTCGGAGATTGCCGCACCGCCGCCGAGGCCGCGGCCTCCGTCGGTTGCGCCCTCGACCAGATCGCGAAATCCATCATCTTCGGCGCGGGCGACGGCTGCGCCCTGTTCCTGACCGCCGGCGGCAATCAGGTCGACGCGGCCCGTGCCTCGGCGCTGGCCGGCACGGACCTGACCCGTGCCGACGCGGGTGTCGTGCGGCGGGTGACCGGTTTCGCCATCGGCGGGGTCGCACCGATTGGTCACCTGACGCCCTCGCCCGTCTGGATGGATCCGCGGCTCCTCGACTTCGAGACCGTCTGGGCCGCCGCCGGCACGCCCCGTCACGTCTTTCCGATCGACCCGCGGGTCCTCCACCGGATCACCGGCGCGACGCTGGCGGATTTCACCTGACGCGTTTCGTACAAAACGGACGATCGAGGGTCCGGGCAGCGTACAAAACGTTCAAATCAGGCAAAGAGCTCGTGGCAGAGCTCCAGCCCCTCGACCAGTTTGTCGACCTCGGCGCGGGTATTGTAGACGCCGAAACTCGCCCGGCAGGTGGCGTTGATGCCCATGTGCTCCATCAGCGGCTGCGCGCAATGCTGCCCCGCGCGCACCGCGATCCCCTTCTTGTCGAGCACGGTCGAGATGTCGTGCGGATGGCCCGCGCCCTCGATCGTGAAGCTGAAGATCGCCGCCTTGTCCCGTGATTTCCCCTGCACGTTCAGCCAGTTGAGGCCGTCCAGCCGGGTGCGCGCATAGGCCGTCAGATCGGCTTCGTGGTCGCGGATGTTCTCCATCCCGACGTTCATCATCCACTCGAGCGCCGCGCCGAGCCCGATGGTTTGAACGATGCCGGGCGTGCCGGCTTCGAACTTGTGGGGCGGGTCGTTCCACGTCACCTCGTCGCGGTGAACGTCCCGGATCATGTCACCGCCACCGATAAAGGGGCGCATCTCCGCCTGCCGATCCGGATGAATGAAGATCGCCCCGGAACCGCTTGGTCCGTATAGCTTATGCCCGGTAATAGCGTAGAAGTCACAGCCGATGTCAGCCACATCAACCGGCATATGGACCGCCGCCTGCGAGCCATCGACGCACACCGGAACCCCTCTGGTACGCGCACCGGCGCAGATCGACTTTACATCAACAACGGTTCCCAAGACGTTGGAAACGTGGGTAATCGCGATCAGTTTCGTGCGCTCCGTCACGGCGTCGAGCACGGCCTGCGGATCGAGGTCACCGTTCACGTCGGTCTCCACCCAGACCAGTTTGACGCCCATCCGCTCGCGCAGGAAATGCCAGGGCACGATGTTGGCGTGATGCTCCATGATCGACAGGACGATCTCGTCCCCCGCCTGCATCCGCGGCATAGCCCAGGCATAGCTGACGAGGTTCATCGCCTCCGTCGTTCCGGACGTGAAGACGATGTGATCCTCCGACGGCGCATTCAGGAACCGCGCGATGGTCCCGCGGGTCGCCTCGTAGTTCTCGGTCGAAATGGTCGAGAGCGTATGCAAACCCCTGTGGACATTCGCATATTCATGACCATAGGCCCGCTGGATCGTGTCGAGCACGACCTGCGGCTTCTGCGCGGAGGCCCCGTTGTCGAGGTAGCAGAGCGGCTTGCCGTTCACCTCCCGCGAGAGGATGGGAAACTGGGCGCGGATCGCTTCGACGTCAAACATTCGGCATCTCCGCCACGTAGAGGGAATTGAGCCAGATCCAGATGAACCCGCAGAGCGTGACCGTCGCCACGATCGCCTGCGCCGGCCCCGCGCCGACGAACCCGGTCGTCAGCCCGAGGAGCAGAAGCGCCGGCGTGACCGCAAGCGACGACCAGAAGAGGGCCACGCGCGAGCGCAACCCCGTGCCCCGACCGCCGAAGAGGTTGCCGACCAGTCGCGCAAGGAAGGCGACGACGTAGAGGAATAGCGGCACCACGAAGATCCAGGCCATGACCGCGCCCGAGAACAGCACCTCGAACTTCGCGTCGGTCAGGTCCTGCGGGATCGCCACGCCGACCCGTGCCGCCTCTGACACGATCTCCGCTTCGAAGGCGGGATCGGCCTGCCGCGATGTGCGCACGAGGCCCGGGATCTGCGCCGCGAAGCCCAGAACCGAGAAGGCCGCCAGGTAGACGAAGGCGATCTTCTCGTCCGGCCCTTGGGCAAAGCGGCGCTGCATGACGGCGCGCGGCCGCCACCAGGCACGGAAGATGTCGGTCGTGACCGACATGTCAGCCGCGCGCCAGCCAGTCGGCAAGCAGCTCCGTCACATGCTCCCGAAGGTCTTCGTCGGCGATCTCCTCGACGGCCTCGGCCAGGAAGGACAGTACCAGCATGTCCACCGCACGCCGCTTCGGCACCCCGCGGGAGCGCAGGTAGAACAGCGCCGTCTCGTCAATCGCGCCCGTGGTCGACCCGTGCGAACAGGCCACGTCGTCCGCATAGATCTCGAGCTCAGGCTTCGCCAGGAACTGCGCATCCTCATCGAGGAGAAGCGACTGCGAAATCTGGTAGCCGTCGGTCTTCTGCGCGCCTTCCTTCACAAGGATCTTGCCCTGGAAAACCCCGGTCGCACCGTCGCGCAGCACCTTCTTGAAGACCTGCCGGCTCTCGCAGTTCACCGCGTCGTGGGTGATGAACACCGTGTCGTCGTGATGGAAGTTGCCCGCACCGAAGGCCGCGCCGCCGATCGTGGCGGTGGCATCGTCGCCGGTCAGCTCGATCACGGCCTCGTTGCGCGTCAGTTCGCCATGCGCGGCCAGCGTGAACGACCGGAAGGTCGCCTCCGCGCCGAGCCGGGCGAAGATGTGGGTGTTGACATGCAACGCCGGCTCTGGCCCCTGCACCCGCAGATGATGGAAGCCCGCACCGTCGGCCAGTTCGACCTCGGTCGCGATGTTGCTCCGCGCGCCGATGTTGCCCGACTCGAGCAGCGTGAGCGTGGCACCGCGCTCGACCTTGACGACGTGGTGCAGGATCGGGTCGCTCGCTCCCGTCGTCCGCAGGTGGACGGGACGATCGACCGCGCCGGTGACGTGGATCAGCAGGCCGTCGGTCGCGAAGGCCGTGTTGAGCATGGCCATCGGCCGCGCCACCGGGCCGCTGCCCGCCGCTTCGAGCGCGCCGTAGAGGTCGCGCGCCCAGTGGATATCGGCGGTTGCCGCATTCGCCAGCGTCGCGATCTCAAGGCCTTCGATGGCCCCGGGCAGCGTGATCACACCGTCCTCGATGGTGATCACATGCGCGTCGACCCCGGCGAAAGGGTCTTCACCGGCCGCGGGCACGGACAGTGCCGGCTCCGGCTGCACCAGTTTCGCGGGCTTGGTGTAGCGCCAGTATTCGTCGCGCCGCGAGGGCAACCCGGTGGCCTGCAGCCGACCGAGCGCATCCTGCCGCGCCTTGGCGAGCCAGCCGTTGCCCTCGGGCAGCGTCAGCGCCGCGATGCGGGCTTCGGTTGCCTGCGTTTTCGGATCGGCCGCCATCATGCGCTCTCCAGCAGGTCGCCGTAGCCGTTCTTCTCGACCTCGAGGGCTAGCTCCGGGCCACCCGTCTTCACGATGCGGCCATCAGCCATGATGTGCACGACGTCGGGTTTGATGTGGTCGAGAAGCCGCTGGTAATGCGTGATGACGAGGAAGCCCCGGCCCGCATCGCGAAGCGCGTTCACGCCTTCGGAGACGAGCTTCATCGCGTCGACGTCGAGACCCGAGTCGGTCTCGTCGAGGACGCACATGCGCGGCTCCAGCATCGCCATCTGCAGGATCTCGTTGCGCTTCTTCTCACCACCCGAGAAGCCCACGTTGACGGGGCGCTTGAGCATGTCGGCGTCGATCTTGAGGTCCTTCGCCTTGGCGCGGATCACCTTGAGGAAGTCGCCCGCCGACAGCTCCTCCTCGCCGCGCGCCTTGCGCTGTGCGTTCACCGCCGTGCGCAGGAACGTCATGTTGCCCACACCGGGGATCTCGACGGGGTACTGGAAGGCGAGGAAGAGACCGGCGGCCGCCCGCTCCTCGGGCTCCATGTCCAGAAGATCCTCGCCCTCGAGCTCGGCGGAGCCGTCGGTCACCTCGTAGCCGTCGCGGCCCGAGAGCACATAGGAGAGCGTCGACTTGCCCGATCCGTTCGGACCCATGATCGCATGGACCTTGCCCGCCTCGACGGTCAGGTCGACGCCCTTGAGGATCGCCTTATCCTCTTCCTCGAGCTTCACGTGAAGGTTCTTGATGTTCAGCATTTCCATTTCCTCTCAACGCCTTGCGGCGCGGTGTTCATTTCTTGTCGAAGCGATCGAACGCGCCCGACGCCTTGGCGGCGTCCAGCTTCGCCTGTGTCTCTGCCTCGATCATCAGCCGATATTCATCGTTCGCTCGGGCCTTGGCGACTGTCTTGCGCCACGAAATTACATAACCGACCACGATGCCGACACACAAAGCGCAGACGAGGCATAGCCAGACAGGAGCGGGAGAAAGAGCCCAGAGCGCTCCGCCTGCAAGCGTCCCGCCAGCGACGGCCTCAAAGGCACCGGAGGTCGCATTTCCGGTCCCCTTGCCGCCAAGAGTACCATGCAATTCCGCGCCGGAACCTCCGCCGTTCAACCCACGCTCCCCTCGAGCGAGATCGCCACGAGCTGCTGCGCCTCCATGGCGAATTCCATCGGAAGGGCCTGCAGCACCTCCTTGCAGAAGCCGTTGACGACGAGAGCCACGGCCTCCTCCTCGTCCATGCCGCGGGAGCGGCAGTAGAAGAGCTGGTCGTCGTCCACCTTGGAGGTCGTCGCCTCGTGCTCCACGCGGGAGGAGTTGTTCTTGACCTCGATGTAGGGGACCGTATGCGCCCCGCAGGTGTCGCCGATCAGAAGGCTGTCGCACTGGGTGTAGTTCCGCGAGTTCTTCGCCTTCGGGTGCATCGAGACGAGGCCGCGATAGGTGTTCTGCGCCTTCCCCGCGCTGATCCCCTTGGAGACGATCCGCGACTTCGTGTTCTTGCCCAGATGCACCATCTTCGTGCCGGTATCGGCCTGCTGATAGTTGTTGGCGATGGCGATGGAATAGAACTCGCCCTGGCTGTCGTCGCCCCGCAGGATGCAGGACGGGTACTTCCACGTCACGGCCGAGCCCGTCTCCACCTGCGTCCACATCACCTTCGACCGGGCACCGCGGCAGTCGGCGCGCTTGGTGACGAAGTTGTAGATGCCGCCCTTGCCCTCCTCGTCGCCGGGGAACCAGTTCTGGACGGTGGAATACTTGATCTCCGCATCGTCGAGCAGCACGAGCTCAACGCAGGCGGCGTGCAGCTGCGCGGTGTCGCGCTGCGGCGCGGTGCAACCTTCGAGATAGCTGACGTAGGCCCCCTCGTCCGCGATGATGAGCGTGCGCTCGAACTGGCCGGTGTTCTCGGCGTTGATCCGGAAGTACGTCGAAAGCTCCATCGGGCAGCGGACGCCCTTCGGAATGTAGACGAAGGATCCGTCGGAGAAGACGGCGGCGTTCAGCGTGGCGTAGTAGTTGTCGGAGGCCGGGATGACCGAGCCGAGGTACTTCTTCACCAGCTCCGGGTGGTCCTTGATGGCCTCGGAGATGGAGCAGAAGATGACGCCCGCCTTGGCCAGCTCCGCCTTGAAGGTCGTGCCCACAGAGACGCTGTCGAAGACGGCGTCGACGGCGACCTTGCGATCCTCGGGAGCGGGTTCGACGCCGGCGAGGATGGCCTGCTCCTTCAGCGGAATGCCCAGCTTGTTGTAGGTTTCGAGGAGTTTCGGATCTACCTCGTCGAGGGACTTCGGCTTCTCGGCCATGCTCTTCGGCCGGGCGTAGTAGTACTGATCCTGGAAGTCGATCTCGGGGTAGTCGACCATGGCCCAGGTCGGCTCTTCCAGCTTGACCCAGCGGCGGTAGGCATCGAGCCGCCATTCGAGCATCCACTCGGGCTCGTCGTTCTTCTCGGAGATGAGGCGCACGATCTCCTCGGTGAGGCCCTTCGGCGCGAACTCCATCTCGATCTCGGTGTTCCACCCGTGCTTATAGGTGCCCGAGAGCGATTTCACCGCGTCGACGGTCTCCTGATCGACCCCGTCCTTGACCTGCACGTCGTCCAAAGCCGTCATTTGCGTCTCCTGTCTCTGAGGCGGCGAAAGGTTTCCACGAACCGCACCACCTGCTCCTCTGTCGTCTCCGGGCCGAGGCTTACGCGGATCGCGCAATCGGCCTCGCCCGGCCCGTATCCCATCGCGCGCAAGACGGCGCTCTCGCGCACCTTGCCCGAGGAACAGGCCGAACCCGCGCTCACCGCGAAACCGGCCAGGTCCAGCGCCATCACCTGTGTCTCGCCCTTCCAGCCCGGCGTGACGAGGCAGGAGGTGTTCGGCAGGCGCTTCGATTCCTTTCCGACTAAAATAGTCGGGTCGGCGGCGCTCTCAAGAGTTGTTTCTAGAAAAGTTCTAAGTTTTGCGACCCGCTCCCACGCGCCGCTCTCGATGTCGTGCACCGCGGCGCGGGCCGCGGCGGCGAATCCGGCGATCCCGAGAAGGTTCTCGGTGCCCGAGCGCCGGCCCATCTCCTGCCCGCCGCCCCGGATCTGCGCGGCGACGTCGAGCCCCCGGCGGATAACCAGGGCGCCGATACCCTTCGGCCCGCCCAGCTTGTGCGCCGAGACGAGCGCCATGTCGATGCCTGACCAGTCGAAGGCGAGCGGCACCTTCCCGAAGGCCTGCGTCATGTCGCTGACGGCGAGGCCGGGCGGCAGATCCTGCAACACGCCGGTTTCCGAGTTCGCCGCCTGCAGGGCAGATCCGGGCGGATCCGCGACCGCCACCTGCCCTGCGCCATCGACGGGCAGGCTGCCATCGCCCCAGGCGGCCACCGCCTCGTGCTCGACGGGGGCCGTGGCGAGCTCCCGCCCGGCGAGCGCGAGGGCGGCCGCCTCGGTCGCCCCCGACACGAAGACGACGTCCGACCCGGACGCCCCGAGCGCCGCCGCTACCTCCGCCCGCGCAGCCTCGATCAGGCCCGTCGCCGCCCGCCCCTCGGCGTGCACGGAGGACGGGTTGCCGACGATCTCCATCGCCGCGATCATGGCATCGCGCGCCTCGGGTCGCAGCGGGGCCGTCGCGTTCCAGTCGAGATAGACGCGGTCCCTCACGCCGTTCGGCTCATTCGTCGACCACCTCGAAGAGCGAGGGCACCGCCGGACAGGGCGTCAGGTCGTTGCCGACGACGTCCGACAGCCGGGTCTGGTGTAGGAAGACGTAGACATGGGCCGAGAGCGACTCCCAGAGGCGGTTCGTCATCGACTGTGCGCGGCTGCCCGAGAGACCGCCCGACGCGCCCGCCCCCGGCTGCATGGCTGAGACCGTCTCGTCCACGGCTTCCAGCACGTCCGACACCCGAATGTCCGAGGCCGACCGCGCCAGCCGGTAGCCGCCGCCCGGACCGCGGATCGACTCGACGAGCCCCGCCCGTCGCAGCTTGACGAAAAGCTGCTCCAGATAAGGCAGCGAGATGTCCTGTCGCCGCGAAATCTCTCCGAGCGAGGTCGTCGTCCCCGCCTCCCGCTGCGCCAGATCGACGAGCGCGACCATCGCGTAGCGTCCCTTGGTACTCAACTTCATGGCAGCCCTCCCCGGCGGCCCACGCCTGATTGACGATGCAGGCCCCGTCGCTTACCTGCGTTAGAAGCCCGCACGGGGCCGGAATTGGCGGATTTATCCCCGCCGCCCGGCTTCCGTCAACCGACGCGACAAAGGAACACCGATGCCCGAAGTGATCTTCCCCGGACCCGAAGGCCGTCTCGAGGGACGCTATCACCCGCAGAAGCTCAAGGACGCGCCGATCGCGATCATCCTGCATCCGCATCCGCAGTTCGGCGGCACGATGAACAACCGCGTCGTCTACAACCTGCACTATGCCTTCCACAATCTGGGCTTCACGGTGCTGCGCTTCAACTTCCGCGGCGTCGGGCGAAGCCAGGGCGAATACGATCAGGGCGTGGGCGAGCTTTCCGATGCCGCCTCGGCGCTCGACTACCTGCAGGCGATGAACCCGAACGCCAAGCACTGTTGGGTCGCCGGTTTCTCCTTCGGGGCCTGGATCGGGATGCAGCTTCTGATGCGGCGGCCCGAGATCACGGGGTTCATCTCGGTCTCGCCGCCCGCAGACCGCTATGATTTCAGCTTCCTCGCGCCCTGCCCCTCCTCGGGCCTCATCATCAACGGCGCGAACGACCGCGTGGCCCCCCCGGCCGATACCCGCACGCTCGTGGGCAAGCTGCACGAACAGAAGGGCATCACCATCACCCACGAGGAGATGGAGGGGGCCGGCCACTTCTTCGAGGATCCGCACATGGACCCGATGATCGAGAGCGTGCAGGGCTATGTCTCGCGCCGCCTGACCGAGACGACGCGCTAGGGGGCCGCCATGAGCAGACTGGCGGAGCAACTGGCCGACAAGCTGGCGGCGGATGTCATCAAGCACGTCGAGGCGACGGGGGACGAGGACATCATCCGCATGATGGCGACGTCCCTCGGCGATAGCTCCCAGACGCTGCAGGAGGCCTTCATCACCTCCGTCCGCGTGCAGCGCGCCGCCATCCGCGCACGCGCGCAACTCCAGCGCCGGATCGCGGAGTTCGCCAAGCCGGCGGAGGGCGGGTGAGCGACACGGCAGGCGACCTCGACCGGCAGATGGCCTTCCTGATGGAGGCCGACCGGCTGAAATCCGTCACCCGAGCCACCCGCCTTACGGATGGATCCCGCTTCGAGAACAGCGCCGAGCACAGCTGGCACGTCGCGCTCTTCGCGCTGACCCTCGCGCCGCATGCGCCCCCGGGCGTGTCGATCGACCGGGTCATCCGGATGCTCCTGCTGCACGACATCGTGGAGATCGACGCGGGCGACATGCCGGTCTTCGGCGACACCTCGGGCCAGGAGGCCGACGAACTGGCCGCCGCCGACCGGCTGTTCGGACTGCTGCCCGACGACCAGGCCGCCTCCTTCCGCGCCCTCTGGGACGAGTTCGAGGCGAACGAGAGCCCCGACGCCCGTTTCGCCAAGTCGCTCGACAGGTTCCAGCCGCCGAACCTCAACCTTGCGAATGGCGGCGGCTCCTGGGTCGACTACGACGTCACCGAAGACATGTTCCGCGCCCGCATCGGCCCGAAGATCGCCCGTGGCGCGCCCGCGCTCTGGGCCTGGCTCAGCCCGCGGATCGCGGCCTTCTTCCGCTGACCGCAAAGAAAGTCCCGGCATTTCTGAAACTCTGCGCCGCCCCGGCCCGTGACTATGGGTGTTAAGAGGTACGGGGACTCATGGGACCCCGGCGTTAACGAGTACCCGGATGTCCCGGGGCCGGCGGCCAGAGGCAGTCGTCGGCGAAAGGCCCCAACCATGCTTCCACCATGGGCGGGCGAGGCCCGGTGCGCCCGGCACCGGGCCGACCCGCGGGGGAATGCGGTATGCAACGGCATACCATCTAGCGCCCGGCGTCCGACCCTGCTAGGAGGCGCGCGAACGCAAGCGACCCATCGGAGGCCCTCCCCGTGACGAAGATCAAAGTCGAAAACCCCGTCGTCGAGCTCGACGGCGACGAGATGACCCGCATCATCTGGCAGTTCATCAAGGACAAGCTGATCCTGCCCTATCTCGACGTCGACCTGCTCTACTATGACCTCGGCATCGAGGCCCGCGACGAGACGAACGACCAGATCACGATCGACGCGGCCGAGAAGATCAAGGAGATCGGCGTCGGCGTGAAATGCGCCACGATAACGCCCGACGAGGGCAGGGTCGAGGAGTTCGGCCTCAAGAAGATGTGGCGCAGCCCGAACGGAACGATCCGCAACATCCTGGGCGGCGTCGTCTTCCGCGAGCCGATCATCTGCTCGAACGTGCCGCGTCTCGTGCCCGGCTGGACCCAGCCCATCGTCATCGGCCGCCACGCCTTCGGCGACCAGTATCGCGCCACCGACATCAAGTTCCCGGGCAAGGGTAAGCTCTCGATGAAGTTCGTGGGCGAGGACGGCACCGTCGAGGAGCACGAGGTGTTCGACGCGCCGTCGTCGGGCGTCTTCATGTCGATGTACAACCTCGACCAGTCGATCATCGACTTCGCCCGCGCGTCCTTCAACTACGGCCTCAAGCGCGGCTACCCCGTCTACCTCTCGACCAAGAACACCATCCTCAAGCAATACGATGGCCAGTTCATGATCCTCTTCCAGAAGGTCTACGACGAGGAATTCAAGGCCAAGTTCGAGGAAGCCGGCATCCACTACGAGCACCGCCTGATCGACGACATGGTCGCCTCGGCGATGAAGTGGTCCGGCGGCTACGTCTGGGCCTGCAAGAACTACGACGGCGACGTGCAGTCCGACACCGTCGCGCAGGGCTTCGGCTCGCTCGGCCTGATGACCTCGCAGCTGATGACGCCCGACGGCAAGATCGTCGAGGCCGAGGCCGCTCACGGCACCGTCACCCGCCACTACCGCCAGCACCAGGCCGGCAAGGAGACCTCGACCAACTCGATCGCCTCGATCTTCGCCTGGACGGGCGGCCTGAAGCACCGCGCCAAGCTCGACGACAACGCGCCGCTGATGAACTTCGCGGAAACGCTCGAGAAGGTCATCGTCGACACCGTCGAATCGGGTCACATGACGAAGGACCTCGCGCTCCTCGTCGGGCCGGACCAGAAGTGGCTAACCACGATGGGCTTCCTCGAGAAGATCGACGAGAACCTGAACGCCGCCCTCGCGGGCTGAGACCGGGTCGGGGGCCTCCTCCGACCATCGCAACGACAGCAAAAGGGGCGCATCCCGCGCCCCTTTCGCATGGACAGGGGCAAGGCCGCGCCCTACCCCTGCCCTATGCCGCGCAGTTCACCGCCCCCCGACTCCCGTGAGCCCCATCGTCCGTCGCCCCTCAGGCACACGCTGCTCGAGGATGCGCAGGCCTTCGTGCTGGGCACGCTCCTCTGCGCGCTCGGGGTGCAGTTCCTGACCGCGGCCGGCCTCGTCACCGGGCAGACGGCGGGAGCGGCGGTGCTTCTCTCTTACGTCGGCGGCTGGTCCTTCGGCACGTGGTTCTTCCTTCTGAACCTGCCGTTCTACGTGCTCGGCTGGCTCCGCCTCGGCCCGCGCTTCGTCGTCAAGACGGTGATCGCTGTGACGATGTTGTCGCTCCTGTCGCAAGTCCTGCCGCAGTTCGTCGTCTTCGAGACGCTGAACCCCTGGGCCGCCTCCGCGCTCTCGGGTGCGGTGATCGGCATGGGCCTGATCGTCATCTTCCGCCACGGGGCGTCGCTCGGCGGGATCGGCATCCTCGCCCTCTGGGTACAGGAACGCTTCGGCATCCAGGCCGGGTGGGTCCAGCTCGGCTTCGACGCTATCCTCTTCCTGGTTGCCTTCGCAGTGCTCGACCCATGGCTCGTGGCCGCCTCGCTTCTGGGCGCGGTGGCCGTCAATCTCATCATCGCGGTGAACCACCGCCGCGACCGCTACGTGGGACGCTGATGCACTGGCTTTACCTGATCCTCGCCATCGCCTTCGAAACCGTAGGCACGACCGCGCTCAAGACCTCCGAAGGCTTCACCCGCCTCTGGCCCTCGCTCCTCTGCCTCGCCTGCTTCTTCTCGGCGCTCTTCCTACTGTCGCTGGTACTCAAGGTCGTGCCCGTCGGCGTGACTTACGCGATCTGGTCCGGCCTCGGGATCGTTCTGATCGCGAGCATCGGCTGGGTCGCGTTCGATCAACGGCTCGACCTGCCCGCGATCGTGGGCATGGCGCTCATCATCGCGGGCATCGTGGTCATGCAGGTCTTTTCGAACACCGCCGGGCACTGACGCGCCCGGCCGATTGGGCGCTCAGGCCGCCGCAATCACGGCCTTCGCTGCATCCAGCGCCGCATCGGCCTGCGCGATGTCCGCACCGCCACCCTGCGCCATTTCCGGCCGACCGCCGCCGCCACGCCCGCCGAGCGCTTCGACCGCCGCCTTGACGAGGTCGACCGCCGACACACGCTCGCTCAGATCCTTGGTGACCCCCGCCGCCACCGCGGGCTTCGCACCCGTGTCGGCGACGAAGACGATCACGCCCGAGCCGAGCGTTGCCTTCTGCGCATCGATCATCGGCCCGAGGTCCTTCCCGGAAACGCCGGAAATCACCTGAAGAACGACCTGCATCCCGTTGATATCCTGCGCTTCCGCGCCCGCACCTATGGCAAGCTCACGGCGCAGCCCCGCGATCTCGGCCTGCATCTTCTTGCGCTCGTCCAGAAGGACCTTCACCCGATCCGTCACCTCGTCGGCCTGCGCCTTGAAGAGGTTGGCGAGTTCCGCGACCCGATGGTCCTGCGCGCGCAGGTAGTCCATCGCCGCCTGCCCCGTCAGTGCCTCGATCCGACGCACGCCCGATGAAATGGCCGCGTCGCCGAGCGTGACGAAGGCCCCGATCTCGCCCAGACGGCTCACGTGGGTCCCGCCGCAAAGCTCGATGGAATAGGTTTGGCCGTCGGTCCCCTTGCCGGAGCCCTGCGCCTGCCCCATCGACACGACACGCACCTCATCGCCGTACTTCTCGCCAAAGAGCGCCTGCGCGCCCAGGTCACGCGCATCGTCCGGGGCCATGATCCGGGTCGAAACCGCGCCGTTCATGCGGATGTGCCTGTTCACCTCCGCTTCCACGGCCGAAAGCTGATCGAGGTTCAGCGCCTCGCCGTGACTGAAATCGAACCGCAACCGGTCAGGCGCATTGAGCGACCCGCGCTGGACGACATGATCGCCAAGCGCACCGCGCAGGGCCTCGTTCAAGAGGTGCGTCGCCGAGTGGTTCGCGCGGATCGTCTGTCGTCGCGCCTCATCCACGACGAGTTGCGCAGCCTGCCCGACCTGCAGGTTGCCCTCTTCGACCTCGGCGATATGCAGGAAGACATCGGCCACCTTCCGCGTGTCGGTGACGCGCGCGCGCCCGGTCTCGGTGACGATCATCCCCGTGTCGCCGACCTGACCCCCGGCCTCGGCATAGAACGGCGTCTGGTTGACGACGACCGTGACCTTGCCCGTGGCATCACCGGTCGCGGCCCCGTCGACGACGAGCGCATTGATCTGACCCTCCGCACCGCAGCTGTCGTAGCCAAGGAATTCCGTCGTTCCATGCTCTTCGGCCAGGTCGAACCAGATCGCGGCATCCGCCTGCTCGCCGGAGCCGGCCCAGGCGGCCCGCGCGCGCGCCTTCTGCTCGGCCATCGCCGCGTCGAAGCCGTCGGTGTCGACGCCCAGCCCCTTCTCGCGCAGCGCATCCTGCGTCAGGTCGAGCGGAAACCCGTAGGTGTCGTAGAGCTTGAAGGCCGTCTCGCCGCCGAGCGTGCCACCGTCGGGCAGCCTGCCGACTTCATCCTCGAGCAGCCGGAGCCCGCGGTCGAGCGTCGTGCGGAACCGCTCCTCCTCGCCGCGCAGCGTCTCCTCCACGAGCGCCTGTGCCCGGCCGAGCTCCGGATAGTGCTGCCCCATCTGCGCCACGAGCGCGGGGACGAGCCGATGCATAAGCGGGTCCTTCGCTCCCGCCTGGTGCGCATGGCGCATCGCGCGGCGCATGATCCGGCGCAGCACGTACCCCCGCCCTTCGTTCGAGGGCATAACCCCATCGGCGATCAGGAAGGACGTCGAGCGCAGGTGATCGGCGATCACCCGATGATGCACGTTCTGCGGCCCGTCCGGGTCGGTCGAGGTCGCGTTCGCCGAGGCCTCGATCAGCGCGCGCATGAGGTCGGTGTCGTAATTGTCGTGCTTGCCCTGCAGGAGCGCGCCGATCCGCTCGAGCCCCATGCCCGTGTCGATCGACTGCTGATCGAGCGGCCGCATCGAGCCGTCCTCCAACTGCTCGTTCTGCATGAAGACGATGTTCCAGATCTCGATAAAGCGATCGCCGTCCTCGTCTGGGCTGCCCGGAGGACCACCGGGGATGTGATCGCCATGGTCGTAGAAGATTTCGGTGCACGGCCCGCAGGGGCCGGTCGGACCCATGCGCCAGAAGTTGTCGTCCGAGGCGATGCGGATGATCCGTTCGTCGGGCAGGCCGGCGACCTTCTTCCAGATCGCCGCGGCCTCGTCGTCGGTGTGGTAGACGGTGACGAGAAGGCGGTTCGGGTCGATACCGAAATGCTTGGTCAGAAGTTCCCAGGCGAAGGGGATCGCTTCGGCCTTGAAGTAGTCGCCGAAGCTGAAATTGCCCAGCATCTCGAAAAACGTATGGTGGCGCGCGGTATAGCCGACGTTGTCGAGGTCGTTGTGCTTGCCGCCGGCCCGCACGCATTTCTGGCTGGTGGTCGCGCGGACGTAGTCACGCGTCTCGACACCGGTGAAGACATTCTTGAACTGTACCATGCCCGAGTTGACGAACATCAGCGTCGGGTCGTTGCGCGGCACGAGCGGAGAGCTGTCGACGGCCGCGTGCCCGTTGCGAGCGAAGTAGTCGAGGAAAGTGCTTCGGATGTCGTTCAAACTGGCCATGATGGTCCTCTTCGCGGGCGTCTTTCCGTCCTAGCCGCGCGCCCCGGTGGCGACAAGCCGATCCCGGGGTCTCCAAAATGAAAAGGCCGCCCCACGCGGGCGGCCTTTCCGGTCTGCCGATCTGTCATCGATGCCTATTCTTCCAGAAAGGCGTCGTCGTCGGCCTCCGCGCCATCGAAATCGAGACCGTGGGCCGCGCGGATCTTGTCCTCGATTTCATGTGCCACGGCCGCGTTGTCCTTCAGGAACTGCTTGGAATTCTCCCGCCCCTGGCCGATGCGCTCATCGCCGTAGCTGTACCAAGCCCCCGACTTCTCGACCACGCCGGCCTTGACGCCGAGGTCCAGAAGCTCGCCCATCTTGGAGATGCCCTCGCCGTAGACGATGTCGAATTCGACGGTCTTGAAGGGCGGCGCGACCTTGTTCTTGACGACCTTCACCTTGGTCAGGTTGCCGACCACCTCGTCGCGGTCCTTGACCGAGCCGATGCGGCGGATGTCGAGGCGCACGGAGGCGTAGAACTTCAGCGCGTTGCCGCCCGTCGTCGTCTCGGGCGAGCCGAACATCACGCCAATCTTCATGCGGATCTGGTTGATGAAGATCACCATGCAGTTCGAGCGCGCGATCGAGCTCGTCAACTTGCGCATGGCCTGGCTCATCAGGCGGGCGTGGACGCCGACGGCACTGTCGCCCATGTCACCCTCGAGCTCGGACTTGGGCGTCAGGGCCGCGACCGAATCGACGACGACCATGCTCACCGCACCCGAGCGCACGAGCGTGTCGACGATTTCGAGCGCCTGCTCCCCTGTGTCGGGTTGCGAGATGAGAAGCTCGTCGAGGTTCACGCCGAGCTTGCGAGCGTATTGCGGGTCGAGCGCGTGCTCCGCGTCGACGAAGGCGCAGACACCGCCCTTCTTCTGCTCCTCGGCGACGGTGTGCAGCGTCAGCGTCGTCTTGCCCGAGGATTCGGGACCGTAGATCTCGACGATACGCCCCTTCGGCAGGCCACCGATGCCGAGTGCGATGTCGAGCCCGAGGGAGCCCGTCGACGTCGCCTCGATGTCGGGCATCTGGTTCTCGCCACCGAGCTTCATGATCGAGCCCTTGCCGAATTGCCGCTCGATCTGCGCAAGCGCGCTGTCGAGGGCCTTCTGCTTGTCCGCACTGCGTTTGTCAGCCATGTCGAGTAGGTTCGCCGTTGCCATGAGTTTCGACCTTCTTGCATGCTGCCGCCTGCGCGGCAATCGGGTTGTTGTTCACGCCTTGTTCCTGTTCGTCAGATATGGAACGAAAATAGAACAAAGGCAAGCCCTATGGACTTGGAGCACTCTTGATGGAAGGTGCTTAAGAAATCGTAAGGCCCGCGACACGAAAAGGTTTGCGCGAGATATGCTGATCTTCTGGAAGGCCCGGCTGGTCGTTTTCGCCGTTCCCAAGACGGGCACGACCGCGCTGGAGGAGGCGCTGGCCCCGGTCGCGGATGCCGCGATCGTCAATCCACCGGGGCTCAAACACTGTACGGTTCGCAAGTATCGGCGGGAGCTTGCGCCCTTCTTCGAGCAGAAGGGCCGCCGGCCGCTCGAAACGCTGGCCGTCATGCGCGAGCCGGTCGACTGGCTCGGCAGCTGGTTTCGCTACCGCGCGCGTCCGGGGCTCGATGGCCAGCCGAATTCGACCGCCGGGATGAGCTTCGACGCCTTCGTGGAGGCCTATCTCTCCGAGGATCCGCCCCCCTTCGCCCGCGTCGGATCGCAGGCGACCTTCCTGGAAGGCGGGGTCGATCATCTCTTCCGCCACGATGACCAGCCACGCCTCATCCGGTTCCTAGAGGATCGGCTAGAACGCGAGATCCAGCTCGGGCGGGCCAACGTCTCCCCCGAGGGTGCGACCGACCTGTCGCCGGCTCTCGCGGCACGGCTTCGCACGGACCGGGCGGCCGACTTCGCCCTCTGGGAAAGCCTGCAGGGCGCTTGAGACCCGTCAGTCCAGGGCGCGCTCCACCGTGCGCGTGAGGTCCGAGAGCGAGAACGGCTTCGGCAGGAAGACGGAGTTCGGCACCGGCACACTCGTCTCGGAGAGCGCATCCTGCGTGTAGCCCGACATGAAGATCGTGCGAACATCGGGGCGCGCCTTCATCGCCTCGCGCACCCAGCTCGGCCCGTCGAGCCCGGGCATCATCACGTCGGTCACGAAGAGATCGACGTTGAGTTCCCGATCCTCGAGCTGCGCGAGCGCGGCCTCGGCGTTCTCGGCCTCGCGAACGTCGTAGCCCCGCAGTCGCAGCGCACGGGAGGCGAAGGCCCTGACCGGAGCCTCGTCCTCGACGAGGAGGACGACGCGGCGATCCGAGGGATTATCCGCGTCTTCGGTCGCATCCGGCTCCGGATCCACCTCGACAATCTCGGGCTGGGTCTCCTGCACGAGCGCTGCGATCGCGTCGTCATCGACCGCTGGAGCCTCCCCGGTGACCGGATCGGACGGCGCGCTCGACCTCGACGCATCCGCGTCCGTCTCCAGCAGTCCGTCGAGCATCTCGCGGACGGGGGCCTCCAGAGGCTCGGCCACGCTCTCGTCGCGCTTCGCCGGAGGGTCCGCGGCGCAAAGGGAGCCTGGTTCCCGCGCCTCCGGTTCGATGTCGGGCGGTGCCTCCGTCGCTCCGGCCCCGGCCTCGGACGAACCGGATGCCTGGGCATCGTCCGAAACGGACAGCCCGGCCTCGGCTATCGTGCGGGCGCGGTCCATCACGTCCTTGCCCGTCGTCAGCGGATCGTCCGCGTCATCCTGCCCTCCATCCGGGGACATCTCCGCGGGCGGCGCGTCGCTCTCCGCCCGGGCCAGCAGCGGCGGCACATCGTCGACCGTCAGCCGTCGGGCGTCATCCTCGGGGGCCCCGGGCAGAAGCGGCAGGGTCGCACCGTCGCCGGCCGGGCGCAGCGCCTCGTCCGGGCCGACGGCCGCGATGCTCTCCTCCCCACCTGAAAGCGCGGGGAAATAGAGGCTGAAGCACGTACCTTCGCCGATCGCGCTGTCGGCGAAGATGTAGCCGCCGGACTGCTTTACGATACCGTAGGCCATCGAAAGCCCGAGGCCCGTCCCCTCTCCGGGCCGTTTCGTGGTGAAGAACGGCTCGAAGATCCGGGTCAGATTGTCGGCCGGGATGCCCTCGCCCCCGTCCTTGACGCTGATGACGACGTATTGCCCGCTCGGTACCGACACGCGGTCGCGCGTCATCTGGCGGTCGAGGTAGCGACATTCGGTCGAAATCAGGATCTCGCCACCCGCAGGCATCGCGTCGCGGGCGTTCACCACGAGATTCATGATCACCTGCTCGAGTTGCCGACGGTCGCCCCGGATCGGGATGAGCGCCGGATCATGCTCGAGCCGAAGGGTCACCCGGTCGCCCACGAGCCGGTTCAGGAGATGCGCGAGATCGCCCAGGGCGTCGCGCAGGTCGATCGGTCGCATCTTGAGCGTCTGCTTGCGCGAGAAGGCCAGCAGTTGCCCGACGAGCGCGGCGGCCCGGTTGGCGTTCTGGGTGATCTGCGTCAGGTCGGCGTGATCCTCGTCGCCCTCCCCGTGGCGCAGCATCAGCAGGTCGCAATGGCCCGAGATCGCGGTGAGCAGGTTGTTGAAATCATGGGCCACGCCGCCCGCGAGCTGGCCGATGGCCTGCATCTTCTGGCTCTGGACGAACTGCGCCTCGAGCGTCTTGAGCTCGGTCGCATCGTGCAGCACCGCGATGAGCCCCGTCTCTCCCTCGATCAGCGGACGGCCGAGGGTGATCTGGAGATAGGTGTCGACCTCGG
Organism: Jannaschia marina; assembly: GCF_013404595.1. Lineage (GTDB taxonomy): Bacteria > Pseudomonadota > Alphaproteobacteria > Rhodobacterales > Rhodobacteraceae > Jannaschia > Jannaschia marina. The sequence goes on along the minus strand of NZ_JABVAX010000003.1, from coordinate 294,002 downwards.
CCCCGGTCACGCGCACGACCTCTGCGCGGTAGAGCCCACGACCGGCGGCCGCTTCGCTCACCCATTCGCGCACGCCGCGTCCGAGCCCTTCGACGAGGGCCGCGAGCCGTTTCTCCCCGTCGTCCACCATCGCCGGCAGAAGCTCCCGTGCGAGGCGGTTGGCAAAGAGGACGGTGCCGTCCGGGTCGAGCCGCAGGAGCGCGACCGGCAGGGTGTCGAGCGCGACCAGGTCCTCGTGCGTCTCCTCCACCGGAAGCACGAAGACCTCCTGTCGTCCGTTCACCGGCTCAGAGACGACCACGCGGACCGTCTGCGCCCCGTCCTTCGTCAGAAGCCGATTGAGCCCGCCGTGAACGAGCGGCAGATCCTCGAAGAGATCCCGGAGCCGCGTCACGCGACGCCCGGCCGCCGCGCGCAGAACCTCGTTCATGAAGAGGATCGTCCCCGACGGCCCGAAGGTCAGGATCGGCAGGCCGATGCCGTCGGCCGTGCGGCGCGGGCGCTCGGCCAGATCCTCGAGCCGCCAGAGGAACCCGCCCTCGATCCTGTGGACGGCGACGCGCAGGTGGCCTCGCCGCGTCACCACGTCCTCCCGCGCGGACGCCCCGCCCTCGGCCGAGAGGCGCAGGCGATGGACGACCGCATCGGGGTTGGCGAAGAGCGGCTCGAGCGCGCGGGTCATCGTGACCCCCTTCTGCACCCCGAAGCGGTCGCGCGCGGCCTGGTTCTGCGACAGGACGACCCCGTCGGCGCTGGTGCAGAAGCCCGGCGCGCTATCGTGTTCGAGGAATTCCATGATGATGCCGAGCCGCCGTGCGTCGCGCGTCGCGATCCAGCCCCCGAACAGATGGACGAGCGCGAAGGCGGCGGCGAGCGCAAGAGCCCCGGTCAGCAGGAGCCGGTCGGGCACGCCGCCGCCGATCCAGATCGCCAGGCCACCCAGGGCAAGCGCCCCCAGCAGCAGCAGGGCGGACCCGACGCGCAGCTGTCGCAGGATCTGTGCCGTCTCGCCCAAAGGCTTCCCTTTCGTCGAAGTTGTGCGGGCCCCGCATGGAATCATCCACGCTGGTATGGCGAACGGATCGTTAAGGTCGTGTTAACGAGCCTATCACATTGCGCTTTTCGCACTAGCCCCGCTTGCGCAGCACCGTCAGATGGAAGCCATCGGGGCCGTCGACCTCCGGCAGGCAGGCCCAGTTCCGCTCGGCCGAAAGGGCCGGATGACGGGTGAGGGCCGCGTCGACGCGGGCCGCGTTCTCGATCGTAAAAATCGAACAGGTCATGTAGCCGATCCAGCCGCCGGGGCGGACGAGATCCACCGCGCGGTCGAGGATCGCGTCCTGCAGGCCGGTCAACTCGTCCAGGCGCGCTTCGGTGAGCCGCCACTTGGCCTCGGGCGCGCGGCGCCAGCTGCCGCTGCCCGAACAGGGCACGTCGGCGATGACGCCGTCGAAAGGCCCCTGTGCCTCGGGATCGGCGAGGCAGGCGATCCGGACCCCGGCGCGGGCGGCGCGACGGGGCAGGTCCGCCATACGGTCGGCGGCCGCATCATGGGCAAAGACGGCGGCGTCGCTCCGCGCGGCATAGGCCAGCGCCTTGCCCCCGCCCCCGGCGCAGAGATCGAGGACGCGCCCGCCCGGTGCCTCCGGCAGATGCGCGACGAGCGCCTGCGACCCCGCATCCTGCAATTCCCAAAGGCCATCGCGGAAGGAGGGCAGGCTGGCGAGACCGCGTGGCGCGCCCTCCAGCATCAAGGCCGTTTCGACCATCGGATGGGGGTACGCTGCGATCCCCTCCTCCGTCAGGCGGGCGATGAGCCGGGCGGGCGACGTCCGGGCGAGGTTCGCACGCAGGAAAACCGGCCCGCGGGTACGCAGCGCGGCAAGCGCCGCGTCGGCGGCTGCCCCGAGATCGGAGCGCAGCCGTGCCACGATCCAGTCGGGCGCATCGAGGGCCACGACCCCGGGCATCGGCCCCTTATCGGAAAGCGGCCGGTCCAGCGGCGCGGGCGCGTGCCCCGCGCCGGTAAAGAGCCGCCCGAGATCCGCCCCCCGTTGGGCGAGGTCGCCGGCCAGAACCTGCCGCGCGTCGCCCTCGACGGGCATCCGCTCCAGCCCGCCGGTCCAGGCGGCGCTGCGCAGCCTGCGCAGGGCGTCGAAGACATGGTCCCGCACGGCGGCGCGGTCCTTCGAGCCGGCGAAGCGGCTGGCCCGCGCCCAGGTCGTCAGCGCGCGCTCGGCCGCCATGCCGCCCAGCACCCGTTCGAGCACCTCGATGGCCGCCTGAACGCGGGCTCCGGGGGTCATCGCGCACGGCCCTCCGGCTCAGGTCCGGTAGTTCGGGCTCTCGCGGGTAATCTGGACGTCATGGACATGGCTTTCCTTCAGGCCCGCCCCGGTGATCTTCACGAAACGGCAGCCCCGGCGCATCTCCTCGACGTTGGCGCATCCGGTGTAGCCCATCGCCGCGCGCAGGCCGCCCACGAGCTGGTGCACCACGGCCCCGGCGCTGCCCTTGTAGGGCACCTGCCCCTCGATCCCCTCGGGAACGAGCTTGTCGGAGGCCGCGTCCTTCTGGAAGTAGCGATCCGCCGACCCCCGGGCCATGGCCCCGAGTGAACCCATGCCACGGTAGGACTTGAACGACCGACCCTGATAGAGCACCACTTCGCCGGGGCTCTCGTCTGTGCCCGCGATCATGCTGCCGACCATCGCACAGGAGGCCCCGGCCGCGATCGCCTTGGCGAAGTCGCCCGAGAACTTGATGCCGCCGTCGGCGATGACCGGCACGTCGCCCGCGGCCTCCGCACTTTCCATGATGGCCGAGAGCTGCGGCACGCCGACGCCCGCGACGATCCGCGTCGTGCAGATCGAGCCGGGCCCGATGCCGACCTTGACCGCATCCGCCCCCGCACCGATGAGCGCGCGCGTTCCCTCGGCCGTCGCCACGTTGCCCGCCACGACCTGGACGTCGTTCGAAAGCCGCTTGATGCGATCGACGGCCAGGCCAACACCCTCGGAGTGCCCATGGGCCGTGTCGACCACGATCAGGTCGCACCCCGCGTCGATCAGCGCCTCCGACCGCTCGAACCCCGCATCGCCCACGGTCGTCGCCGCCGCCACGCGCAACCGGCCCAGGTGGTCCTTGCAGGCCTGCGGGTTCAGCACCGCCTGCTCGATGTCCTTGATCGTCAGCAGACCCGTCAGATGCCCCTTGTCGTTGACCACGAGGAGCTTCTCGATGCGCCGGGCGTGCATCATCGACTTCGCTTCGCCGAGGTCGACGGGCTCGCGCAGCATGGCGAGACTGTCGGACGTCATCATCGTCGCCACCGGCGTCGCGTCGTCGCTCGCGAAGCGCATGTCGCGGTTCGTCACGATCCCGAGCACACGGCCGCTGTCGTCCACGACCGGAAAGCCGGTGATGCGGTAGCGGTCCTGCAGGGCCTTGGCGTCGGCCAGCGTCTGATCTGGGCGGAGCGTGATCGGATTGTAGACCACACCGCTCTCGAACCGCTTGACCCGGCGCACTTCCTTCTGTTGCGCGTCGAGGTCGAGGTTGCGGTGGATGACCCCCATGCCGCCCGCCTGTGCCATGGCGATGGCCATGCGCGCCTCGGTCACGGTGTCCATGGCCGACGACAGGAGCGGGATGTTCAGCGCGATGGATTTCGTCACCCGGGTCCGCGTGTCCGCCGTCGCCGGCAGGACCTGGCTCTCCGCCGGAACCAGCAGCACGTCGTCAAAGGTGAGGGCCTCGCGAATCTCCATGGGAGCACTCCTGCGCAGGGGTTCGGTTGGCGGTTTCCTATTTCACGCGTCCGGCGAAATGGAAACCCCCCGAAACACCCGGCAGAGACGTCGGCGGGTCGCTCCCCGTGGCCCCGGGGAGCGACCCGCGCTCGGTGTCGCACGACGGCCGTGCGCCCCACCGAGGCCCGGCCCTGCGTTCAGTCCCCGCGCAGGGCCGGCGTGGCGATCAGCACGTCGCAGGGCGCCTCGAGCGCCATGGCCTCCGCGGTATCGCCGAGGAAGAACCGGGCAAGGCCCGACCGCGCGTGCCGGCCAAGCGCCAGCAGATCGATGTCGGGCCGCTCCGCCGCCTGCAGCAGCGCGGCCTCCGGCCCGCCGGTCACGCGATCCGCGCTCACCTCCATTCCGCCGGGCTCGAGCGTGCCGACGACCTCCGCGAGACGTCGGTCGATACTGTCCTGCTCCGCACGGGTCACGGCCTCGATACCCCGCAGCGACCGGGCCCCGACCATCGTGTCCTGCCACGCATGCACGAGCCGCAGACGCGCATCCGGCGCAAGGCGGCGCGCGAGGTCCGTCGCCGTAGCCGCGGCGGGCGAAAAGTCGTAGCCCACGACCACGGTGCCGTAGCTCACCGGCTCACCCACCGCGATCAGGACGGGCACCTCGACCGCGCGCAGCACGCGGCAAAGGCTCGGGACGCCGACGAGGTCGCGCAGACCGCGGCTCCGATGCGTGCCGAGAACGAGGAGGCCCACGTCCCGCTCGGCGGTCGCACTCGCGATCACGCGCGGCGGGTGGCCGGCCTCGACGTCGATCCTGGGATCGAGCGCGGCGAGCACTTCGGATCCCTTGACCATGGACCGGATCGTGGCTTCCGCCTCCTCGCAACGCCGGCGCAGAAAGCTGGCCGGGATCTCGTCGTCGATCACATGCAGGATGTGCAGCTCCGCGCCCAGGCCCCGGGCCAGATCGGCGGCGCGCTGCACCGCGCGATCGGAGCGGGCGCTGAGGTCGGTGGCAACAAGGATGGGGGTCATGGCGTCGTCCTTTCTCGTCTGTCGTTGGCGGCACACTCGCGGTGGGGCCGCCGCAACGCCTTGACCTGCATCAACGGTCCCGCCAAAAGGCGCGGCACCAGACCCGCAACCGGGCGTGCCGTAGGCGCCAAACGACGGAGGACCACGATGTCCCAGATCACCCTCACCTTCCCCGATGGCCGCGCGGCCGACTACCCGGTCGGCGTCACGCCGGCGGAGATCGCCGAAGGCATCTCCAAGTCGCTTTCGAAGAAGGCGATCTCCGCCACGGTGAACGACGCCCACTGGGATCTGGCCTGGCCCATCGAGCAGGACGCCTCCATCGCGATCAACACCATGCAGGACGAGGAACCGGCGCTCGAGCTGATCCGCCATGACCTCGCCCACGTCATGGCCCGCGCCGTCCAGACGATCTGGCCCGACGTCAAGGTCACCATCGGCCCCGTTCGCGATTTCGGCTGGTTCTACGATTTCGACCGGGAGGAGCCCTTCACGCCCGAAGACCTCGGCACCATCGAAGCGGAGATGAAGCGCATCATCGCCGCCCGCGACCCCGTGCGCACCGAGGTCTGGCCGCGCGACAGGGCCCGCGCGCATTACGAGGCGACGGAGGAGCCCTACAAGGTGGAGCTTCTCGACCGCATTCCGGGCGACGAGCCGATCCGCATGTACTGGCACGGCGACTGGCAGGATCTCTGCCGCGGCCCGCACCTTCAGCATACCGGCCAGATCCCGGCCGATGCCTTCAAGCTGACGCGGGTCTCCTCGGCCTACTGGCTGGGCGACAACACGCGCCCGCAGTTGCAGCGCATCTACGGCATCGCCTTCCGCAACCGCGACGACCTGAGGGCGCATCTGAAGTTCCTGGAGGAAGCCGAGGCCCGCGACCACCGTCGCCTCGGCCGCGAGATGGATCTCTACCACATGCAGGAAGAGGCCCCGGGCCAGGTCTTCTGGCACCCGAACGGCTGGACGATCTACACCACGCTCCAGGACTTCGTGCGCCGCAAGCAGCGCGCCGGCGGCTACGTGGAGGTGAACACGCCCCAGGTCGTCGACCGCAAGCTCTGGGTCGAGAGCGGGCACTGGGAGAAGTATCAGGAGAACATGTTCATCGTCGAAGTGGACGAGGAGCACGCGCGCGAGAAGGCCGTGAACGCGCTCAAGCCCATGAACTGCCCCTGTCACGTCCAGATCTTCAACCAGGGCCTGAAATCCTACCGCGACCTGCCGCTCAGGATGGCCGAATTCGGCTCCTGCGCGCGCTACGAGCCTTCGGGCGCGCTCCACGGCATCATGCGCGTCCGCGGCTTCACGCAGGACGACGGGCATATCTTCTGCCGCGAAGACCAGATCGGGTCGGAGACGAGTACCTACATCGACTTCCTCTCCTCGATCTACCGCGACCTGGGGTTCGAAAATTTTAAGGTAAAGTTTTCCACCCGCCCCGAGGTCCGCGCGGGCTCCGACGCGGTCTGGGACAAGGCCGAGACCGCGCTCCTCGACGCCACCCGCGCCGCAGGGATCGAACCCGAGGTCAACCCGGGCGAAGGCGCGTTCTACGGCCCGAAGCTCGAATTCGTCCTGACCGACGCCATCGGACGCGACTGGCAATGCGGGACGCATCAGGTCGACTTCGTGCTGCCCGAACGCCTGGACGCGAGCTATATCGGCGAGGACGGGGACCGGCATCGCCCCGTGATGCTGCACCGCGCGACCCTCGGCTCCTTCGAGCGCTTCATCGGCATCCTGATCGAGGAGCACGCCGGCCGCCTGCCCTTCTGGCTGGCCCCGCGACAGGTCGTGGTGGCCTCCATCGTCTCCGAGGCGGACAACTACGTGCGCGAGGTCGTGGAGGCCCTGACGGCGGCCGGGGTGCGCGTCGAGGCCGACATCCGGAACGAGAAGATCAACTACAAGGTCCGCGAGCATTCGCTTTCCAAGGTGCCCGTCATCCTCGCCATCGGACGCAAGGAGGTCGAGGATCGCACCGTCACCCTGCGCCGGCTGGGGGACAAGGCGACACAGGTGCTGACGCTCGACACGGTGACCGACGGCCTCGGGGCGGAGGCGACTCCGCCGGATCTTCGGTGATCTCGGTCCAGGTTTTGCAATTCTGGCAATAAGTTAGGCCGCAGCTCCCGGCACCCGGCGAGGCCGGGAGCGATTGTTCGGCCCCGCGAAACAATGCGGGGGAAACCTCGAATTGTCCCGAGATCACCCGAAGTCCGCCTCATTCGCGACACATTTGGCGACCATGCAGGAGGGTGACGATGATCCGGCGCGGGGTCGATCAATCCTCCCCCCTTTGCGATCCCCCGGGCTCGATCTTCGTCTCTCTCTCCCTGAAGACCGGCCGGTCTGTACATATCGTACAGACCGCGCCACCTTCGTTCGACGTTTTGTACAAACCGTCAGACGTCCCCCGCATCGGTCAGTGGCGCGATCAGCTCCGGTCCCTCGGACCGGTTCGAATTGACAGCGCGCGAGACGCGGTGGCGCGCGATCCGCCCCTCCGGGGCCGCGCGCATCAGAACGGCCGCCCCCTGCCCCGCCTCTCCGAGCCAGAGCGCCCGGTCGGCAGGCGCGAGCGTCACCGGTTCGCGGTGGTGAACCTCGGCCATCGTCGGACCGGCGGCGCAGCTGACGATCGCGCAGGTCCGAAGCCCGTCCGGCCCCCAAGGCTGCCAGATGCCCGCGAAGACGAGCGGCGCGCCCGAGGGGTCGTAAAAATACCACGGCAGACGCGTGCCGTCGGCGGCCTTCGTCCATTCGTAGAAGCCGGTCGCAGGGATGATGCAGCGGCGCTGCCGGCAAGCGTCGCGGAAGGCGGGCTTCGTCGCGATCGTCTCGGCCCGCGCGTTGATGAGGAGCGGCCCCGCCGTCGGGCTGTCATACCAATGCGGCAGGAAGCCCCACCGCATCGGCAGAAGCCGCCGCCGTCCACCGAAGGTTGCGACGACCGGGATCTGCATGGTCGGACAGACGTTCCAGCGCGGCCCCTCGGGCAGGTCGTTCGCGGGCTCGGCCTCGAAGAGATCGACCATGGCGTCGGGAGGAAGGGTCTGGGCGTAGCGTCCGCACATGGACGGACCGTAGGTGGTTTTCCGTGGGGGGTGAAGCCGCGTGCACCTGGGCTGGCAGACCGTCGGGTCAGGCACGACGATGACGGGAAGGCCAGCACGGCCTGCGTTGTCCGTCGACCGCCCCGGCTGCCGCGCTGCGGACTTCATGGCCGGCCTCGACCCGGCAATCTCGTGCCATACGGCGACGCGAACGGATGCGAGATCGTCGGATCACGCCCGACGAAAACGCGGTCTTCGAAGTCTGGTGCCGCACCGCGACCGCCGCTCAATCGTTCGTGAGACGGAACTCCAGCGCGACGCGGTAGCCCTGCGGTCCCGGGGCCATCTCGAGAACACCGCCGAGTTGCTCGGCCGAGGCGAGCATGATGCGGCGGCCGAGACCGCTCTGCGGGGTCTCCGCCCCGCCGGTCCCGACGCCGTCGTCGACACATTCGAGACGATAGACCCCGTCACCGCCCCGCGCGCCGCTGAGCGCGATGCGGCCCGCGCGTTCGTCGGGGAAGCCGTGCTTGCAGGCGTTCGAAATCATCTCGTTCACGAGGACCCCGAGCGCCGAGGCCCTGCGTGCCTCGAGGTCGAGCGGGTCGACATGGGAGGTGATGTCCACCCCCGCGGGCGCGATGTGGCGCAGGTGAGAGATGACGCGGTTGAGATAGGGCACGATCTCCATCGGCGCTTCGGATTCCTTGGCGCGGTAGAGGTCGTCGTGCAGCGCGACCATCACCTCGATGCGCGACTCCACGGCCATCAGCGCCTCCCGCGTCTCGCCCTCCGCGCGACGCGCGGCCATCCGGGTCATGGCGGCGACATTGGCGAGGCTGTTCTTGACGCGGTGATCGACCTCCCGGCGCATGGCCTCCTGGGCCCGCAGGGCCTCGTGCAGTTCGAGATACTGCATCACCTGGTTCGAGAGGATGCGCAGTGCCCGGCGCTCGGTATCGCCGAGGCGTCGCGGCCGGCGGTCGAGCACGCAGAGCGTGCCGAGGGCGATCCCGCTGCGGGTGACGATCTGGGCCCCGGCGTAGAAGAGGAGCGGGTCGTCCGCGTCGGTGACGAGCGGGTTGTCGGCGGTGCGCATGTCGAGGCGCGTGTCGGGGATCTCCAGGATGTCGCCCTGCAGGATGGCGTGGCTGCAGATCGAGGATTCGAGCGGCGTCCCGGTCAGGTCGAGCCCGCAGGCCGCCTCGAAACGCTGGTCGTCGGCGCGCACGATGGAGACGAGCGAGATCGGGCACTGGCAGATCTGCGCGGCGAGTTCAGCGATGCTGTCGAACTCCCCCGCATGGCTGTCGGTGCCGAGTTCGTAGCGGTCGATCGCGGCAAGCCGCGCCTTCTGGTCGAGTGAAATTGGAGCGAGCATGTCGGCAGTCCTCGGTTTCGCCTTGCAGGTGCGAACGTCGGTTCGGGCGGTCGTTCCGGGGTGCCCCCCGCCCGGGTGCAGAATTGTCCACTAAATAGGACACTTTTGCAAATACGCAACTTACACTCTTGTTTACATTCACAACCGAAGAGCGAAGAGCAACCCTAAAAGGTTGCTCTCCACAGATTTTTTTGGGCCGTTTGTCAGAGATTTCTGACAGGGACCCCTACTTCGCGACGATGCGGTCGTCGGTGAAGGGCGTGTAGGGCCCGTTCTCGGCGAGGTACTCGGCCGTCACATCAGCGAGGTCCGGGCCGAAATCGTAGGCATCGGCGGCATCCACGAACATCGCGTAGCCGTCGCCGCCGTTGCGGACGTAGTTGTTCGACACGACGCCGTAGGTCTTGGCGGGATCGAGCGGCTCGCCGCCGACCATCACGTCGCTGATGCGGCTGCCTGGCTCGGCGCTCGCATCGAAGGCGTAGGACATGCCGGCGACCTGCGGGAAGCGCCCGGCGCCCTCCTCGATCTCGCTGACGCCGTTTTCGAGCGCCGCGAGGATCGCCGCGCCGTCGACACGGAACGTCGAGAGGGTGTTCTGGAACGGCAGGACGGTGAGCACCTCGCCCATCGTTACCTCGCCGGCGTCGATCGACGCGCGGATCCCGCCGCCGTTCTGAATGGCGATGTCGATGCCCTGGTCGGCGACGCGGTCGAGCATCGCATCGGCGATCAGCACGCCCATGGCGCAGACCTGCGCGCGGCAGACCTCGCGGGAGCCTTCGATGGCTTCGGCGGATTCGCCGATCACGCGGGCCTTCAGCTCCTCGATGGGGCCGGCCAGCTCGGCGATGCGGGCGGCGATCTCCTCGTCGGGGGTGACGGAGGCGTCGAGCAGGCTCGTGTCGCCCGTGGCCGACAGCACGTTGCCCTCGGCGTCGAATTCGAGCGTCAGGTGGCCCACGTACTTCGAGTAGGCATAGGCCTGCACGATCGGCACGCCATTCACCTCGGTCGGATAGCTCGGGGTGTCCTCCTCGGTGTTCGACAGGAGCGTGTGGGAATGCCCGCCGACGATGGCGTCGAGGCCGGTCACGCCCTCGGCGATCTCGCGGTCCTTCGGCAGGCCCACGTGGGTGAGCGCAATGATCTTGGTCACGCCCTCCTCGGTGAGCGCATCGACATCGGCCTGCAGCGCCTCGATCTCGTCCTGGAAGATGACGTTCGGGCCGGGGCTCGACGTCTCGGTCGTGTCGGTCGCGAGGGCCGAGACGATGCCGATGCGCTCGCCGCCGACCTCGAGGATGATGTGATCGGCGACCTGCTCGTCGCCCAGCACGTCCGACTGGCTCAGGTCGAGGTTGCCGGAGATGATCGGCACCTCCACCTCGCCCGAGAACTCGGCCAGCTGCTCGGGGCCGTCGTCGAACTCGTGGTTGCCCACGGCCATGGCGTCGAAGCCGATGGCGTTCATCATCTCGGCTTCGACGTCGCCCTTGAAGGTGGTGTACATGAGCGACCCCTGGAACTGGTCGCCGGCGTCGAGGACGATCAGGTTCTCGCCCTCGAGCTCGGCGCGTTTGGCGTCGATGAAGGTCTTGACCCGCGCCACGCCGCCGAAGCATTCGCCCGCCGCGTCATCCTCGGCCGAACAGGTGGAATCGAAGCGGTTGATCGGCTCGATCCGGCTGTGCAGGTCGTTGATGTGCAGGATGTGCAGCGTATAGGCCGCGTGGCCGTCGGCGGCGGCGGTGCCCGCGGTCAGCGCAAGGGCCGCGGTGGCGGTCAGGAATCGGTTCATGTCTCTTAAACCCCCTTAGGTTGGATGGATGGGATCGTGCGCAGGTCCCTCCACCTTGTCAAAGCGATATGACCGCCGGGTGACTTGACGCAGCGGGACCGGGGCGGCAGAGGGCGGCCATGATCTACAAATTGTTCCGAACGCCCGAATGGGAGGCGCTGCGTGGCGACGGCAGCACGCGCGGCGCGCCGATCGACCTGGAGGACGGCTACATCCACTTCTCCACGGCCGCGCAGGTGGCCGAGACGGCGGCGAAGCACTTCGCCGGGGTCGAGGGGCTCTGGCTCGTCGGGGTGGAGGACGCGGCGCTCGGCGATGCGCTCCGCTGGGAGGTTTCGCGCGGGGGGGCGGAGTTCCCCCATCTCTATGCACCCCTGCGCCTCGATCAGGTCGCCTGGGCGCAACCCCTGCCCCTCGTCGACGGCGCGCATGACTTTCCCGCGGGGCTCGCGTGATCGAGCGCGCGGGGCTCGCCCTCCTCCACCGGCTCGACCCGGAGCGGGCGCATGGCGTGGCGCTCGCGGCGCTGAATGCGGGGCTCGGACCACGCGGCGGGCCGGTGACGTCGCCCAGGTTGCGCACGACACTTGCGGGGCTGGACCTGCCCAACCCGGTGGGGCTCGCCGCCGGGTTCGACAAGAACGCGACCGCTCTCGCCCCCCTTGCCCGCACGGCTTTCGGCTTTCTCGAGGTCGGGGCTGCGACGCCGCGCCCGCAGCCGGGCAACCCCAGGCCGCGCCTCTTCCGGTTGAGCGAGGATGCGGCGGCGATCAACCGCTTCGGCTTCAACAACGACGGGATGGAGGCGATCGCCGCGCGGCTTGCCAGCCGCCCAGCTGGCATGGCGATCGGGCTGAACCTCGGAGCCAACAAGGACAGCGCCGACCGGGCCGAGGATTTCGCCCGCGTGCTCACGACCTGCGGGCCGCATGTGGATTTCGCCACCGTCAACGTGTCGAGCCCGAACACCGAGAAGCTGCGCGACCTGCAGGGGCCCGAGGCGCTCTCGGCGCTTCTCGCGGGCGTCCTGGCCGCGCGCGATGCGCTGCCGCGGCCTGTTCCGGTCTTCCTCAAGATCGCGCCGGACCTAACCGAGGCGGAACTCGCCGGCGTGGCCGACGCGGCGCGGGACGTGGACGCGATCATAGCGACGAACACCACACTCGACCGCGACGGGCTGACATCCCGGCACCGGGCGGAAGCCGGGGGCCTCTCGGGGCAGCCGCTCTTCGAGAAATCGACCCGCACGCTCGCCCGGCTGTCGACGCTGACCGACCGGCCGCTCGTGGGCGTGGGCGGCGTGGCGACGGCGGAGCAGGCCTATGCCAAGATCCGGGCGGGGGCCTCGGCCGTGCAGCTCTATACGGCGCTGGTCTATGATGGGCTCTCCTTGCCGAGCCGGATCGCACGCGGGCTCGACAGGCTGCTCGCACGGGACGGCTTCGACAGCGTCGCCGAGGCCGTGGGAACGGATCGCGCGGAGTGGCTGGCATCGTAGAGCGCGACGGACCCAAAAGTCTTCAGGAAGACTTTTGGACGCAGACTATTCCCGAATAGTCTGCGCTCCCGCAGCCCGGACAAGCGCCGGATACCGCCAGCCGAGCGTCGCACCGCGCACGACGAAAGACACCATAAGCGCAGCCCAGAGCCCGTGCGCCCCGAAGAGCGGCACGAGGGCGAGGAGTGCCAGCAGGTAGGCCACGAAGCTGAGGATCATCATGTTGCGCATGTCGCGCGTGCGCGTGGCCCCGATGAAGACCCCGTCGAGCATGAAGGCCGCGACCCCGAGGAGCGGCATGATCCAGACCCAGCCAAGGAACCGGCGCGCCTCGGCGCGCACCGGCTCGGCCGTCGTCATCAGGTCGATGAACCAGCCGCCACCCAGCACGTAGGCCACGGCCACCGCCGCCGACGTCCCGACCGCCCAGGCCCCGCAGAGCCGCACGGCCCGGCGAAGGCGTGCCCGGTCGCCCGCTCCGAAGAACCGCCCCACGAGCGCCTCGACCGCGAAGGCGAAACCGTCGAGCGCGTAGGAGGTGATGTAGACGAGCTGCAACAGGACCTGGTTCGCGGCGAGCGTGACCGTGCCGAAGGTGCCGCCGGTCAGCAGGAAGGACGTGAACGTGGCCTGAAGCAGAACCGAGCGGATCAGGATGTCGGCGTTGACGGCCATCATCCGGCGCAAGCGCGCGGGCTCCAGCACCTGCGCCCGGTCGCGCCACGCGGTCCCGGCGAAGGCGGCGCGGCAGAACCAGAGCGCCAGCGCCACGCCCGACCATTCGGCGATGACCGTGGCGATGGCCACCCCCTCCACGCCCCAGCCGAGGCCCAGGACGAACCAGAGATCGAGCAGGATGTTCGCCCCGTTCATGACGAGTTGCAGCACGAGGACGGCCGCCGTGCGCTCCTGCGCGATGAGCCAGCCGGTGAGCCCGTAGAGCGCGATCGCCGCCGGGGCCGAGAGGATACGGATCGACATGTAGGACCGCGCGAGCGCCTCGACCTCCGCGGTGACCGGCGCGATCCGGAAGGCGGCGGCGAAGACGAGGCCCTGTCCCAGGATCAGCAGGCACCCGGCCGTCGCCCCGATCAGGAGCGCGCGCGACAGGAGCGCGACGAGCTCGCCCGCGTCCCCCGCCCCGAGGGCCTGCGCCGCAAGGCCGGTCGTGCCCATGCGCAGGAAGCCGAAGATCCAGTAGACCGAGGCGAGGATGATCGCCCCCGCGCCCACCGCCGCCAGGGGAGCGGCCTCGCCGATCTGACCCACGACGCCCGTGTCGACCGCGCCCAGGATCGGGACCGTCGCGTTCGACAGCACCACCGGCACGGCGATGCGCAGGATTCGGCGGTGGGTCAGTGCGGGCGGGCTCACGCCGCGGGGGGCGGCATCAGGAAGTGCCCCGTCGCCTGCGCGAAGAGGCGGTCGCGGTTGTCCTGCCACGCCTCGACGTGGACGCTGGCGTAGCGGCGGCCCGAGCGGTTGAGGCGGGCGCGGGCGTAGCCGTCGCGCGGCAGGCCGGCGCGCAGGTAGTCGACCGAGAAATCGATGGTCTTGGGCAGCCGCGGCAGGGTCTCGGGCGTGAGCGCCTCGGCATCGAGGCGACCGGCTTCGAGATCGTCCCACAGCATGGCCCAGCTGAGCGTGACGATGGCCGTCACCTCGAGGAAGGCGGCGGTCACGCCCCCGTGGAGCGCGGGCAGCATCGGGTTGCCGATGAGCTTCGGATCGAAATGCAGCACCCCGGTCAGCTCGTCGCCCCGCCGGTCGAAGGTGATGCCGAGGAAGCGGACGTAGGGCACGCCGTCGACGAGCGCGCGCAGGGCTGCGTCGCGGCGCTGCTTGATGACCTGGATCGGCTCGGGCCTCTTCACTGCGCGCGCCCCCCGCCGTCGCGGCCCCGGTCGAGCGTGAAGGCCCCGTTCGCCACCGCGACGGGGCCTTTGTCGGTGTCTTCGTCGAAGGCCTCGGCCCGCACGAAGGCGACCGAGCGGGTGACATGGTGGCAGACGGCGCGCGCTGTGATCACCTGATGCGGGGTGGCGGCGCGCATGTAGTCGATGCGCAGGTCCATCGTCGCCGTCGAGACGGGCGCGGTCGGATGCGACAGGACGGCAGCACCGCCCGTCGTGTCCATGAGCGCCGAAACCGCGCCGCCGTGGACGACGCCGGTGCGCGGATCGCCGACGATGTCCGCGGCCCAGGGCATCGAGATCGTGGCCTCGCCGGCACCGACGTCCTCCACCTTCATCGAAAGCGCGCGGCAATGCGGCAAGGCGGCGATGAACTGATGCGCGGCCCGGGCGCGGGCCTCGGCCGTTGCGGCGTCGGTGTCGTCGGTCATGGGCGCAGCCTTGCCCGCTCCCGCCCCGACCCGCAAGTCCGCCCGATAGACAGGGCGCGCCCGGGCGTGGCAGACTGACGCACGGGAGGACAAGATGCCGGACAAGATCGACTTCAAGGCGATGTGCGCGAAATTCGACGTGACGCCGCGGACGCTGCGCCACTACGAGTACATCGAGCTGCTGTTTCCCGAGCGCGTCGGACGCGCGCGATTCTATGGCCCCCGCGACATTGCGCGGATGACCCTCATCATGCGGGGTCGGAAGTTCGGATTCTCGCTCGAGGAGATCCGGCAATGGCTCGAACTCTACGACGCCGACCCCGAGGGGCGCACGCAGATGCAGGCCTGGATCGAGCTGGCGAACGGGCAGCTCGACGAACTGGCCGAGCGGCGGCGCGACCTCGACGAGGCGATCGCGGAGCTGACGCGCCTGCGCGACCGGGTCCAGTCGGAGCTGACGACGAAAGCCTGAGCCGCCCGCGCTCACGAACTGTTGCAAAAGCCGCAATTCGGCCCCCCGGGCGCGTTATGGCGCGCCGACCCCCGCGATACGCAACAATGGCAATCCTTGCGCAGGGAAAGCCGCAGGATCCTTACCGGTTTCCCCTGCGGCACGCAGCGATCTGACCCATGGTGCCCTGCTTGACCTCGCTCCCCGCTACGTCAACCGTGAAAGTGACGTAACGTCTGCCTTACGTAAACGTCACCCTATCTTGTATTCGAAGGTCGAGATCCGCATCTGGCCCAACGCCACGATGACCGGACAAAGGAACACTAGGATGTCTGACGACCTGATGACGATCCGCGAGATGTGTGACGCCTTCGACGTCACGCCCCGCACCCTGCGCTTCTACGAGGCGAAGGAGCTGCTCTTCCCGCAGCGGGAGGGCCAGCGCCGCTGGTTCACGCGTCGCGACCGCGCGCGCCTCAAGCTGATCCTGCGGGGCAAGCGCTTCGGCTTCTCGCTCGAGGACATTCGCCAGCTGCTCGACCTCTACGACCTCGGCGACAACCAGTACACGCAGTTCGCGCGGTCCTACGAGATCGGACAGGAGCGGCTCAACACCATGCGCGAGCAGCGTGCCGAGCTCGACAGCGCCATCGCCGACCTCGAGGAGCAGCTGCGGTGGGGTGAGAAGATGATGGACCAGATCCAGGCGCGCAAGGCCGGCTGATCCACGGGCTTTCGGGGCGGCCCTGACGTGCCCCGGGAATTGACAGGGCTGCGGCCCCACCGTCTTGAGGAGGATGACAGATGCCAAGCTATACCGCCCCCACGAAGGACATGCAGTTCGTTCTGCATGATGTCCTGCAGGCCTCGACCCAGGATATTCCGGGCTACGACGAGATGGACCGCGACTTCACCGGGGCCGTCCTCGAGGAGGCCGGCAAGGTGGCGCAGGACGTGCTGCATCCGCTCAACGTCGTCGGCGACACCCAGGGCTGCACGCTCGAAAACGGCGTCGTGCGCACGCCCGAGGGTTTCAAGGCGGCCTTCGACCAGGTGCGCGAGGGCGGCTGGACCGCGCTCGACGCCGACATCGAGTACGGCGGCCAGGGCCTGCCCTACCTCATGCACACGGGCGTCGGCGAGATCCTCAGCGCCGCGAACATGGCCTTCAACATGTATCAGGGCCTGACCCACGGGGCCTACTCCGCGATCCATGCCCACGGCACCGACGCGCAGAAGCAGAAGTGGCTGCCGAAGATGGTTTCCTGCGAGTGGACCGGCACCATGAACCTCACCGAGCCGCATTGCGGCACGGACCTCGGGCTGATGCGCACCAAGGCCGTCCCGCAGGACGACGGCAGCTACAAGATCTCGGGCCAGAAGATCTTCATCTCGGCCGGCGACCACGACATGTCCGAGAACATCGTCCACCTGGTGCTGGCCAAGATCCAGGGCGGCCCCGAGGGCATCAAGGGCGTCTCGCTCTTCATCGTGCCGAAGATCATGGTCGACGACGAAGGCAACCTCGGCGCGCGCAATGGCGTCTCGGTCGGCAAGATCGAGGAGAAGATGGGGATCCACGGGAACTCCACCTGCGTGATGAATTACGACGAGGCGACGGGCTACCTGCTCGGGACCGAGCACAAGGGCATGCGCGCGATGTTCACGATGATGAACGAGGCGCGTCTGGGCGTGGGCCTTCAGGGCTATGCCCAGGCCGAGATCGCCTACCAGAACGCGCTGGCCTATGCGCTCGACCGTCTGCAGGGGCGTGACGTGACCGGCACGAAGAACCCCGACGGGCCGGCCGACCCGCTGATCGTGCACCCCGACATCCGCCGCAACCTGATGGACCAGAAGTCCTTCGTCGAGGGCGCGCGTGCCTTCGTCTTCTGGGGCGCGATGATGATCGACCGGGCGCACCGCAACGGCGACAAGGATGCCGACGGGCTGATCTCGCTGCTGACCCCGATCATCAAGGGCTTCCTGACCGACAAGGGCTTCGAGTACGCCACCGCCGCGCAGCAGGTCTACGGCGGCCACGGCTACATCGAGGAATGGGGCATGTCGCAGTTCGCCCGCGACGCGCGGATCGCGATGATCTACGAGGGCGCGAACGGCGTTCAGGCGCTCGACCTCGTGGGCCGCAAGCTGGCCGTCGACGGCGGCAAGCACGTCATGGCCTTCTTCGACATGGTCAAGAGCTTCATCAAGGAGAATGCCGAGGACGAGACGCTCCAGGCCGGCTTCCTTGACCCGCTCAAGGCCGCGTCGAAGGACCTGCAGGCCGCGGGCATGTACTTCATGCAGAACGGCATGAAGAACCCGAACGCGGCGCTCGCCGGCTCCTACGACTTCATGACGATGTTCGGTCATGTGTGCCTCGGCCTCATGTGGGCCAAGATGGCCAAGGCCGCCGGGGCCGCGCTCAAGCAGGACGGGGCCGACCGCGACTTCCTCGAAGCCAAGATCGCCACGGGCCGCTACTACATGGCGCGCCAGCTTCCGGCGACGGGCATGCACCTTGCCCGCATCCAGTCGGGGCCCGAAAACGTGATGGGTCTCGAAGCGACCGCCTTTTGACGATCCGTGCCGTGTCGGCCCATGGTGGGCCGGCACGCACACCGGAGGAATGGCATGGCCCGCGCTCAACGTCTCACCCGTCGCTTTCCCGCGCAGATGTCCGAAGCTGGCTACCGGCGGCTGCGGAAGTTCGCGGCCGAGGCGGGGCTCGACGAGGGCGAGGCGCTCTCATTCCTCTTCGAGAACTTCGACAGCGTGACCCACGCTGACAACCTGCCCCACCGCCTGGGGCTGCATAAGGCGATGCTGGAGCGGCGCGCGGCCAAGAGCTGAGACCGCACCGATGACGACGACGGCGCTTCGGGAGGAGGCACCATGACGATCAAGCTGCACTGCTTCGGCGAGAGCGGGAACAGCTACAAGGCCGCCCTGGCCCTGGAGCTCTCCGGTCTCGACTGGGAACCGGTGAAGGTCGACTTCTTCGGCGGCCAGACCCGTACGCCCGAATGGCGCGAGACGAACGCCATGGGCGAAGCCCCGGTCCTCGTCGATGGCGACTTCCGCCTGTCGCAATCGGGAGCGATCCAGCAGTGGATCAGCGACCGCACGGGGCGTTTCGGCGGTGAGGGCGACGCGCGCTACGAGGTGCTGCGGTGGGTGCTCTGGGACAACCACAAGCTCAGCTCGCAGGCCGGCATGACCCGCTTCCTGATGAACTTCCTGCCTGCGGACAAGCGTCCGGCTGAGGTCATCGCCTTCAGCAAGGGTCGCCTCAAGGCCGCCTATGCGACGCTGAACGCCCATCTCGATGGACGCAGTTGGATCGTGGGCGACGACGTCACCAACGCCGACCTCTCCTGCTGCGGCTATCTCTTCTACCCGGAGCCTTTCGGCTTCGACCGCGCCGACTGGCCCCATATCGACGCCTGGCTCGACCGCGTCAGCGCCCTGCCCGGTTGGAAGGCTCCCTACGAGCTGATGCCCGGCAATCCGTCGGAGCGTGGCGCGTGATGCCTGTTGCGCCCCTAGGCCAGTTGGCTACGGTCGGGAAATGTTCTCCCGTGCGGCCCTCGTCGGCATCGACTTCTACCAACGCCACGTCAGCCCGCGCAAAGGGTACCGCTGCGCCTATTCGGTGCATCATGGGGGAACCGGCTGTTCCGGCTATGCCAAGCACGCGATCCGGGACCATGGCCTCTGGCGGGCGATCCCCCTCGTGCATCAACGCTTCCGGGATTGCGCTACGGCCTATGCGCAAATGCGCCGCGAAGACGATGGCATGTCCGAGGTCGAACGCCGTGAAGACGCCCGCAACCGGCGTCGGAACCGTCGCAACTCCTGTTGCGACGCGGGCTGCTACGGCCTTGAGGGCTGCGCTCTCATCCCGTCCCTCTGCCGCGGCGGATCCGCTGCAAAGACGGCGGCCCAATCCAAGAGTTGCGACGTCAATCCCTGCGACGGCGACGTCGGCTGCGGCAGCTGCGAAGTCGACGTCTGTTCCTGCGGCTGAGGCCGCAGTCTGTTTGCTTTCCCGAACACCCCCGACCGCAGGCGCGGCCGGGCAGATCAAGACCACGGGCAACTCTCACGCCCCGAGGAGGATACTATGACCGAAGCCTATATCTACGACGCCATCCGCACGCCGCGGGGCAAGGGCCGCAAGGACGGCAGCCTGCACGAGGTCACCGCCGCACGGCTCTCGGCGGGGATGCTCGACGCCCTGAAGGCGCGCAACGGCTTCGAGGGCCACGCCGTCGAGGACGTCATCTGGGGCAACGCCACGCAGGTGATGGAACAGGGCGGCTGTCTCGCCCGGACGGCCGTTCTGGCCTCCGATCTGGACGAGCGCATCCCGGGCCTCTCCATCAACCGGTTCTGCGCGTCCGGCATGGAAGCCGTGAACCTCGCCGCCAATCAGGTCGCCGGCGGGGCCGGTGACGGCTACATCGCGGGCGGCGTCGAGATGATGAGCCGCGTCGCCATGGGCTCCGACGGGGCGGCCGTGGCCGTCGACCCGTCGATCGCCATGAACAGCTACTTCGTGCCGCAGGGCATTTCGGCCGACATCATCGCCACCGAATACGGCTTCAGCCGCGACGACGCCGACGCCTTCGCCGTCGAGAGCCAGAAGCGCGCCGCCGCCGCCTGGGAGGACAAGCGCTTTGACAAGTCGATCGTGCCCGTCCACGACATCAACGGCCTGCCGATCCTCGACCACGACGAGTACATCCGTCCGGGCACCGACATGCAGTCGCTGGGCTCCCTCAACCCCGCGTTCGAGGCGATGGGCACGACGATGCCCGGCTTCGACAAGATCGCGCTGATGAAGTACCCGCACCTCGAGCGGATCGAGCACATCCACACCGCCGGCAACTCCTCGGGGATCGTGGACGGCGCGGCAGGCGTCCTGATCGGCAACAAGGAGTTCGGGGAGAAGTGGGGCCTCACCCCCCGCGCCCGCATCAAGGCCACCGCCAAGATCGGCACCGACCCGACCATCATGCTGACCGGCCCGGTCCCGGTGACCGAGAAGATCCTGGCCGACAACGGCATGTCGATCGGTGACATCGACCTCTTCGAAGTGAACGAGGCGTTCTCGTCGGTCGTGTTGCGCTTCATGCAGGCCTTCGACGTCGATCACGCGAAGCTCAACGTCAACGGCGGCGCGATCGCCATGGGCCACCCGCTCGGTGCGTCGGGCGCGATCATCATCGGCACGCTCCTCGACGAACTCGAGCGCACCGGCAAGGGCACGGGCCTCGCGACGCTCTGCGTCGCGAGCGGCATGGGTGCGGCGACGGTGATCGAACGCATCTGATGGCGCAGGCCCGGGACATATATCAGGACCATCTGGACCGGATGTCCCGGGCCATGTGGGATCGCGACCACGACACCGTGGCGCGGCTCCACGAGATCCCGCATGTCATCCTGCACCCGGACGGTCCGAAGACCTTCGAGACCTTCGAGGCACTATCCGAAGCCGCCCGACAATTCCGGGATCATCTGGACGGTCTGGGCGCGACGGGGTTCCACCGTGTCTGCGAACAGGCGAGCTTCGACCCGCTCAACGCGGACCGCATCACGGGAGTTCACTGGTCCTACATCCTGCGCGGCGGCAATTACCTGACGGAGCCCTACAGCTGCCAGATGGAATTGCTGAGGGACGGCGATGGCCGTTGGTTCACACGCAATTGTATCGTTCCCGGCCTGCGCCACGGCATCCCGACTCCCGACAGCGACGACGGGACGGACACCGGAGGGTCGACGGCATGACATCGGCGCGCGAAACCTATCAGACGCATCTCGACACCGTCTCCCGCCACCTCTGGAACGGCGAGGCCGAGGGTGTCGCCTCCATGCTGCGCTATCCGCATGTGATCCACCTGCCCGAGGCCGACCGCATCATCACCGACCCTGAGGAGCAGAAGAAGGACGCCGAAGCCTTCCGCGAGAGCCTCAGCGCGCTCGGGGCGACTGCCTTTCACCGGCTTTGCCGCGAAGCCCGGTTCGACCCGAACACCGAAGACCGGATCATCGGCATCCACACGACCTACGTGATGCGCGGCGGCAGCTATCTCACCGATCCCTACGACTGCGCCATGTCGCTCCTGCGGCAGGCCGACGGCCGCTGGCTCGCCGATGCGATCCGCGTCTCCGTGCGCAACAGCGGGATGGCCTACTACCACCGCGACAACATCCGAAACCGGCCCATCAACGAGGTGGGCCAGGACTGAACCGCGGGCCGGCGCGCACCGGCCCGCTCTCCCCGAGACACCAAAGACCGAGAGAGACCATGACCGACTTCACCCTGCAGAAAGACGACGACGGCATCGCGACCATCACCTGGGACGTGAAATCCAAGTCGATGAACGTGCTGAGCCTGGAGGGCTGGGACGACCTCGACGCCTGCGTGACGGACGCGCTGGCCGACGAGGCCGTCAAGGGCATCATCATCACCTCCGGCAAGGACACCTTCGCCGGCGGCATGGACCTCAACGTCATCGCCAAGATGAAGGCCATGTCGGGTGACGAGCCCGCCAAAGGCCTGATGGAGGGGCTGATGAAGTCCCACGGGATCCTGCGCAAGATCGAGCGCGCGAACCTCGACGCGAAGACAAACAAGGGCGGCAAGCCCGTGGCCTGCGTCCTGCCGGGCACGGCGCTCGGCATCGGTTTCGAGATCCCGCTGGCCTGCCACCGCATCTTCGCGGCCGACAACCCGAAGGCCAAAATCGGCCTGCCCGAGATCATGGTCGGCATCTTCCCCGGCATGGGCGGCACCACGCGCCTGACGCGCAAGCTAGGGGCCATGGCGGCCTCGCCCTTCCTGCTCGAGGGCAAGCTCTCCGATCCGAAGAAGGCCAAGGCCGCGGGGCTCATCGATGAGGTCAGCGCCGACCCGATGGCCGACGCGCGCGCCTGGGTGCTCCAAGCCACCGACGCCGACATCGTGAAGCCCTGGGACGCGAAGGGCTACAAGATGCCCGGCGGGGCCCCCTATCACCCCGCGGGCTTCATGACCTTCGTCGGGGCCTCGGCTATGGTGAACGGCAAGACGCAGGGAGCCTTTCCAGCGGCCAAGGCGCTCCTCTCGGCCGTCTACGAGGGCGCGATGGTGCCCTTCGACACCGCGCTCAAGATCGAGGCACGCTGGTTCACGCAGGTCCTGATGAACCCCTCGTCCGAGGCGATGATCCGCTCGCTCTTCATCAACAAGGAGGCGCTCGAGAAGGGCGCGAACCGCCCCGACGTGGCGGACGAGAAAGTGAAGAAGGTGGGCGTCCTCGGCGCGGGCATGATGGGCGCGGGCATCGCCTACGTCTCGGCCAACGCGGGCATCGAGGTCGTGCTGATCGACCGGGAGCAGGCTGCCGCGGACAAGGGTAAGGCCTACTCCGAGGGCATTCTCGACAAGGGCATGTCGCGCAAGAAAGTGACGCAGGAGAAGAAGGACGAGGTCCTCGGCCGCATCACCGCGACCACCGACCTGCAGGCGCTCAAGGGTTGCGACCTGATCGTCGAGGCGGTCTTCGAGGACGTGGGCGTTAAGGCCGAGATGACGAAGGCCGTCGAGGCCATCGTCGGCGACGACGCGATTTTCGCGACCAACACCTCAACCCTGCCGATCACCGAGCTTGCCAAGGCGAGCGTCCGGCCGGAGCAGTTCATCGGCATCCACTTCTTCTCGCCCGTCGACAAGATGCTGCTGGTGGAGATCATCAAGGGCAAGGAGACCGGGGACCGCGCTGTTGCCAAGTCGCTCGACTACGTGCGTCAGATCCGCAAGACGCCGATCGTCGTGAACGATGCGCGGTTCTTCTACGCGAACCGCTGCATCATCCCCTACATCAACGAAGGCATCCGCATGGTCGCCGAGGGCGTGTCGCCCTCGCTGATCGAGAACGCCGCCAAGCAGCTGGGCTTCCCGCTCGGCCCGCTTCAGCTGGTGGACGAGACGTCCATCGACCTCGGCGTCAAGATCGCCGTCGCCACCAAGGCCGCCATGGGCGACGCCTATCCCGACGGCGCGGTGGACGAGGTTCTGTTTGCGTTCAAGGACGCGGGCCGTCTGGGCAAGAAAAACGGCGCGGGCTTCTACGACTACGACGAGAAAGGCAAGCGTCAGGGGCTCTGGGGCGAGCTTGGCGCGCGCTACCCGCTGGCCGAGGACCAGCCGGACCTGCACGAAGTCCAGAACCGCCTGATGTTCGCGCAGGTGCTGGAAGCCGTTCGTGCGCTGGAGGAAGGCGTGCTGGAGGACATCCGCGAGGGCGACGTCGGCGCAATCCTGGGCTGGGGCTTCGCGCCCTGGTCGGGTGGCCCCTTCAGCTGGCTCGACATCGTGGGCTCCGCCTGGGCGGCCGAGACCTGCGACGCGCTCACGGCCGAGCACGGCGCGCGCTTCGAGACGCCGGCGCTCCTGCGCAAGATGGCCGAGGGCGGAGAGAGCTTCTACGGCGCGTCCGCGCAGGCCGCGGCCTGATCCGGTCCGGGGCGGCCGAGGTCGCCCCGATCCCCCCTGCCCGGCGCGGTACTTCTGCCGGTGCCGTGGCGAATGAGTATTTTCGGCAGGAAGAAACCCGACGGGGTGGCGGAGATCCGCCTGCAGACCGCCCGCGCCCCGATTGTTTCGTCTCCGTGCCCGCAGCGTTTCACCTTCCCGCCCGAATCCGGCGGCACGGTCTTCCCGTAACCCCACGAACGGGAGACGGGACATGAAACCCAAAGCATATCTCATCGTGGTCGCGCTTCTTGCCGGCAGCGCGACCACGGCGCAGGCGCTCGACTTCACACGCATCAGGTCGGAGCACGCCTTCCGGACCTTCGTCGTCGACCGCACCCTCTCGGACGAGTTCGGCGGCACGATGGTCTTCGCCGGCAACGGCGGGATCGGCGGACGCAAGGACCGCTCGACCGTCTCGGGCGGCTGGGTCTGGAACAACGAGGCGCTCTGTCACCGCACGCGGCTCGACGGACTGGAGGTCGAGACGGACTGCAAGCATCTCTACATCCGCGGCAACCTGATCGTCATGCAGCAGAAGCGCGGCCGCTCCTCCGAGGAAAGCTGGACGCTGAACTGATCAGCCCCTGAGCGGCGGCTCTCCGGCGGCGTGCATCGCGTGATAAGCCTCGCGGGCCAGGTCGACGGCGACCACCGCGCCCTCGCTGCCCTCGACTTCGCAGGCGGCCCCCTCGGCCTCGACCACGGCCGGGATGCCGAAGGACAGACCGTGGTAACAGAGATCGGCCAGCGGACGCTCGACGATGAGGCCGCGCAGGCCCACGAGGTCACGCAGCATCACCGAGATCTCCTCGACCTCGCAGATCCGGTGGACCGTCGGCCCGGAGAGCAGCACCCGAAGATCGGGTGCGAGCCGCAGGGGCCGCGGGTTGCCGAGGCTGCCGACGGGCACGCGGATCGGCCAGGCGGGCCGGTCGTAGGTCCATTCCGACCGGGCCTGACGGCGCGTGTCGACGCGGGCGATCCGGCGCGGGCCACTGCGGGTCAGCACGGCATCGCCGACGGCGAGTCCCTCCACCGGCCGCTCGCCCTCGGGTGTGGCGAGGCGGGTGCCGGGGGTGAAACGGGTCGCGACGGGAGCGATCACGGGAAAGGCGTCATGGGTGAAGAGGCGTTGTTCCGACATCGGGTTTCTTTCGTCCCTTGGGTGTTGCGGCAGACACCGGCGCGAGACTGCCGGCTTCGGGCTGGCGGATGCGGGAAAATACGCCACGCCGGACACGGACGGCGGGAAAACGCTCAAAGATCGCCGTCGAACCGGTAGGAAAACGCCGAGATGTCGTCTGCGCAGATTTCCGCCAGATGGTCTCGCGTCTCAGCGTCGTAGTAGCCCCGCCAGTCGCGTGCCCGCGCGGAGGTGTTGACGACCGGCAGCGTCAGGTCGAAGCCGAGCAGCGCGGTGAACGGCGCGAGATCGGTATCGAGACGTTCGAGCCGGATGAATATCGGGTCGCGCCCGCCCGCGACGTAGCTCGCATAGGGCGCGCGGCGGAAGCTCTCCGAGATCTGCGGATCCCGCACGAAAGCAGAGAAGTCGAGGGCGCGGGCGGTCTCGACGGCGGGATGGTCGAAGGTCTGTACCCGGAGCCAGTGGTAGTAACTGACCATCCTGTCCCAGGGGTTGCGCACCAGCATGACCGGGCGCAGCGCAGCCAGAACGTCGTCGGGGACGAGGCCACGCACATCCCGCAGGGTCGAATGTTTCCAGAGCCGTCCCGCCGTGCGCGCGCCCTTCAGACGCCCCCGGCGCCGGAGGGCCTTGGGCGTGTCGCCGATCAGGATGTCGTCGGCCCGCGCCCGCGCCTCCAGCGCAAGCGCCATGGCGGTGCCCCCGGTCTTGGGTGCATGCACGAAGACATAGCCGCGCCCGGGGCTCAGGATCATCGCGCCGTGGCCTCCGCCGCATCGTCGCGCCCCCGGAGCGCGATCAGGCTGCCGGCGAAGGAAATGAGGGCCAGGCCCAGAAGCCCGAGCGGTCCGGTCCCCTGCCCCAACAGGAGCCAGCCGAAGAGTGCCGAGAAGCCGAGGACGGAGAACTCGAAGACACTCGCGTGCGAGGCCTCCGCCAGCTGGTAGCCGCGCACCAGGAGGAAGACGCCGATCAGGCTGCCGACCGACTGGAGGAGGAGGATGCCCCAGACCTCTGCCGTGGGGACGACGAAGCCGCGGGTGAGATAGGTGTCGCCGTCCCCCGTCAGGAGGATGCCGCCGAGGCCCCAGAGGGCCTGGAAGGCGAAGATGCCGAGGGTCAGCTCCATCGTGCCTTCCTGTCCGCACCACTCGCGCGTCGCGATGGCCGAGACCGCGTAGAAGGCCCCTGCCGCGGCGGGCACGAAGGTGAGGATGGTGATCTGCGTCGGGTCGGGCGAGAGCACGAGGACGACGCCGAGGAACCCGATGAGGGCGGCCGCCACCCGCACCGGCCCGACGCGCAGTCCGAAGAGAGCAACCGAGAAGATAAGGATCCAGATCGGCGCGGTGAAGAGGCCGGCCGCCGCCTGCGCGACGGGCATGAAGCCGATCGCGCCGAAGTAGATCATCAGAGCCGTCGCGTTGAAGGCCGATCGTGCGATCACGCCGCGCCAGTTGCGGACGCGCAGGCCCTGTCGCGTGACCAGGAGGAACGCACCCGCCAGCGCGAACATCATCAGCGCGCGCAGGAACTGGAACGTCCAGAGACTGGAGCTTTCGGCGAGGAGGGTGATGTACTGGTCGATGAAGCCGATGATGGCCATCGCCGCGAGGATCGCGCCGCCCGCGGCCAGGGGTCTGTTCTGTTGCACCGGCACCCTTCCCCTTGTTCTCGCTCGGACCTGCGCGCAGTAATGGCATCAAGGTAACGCGTGCGAAAGGGAGGCATCCCATGGGTTGGATGCAGGACGAGACCGGGCTGGACCGCTGCGCTGCGAACCATGTGCCGCTGACGCCGCTTTCGCATCTGGAGCGTGCCGCCCGCGTCTGGCCCGCGCGCGAGGCGCTGGTCTACGGCGACCGGCGCTGGACCTATGCCGAATACCGTGACCGGGTGACCCGGCAGGCCGCGATGCTCGCCGATCTGGGCGTCGGACTCGGCGACGTGGTGGCGACGCTCCTGCCCAACGTGCCGGCGCAGGTGGAGGCCTCCTTCGGGGTGCCGGCTTGTGGCGGCGTGCTCAACACGATCAACACGCGGCTCGACGTAGACACGGTGGGCTACATTCTGGGTCACGGCGGCGCAAAGGTGCTTCTGGTCGACAGCCAGTTTCTCGACCTTGCCGAAAGCGCCTGCGCTGCGCTCGACGCGCCACCGCGGATCGTGGAAGTGCCCGACACGGGCCACCCGGCCTCGGGGCGGCATCCGCTCTACGAGGATCTGCTGGCCGCGGCGGACGCCGATTTCGACTGGATCCATCCGGCCGACGAATGGGAGAGCCTGTCGCTCAACTATACCTCCGGAACGACCGGGCGGCCGAAGGGCGTCGTCTATCATCACCGGGGGGCCTATCTGATGACGATGGGCACGGTCGTCAGCTGGCGCATGGTGCTCTATCCGCGGCTGCTGGTCGTGGTGCCGCTCTTTCACTGCAACGGCTGGTGCCACAGCTGGATGATGCCGCTCGTCGGCGGTACCGTCGTCTGCCTGCGCGACGTGACGGCGGCGGCGGTCTTCGACGCGCTCGCCGACGAGGGCGTGACCCATTTCGGCGGCGCGCCGATCGTGCTCAACACCCTCGTGAATGCGCCCGAGGACGCCCGGCGTGATTTCGACCACACCGTCGAGGTCTATACCGCCGGGGCCCCGCCGCCCGCCGCGACACTGGCCCGGATGGAGGCACTCGGTTTCAACATCACCCACGTCTACGGCCTGACCGAGACCTACGGCCACGTCGTCGAGAACGTCTGGCAGCCCGGCGACTGGGACGCGCTCGACGCGACCGACCGGGCGGCGATGAAGGCGCGGCAGGGCGTGGCCTACCCGATGATGGAGGGCGTCGACGTCTTCGACGAGGATGGCCTCCCGGTGCCCGCCGACGGCGAGACGCAGGGCGAGATCGCCATGCGCGGCAACGCGGTGATGAAGGGCTATCTCAAGAACCCCGAGGCGACGGCGGAGGCGTTCCGCGCGGGCTGGTTCCGCTCCGGCGACCTCGGGGTGAAGCATCCCGACGGCTACGTCCAGATCCGCGACCGCGCGAAGGACATCATCATCTCCGGCGGCGAAAACGTCTCGAGCGTGGAGGTCGAGAGCGCGCTGATGCACCACGATGCGGTCTCGCTCTGTGCCGTGGTGGCGCAGCCCGACGACAAATGGGGCGAGGTGCCCCATGCCTTCGTCGAATTGCGCGAGGGGGCCGACGTGGACGCCTCCGAGATCATCACCTTCGTGCGCGGCCGCCTTGCCGGCTTCAAGACGCCCAAGGCCGTGACCTTCGGCCCCCTGCCCAAGACCTCGACCGGCAAGATCCAGAAATTCGTCCTGCGCGAGCGCGTGCGCGGCCCGGCCGCATGACGGCACTCGACGGGCTGGACCGACTGGAAGCACCGGGCCTCTGGCGACCGGGCAAGGACGAGCAGCGCCGGGACGTCTACGTCACCGTGGGCGACGCCGAGCTGGTGATCGAGGACAAGACCGGTACCGCGCTCTCTCACTGGTCGCTGCCGGCGCTCGTGCGGGTGAACCCCGGGGAGTCCACGGCAATCTATGCGCCCGCCGAAGGCTCCGACGAGCACCTCGAGATCACCGAGCCCGAGATGATCGCCGCGCTCGAACGGGTGCGCGCCGCCGTCGAGATGGGCCGCCGGCGGCCCGGCGCGCTCAGGCGGCTGACCCTGGGGCTCGTTCTTGGCTTCGCGACCGGCATCGCGATCCTCTGGCTACCCGGCGCGCTTCGCACCCATGCGGCGAATGTCGTGCCGACGGCGCAGCGGGCCGAGATCGGGCGCGCGATGCTCGACGAGGTGGCCGCCCTCACCGGTCCGCCCTGCGGCAACCCGCTCGGCAACGAGGCGCTGGCGCAGTTTCGCGATCGGCTCTTCCCGACGACGCCGCTCCGGCTCGTCGTACTGCGCGACCTGCCGCAACCGGCGCTCACCCTGCCGGGCGGGATCCTTGCGCTCTCGGATTCGGTCATGGTGGTACAGGACGACCCGGATGTGGCGGCGGGCCACGCCCTTGCCGCCGTCGCGGCCGCGCGGGCGGCATCGCCGCTGGCCGACTTCCTCGACGAGATGTCCTTCGTGAACCTCGTGCAGATGCTCACGACCGGCGAAACCCCCGACCGCGCCGTCGTCGCCCATGTCGAGCGGCTCCTGCTGTCCGAACCCGACCTTCCCGACCCCGGGGTTCTGCGCCCGCTCTTCGACGCGTCGCGGATCGCCTGGTCCCCCTATGCCCGCGCGACCGGACAGCCGGAGGGCGATGCCACGCCGTCCGAAATGCCCCCGGCGATGGACGACACCCGCTGGCAGGCCCTGCGCGAGATCTGTTCGGCATAAATCGCTTCGGTCATCCTCGGGCTCGACCCGAGGATCTCCCGCCTTGCGCCCGAGGTGGTCGGGTCAGGCCCGACCAAGACGCGCGTTCTCCGAGTGAGCCTAGTGCGTCGTCTCCTCCACGTCTCCGACGGTGAAGAAGAAGTCCGGGGCCTGCTCCTCCTGCCAGACCGCATCGGGCACGCTGTCGGGGCCGGCGAGGAAAACGTTCGAGCCGAAGTGCCGATGCATCCGGCTGAGCCGTTCCATCCGGGGCCCCGTGATCTCCGCGTAGAAGGCGGCGAAGGCGTCACCGCCCCGCAGCTCGTCGATGCGGCGGCGATGGGCGGCGACGCAGGCCTCGTGCTGTTCCGCCACACCCGGCAGGGCCTTCAGCGCCGCAAGCTCCGCCTCGAGCGCGGGCAGCATCCGCTGGATCGAGCGATCCTGCTCAGCGTTGTTGTTCATCCGGAACCAGTAGCCCAATCCCTGATCGCGCTCGACGTGGTTGACCCGGCCCCGGTCGCGCTTGACGAGAAAGCTCTCGGCGTCGCGCACCGCGTAGTGGTTGAGCGTCACGAGGTCGTAGCCGTAGGTCTCGACCGAGGACCGCCAGCCGGTGCGAAGCATCTCCTTGGGCATTGGTGCACCCGAGCCGTTGACCCAGGAGATCTGCTCCCAGAGATCGGGCTTCAGGCCCTTCGGCCGGTGGACACCCATCTTGCGGTAGATGCCGTTGTTGCGGAAGAGCGTCTTGAACCCCCAGGCCTGGTGCGGCTTGCGGATGAGTTCGGGCGCGCACCGGTCGAAGCGCGCGGGCGTCGGCATGTCGACGAAGTCGTGCAGGTCCGAATTGCCGAAGAGCCGCCACGTCATCGAGATCATGTTGGCATCCCCCACGGCGGCGTAGAGATCGCGCAGATGCCCCTGCCCCGCGTGGATGTTGATGAACTCGTCCACGTCCATGCAGACGGCCCAAGCGGCGCGCGCCATGATCGGCTCGGCCTCGGCCGCCGCGAGGGCGGCGTGCTGGGGCTTCATCCCGCTCCCGCGGAAGGGGTTGTCGCGGTGGGCGAGGATGCCCTCGGCCTGCAGGAGGTCAAGGAGCGTGTCGGTCCCGTCGGTGCAATCGTTCGTGTAGACGATGAAATCGTCCACCCCGATCGCGCGGTGGTAGGCGATCCATTCGAGGACGAAGGGCCCCTCGTTCTTCATGCAGGTCACGATGGCCGTCCGCCCCGGCACGGCGGCGGCGAGGCCCGTCGGGGCGGGCACGTCGTTGACCGGCGGCAGGATCGGGTCGGCCCCGAAGTGGTCGCGCGCAAAGGCGAGGAGATCGTCGTCCACGACGAGGCCCGCCTTCGGGGCAAGCGGCAGGCCCTCGTCCTCGGAGCAACGCGCTGCCATGGCGCGGTAGAAGAAGGCGACGTCGCCGGGCTCCGGCGTCACGCTGCCGACGCGGACCAGGCGGAAGGGCGCGTCCTCGGGCACGCGCGCCGGGGCGGCGACCCAGCGGCGGTTGCCGCCGGGATTGTCGAACTGGTCGCAGATATGGTCGCCGAAGGCCGGCGCGCGCCCCTTGCGGATGCGCCACGGGTAGATGCGCCGCCCGACGAGCTGCACGACACCCGAGGCCGCGGAGGTGACGAGATCGAAGGCCCTGTGGCCCTCGGGGGTCGGGGCGAGCAGGTCCGAGACCTCGAGGAAGGCGACGGCCCGCGCCTGCGTCAGGAACCGCCAGCGCAGCGCCTCCCAGAGGATCATCTGCGCGAACGGGGCGGTCCAGGGATCCGGCGCGGGCAATTTCATGCGGTCCTTGCCGGGCGCGTCGGGGGCCTGGAACGGATGACGCTCGCTGACCTCCTCCGCCCCGAGGGGGATGGGGCTGGTCACGACGATGACGCGCCTCAGCCCCGTCACGGGCGTTCGCGACAGAAGGTCTTCGAGCACGGGAGCCAGCGGGGCCTCCCCGGGTCGGGTCCGGTCGAGGATGAGCGCGGCCTCCGCGCCCTGGGTCTCGACGTGATGTTGCAACCAGTCGTGGACGAGTTCGGGCGTCTCGCCGTTGCGGCTGCCCATGAGGACGTTCAGACCCGCCAGCAGCTCCGGCTCGGGCGTCGCCACCGCGACGCGCGCCGTCGTGCCCGCGAGCGGCAGGGGCGTGTCCGCGCCCCCGGCCCAGACCGCGCGGACCATCAGGGAGTGATTGACCGAGACGACGGAGCGCGGGACGACGCCGTCCCGCGCGGCGATGTTCTTCGGATCCACCCCGCGCCCGAGGAAGAGCCGCAATCCGGTCGCGTCGCCGATCGCATCGAGCACGGTCACGCCATCCACGATTTCCGATCCGAGCTCTCTGATTTCGATCATCTCGCGGCCTCCTCGGCACGGGCGTAGAGGGTGAGCAGATCGCGCCCAAGCTCGGGGGCGGGCGCGCGACTGCCGGAGGCCAGCACGAGCCGCCCGCAGAGGCGCGCACCCTCGCGCGTGGCGAGGATGGCGCGCAGGGCCTCGGCGTGCCAGCCCCGCGCGCCGGCCTCGGCCGTCGCCACGCCGGGGAGACCGCGCAGGCGCGTGGCTTCGGTCTCGAATGCGGGAAGCTGGGGGGCGATCATGGTGCAGCGCGTCTCGTTGAAGTTGCGCTCGACCCAGTACTCGAGACCGACGGGCTTTCCCACGTGGTTCGGCAGGCCCCGGCCGGTCTTGACGAGGAACTCATGCACCGAGCGCGTGGAATAGTGATTGAGCTGCACCATGCGTCCCTCCGGCACCGTCCCGCCACGCCACAGAAGGATCCGCTGCGCCGCGGCGGCGAGCTCGGGCGCGGGCCGGCCGCAGTCGTCGTGCAGGACCGGCGGGGCCGATTGGCGGGGACGGTGGATGCCGAAGCCGGTGAAGGGCCCGGCGCGGCGGAAGAGCGTCTTGAAGAAGGAGCCGAGCGCCGGATAGGCGAGGCCCGGCGGGGCGGCCCGGTCGAAGCGCGCGGGCGTCGCGCCCTCCCCCGGTGTCAGACGTCCGGCACAGCCGAAGAGCCGCCAGGGCAGCACGATAGCATCGGCACCGGAGTTGGCGGCGATCAGCCCCGGCAGGTCGGCGGGTCCGTCAAGGGCGATGAACTCGTCGGTGTCGAGATGCAGCAGCCACTCGGCCCCGGCGCAGGCCGGCGCATCCCAGGCGGCCCGCATCGCGCGCCATTGGGGGCTGCGCCCGCCCGCAGCGCGGATGTCGCCCAAGGGTACGTGGACGACGCCCGCCGGCGCAAGCGCCTTGAGAAGCGCCTCCGTCCCGTCGCGGCAGTCGTTGGTATAGGCCAGGATCGTACCCACGCCGAGTGCCCGCAGATGCGCCACCCATTCGACGATGAAGGGCCCCTCGTCGCGCAGGCAGGTGACGACAGTGATGCGGGGCGTTGGGGGCATGTTTCTCCTCGACGGCCAATCCCGTGCCGGCGCGTCATCATCGCCGATACGGGAACAATGCGGCGGGAATATCAAGCAATCGCGTCCATTTTTGGCCTGAAACCGGAGGCGCGGCGGGCTATCTTGGTAAACGATACCAGAGTCGAGGACTCCCATGCCCGCCCAGACGCCGCCGTTCTCCCGTGCCGATCACCGCGATGCCCTTCTGGCGGCGGCGGGCGATGTCGGCTACCTGCGGCAACTCGGGGACGATCACCTCGCGCTGTTCCGGCCCGGCGGCGATACGCTCGTGGTCTCCTTCGAGGCGCTCGACACCACGCGCGCCCGCGCCGACGGCCTGCCGCTCTCGACGGCGATCGCGCGCAAGCGGGGCTGGGCGACGCTCGACATCATGGCCGAGGGGCGCACCTGGTTCCGCGACGACGCGGTGCACGACTTCTTCGACACGCTGACGGACGATGGCTTCTTCGACGACTACGACGACGTGCTGTTCGTCGGCGGCGGAATGGGGGCCTACGGAGCCGCGGCGCACAGCGTCGCGGCGCCGGGGGCCACGGTCTTCCTGATGCAGCCCTATGCCACGCTCGACCGGGACGTGGCCCCCTGGGAACGACGCTTTCGCGCGGCCTGGGCCCTGCCCTTCGGGCCGCGTTACGGGAACGCCGCGCGGATGATCGACGCCGCCGCGCGCGTCTACCTCGTGACCGACCCGACCGAGACCCGCGACGCGATGCACGCGAGCCTCTTCGACGGCGACCATGTCACCCGACTCGTCGCGCCCCACGCCGGCAGCGACATCCAGGCCCGGCTGGAGGAGATCGGCATCCTGAGGCGGCTTCTGGCCGGGGCCCAGACCGGAAATCTCACGCCGCAACGCTTCGCGCAACTCTGGCGCGCGCGACGGCAGAACCCGGGCTGGCTCATGGGACTTCTGCGCAAGACCGACCGGCTCGACCGGCCCTGGCTCTCGGCGCTGGTGGCGGGTCACATGGTCCGCAAGGGGGCCGGTCCCGCGGCGCGGCGGCGGCTCAACGACGCGCTGTCGCGGCTGGCGAGCGCGGGACGCGAGGCTCCGGGCGATCTGGAGCCGGCCCCCGTGAAAGCCCCCGACCGGCAGCTGCTCGCCGGGGAGTAGCGATCAGCTCTGCTGCTGCTCGAAGCGCACGTTCGGCCCGAGCGGCGCGGCGAAGAGGCGGCGGACGCCGTCCACGTCCGTCACGAAGACCTCGGCCCGCGGCCCGACGCCGGCCGGCGCGGCCTCGATCGTGAAGCGCTGCGGCACCGCACCCTGTTTGAAAGCGACGGTGAAGGGCAGCTGGTAGCCGCAGTCCTCGCCCGAGGTTACGCCCGACCAGTTGCCCGGCGTCCCTTCGGGCCGCTCCACGACACAGCGCGCGCCGTCCGACATACGGATCGTCACGCGGCTCGGGCTCGCCGACACGGCCGCCACGCGAACCTCTCCGGCGGGCACCGGCGCGCCCTGCCCGCTTCCGCCCGCTCCGGGCACGATCGGCTGGCACGCGGCGATAGCGAGGGGCAGAAGAAGAAAGACGGCGCGCATGGGACCCTCCTGTTTGACGTCCGATCCGGGGTTCACAACGGCCAGATCACCGGGATCAGCGCCGAGGACAGAATGGCAACCAGAACGTTGAGCCCGATTCCCACCCGTGCGAAGTCGGTAAACCGATATCCGCCCGGACCATAGACCAGCATGTTCGTCTGATAGCCGATGGGTGTCGAAAAAGCACAGCTTGCCGCCACCATGACCGCCACCACAAAGGGCCGCGGATCGTGCCCGAGCGACACCGCCAGCGCGATCGCGACCGGGGTGATGACCACGGCGACGGCGTTGTTGCTGACGGTTTCGGTCAGCACCATGGTCAGGACCATAATCGAGAGGATGAGGGCGAAGGGCGACAGACCCGAGAGCCAGGGGGCCGCCGCGCCGACGATGAGCTCGACCGCGCCCGAGGCCTGAAGCGCCGCACCGACGGCCAGCATCGCGAAGATCATCGCCAGCAGCCGCCCGTCGACGAAGCCGAACGCCTCGTCGGCGTCGACGCTCCGGGTCAGCAGCACGATCACGGCCCCCATCACGGCAAGCGCGAAGATCGGCGCGAGGTCGAGCGCCGAGAGCGCGACGATGCCCGCCACGGCCAGGATCGGGATCCAGCTGCGTTCGCGCCGATAGGCCTGCTCCCGCGGCTGGTTGACCTCGACGAGGTTCAGATCCTGCGAGAGGCGGGTGATGTCCTCGGCCGCCCCCTCGAGCAGAAGCGTGTCGCCGACGCGCACGACCACGTCGTCGAGCTGACCCGACATGTTGCGGTCCCGCCGGTGCAGCGCCAGCGCATAGACGCCGTAGCGACGGCGCAGGCGCAGGTTGCCGAGACGGCGGCCGACCATCTTCGCATCGGGCGTGATGAGCACCTCGACCGTGGTGGACTCGACGGCGCCGACCTGGTCGAGGCGCTTCAGGTCGGGATTGCGCTGCAGGGTCAGAAGTTCCGCGATCTCCGTGCGCAGGATGACGCGGTCGCCCACCGCCAGCACGACGCTCTTGAGGTCACGCCGCAGCGAGGCGTCGCCGCGCACCACGTCGATCAGCCGCACGCCGTCGCGCTTGAAGAGCTGCACGTCCAGCGCCTCGCGCCCGATGAGGTTCGACTCGGGCGGAATCACGGCCTCGGCGAAGAACTTGGCCGCCTTGCGCGACCCGCCCAGCATCGCGGCCATCGAGGTGCGCTCGGGCAGGAGATGGCGCCCGACGAAGTAGAGATAGGCCATGCCCGCCACGGCCACCGGGATCGCCAGCGGCGAGACCTCGAAGATCGAGAACGGGTCGAGCCCCTGCGCCCGCGCGACCCCGTCGACGAGGAGGTTTGTCGAGGTCCCGATGAGCGTGATCGTCCCGCCGAGGATCGAGGCGTAGCTGAGCGGGATCAGGAGCTTCGACGGCGCGAGGCCCATGGCACCGGCAAGCTGCACGAAGACCGGGATCATCACCACAACGACCGGCGTATTGGCCACGAAAGCCGAGGCGACGAGGACGAAGAGCAGCAGCGTGGCGATGGCAAGGCGCGGGCGCGTGCCCACCTGTCCCTCGGCGAAGCGCGTGAACCAGTCGAGCGCGCCCGTGCGCACGAGGGCCCCCATCAGGAGGAACATCGCCGCGATCGTCCAGGGAGCCGGGTTCGAGAGCACATCGACCGCCGCGTCATAGGGCAGGATGCCGACGGCCAGCAGAAAGGCCGCGCCGGCCATGGCGACGACCTCGGTGGGATAGGTTTCGCGGATGAAGAGGAGGAGCATGACGGCGAGCACGCCGAGCGTCACCCAGGCCTCGCTCCCGTCCGGCAGGTCGAGCCAGCTCATCCGTCGCTCACGCTTCGGGACCGGCCTGCGCGAGCCGCCCGCCCTGGCGAACCTGCGCCACGCGGATGGCGCGGCCCGTCGTGTCGTCGGTCTCGACGAAGAGGCCGCAGAGCGTCGCCTCGCCGCCCGCCGGCTCGAAGCGGTCCCGGGTCATGCCGGTGATGAAGCGGCGCATCGGCTCGGTCTTCTCCATGCCGATGACACTGTCGTAGTCGCCGCACATGCCGGCATCCGACTGGAACGCCGTGCCCTTCGGAAGCAGGCATGCATCGGCCGTCGGCACATGGGTATGCGTGCCCACGACGACGCTCGCCCGTCCATCGCAGAAGTGGCCCATCGCCATCTTCTCCGACGTGGCCTCGCAGTGGATGTCGATCAGACAGGCATCGACCGCCCGCCCGAGCGGATGCGCGGCGAGCACCTGGTCGATGGCGGAGAACGGGTCGTCGTAGGTGCGCGACATGAAGACCTGACCCAGCACCTGCGCCACGAGGAGCCGGCGGCCCGCGATCTCGTAGATGCGCCAGCCGCGGCCCGGCGCGGACTTCGCATAGTTGATCGGGCGCAGGATGCGCGGTTCCTGCTCGATCACCTGCATCATGTCGCGCTGGTCGAAGGCGTGGTCGCCGAGCGTGACGACGTCGGCCCCCGCTTCCAGGAGCGCGCGCGCCTGATTGCCGTTGAGACCACGGCCCGACGAGGCGTTCTCGCCGTTCACGACGACGGCGTCGAGTTTCCAGTCGGCGCGCAGCGACGGAAGCCGGTCGGCCACCGCCGTCCGCCCCGCCCGTCCCATAACGTCGCCGAGAAAGAGGATCCGCATCCTTCGCAGTTACGCCCCTGCCCGACGGGTTGGAAGGGCTTTTGTGAAAAGCCCGTCCGCGATCCTTCGGTGAAGGATCGCCACGGCGGGGACGTCTTCAACGAAGACGTCGGGAAGGCTTTTCCCCGAAAAGCCTTGCGCCGCCCCTAGCCCTTCACCGCGCCCGCGGTCAGGCCCGAGACGATCTGGCGCTGGAAGATCATTACCAGGAGGAACAGCGGGGCCGTGATGCTGACCGCCGCGGCGATCGCCTCGACCTGGTCGGTCGTCGTCGTCTCGCGGTTGAAGTAGCCCGCGATCGCCGGGACCATCGTCTGGTTCGACGCATCGAGCAGGAGGGACGTCACAAGGAAGTCGTTGTAGGCTAGGAGGAAGCTGAAGAGACCGGTCGTGATGACGCCCGGCCACATGACCGGCATGATGACCCAGCGGAATGCCTGAAAGTGGGTGCAGCCGTCGACGCGCGCGCTCTCGTCGAGGTCGACGGGGATGTTCTGGAAGAAGCTGCGCAGCATCCAGATCGTGAACGGCTGGTTGATCGAGACGAGCACCGCGATCACGGCGAGCGGTTGGCCGTAGAGCGTGGGGGCGTTCTCGCCGAGGAAGGGGCGCAGGATCTCGGCGGAGTTGATGAAGACCGGCAGGTAGCCCGCGACCAGAACCGAGGGCGGCAGCGCCCGGAAGATCAGCGCGATGATCAGGATCCAGAAGGCGAAGGTGGAGCCCGACCGCGCGAGGCCGTAGCCCGCGAGCGTGCCCACGGTGAGCGAGACGGTGACGACGCCGAACGTCACGATCATCGAGTTGCGGAAATTCTCGTAGAAGGCGTTCTCGACCCAGACGGCTTCGTAATGCTGTGCCGTCAGACCGATGACCGGCGTCCCGAGCGGGCCGAGCAGGGCATTGAGCGGCGCCGCGACCCAAGGGGCGACGACGAAGAACCCCAGGATGAAGAGCGCCGCGAAACCAACCGAGATGATCGCCCAGCTGAAGACCTTCTGCAGGAAGCCGTCACCCGCGGCCATGGGGCTGAGCCACTTGGTCGCCGCCTTGATCGAGAGCCAGAAGACGAGGATGCCGAGCGCGATGTCGATGACCGAGTAGCCGTTGCCGTCGGCCACGGTGCGCGGACCGATCAGCACGTCCGCCGCCGAGGAGGAGAACGCGTCGACCGGTGACTTGAACGACATCACCAGAACCCAGACGAGCGGGAAGGCTGCCAGCAGGAGCCAGAAGAGCAGGAAGGCGTTCGACGCGAACTTGAGCGAGAACGGCTGCCGCATGGCGCGCGGGAGGGAGGCGTCGGACATGTCTCGGACCCTTCTTTCGGTTCAGCCGCGGTGATCGCGCCAGGTGCGCCGCAGGGGCGCGGCCAGGAGGACGATCACGCCGACCATCGTCAACATCGCGGAAGCCGAGGCCGAGGAGATCTGCCGGTTCCCCGCGTCGTCGGGCTGCAGGTAATCGTAGGTGAGATACTGGAGCGTGATGCGCAGGCTCTCGGACGAGAAGCCGATCACCTCCTCGAAGGCGCGATAGGCGTCCATCAGGTGGATGAGCGTGATGAAGACGATGAGCGGCATCAAATGCGGGATGACGACATAGCGCAGCCGCTCCCACCGCGAGGCCCCGTCGATGATCGCCGATTCCAGCGTATCCTGGTTCACCGTCTGGAGCCCGGCGTAAAAGATGACGAAGGCGAAGGGTGCCACGTGCCAGACGCGGTAGAACATCATCAGGAACTCCACCGCCCAGCCGTTTGCCGCGATGCTGAGGTCGGTGTTGAACCATGCCTCGAGCCAGACGGTCACGATGCCGTCGCCGTAGAAGAGCCAGCGGATCGAGAGCGCGCCGATGACGGGCGTGATGATGAACGGCAGGAGCGACAGGAAGATCACTGGCCCCTTGATGGCCCGCGTCGCGTTGTTGACGACGATCGCGATGGCAAGGCCGAGGCCGAGGACGCAGGGCAGCGTGATGAGCGTGAAAGTGAGCGTGAAGCGCAGCGCCTTCCAGAAGTCGATGGCGAGGATCGCGCCGAAATCGAAGTTCGACAGCGCCCGCGTGAACCGCTCCCCGCCGAGCACGTTCGCATAGGAGCTGAAGCCGACCCATTTCGTCGTCGTGATGATCTCCCCGTTCTCGTCGAGCACCGGGATCGTCTTCACCTCGGTGGTGCACGTCTGCTGCAGGAAACCCGCGGAACAGGTCTCCACCTCCTGCGTGGTGAAGACCGGCTGGGTCACCTGGAAGGAGTTGACGAGCACGGCGACGAGCGGGAAGGCGATGAAGAGCAGCATGAGGAAGACCGAGGGGCCCACGAACATCGCGAATGTCTTGAATTTCATCCGGGCCCTCGCTCACACTGTCCGATCAGCTTTGCATACGTAGTCAGCCGCTGTCACGGCTTTTCGGGACGCGCCGAGGCAGGTGCCGCCGCTTTGCCGCCGCTGGCCCAAAATGCGGGCAGAGCGCGAAATGGCGTGGCTCTCCCCCGCCAACACCGGTGCGAGAGCGGTTCCGGAATCGGTGGAATGCCCATCGCTTGGCCCGCGCAGCCGCCTTTGGGAGCGCTGCAAGTGATAAGTCCGGCGGCTTGCGGCTGCCCCCGGTGCCCAAAGACCCTAAAGACGACCGGCCGACCGTGACGGACGCTCGAAAAGGAACGGGCGACCCGAAGGCCGCCCGTCCCGCTGTCTGTGAGTGTCGTGCTTACTGCAGCAGGCCCGCCTCGCGCGCGGCGGAGGTATAGGCCTCCTCGATCGCGGCGAGCGTGTCCTCGGCCGAGCGGTCGCCGGTGAAATAGGCGTCGAGCTCGTTGCCGATGGCGGTGTGCATCAGGCCCATCTGGCTGGTGGAGGGGTAGCTGACCGGGGCCGGGTCGGCCGTCGCGGTTGCGATCGCGCCGGCGGCCATGTCGTTGGGCTCGTAGCCCGCGACGAGCCAGATCGCGGCCTCGTTGTTAGCCTTCACCATTTCCTCGTCCATGCCCTCCATCGCCACGCGGAAGGCGGCGTCGGCCTCCTCGTCGGTGATGTTCCTGGCGATCACGATGCCGTCCCACCAGAGGGTCGTGGCGGGCGGCCCGCCCTCCATGGCGAGGGGCGCCGCGGCGGAGCCGACCTTGCCGACGACCTGGCTCTCGGCCGGATCCTCCATCGCGCCGCCGCGGGAGCCCCAGAGGTTCGCCATGGCGATCTTGCCCTGCTGGAACTGCTGCTGGACGTAGGTGCTGTCGGAGACGAGATACTCCGGGTCCATGTATTCGGTCAGCGCCTTCATCATCTCGAGCGCCTTGACCCCGGCCTCGGAGTTCACCGCCGGCGTGCTGTCGTCGTTGTAGAACGTGCCGCCGTAGCCGAGGAACATATTGTTGAAGTCCTGCGCGAGGTTCCAGCCCGACTTCATCGTCGCTCCGAGCGGATACTCGACGACGCCCGCCTCCTGGATGGCCGCCGCGGCCGTCAGCACCTCGTCCCAGGTGGTCGGCACCTCGAGGCCCAGTTCCTCGAAGATGTCGGAGCGGTACATCATGTGCTGCGTGTTCACCATCATGGCGACGGCCATGATGTTGCCGTCCACGCGGATG
The DNA here is from genome assembly GCF_013404595.1 of Jannaschia marina. Classification (GTDB taxonomy): domain Bacteria; phylum Pseudomonadota; class Alphaproteobacteria; order Rhodobacterales; family Rhodobacteraceae; genus Jannaschia; species Jannaschia marina. Next base: position 253,468 of record NZ_JABVAX010000003.1, on the reverse strand, counting down.
AGTTGGTTCGGGCTAAGGTTCTCGCCGTATTTCTCGACCAGATCGTCGAGCGGACGGATCGTGCCTTCGTTCAGGAGCGGCGTGACCGTACCGTTCGACACGCCGCCGATGGCATAGAGCGACGGGTCGGCCGCGAAGGCCGCCGGCTGCTTGGTGCGGAATTCCTGGTCGAGTTCGGCCGAGACGTTGCCGCATTCGGCCATCGCGTCGGTCATGGCCTTCCAGGCCTCGAACCCCGCGGTGAGCGATTTCACCTCGACCTCGTTCTCGAAGGAACAGGCCGCCATGGCGGTCGTCGCACTCAGCGCGAAGACCCCGGCGAGGGCAAGTTTTCGGATCAGCATCGTTTTCTCCCTGTCGATCGCTGTTTCGTTCGTCCGCGCGGGTCTTCCCGTCGCGTCCCCCCGGACCGGAGCAATCCCGGCACGGGTGGAATTAGACCTTGCGAATGCACTTTCCATTCCGCGCCAACCGGCTAGGATCGGTCCATGCATACGCTTGCAAGGCAGGCTAGCCGCGCCGTCGCGGCACACGCAAGGTGAATCTTGTTGAACGACCATGACTGACTTCCGCACCCGCATCGACGGGGGGCTGGCCGCCCTCCTCACCGACGCCTCCGACGCCGCTGCCGCCGAACTCCTTGCCGAAGACGCCGTCTGGGACATGATGGCCCCGGTCGACACCGTCAGCGGACGCGCGGGTATCGAGACACGGGTGCTCGCCCCCCTGCGCGCGGCCTTCATCGAACCCCGCCGCCGCCCCGAGATGGTCATCGGCGGCGCGAACCGGCGCGACGCGGGCGGTATCTGGGTCGCGGGCTTCGGCCATATCGTCGGCACCCACGTGGCCCCGCTCTGGGGCGTGGCGCCCTCGGGACGGCTCGCCTTCCTGCGCTACGGCGAATTCCACCGCCTCGACCCGGCGGGCGAGCGGATCGTGGCCTCGAAGATCATCCTCGACCTGCCGGACCTGATACGCCAGGCCGGGCGACAGCCCTTCCCCGAACACCTCGGCACCGAGATGCTCTTCCCCGGCCCCGCCACCCACGACGGCGTCTGCCCGATGGCGGGCGACGGTGCCGCGAGCCTCGACCTCGTGGAGCGGATGCTGGGCGATCTGCACCTCTACGATCCCGAGACCGGTGCCTCGAAGGGACAGATCGGCGCGGACGGCACATGGTCGGACGACATGCTCTGGTACGGACCCTCGGGCATCGGGTCGAACTACCGCTGGGCGGGCTTCGTCCGCGACCACCGCGGCCCCTTCCTGCGCGCCTTCCCCGACCGGAAGGGCGGCAACCACTACTGTCGCATCGGCGACGGAAACTATGCCGCCGTCTCCGGCTGGCCGTCGATGACGATGACCCACGCCGCCGACTATCTGGGCCTGCCCGTGACCGGCAAGGCGCTGACGCTCCGGGTGATGGACTTCTACCGCTGCGCCGATGGCCGCATCGCCGAGAACTGGGTGCTGCTCGACTATGTCGATCTCGCCCGGCAGATGGGACACGACATCCTGCACTGAGACCTTGCCCGTTGCGCCCCGCGACGCGACGCCGTATCCGGGCCGGACGCAACGGAAGGATATCCCATGACGACCGCAGTTTTCATCGATGGCGAAGCCGGCACGACGGGCCTGCAGATCCGCGAGCGGCTGACGGGGCGCGAGGATATCCGACTTGTCTCGGTCGACCCGGAGCGGCGCAAGGACGAAAGCGCCCGTCGCGCGGCCTTCGCGGCCGCCGACGTGGCGATCCTCTGCCTGCCGGACGACGCCGCGCGGCAGGCGGTGACGCTGGCCGGGGACACGAAGCTCATCGATGCCTCGACCGCGCATCGGGTCGCCGACGACTGGACCTACGGAATGCCCGAACTGCCCGGCCAGCGGGACCGCATCGCGGCGGCCGCCCGGGTGGCGAACGTCGGCTGCTACGCGACCGGCTCCATCGCCATGCTGCGGCCGCTGACCGACGCGGGGCTGCTGCCTGCGGACCACGGCGTCGTCCTGACCGGGACGTCGGGCTATACCGGCGGTGGCAAGAGCCTGATCGCGGACTACGACGGCGGCACGGGGCCCGATCTCTTCCTCTACGCCATGGGGCAGAGCCACAAGCACGTCCCAGAAATCATGAAATACGGCTGCCTGGAGCGGAAGCCGCTCTTCCAGCCCGCGGTGGGTCGCTTCCCGCAGGGCATGATCGTGCAGCTCCACCTGCACGCGGACCTGCTGCCCGGCGAAGTGGCCGGCCACGAGCGGATCGAGGCCGCACTGCGCGACTTCTATGCCGGTGACCCCTTTGTGAGCGTGGTGCAGCCGCCCGAGCGACTCGACCCGACGGCGCTGCGCGACACGAACCGCATGGAGATATCGGTGAACGGCGACGGCGCGGGCCGGGTGACGGTGGCGGCGCTCCTCGACAACCTCGGCAAGGGGGCTTCGGGGACGGCGGTGCAGAACCTCAACCTGATGATCGGTGCCAAAGAAACCGCGGGGCTGACATAAAGCCATCCAAATTGCGCCGCAAATCTGGGCGACAAGCCTCGGGTCTGCTTTAACCCGAGGTTCCAACGATGTTCCGTTACGCTGCCATTGCCCTGTTGCTCCTCCCCGGTGCCGCCCACGCCCAGAAGACCGTGAGTGTCGCCGACATCGACAACATTCCCCTCGTCGACCCGGCGAATAATGCCGCGCCCGCCGCGCAATCGGCCGGTGACGGCAGCGCGGAGTCGCAGGTCATCACCGTCGATGCAGGCACCCATGGCGACAGTCTCGTCTACGACGGGGCCTCGGTGGAGGAGATCGAGACGCTTCTCACCAATGCGGGCCACAACGCGGCCGTGGCCGACGAAGCCAATGCGCTCGTCGCCCGCGTCACGCAGGACGAGGACGGCACCGAGATCCTGACGCTGGATGTCGCCGGTAACGACGGCATCAACGCGCCCACGCCGGAGGAAGTCGCAAACCTCGAGATCGGCGAGTGCAACGAGGGCACGAACTGGATCACCAACGATATCAACTGCTACAACGCCTATCCGGTCGAGGCCGACTGAGCGGCCCCGCCCGCCCGGCCCATCCGGCAGACAGATCGACGCCGTTGCGGGACATGCCGCAACGGCTTCTTAACGTTTGGCGGGCAGAAAGACGGTCGACACGTATCCCGAGGTGCCGCCTTGTCGTTTCAGCCCGACCTTCCGGCCGCAGGCCCGCCTGCCCGGCAGCTGACCTCCCGGCAGAAGGCGGCCGTCATCGTGCATCTGCTCGTCTCGGGCGGGGCCGATCCGGGCCTGCGCGACCTGCCGGCGGAGCAGCAGCGGCAACTCGCCCACGACATGGCCGGGCTGCGCTTCGTCGACCGTGCGACGCTCGCCGGGGTCGTCGCCGAGTTCGCCGAGGAACTCGACAGCATCGGTCTCCATGTCCCCCGCGACCCGGCCCGCATCCTCGCGCTCTTGGAGCCGCAGCTCTCGCTTGAGGTGGTCGACGGTCTGGCCGCCGACCTCGGCGACAGTCGCCTTCCGGGAGACGGGCCCTGGGCGCAGGTGGCCGGTCTCGACGCGGAGGCTCTGCTGGCGCTTCTGCGGGACGAAACCGACGAGGTCGCCGCGATCCTGATGTCGAAGCTGCCGCCGTCGCGGGCCGCCGAACTGATGCAGGCCCTCCCCCCCGACCGCGCAGAACAGATCGCAGCCGCCTTCGCACGCACGGAGACGGTGGCACCTGTCACCATCGCGCAGATCGGCCTCGCGCTTGGACGCGAGACGGCGAAGATCCCCACGCCGGGTTTCGAGACGGATGGCGTCGCACGCGTCGCGGGCATCCTGAACGTGGCGACCTCGACGGTGCGCAACACGATCCTCGAGAAGCTCGACGGAACGGATCCGGACTTTGCCGCCCGCGTCCGACAGGCCGTCTTCAGCTTCGAGAACATCCCCGACCGGATCGCGCCGCGCGACCTGCCGAAGGTGATGAAGGCGGTGGAACAGGACGATCTCGTGATCGCCCTTGCCGGTCAGCCCCCGGACGAGACCGCGGTGAAGGAGTTCATCCTCGGCTCGATCTCCAAACGAATGGCCGAGCAGATCGAGGACGAGATCGCGGAAAGGGATTCGCCGACGACGGAGGAGGCCGAGGCGGCGATGGGCCGGATCGTCGCCGTCATCCGTGCGCTCGAGGAGACCGGCGACCTGATCCTCGTCTCGCCGGACGACGACGTCTGAGCGCTTGGGCGAGGCCTGGCCGGCTCAGGCGGGCTTGCGAATGATGAAGACGAACACCGCGAGGGCCAGAAGGCCAAGGATGCCGAGGCCGAGATGCCCGCTCGTGAACTCCTCGCCGTGGAGCTGCGCCATCGTGTCACCGAGGCAGATCGAGCCGGTCTTCAGTCCATTGAAGCAGAAATTCATGTCAAATCCTCGAAGTTCGAATTGAGGCCGTTATGGCATCGAAATGGGACCGGATCTGGGCAGGACCGTCGACCTAGGCGGAACGGTGGCGGCTCTCGGACGCGATTGTGGCGGCTCCGGGGCACAATCGGCCTCGCGCCAGCCAGCCCTTCGGTCCCTTCGACCGATGATTCGCCCCAATTCGGGCGGGTTTCACCACAGTAGAGAAACCGCGGCGCCGCATCGCCCGGACGCCCGATCGGCAACGCGCCGGCCCGGATCGCACCTGCAGGGGGTGACAGGATGGGCGGCCCGGCTAGGTTGCCCCCCATGGTCCTCGAGTTCCGCGAAGAAGGCATCTACTGCCCCGCCGGCGATTTCCACGTCGATCCGTGGCAGCCCGTCGAACGCGCGCTCATCACCCACGGCCACGCCGACCACGCCTACGCCGGCCACCGCCGCTATCTCGCCACCGAAGCCGCCGCCCCCGTGCTGCGCCACCGGCTGGGCGAGATCACGCTCGAGACGATGCGCTACGGCGAGAGGCGCGACATCAACGGCGTCACCGTCAGCTTTCACCCCGCTGGCCACGTCCCCGGAAGCGCCCAGATCCGCATCGAGCACCGTGGCGAGATCTGGGTCGTCTCCGGCGACTACAAGACCACGCCCGACGGCCTCTCGGAGCCTTTCGCGCCCGTCAGCTGCCACGCCTTCATCACCGAATGCACCTTCGGCCTGCCGGTCTTCGACTGGCGCGACGAGGCCACGCTCGCCACCGAGATCAATGCTTGGTGGCAGGCGAACGCGGCCGAGGGGCGACCAAGCGCCATCGGAGCCTACAGCCTCGGCAAGGCGCAGCGGCTCCTGACGCTCGTCGACCCGTCGATCGGCCCGATCCTGACCCATGGCGCGGTCGAGGCGGTGGACGAGATCCTGCGCGGCCAGGGCTATGCCCTTCCGGAGACCACCCGCGTCACGCCCGAGACCGATCCCAAGGCGCACCCGGGCGCGCTCCTGATCGCTCCACCCTCCGCGCTCGAAGGACGATGGCTGCGCCGGTTCGGCCCGGCCGCCACGGCCTTCGCCTCGGGCTGGATGGCGCTGCGCGGGGTGCGCCGGCGGCGCGCGGTGGACCGCGGCTTCGTCGTCAGCGACCACGCCGACTGGGCAGGCTTGAACGCCGCGATCCGAGAAACGGGGGCCGAGCGCATCTTCGCGACCCATGGCTACACCGCGACGTTCCGGCAATGGCTGGAGAGCCAGGGCTACGACGCCCGCATCGTCGAGACGGCTTACGGTGACGAGCTGGTCGACGAGGCCGACACGGAGGACGCCGCATGAGCTGGCGCGACAGGGCCCTCGCCCTCGGCGCGCGGTTCGGCGTGAAGCCGATTCTGAGCCTGCCCCTGCCCTGGGCCGTGCATCGGCAGGCGTTTCGATTGATGGGGCTGCGCGCGCTCCCCTCGGAGGTCGAGGTGGCTCAGAAGATGGTGGGCGGCATCAGCTGCGGCATCTTCACGCCGCCCGGATCCAGCGGGACGCTGCTCTGGCTGCACGGCGGCGGCTTCGTCCTCGGCTCGGCCCGCAGCTACGCGACGCTCGCCTCGGCCCTCGCGCTGCAGAGCGGGCGGCGCGTCGTCGTCCCCGACTATCGCCTCGCCCCGGAACACCCCTTCCCCGCCGCGCCGGACGACTGCCGCGACGTGGCCCATGCGCTGGCCGCACAGGGTCCGTTCGCGCTCGGTGGCGACAGCGCCGGCGGCTGCCTGGCGGTGGTGACGCTGGCCGAGCTTCTGGCCGAAGGGATGACCCCGACCCATCTCGTCCTCGTTTCGCCCGCCGCCGACCTCGACCCGGATCGCCCGGTGCCGGACACGCGGGACGAACTGCTCTTTCCGGTGAGCCTCTTGCGCCGGGTCGGGCGCGACTATGCCGCCGGGGCCGACCCGACGGACCCGCGCGTCTCGCCGGTCCACGCCGACCTCGACGGCGCGCCGCCCACGCTGATCCACTGCGCGAAGGGTGAGCTTCTGGAGGAGGACACGGATGCGCTGGAGGAGCGGCTGCGGACCGGCAGGGCCAAGGTGACGGTCGAGAAGACGGCCGGCGTCCCCCATGTCTGGCACCTCTGCGTCGGGCGCACGCCCAAGGCCGATGCAGCCGTCGCACGGATCGGGGCATTCCTCCGGGCCGCGCCATGAAGGATTTCGCCCGCCTCTTCACCGCGCTGGACCAGACGACGAAGACCTCCGTGAAGACGGCTGCGCTGGCCGAATACTTCGGCACGGCGGCCAAGGAGGACCGGCTGTGGACGATCGCGCTCCTTTCCGGGCGGCGGCCCAAGCGGACGGTCAACGCGAGCCGGCTGTCGGAATGGGCGGCAGAGCGCGCGGGGCTGCCGATGTGGCTCTTCAAGGCGAGCTACGACGTAGTGGGCGATCTGGCCGAGACGATCCACCTCGTCCTGCCCGAGCCTCGGGGCACCGCCGACCGCAGCCTGACCGCCTGGATCGAACGCATCCGCGGGCTTGCCAGCTTGGAAGAGCCGGAACGGCAGGCCGCGATCTTCGACGCCTGGGATGAGGTCGCGGGCACCGAACGCTTCGTCTTCAACAAGCTTATCACCGGAGGCTTTCGCGTGGGCGTCAGCCAGAAGCTGATGACGCGGGCGCTCGCGAAGGCGACCGACATTCCCGAGACCGAGCTCGCCCACCGGCTGATGGGTGACTGGACGCCCGGTACCGTGAGCTACGACGGCCTCATTACAGCGCCCGACCCCGAGGCGAAGCTGAGCCGGCCCTACCCCTTCTGCCTGGCGCATGGCGTGGACGAGATCGGCGACCTCGGGCCGGCGGAGGACTGGCTGGCGGAATGGAAATGGGACGGCATCCGCGGGCAGCTCATCCTGCGCGGCGGACAACACCACCTCTGGAGCCGGGGTGAGGAACTGATGACAGACCGCTTCCCCGAGTTCGCCCGCGCGCGCGACTTCCTGCCAGACGGCACGGTGCTCGACGGGGAGGTGCTCGTCTGGGACGCCGAGGCGCAGACCCCGCGCAACTTCAACGCGCTCCAGCCCCGGATCGGGCGCAAAACGGTGCCGAAGAAGCTGCTGGCCGAGGCTCCGGTGATCCTGCGCGCCTACGATCTGCTCGAAGAAAGCGGCGACGACTTGCGCGCGCGCGCCTTCGCCGAGCGGCGCGCCCGGCTCGAAGCGATGCTGGACGGCATCGCGCCCGAAGCCCCCGTCGCCCTCTCACCGCTCGTACCGTTCGAAAACTGGGATGCGTTGGCCGAGACGCGCGCGACGGCCCGCGACCATGCGGCGGAGGGCTTGATGCTGAAACGGCGCGACAGCCCCTATCACGTCGGCCGCAAGCGGGGCGACTGGTGGAAGTGGAAGCTCGATCCGCTCACGATCGACGCGGTCATGATCTATGCACAGGCCGGCCACGGGCGGCGTGCGAACCTCTACACCGACTTCACCTTCGCCGTCTGGAAGGGACAGGAGCTTGTTCCCTTCACCAAGGCCTACTCCGGTCTGACGGACGCCGAGTTCCGCAAGATCACCCATTGGGTGCGCCGCAACACGCTCGAACGCTTCGGGCCCGTGCGCCGGGTGCCGCCGGTGCATGTCTTCGAGATCGGCTTCGAGGGCATCCAGAAGTCGACGCGGCACAAGTCGGGCGTGGCACTGCGCTTCCCCCGGATGCTGCGCTGGCGCCACGACAAGCCGGTGACCGAGGCGAACACCCACGACGACCTCCTGGAGATACTGGCGGCCTACGGTTGATCGCGCGAGCGGACAGGCGGCATCCATGCTATACTCCTCTCGCAACGATCCGAGGAGGGAGACATGCTACAGCACAGCGAAGCCGCGCGGCAGGCGCATCGGCTCTACGACATGATCGGCGACCGGGCGGAGGCGCTCTCGGCCAAGCGGGCGCGGGAGGAGCAGGACGCCGGGCGCGTGACCGAGGCCGAGAACTGGGAGATGATCCGACGGCTGATCCGCAGCAAGCGCGGCCCGAACGAGAGTTGAGCGCGCACCCGGACCCGCTGGACGGAGGCCGGGCAAGAGGCTAGCGGTGGCGGCATGACCCTGCCCCGTTCCGCCCCGCCCGACGCGCCGACCGCGCCCCGCCGACGCGCGCCCGAAGGCAGCTGCGACACGCATATCCACCTGCTCGGCGGCCCCGGAGACGGGCCGCTCTGGCCCGGTCGCGTCGAGGATCCGGCCGAGGGATGGGACTTCGAGCGCTATCTCGCCGCCTACCGCGCACAGATGGAAGCGCTCGGGATCGAGCGCACCGTCGTCGTGCAGTCGATCCTCTACGGCACCGACAACAGACTGACGGCCCGGGCAGTTAGCGCGCTCGGGCGCGACCGCGCGCGGGGTATTGGCCTCGTCACCGATGGTGCCACCGACGCCGACCTCGACGCGTTAGTGGAGACGGGCCTCGTCGGTGTGCGTCTCAACTACGTCCACGGCGGCGTCCTGAGCTGGGAGGGGGTCGAAGCCATGGCCCCGCGGCTCGCCGACAGGGGGCTGCATGTGCAGATGCTCCTGCGAGCCGATCAGCACATGGAAGACCTCGCGCCCCGCATCGCCGCCTTGCCTGTCCCGGTGGTGCTCGACCATATGGCCTGGCCCGACGTCGCGCGGGGCCGGAACGATCCCGGTTTCGAGGCGCTGCTGCGGCTCATGGAGGCGGGCGACGTCTGGCTGAAGCTCTCCGCCCCCTACCGCATCGACAGCCCGCCCTATGCCGCGCTCGAGCCGCTGATGGCGGCAGCGCTGGCCGCGAACCCGACGCGCTGCCTCTGGGGGTCGGACTGGCCGCAGATCATGCTCGGCGGAGCCGACCGCATTCCGTCGGGCGCGGCGCTCGATCTGCTGGATGCGGCCTGCCCGGACGAGGCGACGCGGCGCGCTGTGCTCGTCGACAACCCCGCGGCGCTCTACGGGTTCTAGTCTAGCCCACGCGCCGCAGACGTGCGTCGCCGCGTCCCTCGCGCCACGCGCGACAGGCGTCGCCGAAGGCTTCGAAGAGCGGGCGGGACACCGGATCGTCTGCCGCATTGTATTCGGGGTGCCATTGCACAGCGAGCGCGAAGCCCGGCGCACCATCGATCCAGATCGCCTCGGGCGTGTCATCGGGTGCCCATCCGTCGACGCGCACCCGCGGGCCGGCATCGAGGATTCCCTGACCGTGCAACGTGTTCGTCCGCACCGTATCCGCCCCCATCAGGCGGGCGAAGGGGCCTTCGGGTGTAAAGCGGACAGGATGGCGCAAGGCGAATTTCTCCTCGAGCGTGCCATCGGGCGGCATCCTATGGTTGTCGCGACCCGGCAGGTCCCGGATCTCGGGGTGGAGCGTGGAGCCGAAGGCGACGGCAACCTCCTGAAACCCGCGGCAGATCCCGAGGATCGGCTGGCCGCGCTCCACCGCCGCGCGGATCAGAGGCAGGGCCACGCGGTCGCGGTTGCGATCGAACTCGCCGTGTGCCTCCGTCTCGGTCTCGCCGTATTCCTCGGGGTGCACGTTCGGCCGCCCCCCCGTGAAGAGAAAGCCGTCGAAGGTCTCGAGCAGCTCCCCGACCTCGAGCACGGCTGGATCGGCCGGAAACGTCAGCGGCAACGCACCGGAGACCTGCGAGACGGCGTCGGTGTTCATCGCGCCGTTCGCATGGGCCGGATACTGGTCGTTGATGAGGTAATGGTTCGAAATGATGCCGACGATCGGGCGCATGGTACAACTCCGCATGGCGCATAGATACGCGGACCGGGGGAATGTGCCTACCCCCGGCGTCGCAGGGCGCGCCATGCGCCGATGCACATGCGATCAGGCTTCGCCGGTCAGCTTCGCGGCCACGATCCCCGCCATGCCGGCCTCGGCGTCATTGTCCGAGGTATCCCCGGTCACGCCGACCGCACCCACCACGCGATCCCTTGCATCCCGCAGAAGCAGCCCGCCCGGCACCGGAACGACGTTTCCGCCGAAAACGCCGTTCACGGCTTCCATGAAATAGGCCTGGCTCTCGGCACGTTCCATCTGCGCCTTGCCCGCCATGCCGAGCATGATGGCACCATAGGCCTTGCCATGGGCAATCGCGAAGCGGCCCGGGGCGGCTCCGTCCTCACGCTCGAAGGCCCGCACGTGGCCGCCCGAATCGAGAACGACGACGGAGAGCGGCTTGAGCTCCATCTCGCGGCCCCGGGCCAGGGTTCCCCGGATGATCTGACGCGCGCGACGCAGGGTAATCTCTGCCATTTTTCAATTCCTTGCAATTCAATGTTCAACTTGCCTTGAGCTCGAGCCGGCGGCGGTGAAGCACCGGCTCGGTATAGCCCGAAGGCTGCTCCCGGCCCTTGTAGATGAGGTCTTGTGCGGCCTTGTAGGCGATGCCGTCGAAATCGGGAGCCATGGGACGATAGGTCGCGTCGCCGGCGTTTTGCGCGTCGACTTTCGCGGCCATCTTGCGCAGCCCGGCTTCGACCTGCTCGCGGCTGACAACGCCGTGGTGGAGCCAGTTGGCCAGCGCCTGCGAGGAGATGCGACAGGTCGCGCGATCCTCCATGAGGCCCACGTCGTTGATGTCGGGCACCTTGGAGCACCCCACACCCGCATCGACCCAGCGGACGACGTAGCCGAGGATGCCCTGCGCGTTGTTCTCGATCTCCGCCGTGACTTCATCGTCCGAAAGGTTGCGCCCCTCCATGACGGGGATGGTCAGCAGGTCTTCGAGCGTCCCGCGCGCGCCGCCCGCCGCCAATTCGTCCTGCCGGGCCAGCACGTCGACCGCGTGGTAATGCGTCGCGTGGAGGGTGGCGGCGGTGGGCGACGGCACCCAGGCGCAGGTCGCCCCGGACTTCGGATGCCCGATCTTCTGTTCCAGCATCGCCTGCATCCGGTCGGGCATGGCCCACATGCCCTTGCCGATCTGCGCCCGCCCCTTGAGACCGCAGGCAAGCCCGATATCGACGTTCCGGTCCTCGTAGGCGTTGATCCAGGGCGTCGCCTTCATCTCGCCTTTCGGCAGCATCGGCCCGGCTTCCATGCTGGTATGGATCTCGTCGCCGGTGCGGTCGAGGAAGCCGGTGTTGATGAAGGCCACGCGCGACTTCGCGGCGCGGATGCACTCCTTGAGGTTGGCGGACGTCCGACGCTCCTCGTCCATGATGCCGAGCTTCACGGTGTTCGCGGGCAGGCCCAGCATCGTCTCGACGCGCGTGAAGATCTCGTCGGCGAAGGCGACTTCCTCGGGCCCATGCATCTTGGGCTTCACGACGTAGACGCTGCCCTCGGTCGAATTGCCGCCGTCGCGGGCAAGGTCATGCATGGCGATCAGCGTGGTGATCGCCGCATCCATCAGGCCCTCGGGGATCTCGCTGCCATCCTTCAGGCGGATCGCGGGGTTCGTCATCAGGTGGCCGACATTGCGGATGAGCATGAGCGCCCGGCCCTTGCAGGTCACGAGGCCGCCCGGCCCGTTGAACTCCATGTCCGGGTTCAGCTTCCGCGTGAAGGTCGTCCCCCCCTTCGACACCGCCTCCTCGAGGTCGCCCCGCATGAGCCCGAGCCAGTTGGAATAGGCGACGATCTTGTCCGCGGCATCGACGCAGGCGACCGAGTCCTCGCAATCCATGATCGCAGAGAGGGCGGATTCGAGGTGGATCGCGTCGAGTCCCATCGGGTCTCTCGCCCCGATCGCTCCCGCGCGGTCGATGACGAGCACGATGCCGAGGCCGTTGTTGCGCAGAAGGACGCGGAGTGTGGCACCGTCCTTGACCCAGCCACCGTAGGCCGTGCTGTCCGTCAGCTCGCCCGCGCCGGTGAGCGTTAGCCCGCTGTCGTCGGCGTCGAGGTCGGTCACGTCCGACCAGCTGCCGGTCGTCAGCGGCATCGAACGATCGAGGAAATCCTTGCCCCAGGCGATCACCCGTTTGCCACGTTCGGCATCGTAGCCCTTGCCCTCGGGCAGATCGCCCAAGGCATCCGTGCCATAGAGCGCATCGTAGAGACTGCCCCAGCGCGCGTTGGCGGCGTTGAGCGCGTAACGCGCGTTGGTGATCGGCACCACGAGCTGCGGCCCGGGCACCGCGGCGATCTCGGGGTCGACGTTGGCGGTGTCGATCTCGAAATCATCCCCCTCCGGCACGAGATAGCCGATCTCTTCGAGGAAGGTGCGGTAGGCCGTCGCGTCATGGGGCTTGCCGGCGTGATCCTTGTGCCAGTCGTCGATCTTGCCCTGGATCTCCGCCCGCTTGGCCAGCAGTTCCGCGTTGCGCGGCGCGAGGTCATGGACGAGCGCCGAGAACCCCTTCCAGAACGCGTCGGCCGTGACGTCGAGGCCGTCGAGCGCCTTCTCCTCGATAAAGGCGACGAGATCGTCGGAGACCTGAAGTCCATGTCTTTCGGTGCGGGTCATCTGGTCCTCCTGGGGCGTTTGACCCCGATGTAAGGCACGGGTTTCCTATCGGCAACAAAAATTGGTCAAGAAATCTTACCGCCTTCACGCAAGTTTTTCTGCGCGCGGCACCGGTCGGAGCAATAGCGCACCTCGTCCCAGACCTTGGCCCACTTCCTGCGCCAGGCGAAGGGCTTGCCGCAGGTCGCGCAAGTCTTGGTGGGCAGATCGCCCTTGCGTCGCATCTTCGCCATCGCCTCTCCTCGGGCCGCAATTAGGCTGGCGGCGTGGGCGGACCAGTCCTAGCTTGGCCGCCAAAGGAGACCCCGATGCGCGACGCCACCCCCGAGCAGACCGAAACCATCTACCTCAAGGACTATGCCCCCGTCCCCGTTACGGTGACCCATGTCTCGCTCAACCTGCGGCTCGACCCACTGGCGACGCGGGTGCGCGCCAAGCTGACCTGCGAGCGCCGCGGCGCGGGCGAGATGGTGCTCGACGGCGAGATGATGACGCTGAAGTCCATCGCCCTCGACGGCAGCCCCCTGCCCGATGACCGTTACACCCTGACCGGGACGACGCTCACGCTGCACGACGCGCCCGACGCCTTTATCCTGGAGACCGAGGTCGAGATCGCGCCGCAGAAGAACAAGGCGCTCTCGGGCCTCTACATGTCGAACGGGATGTATTGCACCCAATGCGAAGCCGAGGGCTTTCGCCGCATCACCTACATGCTCGACCGGCCCGACGTGATGGCGACCTACGACGTGGAGATCGAGGCCGACCTTCCGGTCCTTCTGTCGAACGGCGACGAGGTGGCACGCGGCAAATGGCACGACCCCTGGCCGAAGCCCACGTATCTCTTCGCGATGGTGGCAGGCGACCTCGTCGCGACGCCCGGCACCTTCACGACGATGGAGGGGCGCGAAGTCGCGCTCAACGTCTGGGTGCGCCCGGGCGACGAGAGCCGGACGGCCTACGCCATGGACAGTCTCAAGCGCTCCATGGCCTGGGACGAGGAGGTTTACGGTCGCGCCTATGACCTTTCGGTCTTCAACATCGTCGCGGTCGACGACTTCAACATGGGCGCGATGGAGAACAAGGGGCTCAACATCTTCAATTCGAAATACGTGCTGGCCTCCCCCGAGACGGCCACCGACGCGGATTTCGCCAACATCGAGCGCATCGTCGCGCATGAGTACTTCCACAACTGGACGGGCAACCGGATCACCTGCCGCGACTGGTTCCAGCTTTGCCTGAAGGAGGGGCTGACCGTCTTCCGCGACCAGCAGTTCAGCCAGGACGCGCGCGGCTTCGCCACGCAGCGGATCGGCGACGTGCTCAATCTGCGGGCGCGGCAGTTCCGGGAGGACGCGGGGCCGCTCGCCCATCCCGTCCGGCCCGAGAGCTTCGTGGAGATCAACAATTTCTACACCGCCACGATCTATGAGAAGGGCGCGGAGGTGATCGGCATGCTGCGCACGCTCGTCGGCGCGGAGGGCTATGCGAAGGGCTGCGCGCTCTACTTCGAGCGCCACGACGGGCAGGCCTGCACCATCGAGGACTGGCTGGCCTGTTTCGAGGATGCGACCGGGCAGGATCTCGCGCAGTTCAAGCTCTGGTACGCGCAGGCCGGCACGCCGCGCGTCGAAGTGACCGAGCATTTCGCCGACGGCATCTACCGCATCGACCTCAGGCAGATCGTCCCCGACACGCCCGGCCAGAGCGACAAGGCCCCGATGGTGATCCCCCTCGCCCTTGGTCTGCTCGACACGGCGGGGCGCGAGGTACGGGGCACCGAGGTGCACGCGCTGACCAAGGCCAGCGATAGCCTGACCTTCGACCTGCCGGAGAAGCCCGTGCTCTCGATCCTGCGCGGCTTCTCCGCCCCGGTGATCCTCGAGATGGCCCAGACCGACGCCGACAAGCTGACGCTCCTCGCCCACGACACCGATCCCTTCAACCGGTGGGAGGCGGGGCGCGCTCTTGCGAAGGACCGGCTCATGCGGGCGATCACCGAGGATGCGGGGTTCGACGACGCCTGGCTCGGTGCCCTGGCCACCCTCGCCACCGACGCCGGGGCCGATCCGGCCTTCCGCGCCCTCGCCCTCGCCCTGCCGTCGCAGGACGATCTGGCGCAGTCGCTGCACACCGCGGGCGTGGTGCCCGACCCGGACCGCATCTACGCGATCCGCCGGGCCGCGACCCTCGTCATCGCCGAGACCCTGCGCGACGACCTCACCCCGCTGCGCGAGGCCATGGCGACCCCGGGTGCCTACGATCCGAACGCGACCGACGCCGGCAAGCGCAGCCTCGGCGGCCGGCTTCTCGGGTTGCAGACCTATCTCGACGGGGGCGCGGCGGCGGGTCTCGCCTACGACATGGCCGACAACATGACCGACCGCATGGCCGCTTTCTCCTGCCTGCTCGACGTGGGCGACGAGACGGTCGCGCACCGGTTCGAGACCGACTGGCAGCATGACCGCCTCGTGATGGACAAGTGGTTCATGGCGCAGGTCGCCCACGCAGCCCCGCGCGATGCCGTGGGTCTCGCCGACCGCCTGACCCGGCACAAGGACTTCGACCCCTCGAACCCGAACCGCTTCCGC
Organism: Jannaschia marina; assembly: GCF_013404595.1. Taxonomy (GTDB): domain Bacteria; phylum Pseudomonadota; class Alphaproteobacteria; order Rhodobacterales; family Rhodobacteraceae; genus Jannaschia; species Jannaschia marina. The sequence goes on along the minus strand of NZ_JABVAX010000003.1, from coordinate 238,065 downwards.
GCCCTGATCGCCGGGCTGACCGCAGGCAACCCCGCGGGCTTTCACGACCCGAGCGGCGTCGGCTACACCTTCCTTGCCAACTGGCTTCTCTTCCTCGACCCGTCGAACCCGCAGATGACGGCACGGATGTCGACCGCCTTCGACGGCTGGACGCGCTACGATGCCGACCGGCAGGCGCTGATGCGCGCCGAGCTCGAACGGATCGCCGGGACGGAGAGTCTGAGCCGCGATCTGTCGGAGATGGTGAACCGGATGCTTGCGCCATGAGCCGCCGGCGTCGCCCGGATGGTGGCCATCGACCGGACCGCGCGAATGCCCGTCGCCAGACAGGCGGCGCGGCACGTGGGCCCGGTGGTGCGATCGTCAACGTCAGTTTCGCCGCCGCCCGTCTCGGGCGGGCGGTGAGGCGCGCGTTCGTCGCCCGATCTCAGATCGCTGTGGAAATAGTCACATTCCACCGCTATCTGGCGAGAGACTGGGCAGTGCCGGCTTTCGGTGCTGACACATCGAACTCTGGGGAAGCGCCATGCGCGACCGTCTCGACCCTCTGATCGCGGAACGCGCACCGTGGTTGTTCGAGCCGACGCTCACCGCACGGTCCGCGCGCGTCGTGCTCGACCGTCTGCTGGCCTACGAACGCTCGGTCGAGATCGGCACCCACTACGTCGACCTGACCGTCCCCGAGATCATGGCCGACCTCGCGCGCCGGATCGCGCGGCGCGTCACGGCAACGGGGCTCGAAAACGTGCCCACCGATGGGCCGGCCCTCATCGTGGCGAACCACCCGACCGGCATCGCCGACGGAATCATCCTGCACGATCAGCTGCGCGCGCGCCGCTCGGATGCCTTCTACTATGCCAACAGCGACATCCTGCGCGTGCTGCCGCAATTCTCCGACATCATCGTCCCGGTCGAATGGCGCGAGGACAGGCGCACGGTCGCCAAGACGCGCGAGACGATGCAGCTGACACGCACGGCGCTCGACGCGGGTCGGCTCGGCGTCATCTTTCCCTCGGGCCGGCTGGCCAAGCGGCGCGGCCTGCGCCTGCACGAGCGGCCCTGGATGGCCTCGGCCGCCATGATCGCGCGCAAGTTCAAGCTGCCGGTCATCCCGCTCCATATCCGGGCGCGCAACTCGGCGATGTTCTACGCCTTCGACGCGCTTCATCCGACGCTGCGGGACATCACGCTCTTCCACGAGACGCTCAACAAGGACGTCCAGCCCTATCACCTGAGCTTCGGTCGGCCGCTCGACGGCGCGGCCCTGCCGAAGGACGCGAACGCCGGGATCGAGGTTCTGCGCGAGGCCTGCCTGCGTCAGGGGTCGGAGCGGCACGGCGAGATCAAGCTGACCGACACGCGCCCCGGCTGGCGCAAGCTGGGCACCCGGCCGGCCTGAGAGGCGCAGCCCGCAAACCGTCCGCGATAAAAGCAAAAACGCCGCCCGAAGGCGGCGATCTTGATCCCGGAAGGGCGTGGTGCGGTCGAGAAGACTCGAACTTCCACGGGTGTTACCCCACAGCGACCTCAACGCTGCGCGTCTACCAATTCCGCCACGACCGCGTGACGCCCTCGACAGGTGGGGGCGGGATAGCCGCGTCCCGCGGCAATGAAAAGGGCTTTCTTGCAGATCGCCACCGGTTTTTGCACCCGCCCCGGCGTCAGCCCCGAAGCCCCCCTGCGCCGCGCCCTTTGACACCCCGCGACCCGCGGGCCAGAAGCGGCCCATGCAGCCCGACTGGATCACCTCCGACGCCCCCGTGCCCTACCCCGAGGCGCTCGCGCAGATGGAAGCGCGGGTGAAGGCGATGCAGGCCGGCACGGCGAACGAGGCGATCTGGCTTCTGGAGCATCCACCGCTCTACACCGCCGGCACCTCCGCCAGGGTCGAGGATCTGACCGACCCCGACCGCTTCCCCGTCTACGAGGCGCGCCGCGGGGGGCAATACACCTACCATGGGCCGGGGCAGCGCGTGGCCTATTGCATGCTCGATGTCGCCGCGCGCGGCCGCGACGTGCGCGCCTTCGTGGCGGCGCTCGAAGCCTGGGTCATCGACGCGCTGGCCGAGTTCGGGCTGACCGGTCACATCCGCGAGGGCCGTGTCGGCGTCTGGATCGAGCGCCCCGGGAAACCGCCCCTGCCCGACGGGTCGATGCGCGAGGACAAGATCGCCGCGATCGGGATCCGTCTGTCCCGCTGGATCAGCTTTCACGGCCTGTCGATCAACGTGGAACCAGATCTGGGCCATTTCGAGGGAATCGTCCCCTGCGGCATCCGCGGCCACGGTGTCACCTCGCTGGTCGACCTCGGCCTTCCGGTCACGATGGGCGACCTCGACGCCGCGCTCAAGCGCACGTTCGCAAGGCATTTCCCCGACTGAACGCGCGCTTTCCACGTCTTTGGGCCGAAAACTGCGGACTGCGGCAATTTTCCCGCCCCGTGCGACCCCTTGTGCCGTTGCCGTGCGCGACCACCCTGTCTAGAACGCCAACCTAACGGCGCGGTGACTCCATCGCGCCGCGGTATCTATTTTACGTCACGGGGAGCGACCGCATGGCCGACGCTGCACACACCGGACATGATGCGCACGAGAAGCCGGGCTTCTTCACGCGCTGGTTCATGTCCACCAACCATAAGGACATCGGGATCCTCTACCTGCTGGTTTCGGGACTGGCGGGCTTCATCTCGGTGGCCTTCACCGTCTACATGCGCATGGAGCTGATGGATCCGGGCGTACAGTACATGTGCCTCGAGGGTGCGCGCATGACGGCCGCGGCCGCCGGCGAATGTACCCCGAACGGTCACCTCTGGAACGTTCTCATCACCGGCCACGGCATCCTGATGATGTTCTTCGTGGTCATCCCCGCGCTCTTCGGCGGCTTCGGCAACTACTTCATGCCGCTGCACATCGGCGCGCCGGACATGGCCTTTCCGCGCCTCAACAACCTCAGCTTCTGGCTCTTCGTCGCGGGCACCTCGCTCGCCGTTCTGTCGGTGTTCGTGCCCGGCGGCAACGGACAGAACGGGTCGGGTATCGGCTGGGTGCTCTATCCGCCGCTCTCGACCACAGAAGCGGGCTATTCGACCGACATCGCGATCTTCGCGGTCCACGTCTCGGGTGCGTCCTCGATCCTTGGCGCGATCAACATCATCACGACCTTCCTGAACATGCGCGCGCCCGGCATGACGCTGCACAAGGTGCCGCTCTTCGCCTGGTCGATCTTCGTGACCGCCTGGCTGATCCTCCTGGCCCTGCCCGTGCTGGCCGGCGCGATCACCATGCTGCTGACCGACCGCAACTTCGGGACAACCTTCTTCGACCCGGCCGGCGGCGGCGATCCGGTGCTCTATCAGCACATCCTGTGGTTCTTCGGTCACCCCGAGGTCTACATCGTGATCCTGCCCGCCTTCGGCATCGTCAGCCATGTGGTGAGCACGTTCTCCAGGAAGCCGATCTTCGGCTACCTGCCGATGGTCTACGCCATGGTCGCCATCGGTGGTCTGGGCTTCGTCGTCTGGGCGCACCACATGTACACGGTGGGCATGTCGCTGACGCAGCAGGCCTACTTCATGGTCGCCACGATGATCATCGCGGTGCCCACGGGCGTTAAGATCTTCTCGTGGATCGCGACGATGTGGGGTGGCTCGATCACCTTCAAGACGCCGATGCTCTTCTCCATCGGCTTCATCTTCCTCTTCACCATCGGCGGCGTGACCGGCATCGTGCTGAGCCAGGCCGGCATCGACCGCGCCTATCACGACACCTACTACGTCGTGGCGCACTTCCATTACGTGATGTCGCTCGGGGCCGTCTTCGGCATCTTCGCCGGCATCTACTACTGGATCGGCAAGATGAGCGGGCGGCAATATCCGGAGTGGGCGGGTCAGCTGCACTTCTGGGCGTTCTTCATCGGAGCCAACCTGACGTTCTTCCCCCAGCACTTCCTGGGCCGTCAGGGCATGCCGCGTCGCTACATCGACTACCCGGATGCCTTCGCGCTCTGGAACGCGGTGTCGTCCTGGGGTGCATTCCTCAGCTTCGCCTCCTTCCTCTTCTTCATCGGCGTGGTGTTCTACACGATCTTCGCCGGACGGAAGGTCGAGGATAAGGCCTACTGGGGCGAGCATGCCGACACCCTCGAGTGGACGCTGCCCAACCCGCCGCCGGAGCACACCTTCGAGCAGCTGCCGACCCGCGACATGTGGGACAAGCAGCCGCATCACTGATGCCCTTCCGGGTTGTCATCGACAACGAGGAGGCCCCGGCAACGCCCGGGGCCTTTCTCTATCAGGTGGAGCTCTGGCCCCACCAGAGCCTGACGGGCACCGCCTTCGTCTGGGTCATCGCGGGCACCTTCCTGATGGCGATGCTGCCGCTCATCGCCCTTCTGGGCACCTCGGCACTCTGGGGCATCCTGCCCTTCGCCATGGTTTCGGTCGCGGCGCTCTGGTGGTCGCTCAACCGCAGCTGGCGTGACCGCGACATTCTCGAGACCCTCTCCATGACGCCCGAGACGGTCACGCTGACCCGGCAGCAGCCGGACGGCACGGTCCTCGACTGGGCAGCCAACCCCTACTGGGTCCGCGTCCGCCGCCACGACAAGGTGGACCGGATCGTCGACTATCTGACGCTCGAGGGCGGGCCCCGCCGCGTCGAGATCGGAGCCTTCCTCACCCCCGAGGAGCGGCGCGATCTGCAGGATCAACTCGACCGGAAGCTTGCGCAGCTCACTTGATCCGACGGTGCCTCAGGGTGCGGTGCCGACATCCGCCCGCGCGACACCGCTCGTCTTCACCACTGCCCAGACATCGCGCCCGACGGCAAGCCCGAGCGCCGCGCAGGAACGGCGGGTGACGCGCGCCAGCAGCGCGCCTCGGCCTGCCTCGAGCCGCAACATCACGCCCGGCCCATGCTCGTCCTGCATCGCCGCGATCCGCACCGGCAGGACATTGAGCGCCGAAAGTCCCCGGGGCATTTCCGTCGCCACGATCACGTCCTCCGCCCGCACCCGCAGCCGCGCGTGGCGCGCGCCCTCCGGCACGCCGGCGACCTGCATCGCGCCGACCGCGGTGCGCACCGTCACGAGACCGTCCTGTCCGGGCGCGACCGGCCCTTCGAGCAGCGCCCCAGCCTGCTCGGGCCCGAGGTCCGCGGCCACGAGGGGATCGGCGAGGATGTCGGCCACGGGGCCCGCATGGCCAACCCGGCCGTCTTTCAGGAGGACCAGCGTATCGGCCAGGCGCGCGACCTCTTCGATCGCGTGCGAGATGTAGAGCATCGGAATCCCCGCCCCCCGCAGCCGTTCGAGCCAGGGCAGCACGACGTGCCGCCGCCGCAGGTCGAGCGCGGCGAGCGGCTCGTCGAGGATCAGAAGCTTCGGCCGGCGCAGGAGCGCGCGGCCGATGGCGACGCGAGCCGCCTCCCCTCCGGACAGCCCGCCGGGCCGGCGCGCCAGCAGGGGAGCAATTCCCAGCATCTCCGCCACGTCCGACGGATCGGCCCCGCGCGGCGCGCCGTAGAGCAGGTTCCGCTCGACGTCGAGATGCGGAAAGAGCCGTGGTTCCTGGAACACGTAGCCGATCTCCCGGCGATGGGGCGCGAGGTTCGTCCGCCCGTCGAAGAGGACCTTGCCGTCGAGTACGATGCGCCCCGCGTCGGGCCGCGCGAGCCCCGCGAGGCATCGGGCAAGCGTCGTCTTGCCCGCGCCCGACGGCCCGAAGACCGCCGTAACACCCGACGCCGCCGCAAGCGTCACGTCGAGGGTGAAGTCCCCCGCCCGGCGTGTGACCGCGACCTCCAGCATCAGCGCCCCGCCACTCGCGCGGCGATCCGGGGGGCGAGCCAGTTCGACGCAAGCACCGCCCCGACCGCCACCGCCACCGCGATCAGGACGAGGCCACGCAAGGCCGCGTCCCCGTCGGGTACCTGGAGGAAGGCATAGATCGCCGCGGGCAGCGTGCGCGTCTCGCCGGGGATGGAGGCGACGAAGGTGATCGTCGCGCCGAACTCCCCGAAGGCCTTTGCGAAGCCGAGCGTGACCCCGGCCAGCACACCGGGCGCGGCGAGCGGCAGCGTGACCGTTGCCCACACCCGCACCGGTGCCGCCCCGAGCGTGGCCGCCGCCTCCTCGAGCTTCGGATCGACCGCCTCGATCGCCTGCCGGATCGCACGCACCATCAGCGGAAAGCCCATGATCCCCGCCGCGAGCGCCGCCCCCGTCCAGCGGAAAGCGAGGCCGAAGCCAAGCGGCTCCAATACGCCACCGATCGGCCCGGCACGCGAAAACAGGAGAAGCAGCGCGTAGCCCGTCACGACCGGGGGCAGCACGAGCGGCAGATGCACAAGCGCATCGAGCAGCCCCCGCCCGCGAAATCGCCCCCGCGCCAGGAGATGCGCGACCCAGAGCGCGAGCGGCAGCGACAGAAGCGTCGCCGTAGCCGAGACCTTCAGCGACAGCAGGAGCGCCTCCCAGGCCTCGGGCGGCAGTCGGATCACGGTGCGAACCCGTGCGCCGCGAAGATCTCTCCGGCCCCGGCGAGCCGATCGAGAAACGGAGCGGCCTCCGGATGGTCCGACACGACGGCCCCCGGATAGACGATGGGCGCATGGCTCGCCGCCGGGAACCCGGCCGCGACCGAGACCCCCGCACCAGACGCATCCGAGCGGTAGACCGCGGCAAGGGGCACGTCGCCCCGCGCCACGTAGGCCAATGCCGCGCGCACGTTCTCCGTCAGGATCAGGCGCTCGGCCACCGTGGGCCAGAGGCCCAGCGTTTCGAACGCCTGCTGCGCGTAGCGCCCCGCGGGCACCGACATCGGGTCGCCCATGGCAAGCCGTCCGGAGCCAAGCACATCCGTGATCCCCTCCGCCGAAAGCGCGACTCTCCCGACGTCTGGCGCGGCGCCGAGCACAAGACCGTTGCGCGCCACCACCCGGGGCGTTCCCCGCAGGAGACCGCGCCCGCCAATCCAATCCATCCAGTCGGTCGCCGCGAGGACGACCACATCCGCCGGGCCCCCCTCGGCCAGCTGCCGCGCGATGGCACCGCTGCCGCCGTAGGAGACGCGCACCGAACTGCCCGCGATCACGTCGTCTATCGCAGGTTTCAAACTCGCCGCCGCGAAGACGAGCGGGGGCTCTGCCGCGCGCACGAGCGTCGGGGCGGCCAGCGCCAGCGCCGCCCCCAGAAGGCCCCGTCGCGTCAGTTCAGAACGGATGCGGGCGGCCATCGTAGGTCTCGAACCGACCGGTCCGTTCCATGTCGAGCGCCTCGAACCGATCCCAGAGGCCGCGGGCGGAGGCCCCAACGGTCACCGCAGCCGTCGCGCCCCCCATGTCGGTCTGGACCCAGCCGGGATGATAGATGCCCACGGCAACCTCGCGTCCGCGCAGCGCCTCGGCCAGCGTCCGCCCGAGGTTGATCGCCGCGGCCTTGGAGGCGCGGTAGGCGAAGCTGTCGCCGGTCGCGATCTCCTGCAAGCCCATCTGGGAGGCGATGATGGCGATGCGCGTGCCGGCCGCGAGGTTTCGCAGCTGCGCCTGCACCGTCAGGAACACACCGGTCACGTTGGTCTCGAAGGTCGCGTTCAGGTCGTCGGCGGTCAGCGTCTCGAGGGTCTTTTCCTTATCGACGAAGACGCCCGCGTTGCAGACGAGCAGGTCGAGGGTGCGGGTCTCCGCGGCCAGCCGCGCCTGCGCCTCCGGATCGGCCACGTCGAGATGCGGCGGCTCCCCGGTCCGGGTCGTGCCGATCATCTCGTGCCCCCGTTCGCGCCCCTCGGTCAGAAGCGCGGCCCCGATCCCGCGCGACGCCCCGGTGACGAGCGCGCGCATCAGTTGGCCTTCGACTTCGGCACGAAGGGCAATGGCGCGATCGGGACTCCATCCTCCAGCAGGCCCTTCACCTGCTGGGCATTGGCCTCCCCATAGATCGGCGTCTCCTCCTGAGCGTCGTGGATCCGCCGGGCCTCCTCGGCGAACTTGCCGCCCACATAGGTCGCATCGCGCTCGACCTTTTGGCGCAGGGCCGCCAGACGCGCCTCGACCGGGTTCGCGGGAGCCGAGAGCGGTTTCGCCGGCGGCTTCGACTGCACCGCGACCTTCGGGGCCATGAGCGCCTTCTCCACCTCGGCCGAGCCGCAGACGGCACAGCTCAGAAGCCCGCGACCGGCCAGCCCCTCGAAGGCCGCGGCCGACTGGAACCAGCTTTCGAAGCCGTGGCCTTCCTTGCATTTCAATGCGTAGCGGATCATCGCACCCTGCCTTCCTGACCCGCCCAATCTAGGCGCTTTTGCCCCCTGCGCAAGCGGAGCGCCTTGAAGGCCGGCGGAGGCCGGCTACCATCCCGACATGCGCAGTCTGCTTGCCTTCCTGCTCCTGACCGGCCCCGCCGCGGCCTTCGAATTCGACGCCCTCGAAGGCGGGACGATCGACCTCGACGCCTTGCGCGGCGAGGCGGTTCTCGTCGTCAACACGGCCTCGCTCTGCGGCTTCACGGACCAATACGCGGGCCTTCAGGCGCTGCACGAAACCTACGGCAACCGGGGCCTCATCGTGATCGGAGTGCCCTCCGACGATTTCCGGCAGGAGCTCGGCTCGGAGGACGAAGTGGCCGAGTTCTGCGAGGTGAACTACGGGCTGACGATCCCGCTCACCACGATCACGCCGGTGACGGGCGACGGCGCGCATGATTTCTACCGCTGGCTTGCGACCGAACATGGCGTCACGCCGCGCTGGAACTTCAACAAGGCGCTCCTCGACCCAGAGGGCCGGCTCGTCGCCTTCGAGGGCGCGGGGACGCGGCCCCAGTCGCCGCGCATGATCCGCGCGATCGAGGCCGTCCTGCCGGAATGACGCCCCTCCTCCTCGGCTCGGAGATCTACCGCGGCTCCTCCTACGGAAGCTGGCACCCGTTGCGCGTGCCCCGCGTCTCGACCGTGCTGGACCTGACGCGTGCGATGGGCTGGCTGCCGCCCGAGCGCTTCCGCAGCTCGCCCCGCGCCAAGCCCGCGGCGCTGACGATCTGGCACACGCCGGACTATGTCGCGGCCCTGCAGGCCGCCGAAGCCGAGGGCACCGTCGACGACGCGACGCGCGCCCGCCACGGGCTCGGCACCAATGCCAACCCCGTCTTCCCGGAGATGTACCGCCGGCCCGCGACCGGCGCGGGGGCCTCGCTCCTGGCCGGGGAACTCCTGCGCGACGGTGGCCGCATCCACAGCCCCGGCGGCGGCACGCACCACGGGATGCCCGACCGCGCCAACGGCTTCTGCTACCTGAACGACGCGGTGCTCGCGCTCCTGTCGCTGCGCCGCAACGGCGTGCAGCGCATCGCCTATGTCGACATCGACGCGCATCACATGGACGGGGTCGAACACGCCTTCGCGGACGACCCGGACATGCTTCTCGTCTCGACGCACGAGGAACGGCGCTGGCCCTTCACCGGCGCGCTCGGGGATCGCGGGATCGGGCAGACGTTCAACCTGCCGCTGCCGCGCGGGCTCAACGACAGCGAGTTTGCGCGGGTCCGTGACGGCCTTATCTTGCCGGCAGTCGAGCGTTTCGCGCCCGATGCCATCGTCTTGCAGTGCGGGGCCGACGCGGTGGAGGAGGACCCGCTGTCCCGGCTTACCCTCTCGAACAACGCACATTTCGACACGCTCGCGGCCCTTTTGCCGCTTGCGCCACGCTTCCTCCTGCTGGGCGGGGGTGGCTACAACCCCTGGTCCGTGGGTCGCCTCTGGTCGGGTGCCTGGGCCGTGCTCGCGGGACGGGAGATCCCCGAGCGGTTGCCGCCCGCCGCCGAGGCGGTGCTGCGCGGGCTCACGTTCGAGGGCAACTCGCGGGGGAAGAACCCGCCCGGGCACTGGTTCACCACGATCCGCGACACGCCGCGCGAAGGCGCGGTGCGGTCGGACGTCACGGACCGGATCGCGCATCTGGCCGCGCGCATCGGAGCGATGCCACGCGCAGGCTGAGCGAGCGAGGGGCCAGCCCCTCGCGCTCCCCGGAGTATTTGTCGCAGGAAGATGGGATCAGGCGCGGGCGAAGGGGGCGAGCCTGTCCCAGTCGAAGGTGACGCCGGTGCCGGGCTCCGACGGGGCGACGGCCTTCGCGTCTTCAACAACGAGGGGCCGCGTCGTGTAGCGGTCGATGGGAAAGCTGTGGACCTCGATCAGCCCGGCATTCGGCTGCGCGGAGACGAGCGAGACATGCAACTCCTGCATCCCGTGCGAGCAGACCGGCAGGCCCGCCGCGCGGCACATCCCGGCCACGCGCAGCCATCCGGTGATGCCGCCGCAGTTGCTCGCGTCCGGTTGCAGGTAGCTGAGCTTCGACTGCGCCAGCGCATAGCCGAATTCGTGCTCCGTGTGCAGGTTCTCTCCCATGGCGAGCGGGCAGCCGGTCGCCGCGGCGATCCGGCCATAGCCCGCGTAGTCGTCGGGGATGATCGGCTCCTCGAACCAGAGGATGCCCTGATCCATGAAGCCCCGGGCCGCTTCGATCGCCTGCGCCTCGCTCAGCGCGTAGTTCGCGTCGACCATGAAGGCCACGTCGTCGCCAATCAGCTTGCGCACGGCGGCGGCGCGGGCCTGATCGTCGTCGCGGCCGACCTTGATCTTCACACCGTGGAAGCCGCGGTCGAGGTAGCCTTCGACGGAGGCGAGCAGTTTCGGCAGGTCGAACCCGAGGTCGATGCCGCCGCAATAGGCCCCGCAGCGGTCGGACGCGCCCCCGGCCATCTCTACGAGGCTCCGCCCCGTCACCTTGCCGCGCACGTCCCAGAGCGCGATGTCCACCGCCGAGATCGCGAAGGCGGCGATGCCGCCCCGCGCGACGTAGTGGACATGCCACTGCATCGCGTCGTGGAGCGCCTCGGGCTCCGCCGCCTGCCCAGTCAGCATCGGCGCCAGGTCGTCGCGGATCATGGCGAGGATCGCCGTGCCGCCCTTGCCGCCGGTGTAGGTATAGCCCGTGCCCTCCACCCCGTCGGATGTCGTGACGGTGCAGGTGACGAGCTGGAAATGCGTGTGCGCGCCATGCTTGGCGTCGACCAGCACCTCGTCGAGCGGCACGTCGAAGAGACGCGCCGCAACCTCCGTGATCACAGGTGCCGGCACTCGGGCACCGGTGTCTTGACGCTTCCGTCCTTCAACCACTGCCGCAGGTTCTCGACCACGAGGTCGCCCATCGCCTGCCGCGTCTCATGGGTGCCCGAGGCGACATGCGGTGTCAGCACGACGTTGTCCATCGACTTGAGCGCGTCGGGGATCTTCGGCTCCTCCTCGAAGACGTCTAGGCCTGCCCCCGCGATCTTGCCCTGCTCCAGCGCCGCGACGAGCGCGGCCTCGTCGCAGACAGAACCGCGCGCCACGTTGATGAAGAAGCCATCCGGCCCGAGCGCCTCCAGCACCTCGGCATTCACCATGTGCTTGGTCGAGGCCCCGCCCGGCGTGATCGCGACCAGCACCTCGACAGCCGCGGCGCAATCGCGGGCCGTCGCGTGGTAGGTGTAGGGCACGTCCTTGGGCGAGCGGGAGTGGTAGTGGATGTCGGCCCCGAAGGCCTTGCACCGCTCGGCAATCGTCTGGCCGATGCGCCCCAGCCCCAGGATACCGACGCGCCGGTTCTGCACCGAGCGGGTCAGCGGGTAGTTGCCTTCGCTCTCCCACTTGCCCGACCGCGCATGGCGGTCGGACGGGATCAACTCGCGCGAGACCGCGAGCCAGAGCATCACGAAGGTATCCGCCACCTCGTCGTTCAGCACGTCGGGCGTATGCGCGACCTTGATACCCCGTGCGGCATAGGCATCGGCGTCGATGGCGTCATAGCCCACGCCGTAGGACGACACGACCTTGAGGTTGGGTGTCGCGGCGGCCACGTCGTCGGGCACGCCCCAGTGGCCATTGGTCAACACGGCGGGATAATCCGCGCCCTTCGCGGCGAGGAACGCGGCGCGGTCGTCCTGATCGAAGAGCACGTCGATCTCGAAGTCGCCCGAGAGCGCGTCGCGCATCCGGTCGGTGATGTCGCCGATCTGCAGAAGTTTCGTCTTAGACATCCTGCCGCACCTCCTGCCGCTGCGATCCGAGTTTCTCGATGCCGAGCTCCATGACGTCGCCCGCCTTCAGGTAGACCGGCTCCGGCTTGATCCCCATGCCGACGCCCGGGGGCGTACCGGTGGAGATCACGTCGCCCGGATGCAGCGTCATCAGCTGGCTCAGGTGGCTGATGCACTCGGCCACGGTGAAGATCATGGTCGAGGTATTCCCCGTCTGCATCCGCTTGCCGTTCACGTCGCAATACATGTCGAGGCTCTGCGGGTCGCCGACCTCGTCGCGGGTCACGAGCCAGGGGCCGATCGGCCCGAAGGTGTCGCAGGATTTGCCCTTCGTCCACTGCCCGGTCAGCTGTGTCTGGAAGTGCCGCTCGGAGATGTCGTTGACCACGCAATAGCCCGCCACGTAGTCGAGCGCCTCCTCGGGCGTGACGTATTTGCAGGGCTTGCCGATCACCACGCCCAGTTCGACCTCCCAGTCGCCGTGGGTCGAATTGCGCGGCAGGACGACGTCGTCGTTCGGGCCGACGACGGCGGACGTCGCCTTGTGGAAGAGGATCGGATGCTCGGGGATGTCCGCCCCGGTCTCGGCCGCGTGGTCGGAGTAGTTGAGCCCGATGCAGAGGAACTTGCCGATCCCCGCAACGCAGGGGCCGAAGCGGACGGGGCCGTCGACTTTCGGAAGCTGCATGGCATCGACCTTCGAGAGGATCTCGAGCGACATGTCCGTCAGCGCCTCGTGGGCGATGTCGGCCACCTCTTCGGAGAGGTCGCGCAGATCACCGTTGTGGTCGATGAGGCCGGGCTTCTCGGCCCCGGGTTCGCCGAAGCGGCAGAGTTTCATTCATGATCTCCCTTGTCGGATCGCGTGAAGATAGTCACGCAAAATTTTGTTTTATCAGTGATTGTCGCGCGGCACGCCCTTTTGCGCCGTGGCGCGATAAACATCCGCCCCGCGCAGGACCATGCCCTCCGAGAGCGGGCCAATCCGATCGCGGAAGATCTCCTGCCAGGGGGTCTCGCTCTCGGGGGTGAAGGGGCGCGGCGGCAGCGCGGCGCGCCGTTCGGCCAGCGTGGCCTCGTCGACGATCATATCGGCGGTGCCCTTGCGCAGGTCGATGCGGACGCGATCGCCCGTGGCCACGAGCGCCAAGCCCCCGCCCGCCGCCGCCTCGGGCGATGCGTTCAGGATCGACGGGCTGCCCGAGGTGCCCGACTGCCGCCCGTCGCCGATGCAGGGCAGCGCGTGGATGCCCTTCTTCAGCAGGTACGCCGGCGGCCGCATGTTCACGACCTCGGCCGCGCCGGGATAGCCGATGGGTCCCGCACCGCGCATGATGAGGATGCAGTTCTCATCGATATCAATGGCTTCATCGTCGATCTTCGCGTGGAAATCCTCCGGCCCGTCGAAGACGATCGCGCGGCCCTCGAAGGCCTCGGGGTCATCGGGGTTCGACAGGTAGCGGTCGCGGAATTCCTTGGAGATGACCGAGGTCTTCATGATCGCGCTGTCGAAGAGGTTGCCTTTGAGGTTGAGGAAACCGGCCGCCTCGAGCATCGGTGCGTCGATCGGCTTGATCACGTCGGGCAATTGGCTCTGCAGGCCGTCGCAGTTCTCGGCGACCGTCTTGCCATTGGCCGTCATCGCGTCCGGGTGCGGCAGCATCCCCGCGGCGATCAACTGACCGGTGACGGCAGGCACCCCGCCGGCATGGAAATAGTCTTCGCCCAGATACTTACCGGCCGGCTGCAGGTTCGTCAGGAGCGGGATGTCATGGCCGAGCGCCTGCCAGTCGTCGTTGTCGAGCGCCACGCCCATGTGCCGCGCGACGCCGTTGAGGTGGATCGGGGCGTTGGTGGATCCGCCGATGGCGGAGTTGACGACGATCGCGTTCTCGAAGGCCGCACGGGTCATGATGTCCGAGGGCTTCAGATCCTCGTGCACCATCTCGACGATGCGCTTGCCGGTCTCGTAGCTGATGTGGCCGCGCTGCCGGTAGGGAGCCGGGATCGCGGCACTTCCGGGGAGTTGCATGCCCAGGGCTTCGGCCAGCGAATTCATCGTCGTGGCCGTGCCCATCGTGTTGCAATACCCGACGGAAGGCGTTGAAGACGCGACGATTTCCATGAAACCAGCATCGTCGATCTCGCCCGCGGCGTGCATCTCACGCGCCTTCCAGACGATGGTGCCCGACCCGGTGCGCTCGCCCTTGAACCACCCGTTCAGCATCGGCCCGACCGAGAGGGCGATGGCCGGTATGTTGACCGTCGCGGCCGCCATCAAAAGGGCGGGTGTGGTCTTGTCGCAGCCGATCATTAGCACAACGCCGTCAAGAGGATAGCCGTTGAGCGTTTCGGTGAGCGAGAGATAGGCGAGGTTGCGGTCGAGCGAGGCCGTGGGGCGTTTGCCAGTCTCCTGAATGGGGTGCACGGGCACTTCGAGCGGCACGCCGCCCGCGGCGATGATGCCGTCCCGCACGCGCTTGGCGAGCTCGATGTGGTGGCGATTACAGGGGCTTAGGTCGCTACCGGTCTGGGCGATGGCGATGATCGGCTTGTCGCCCTGCAATTCCTCGCGGGTAATGCCGTAGTTCAGGTAGCGCTCAAGGTAGAGCGCGGTCATCTCGCGGTTGTCGGGATTGTTGAACCACAGGCGGGAGCGGAGCTTGGTCATGGCGTCGGGCTCACTTTTTGACATTTCGTACAGACTTCGGACCCCGGTTTGAACGTTTTGTACAAAATCCGGGCCCCGGTCACTGCCCCGACCAGCCGCCATCGATGATGTGCGGATGGCCGGTGGTGAAGGCGCTCTCGTCCGAGGCGAGGTAGGTGACGAGCGCGGCGATCTCGGTGGCGGTCGCGACGCGGCCCATGGGCTGGCGGGCGACGAATTGCTTCATGGCCTCCTCCTCGCTGCCGAGCTGCTGACCGAGGGTCTTCACCCGGTCGTGCCAGGAGGGCGACTCGACGGTGCCGGGGCAGATCGCGTTACAGCGGATGCCCTGCTTGATGTAGTCGACGGCGACCGATTTCGTCAGGCCGATCACCGCGGCCTTGGTCGTGCCGTAGACGAAGCGGTTGGGCGCGCCGATGACCGAGGAGCAGGCCGAGGACATGTTGACGATCGACCCGCCGCCCTTCGCCAGCATGATGGGCAGCGCGGCGCGGATCGTGCGGAACATGGATTTGACGTTGAGGTCGAAGCCCATGTCCCAGTCGGCATCGCTCGCGTCGAGCGCGTTGCCGTGGTGGACGAAGCCCGCGCAGTTGAAGAGGACATCGGGCTGCGCCCGGCCCACACCGTCGAGGACGCTGGCGTCGTCGCGGGCGTCGAGCACGTAGGTCTCGCAGTCGAGACCCGACAGCAGATCGGCATTCACATCGGTCGCGAAGACCTCGGCCCCCTCGGCGATGAACATCTCGGCGGTGGCCCGTCCGATGCCCTGCCCGGCGGCGGTGATGAGGGCGCGCTTGCCCTTGAGGCGATCTGTCATCGGTGAACTCCGGTTCGAGGGGCCCGCTTGTGCATCGGGCTAAGTGGTTTCTAATGTGAGCGCAAACACGAAGGATGCCCCATGACGAAGCTCACCCTCCTCGGAACCGGCCTGATGGGCGCGCCGATGGCGCGCAACCTGTTGAAGGCCGGGCATGATCTGACGGTCTGGAACCGCTCGCGGGAAAAGGCCGATCCGCTGGCCGCCGACGGCGCGACGGTGCGCGACACGGCCGCCGAGGCCGTCGCGGGGTCTGGCATCGTGATCTCGATGCTCTCGGACGGGCCGGCGTCGGACGCGGTGCAGGAGGGGGCGATGGACGCCTTCGCCAAGGGGGCGATCTGGGTCGAGATGGGGTCGATCAAACCCGCGGAGGCGCGGGCCCACGCCGCGCGGTTCGCGGAGGCCGGCCTGGGTTACGTCGACGCGCCCGTCTCGGGCGGGACCAAGGGCGCGGAGGGCGCGACGCTCGCCATCATGGCCGGCGGCGACGCAGAGACCTTCGCGGCGGTCGCGCCCGTGCTGTCGGACCTCGGGCGGCCCGTCCACGTGGGCCCCGTCGGCGCGGGGCAGCTCTCGAAGCTCGCCAATCAGGCGATCGTGGCCTGCACCATCGGCGCGGTGGCGGAGGCGATGCTGCTCCTGCGCGAAGGCGGGGCCGACCCGGCGGCGGTGCGCGACGCGCTGAAGGGCGGTTTCGCCGACAGCACGATCCTGCAGCAGCACGGGGCGCGCATGACCGAGGGCGATTTCGTGCCCGGCGGGCTGACGAAGTTCCAGATCAAGGATCTCGACAACGTGCTGGACGAGGCCGGCGGCCTGAGCCTGACGCTGCCGACCGTTCAGGCGATCAACGACCGGTTCAAGGTGCTTCGCGACGAGATGGACGGGGGCGATCTGGATCATTCGGCGCTCTTCCTGCAACTCTGCGCGCTCAACGGTCTTCGCTGAACGCGCGGTCGGTGTGCCGCGCCTGATGGGCGTGGATCGCCGCGCGCAACGCCGCCTCGTCCTTGTCGGTCGCCGCGTCGACGATGGCCTGATGCTCGTGGATGATGCGGTTGAAGTAGCTCGGCACGCAGTGCGACTCGAGGCCGACCATCTGCTGGCGGAACTGCATGTAGACGTTGTCGAAGGTCTCCAGAAGCGGCGGCAGGCGGCACTCCGAGAGGAGCGTGCGGTGAAAGGCCAGCTCGGCATCCGACCAGATGCCGACGAAGGGAATGCGGTCCTCGGCGCGCGCGAACTGCTGCTCGATGTGCATGAGCCGGTGGTGCGCGGCGGCGAGCGCGGCCTCCCAGGAGATGCCCCCGTTCCTCATCGAGGCCACGGCCCCCTCCTGCTCGAGCAGGACGCGGAAGCGGGCGATCTCGGCGCGCTTCTGCACGCTGACCTGCCGGGCGCGAAAGCCGCGCTGGATCTCGAAATCGACGAGCCCGATCTTAGAGAGCTGCAGGAGGACGTCGCGGACGGTGTTGGCCGAACAGCCGTATTCTTGATGGAGCGACGACGGCATCAGCTTGGCCCCCGGCGCAAAGCCGCCGGTGAGCAGCCGATGCTGCAAATCGGCATAGATTTCAGGCGTTCCGATACGGCCGTCGGGCATGGCAACTCCCCCTGAAAATTTTGATATTCCGAAAAATGTCAGGTTGTCCACTGATTTTCATTTTCTCTGTTGCCATGCCGGGAATCGTCGTTAGGCTCCGGATCAGGCGATCCGTGTGGGAGACCCGGAGACCCGGGTTCGGATCGGCTCAACGACCTTTCAGGGAGGAAAACATGACGAAATTCACTCTGGCCGCGCTTGCGGCCGCGACCACGGCCCTCACGGGGGCGGCCGCCCTCGCGCAGGACAGCACGACGCTGCGCATCCAGACGCATTATGCGCCCGAGACGGTCTCGGGCCAGCTCGCGCAGGAGTTCTTCGACAAGGTCGAGCTGATGTCGAACGGCGAGATCCAGATCGAGGCCTTCTTCTCGGCCTCCGTCGTCGGACCGACCGAGACCTTCGACGCCGCGGCGACCGGCATTCTCGACTGCGACATGACGGGCGCGGGCTACCAGACCGGCAAGAACCCGGCCTTCCAGTTCGTGGGCGACATCATGGGCGGCTACGACACCCCCTATCAGCAGCTTTCGTGGCTCTACTTCGGCGGCGGACGCGAGGCGGCGGACCCGCTCTACAACCAGTACGACATGCAGCTCGTGGGCTGGTGGATCTACGGCCAGGAGAGCCTCGTCTCGACCTCGCCGATCGCCGGGCCGGATGACCTGCAGAACTGGAAGTTCCGCTCGCCCCCCGGCATGGAGACCAAGATCTTCGAGAAGCTGGGCGCGTCGCCCATCGTTATGGACTTCACCGAGATCTTCACCGCCCTCGAAACCGGCATCATCGACGGTGCCGACGCGTCGGGCATCGCCAACAACGTGGGCCTCGGCCTCTACGACATCGGCAAGCACACCAACTTCCCGGGCTTCCACTCGATGCCGTCGGACCACCTGGCCTGCAACAAGGCCGTCTGGGACGCCATGCCCGAGCACCATCAGCAGATCATGCTGACGGCGATGGACAGCCTCGCGCTGCGCACGGCGCTGACCTTCGAGAAATCGAACGCCGAGGCGGCCGCCCAGCTGGCCGAAGAGGGCGTGACGATCTACGAATGGTCGCCCGAGGATCTGCAGACCTTCCGCGACGCGGCGCAGTCCACCTGGCCCGAGTTCGCGACCACGCCGGAGGCCGAGGCCCTCGTCGAGGCGCATCTCGAGTACCTGGGTCAGCTCGGCCTCGTCTCGGGCTCCGAGTGATCCGGGCCTGATCCGAGCGAACGCGCGCGGCCCCGCCCCGGGGCCGCGCATCCCGACGGCCCCGCCGCAACGCGGGCCGGTCAGCCGTGCGGGCCCCGCCGAGAGGGCAAGGGCCCCGGCAGACGAACGACCCCAGGAGGCGCGCCGATGTCCGACGTCCACGAGACACCCAAACCGGAGCCGTCCTCGACGGCGATCGAGTGGATCATGCCGGTGCTCTTCATCCTGGTCTTCGGATGGGTCACCTGGAACGGGGCCAATTACATCATCACGCTCCCGGGCGAGGAGGCGACCCACGCCGCGCTGATCCGCCGCTACGGGACGCCCGACATCCTCGACTGGATCGCCCTGATCCTGTCGCCGCTCATCTTCGCCGCGGGCGTCGCCACCGTGCGCCGCGCCCCGATGGAATGGGAGGATTTCAGCGTTCCCGACCGCGTCAGCGTCTTCATCGGGCGCATCGCCATGATGCTCATCGCGATCCTCGTGGGCGTGATGTTCTACGAGGTGATCCTGCGCTACGCCTTCGAGAAGCCCACGCTCTGGGCCAACGAGATGTCGCTCTGGCTCGCCATCTTCATCTTCCTGCTCGCCGGGCTCTACGCGATGCAGCAGCGCAGCCACATCCGCATCTACCTCCTTTACGACGTCTGCCCGCGCTGGCTGCAGCGAGTCTTCGACGTCATCTCGACCGCGCTCATCGTGCTCTTCGCCTTCATGCTCTTCTGGGGCGGCTACGGCGAGGCCTCGGCCAAGTTCCTGCGGTGGGAGACCTTCGGCACGGCCTTCGACCCGCCCCTTCCGGCGACGATGAAGCCAATGGTGCTGATCGTCGTCGCGCTCGTCGCGCTCCAGGCGATCTTCAACCTCGTCCGCGACTGGAACAACGAACCGGTGATCCACACCGCCGCCGACGACATCGACGAGGACGAGCTGCGCCGTCTGCGCGAGAGCGTGGGCCAGACCGAGACGAAGGACAGCTGACATGGATATCGGAACGATCTCGCTGATCCTGCTGATCGCGCTGATGCTTCTGCTTGCGATCGGGATGCCGCTCGGCATGGCCTCGGCCGTGCTCGCCGTCCTCGTGCTCGTGCTGAAGTTCGAGCCGAACCTGCTGCTCGCGCCGTGGGAGTTCGGGGAGGGAATGCTGACCGGGCGCTTCGGATCAGGCCCACTCAATATCCTGGCCCAGAAAGTCTACGGGACATTAACCAGTTACGTCCTCATCTCGATCCCGCTCTTCATCTTCATGGCGGCCCTGCTGGAGCGGTCGGGCATCGCAAAGGACATGTACAACAGCCTGAACGTCTGGCTGAGCCGCACGCGGGGCGGCATCGCCATCGTCACCTCGATCATGGCGGTCATCATGGCGGCGATGTCAGGCATCATCGGGGGCGAGGTCGTCCTGCTGGGCCTGATCGCCCTGCCGCAGATGCTGCGCCTCGGCTACGACCAGAACCTCGCCATCGGCACGATCTGCGCGAGTGGATCCCTCGGGACGATGATCCCACCCTCGATCGTGCTCATCATTTACGGCCTCATCACCGAGACCTCGATCGTCGCGCTCTTCACGGCGGCCTTCGTGCCCGGTTTCATGCTGGCGACCTTCATCATCATCTACATCGTCATCCGGACGCAGATTAACCCGGCCCTTGCCCCCCTGCCCCCGGCCGACCCGAACGACCCGCCCACAGGCGAGAAGACGAAGCTCTTCTTCGCGTTCCTGTCGATCCTAGGCGCGGGCTTCACGGCGGCACTCTTCCTGCGCGCCGCGTTCTTCACGGTCACGGGGCAGAACGCCGTGGTCGAGGGCGTGGACCCGATCACCCTCGGCCAGCCCCATCACGTCCTCTGGACGGGCGTGGCACTCGCCGTCTTCCTTGGCCTGATCTTCTTCGTCTTCGGCAAGGCGCGCGCCGCCCGGGGCTGGAACATGGGCAAGGGTCTCGTCGCGCCCATCGTCGTCATCGGCGTCGTCATGGGCTCGATCTACGGCGGCATCTCGGGCATCACCGAGGCCGCGGCCATGGGTGTCGTCGCGGTCTTCGTGATCTCGATCTTCCGGGGCGAGGCCTCCTTCGATCTGATCTGGGACAGCCTGATGCGCACGCTCAAGTCGACCGGCACGATCATCTGGGTGACCATCGGCGCGGCCGCGCTGGCCGGGGCCTACACCATCGCGGGCGGCCCGACCTACGTGGCGAACCTCATCGCGGCGTCGGAATTGCCGACCATGGGCATCCTTCTGGTGATGATGCTCATCCTCCTCATCATGGGGGCCTTCATGGACTGGGTGGGCATCGTGCTCCTCATCATCCCGGTGTTCCTGCCGATCGTGCAGCGGCTGCCCATCGAGGAGATCGGACTGCTGGGCCAGGTGGATCCGAAGTATCTCTCGGTCTGGTTCGGTGTGCTCTTCTGCATGAACATGCAGGTGAGCTTCCTGTCGCCGCCCTTCGGCCCGGCGGCCTTCTACCTCAAGTCAGTGGCCCCGCCGCATATCTCGCTCACCGACATTTTCCGCGGGTTCCTGCCGTTCATCTGCATCCAGATCCTCGCGCTCTCGGTGCTCCTGATCTGGCCGCCGATCATCGAGGTGCTGCTCGACTAGGAGGTGCCGGGTGTACGACACACAACGGACCTACGCCGACCTGCGCGACGCGATCCGGCGCGCGCCTGCCGGCATGGTGCGGGAGGAGGCTCTTCGCCCCTGGCTCGACGGCGCGGGGTCGGAACGGCGCTGGCTTGCCGACCTGCGCGACAGGCTCGATGACCCGCCGGTCGCGCTGGAGGTCGAGACGTCCTGTCGTCTCTATGCCCTGTCGCGCTGCCTCGACGCGCTGATCCGGCGGCTGAGCGCGGAACCGGCGGACACCGGGCCGGACGCCTATGTCGCCCTGCTGACCGGCCTCGGCCTCGACATCGTGACGCCGGTGGCCTTCCACCCGTTCTGGTGCGAGATCCATCGCGTGATACAGGCCCCCGACCCGGATCGCCCCCCGACCCTGCGCCACGTCCACTGGCCCACGGCGATGCTCGGCCAGCTGATGATCCAGCGTGCCGGGGTGACGGCCCGCGCCGGGCGCGCCCATCTCCACAAGGCCCGGGCCGAAGGCGGCGTCCTCTACTGGTGTTCCGAGCGCAACCGGCCGCGCGCAGACCTATCGGACGGCTGGGGCCACAATTCGCAATGGGGCACCCGCCTGCGGGAGGATCACGCGATGCCCGACGTTCTGATCTACAACCTGCGCAACGACCCCGAGGTGGCGTCCCCCGATCCGCTGTCGGAGCTGTCGCCCCGCACACGGGCCGAATTGCTGCGCCATCGTTGCTTCGTGACCGAGAGCCCCGACGGTCACGACCACCCCGACCTCTGGCCCTACGACAGCAGCCTGACCGAGCCCCGCCACCCATGACCGACACGATCCGCCTCTCGCCCCTCGACAACGTCGTCACCGCCGTTCGCCCGCTCGAAGCGGGAACCCGGGTCGAGGGGGTGACCACGACCGCGCTCATCCCCGCGGGCCACAAGATCGCCACGGCCCCCGTGGCGGCGGGCGCGGCGCTGCGCAAGTTCGGGCAGATCATCGGCTACGCCAGCGTCGACATCGCGCCGGGCGACCACGTCCACACGCAGAATTGCGCCTTCGCGGCCACAGACGTGGACTACGAGTTCGGCACCGACCTCGCGCCCGCGACCCCGGCGACGGGCGACAGCTTCCTGGGCTACCGGCGCGAGACGGGCCGCGTGGGCACGCGTAACTACATCGCCGTCGTCACCAGCGTGAACTGCTCCGCCACCGCCGCGCGCCGGATCGCCGACGCCTTCGGCCCCGAGGAGTTGGCCGCCTATCCCAATGTCGACGGCGTCGTGGCCTTCGTCCACGGCACGGGCTGCGGCATGGCCGATGCGGGCGACGGCTTCGAGGCGCTGCAACGGGTGATGTGGGGCTATGCCCGGCACCCGAACCACGCGGCGGTGCTCATGGTCGGGCTCGGGTGCGAGATCAACCAGATCGACTGGCTGCTCGACGCCTGGGGCCTGAAGCAGGGGCCGACCTTCCAGACGATGAACATCCAGAACGTCGCCGGCCTGCGCCGCACGGTCGAGGCGGGCATCGAGAAGGTCCGCGCGATGCTGCCGATCGCGAACGAGGCCCGGCGGGAGCCCTGCCCGGCGTCGGAGCTGATGGTGGCGCTGCAATGCGGCGGTTCGGATGCCTGGTCGGGGATCACGGCGAACCCGGCGGTGGGCCATGCCTGCGACCTCCTGGTGGCGCAGGGGGGCACGGGCGTCCTGGCCGAGACGCCCGAGATCTACGGGGCGGAGCATCTGCTGACCCGCCGCGCCGTCGACCGCGCGGTCGGCGAACGCCTGATCGAGCGGGTCGAATGGTGGAAGGACTACACCGCGCGCAACCGCGGCTCGATGGACAACAACCCCTCGCCCGGCAACAAGAAGGGCGGGCTGACGACCATCCTCGAGAAGTCGCTCGGCGCGGCGGCCAAGGGGGGCACGACCCCGCTCACGGGCGTCTACCGCTACGCCGAGGCGGTGACGGCGCGGGGTTTCACCTTCATGGACAGCCCCGGCTACGACCCCGCCTCGGTCACGGGCCAGATCGCCGCGGGTTGCACGCTCGTCTGCTTCACCACGGGTCGCGGCTCCGCCTTCGGCTCGAAGCCCGCGCCGACGATCAAGGTCGCCTCGAACCAGGCGCTCTTCGACCGGATGCCCGAGGACATGGACGTGAACGCGGGCGACGTCCTCTCCGGCGCGGCTTCGGTGGAGGCGAAGGGCCGGGAGATCTACGAGACGTGGCTGCGCGTGGCGAGCGGGGAGGCCTCGAAATCGGAGGCCCAGGGCCTCGGGGACTACGAGTTCGTGCCCTGGCAGATCGGAGCGGTGATGTGACCCGTCTCCTCCTCGCCGGCACGGGCCTCATCGGCGCGCGGCACCTCGCCCATATCGAGGCGCATCCCGCGCTGACGCTCGCGGGCATCGTCGACCCGGATCCGGCGCGGCGCGCGCATCCCTCGGCCCCCGGCTTTCCCGACCTGGAGAGCGTCGACGTGCCGGTCGACGGCGTCGTCCTCGCCACGCCGACGGCAACCCACGCGCCGCTCGCCATCGCGGCCGCCCGGCGGGGCTGGCACGTGCTTGTCGAGAAGCCGGTGGCCGAGACGCTGGAGGCCGCCGACGCCATGATCGCGGCGGCGGAGGCGGCCGGCATCCGGATTCTCGTCGGGCATCACCGCCGCCACCATCCGCGCGTGGCCAGGCTGCATGAGATCGTGACCTCGGGCCGCATCGGCACGCCGGTCGCCGCCTCGCTCCTGTGGCTCATGCGCAAGCCCGACGACTACTTCGACGTCGGCTGGCGCGCGGGGATCGACGGGGCCCCGATCAAGCAGAACCTCATCCACGACGTCGATACGCTGCGCTGGCTCTTCGGAGAGGTCACGGAGGTCGTGGGCCTCGCCTCGAACGCGGTGCGGGGGGCCGCCCGGCCCGAAAGCGGCGGGGCCGTGCTGCGCTTCGAGGGCGGGGCGACGGCCACGCTCACCTATGCCGATACCACGCCGACACCCTGGGGCTTCGAGGCCGGCACGGGCGAAAGCCCCCACATCCCCCACACCGCGCAGGACAGCCTGCGCATCGCGGGCACGGCGGGCGGCGTCGAGTTCCCCTCGCTGCGGGTCTGGTCCGGGGCCGCGCACTGGAACGAGGAACCGAAACCGTCGGAAACGGAGGTCGAGGAGGCCGTGCCCCTGATCCGGCAACTCGAGCACTTCGCAGAGGTCATCGCCGGCCGCGCCGCGCCGATCGTCGACGCGGCGAGCGCGAAACGCACGCTCGACGTCATCCTCCGGATCGAGGGAACGGCCCTGCCTCTTCCTGCCGGAAATACTCCACGGGGGTCCGGGGGTGTGACACCCCCGGTGGCGGCCCGATGAACACCCTCGTCTGCGGCCTCATCGGCGAGAACATCGGCAATTCGCGCCTGTCGCGTGCGCTCGAGCTGATGTGCGCCGACGCGGGGATCGACTTCCGCTTCACGCTCATCGACACCAAGGGCGTCGCGGAGTTCGACTTTGACGCGCAGGTCGATCTCTGCCGCGCCGACGGCTGGACCGGGGTCACGGTGACGCATCCATGGAAGACCCACGCCGCCCGCTGGGCCGGGGACGCCATGGTCGCGGGCACGCGCGACCTCGGGGCGGCGAACACGCTGACCTTCGTGCCGCGGCGGGGACACAACACCGACTACACCGGCTTCCGCGCGGCCTACGCCCATGTGCTCGACCGCCCGCCGGGGGCCGTTGCCGTGGCCGGCGCCGGTGGCGTGGCGCGGGCGGTGGTGCCCGCGCTCGTGGAGCTTGGCGCGGGGCCGGTCCGGATCTGGGACCGCGACGCGGAGCGCGCCCGCGCGCTCGCCCGGGACACCGGGGCGGAGGCCATCGCGATCGAGGACGCGGCAGGGGCCGTCGCGGAGGCCGAGGGCCTCGTCAACTGCACGCCGATGGGCATGGCCCCCTACGGCGGCAGCGCCTTCGACAAGGCCTGGCTGGGGCCGCAGGCCTGGGCCTTCGACGCGGTCTACACGCCGACCGACACACCCTTTCTCATCGCCGCCGCCGATGCGGGGCTCGCGGTGATGACGGGCTTCGACCTCTTCCGCTTCATGGCGATGCAGAGTTTCGAAGCCTATACCGGCCGCGTCCCCGACCCCGCGGCCACCCTGCCGAAGCTCGATACCCTGCGGCCCCGCTGATGGAGGTAACGACATGGAAGTTCTGACCCAAGACCAGAAGGCGGCCTATGACCGCGACGGATATCTCGTGCTCGAGCGGCGGCTCTCGCCGACGCAACTGGCGACACTCCACGCCGAGATCGACCGCTACACCGCCAAGGCACGCGGCCTGACCGAAGGCACCGAAGAGCTTGACCTCGAGGACAGCCACACCCCCGACGCCCCGCGCGTCCGCCGCATCAAGCTGCCGCATACCCACTCCGAGGTGTTCCGCGACCTGATGGTCTCCGACACGATCCTCGCGCCCGCGCGTGACCTGATCGGGCCCGACATCCGTCTGCACACGACGAAACTCAACATGAAGGAGGCGGGGCACGGGGCAGCAGTGGAATGGCACCAGGACTTCGCCTTCTACCCGCATACCAACGACGACGTGCTGGCGATCGGGGTCATCCTCGATGACATGGGGCCGGAGAACGGGCCACTCTCGGTCTTTCCGGGCTCGCACCGGGGCCCGATCCACGACCATCACGAGGGCGGCTATTTCGTCGGTGCGATGGACCTCGGGCGCGACGGCTACGACATGGCCGACGCCGTGCCGCTCATGGGGCCGGCCGGGTCGATCAGCATCCATCACGGGCGGATCGTGCATGGCTCGGCGCTCAACACCTCCACGCAGGCGCGGCGGATCCTCTTCTACGAGATGATGGCGGCCGATGCCTGGCCGATCATGGGGTCGATGACGAAGTTTTCGGACCTCGCCGACTACGACAGCCGGATGCTCTGCGGTCAGTCACGGCAGCCGCGCCTCGCCGACGTGCCGGTGCGCGTGCCCCTGCCGGCACCGCCCATCGGCAAGACGATCTACGAAATCCAGAAGGGCCTGAAGACGCGGGCCTTCGAGACGATGAAGGAATAGGACATGGCGAAAATCGGGTTCATCGGCCTCGGCCTCATGGGGTCGGCAATGGTGCAGCGGCTCCTCGACTGCGGGCACGAGATGACGGTGCTCGGCAACCGTGACCGCAGCGGCGTCGAGGCGGCCCTCGCCCGGGGCGCGTCGGAGGCCGCCACCGCGCGCGATCTCGCGGCGGCCTCGGAGATCGTGATGCTCTGCGTCGGCACCTCCGATCAGGTGGAGGGCCGGATGCGCGGCGACGACGGCGTGATCGCGGGGCTCGCCCCCGGCACGGTGGTGATCGACTTCGGCACCTCCCTGCCCGGCTCGACCCGCGCGCTCGGTGCGGAGGTCGCGGAGGCCGGGGGCACCTACCTCGACGCGCCGCTCGGCAAGACGCCGAGCCACGGGCGCGAGGGGCAGCTCAACATCATGTGCGCGGGCGACAAGGCGGCGTTCGACAAGATGCGCCCCGTGCTCGACGACCTGGGCGAGAACGTCTTTCACCTGGGCGACCTCGGCAACGGGCACACGATCAAGCTCATCAACAACTTCTTCGCCATGACCACCGCCAACGCCATGGCCGAGGCCTTCGCCATGGCCGAGCGCGCGGGCGTCGGGCGGCAGGCCGTCTACGACGTGATGTCGGCGGGGCCGCTGCGCTCGGGCATGATGGATTTCGTGAAGGGCTACGCGCTCGACGGCGACCCGACGCAGCTCGCCTTCTCGGTGCGCAACGCGGCGAAGGACGTGGGTTATTACAAGGCGATGGCCGAGGAGCTCGGCGCGGCGACCATCATGTCGAACTGCGCGCGCGAGGCGCTGACCACCGCGGTCGAGGACGGGCGCGGCGACGACATGGTGCCGCAGATGGTCGAATTCTACGTCGACCGCTTCAAGGGCTGAAATGGCCGCACCCGCCCCCGTCAGCCACCTGGCCCGCGCGCGGGAGGACCGGCCGGGGCGCGGCATCCTGCTGATGCTGCTGGCCTACCTGCTGTTCGCGGGCACCGATACCTCGGTCAAATGGCTCTCGCTCGCCGGGCTTCCGGCGCTGCAGCTCGCCTTCATGCGGTTCGCCACGCACCTGGCGCTCTCGACGGGGCCGATGATCGGCTCGACGGATCACTCCGGCTGGACGGCCCCGCGGGCGCAGGCGCTGACGATGCTCCTGCGCGGCGCGCTCCTGATGCTGTCGACGGTGACGAACTTCATCGCGCTGCGCTATCTCGACCTCACGGTTTCGGCGGCGATCATGTTTTCGGCCCCGATCCTCGTCTGTGCGCTTTCGGTGCCGCTCCTGGGCGAGCGTGTGGGGCGCTGGCGATGGGGCGCGATCCTCCTTGGCTTCGTCGGCGTGCTGATCGTGGTGCGGCCCTGGTCGGCGGAGTTCCACTGGGCCGCGATCTTCAGCCTGACGGCGGCGACCTCGCTCGCGCTCTTCTCCATCCTGACGCGGCGGCTCGCCGGCGTCGCGGCCCCCCGCACGATGCAGCTCTATGCGGGGCTCGTCGGCACGCTCGTCCTTGCCCCGGTCGCGCTCTGGCTCTGGGAGACGCCGCAGAGCACGCTCGACTGGACACTCCTCTTCGCGGTCGGGGCCTTCGCCTGGGCGGGGCATCACTTCTTCGGGCAGGCGCATGGCTACGCCGAGGCGAGCGTGCTGATGCCCTTCAGCTATTCCTTCCTGATCTATCTCTCGCTGAGCGGGTTCCTCGTCTTCGGTACCCTGCCCGACGGCATGACGCTTCTCGGGGCGGGCGTGATCGCGGCGGCGGGGCTCGTCATCTGGTGGCGCGAGCGGGTGCCGCGCGGGGTCTGAGATGCTGACCTTCGCCGCCGCCGTCTTCTTCCTGATCGTGACGCCCGGGCCGGGCGTGCTCTCGACGGCGGGTGTCGGCTCGGCCTTCGGGGCGCGGGCGGGAACGCGCTATGTCGCCGGGCTCTTCATCGGGACGAACATCGTCGCGCTCGGCGTGATCTCGGGCGTGGCCGCCGTGCTGCTCGCCTGGCCGCCCCTGCGCGTGGCGCTCTTCCTCGCCTCGACCGGCTATCTGCTCTACCTCGCACTGCGCATCGCGACGGCCGGCACCAGAATCGCGATCATCCCCGCGACCCGCGCGCCGGGCATCCGCGACGGGCTGGCGCTGCAGGCGATCAACCCGAAGGCCTATGCGGTGAACACGGCGCTCTTCGCCGGTTTCACCTTCCTGCCCGACGCGCCGGCGACGGAGGCGGTGCTGAAGCTGCTGATCGTCAACGCGATCTGGCTGCCGATCCACTTTGCCTGGCTCGGCCTCGGCATCTGGCTGCGCAGCCTCGATCTGAGCGGCGGAGCGCAACGGGCGATCAACCTGGCCATGGCGGGGTCGATGCTGCTGGTGGTCGGGCTGGCGCTCTGGTCGCTCGTCTGACGCTAGACGGCCACGTCCCCGACGAACGCCTCGGTGATGGCGCTTTCGGCCTCGGTCAGCCCCTCGATGACCGAGAAATGATGGTGGTCGCCGTCCACCACCGCCCGCGTCAGGGCAAGGAGGCCGGGCCAGATCGCGTCGATAAGCCGGGTCTGGCGCAGGAACTCCGGCCGCTCTCCGCCCCCGACCCAGGCGGTCAGCCGGGTGCCCTCCATGGGGCGCAGGAGCGCCGGGCTCTCGGCGCTGGCCTCGGCCTCGTCGAGATGCAGCGTGGCGTTCATCTCCGTCTGCATGAGCGGCCGCAGGTCGTGCAGCCCGCTGATCGAGAGGACGTGTTCGACACGTTCCGCCACGCCGAGATCGAGGGGACTGTCGGTGCAGACGAGCCGGGTGACGAGGTGCCCCCCCGCGGAATGGCCGGCGAGCCGGATCGGCCCACCGACCCGCGCCGCGGCGACCGCGATGCCGCGCGCGACCTGCTCCGCGATGGCCGTCAGGCGGGCCTCGGGGGCAAGCACGTAGCCCGGCAGCGCCACGGCCCAGCCCCGGGCGGCTGCGCCCTCGGCCAGATGCGTCCACATCGCGGGTTCCGTGCGCATCCAGTAGCCGCCGTGGACGAAGACGGCGAGGCCGCGCGGCGGATCTTCGGGCAGCACGAGGTCGCAAACCTCTCGCGGATGCGACCCGGTCTCCAGCCGCTCGACACGGGCACGGGCGCGGAAGGCCGCGGCGGCCTCGCTCCAGAGCCCGGGCAGCGCGTCGGACCCCGGCACATGCGCCATGTTCGCATAGGCGTCATCCCAATCGTCGATCACGGGCGAATACATCGGCGGCTCCGTCGGCTCAGAGGTGGAGGAACTGTTCGACCGTGGCGCGGTCGGCGGCGAAATCGTCGGCGCTGCCGGTCCAGACGATCCGGCCCTTCTCGATCACGGCGTAGTGGTCGGAGATCCGCGCGAGCTCGCCCAGGTTCTTGTCGACCAGAAGGATGGTCAGGCCCTCGGCCTTGAGCCGGCCCAGCATCGTCCAGATCTCCTCCCGGATGAGCGGGGCCAGCCCCTCCGTCGCCTCGTCGAGGACGAGGAGGTCGGGGTTCGTCATCAGCGCACGGCCGATGGCAAGCATCTGCTGCTCCCCGCCCGACAGCTGCACGCCGTAGTGGGCGCGCCGCTCGGCGAGACGGGGAAAGGCGTCGAAGACGCGCGCCTCGGTCCAGCCATTCGCGCGGGGCCGCGCGGTGGCGCGCAGGTTCTCGGACACGGTGAGCGACGGAAAGACCTGCCGCCCCTCGGGCACGAGGCCGAGCCCCGCGCGCGCCATCCGGTAGGGCGCGGCCCCGGTCAGGTCTTCGTCCCCCACCTCAACCCGGCCGGAACTGGGCGACAGAAGCCCCATGAGACAGCGGATGGTCGTCGTCTTGCCCATGCCGTTGCGGCCAATGAGCGTCGTGACCGCGCCCCTGGGCACGGTAAGGTCGACGCCGAAGAGCACCTCCGCGCGTCCGTAGCCTGCATGCAGATCGGTGATGCGGGCAAGCGCGCTCATGCCTCGGCCCCGAGGTAGGCGGCGCGCGCGCCGGGATCGTCCCGCACCTCGGCCGGTGGACCGCTTGCGATGATCCGCCCGTCGACCAGCACCGAAAGACGGTCGGCGAGGCGGAACACGGCGTCCATGTCGTGCTCCACGAGGAGCATGGGCACTTCCGCGCGCAACTCGGCCAGAAGGTCGATGAGCGCCGCGCTCTCGGTCCGGCCGAGGCCCGCCATCGGCTCGTCGAGCAGGAGAACCTTCGGGCGCGCGGCGAGCGCGATCGCAAGCTCCAGAAGGCGCAGCTCCCCGTGCGACAGATCGGCGGCGCGGGCCTCCATTCGATCCGCGAGGCCCACGCGGGTCAGGACGGCGGCGGCCGCGTCGTTGAGCGCCGCGTCGCGCGCGGCCGGGGCGAAGAAGCGCATCGAGCCGCCCGCCTTGGCCTGGGCCGCGATGGCGACGTTTTCGAGGACCGAGAAGCTCGGCAGGATCGAGGTGATCTGGAACGTGCGCCCGAGGCCCGCCTGAACCCGCTGCCAGACGGTGAGGCCGGTCACGTCCCGTCCGCCGAGACGGACCTCGCCCGCGTCCGACCGCAAGACGCCCGAGATCTGGTGGATGAGCGTCGTCTTGCCGGCCCCGTTCGGACCGATGATCGCGTGACATTCGTTCGGGCCGAGGGCGAGCGAGATGTCGTCGCTGACCCTAAGCGCGCCGAAGCTCTTGGACAGGTGGCGGATCTCCAGCATCTCAGCCGGCCCCCTTTGCGCGCGGGGCCATGAGATCGGCGAGCCCGCCCTTGGCGTAGAGCACGAGGATGACGAGGAGCGGGCCGTAGATCAGCCGCCACTCGTGGAGCAGAGAGCTGAGGATTTCCTCCATCAGGACGATGAAGAAGGCGCCGAGCAGCGCGCCGTTGCGCGTGCCGAGACCGCCGAGGACGACCGCGACGATCAGGTCGCCCGACCGCTGCCAGGTGGCGATCGCGGGGCTCACGAATTCGGCGTATTGCATCATCAGAAGGCCCGAGACCCCGGCGATACAGGCCGCGATGACGTAGGCGACGAGGCGATAGCGCGTGATCGGGTAGCCCATGACCTCCGCGCGCTGCGGGTTGTCGCGCGCTGCGCGCAGCACCCGCCCGAAGCGCGAGAGCCCGATCCGGTGGACCCCGGCCCAGGTCGCCAGAAGGGTGGCGAGGACGAAGAAATAAAGCCCCTCCCCGTTCTGCACCACGTCGCTGCCGAAGAGGGTCGCGAGCGACCAGAGCGTCAGCCCGTCGTCCCCGCCGTAAGCCGCGAGAGAGGTGAAGGTGAAATAGATCATCTGCCCGAAGGCGAGCGTGATCATCAGGAAGTAGACCCCGCTGGTGCGCAGCGCGAGCGCCCCGGTGATCAGTGCCACGAGCGCGGTGACGGCGAGGGTGAGCGCGAGGAGGATCAGGATCTCCTCGATCCCGCTTTCGAGGGCGATGGCGGCCGTGTAGGCCCCCACGCCGATGAAGGCGGCGTGGCCGAGGCTGACCATGCCCCCCTGCCCGATGATGAGGTCGAGCGAGATGGCCGCGATGGCGAGCAGCATCGCCTTGATGAGAAGACCCATCAGGTAATCTGCCCCGACGAGCGGCAGTAGGAGCGGCAACGCGAGGAGCGTGGCGAAGATCGCCGCCCCGATCATCCGGTCGCGGGCCATCAGGCGACCACGCCCTTGGCCGGCAGGAGACCCTTCGGACGGAAGACGAGGATGGCGGCCATGAGGATGTAGATGAGCATCGAGGCCAGCGCCGGCCCGACCTGGTTGGCCATGGACGGCCCGAAGAAGAGCGACATGAGGTCGGTCGCCACGCTGCGCCCGAGCGTGTCGATCAGGCCCACGAGGATCGCGGCGACGAAGGCCCCGCCGATGGAGCCGACGCCCCCGATGATGATGACGACGAAGGCGATGATGAGGATGTTGTCGCCCATGCCCGGCTCGATGGCGAAGATGGGCGCCGCGATGATGCCGGCGAAGCCCGCGAGCATGGCCCCCACGCCGAAGACGACGCGGAAGAGCTGCGTGACGTTGACGCCGAGGGCGGCGACCATTTCGGGCGTGGTGGAGCCCGCGCGGACGAGCATCCCGATCCGCGTGTAGCTGATGGTCGCGAAGAGCCCGATGGCGACGGCAAGGCCCACGCCGATCGTGGCGAGGCGGTAGACCGGGTAGCGCAGCTGTTCCGTCAGCTGGATCGCGCCCGACAGGAAGGCGGGCGTTTCGATCGAGAGCGTCGTCGGCCCGAAGAGCACCTTGGCCAGTTCGTTGAGGAAGATGATGATCCCGAAGGTTGCGAGCACCTGATCGAGATGCGGGCGCGCGTAGAGGTGCCGGAAGACCGCGTATTCGAGCAGGAGCCCGATTGCGAGCGCCGCGAGGAGCGACAGCGGCAGGGCCAGCGCGAAGCTGCCCGTGAGGCCGGTGAAGGCGAAGATCAGGTAGGCCCCGACCATGTATTGCACGCCATGGGCCAGGTTGATGAACCCCATCACCCCGAACACGAGCGTGAGCCCCGCCGCGATGAGGAACAGCAGCAGCCCGTATTGCAGCCCGTTCAGGCAGAGGATGAGGAAGAGGGTCAGGGACATCGGTTCACGGCGTCATACGGGGCCGGCCGGGTCGGGCCGGCCCCGGGAGATCACATGTCGCACTCGGCGTGGAAGCTGTCGGCGTAGTCTTCCGCCACCGTGCGCACGAAGGAGGTGTGGAACTGCCCGTCCTCGCGCTTGACGATCTCGAGCTTGTGGAAGTCCTGCACCGGGTAGTGATTGTTGTTGAATGAGAAATCGCCTCGGACAGAGGTAAAATCTGCCGCGCGCAGGGCATCGCGCACCGCGTCCTTGTCGGACATGTCGCCGCCCGTCGCGGCCAGCGCGCTTTCGATCAGGTTGGCGGTGTCGTAGGCCTGCATCGCGTAGGACCCGGGGATGTAGCCGTAGGCCTCCTCGAACGCCGCGACGAACGCCGCGTTGGCTTCGTTCGGCAGGTCGGGTGCCCAGCTTCCGGCGGCGAGGAAGCCCACGGCCGCATCCTTCTGGCCGGGCAGCGTCGTCTCGTCGGTGGTGAAGACCGACATGAAGCGCATGGTCTCCGAGAGGCCCGCCTCGTCGAACTGGTTGACGAGGCGCACGCCCATGCCGCCCGGCATGAAGGTGAAGATCGCATCGGAGCCGGACGTCGAGATGCGGGCGAGCTCGGCCGAGAAATCCTGATGCCCTAGCGGGGTGAAGACCTCGTCGCTCACCGTGCCCTCGAAGGTCTGGCGGAAGCCGTCGACGTTGTCGCGCCCAGCCTGGTAGTTTGGGGCCATGACGAAGACGTTCTCGAAACCCTCCTCGTTGGCGATCAGGCCGCTGACTTCGGCGTTCTGATTGTTCTGGTAGGAGGTGGCGAAGAAGTAGGGGTTGCAGTTGCGGCCCGCGAAGGTCGAGGGGCCGGCATTCGGGCTGATGAGGAAGGTCTCGGATTCGACCACCGGCTTGAAGATCGCCTGCAGCATGTTCGAGAAGACCGTGCCGACGACAAAGTCGACCTCCTCGCGTTCGATGAGGGTGTTCGCCTTCAGGAGAGCGACGTCGGGCTTCAGCTCGTCGTCCTCGACGATCAGCTCGACGCCGAGGCCGGCCAGTTGCCCCTCCTTCTGATCGAGGGCGAGCTGGAAGCCGTCGACGATCTGCTGGCCGAGGGCCGCGGGCGGGCCCGACAGGGTCACCACCATGCCGATCTTGAGGTCTTCGGCGAGCGCCGCGGTGCTGGCGAGGAGCGAGAAGGCGAGTGTGCCGGCCCCGAGGTGTTTTATCTTGGTCATTTTGGTCCTTTCCCTGTCTTTACAGTTTTTTATGAGTTGTTCTTCATGTCGTCTAGCGCGCGTCGCCGGTGGCGAACCCCGCGAGTTTCGCATAGCCTTTCACGATGGCCTCGCGGTCCGCATGGCTCAACACGTCGTCGATATGGTCGAAGCCCGCGGGGCTGAGTTTCTCGACCTCGTCGATCACCCGTTCGGGCCCGCCGATGCGGTTCTGGCGCACGATCGCGGCCGTCTTCGGCAGGCGTTCGGCCTCGTAGCGGTAGAGCGCCTCGCGCGGGTGCCCGGCGGCGACGAAATGGTCGGCAAGGGCGCGCGCGTCCAGAATGGCCTGCGCCGCCCCGTTGGAGCCGACGGGATACATGGGATGCGCCGCGTCGCCGAGGAGCGTGACACGCCCGTGCGTCCAGCGCGGCAACGGATCACGATCGGCCATGGGGTATTCGTAGATCGCCCCGCTCGCCCGCACGAGCGCCTCGATGTCGATCCCGGGCACGTGGAAGCGCCGCGCATAGGGCAGCACCTTCGAGAGCGGCGCGCGCGTCGACCAGCTTTCGCGCGGCGGCGGCGTGACGCTCGGGTCGGCGATGCGCACGTTCACGACCCAGTTCGTCAGCTGCGTCTTCCCCTTTGCCGGTGCGATCGGATAGAGGACGAGCTTGCCCGCAAGTCCCCCCGCGATGGCCATGGTCTCTCCGTCCTCCCAGACGGGCCAGTCGGTCGCGCCGCGCCACATGGCGACGCCGTTCCAGCTGGGCGGCCCCTCGTCGGGGTAGAAGGCGCGACGGCCGGCGCTGTGGATGCCGTCGGCGCAGATCAGCACCTCGCCGCGCAGGTCGAGCGAGCCGGAGCCGTCGCGCGCGTCGGTGAAATGGGCGGTGACGCCCGCCTCATCCTGCACGAAGCCCGCGAGCCTGTGCCCGGTAATGAGGGCATCCGCGCCCAGACGCTCCCGCGCGGCGTCGTAGAGGACCTTCTGAAGCCGTCCGCGATGGATGGAGAACTGCGGGTGGGCATGGCCCGCGTGGATACCGCGCGGTTCGCGCCAGATTTCCTGCCCCCGCCGGTTCAGGTAGCGCAGCTCCCGCGTGCGCAGGCCCACGGCGTCGAGCCGGTCGAGGAGGTCGAGCTCCGCCAGCTCGGCGATGGCGTGGGGCAGCGTGTTGATGCCGACGCCGACCTCCCGCACCTCGGCGGCCTGTTCGACGATGGTGGCCGCGATGCCGCGTGCGTGCAGCATGAGCGCCGTCGTCAGCCCCCCGATGCCCGCGCCCGCGATCAGAACCCGCGCCATCAGCCCTCCGCGTCTTCGGATGGCGGCGGCGGCAGGAAGTCGATCGCATGGGCGGCGGAGACGGAGACGACCTCGGCCGGGTCGGCTCCGGGGCCGAGATTGTGGAGCGCCCAGAAGAGATCGTAGAGGCGCAGTGTCGGCGTCACCCAGAAGAGCGTTTTGATGGTCTGGTCGGACTTGTTGAAGATCCCGTGCGGCACGCCGCGCGGCAGGGTAATGAGATCCCCCGGCTCGCCCACGGCCTCCTTCCCGTCGAGCAGGAAATCGAAACGGCCTTCGAGGATGTAGAGATACTCGTCCTGATCCGGGTGGATATGGGGCGGAACGAAGGTGCCCGGCGGCAGGGTCGCGTGCCACGAGAAGCAATCCTCGGTGCGGGCCTTCGGCACGTAGGTCTGCCCCAGGATGTTCCAGGTGATCCCTTCGAGCCCCCGGCCCGACCCCACGACGCCCGCGTCCATCATACCCGATCCCCCTTCGTCATAACATGCCCCGCGGCGCATCATGCGCCAGAGGTGGCGCGGCGCGCCATGGAAAAATGCCCCTCATGTCACGCGCCCCGTGCGCCTGTAGGCCGGGTCGTCCCAGAGGCGGTCGTCGAGAACCGCCTGCAGGATGTCGACCGCGCCGCGCACGTCGCCCGCGTCGATGTAGAGAGGCGTGAAGCCGAAACGCATGATGTCGGGCGCACGGAAGTCGCCCACGACACCGCGCGCGATCAGCGCCTGCATCGCGGCGTATCCGTGCTCGAAATGAAACGACACCTGGGAGCCGCGCATCGCGGCGTCGCGGGGGCTCGCGAGCGTCAGGGCCGGGCAGCGGGCCTCGACCTCGGCGATGAAGAGCTCGCAGAGCGCAACGCTGGCGGCGCGCAACTCCGCCATGTCGACGCCCTCCCAGACCTTCAGCGCCTCCTCCAGCGCCGTCATCTGAATGACTGGCGGCGTGCCGACGCGCATCCGCTCCACGCCGGTCGCGGGGCGGTAGCCGCGCTCGAAGGCGAAGGGCGCATCGTGGCCGAGCCAGCCCGCAAGCGCGGGCTCGATCTCGGGCGCGATGTCGGGGCGGACGTAGATGAAGGCCGGCGCGCCCGGACCGCCGTTGAGGTACTTGTAGGTGCAGCCGACCGCGAATTCGCAGCCCGAAGCGGCGACATCGACCGGCATGGCCCCGGCGCTGTGCGCCAGATCCCAGAGCATGACCGCCCCCGCCGCCTGTGCCCGCTTCGTCATCGAGGCCATGTCGTGCATCCGGCCGGTGCGGTAGTCGACCTGCGTGATCATGGCGACGGCCACGTCCTCGCCCAGCGCGTCCATCACCGCCTCGGCCTCCACGATGCGCAGCTCGTGCCCCTGCCCCAGCTGCGCGATGAGGCCCTGCGCCATGTAGAGATCGGAGGGGAAGTTGCCGCTGTCCGACAGTATCACCTTGCGATCCGGCCGCATCCGGACGGCAGCGGAAAGGGCCTGGTAGACCTTGATCGACAACGTGTCGCCCAGAACCACCGTCCCCGGCTCCGCGCCGATGAGCCGGCCCACGGTGTCGCCCACGCGCATGGGCTGGCCCATCCAGTCGTCGGCGTTCCACCCCCCGATGAGATGGCCACCCCATTCCTCGGCCATCATCCGCGCCACCCGGTCGCCCACGCCCTTCGGCAGAGGCCCGAGGGAGTTGCCGTCGAGGTAGATCACCCCCTCGGGCAAATCGAAGCGGTCCTTCATCGGCAGGGTCCGCGTGGTGTCCTTCATAGCTGCCCTCTCACATGCCAAAGCTCCGGGAAGAGCTCGACTTCCAGCATCCGGCGCAGGTAGCTGACCCCGGCAGTCCCGCCGGTGCCGCGCTTGAAACCGATGATGCGCTCGACCGTGGTGACGTGGTTGAACCGCCACCGCCGGGCATAGTCTTCGGGATCGGCGGGCTTCTCCGCAAGCACGTAGAACACCCGGTGTCACCAAAGTCTTCGCTGTCTCGAAACGCTGGTCGCTTCGAGCCGGCTCGACCGAATTTGACCCCGGACGTGACGAAGACTGCCACGTCAGCAGGGCGCAGGGGCAACACCTGCGTCTTTGACGACAGAAGACACGGATTCCGCAGGCGCTTGTCACCGTCGCGGATGGTGCGAGCGACGCTCGCGCCCTACAACCAGACGTGCCGGAGCGTCTTCGCCGACGTGCTCCCGAAGACGCCGACCGGCGAGATTCAGCGGTGCTCCCCAAGGCCCCGCGACCAAGACCTGAGGAGAGGCCCGATGCATTGCGTATTCGTCCAAGTGAAATGCCGCCCCGGCACCACCTACAAGGTGGCCGATGCGCTCGCCCTGCGGGAGTTCCACTCGGAGATGTATTCCACGAGCGGGCAGTTCGACCTGCTCCTGAAGATCTACGTTCCCGAGGGGGAGGACGTGGGCAAGTTCATCAACGACAAGTTCGAGGGCATCCCCGCCATCGAGCAGACCTTTACCACACCGACCTTCAAGGCCTTCTGAGCGCCCGGCAAGTCAGGCAAAAATCGCGGAATATAGCAGCGATACGGCCCCACGGCAGGGCTCTGGCCAAGACCTGCGCGAACGGGATCCCGGCGCAGGACGGTACGCTTCGCATTGGCGGCAAGATCGGCGGGACGGACGAAGAGGTGTTCGGGAGCCACGATTTCATCGGCCGGATGGATCAGGCCCTGCGCGTCACGCAGCTGATATGATTTGTGCGCGACAAGCGCAAATACCACGCGCGGTAGCGAGAGTACGAGGTCGACCGCCGCGTCCCCGGCCGGCACTTTTCCGCGATGTAGATTCTGGTCGTCGCCGGGCTGATCGAGACGACGGCGATGATCGGTATGGGGTGAGAGCGCCGGAGTGCGCTCCTTGCGCCGGTCATCGTCGGGCTTGACCCGGCCACCCTGCCAAACGGCATCCCCGGACCGGAAGTGGGAGATGGCCGGGTCGAGCCCGGCCATGACTGCCCTCCGCCCTAGCGGCCCTCGAATTTCGCGGCGCGTTTCTCGAGGAAGGCCATCACGCCCTCCTTGAAGTCGCGGGAGTGCCCGGCCTCGCCCTGCAGCTTGGCCTCGAAGGCGAGCTGCTGGTCGAGGTCGTTCTCGTAGGAGCCGCGGATCGCGCGTTTCACGTTCCGGTAGGCGAGCGACGGACCGGTCGCCAGATGCTGGGCCCGCTCCTGCCAGACGGCCTCGAAGCGATCGTCGGGCACCGCCTCCCAGATCATGCCCCAGTCGCTCGCCTGCTGCGCGCTGACCGGCTCGGCGAAGAGCGCGGCTCCCATGGCCTTCGCCATGCCCATCTGCCGCGGCAGCCAGTACGTGCCACCCGCATCCGGGATGAGGCCGATGCGCGTGAACGCCTGCAGGAAGACCGCGCTCTCGGTCGCGATCACGACGTCGCAGGCGAGCGCGAGATTCGCCCCCGCCCCCGCCGCCGGGCCGTTGACGGCGGCGATCGTCGGGATCTGGCAGTCGAAGATGGCCTTGAGCATCGGCTCGTACTCGTCGCGCAGCGTCCGCTCGAGATTGAGGTTGTTCACGTTCGCCCGGTCGCCGAGGTCCTGCCCCGAGCAGAAGGCCTTGCCCTTGCCAGTCATCACGAGGACGCGCGCGTCCGTCTCGGCCGTGCGCACCGCGTGCAGGATCTCGGCGCGCATCTGCGTCGAGAGCGCGTTCATCACCTCGGGGCGCTGCAGCGTCAGCACGGCGATGCCGTCGCGTGTGTTCAGGCGGATCGTCTCATAGTCCATGGGGGCCTCCATCGCTGCCGCGACCCTAGGCGGGGACGCGGCGCGACGAAAGAGCCAACCCTACGGCACGACGAGACGGATGAGCGCACGCTGCGTCGGGTCCGGTCGACGGTTCAGGCGGCGGTATTCGCTGCCGTCGAGCGTCCGCGTCAGCATCCCCTCGCCCACCATCTCGCGCCGGATGCCGGCGGCGTCGCGGAAGGTGCAGAGCTCGTGGATCTCCTCCGAGATCTCTCGCTCGTTGCGCACGCTCTTCGGGTCGAGCCGGGCCCAGATCGGCCAGAGGCAGAGCATCCGCAGGCTCCGCTTCGTCGGCCAGCCGGTGAAGCGGCCCGCACTGTCGAAGCGCGCGGCGGCCCGGCGCACGCGCGCCAGATCGGGCGGCGTCTCGGCCGGGGTCTCCGCCCAGCCGTGGGCGGCCTTCAGATGCTGAAAATTGCGGTACCCCGCCGCCCGCGCGACCGCGTTCAGCGTCGTCTGATGCGGCGTGTCCGGCGAGAGCTGGTTGCGCAGGCTGCGTGCAAACAGGCTCACGTCCTCGATCGTGATGGGGATTGCGTCCCTCGGCATGATGTCTCTCCTGCCGTCGTCGGGCCTTCGCATGGAAGGTCGGGGGGTCGCCCTTGCCCGTCTGACGACGGATCGGATGCACCGTGGATCGAAAGGATCGCGTGTCGATGGGCAGGTTCAGCTTGGGCGGATGCCCGGCGACGCCTCGGTGAACTGCGGACCGTGCGACGGCGCTATCAGCTTCGCGGCCCCTCGTCCAGAAGGGCCTTCAGCCGCGCCTCCTCCTCGGCGTCGAGCGTATCGACGTGGCCGCGTTGCCGCGTGATGGCGACGCCTGCCACCGCCCCGCCGAGCAGCAGAAGGACGAGCGGCGCGATCCAGAGGATCACGTTCGCCCCGCCCTTCGTCGGTTCCAGCAGGACGTATTCGCCATATCGGGCCACGAGGTAGTCGATGACCTCCGCGTCGGTGTCGCCCGCCGTCAGGCGCTCGCGCACGAGGACGCGCAGCTCCCGCGCCAGCTCCGCCGTGCTCTCGTCGATCGATTCGTTGCGGCAGACGAGGCAGCGCAGATCCTGCGACAGCGCCCGCGCCCGCGCTTCGAGTGCCGGGTCGTCGAGCTCCTCCCCGGGTTCGACCGCATGGGCGGGCAAGGCCATCAGCAGGGAAAGTGCCGGCGCCAGTATCCTCATTCCGCGGGCACCCCCTGCGGCATCTTGCGGCGTGCGCCGGCGGCGACCCGGTAGCGCCGGTCCGAGAGAGAGACGAGCCCGCCGAGCGCCATGATGATCGACCCGCCCCAGATCCAGTTGGCGAAGGGCTTGATGTAGACCCGGACCGTCCAGCCGCCGCCCGTCTGCGCATCGCCGATCACGGCGTAGACGTCGCGCGCCACGCCGCTGTCGATGCCGGCCTCGGTCGTGGGCATCTGCGCAACCGGATAGACGCGCTTCTCGGGGTAGAGATGGCCGATCTCGGCGCCGTCCTCCCAGGCGGTGAGGTCGGCGCGCGTGGCGAAGTAGTTCGGTCCCTGCACGCGGGTGACGTCGTTGAGCACCACCTCGTAGCGTCCGATCGTCAGCCGGTCGCCGATGTCGAGGACGGCGATCTCCTCCTGCTCCCAGGCGGTCAGGGCAGCGACGCCGAAGATGGTGACGCCGAGCCCGCCGTGCGCGAGCGCCTTGCCCCAATCGGCCCCCGGAAGCCGTGTCACGCGGCCGAGCCGGTCCGACCAGCGGCCGCGCCCGGTGCGCAGCGCGAGGTCCACGATCGCGCCCGCGACGAGCCAGACGCCGAGCCCCGCGCCGAGCGGCCCGCCGAGCGACCGCCCCGTCTGCATCGCCCAGACGAGCCCCGCTACGGCGAGCGCGAGCAAGAGCGCCGGCAGCAGATTGCGCAGCACCCGGCCCCGGCCCCGCTTCCACGGCAGGATCGCGCCCACCGGCAGGAGCGCGGCCAGCGCGATGACGAAGGGCGTGAAGGCCGCGTCGAAGAACGGCGGGCCGACCGAGAGCGTCCGGTCGAAGAGGAGGTCCGCGACCAACGGCCAGATGGTGCCGATGAAGACTACAAAGCAGCTGACCGCAAGGAGGAGGTTGTTGACCACGAGCGCGGATTCGCGGCTGACGACGCCGAAGACACCCTTGGCCTGCATCACGGGCGCGCGCAGCGCATAGAGAAGGAGCGCGCCACCGGTGAAGAACCCGAGGATCATCAGGATGAAGACGCCGCGCTCCGGATCGTTGGCGAAGGCGTGGACGGAGGTCAGCACGCCCGAGCGCACGATGAAGGTGCCCACGAGCGAAAAGCCGAAGGCGAGGATGGCGAGCAGGATGGTCCAGGCCTTCAGCGCCTCGCGCTTCTCGACGACGATGGCCGAATGCAGGAGC
Organism: Jannaschia marina; assembly: GCF_013404595.1. Classification (GTDB taxonomy): domain Bacteria; phylum Pseudomonadota; class Alphaproteobacteria; order Rhodobacterales; family Rhodobacteraceae; genus Jannaschia; species Jannaschia marina. The sequence goes on along the minus strand of NZ_JABVAX010000003.1, from coordinate 196,832 downwards.
GCGGCGGCGATGAGCCAGGGCATGAACGAGGCGTTCTCTACCGGATCCCAGAACCAGAACCCGCCCCAGCCGAGCTCGTAGTAGGCCCACCACGAGCCGAGCCCGATCCCGATCGTCAGGAAGAGCCAGGCCGCCAGCGTCCAGGGCCTTACCCAGCGACCCCAGGCGGCATCGACGCGTCCCTCGATCAGGGCGGCGACGGCGAAGCTGAACGCCATCGAGAGGCCGACGTAGCCGAGGTAGAGAAACGGCGGATGGAAGGCGAGGCCCGGATCCTGCAGAAGGGGGTTGAGGTCCTCTCCGTTGAAGGGCGGCGTCTCCAGACGGATGAACGGATTCGAGGTGAAGAGGATGAAGGCGTAGAAGGCGACACCGACACTCGCCTGCACGCCGAGGACGCGCGCGCGCAGTGTCGCCGGAAGCTGTCCGCCGAACCAGGCCGCCGCCGCCCCGAAGAGCGCGAGGATCAGCACCCAGAGGAGGAGCGACCCCTCGTGGTTTCCCCAGACGCCCGAGATCTTGTAGAGCATCGGCTTGTCGGTGTGCGAGTTCAGCACCACGAGACGCAGCGAGAAGTCGGACATCACGAAGGCATAGGTCAGCGCCGCAAAACTGAAGGCGACGAGGGCGACCTGTGCCGTCGCTGCCGGCGAGGCGACGGCCATCCAGCCGCTCCAGCCCTTCCAGGCCCCGATGAGGGGCACGACGGTCTGCACGATCGCGACGGCGAAGGCCACGATCAGGGCGAAATGTCCAAGCTCTACGATCATGCCCCCGGTCTACTCCACACGCCCCCCCGCGCCAATGGGGCGCGGCGCGGGGTCGCGGGCCGTACGGGTCACATCAGCGTCAGTCGCGTGCCTCGCTCCAGGCGCGCAAGGCGGCGTTATCCTCGGAACCTTCCCCGTCGCTGGCGTGCCAGGCGGAATGGACGGGCTCGGGTCGCGGAGCCGCCCGCCGGACGCGCACGTAGTGCAGCTCCCGCGCGCCGAAGTAGAAGCCGACGATCGCACCCAACAGCCACCAGAGCGGATCGGGCACGAAGGCGAGTCCCTCCATGCGCGCGGAAAACCCCAGCGGGTCGACCATCGCGTAGACGAAAAGCCCCAGCGTCCCCATGGCCAGCATCGGGCGCGGCAAACGGTTCAGCCCATCCACCACCCGGTCGAAGACCCCGCGCTTCGGCAGGGCGAACTCGTCGCCGAGCTGCTCGAGCGCCGCGCGCTGCGCCGCATGGCCGAGCCGCTGCCCCTCGGTCGCGTTCGGATGGAAGACCTCGGCGATCCCCTGTGCCGCGCGCCCCAGCGTCTCGACCGCGCCGGCCCCGCGGGTGAGCCCGCCGATCACGCCCACTTCGCCACCCGCGCGCGGTGCTGCGCCTCCGTCAGGTGGAAGCGCGGCGAGATGAACTCCTCCGCGCGGTTGATCCAGCCGCCCTTCCCGCCATCGCGGCGGCGCGCGTACTTGCGCGACGAGGGTCGCCGGTCGGCCAGCGCGTAGTACCAGTTGCGCCGTGCGATCCCGTAGGCATCGGCCAGATGCGCGGGGGCCTCGGCGGCTGCCTGCCGCGCGGCCGCGGCCGTCTCGGGCCCGATCCGTCCGTCGACCGTGACCTGTCGGCCCATGCGCCGGAGAAGCCGCTGTAGGATCTTCACCGCATTCGCGCCCGCGTTGACCTGCATATCGAAGACCGACGGCTGCAGCGCCTCGGGCAGCAGGTGGATACGCGGTTTCCGGAAGTAGTGATCGACGAAGATGTCGATCGCCCGGTCGCGGTCGAGCGCGCGCACGTCGGCGGTATCGACATCTCCGTCCCCATCGAGGTCGAGGCCGAGGCGACGCATCGTGTGGATCGTGACACCATGGTTGGTGGCCCCGCCCGGATCGTCGGGGTCGTTGACGTACCCGCCCTCGCGGGCGACGATTTCTTCTGCGATGGCGCGAACCGACTGCATGGTCCGACCCTCCCATGCTCGGTTGCGTGAGCGACGGAAGGTCGGGGCGAACGGTTAACGGCAGGTTACTCGGCGCGGACCGCCGTGAGCGCCACGTCCATCGTCACGCCGAATCCCACGCTCGATTCGTCGGGGTAGGCCGTCTCGCCCATCCCGAAGTCGCGCCGGTCGAGCCCGGCGGTGGCCGTCATCTCGGCCCGCCCGTCGGTCAGGTCGAGCGTGAAGGGCAGCGTGAGCGGCACCTCGACCCCGCGCAGCGTCAACGTACCGTCGGCGACATAGGCGTCCCCCTCGGGGCGCAACTCGGCCACGTAGGTCGCGGTCGGATGCTCGCCAGCGGCCAGGAATTCCGCGCCCGTCGCCTGATCCGTGACCGAGCCGAGCGTGAGCGAGCCGGTCGCCACCGAGACCTCGACCGTTCCGTTCGTGTCGTCGGCACGGGGCTCCGGGTCGAAGTCGATGGCCGCCTGCCAGTCGGCGAAGCTGCCGGTCACGGGCGTCCCGAGCTGCGTCACGGTGATCGAGAGCGTCCCCTCCTCCACCGTCCAGTTCGAGACGCCTGCGACCTCGGCCGTGCCCGTCGCCGCCGCCTCCCGGGACGGCACGAGCGCGAGCCCGACGCCCAGCGTCGCCAGCCAGACCGCGACGGCTCCGACGAGCGGCAGAAGATGGCTCCGCGCCGCCGACAGGGGCCCGGGGTCGGCCCCCTTCCACATCCGGGCGAAAGTCAGATCGCGGTCGAGGATGACATGCTTCAAGGTGCCGACAATGTGCAGGACGAGCGCGCCGACGAGCACCTTGACGAAGGTCGTGTGCAGCACGCCCAGCACCTTCGACAGCACAGCATCCGGCCCGAGGCCCGGCAAACCCTGCCCGAAGGGCCACCAGATCGGCGCGAAGCCCTCTGCCGTGGCGTGATGCGCCCAGCCCAGGAGGGGCACGATCACCAGCGAGCCGTAGAGCAGCCAATGCACGAGCGCGGCTAGCATCGCCTCCGCCCCGCCGTGGAGCGGGCGCGGACGCGGCTGGCTCAAGGCCCAGAGGATCCGCGCGAGCGCGACGAAGAAAATCGCCACGCCGACCGTCTTGTGGAATGAAAACAGCCAGGCCTTCCGTGCGAGCGCGGCGTCGGTGTCGAAGGGCGCGTCGTAGGCAAGCCTGCCGAGCACGAGCGCCGTCGCGATCAGAAGGGCGATCGCCCAGTGGAACCCGCGCTCGACCCAACCATAGGTCGAGAGGGTATTGGTCGCTTCGGTGCGTCGGGTCACGGGCGGTCTCCGTCTTGATCCGGTCAGAGCGTAGCACCTCGGTGCGCGCGCACCATCGGGGAATTGCGCACAGGACCCGTGCGGGCTTCACAGGGCCCGGCCGCGTCGTTAGACCGGCCCGAAACCAAGGGGGATCCGATGACCAGAGCTTTCGTCTTTCCCGGCCAGGGTGCCCAGACCATCGGCATGGGCCGCGATCTGGCCGACGCCTATCCGGCCGCCCGGGCCGTCTTCGAGGAGGTCGACGCCGCCCTGGGCGAAAAGCTGTCGGACCTGATCTGGTCGGGCGAGGCCGAGACGCTGACGCTCACGGCCAATGCCCAGCCCGCGCTCATGGCGACCTCCATCGCCGCCCTCCGCGCGCTCGAAGCCGAGGGGATCACGGTCGAGGGTCACGCGGCCTATGTCGCCGGGCATTCCCTCGGCGAATACTCCGCCCTCGTCGCCGCCGGATCGCTCAGCCTGTCGGACGCCGCGCGCCTCCTGCGGATCCGGGGCGAGGCGATGCAGAGTGCTGTTCCCGTGGGCGTCGGCGCGATGGCCGCGCTCCTCGGGCTCGGGTTCGAGGATGCACAGGCGGTGGCCGAAGAGGCCGCGGGTGACGAGATCTGCCAGGCCGCGAACGACAACGATCCCTCGCAGGTCGTCGTCTCTGGCCATAAGGCGGCTGTGGAACGCGCGCTCGACATCGCCAAGGCGAAGGGCGCGAAGCGCGCCATGCTTCTCCCGGTCTCGGCCCCTTTCCACTGCGATCTGATGGAGCCTGCGGCGGCCGCCATGGCCCGTGCGCTCGACGACGTGGCGATCGCGGCCCCCTCGGTGCCGCTCGTGGCCAACGTCACCGCCCGGCCGGTCACCGACCCGGACGTCATCCGCAGCCTGCTGGTCGATCAGGTCACCGGCTCCGTCCGCTGGCGCGAGAGCGTGGGCGAGATGGCGAACCTCGGCGTGACCGAGATCTGGGAGATCGGGGCGGGCAAGGCGCTCTCGGGCATGATCCGCCGCATCGACAAATCCGTCGCCACCCGCGCGGTGGGCACGCCCGCTGACGTCAACGCGGCGAAAGACGCACTTTAAGAAAGGCCCATAGATGTTTGACCTGAATGGAAAAGCCGCTCTCGTCACCGGAGCGTCCGGCGGCATCGGGGCCGAGATCGCCCGCGCGCTCCACGCACAGGGCGCGACCGTCGGCCTCTCGGGCACGCGGGAGGATCCGCTGCAGGCACTCGCGGGGGAACTCGGCGAGCGCGCCCACGTGCTGCCCTGTAATCTCGGCGACGCCGACGCCGTGACCGCCCTCCCGAAGGAGGCCGCGGCCGCGATGGGCAGCGTCGACATCCTCGTCAACAACGCGGGCATCACCCGCGACAACCTCTTCATGCGCATGTCCGAGGAGGAATGGGCCGATGTCCTGAACGTGAACCTCACCTCCGCCTTCCGGCTCTCGAAAGGCGTATTGCGGGGCATGATGAAGGCCCGCTGGGGCCGCATCATCAACATCAGCTCCATCGTGGGCGCGACGGGCAACCCCGGCCAGGGCAACTACGCCGCGTCCAAGGCCGGCATGGTTGGGATGGCGAAGTCGCTGGCCTACGAGGTGGCAAGCCGGAACATCACGGTCAATACCGTGGCACCGGGCTTCATCGCGACGCCGATGACCGAGAAGCTCACCGACGACCAGAAGGCCAAGATCAACGAACAGATCCCCGCCGGTCGCATGGGTACCCCGGCCGAGATCGCCGCCGCCTGCACCTATCTCGCCTCCGAGGAGGCGGGCTACGTCACCGGCGCGACGCTGCATGTGAACGGTGGCATGGCGATGCTCTGACCTTGCCTCGCCGAAACGTTATTTTCCGCCTTCTCAACACCTTCCCGCCCGTTCTTCGGCACCACAGGCAAGCCCCCGCCGCCGCCCGGCGGGGAGGCGCGAACGGGTCCGGCATCCGGACCACAAAGGATTTGCCATCGGAGTCCCCCGTGATATAGGCGGCGCACGCGAGCGGGGGCTCCCGCAGCCCGGACATCGGGCAGCCCGGCATGGGGCCACGGCCATGCACAATCGCCCGGATGGGCCACGAGATGATGAGGTAGAGATATGAGCGATATCGAGGATCGCGTCCGCAAGAAGGTCGTCGAGCACCTTGGCGTCGAAGAGGACAAGGTGACCGAGAACGCGTCGTTCATCGACGATCTGGGGGCCGACTCGCTCGACACGGTCGAGCTCGTCATGGCCTTCGAGGAAGAGTTCGGGATCGAGATCCCCGACGACGCGGCCGAGTCGATCCAGACGTTCGGCGACGCCGTCAACTTCATCAAGTCCAACTCCTGATCCGACCCGGATCGTCGGTTGACAGGTTTCGAAGGGCGCCCCGCGGGGCGCCTTTTTGTTTTCGGCTCGCCGTTCGCGAGGTCTGTCGGCGGTTTTTGCGCCGCGGCGTCCGGGCCCGATGGACCTCCCCCGATGTGGGTCGTATGGCTGGGCCGTGCGACACCGCCCCGGGCGGATCGCGGTTGATCTGCGTCTGATGGCGACGGAAGGATAGGCGACATGAGCGTGGGCATCTTCGACAGCGGCCTCGGCGGCCTGACGATCTGGGATGCCGTCACGCGTGCTCTGCCCGAGCTTACCGTCACCTACTACGGCGACAATGCCCACGCGCCATACGGTGTGCGCGAGATGGACGACATCCATGCGCTGACGAACCGCGCCGTGCACGACATGTGGGACAAGGGCTGCGACCTCGTGGTGCTCGCGTGCAACACCGCCTCGGCAGCCGCCCTGCGCCGGATGCAGGAGGCCGGGGTGCCCGAGGGCAAGCGCGTTCTCGGCGTCTTCGTTCCGCTGATCGAGGCGCTGACCGAGCGCAACTGGGGCGACAATTCCCCCCCGCGGGAAGTCGACGTGCAGCAGGTCGCGCTCTTCGCGACCCCCGCCACGGTGGCGAGCCGCGCGTTCCAGCGCGAGCTCGCCTTCCGCGCGATCGGCGTCGATGTGGAGGCGCAGGCCTGCGCCGGCGTCGTCGACGCGATCGAGGACGGCGACATGATCCTGGCCGAGGCCCTCGTGCGCAGTCACGTCGATGCGCTCCGCCGCAAGATGCCCGCGCCCCAGGCGGCGGTGCTGGGCTGCACGCATTACCCCCTCGTACAGGAGGCCTTCCAGCGCGCTCTCGGCGACAAAGTGAAGCTCTTCAGCCAGGCCGACGTTGTGGCCGCCAGCCTCAGCGACTATCTTGCCCGCAGGCCCGAGATGGCCCGCGGGGGCGCGGCCCGGATGTTCACCACCGGCGACCCCGAGACTGTCTCGGCCCGGGCGACCCAGTTCCTGCGCCGCCCCCTGACGTTCGAAGCCGCCTGAGGGATCGAGATGCGTTCCTTGAAAAAGACCCGCCGCATCCAGATCATCGCGCTGGCCGCCCTGGCGCTCGCCGGGTCCAGCGCGCTGATGATCTACGCCTCGCAGGACAGCTTCAATTTCTTCCGCTCTCCCTCAGAGGTGGCGGCCACCCCGCCGCCCCCGAACGAGACCTTCCGGATCGGCGGCCTCGTCGAGGACGGCAGCCTCGTGCGCGGCGAAGGCACGGCGATCACCTTCCGCGTGACCGACGGCGGGGCCTCGATCCCGGTGAGCTATACCGGCGTCCTGCCCGATCTCTTCGGCGAGGGTGAGGGCATGGTCGGCACCGGGCGCTTCGACGGCGAGGTCTTCGCCGCGACGGAGATCCTCGCGCGCCACGACGAGACCTACATGCCCAAGGAGGTCATCGAGGCGCTCAAGGACCAGGGCACCTACGTGGACCCGGACGCGACGCCCGAAAGCTGACCGCGTGACGCCCGAGACCATGCGCGCCGCCGTCTGGATGATCGGCAGCGTCCTCAGCTTCACCTCCATGGCGGTCGCGGGCCGCGTCGTCTCCACCGACCTCGACACCTTCGAGATCATGCTGTTCCGCTCCTGCGTCGGCGTCGTCGTGGTCCTGACCCTCGCCTTCGGAACGGGCCGCTGGCGCGAGATCACGACGCGCAACCTGCCGCTGCAGGTGGTGCGCAACATCACCCATTTCACCGGGCAGAACCTCTGGTTCCTCGCCATCACGCTCGCGCCGCTCGCTCAGGTCTTCGCGGTGGAATTCACCTCGCCGCTCTGGGTTCTGCTTCTCGCGCCGCTCATCCTGGGCGAGCGGGTGCGCCCGGTTCAGCTCGCCGTCGCCGCCATCGGCTTCGCCGGCGTGCTGCTGGTGGCGCAGCCCTTCTCCGGGAACGTGTCCATCGGCCTTCTCTGGGGCGGGCTCGCGGCGGTCTTTTTCGCGCTGACGAACCTGCTGACGCGGCGGCTGACGCGCGACGAGACCGTCACCGGCATCCTGTTCTGGCTGACCACGCTACAACTTCTCTTCGGCCTTGCCTGCGCGGGCTACGACGGCGACATCGCCCTGCCCACGGCCGCAACACTGCCGTGGGTCGTGATCATCGGCCTTGCCGGTCTCTGCGCGCATTGGTGCCTGACGAATGCTCTCAGCCTCGCCCCGGCCTCGACGGTCATGCCGATCGACTTCGCCCGCCTGCCGCTCATCGCGGTGATCGGCGCGCTCTTCTTCGCCGAGGCGCTCGACCCGCTCGTCCTTCTCGGCGGGGCGATCGTCTTCGGCGCGGCCTGGGCGAATCTGCGCCTCGCCCGCGCCGTCTGACCCGGGGCAGAACGGCGAATTGTTGCCGAGTTGCCGCAATTCGACCGGGTCCACTGGCAAAACAATCCGTGACGTAGGGTCCGATTTGACCGGATCGGTCCTATTCCCCAAGGCTCGAGACAGGACAGGCGCCCGGTCGGAGGAGGATCGCGGCGACGGCTGACATCGGCTCACACTCAGGGCCCACAAGGGAAGACAGCACAATGAACCGTTTCACGCTTGCCGCAGTGGCAACGATCGTCGGCACTGGCAGTGCCATGGCCGGCGGGCTCGACCGCTCCGGCCAGAACATCAACCTTCTGTTTGAAGAGGGCAACATCGCCGAGCTGACCTTCGGCTATGTCGCGCCCGATCTGTCCGGCGACGACGGTCCGCTGGCCGGTCCGCTGGCCGGGCGCTCGTCGGGCGACGCGGCCGGCAACTACTTCCAGGGCGCGCTCGGCTACAAGCAGGACATCAACGACCGGCTGTCTTTCGCGGTCATCGTCGATCAGCCCTATGGCGCGAACATCGCCTACCCGGCCTTTGTCCCGCCGGCCGGCGGCGGCAGCGCCCTCCTCGGCGGAACCACAGCGACGCTGGACTCGAGCTCGGTCACCGGCCTGCTGCGCTACAAGTTCAACGACCGCTTCAGCGTCCACGGCGGCATCCGCGCCCAGCAGATTAACGCCAGCGTCGACCTGCGCGGTGGCGGCTACGGCCCACTCAACGGCTATTCGGCCGACCTCGACGGCGACACGGCCTTCGGCTTCCAGATTGGCGGTGCCTACGAAATCCCGGAGATCGCGCTACGGATCGCGGTAACCTACTTCTCCGAGATCGACCACGATTTCGACACGCAGGAGAACATTGTCCCGGGCGTGACCTCCAACACCGAGGTGACGACGCCCGAGGCGGTCAACATCTCCTTCCAGACGGGTATCGCGAAGGACACGCTGCTCTTCGCCTCGTTCCGCTACGCCGATTACAGCGTCGTACAGGTCACGCCGACGCAGTTCGGAATCAACACCGGCGGGGCCAGCCTGACGAACATCGACGATGCGCGCGACTATACCATCGGCATCGGCCGCCGCTTCAACGACAAGTTCGCGGGCTCCGTCACGCTGAACTACTCGGACGGCGGGGCGGACGACCAGGTGTCGCCGCTGGCCCCGTCGAACGGCAGCTACGGCATCACGATCGGCGGTTCCTACCAGGTCAATCCGAACATCAAGCTCTCGGGCGGCGTCAACTACACCCGCATCGGCGATGCCGTGCCCACTGTCGCCGGTAACGAACTGTCCGACTTCGAAGACAATTCGGCGGTCGGTGTGGGCTTCAAGATCGGCTACACCTTCTGATCCTTCCGCACCGCACAGCACCACCGAGCGCCCCGCCCCGACCGGCGGGGCGCTTCGCGTTTGGCGCATGTTCCGGGTAGCGCGCAGGCACGACAATGCCTAGCCCTGCCCCATGAGCACCCGCGACATCCCCAACACGGCCTGGGCCGGCCTCGCCCTCCTCTCCCTCATCTGGGGCGGCAGCTTCCTCGCGATCCGCACCGCGCTCGACGAAATCCCCTTCGTCACCTCCGTCGCCTGGCGTGTGGGCGTCGCGGCGCTGGTCCTCTGGGTCTACGTCGCCCTCCGTCGTCTGCCCCTGCCGCGGGAGCCGCAGCTCTGGGGCGCGCTTCTGGTCATGGGCGTGCTCAACAACGTTCTGCCCTTCTCGCTCATGGCCTGGGGTCAGCTCTATGTGGAGACGGGGCTCACCTCGATCCTGAACGCGGGGACGGCGGTGTTCGGCGTCCTCGTCGCCGCGCTCCTTCTCTCGGACGAGCGGCTGACGCTGCGCCGCGCGGCCGGGGTCGGCATCGGCTTCTTCGGGGTCGCCACGGCGATCGGTCTCGAGAACCTGACAACGCTCGACCTGCGCTCGCTCGCACAGCTCGCCATCGTCGCGGGGACGCTCTCCTATGCCTTCGCGGCCGTCTGGGGGCGGCTCCGGCTGCAGGGCCTCGCCCCGCAGGTCGCGGCCGCCGGAATGCTGACGGGGTCTAGCCTCGTGATGGTGCCCGCGGCACTTCTCCTCGACGGCTTCGTCCTCCCGCGGGCCCCCACGACCTGGCTCGCCATCGGCTACTACGCGGTGATCGCGACGGCTGTGGCCTACCTGCTCTATTTCCGCGTCCTCGCCCGCGCCGGGAGCGGCAACACCATGCTCTGCACCCTCGGCATTCCACCGGTCGCGATCCTGCTCGGGGCCTGGGTGAGGGACGAGGTGCTCTCGCCCAACGTCTACCTGGGCTTCGCTCTGCTCGCCCTCGGCCTCGCGCTGATCGACGGGCGGATATTGCGCGTCTTCCGGGGCCGCGCTACGCCCGGTCCATGATCTACGACAGCCCCGAGGCCTGGCAGCAGGCGACGTCCAAGCGCATCTCCCTCTTCGGCATGTCCGGGCTGGGGAAGACCCACATCAGCCAGATCCTGCGCGAGGGCGGAGAGTGGTTCCACTACTCGATCGACTACCGCATCGGCACCGGCTACCTCGGCGAGCATATCAACGACGACCTGAAGCGGCACGCGATGAAGGTGCCCTATCTGGCCCGTCTGCTGAAGACCGACAGCCTCTCGCTGCGGCCCAATATCACCTTCGAGAACCTCTCGCCGCTCTCCGCCTACCTCGGACAGCCCGGGAACACGGCCAAAGGGGGGCTTCCCTTCGCCGAGTACGCCCGCCGGCAGGAGCTGCACCACCGGGCGGAGGTCAATTCGCTCCTCGATACGCCGCATTTCATCGAACGCGCGCGCGAGATCTACGGCTACGACAACTTCGTCTGCGACACCGGCGGCTCCACCTGCGAAGTCGTCGACCCGGACGATCCGGACGATCCGGTGATGCAGACGCTCGCGGCGCACACGCTCCCGGTCTGGATCGAGGGCACGCCCGATCACGTCGAGACCCTCGTGGCGCGCTTCGCGAAGGCCCCGAAGCCCATGTGCTACCGTCCCGCGTTCCTCAATGCGATGTGGGACGCCCATGGCGGCGGCGACGTCGACCCGAACGCCTTCGCTACCGCGACCTACCGCGATGCGATCACGGCGCGGCATCCGCGCTACGCCGCGATGGCCCGCAACTGGGGCATCACCGTGCAGGCGGCCGACGTCGCCACCGTCCGCGATGCCGCCGATGTGATGGCACTGGTGGCGGACGGCATTGGCAAAGCCCGGCGCAGCGCCTAACTCAGGTCTTCCCGAGAGCCCGGACCGACACGATGCCCATCACCCTGCCCCGCGACCTGCCCGCCTACGACGTTCTAGACGGCGAGGGCGTCATGGTCATGTCCGAGGATGCGGCCACGCGGCAGGACATCCGGCCCCTGCGCATCGGGCTCCTGAACCTCATGCCCATGAAGATCACGACCGAGACGCAGTTCGCGCGGTTGATCGGGGCCACGCCGTTGCAGATCGACCTGACGCTCATCCGCATGTCCGAGCATCAGTCGAAACACACCTCGCCCGCCCACATGGAGGAGTTCTACCGCCCTTTCCAGGCGGTGAAGAACCAGAAGTTCGACGGCTTCATCATCACCGGCTCCCCGATCGAGCACCTCCCCTTCGAGGAGGTGACGTATTGGGACGAGCTGCGCGAGATCATGGACTGGACGCAGACGAACGTGCACATGACCTTCGGCGTCTGCTGGGGCGGCATGGCGATGGCCTGGCACTTCCACGGGGTCGAGAAACATCTCCTGCCGCAGAAGCACTTCGGCTGCTTCCGCATCCGGAACGAAGACCCGGCCTCGCCCTACCTGCGCGGCTTCTCCGACGATTGCGTCATCCCCGTCTCCCGCTGGACGGAGGTGCGCCGCGACGCGGTGGAAGCGGCCGGCATGAAGGTCCTGCTCGGGAGCGACGAGACCGGACCCTGCCTCATCGAGGACGTCTCCCATCGCGCGATCCACATCTTCAACCACTTCGAATACGACAGCGACACGCTGCAGCGCGAATACGAGCGCGACGTGGCGAACGGCACGCCGATCAACGTGCCCGGCAACTACTACCCCGACGACGACCCCGCGCGCCGGCCGCTCAACCGCTGGCGCAGCCACGCGCATCTGCTCTACGGCAACTGGATCAACGAGATCTACCAGACGACCCATTTCGACATGGAGATGATCGGCCGCGCGTGAAGATCGCCACCGTCGCTTCCCGCGCACCGCACCCGGCCGCTTCTTCCCCGGGCCGCCGCCGGACGCCCGCCGTCCGTTCCGCGGCAGCATCCCGGTCGAGCTGCCGACCGTCATGCTGCTCGACGGAACGCCGGACGACGCAGCCATCGCCAGCGCCCGGACCGCACGGATCGCCGATCACCTGCGCGCCGCCGTTCCGCGGCCTGCCGGCCGACAAAGGCGGGGACAGGCGCATCCGGGATGCCGCCGGCGACCCCCTTCGCTCTGCGGATTTCGACCCGGGAGGCGCAACCACGCCGATCTCTTCGATCGCAGGCTGGCGGGCGCAGGCGCTTGTCCTACCTTTTCGACCGGAACGTTATACGCTGGAATGGGTGGATCCGGGGCCGCCCCTGCCGCCGACCACCGACGAGACAAAATGATAAAGCCCTTCTTCGCCGGTGCCGGCGCCACCCTCGGAACCCTGGCCCTGCACGGCCGCGCCGCCGCCCGCGAAGCCGCCTTCGAGGCCGCCTTCCCTCCCGAGGGCCGGATCCTCGACGTCGGCGGCGTGCCCGTCCATGCCGTCGTGCGCGGCACCGGACCCGATCTCGTGATGATCCATGGGGCCTCGGGCAACGCCCGCGATTTCACCTTCGACCTGATGGGCCGGCTCGCCGGACGCTACCGCTGCATCGCCTTCGACCGGCCCGGCCTCGGCTACACCGGACACACCTACGCGCGCTACGGCGCGCGCTTCGGCTCGGCGGCGGAAACCCCGGCGGAACAGGCCGCCCTCCTCGCCGCTGCCTATGCCCGCGTCGGCCGCGGCGCGCCCCTCGTCCTCGGGCACAGCTTCGGCGGGACCATCGCCCTGGCCTGGGGTCTCGACCACGCGGCGCGCGGGCTTGTCCTGCTCGGGGCGGCCTCGAACATCTGGGAGGGCGGGCTCGGGCCGCTCTACGCGCTCAACGCCTCCGCTCCGGGCGGCGCGCTGGCCGTGCCGCTGCTGACCGCGACGGTCTCGGAGGCGCGCCTGCGCCGGATCACCGCCGCGATCTTCGCGCCGGATCCGATCCCGGAGGGTTATTTCGCCCATGTCGGCGCGCAGCTGACCCTGCGGCGCGACAGCCTGCGCACGAACGCGCGGCAAGTGAACGGCCTGAAACCGCACATCGCCGAGATGGAAAGACGCTACGCCACGCTCGACCTCCCGATCGAGATCGTCCACGGCACCGCCGATACCATCGTGCCCGCCGACATTCACGCCAAGGTTCTCATCGACATGCTGCCGCACGGACGGCTGACGCTGCTCGACGGTGTCGGCCATATGCCCCACCACGCCGCGCCCGCACCCGTGATCGCCGCCATCGACCGGCTGCGGGATGCGTAGGCGCACGCGCCGGACGCTTCTCGGGTTCTTCCTGCCGCTCCTCCTCGGCTGGCCCACACATGCGGAGGCCGCGCCGCCGCCGGCCAAGGTCGAGCGCCTGATCTGCGTTCTCCTCCACCGGGAGTTCGAGCCCTATGCCCCGGGTCTCGCCCCAGAAGGCAGGATCCCCGCCGCCGCGCGTGCCGCAGAGGAAGTCGCCCGCGCCGCCCTCGGGTCCATGGATCTCGACGAGCGACGCCTCGTCTGGAACCGCAACTGCGCCGGCGCACCGGGACGCGACAACTGGGCCACGCTCTACGTGGCCCGCGACACGCTCATCCTACGGGTCGAAGACGGGATGCTGCGCGTGCTGGGTGAGATCGGCCCCGACTTCGTGCCCCGGCTGCGTGCGGCCCTCGACGCCGCACCGGCCGTCACCACGATCGGCCTCGCCAGCCCGGGCGGCAACATCGCCGCCGCGTTCGACGCCGCCGAGCTGATCCACGCGCGTCGGCTCGATACCACGCTCGTCGGCAACTGCGCCTCGGCCTGTGCTTTCGTCTTTCTCGGCGGTCGGGCGCGCACGCTGCCCGACGGGTCATGGCGGCTCGGCTTTCATCAGGCGGCCTGGCCCGACGGCACCGCGATCTCGTTCATGAATCTCATCCAGCTGCGCATGTTCGCGGGTGTCGGCGCGCGGGGCGTCGACGCGATCGAGGTGATGCGGTGGATCAACGGCACGCCACCCGACGCGATGTTCTATCCCGACCGTGCCGCGCTCTGCACCGCGGGCATCGCGCCGGTTCCGGGCTGCGGGCTCAAGGGCCCGGGCCGTTGACGCGCGGCCTCCGGCCTGCACAATCGCCGCCCAACAAGGAGACAGCGATGCCCAAGCCCTTCGATGCCGCCATCACCTGTTATTTCGAGGACGAGGCCCCCGCGGCGATCCGCGAGGCGATCGAGGGGGGCGACAAGAACGACGTCATCATGGACGCCTATCCCTACGACGACCGCATGGAGAAGGATCGCTATAAGGCGGAACTGGCTGCCCTTCAGATCGAGCTCGTCAAATGCCAGTCGTGGGTGCGGGACAACGGCGCGCGGGTGGTCGTGGTCTTCGAGGGGCGCGATGCGGCCGGCAAGGGCGGGACGATCAAGCGCTTCCGCGAGAACCTGAGCGCCCGCATCGCGCGGGTCGTCGCCCTGTCGAAGCCGACCGAGACGGAAGCCGGCCAGTGGTACTTCCAGCGCTACGTCGCCCAGTTGCCGACGGCCGGGCAGTTCGCGCTCTTCGACCGATCCTGGTACAATCGCGCGGTCGTCGAACATGTCTTCGGTTTCTGCAGCGAGGATCAGCGCGAACACTTCTTCCACCAGCTGCCCGCCTTCGAGGATATGCTCGTCGACGATGGCGTCATCCTCGTGAAGCTCTGGCTCAACGTCGGCCGGGCCGAGCAACTGCGCCGCTTCCTCGCCCGCGAAAGCGATCCGCTCAAGCAGTGGAAGCTCTCGGCGATCGACGTGAAGGGCCTCGCCAAGTGGGATGCCTACACCGCCGCCATCGGCGAGACCTTCGAACGGAGCCACACCGCGGTCGCGCCCTGGACGGTGGTGCGCTCCGACGACAAGCGCCGCGCGCGGCTGGGCGCGATCCGCTCCGTGCTGACCCGGATCCCCTATGCCGGGCGCGACGACAGCGCACTCGACATCGACCCGAAGATCGCGGGCGGGCCCGAGCTTTGGCTTGCCGGTGCCTAAACGCGGCTACCACCACGGCAACCTGCGCCAGGCGCTCGTGGATGCCGCCCTCTCGCTCATCACCGAGAAGGGGCCGACGGGCTTCACTCTCTCGGAGGCCGCGAAACTCGCCGGGGTGACGCCCGCGGCCGTCTATCGGCATTTCGAGGGCCGCGAGGATCTGATCGTCGAATGCGCGCTGCAGGGGCACGAGATCTTCGCCGACCTGATGGAATTCGCCTACAAGGGCGGCCAGCCTTCGGCCCTTGCCGCCTTCGAGGCCACGGGCCGCGCCTACCTCGCCTTCGCGCGGAAGTATCCCGGGCATTACATGGCGATGTTCGAGTCGGGCCTGAGCCGTCATGCGACCCCCGAACTCAGCCGCGCCGTCGGCCGTTCCCGCGGGATCCTCGAAATGGCGGCCGAGGCCCTCTCCCGCCATATCCCCGAAGACCGCCGCCCTCCGGCGACGATGTTCTCGTCGCACATCTGGGCCATGTCCCACGGCGTCGTGGAGCTCTTCGCGCGCGGGAACCCGGGCGGCAATGCGCCCTTCCCGCCCGAAGACCTGCTCGAGGCGGGCATCGGGATCTATCTGCGCGGGCTGGGACTGGTGAAACCCGATTCCTGACCACCCGCCTTCCCCCGCCTCTCATCCGAGTATTTGGAAAGCGCAGAAGGCCGGTTTGTTTCAAATCGTCCGCGGTTTTCACGCCGGCGGGAGAATGGGATCGCGGGCCGTGAGGGCGGTGCGGACGGGGGTAAGCTCTGTGCATGAGTGCACGCATTTTGCGCGATTCTCACGCGTCCGTTCATTGAAGGTGATGAACCCCGCCCGTAAATCTCTCACATCGGCAGGGCACACCGCCCCGCACACCCCAACCGGACCCGCCGCAACCACAGGGTCCACCGCATCAAAAGGACCAAGACCATGAAAACCCTCATCGCTTCCGCCCTCGTCGCCACCGCCGCCCTCGCCGCGCCGGCCGCGGCCCAGGTCGCCCAAGGCCCCGCCGCCGCGATCGCCCACTTCAACGCCGACTTCGACACCCAGGACGGCATCCGCGTGCTCAAGTCGGACGGCAACGGCGTCACCGTCTCGACCCGCTCGGGCGCGGCCTTCGGCCTCTTCAACGGCCAGGCCGACAGCCAGGACGGCGTCCGCGGGCTGAACGGCGCGACGGCCTATTCGGGCGCGCCCAGCGTCGGCGGCGACATCTTCGACCGCATCCGCGCCGAGAGCGCCGAAGGCGAGTAAGCCGCACTCAAAACTTGAACGGCCCCGCCCCGGCGGGGTCGTTCGCATTTCGAGGGGTCAGAAAAGGCTGCCCTGATCGGGCGGCGACGCCTTCGGGCCCTTGCGGGCACCGCGCGGGGCAGAACCGTCGGTCACCGCATCGAGCCGCTTGCGCCCCGCGAACTCGAGCGTCACGCGCCCCGCGGCCTGCGCGCCCGCGTGATCGAGCACAGCGTCGTCCGGCCCCCGCACCAGCACGTAGCCGCGATCGAGCGTCCGCTCGAAACTGAGGCTCTGCAGGAGACGGTCCAGCGCATCGAGTCGCGTGCGGAGTTGGCCCTGCCGCGCTCCGGCCCCGCGTGCGAGTTGCGCAAAACCGGCTTGCGCGGCCCGGCGTCCACGCTCGACGGCCCGCACCAGCGGTTCCGGGCGGAGACGGTCGGCCAGCCGTCGCGTCTCTCTCTCCCGCATCGCGAGCGCCCGGCCGACCGCAGGCCCGAGCCGGACCACGGCCTCCGCTAGCCGACGCCGCCCTTCAGTGAGACGCCCCCCGAGTGCCCCAGGCGTCACCCGTCCCTCCAGCCGCGAGAGCCGCACCCGGGCCTGCCCGGTGCGATTGCGCAGCGCCATCGGCAGGCGTTCCGCCGCGAGATCAAGCCGCTGCCGCGGACCGGCCAGCACCGCATCCGCCCGCGGCAGCCCGCGTGACAGATCGGCGAGCCGCTGCCCCTTGCCCGCCACGAGCGCCCGCGCGGCACGGGCCTGACGCAGGCCCAGCTGATCCACGTGCGCCATCAGGTCGAGCCGTACCGGCACCGCCATCTCGGCCGCCGCGGTGGGCGTGGGCGCACGGCGGTCGGCGGCATGGTCGATGAGCGTCGTATCCGTTTCGTGCCCCACGGCCGAGATGAGGGGGATCGCGCTGTCGGCGGCGGCGCGCACGACGATCTCCTCGTTGAAGCCCCAGAGATCCTCGATCGACCCGCCGCCCCGCGCCACGATCAGGAGATCCGGCCGCGGCAGCGCGCCACCCGGCGTCAGCGCATTGAACCCCCGGATCGCGTTGGCGACCTCAGGCGCGCTCGCCTTGCCCTGGACCGCGACGGGCCAGATCAGCACCTTTGACGGGAAGCGGTCGCGCAGGCGATGCAGGATGTCGCGGATGACGGCCCCCTGCGGCGAGGTCACGACGCCGATCACCCGCGGGAGGAACGGCAGCGCCTTCTTGCGCGACGGCTCGAAGAGACCCTCGGCGGCGAGCGCCGCGCGCCGTTTCTCGAGCATCGCCATGAGCGCGCCGGCCCCGGCGACCTCCATCGCGTCGACGTTGAGGTTGTATTTCGACTGTGCGCCGAAGGCCGAGAGCTTGCCGGTCACGACGACTTCCATCCCCTCCTCCGGCTCGACCGAGAGCTGGGCGATCTGCCCTTTCCAGGTCGTGCAGGCGAGAACGTTCCGATCGTCCTTGATGTCGTAGTAGAGATGCCCGGAGCGGGCGCGAAAGATACGCCCGATCTCTCCCTTCACACGGACCCGGCCGAAGCGGTCCTCCAGCGTGCGCTTCACCGCGCCCGAAATCTCGGAGACGGTGTATTCGGCCTCGTTGCGGCGGGGGCTCGGCTCGTCGATCAGATCGTCCATGCCCCACTTCTAGCCGCCGCCGCCACGGCCCGCCAGTCAGCCGTCGCCGCAGTCCGAGCAGCAGGTGCTGCAGGCGATCACGCTGTCGAAGGCGTCCTGCGCGCGGCCGAGCGCGGTGTCGCACTGCGCCGCCTCGCCGAGCGCCTTGCGCTTGTCGTCGTTCGGGAGGAACTGGCAGCTCTCGGCGTGCATCACGTGGCTCCCGTCGTCGCGGGTTTCCGTGTTGACGTAATACTTCATCGGTTTCTCCCGTTGCAGGTCTCGCACCTCAACGCGTCACGGGCACCCCGGGGTCCACCTCGGGCCGACAGCCGCTTGTTCTCGCCCCCCGGCGACCCTAAACCCCGGATGCGGCAAGAACAGGGGCACGACATGAACATCCTGATCCTCGGGTCCGGCGGGCGCGAACACGCCCTCGCCTGGGCGGTGCAGCAGAACCCGAAGTGCGACCGCCTCGTCGTCGCCCCGGGCAACGCGGGCATCGCGCAGATCGCGGAGTGCGCCGCGCTCGACATCCTCGACGGGGCGGCCGTCGCGGGCTTCGCCGACGAGGAGAGCATCGACTTCGTGATCGTCGGCCCCGAGGCCCCGCTCGCCGCGGGTGTTTCGGATGCGCTGACGGCCGCCGGGATCGCCGTCTTCGGGCCCTCGGCCGCGGCCGCGAAACTCGAGGCCTCGAAGGCCTTCACCAAGGAAATCTGCGATGCCGTCGGGGCCCCGACCGCCGCCTACGGCCGGTTCGACGATCTGGACGCGGCGCGCGCCTACCTCGCCGACCGCCCGCTGCCCATCGTCATCAAGGCCGACGGTCTCGCGGCGGGCAAGGGCGTGACCGTCGCCGCGACGCCCGAGGAGGCCGAAGGCGCGCTGACCGACATCTTCTCGGGCGTCCACGGGACGGCGGAGGTCGTCATCGAGGATTTCCTGCGCGGCGAGGAGGCGAGCTTCTTCTGCCTCGTCGACGGCGAGACCGTCCTGCCCATCGGGACCGCGCAGGACCACAAGCGCGTCGGCGACGGCGACACCGGGCCGAACACCGGCGGCATGGGGGCCTATTCGCCCGCGCCGGTGATGACGGCGGCGGTCGAGACCCGCGCACTGGAGGAGATCGTGCGCCCGACGATGGCCGAGATGGCGCGCCGTGGCACGCCCATGCGCGGTGTCCTCTTCGTCGGGCTGATGATCGAGGACGGCGCACCGAGCCTCGTGGAATACAACGTCCGCTTCGGCGATCCCGAATGCCAGTGTCTGATGATGCGGCTCGGCGGGCAGGCGCTCGACCTGATGCTCGCCTGCGCCGAGGGCCGGCTGGACGCAGCGCAGGTGCATTGGGCCGAGGATCACGCGATCTGCGTCGTCATGGCCGCGCGCGGTTATCCGGGGGCGTATGAGAAGGGCAGCGTGATCTCTGGCCTCGATGCCCTGCCCCGCGACAGCCGCAACATGGTGTTTCACGCCGGGACCGCGCGCGCCGAGGG
Source organism: Jannaschia marina (assembly GCF_013404595.1). Taxonomy (GTDB): domain Bacteria; phylum Pseudomonadota; class Alphaproteobacteria; order Rhodobacterales; family Rhodobacteraceae; genus Jannaschia; species Jannaschia marina. Next base: position 177,306 of record NZ_JABVAX010000003.1, on the reverse strand, counting down.
CCGCACGGTCGCCGCCGGCGGTCGCGTCCTCGGTGTCACCGCCCGTGGCGACGCGCTGGCCGAGGCGCAGACCCGTGCCTACGCGATGGTCGACGCGATCGATTGGGAAGACGGCTTCTGTCGCCGCGACATCGGCTGGCGCGCCCTATCGTGACATGGCGCGGCCCGGCCCTTCTGGGCGCGCGCATCCTGATCGCCGCGCTCTTTGCGGCCGGAGCGGTTCAGAAGGCGGTCAATCCCGAAGCGGCACAGGCCCTTCTCGAGGGGGCGGGATTGCCCGGCGTCCTCGTCTGGCCGGCGCTTGCCTTCAACGCCGCCACAGCGCTCGCACTGCTCGCGAACTGGCGCGTCGCCCCGGTGGCACTCGCCCTCGCCGCCTATTGCGCGGTCACGAGTGTCTTCCACCTGATCCCCTCGGATCCATGGCAGATGTCGATCTTCGTCAAGAACTGGGCCATCGCGGGCGGCTGCCTCGCGCTTGCGGTGGCCGGTGCTGAACCCACCCGCTCCGGGCGCTGAAATCGGGCCCTTTCTTCACGCGCCGGTGTTCATGCGATCACGAGACGTGAGGGCGGTGCGCGCCTGTCGTTTTGATGTGCGCAGATGAACTGAAATCTCGCAAATCTCACGACTTCGTTCATTGAGGGTAAGGTTCTGCACCCGCATATCAGCGGCATCACCGGATCGCACAGAGCGACCGCACCCCTGAAGGCCCGCCGCAACCACCGGGCTCCGAACAAAGGACCGAAGACATGACCCTCAAGATCAAAGCCATCGCCGCCTCCACCCTCGTCGCGCTGAGCCTCGCCGCGCCCGCCACGGCCGACGTCGCTGCCGGCTCCGCCGCCGCCATCGCGCACTTCAACCAGACCGCCGACAGCCAGGATGGCGTGCGCGTCCTGAAGACGGGGGCCGGGGCCGCGGTCTCGACCCGCTCGGGCCAGAACCTCGAGGCCTACCGCGTCTTCAACCGCAACGCCGACAGCCAGGACGGTATCCGCGGCCTCAACGGCGCGACGCTCTACGACGGCACGCCGTCCCGCGCGGCTGCCATCTTCTCGGACATCGCCGCGGCGAGCGCCGAGGACGAGTAAACCCTTCGGCGCGCCCCGCCTCCCCCGCCGGGGCGCGCCCTCTCGCAACTCTCCGTTTCGCGGGGCATGACCCCGCGCCTCAGGTGCGTTGCGGCACGGTGGCCCTCGCCCGGATCGATCCGGGCGGGGGCCGCCAGTTTTCAGGCATCTGCAATTCGCCCGAGCACACGCGCCCAGCTGCGCACGCCCTTGTGGAAGCTCTCGACGTCGTATTTCTCGTTCGGCGAGTGGATCGCATCGTCGTCCCGCGCGAAGCCCGTCAGAAGCGACTCCATCCCGAGGATCGTCTGGAAATACCCCGCAATCGGAATCGAGCCACCGGCCCCGATCTGGCCCGCGCTCTCGCCCCATTCCTCGGCCAGTGCCGCCTCGGTGGCCGCGAAGATCGGGCTGTCGGTGTGCATCCGGGCGGCCGGGGCCGCGCCGTGGCCGGTGAAGGTGACGTGGCAATCGGGCGGCAGTTGCGCGATCACCCAGTCGCGGAAGGCGCCGCGCAAACGATCCGGGTCCTGCCCCCCGACGAGGCGGAAGCTCACCTTGGCCGAGGCTTCTGCCGGCAGCACCGTCTTGAATCCGTCGCCGGTGTAGCCCGAGGTGATGCCGTTGATCTCGGCCGTCGGCCGCGACCAGAGCATCTCCAGCCCCGAGCGCCCCGCCTCGCCCGCCGGATGCGACAGGCCGACCTCGCCCAGGAACGCCTCGGTCGAGAAGCCGAGCCGGTCCCAGGCGCTCTTGGTCTCGGCCCCCGGCTCGCCCACGCCGTCGTAGAAGCCGGGAATGGTCACCCTGCCCTGCGCGTCGTGCATCTCGCCCAGAATGCGGGTCAGCACGCGGGCCGGGTTGATCGCCGGACCGCCATAGATCCCCGAATGCAGGTCGCGGTCGGGTCCGGTGATCGTCAGCTCCTCCCCCAGAAGCCCGCGCAGGGTGGTGATGATCGCCGGCAGCCGGTCGTCGAAGAGCCCGCTGTCGCAGATGAAGGCGACCTCGGCGCGCAGCTCCTCGGCGTTTGCCTCGAGGAAGGGGATAAGCGACGGCGACCCCGATTCCTCCTCCCCCTCGAAGAGCACGGTGACGCGGCACGGTAGCTCGCCCGTTTCGGCCTTCCATTGCCGGCAGGCCTCGAGAAAGGTCATCAGCTGACCCTTGTCATCCGAGGCCCCGCGCGCCCGGATCACCCGGCCCTGTGGCGTCTCCTCGATGGCCGGGTCGAAGGGATCGCGGTGCCAGTGGGAAAGCGGATCGACCGGCTGCACGTCGTAGTGGCCGTAGAACAGTACGTGCCGCGCCCCCTGCCCGCCGTGCGCCACGACCATCGGATGGCCCGTCGTCGTGCGCTTGGAGGCCTCGAACCCCAGATGCGACAGCTCCGCCACAAGCCAGTCGGCGGCGGTGTCGCAGTCTTCCGCATTCGCCGGGTCGGTCGAAATGGACGGGATTCGCAGAAGCTCCATCAGGCGCTCCAGCGCCTGCGGCAGGTCGTCGTCGATGCGGGTGAGGATGGCGGGGATCGGGTCGGTCATTGGGGGCTCCGGGAGGATCGGCAGGTGTCACGCTTTCAGCGTGAGCGCGCAACGTGTCGGTGTCCAGCCTCGCGCACAGCCAAAAGCCCACGCGGATCTGGGCAAGCGCGCCGGGACGGTCTAGGTCAGGGAAACAACCAGACGGAGACCCCGATGCCGCGCCTGCCGCTTGCCGCCCTCGCCCTCAGCCTCGCGCTGCCCGCCTCCGCACAAGAGGCCCTCGATCAGGACGCGGCCAAGGCCCAGCTGTTCGGCACCCGCAGCGTGCAGGTCGCCATCACCGCGCACCCTTTCCTGAGCGAGGCCGATATCGGCACGCTGCGCGCGCTGCCCGGCGTGGCGCAGCTCAAGTACTACGGAGCAATGGCGGCGCATCCCTCCGAGGGGCTGCAGTCGGAGCGCACGCGCGGGGCGTTCAACTTCCACTCGATCGACGCGGCCCGCGCCGCGGCCGTCGCCGCCTGTGGCCAGGGCTGCGTCGTCGTGGCCGAAATCCTGCCGCGCGGATACGAGGCCGGCCGCTCCTTCACGCTGAACCAGGATGCGTCGAAGGCGGTCGCGGGTCGCGATTTCCGCCGCGCGGGCCAGAACGCCGCCCTCGCCATCAGCCGCAGCACCGGGGCCTGGGGTCTGGGCGACGGCCCCCAGGCCGCCATCGCCACCTGCGCCGCGGGCGGTGCAAGCGATTGTGAGGTCGCCGTGAGCCGTTGAGGGTTTGCGACAATCTGTATTCTGGATTTATTCCAACTCCGGGGCTATCTGCCCCGAAGCGCCGGGACGAACGGGTCCACCCGCCCTCCGGCAGCCCTGACGAGAGAGAGACCATGACGAACTACGCGGCCGCCCTCGACACGGCACTCCAGGCGCTCCACGACGAAGGCCGCTACCGCACCTTCATCGACATCGAACGTCGTCGCGGGCAGTTCCCCCACGCGGTCTGGACGCGCGCCGACGGCTCCGAGCAGGACATCACCGTCTGGTGTGGAAACGACTATCTGGGCATGGGCCAGCATCCTGTCGTCCTTGCGGCCATGCACGAGGCGCTCGACGCGACCGGCGCGGGATCGGGCGGAACACGCAACATCTCGGGCACCACGGTCTACCACAAGGCGCTCGAGGCCGAACTCGCCGACCTGCACGGCAAGGAAGCCGCGCTCGTCTTCACCTCGGCCTATATCGCGAACGACGCCACGCTCTCGACCCTGCCCAAGCTCTTCCCGGGGCTCATCATCTATTCAGACGCGCTCAACCATGCCTCGATGATCGAAGGCGTGCGTCGCAACGGGGGCGCGAAACGAATCTTCCGGCACAACGATGTGGCGCATTTGCGCGAACTCCTTGCCGCGGACGATCCGGCTGCCCCGAAATTGATCGCATTTGAATCGATTTATTCCATGGACGGGGATTTCGGCCCGATTGCCGAAATCTGCGATCTGGCCGAGGAATTCGGCGCGCTGACCTACATCGACGAGGTTCATGCCGTCGGGATGTACGGACCCCGCGGGGCCGGCGTTGCAGAGCGCGACCGCCTCATGCACCGCATCGACATCATCAACGGCACGCTCGCCAAGGCCTATGGCGTCATGGGCGGCTATATCGCCGCCTCCGCGCGGATGTGCGACGCCGTCCGCTCCTACGCGCCGGGTTTCATCTTCACGACCTCGCTCACGCCCTCTATCGCCGCCGGGGCCGCCGCTTCCGTCAAACACCTGAAAACAGACCAGAACCTGCGCGACCTGCACCAGGAGCGCGCGACCGTGCTCAAGCTGCGCCTGCGCGGCCTCGGCCTGCCGATCATCGACCACGGCAGCCATATCGTCCCCGTTCACGTGGGCGATCCGGTGAAGTGCAAGATGATCTCCGACCGCCTCCTCGCCGACCACGGCGTCTACGTGCAGCCGATCAACTTCCCGACCGTGCCGCGCGGCACCGAGCGCCTGCGCTTCACCCCCTCGCCGGTTCACACACCGCCCATGATAGATGCACTCGTGCATGCGATGGACGACCTTTGGTCGCATTGTGCGCTAAATCGCGCCCAGGCCGCAGGGTAACCATTCTCTCGCATTGTGAGCGTTTTGCTGCTACGCTAAGGCAGGCAGTAGGGGAGCGATGGGGAGTCGTTTTCCACAATCACAATCGGAAACGCGCACGATAAAGAGGCGCGTCCAGAGATTTAGGGGCAGGCCCATCATGTTTGGCCGGAAGTCGAAATTCCTATCGAAGGTCGAGAACCCGGACCGCGGTTACGACAGCTACGAGATGCGCCTCGGGGATGAGATGCGCGGCGAACGGGCCACACTCGGCAAGTCGCTCATGGACGTTCAGCGCGAACTGCGGATCAAGGCCAGCTATATCGCCGCCATCGAAAACGCCGACCTCTCGGCGTTCGACTCGCTCAGCTTCGTTGCCGGCTATGTCCGCAGCTACGCCCGCTACCTCGAAATGGACCCCGAGATCGTCTTCGCCCGCTTCTGCGAGGAATCAGGGTTCGGGGGCTTCTCCGCGCTCAAGCCGATGGAATCCGAGGCCTCGCGCCGGAAGGCGATGTTCGATCAGCCGGTGCCCAAGGCCCGCGGCCTCGCCATCGGGCGCGGCGCGCAGAAGGCGGCGAAGGCCCCGGTTCAGCCCGTCGACCCGATCCTCGGGGCCGGCAATCCCTTCGCCAACAAAGCCACGCCCGTCTTCGCGGGCTTCGAGCCCGGAGCTCTCGGCTCGATCGCGGTCCTCGTCGCGCTCGTCGCGGGGCTGGGCTACGGCGGCTGGACCGTCGTTCAGGAGATCCAGCGCGTGCAGGTCGCCCCCGTCGAGCAGGAGCCCGAGCTCGTGGCCGAGCTCGATCCGCTCCAGCCCAACACCCCGCAGCTCGAGGCCCCAGAGACCACCGGCGTCTCCGCCCCCTCCCAGGACGCGCTGGCGCGGCTCTACCGGCCCCAGGCCCTCGACGCTCCCATCCTGACGGCGCGTGACGCGCCGATCTCCACGATCACGCCCGGCAGCTTCGGGGCCCTCGCCTCCGCCGAACCGGCGGGTCTCTCGGGCCCCGACGCCAATCCCGAAGCGATCAACGCCTCCGTCAACACCGCGCTCGCCGAGGCGCTCGGCAATGCCACGCCGGGCGAAATCCCGGCCCCCAGCACACCGCGCGTACTGGCCGAGGCTCCGGACGCCGTCGTCCTCGTGGCCGTGCGCTCCGCCTGGGTCCGGGTTCGCTCGGCCGAGGGCGACACGCTCTTCGAGAAGGTGCTGGAGCCGGGCGAGACCTATGAGGTTCCCGTCGCCGAAGCCCCCGCGACCCTGCGGACGGGCAATTCGGGTGCGATCTACATGTCCGTCGCCGGACAGACCTACGGCCCCGTGGCCCCGGGCCCTCAGGTCGCCAACGCCGAAATCACCGCGGCCACCGTCGTCGAGAGCTACGAGGTCGCCGATCTGGACGGGGATTCGGACCTCGCCCGCGTCGTGGCCGAACTGTCGCTTCCCGCCGAAACGCCGACCGACGAATAGGCAGCGGGGCGCGCGCCCGGTTGCACCCCCCGCCTCCGGGGACTAGCTGTCAGGCAAGCCCTGTGAGCGAGGCCGGCCATGCACGACACCCTCCATTCCATCCGCCCCTGGCGTCAGATCGACCGCCGCAAATCCCGCCGGATCATGGTCGGCGACGTCCCGGTGGGCGGTGATGCTCCGATCTCCGTCCAGACGATGACGAACACGCTGACGACCGATGTGCCCGCGACGATCGCCCAGGTGCAGGCCGCAGCCGAAGCCGGAGCCGATATCGTCCGCGTCTCCGTCCCCGACGAGGCCTCGTCGAAGGCCCTCCGGGAAATCGTGCGCGAAAGCCCGGTGCCCCTCGTCGCCGACATCCATTTCCACTACCGCCGCGGGATCGAGGCCGCCGAGGCCGGGGCCGCCTGCCTGCGGATCAACCCCGGCAACATCGGCTCGCCCGACCGCGTGAAGGAGGTCATCCAGGCCGCCCGCGATCATCAGTGCTCTATCCGGATCGGGGTGAACGCGGGGTCGCTGGAAAAGCATCTGCTCGAGAAATACGGCGAACCCACGCCCGACGCGATGATCGAAAGCGGCCTCGACCATATCCGCATCCTGCAGGATAACGACTTCCACGAGTTCAAGATTTCCTGCAAGGCGTCCGACGTCTTCATGGCCGCCGCCGCCTACCAGGGCCTGGCCGAGGCCACCGACGCGCCTATTCACCTCGGCATCACCGAAGCCGGTGGCCTGACCTCCGGCACGATCAAATCGGCCATCGGGCTCGGCAACCTGCTGTGGATGGGCATCGGCGACACCGTCCGCGTCAGCCTCTCGGCCGATCCGGTCGAGGAGGTGAAGGTCGGCTACGAGATCCTGAAATCGCTCGGCCTGCGCCACCGCGGCGTGAACATCATCTCCTGCCCCTCCTGCGCGCGGCAGGGCTTCGACGTCATCAAGACGGTCGAGAAGCTGGAGACGCGGCTGGAGCACATCAAGACGCCCATGTCGCTCTCGATCATCGGCTGTGTCGTCAACGGCCCGGGCGAGGCGCTTATGACCGACGTGGGCTTCACCGGCGGCGGCAACGGATCGGGCATGGTCTATCTGGCGGGCAAGCAGAGCCACAAGATGTCCAACGATCAGATGATCGACCACATCGTCGAGCAGGTCGAGAAGCGCGCCGCCGAGATCGAGGCCGAAGGCGCGCAGGCGGCGGCGGAATAGCCCGCCGCACCTCGACAGGCGCGGTCCGCCGACCTACACAAGATCATGCCCCGCGACACCCGAATGCCCCCCAGATATGCCGAGTTCTTCGCGGGCGGCGGCATGGTGCGCGCGGCCCTGTCCGGCACCTGGGACTGCGCCTTCGCCAATGACATCGACCCGATGAAATGCGCAGTCTACGCCGACAACTTCGGCACAGACGGCCTCGTCGAGGGCGATGTGGCCACGCTCGACCCGATGCTCCTGCGGCAGCCGATCGACCTCTACTGGGCGTCCTCTCCCTGCCAGGATTTCAGCCTCGCCGGCAACGGCAGCGGCCTCAACGGCCTGCGCAGCGGCGTCTTCCTCACCTGGATCGACGCGATCCGCCCGGCGATCGAGGCGGGCCACGCGCCGGCCCTCATCGCCTTCGAGAACGTCATGGGCCTCGTCACCCGAAACGGCGACCGCGACTTCGCCGCCGTCGTCACGGCCCTCTCGGATCTGGGCTACCGTGTCGGCGCGCTCGAGATCGACGCCCGTGACTTCCTGCCCCAGAGCCGGCCCCGCCTCTTCGTGGTCTGCGCGCGCGACGACCTCGACGTCGCTGGCCTTACGACGCCTGCACCCTCGGGCCCGTACCACACCCGGCGGCTTGCCGAATTCGTCGTCCGGGCCCCCGCCGTCCTGCGCAAACGTTGGCTCTGGTGGCGACATGCCCCTCCAACGGCCCCCGCCCCGAGCCTCGCGCGGATGATCGACGCCGCGCCCGATACGCCCTGGTTCGACGCTTCGATGCGCCGTGCGCTCACCACGATGATGTCGCCGCCGAGCCTTGCGCGCCTCCGCTCCGCCCGCGCCGCCGGGGGCCTGCAGGTCGGCACGCTCTACCGCCGTGGCCGCCCCGACCCGGCCGGCGGCACGCGCCAGCGCGCGGAGGTCCGCTTCGACGGCATCGCCGGCTGCCTGCGCACGCCCGCGGGCGGCTCCTCGCGCCAGACACTGCTGCTCGTCGAGGGGCGCAAGCTCCGCGCCCGCCTCCTGTCGACGCGGGAGGCCGCGCGCCTCATGGGCCTGCCCGACGGCTACCGGATGCCCGCGAACTACAACGCCGCCTACAAGGTAGCCGGCGACGGCGTCGCGGTTCCGGTCGTCCGCTACCTCGACGAGACGCTGTTCCAGCCCGTCCTCGCCCGCGCGCTCCTGCCCGCCACATGAGCGCCGAACAGGCCTTTCGCAAACAGGCCCTCGCCGGCCTCACCGATGCCACCGGCGTCTACGCGCTCTGCGACCTCGACGGGCAGCCGATCTACGTCGGTCAATCTGTCGACGGCATCCGCAGCCGCGTCCGCCGGCACCTGACCTCGGCGCGCTCCGACGTGATCGCCAATCGCCAGATCGACGTCTGGGAGGTTGCCTTCGTGCGCGCCTGGGAAGTCGAGGGCCGTGCCGAGATCGCCGCGATGGAGCGCCGCGTCTTCGCCCATTTCGACGCGATCCTGCCCCTGATGAACGGGGCCGCGCTCTCCGATGCCCTGCCCGTCGATCCGCCACCCGAACCGGGCCAGACCGTCCAGGTCATCCCCGAGCGGGAGCGACTCGATCGGCTCACACCCGACCGTCGCCTCGCCCGACAGATCAACCAATATGAGCTGCTGGTCGACTACATCCTGACGGTCAAGAACGCCCCGCATCTGAAGAAATCCCTCGACGCGCATTTCTCGCGGCTGGTGCGATATCATCAGATGTTTCTGACGTAAGGCGTGATCGTATGGATGTGGGTCCAGTGCGAGTTCGGTCAGAGTGCTCTGTCGATCGCCTGGGCAGGGACAGACTGACAGAGGGTGAACCACCGAAGGCACCACCGGGTCCGGCCCGCTGGCTCTCGCGGCGGCACCGAACGGATGAACGTCCGGTCCGCGTCATGGCCCGCATGCCGGGGATCTCGTGAAGCGCAGCGTCATGGCCGACAATCCCGGAAGCCTCGGGGAGTAGGCGACGAGCGACCGTGGATGGATTCGCGACCGCCCGCCGAACGGCGGGACGGGCCACCTCTCTCCTTTCGGGCGAGCAACAAGAAATCCGCTATCGCCCACGGCAAGCTCGACAAAGGTACCGACGCGCGTCACGCGCGATGCCGCACGGCCTGCCCTCAGACCCACTCCACGTCGTCGCCACGCTCCAGCATCTCGGCGATGAGACCGAGCTCACAAAGTCCGTCCGCCACTTCTGCATCGAGCGCGGTCTCCGCCGCAGCCACATCCGCCACGGCGACGGTCACGGTGTCGATCATGCCGAAGGGGACGACGACCACGCCGTCCGCATCGGCGACGATCATGTCGCCGTTCTCCACCCTTTGGCCGCCGACATTGGCCGGCAGGCCCAGTGTCCCCGGCCCCCGCGCGACCGGCGAGCCGGGGGTCAGCCCCGCGCACCATGCCGGCAGGCCGACGGCGAGGAGCCCGGCGTGATCGCGCAAGGCACCATCCGTCACGAACCCCGCGGCTCCCGCGTTGCGCAGCATCCCCAGGGCACGGTCGCCGGCGGCGGCGCATCCGAGATAGCCCTCCGCGGAGGCCACGACGACGTCACCCGGCCGCACGAAATGGATCGCCGCAAGCGTCGCCAGAAGGTCGCCGGGCCGGTTGCCCGCCACCAGGGCCGGGCCGCAGACCGCCGCCTCCAGCCCGGGACACGGAGAGATCGCCGCCGCCATCGCCCCCGCCCCAAGCATCGCATCGAGCACGAACCCCGTGGGATACCCGCGCAACGCGTCGATCTGTTCCTGGGTGGGCCGGCGCAGGTCGCGCGCGATCCGCAGCGGCTTCGGTTCCTCGATCATCGCGACCTCCTCGCGGCAGGATGCGCGCGTGCCCCTCGGTCTGGCAACGAAAAAGGGCCGCGCGATGCCTCGCGCGGCCCTTCGACGATAGAGGTGACGATCACTCGATCTCGAGGCGAGTCTTCACCTGCTCGATCACGCCGTCGATAAGCTCCGGGTTGTCCCGGGCGGACTCGATCGCGGTGGTGAGCGACGTCTTGGCGAGCGCGTTCAGGTCCGAGCCGTCGACGTATTCGATCAACGCATCGGCATCGAAGCCTTCGGGCGTCAGCAGCGTGTCGAGATCCGCTTCGGCAGCGGCCGGAGCTTCGGTGCCCTCGGTCGCAGCATCGGCAGCCTCTCCGACATCGCCGGTCGAAGCTGTGGTTTCGGTCGTCGCCTCGGCGTCCGGGGCCGTCGTCTCTGTCGTTGCCGCCGTGTCGGCATCAGCCTCGGGCGTGGCTTCGGTCGTGACCTCCGCATCGCCGGAGCCCTCGGTTTCGCCGACGACCGCATCCGCCGCCGCGTCGGCTGCAGCATCCGCTTCGGCAGCCGCGGTTTCGGCGGCATCCCCGGCGTCGGCCGCGGCACCTTCGACGGCATCGGCGGTCGCATCGGCTGCCTCGCCTGCCTCGGTCACGGCCTCCTCCGTCGCGTCGGCGGCGACATCGGCGGCACCGGTTGCCGTGTCGGCCAGGCTCTCGGCGGCATCGGTGACCGCGTCGGCGGCTCCCTCGGTCGCCTCGGTCAGCGCGGCGGCCGCGCCCTCGACGGCATCCCCGGCCTCTTCGGTCAGTGTCGCCGCAGCTTCTCCGGCCTCAGCGGCGGCCTCTTCGGTGGCGTCCGCGGCGGCCTCGCCGGCGGCTTCCGCTTCGGCTGCAGCCGCATCGGCCGCCTCGCTCGCGGTTTCGGCGGTGTCTTCCGCGATCTCTTCGGTGGCGGTGGCGGCATCTTCCGCGGTCTGATCGACGGCGGTTTCCTCCGGCGCGCCGGACAGGAAAATCCAGGCAAGGGCCGCGACGACCAGAACGGCCAGACCGACGATAACATTACGTGACATGAGACTCTCCCCAAGGTGGTTGTGTGCACCCGCTCTTGCCGCATTGCCGCATCGAGGACAATCACCATGCAGGACCGGCTGCCGGACCGACGAATCGCCGCCCGTCCCGCCTTGAAGCGGCTCCGATCCGGCGCTAGATTAACGACCTAATTCAATATCCCGAAAGGACCACCACCATCGCCCGCAGACCCCATAACGCGCCCCCGCAGCGCGACACCGGCCCCCGCGTCAACGATCGCATCCGCGCCGTCGAGATCCGCCTGATCGGCCCCGAAGGCGAGAACGTGGGCGTCGTCAGCCCCTCGCGCGCGCGCCAGATGGCCGAGGATGCCGGGCTCGACCTCGTCGAGATCAGCCCGAATGCCACGCCGCCCGTCTGCAAGATCATGGATTTCGGCAAGTTCAAATACGAAACCCAGAAGAAAGAGGCCGAGGCCCGCAAGCGCCAGAAGACGATCGACATCAAGGAAGTGAAGTTCCGTCCGAACACGGATACGAACGATTACGACGTCAAGATGCGCAACGTGTTCCGCTTCCTCGAGAACGGCGACAAGGTGAAGGTCACGCTCCGCTTCCGCGGTCGCGAGATGGCGCACCAGAACCTCGGGCGCGAGCTTCTGGAGCGTGTGGCCGAGGACACCAAGGAGATCGGCAAGGTCGAGAACTTCCCCAAGATGGAAGGCCGCCAGATGGTGATGATGATCGGGCCGACTCAGCGTTAGGTCGCCGCTCGGAACAGGCATCGAACGGGGCACCTTCGGGTGCCCTTTTTCTTGCCCGCGATCGGGGCGACGATTGATATGGATCATGGCTCGGGCGGTCCGCACGGCGCATCTTCCGCCCAAAGAAATGACTGGAGGCACCCCCCATGTTCAAGACGATTCTCCTCGCCTACGACGGGTCCGAACACGCGGACCGCGCCCTGACCGCCGCCGCCGAGCTCACCCGCGCCCTCGGGGCCGACCTGCATGTGGTCAGTACGCCGGAGCCCGATATGCCGCCGGTCGTACTGGCCCCCTACGGGGCCATCGTCGACGCACCGCCGACCGACGCGCAGATCGCCGAGGCCGGGGCAAAGGTGACCGGGCAGGCCCGCGCCGCTCTCCGCAAGGAGGGAGTGGACCTGACCGACAGCCACATCCTGCGCGGCGATGCGATCGCGAACATCCTGTCGATCGCCGACGCCTGTGACGCCGATCTGATCGTGATGGGACGTCGCGGCCTCGGGACGCTGCGCGCGCTCGCCCTCGGCTCGGTCAGCCAATCGGTGACCCATCAGGCACGGCTGCCCGTCCTGACCGTCGCGTGACGGCGGATTAACCCCGTCTTGACGACTTTCTGGCAGGACGGTCCCATGACCGATCGCCCGCCAAGCTTCCGCGATATCGCCGCGACCACCTTCCAGGCGGTCGGCCCGTCGCGGATCGCCGTGCTCACGATCCAGGCGATGCGCGCGGACGATCTGACCTGCTCCGGCCGCCGCGCCACGCTGAAGGAAGCGGTCGCGCGGATCGAGCGCGCCTTTGCGATGCTCGACACCGGATTTGCCGCGGCGCTCGCGGCAGTGGGTTTCGAGGAGCCGCGGTCGCTTGAACGCGCCCGGGCCGAGGCCCGCTCGGTCGTCGCGTCAATCCGTGCGGCCCTGCCCGCCGATGCGCTGCCCACCCGCGATGCCCTGCCGGACCCGGAGGCCTATCGCACCCTCTGCCTCGACAGGGTCGATCCAACGGTCACGGCCTTCCTTACGCTGATGATCCAGGCGATGAACGACGCACAAGACCGCGTGGACACGGCGCACCGGGGCGAGGCGATCCGCGCGGTGCAAAGTGCGCGCTCCGTGGGCCGGTCCATCCAGATGGTCGCACTCAACGCCGCGATAGAAGCCTCAAACAGCGGGGCCGACGGGCGCGGTTTCATGGTCATCGCCGAGGAAATCAGAACGCTCGCGGATCGCACGCAGACCATCCTCTGCGAAGTTGCAGAAGGTCTTCGCAGCTAGGCCCGCTATTGGGATGCAGATCCCCCGATCGCGCGCTCCGGATTGCCCGCGACCCGAGCGCCGCTTTCCACGTCGCGTGTCACCACCGACCCGGCTCCGATAATCGCCCCTTCGCCGATCGTCACGCCGGGCAAGACGATCGCGCCACCCCCGATCCAGACGTTCCTGCCGATGACGACCGGGAGGCCGCGCTCGATGCCCTGGGCCCGGCGGGCGGCGTCGCGGTGATGATCGGCCGTGTAGATCTGCACGCCGGGGCCGCACATCGTCCCACCGCCGATGGTGATCATCGCGCTGTCGAGCAGGGTGCAGCCGGCGTTGAGATAGACGCCGGGACCGAGCGAGACGTTGACCCCGTAGGAGCAATGGAACGGCGCTTCGATAAAGACCCCCGCACCGACCTCGGCGAAGAGGCTGCGCAGCTCGGGAGCCATGGAGCCCCGCGCCTCGGGCGGAAGCGTGCCGTGGGCGTGGCAGGCGGCCCGTGCAGCCGCCCGCAAGCTCTCATAGGCGGGTGTCAGGCAGTCGTACCACTGCCCGCTCCGCATCACCTCCTGCGGCGTCAATGCGCGGCTTTGACCGCCCGTGCCGTCATCACCTTGACGAGATGGGCGCGATAGGCCCCGTCGCCGTGCAGGTCGGAAATCATGCCGCCCGCGTCCGGCGCGGAGAGCCCGGAGACCGCCTCGGCCGAGAAGTCGGAGGACAGGGCCGCCTCGGCCTCGGCCCAGCGGAAGACACCGTCCGACGAGGCCCCGGTCACCGCCACACGCACACCGTCCGAGAACTTGGCCACGAAGACCGCGACCAGCGGGAAGCGGGAGGCGGGTTGGATGAACTTCTCGTAGGCCGCCGCCTCGGGAACGGGGAATTTCACCTCGGTGATGATCTCGCCCTCGTCGAGCGCGGTCTCGAACATGCCCTGGAAGTAGTCATCGGCCGCGATCTCCCGGTCGGGCGTCACGATCACGGCGTTCGCGGCCAGGGCTCCGGCCGGGTAGCAGGCAGAGGGGTCGTTGTTAGCGAGCGAGCCGCCGATCGTGCCCCGGTTCCGGACCGCAGGATCGCCGATGCGCGCTGCAAGGGACGCGAGCGCCGGGAAGCCCGTAGCCTCACGCGCGACCGTCGCATGGGTCGTCGCGCCCCCGATGCAGATGCGGCCCGCGTCGTCGGTGCAGATGCCCTTGATCTCGGCCACGCCCGAGAGCGCGACCATCTTGCCGGCCATGGCAAGCCGGGCCTTCATCGTCGGCAGGAGCGTCTGTCCCCCGCCGAGCGCCTGTGCCTCGTCGTCCTTGAGGGCCGCGACGGCCTCCTGCAGGGTCGACGGTTTCACCAGTTCGAAATCGTACATCTCTGTCTCCTTAACCCTGCATCGCCGCCCAGACCTTCGCGGGCGTCAGCGGCATGTCGATATGGCCCACGTCGTGCCCGGCGGAGGCCAGCGCGTCGATGACGCCGTTGACGATGGCGGGCGGCGAACCGATGGCACCCGCCTCGCCACAGCCCTTCACCCCGAGCGGGTTGTGCGTGCAGGGCGTCTGGCAGGAATGGTCCACCTGGAACATCGGCAGGTCCGAGGAGCGCGGCATGGAGTAGTCCATGTAGCTCGCCGAAAGGAGCTGCCCCTCCTCGTCGTAGGCGCAGTTCTCGAAGAGCGCCTGACCGATGCCCTGCGCGAGACCGCCGTGGACCTGACCCTCGACGATCATCGGGTTCACCACATTGCCGAAATCGTCGGCTGCCGCGAAGGACAGGACCTCCACGCGTCCCGTCTCCGGGTCGACCTCCACCTCACAGGCGTAGGCCCCGGCCGGGTAGGTGAAGTTGTTCGGATCGTAGAAGGCCGTCTCCTCCAGCCCCGGCTCGATCTCCTCGAGCGGGTAGTTGTGGGGCACGTAGGCGGCGAGCGTCACGTCGCCCCAGGCCATCGACTTGTCGGTGCCGGCGACGGTGAATTGTCCGTCCTTCAGCTCGATGTCGCCCTCGGCGGCCTCCATGATGTGGGCCGCGATCTTCTTCGCCTTGGCGATGATCTTCTCGGTCGCGCGCACCATCGCGGAGCCGCCGACGGCCAGCGAACGGGACCCGTAGGTGCCCATGCCCATCGGGGTGTTCGCGGTGTCGCCGTGGACGATCTCCACCTGGTTTTCGTCGATCCCGATCATGTCGGCCACGACCTGCGCGAAGGACGTCTCGTGCCCCTGTCCGTGGCTGTGGCTGCCAGTCATCACGACGAGGCCGCCGGTCGCGTTCACCCGCACCGTCGCGCTCTCGTAGAGGCCGGCGCGGGCCCCCAGCTGCCCGACGAGGGACGAGGGCGCGATGCCGCAGGCCTCGATGTAGCAGTTGAGCCCGAGCCCGCGCAGCTTGCCGCGGCTCTCGCTCTCCTTGCGGCGCGCTTCGAAGCCGTCGCGGTCGATCATCTCCAGCAGGCGATCCATCGTCGCGCCGTAGTCGCCGGTATCGTACTCCACGGCGACCGGCGTGGCATAGGGAAACTCGGTGACGAAGTTCTGCCGGCGCAGGTCGACAGGGTCGACGCCCAGCTCCCGCGCGGCCTTGTCGATGACGCGCTCCAGCTGGAATGTCGCCTCGGGGCGTCCGGCCCCGCGATAGGCATCGACGGGCACGGTGTTGGTGAAGACCGCCTTCACGTTCACGTAGATGAGCGGCGTCTTGTAGTTGCCGGCCATCAGCGTGCCGTGCAGCCAGGTCGGGACAGAGGGCGCGAAGGTCGAGAGGTAGGCTCCCATGTTCGCGTGGGTCTCGGTGCGGATCGCGGTGAAGTTGTTGTCGGCATCGAGCGCGAGTTCGATCTTGGTGACATGGTCGCGGCCGTGCGCGTCGGACATGAAGGCTTCCGACCGCGAGGCCGTCCACTTGACAGGGCGTTCGCAGGCCTTGGCCGCGAAGGTGCAAAAGGCCTCCTCGGCGTAGTGGAAGATCTTGGTGCCGAAGCCGCCGCCCACGTCGGGGGCCACCACGCGCAGCTTGTGCTCGGGGATGCCCAGCACGAAGGCCCCCATCAGGAGGCGGATGACATGTGGGTTCTGCGACGTGGTGTAGAGCGTCGAGCTGTCGTCGTGCGCGGCGTAGTCGCCCACGGCCACGCGCGGCTCCATCGGATTGGCGACGAGGCGGTTGTTGACGAGCTCGAGCGTCGTCACATGCGCGGCCTCGGCGATGGCCTTGTCCACGGCCTCCCGGTTTTCCTCCACGAAGCCCCAGTCGTAGCAGAGGTTCGAGGTCAGATCGTCGTGAACCTTCGGTGCGCCGTCGGCCAGCGCCTTCTTCATGTCGATCACGGCCGGCAGGTCGGAGATGTCGACCTCGATCGCCTCGCAGGCGTCACGGGCGATGGCCGCGCTCTCGGCGACGACGGCGGCGATCGGGTCGCCGACGTGGCGCACCTTGCCCTCGGCCAGGACGGGGTGCTTCGGCTCCTGCATCGGGTTGCCCTGCCTGTCGGTGATCTGCCAGCCGCAGGGGATGCCGCCGACGCCCTCGAAATCCTTCGCGGTGAAGACGCGCACGACGCCCTCCATCGCCTCGGCCGCGCTCGTGTCGATCCCGTTGATCGTCCCGTGCGCCACGTCCGAGCGCAGGAAGGCCACATGGGCCTGCCCGGCGACGTTGATGTCATCGGTATAGCGCCCCTTCCCCGTCAGAAAGCGCACGTCCTCCCGGCGCTTGGGGCTCGCTCCGATTCCGGTGTCCTTCGGCATCTCTTCTCTCCTCCCGATGGCGCGGGGGGCCCAGGCCTCGCCCCGCTCTGGCTGTCAGGTTGGGGGGCGCGGCTCCTCCCTTCCGCGCCCCGAGGGGTTCCTCACCGCATCCGGTGACCCGCCCCTGTCTCTTGCGTCACTCGGCGGCGACGGGGGCGACGTCCTGCCCCGAAGCGGCCATGACCGCCTTCACGATGTTGTGGTAGCCGGTACAGCGGCAGATGTTGCCTTCGAGGTAATGGCGCACCTCGGCCTCGGTCGGCTTCGGGTTCTCCTTGAGGAGCGCCGCCGCCGACATGACCATGCCCGGCGTGCAGAAGCCGCACTGGAGACCGTGGTAGTCCTGGAACGCCTGCTGCACCACGCCGAGCGAGCCGTCGGCATTCGCCATCCCCTCGATCGTCGTGACCTCCGCGCCGTCGAGTTCCTGCGCGAGCGCGGTGCAGGCCTTCACGGCCTCGCCGTCCACGTGCACGACGCAGGCTCCGCATTGCGACGTATCGCAACCCACGTGCGTCCCCGTCAGGCGCAGCCCCTCGCGCAGCCATTCGACGAGGAGCGTGCGCCCCTCCGCCTCGGCCGTCCGGGTCTTGCCGTTGACGGTCATGGTGACCTTTGCCATTGGTCGTCCTCCCTGTTCTTGCCGCGCAGTCAAGCACAGCCGGCGGCCTCTGGGAACCGGACAATTTCGCCGCGCCGCAGCCAAACCGGAGGACCCGTGCCAGAGATCCCGATCCGCGCCTTCATCGTCTCCTGCGTCGTCCTCCGTCCGGGGCCGCGGGGGCACGAGGTTCTGCTGATGCGCCGCATGCAGACGCTCGCCGGAGCCTGGTGCCAGATCGCCGGCAAGATCGAACCGGGCGAGACCGCCTGGGCCGCCGCGTTGCGCGAGATGAGGGAGGAGACGGGCCTCGTGCCCAACACCTTCTATTCCGGCGACTGCCTGGAGCAGTTCTACGAGGCCGACCGGGACGCGATCACCGTCGCGCCCGTCTTCGTGGCCCTCGTCGGGCGCGAGGCCGAGGTCACGCTGAACGACGAGCACGACGCCTTCGAGTGGCTCTCCTTCGAGTCCGCGCGCGACCGCGTCGACTTCGGCGGCCAGCGGCGGATCCTCACCGAGATCGAGGAAAGCTTCGACCGCCGCCGTCCGCCGGACTGGCTGCGGATCGGGATCTGAAAGCGCGCGCTACCCCCGCTCCCGCGGCTGCGGGCGCGTCGGGATCTCGCCCAGCAGCCCGCCCACGCCCATCGCCGCGATGTCACCGCCCGCGACCGGCACACCGCAGACCACGCGCTCCAGCACCCAATCGGCTCCGTTGAGCGCCGGCGAGCGGGCGCAGCCCGGCAGGCCGATGACCGACGCGTCCCCGAGATCGCCCAGAAACAGCAGGTTGCCCGGATCGACCGGCATCCCGAACCGCGTGAGCCGCCCGCCCGCCGCCCGCAGGGCCGCAGGACCGACATCGGCCGCATCCGACGTCGCCGAGGCCGTCAGGATCAACCGCAGCGGTGTCGCGGCCCCGGAGAGCGCGGCGGCAAGCCGGTCGGACGCATGGGCCACTTCGGTCACCTGCGCGTCAACACCGAGACGCGTCAACCGGTCGATCACGGGGGAGAGCTTCGGGGCCGCGTCGCCCGGGAGCCGCGTGACGATCAGATCGGCCCGGCCCACCACCGGCGCACGCAGCGCGAGTGCTCGACCGGCCGTGCAGACCGTGGAGACGACCTCGCCCGGCACGGCGAAGGGGATGATCTTGACCGTCGCGACCATCGTGCCCGACGCAACGCGCTGCCACTCCGGCAGGGTGGCGATCGTCACGTCCGACGACACCGCATTGACCGCGTCGATCCGCGCGCGGTCGATCTCCACGATGCCCGACGCAGTCGCATGGATGTTCGCCCGCCCCGTAAAGGCCGGTCGCACCTCGAGCCCCGCTCCCGCGACCGCAGCCGCAACCCGCGCCGCAGCCGCGTCTTCGCCCAGATCGCCCGGCTCCATGCGGGCGACGACGACCTCCGGGAGACCGGCCTGTCGCAGGCGGAGAACGTCCGCAGCATCGAGCGCACGTCCCTTGCGCAGCCGCTCGCCTGGCAGCACGACGGAATGGGCCAGCACCGCCCCTTCCGCCGCCTCCACAGGAACCGGTCCGAACTTCATGGCCGCCGGAGCGCCTGCGTCATCGCCGCCAGCACGGCGACGGCGATCTCGCCCGGCGTCTTCGCTCCGATGTCGAGCCCGACCGGCGCGTCGATCCGGTCGAGCGCCGGCCCGAGGTCCGAGAGCCGGTCGCGGCGCTTCGCATGGGTCCGCGTCGAGCCGAGCGCGCCGACGTAGAAGGCCGGGCTGTCGAGGGCGATCCGCAGTGCCGGATCGTCGAGCTTCGGATCGTGCGTCAGCAGGACGACGGCCGAGCGGGCGTCGGGCGCGAAGGCCGCCATCGCCGCGTCGGGCCAATCGTGGACGAGCGCCGTGTCGGGGAAGCGATCGGCAGAGGCGAAGGCCTCGCGCGGGTCGATGACCGTGACATCGTAGCCCGCGATCCGCGCCATGGGCACCAGTGCCTGCGCGATGTGAACCCCGCCGACGACGGCCAAACGCAGGGGCGGTGCATGGAGCGTCACGAAAGTTTCTTCGTCGGCCTCGAACCCGCTGCGGTCGTCACGCAGGCGCTCCGCCACCTCGTCCACCAGAAACGCGCGCCCGTCGCCGAGTTGCTTCACCTGCCCCACGGCCTCGCCCCGCGCGCGCCGGGCCACGAGATCCTCCAGCAGGTCGACCGTCAGCGCCCCGCCAACCGGTTCGAGCAGTACCCGGATCCGTCCGCCACAGGCCAGCCCGACGGCAAAGGCCTCGTCGTCGGACACGCCGTACTCCAGAACGCGGTGGTCCAGATCGCCCATCGCATCGAGCGCCTCGGCGACGACCGCCCCCTCGACGCAGCCGCCCGAAACCGACCCCACAAGCTCCGCCGCCTCGGAGATCGCCAGCTGCGCGCCGCGGGGACGCGGCGCGCTGCCCCATGTCTCGATCACCGTCGCGAGCGCCGCCCCCTTGCCCGCACGGGCCCAGGCCAGCGCCGCCTCGGGCGCGCCGTCGATCATCGCCATAGCCGCTTCATCCAGCCGAAACCCCCACGCCCGCAGCATATGCAAAAGGCCCGCCCCCGGAAAGGGACGGGCCAGCGTCTTGCAGGACGGGGCCGCTCAGTTGGCGGCGGCGGTCTGCAGAAGGTTGGTGATCTGCCGCACGGTCGCGCGGCGATTGGCTTCCTCGTCGGCCTGGGTCTGCACCTTCAGGAAAGATTCGCCGTATCCCTGCACGACCATGTTCTCGACCGGGACACCGAAGTATTCGTTCAGCGCCAGCGCGAGGCTCTCGGCCCGACGGTCGGAGAGAGCGAGGTTGTAGGCCGCGTCGCCGACGGCATCGGTGTGCCCCTCGACCAGGAAGACCTCCCGCGGGTTCTCCTCGATCGCGGCCAGCACCTCGTTGGCGAGGCCACGCAGGTTACCGGCCTGCTCCGGCGCGATCGCGGCCGAGCCGCTGGCGAAGGTCACGGAGCTGACCTCGAAGGCCGGCGCGAGCGCGCGCACCTCGGCGATATTGCGCACCTGGGCGAGGCTGAACCGGCGGTCCACCTGCTCCTGCTGACGCAGGGCCGCGGCGAGCGGGTCCTCGCTGTCGGTCGACCGGCTCGACACCACCGGCTCGGGCAGCGTCGCCACGTCGACCGGCTCGACCTCGGCGGTGTCGTCGATCAGCAGGTAGCGCTCGCCGCCGTCCGTGATCAGCTCGCGTCGCAGCACACGCAGCGAGGCATCGCGGATCGTAACGACACGACTGCCGTCCTCACGCAGCACGGTCTGACGGGTGGAGCCGTCGTCGAAGCGCTCGGTGCGGACGTTGGAGCCCGGGCGGCGCAGCAGCACGTCATCGTCCTTCAGGACGCGCAGGCCGCCGTCTTCCTGTTGCACGACGACGCGGTCGCCGGAGTTCGACACGACCCGGGCCCGGTTGTT
Organism: Jannaschia marina; assembly: GCF_013404595.1. Classification (GTDB taxonomy): domain Bacteria; phylum Pseudomonadota; class Alphaproteobacteria; order Rhodobacterales; family Rhodobacteraceae; genus Jannaschia; species Jannaschia marina. The sequence continues at coordinate 156,363 of NZ_JABVAX010000003.1, read as the reverse complement.
CTGGTTGACCAGAACAGCCCCCACGGCCAGAGCGCCGAGCGCGCCGAGCAGCAGACGATCGTTGTCGTCGAAGCCGTCATCGTCGTCGTCCTCGGTCACCACGGCCTGCGTCTCGAAGTCCTGGTCGGACGTCCGGACGTCCTCCTCCGCGACGACCTCTTCCTGCACCTCGGCATCGGCCGAGGCCTCGTCACCGGCCTCTGCAGCCGCGGCGGCCGCCGCCGCGACGCTTCCGCCGCCGAGCAGGGTGCCCAGCGCGGCTTCGGCCTGCTGACGCGCACGCTCCTGTTCCTCGCTCAGTTCGGGCTCGGGGCGGGAGGCGACTTCCTCGGCGATCTCGCTTTCGGTCTCGGTCTCGACGAGGGGCGTCTCTTCCGTGGCGGGCGCATCGCCCTCTTCCTCGGCGACGGCTTCGGTCTCGGCCTCCGTCTCGTCGGTTCCCGTCTCCGCATCGGCAGCGGACTCCGTGGATTGCTCCGTCTCCGTCTCGGCCTCGGCGTCGGTCGCCGCTTCGGCCGCATCCTCTTCGGTGGCGTCCTCCTGCCCGGCATCCGCTTCCGCGGCTGCCTCGTCTTCGGTGGCAACTTCCTCTTCTGTGGCGGCCTCGTCGGTGGCCTCTTCATCGGCCGGCGCGTCGGCGGCATCGGAGGCCGCTTCATCCTCGTTCGCCGTTTCGGCGTCGGCGGCAGCATCGCCGTCCTCTGCGCCGTCGACCTCTGCGCCGTCGACCGTCTCGGTCTCCGCTTCGGTTTCCGTTTCAGCTTCGGAAGCCGCTTCGGCGTCCTCGTTGGCTTCGGACTCGGCTTCCGCCTCTTCGGCGGCTTCGGCCTCGGCAGCGGATTCGGCCTCCGCAGCTGCCGCAGCCTCTTCTTCGGCCTGACGTTCTGCCTCTGCTGCGGCTTCCGCTTCTGCCTCTGCTTCCGCCTCTGCCGCAGCTTCCGCCTCGGCCTCTACTTCGGCAGCCGCTTCGGCTTCGGCCGCTGCCTCTTCCTCGGCCTGCGCCGCGGCTTCCGCTTCTTCCTCGGCCTGGCGTTCGGCCTCGGCCGCCGCCTCTGCTTCGGCTTCCGCTTCGACTTCCGCTTCCGTTTCAGCCTCCGCTTCTGTTTCAACTTCCGCGTCGGCCTCCGCTTCTGTTTCAACTTCCGCGTCGGCCTCGCTCTCTTCCGACGCGTCTTCGGACACCTCGGGCGTGCGCTCGGCAACGCAATTGGCGAGACCCTCGGCGTCGGATCCGAATTCAGCCGTACAGGCCGCAATGATCTCATCCGCCGTCTGCGCGGCGAGAGGGGCCGCGAAGCCCGGGACAAGCATGGACACGCTGGCGGCGAAGGCCACCGTGCGGTTGAAGGGGGTTCGGCGGTTGAGGCGGGGCATGGAAGCCTCCTTGTTGTCAATGTCGTGCAGAACAAACACCCCCTGCATGGCGCAGTTCCAAATCACCCCGCCGTTATCCGATAGCACGCCGATCGTCGCCGACATGGCTCCGAGAGCGCAGCGCCGACATGGACGTGAGCGCGATCATAAATATCTGTTTACATGTCGTTTTCTGACTTTGCCCGGCACCACCCGGACGAAGGCTCCAGCTGGTCACATTGTTTCGAGCCGCGTAACACCCGCCCGGCGACGGTCAGGACACGGCCTCGCGCAGGCGTCGCAGCTCACCCGTGTCGTCGGGCCGCGAGAGGGCCTCGGCCAGTCCCTCGAGCGCGGCGATGGAATGACCCGCACGCAGGCTGTCGACATGGGGCAGAAGGGCCTGGATGCCGGCCGCCCGGGGCGCGAACCCGTCGAACCGCAGGAGCGGGTTGAGCCAGATCACCCGCCGCGCCGTGAGGTGAAGCCGCCGTGCCTCGAAGGCAAGCCGCGCGGGGTCTCCCCGGTCGAGCCCATCGGTCACCAGAAGCACGACCGCGCCCTGCCCCAAGACGCGACGCGACCAGTCGTGGTTGAAGACATGGAGCGTCTCGCCGATGCGGGTGCCGCCCTCCCAGTCCTGCGCCTCCGCCCCGGCGGCGGCGAGCGCGGCGTCCACGTCCCGGGTGCGCAGGTGCCGGGTGATGTTCGTCAACCGCGTGCCGAAGGTAAAGGCGTGGACCTCGGCCCAACCCTGCCCCTGGCGGTTGGCGACCGCGTGGAGGAAGTGGAGCAGCGCCCGGCTGTAGGACGACATGGACCCCGAGATGTCGCAGAGCGCCACGAGGTTTGGCCAGCGGATACGGGGCGACGCATGATGAAGGCGCGGCAACCCGCCCCGGCGCAGGGCCGAGCGCAGGGTCGCCCGCCGGTCGATCCGGCCCGTGGAGGCGGGCGCGATCCGGCGACTGCGCAATGGCTCCACCGGCAGCGTCAGCTGCGCGAGCACCCGCTTCGCCGTCGCCATCTCGGCCGTCGACATCTGCTCGAAGTCGAGGGTGCGCAGGCGCTCGCGCGCGCTCGCCGTGGCCGTCGCGTCGAGCTGCATCTCCTCGGCCGGCGGCCCCTCCTCCTCCCGCACCGGCGCGGCGGGTTGGTCGAGCAGCGCCTCGGCCGCACGCTTCTCGGCCGGTTTCGGGCCGCGCTCCTCCTGCACGCCACGAACCGTGGGCGTGAGCATCGCCATCATGTGTTCGAGGTATCGCGGGTCGCGCCAGTAGAGGCGGAACAGCTGCGCGAAGATCGCGCGATGCTCGGGCCGCTGGACGAAGACCGCCTGAAGGACGTGGAAGAAATCCGCCCGCTCGGTGAAGCCCGCAGCGGTCACGGCCCGCACGGCGAGCAGCACGCGGTCGGGCCCCGCGGGCAGCCCGGCGCGGCGCAGCGCCGCGGCGAAATGGGCGATGTTCTCGGCCAGACGCGGATGGTCCGGCAATTCGAGGGCGGCGTGCTCCATCAGAGCACCCGTCCCCTGCGGTCGGGTGCCAAGGCATCTCCGGCCGAACGGCCGATCTTCACGCGAGTTCCGCCCGCACCTCGTCGAGGATGCGTTTGGCCTCCGAGCCCTGCAGCTTCTGGATGTCGTCCTGATACTTCAAGAGCGCGCCGAGCGTGTCGGCGATCACCTCGGGCGACAGTTCGATCATGTCGAGCGCCAGAAGGCATTTCGCCCAGTCGATCGTCTCGGCGACGCCGGGTTTCTTGAACAGATCCTCCGTGCGCAAAGCCTGCACGAAGGCCACGACCTCGCGGCTCAGGCGCGCGGCGGCCTCGGGCGCGCGGGCAGCGAGGATCTCCATCTCGCGTGCGTGACTCGGGTAGTCGACCCAATGGTAGAGGCAACGGCGCTTCAGGGCGTCGTGCACCTCGCGCGTGCGATTGGACGTCAGGATGACGATGGGGGGCTCGGGCGCGGTGACCGGCCCGGTCTCGGGGATGGTCACCTGGAAGTCCGACAGCGCCTCCAGGAGGAACGCCTCGAAGGGCGCATCCGTGCGGTCGATCTCGTCGATCAGGAGGACCGGCGCGCCGCCCGGCTGGGGCCGCATCGCCTCCAGAAGCGGGCGCGCGATCAGGAAGTCGTCGGAAAAGAGGTCGGGCGCGGCCTCACCCGTCGTCTCGGCCCGGCGCAGGGCGAGCATCTGGGCCGCGAAGTTCCACTCATAGACCGCCGAGGCGGCGTCGAGCCCCTCGTAGCACTGCAGTCGAATGAGCCGCCGCCCGAGGCTCGCGGCCAACGCCTTGGCGACCTCGGTCTTGCCGGTGCCGGCCTCACCCTCGAGGAAGACGGGCCGCCCGAGCGTGAGCGCAAGGTAAATCACCGTGGCGAGCGACCGGCCGCACACATAGGATTGATCGGCAAGGCGGGTCTGGACGTCGTCTATCGAGTTCATCCGCGCATGGGGCATCTTGCGCCCGCCCGGGTCAAGCCGGATGGACCGGGACCGCCAGCCGGGCCGGCGATCCCGGGCGACGGGATCAGGCGTCGGCCTTGCCGGCCTCGATGGAGATCGTCACCTCGACTTCGTCCGAGACGAAGGGCGCGAAGGCCCCGGCGTCGAAATCCGAACGCAGAAGCGTCGTGGTGGCGTCGAAGCCGAGCCAGGGTTTCTGCTGCTGCGGATGGTCGCCCATCTGGTTGAGCGTGGCCTCGAGGGTGACTTCCTGCGTCACGCCGCCGAGCGTCAGGTCGCCCGTTATGTTGGCGGTGTTCTCGCCCGTCACCTCGATTCCGGTCGAAACGAAGGTGACCACGTCGTTCGCGGCCGCATCGAGGAAGTCGGGCGAGGAGAAGTGCTCGTCGCGCTTTTCCCAGCCCGTAAACATGGCCGACGCCGGGATCGAGACCTCGACCGAGGAGTTCTCGGGAGCTTCGGCGTCGAACTCGATCGTGCCTTCCCAACCCGAGAACATCCCGAAGGTCGTGGAGTAGCCGAGGTGGTTGTAGCTGAAGAGCGTCTGCGCGTGGCTGGCATCGACCTCGTAGGTCTCGGTGTCGGCAAGGGCGGGTGCGGCGGCGAGCATCAGGGCGGCGGCGGTGGTGGTCCGGATCATGGCAAGGTCCTTTCGAGCGGGTTCGGATTGCGTGGATCATCCCCGATCAAAAAGATGTGCGAAACCTCGAGACTTTCAACAGGCCCTGTGCGGCGCCGCACCGCGCCCCAAGCAAACGTGATCGGGCTTTCGCCGGCTGTCGGCTTTGTCTAGCGAGGCCGCAGTATCCGCAGCTCTCCGGAGGATCGCCCGTGCCCGCTCGCCCCGCCATTCGCCACGTCGTCTTCTTCAGCGCAAGGGACGCCGCCGACATCGACCGGATCGTCGCGGGCCTGTCGATGCTGGCCGAGATTCCGCATTCCGAGCTCTTCGAGGTGCGGCGCAACACGCGGGCCGATGCGCTCTCGGGCGAGGTCGACGTGGTGGTCTACGCCGAATTCGCGAGCACCGAGGCCATGGAGGCCTACAAGGCGCATCCGATCTACCAGCAGTCCATCGACGTGGTCCGCCCCCTGCGCGAGCTGCGCATCGCGGCGGACTTCTGAGGGTGGCGCGCGTTCTCTTCGACCGTGGGCCCAGGCCCGGCGGCACCCTCTTCGAAGCCCCGCGCGCGGTAATCCGGGCGGACACCGCCGAGGAGGTAGAGGGTGCCTTCGCCCGCATGGAAGCCGCCCGTGCCGAGGATCTGTGGCTCGCGGGTGCGGCGAGCTACGAGCTGGGCGCGGCGCTCCTGCCGAAACTTGCCGGGCCCCGCCGCGCCGAGGTGCCCCTTCTGCAATTCGGCGTCTTCGACAGGCCCTCCGCGCCGCCCGCGGCGGCCGGCGACGGCGATCTGACCACGCCCGAGCCGCTCTGGACCTTCGCGACCTATAAGACGGCCTTCGAGCGGGTGCAGGCCTATATCGCGGCCGGGGACATCTATCAGGCCAATCTGACCTTCCCGCTAAGCGCGCGGTGGTCCGGCGACCTCCTTGGTCTTCATGCCCGCCTCGCCGCGCGGCAGCCGGTGCCCCACGGCGCGCTGGTGGACCTCGGCGGGCCTGCGCTCCTGTCGCGGTCGCCGGAGCTGTTCTTCCGGGTCGCGGGCGACGGCACGCTCGAGGCGCGGCCGATGAAGGGCACCGCGCGGAGGGGCGCGGACGCGCCGGCGGATGCTGCACAACGCAGGTGGCTGACGACATCCGAGAAGAACCGGGCCGAGAACCTGATGATCGTGGATCTGCTGCGCAACGACATGGCCCGGGTTTCCGACGTCGGCAGTGTCGCGGTGCCCGAACTCTTCGCCGTCGAGACCTATGCGACCCTGCACCAGATGACCTCCCGCATCACCTCGCGCCTTCGCGGGGGCACCGGCCTGTCGGACCTCTTCACGGCGCTCTTTCCCTGCGGCTCGGTTACCGGTGCGCCAAAGATCCGGGCGATGCAGATCATCGAAGAGCTGGAGGCCGGCCCACGCGGGGCCTACTGCGGGGCGGTCGGATGGATCGCCCCGAACGGCGCGATGGAATTCGGTGTCTCGATCCGAACCCTGACGTGCCACGCGGATGGACGGGCGGAGCTTTCGGTGGGCGGCGGCATCGTCCACGACAGCACCGCGCGGGACGAGTACGACGAGGCGCTGTTGAAGGCGCGATTTGCGCTGCTGGACACGGCGCGGGCCTGATAAAGAGACCCCGGAGGCATATACCCCCGGAGTCCGATCCTTTCGGCTTGCGGGCCCTGCGCTATTCCGCAGCCTCTTCACCGGGAGCCGACAATTGCTCGATCTCGGCCTGTGTCAGCAGCGTCACTACGGCGATCTCGTCAGCGTCGGCCTCGATGATGCGCACGTCGGTCATCGGCAGCAGAACCTCCGTCTCCCCGAGCCCGAGGAAGCCCCCTACTTCAGCGACGACGCCGAGCACCTGGCCGTCGCGGGAAATCATCACGTCGACGACCGACCCGACGGTTTCGCGCACGACACCCGGACCCATGACGGCCGCGTTGAACTCCATGTCACCCTCGTTGGCCCAGGTCGCGTCGTCCACGCCGGCCGCCAGCGTAAAGATTTCCGCGTCGGCAAGCATGGCCAAGCTGAGCGCGCCGGTCATGTCGAGCATCGCCGCGTCTTCCGGGCCGGCGGCGTCTTCGCCTTCGGGAGCCGCATCGCCGTCAGCGGCCGCCTCGCCGTCTTCGGCGGCCCCGTCCTCGGCGGCCGCCTCGTCTTGCGCCCCTTCGGCCGCGGCTTCATCACCTTCGGCATTCTCGTCCGACGCAGCGCCGTCTTCGCTCTCCGCCGCCGCATCGCCGTCTTCCGCCGCGTCGCCGGTCTCCGCGGAGCTCTCGCCGTCTCCTTCCGCCTCCCCGGCTGGCGCATCGCTCTCGCCGTCGGTCTCTGACGCGGGATCGGCCCCATCGGTGCCCGCCTCGGCGTCCGGCGCTTCCCCGTCGCCGGCGTCGTCCTCGGCGGCGGCATCCCCCTCTGCCTCGCCGTCTTCGGACCCGGTCTCGCCGGTGCCGGCATCCTCCGCGGCGTCGCCCTCTGCCGTCTCCTCTGCGGTGACCGCCTCGGTCTCCTCGCCCTCCGTGGCGTGGCTGTCGGCGTAGGCCGGCGCGGCAAGGGCGAGCGCAATGGCGGTCGTTCCGAAAATGCGAAGCATATCAGTCTCCTAAATGTACGATGTCTCTGCCGAAAGAACCATCAGGCGGTGATTCCGTTCCCCCGCCCCGACAAAGACGACGCGGGAGCGGGCGGATGGCACCGCGACGGGTTGCGCCCGCAGTGCAGATCGCTATATCCCGCCCATCCCGCCACGCCTTTGAACCGCGTGGTCTCTCGTGTCCGGGGGGCGGGATCAGCCCCGGGCTATGAAACGCGCGACGACAAAACAGGAGTTCGCATGCCGCTCTACGAGCATGTCATGATTTCGCGGCAGGATCTGTCCACCGCGCAGGCCGAAGGCCTTGTGGAACACTTCAGCACCGTCCTCGCGGACAACGGCGGCACCGTCGTCGAGAGCGAGTACTGGGGCGTGAAGACCATGGCCTACAAGATCAACAAGAACCGCAAGGGCCACTACGCCTTCCTGCGCACCGACGCCCCGTCGGATGCCGTGCAGGAGATGGAGCGTCTGTGCCGACTGCATGACGACGTCATGCGCGTGCTGACCGTGAAGGTCGACGCCCACGAGGAAGGTCCTTCGATCCAGATGCAAAAGCGCGACGAGCGGTCCGACCGCCGCGAACGCCGGTAAGGAGAGAGACACATGGCTGCCAAACCCTTCTTCCGCCGTCGCAAGTCCGATCCCTTCGAGGGCCCGAATGCCCCGAAGATCGACTACAAGGACACCCGTCTGCTGCAGCGCTACATCAGCGAGCGCGGTAAGATCGTTCCGTCCCGCATCACGGCCGTCTCGGCCAAGAACCAGCGCAAGCTGGCGCGTGCCATCAAGCGCGCCCGGTTCCTGGCTCTGCTGCCCTACGCCGTCAAATAAGGAGACCATGCAATGCAAGTGATCCTTCTGGAGCGCGTGGCCAAGCTGGGCCAGATGGGCGACGTCGTTGACGTCAAGCCCGGGTACGCGCGCAACTTCCTGCTCCCGCAGGGCAAGGCGCTGTCTGCCTCCGAGCAGAACGTCAAGGCGTTCGAGGGCCGCAAGGCGCAGCTCGAAGCGCAGAACCTCGAAACCCGCAAGGAAGCCGAGGCCCTGGGCGAGAAGCTCGCCGGCGAGCAGTTCGTCATCATCCGCTCGGCCTCCGACGCCGGTTCGCTCTACGGCTCCGTCACCACCCGTGACGCCGCCGAGGCCGCGACCGAAGCCGGGTTCACAGTGGCCCGCGGCCAGGTCGCGCTCGGCGCACCGATCAAGGAGCTCGGGCTGCACACCGTCTTCGTGCGCCTGCACCCCGAGGTCGAGGTCGAGATCGAGCTGAACGTGGCCCGCTCGCCCGAAGAGGCCGAGCTTCAGGCCGCCGGCAAGTCCATCCAGGAACTGGCCGCCGAAGAAGAGGCCGCCGCCGAGTTCGAGATCTCCGAGCTCTTCGATGACATCGGCTCCGCTGCCGACGTCTTCGATGGCGACGACGCCGGCCCGGTCGAGACGCCGGAAGGCCAGAGCGACGACGGCGAGGAGCAGCCGGACTGATCCGGTCGCCACTGCCGATCGACATCGGGCCGTCCTTCGGGGCGGCCCGTTTCGTTCGGAAGGCACCGGCGGGTCAGCGCCTGCCGAGGGGTGTTCGGTTTGCAATCCGGCCGCCCCTGCACCCTGATCGTCGGAAGATGGCGAGAAGGAACTGACCCATGGATGTCTTCGGCGAGGCACTTCGAGCCTATCACGCGGGTCGGACGGAAGAGGTGATCCACATCACCCGCGACGACGGCTGGGTCGACGATCACAGCCCCGGGGTCTATTTCCGCGACGCCCCCTCCCCCGTCGAAGCCGCCGCGCTCGCCCATGCCGAGGGGCCGCTTCTCGACGTCGGCTGCGGGGCCGGACGGCACCTTCTCTGGTGCGCCGGCCAAGGCATCGCTGCTCACGGCATAGACGTCTCGCCGGGCGCGATCGCCGTCTGCCGGGAGCGGGGGCTCGAAAATGTGGTGCTCCACGACATCATGGGCCCCGATCAACCGAACCTTCCGGAGCGGCCCCGCACCATCACGCTTTTCGGCAACAACGTCGGCATCGGGGGAGATTTCGCGGGGGCGGTTGCGCTCTTTGCACGCCTGCACCGGATCGCCGCGCCGAAGGGGCGGCTCCTCCTGACCGGAATCGACATCGCCCGGACGGACGAGCCCGCGCATCTGTCCTATCACGCACGAAACCGCGCGGCGGGGCGTAGGCGCGGAGAGATCGGCATGTCCTTCGCCTACGACGGGCAGGTCGCGCCGGAAATACCATGGTATCACCCGGAACCGAACGAGGTGGACGACTTGGCACAGGCGAGCGGATGGACGGTCGCACAGCTTGCGCGCGTCGGGCCCTTTTTCTGGGCGATGCTCGAACGGTCGTGACGAAGAGGCGGGCAAGGCTTCGCCCGGATCTGGGCAAAAGGTTCACATCCCCGCAACATCCGGCGCTAGACTGCGACTCGTGCAACACGGAGATCGACCATGCCCCTTACCCGCCGCCGCTTCCTCACCTCCACCGCCGCCGCCGGAGCCGGGCTGGTCATGGTCCACCCCTTCGCCGCCCGCGCGCAGGCGAACCAGGCGCATCTGCGCATTGCCGAGACGACCGACCTGCATGTCCACGTCTGGCCCTACGACTACTACGGCGACCGGGAGGTCGACACGGTCGGACTGGCGCGTACGGCGAGCCTGATCGAACAGGTCCGCGCGGAGTCCGCCAACAGCCTCGTCCTCGACAACGGGGATTTCCTGCAGGGCAACCCGATGGGCGACTTCATGGCCTACGAGCGCGGACTCAAGGAAGGCGACGTCCACCCCGTCATCACGGCGATGAACACGCTGGGCTTCGATGCGGCGACCATCGGCAACCACGAATTCAACTACGGCCTCGACTTCCTGATGAAGGCCCTCGGGGGCGCGGATTTCCCCGTCGTGCTCGCCAACGTCGCCACCGAACAGGGCGAGAGCGCGCTCGACGACAAGACACTCGTGCCGCCCTACGCCATCATCCAGCGCGAGATCGTCGATGGCGCGGGCGAGGCGCATCCGATCATGATCGGCATCATCGGCTTCACGCCGCCCCAGATCATGCAGTGGGACCGCCGCCACCTCGAAGGCAACGTGAAGGTCCGCGACATCATCAAGACGGCCGAGACCTTCGTGCCCCAGATGAAGGAGGTCGGCTGCGACATCATCATCGCGCTCGCCCACTCCGGGATCGGCGGGGCCGTGGCCGAGGACATGATGGAGAACGCGGCCGTGCCGCTGGCCGCGGTTCCGGGCATCGACGTCGTGCTGACCGGGCACCATCACCAGGAATTCCCGGGTGAGGCCTACGCCGGCATCGAGGGCGTGGATGCGACCGCGGGCACGATCCACGGCAAGCCCGCCGTGATGCCCGGCTTCTGGGGCAGCCACATGGGCCTCGTCGACCTGATGCTGGAGCGCGACGGCGGCGAATGGCGCGTGGCGGCGACCGCGTCGGAGCTGCGGCCGATCGCGTTGCGGGGCGAGGATCGCAGCTGGACGCCGCAGGTCGAGAGCGACGCGGCCGTCCTCGAGGCGACCCGCGCCGACCACGAGGCCACGCTCGAATACGTGCGCCGCGCCGTGGGCAAGACGGATGCGCCGCTCCATTCCTACTTCGCGCTCGTTGCCGACGACCCTTCGGTGCAGATCGTCTCGATCGCACAGAAATGGTACGTCGAGCAGCTTCTGGCCGGGACGGAACACGCGGGCCTGCCGGTCCTCTCGGCGGCCGCGCCCTTCAAAGCGGGCGGTCGCGGCGGACCGGAGTACTACACCGACGTGCCCGCGGGCGACGTGGCGATCCGCAACGTGGCCGACCTCTACCTCTACCCGAACACCGTGCGCGCGGTGAAGGTGACGGGGCAGCAGGTGAAGGACTGGCTCGAACGCTCCGCCGGCATGTTCAATCAGGTGGAGGCGGGCGCGACCGACGCCCCGCTCCTCAACCCCGAGTTCCCGAGCTACAACTTCGACGTTATGGACGGGGTCGAATACCGCATCGACCTGAGTCAGCCCGCGCGCTTCGACCGCGAGGGGGCCGTCGTCAACCCCGATGCCAACCGGATCGTGGATCTGACCTACCAGGGCGCACCGCTCGACATGGACGCGGAATTCGTGATCGCCACCAATAACTACCGCGCCTCGGGCGGTGGCTCCTTCCCCGGCGCGGACGGCTCGACCATCATCCTCGAGGCCCCCGACACGAACCGCGACGTCATCGTCCGCTACATCGTCGAGCAGGGCACGATCAGCCCCTCGGCCGACGGCAACTGGGCCTTCGCCCCGATGGAGGGGACGACGGTGCTTTTCGAAACGGGGCCGGCGGGGGCGGGCTACTCCGAGGGCGTGCCCGGCGTGACGCTCGAGGAAGTGGGCGTGACGGACGAGGGCTTCGCGCAGTTCCGCATCCCGCTCTGAGCCGGCCGGGCCGGGGGTTTCACACCCCCGGACCCCCGTGGAGTATTTCCGGCAGGAAGATAGAGAGCCGGGTCAGGACTGCCTCAGCAGTTGCGCATAGGTCGCGCGCAGCGCCGCCTTCCGGACCTTGCCCATGGTATTGCGCGGCAGTTCGTCGACCACGAGGAGCCGCGCGGGATGCTTGTAGCGGGCGAGCCCTGCGCCGAGGGCGTCGCCGATCGCATCGAGATCCGGCGTCTCGTTCGGTTGCGGCACGAGAAGCGCAACCGGCGCTTCGCCGAAGTCCGCATGGGGCACGCCGATCACCGCCGACTCGAGCACGCCGGGCTGCGCGTCGAGCAGATCCTCGATTTCCTTCGGATAGACATTGTAGCCGCCCGAGATCACCAGATCCTTCGCGCGACCGACGATGGTGACATAGCCGTCCGCGTCCTGCGTCCCGAGGTCGCCGGTCTTGAACCAGCCGTCGGGGCCAAGCTCCTCCGCCGTCTTCTCCGGCATGTTCCAGTAGCCCTGGAAGACGTTCGGCCCCCGCACCTCGATCGTGCCCGTCTCGCCCGGGGCGACCGGCGCGTCGCGCTCCATGATCCGCAGTTCCACCCCCGACAGCGGCAGGCCCACGGTCCCCGCGCGGCGGTCGCCGTCGTAGGGGTTTGAGGTGTTCATGTTGGTTTCGGTCATGCCGTAGCGCTCGAGGATGCGGTGGCCCGTGCGGGCCTCGAAGCGCCGGTGCGTCTCGGCCAGGAGAGGCGCGGAGCCTGAAACGAAGAGGCGCATGTGCCCCGCCACGTTCCGGTCGAAGCAGGCATCGTCGAGAAGACGGGTGTAGAAGGTCGGAACGCCCATCATCGCGGTCGCGTGCGGCATATGGTCGAGCATCGCCCCGGCGTCGAACTTCGGCAGGAAGATCATCGCGCCGCCCGCGACGAGCGTGACGTTCATCGCCACGAAAAGGCCGTGTGTGTGGAAGATCGGCAGCGCATGGAGGAGCACGTCGTCTTCGGTGAACCGCCAGTGTTCGGCGAGCGTCTCTGCATTCGACAGGAGGTTCCCCTGGCTCAGCATCGCCCCCTTCGAGCGCCCGGTCGTGCCGGAGGTGTAGAGGAAGGCGGCGAGGTCGTCCGCCCCGCGCGGGACGGTCTCGAAGGTTTCGGGACGGTCGGCGGCGGCCTCGGCCAGCGTGCCGTCGCCCTGCGCACCAAGCGTGAGCAGCGTTGCCGCGCCGGCGGCGGCCGTCATCTCCTCCCGTCGCGCGGGGTCCGTCACGAAGAGGCGCGCGCCCGAGTCGGAGACGAAATACTCCGTCTCCGCCGCCGTATAGGCCGGGTTCAGCGGCAGCACGATCAGGCCCGCGCGCGCGCAGGCGGCGACGATGGCCAGCGCCTCGGGCGACTTCGCCACCTGCAGCGCGACCCGATCTCCGGCCCGTGCCCCCGCCGCGGCAAGCGCATGGGCGTAGCGCGCGGAGGTCCGGTCGAAGGTGGCATGGGTGATCGTCGTGCCGTCGGCGAGGTGCAGGAAGGGTGTCTCGCGATGGGCGTTCGCGCCGAAGAGGCGGTCGTAGAGCGGGTTCGTCATGGGCGCGATCCTGCGCCAGTGGCGCGGGGGCGTAAAGCGGTCGTGAGGTGACAGGCCGCTCCCGCGCCCTAGTGTTCGCGACAGCTGCAAACACCGGAGACCCGCCATGCGCCCCCTGCCCCTGATCGCCACGCTCCTTGCCCTGCCCTCTGCCGTGCTGGCGCAGGGTTTCGAATACGGCGAGCGGAACACGGACTTTCCGCCCGCCTTCCCCGAGCAGACCCGCGCGCCGCTCGCGACGAGCGACGTGACGCTGCAGACCGAGGTGCTGGCCGACGGGCTCGACCATCCGTGGGGCATCGCAACCCTGCCCGGCGACGCAGGATGGCTCGTGACCGAGCGCGCCGGGCGTCTGCGCCACCTCGCGGCCGACGGGACGCTGTCTGACCCGATCGAGGGCGTGCCCGAGGTGCTGCCGCAGGGCCAGGGTGGGCTTCTCGACGTCGCGCTCGCCCCCGATTTCGCCGAGAGCGGTCTTGTGCTGCTGACCTATGCCAAGCCGGTCGAAGGCGGGAGCGTGACGGCGGCGGCCCGCGCGGTGCTGTCGGAGGACCGGACCGCGCTGTCGGACGTGACCGACATCTTCGTGCAGGACCCGCCCTCACCCACGGCCAAGCACTACGGCAGCCGGATCCTGGAACTGCCCGACGGAACCTGGGCGGTGACCTCGGGCGAGCACTCCTCCGATGCGGAACGGCCCTTCGCGCAGGACCTCGACAAGACCTACGGCAAGGTCATCCGCGTGAACCTCGACGGCACGGTCCCCGAGGACAACCCCTTCGTCGGACAGGAGGGCGCGGTCGACACGATCTGGTCCTACGGGCACCGCAACATCCAGGGAGCGGCAATGGATGCAGACGGCACGCTCTGGACGATCGAGCACGGCCCGAAGGGCGGAGACGAGCTGAACGCGCCGGAGGCGGGCCTCAATTACGGCTGGCCGGTGATCTCCTACGGGAAACGCTACCGCGGCGGTGCCATCGGTTCGGGCGAGGCGGTCGCCGAGGGCATGGAGCAGCCGGTCTACTTCTGGGATCCGGTGATCGCGCCCGGCGGCATGGCCTTCCACGCGGGCGAGACGTTCGGCGACTGGAACGGCGACGCGCTGATCGCGTCGCTCCGGCCGGGCGGCGTGGTGCGGCTTAAACTCGAGGACGGGCGCGTCGTGGGGGAGGAGCGCCTTCTGATGGAGCTCGGACGGGTGCGGGACATCGAGGTGCTGGAGGACGGCAGCTTCCTCGTGCTGACCGACCGCGACAATGGCGCGGTGATCCATGTAACGCCGGCCGGATGACGTGAACGCCGCCTTGTAAGATTCTGAAAATAAAAAGGCCGCCCCAACGGGCGGCCTTGTCACATGATCGCAGTCCGGCTCAGACCTCTTCGAGCTTCTCGACCTCCGCCTGCAGCTCGTCCTTGGTGACGGACTTCTCGCTCACCTCCGCGCGCTCGAGGATGACGTCGATGACCTTGTCCTCGAAGAGCGGCGCTCGCAGCTGCTGTTGCGCCTGCTGGTTCTGCTGGATGAACTGGAAGAACTCGCGCTCCTGACCGGGGTACTGGCGCGCCTGGGTCATGATCGCCTGGGTCATTTCGGCGTCGGAGACCTCGACCTTCTCCTTCTGGCCGAGCTCGGCGAGCAGGAGGCCCAGACGGACGCGACGGGTCGCGAGCTTCTCGTGCTCCTCGGTCGGCTCGATCTTCTCGTGATCGTGGCCCTGCACGTCGGGGTTCTCCTCGTGCCAGAGCTGGTGCGCGATCTGGCTGGCTTCGGCCTCGACGAGCGAGGGCGGCAGGTCGAAGGTGACGAGCGTGTCGAGTTGATCGAGAAGCTGGCGCTTCACCACCTGGCGCGCGGCCGTCGCGTATTCGGCGCTCAGGCGCTCCTTGATCTGCTCCTTCAGGGCATCGAGGCTCTCGGCCCCGAACTGCTTGGCCATGTCGTCGTCGATCTTGGCTTCGGCGGGCTTCTTCACTTCCTTCACCGTACACTCGAAGACGGCGGCCTTCCCCGCCAGATGCTCGGCCTGATAGGCCTCGGGGAAGGTCACCTCGACGACCTTCTCCTCACCGGCCTTGAGGCCGATCAGCTGATCCTCGAAGCCAGGGATGAAGGAGTTGGAGCCAAGCTCCAGCGGGTAGTCCTCGGCGGCACCGCCCTCGAATGGCTCGCCGTCGACCTTGCCCAGGAAGTCGATCACGACCTGGTCGCCCTTGGCGGCCTTGCCCTTCTTCGTCACGAAGGTCTTTGCGTTCTGCGCGAGGCCCTTCAGCGCCTCTTCGACCTCGCTGTCGGCCGGGTCGACGACCAGCTTCTCGATCGCGACGCCCGAGAAGTCGACCTCGGGCACGTCCGGCAGCGCCTCGTAGCTCACGGCCACGACGACGTCGTCGCCTTCCTTCCAGCCATCCTGGTTCTGCATCTCGATCGCCGGCTGCATCGCGGGGCGGTCGCCCGTCTCCTCGAAGTGCTTTCCGAGGGCGCCGTCGATGCTCTCCTGCATCGATTC
The DNA here is from genome assembly GCF_013404595.1 of Jannaschia marina. Classification (GTDB taxonomy): domain Bacteria; phylum Pseudomonadota; class Alphaproteobacteria; order Rhodobacterales; family Rhodobacteraceae; genus Jannaschia; species Jannaschia marina. Next base: position 140,811 of record NZ_JABVAX010000003.1, on the reverse strand, counting down.
GCCCAAAAGGCGCTGACCGAACTGCTTCTTGAGGAGCGCCATCGGCACCTTGCCCTTGCGGAAGCCCTTCATCTCGATCTCGGGCTGCGCCTCGGTCAGCTTCTGATTGACCTTCGCGTCGAGGTCGGCGGCGGGGACCGTGATGGTGTAGCCGCGCTTGAGGCCTTCGTTCAGGGTCTCGGTCACCTGCATGGATGTGTCCTTACGTCGGTTGAAGGGCCGACGGGATGACGGCCCATATGCAAAAACCCCGCCCCGGGGGGCTGGGTGAAATCGCAAGCTCTCTATGTGCGGGGGGGCCGGGGCGCAAGCCGATTTGACCGCCCGGCGGCAGGTGCGGCCCGCGCCCTGCGCGCGTCAGTAGATGTAGCGGATCTGGTCGGCCCAGTAACGCTCGACCCGGCGCAGCGTGCCCACGATCTCGACCAGGCCCGCGTCGGAGAGAACGCCGGTATGGCGGATTCCTTCCGCGTGGCGCAGGAAGAGCGTCTCGACCGCGTCTCGCACCTCGCGCCCCTTGGCCGTCAGGCGCACGCGGACGGCGCGACGGTCGATCTCGCAGCGCTGATGGTGCATGTAGCCCATCTCGACGAGCTTCTTGAGATTGTAGCTGACGTTGGAGCCCTGATAGTAGCCGCGGCTCTTCAATTCGCCCGCCGTCACCTCGTTGTCGCCGACGTTGAACAGCAAAAGCCCCTGAACCGCGTTGATCTCCAGGATGCCGACGCGCTCGAACTCGTCCTTGATGACGTCGAGCAGCAGGCGATGCAGCCGCTCCACCAGGGTCAGCGCATCGAGGTAGCCGGACATGAAGTCGGGCTGGTTGCGCGGCTTGAAATTCTCGAGGCGACTCATGCGGCAGGATCTCATGCTGGGTCTGGGACTGCCTCGGTCTTCTCACCCAAATCCTGACATTTCGTTAAAACGCCGGAAATTCGCCACAGATTAGCCGCGAATACCTGCGGCCCGCTCCCCGAGCTCGGCCACGAGGGGCGCGAAACGCGGGGGCGGAGCCGCCGCGCCCGTCACCCAAGCATAGAGATCGTGGTCGTTCTCGCCCAGCAGCGCCTCGAAGACCGAAAGCGCGTCCTCGTCCATCGTGGCAAGTTCGGCGTCGGCGTAGCCGCCCAGGATCAGGTCCATTTCCTTGATCCCGCGCCGCCATGCCCGGATCTTCAGGCGCTTTCGGCGGACTTCGGTCCCCTCTGCGGCGCTCAAGCCTCTTCTCCCGCCGTGGCCCTCAGCCGCGCCTCGAGGAGACGCAGGCGCTCGGCGATCTCGACCGCGTCGCGGCGCAGACGCTCGACGTCCGCCAAGAGATCGCCGTCGATGGCACTTGCCACCGTTTCGACGGGCCCGTCGCCGACGCCGGTCAGAAGCCAGGCCAGCGAGACGTTCGTCATGCCCGCGAGGGTCGAGACCCGGTTGGCGCGCGGCTCGGCGCGGTCCTCCTCCCAGGCGCGGATCGTGCGCGGCTTGACGCCGAGCCGCCGCGCCAGTTCCGTCACATCAAGGCCCGCGGCCTCCCGCGCGCCGGTCAGGCGGTCGCCGAAGGTCGTCGCTTCGGGGTCGAACCATTCGCTGTCGGTGGGCATTGCAGGCGCTCCTTGATCGTGGATTGCCCGCACCCTAGGAAGTTGCAGACCCGTTGCAAACCCGGAGACCGACCCAATGGCGTTCCTGTCCGACACCCTGGCCCGCGTGAAACCCTCGCCGACGATCGCCGTGACGAACAAGGCACGCGAACTGAAGGCGGCGGGCCGCGACGTGATCGGCCTCGGTGCCGGGGAGCCGGACTTCGACACGCCACAGAACATCAAGGACGCGGGGGCCCGCGCCATCGTGGAGGGCAAGACCAAGTACACCGCCGTCGACGGCATCCCCGAGCTGAAGGAGGCGATCTGCCGCAAGTTCAAGCGCGACAACGGGCTCGATTATCGGCCCGCGCAGGTCACCGTCTCGGGCGGCGGCAAGCAGGTACTCTACAATGCGCTCGTCGCGACGCTGAACCCCGGCGACGAGGTCATCATCCCCGCACCCTACTGGGTCAGCTATCCCGACATGGTGCTGCTGGCCGGGGGGGAGCCCGTGACCGTGGCCGCCGGGATCGAGACGAATTTCAAGATCACGGCCGAGGCGCTGGAAGCCGCGATCACGCCCAAGACGAAGTGGCTCATCTTCAACTCGCCGTCGAACCCGACGGGCGCGGCCTATTCGGCCGACGAGCTGAAGGCGCTGACCGACGTGCTCCTGCGTCATCCGCAGGTCTGGATCCTGACCGATGACATGTACGAACACCTCGTCTTCGACAACTTCGTCTTCGCCACCCCGGCGCAGGTGGAGCCCGCGCTCTATGGCCGCACGCTGACGATGAACGGCGTCTCCAAGGCCTATTCCATGACGGGCTGGCGCATCGGCTATGCCGCCGGCCCGGAGGAGCTGATCGCGGCGATGCGCAAGGTGCAGTCGCAGTCGACGTCGAACCCCTGCTCGATCAGCCAGTATGCCGCCGTCGAGGCGCTCGACGGCACGCAGGAGTTCATCCGTCCGAACCAGGCGCTCTTCAAGGGGCGGCGCGACCTCGTGGTCGGTGGGCTCAACGCCTGCCCCGGCATCACCTGTCCGAAGCCCGAGGGCGCGTTCTACGTCTACCCCTCGATCGCCGGCTGTATCGGCAAGACGAGCTCCGGCGGCGTGGAGATCACCGACGACGAGACCTTCGCGACCGCGCTTCTGGAGGAGGAAGGTGTGGCCGTCGTCTTCGGCGCGGCCTTCGGCCTCAGCCCGCACTTCCGGGTGAGCTATGCCACCTCGGAGGAGGCACTGACCGAAGCCTGCACCCGCATCAAGCGGTTCTGCGAGGGGCTGGTGTGAGAGCGTCGATCGGTGCCTTCGGCGTCCTGGCCGTTCTGGGCGCCCCCATCGCCGCCGAGGAGACGCCCGACGTCGAGGCCTTCGTCGAGGGCAACGTGCTTTCGATCTTCTACCATGAACTCGGTCATGCCCTGATCCACATCGAGGAAGTGCCGATCTTCGCCCAGGAAGAAGACGCCGCGGACGTCTTCGCAGTCATCCTTGCGGAAGCGGCCTGGGCCCAGGAAACGGCGCTGGACCTCGCCTACGACTTTGCGCTCCTCTTCGAGGACGACGCAATCGTACGGGCCGAGAACGGCGAGGGACCGTCGTGGTGGAGCACGCACGGCCCCGACGAGCAGCGGTTCTACAATACGGTCTGCCTGTTCTACGGCGCGGACCCCGACAAACGGATCGACTACGCCGTCGACATGGGACTGCCCGAGGAGAGGGCGGACTTCTGCCCCGAGGAGTTCGATCAGGCGCGGGCGGCCTGGGGCGGCGTCCTCGACGTGGCGATGGAGCGGGGCCCCGGAGATACGCTGCGCCTGCAGCCCGACCCGCCGGGCCGGATCGGCGCGGTCCTGACCGAAGAGGTCACGGCACTCAACGAAATGCTGCAACTCGCCGCTCCGCTCGACATCCGGGTCGAGAACTGCGGCGAAGCGAACGCGTTCTACGACCCGGGCGAGCGAACCGTCATTTTCTGCACGGAATACGAGACGAGCCTGATCGAAAGCGGACGGAGGATATACGAGTGACGAATGGCGGCCTTCCCCCCTATTACTTCCGCGTCAAGGACAACGGCGCTCTCGTGTTCCGCGTCGATGCGGAGAACCGGCAGCGGCGGTTGGAGCTCGATCAGATCGCGACGGTCAACATCAACAACGGTCAGGTGAAGCCGCAGGGCGACACGCTGCTGACCCCCGACGACGAGGCCGCGATCGCGGCGTGGATGGAGGCGCGGACGGCGGAACTCGCCGCGCGCGACGTCGACGACATTCTGCGCGCCGTCGATCACCTGAACCTGACGGCGCACTGGGCTCAGTCCCGCGCGACCGAGGACCAGCTCGACATGGTGACCGACCGCCTTCTGATGGCAATGCACGACCTGCGCACGGTGCTCGTGAAGAAGCGGGCCGACAAGCTGCTCGGGTGAACGTCGTCGCCGCTGTCCGCCCGAGGAGGAGCGCCGCATGACCGACCGACCGAAGCTCGGGGCGATCGCCGTCGTGCAGCGCGGCGATGCCGTCCTCCTCGTCCAGCGCGGCAAGGCTCCGAACGCCGGTCTCTGGGGGTTCCCCGGGGGCCACGTGGAACTCGGGGAGACCGCGCTCGAAGCCGCCGAGCGCGAACTGCTGGAGGAGACGGGCGTCGTGGCGCAAGCCGCAGGCTACCTGACGAATGTCGACGTGATCGAACACGACGAGGGCGGAGCCGTCCGCGTCCACTACCTCCTGGCGGCAGTGCGATGCACCTATGTGTCCGGGGCACCCGTCGCCGCCGACGACGCGGTGGATGCCCGCTGGGTGCCGGTGGCCGAGGTGCGCGCCGGTGGCCTGCCCTGCGCGCCGCGCGTGGCGCATGTTCTCGACGCGGTCGGCGCCCCGTGACAGGCCCGCGCCCCTGCCCTAGACCGGGGCCAAGACCGGAGGGCCGCCCATGAAGATCGCCACCTACAACATCAACGGCATCAAGGCCCGCTACGAGACGGTGGCGACCTGGCTCCGGGAGGACGCGCCCGACGTCGCCGTCCTGCAGGAGATCAAGTCCGTCGACGAGAATTTCCCCCGCGAGGTTGCCGAAGACGCGGGCTACGCGTTGCATACACACGGACAGAAGGGCTTCAACGGTGTCGCGCTCCTCTCGAAGACGCCCGTGGAGGACGTCACGCGCGGCCTGCCCGGTGACACGGACGACGAACAGGCACGCTACATAGAGGGCACTGTCATCGGCGAGAACGGTGCGGTGCGCGTCTGCGGTCTCTACCTGCCGAACGGAAACCCCGCGCCGGGGCCGAAGTACGACTACAAGCTCGCGTGGATGGCGCGACTGGAAGCGCGGGCGAAGGCGCTTCTGGCCGAGGAGACGCCCTTCCTGATGACGGGCGACTACAACGTGATCCCCGACGCCCGTGACGCGAAACGCCCCGAGGCCTGGGAAAAGGACGCGCTCGGCCTGCCCGAGACGCGGGCAGCCTGGCGGCGTCTCCTGAACCTCGGGCTGACCGAGGCCTTCCGGGCGCGCACGCAGGCAGCCGGACATTACTCCTTCTGGGACTATCAGGCGGGGGCCTGGAACCGGAACGACGGCATCCGCATCGACCACTTCCTCCTCTCGCCCGCCATCGCCGACCGGATGCGCGACTGCACGATCCAGTCGGAGATGCGCGGTCGCGACAAACCGTCGGATCACGTCCCGGTGTGGCTCGACCTCGATCTCTGAACGCCGCGGGCTGGACCTTCGGCGCGGGCACGCGCATCAACGCCGCATCTGACGAGAGGATGATCCATGCGCACCGTGCCCCTTGGCCGCCACGATACGATTTCCGAGATCATGCTCGGCACGATGACCTTCGGCACCCAGACGCCGGAGGCCGAGGCCCACACCCAGATGGACGTGGCCGCCGATGCCGGCGTGACCTGGCTCGACACCGCCGAGATGTACCCGGTGAATCCGGTGCGTGCGGAAACGCTGGGACTGACCGAGGAGATCGTCGGCAACTGGGGTGCCAAGGGCAACGCCGGGCGGCTCCGGATCGCGACGAAGCACTCCGGGGAGGGTTCGCACGCACGCGACGGCGCGCCGATCACCGGCGGGAGTATCCCGGAGGCGATCGAGGGATCGCTCAAACGCCTGAAGTCCGAGGTGATCGACCTCTATCAGTTTCACTGGCCGAACCGGGGCAGCTTCCAGTTCCGCAAGTACTGGAGCTACCGTCCGGAGGGGGAGCGCGCGGCCATCCTGCAGAACATGGCAGATTGCATGGGCGCGCTGGAGCGCGAGGTCGAGCGCGGTACGATCCGCGCATTCGGCCTCTCGAACGAGGGCACCTGGGGCATGGACCAGTGGCTGATGCTCGCCAGCGACGAGGAGGGCGACGACGGCCCGGCGCGGCCCGTCTCGATACAGAATGAATATTCGCTGCTCTTCCGGCTGGCCGATACGGACCTGACCGAGATGATGACCCACGAGAACGTCACCATGCTCGCCTTCTCGCCGCTCGCCACCGGCCTCGTCACCGGCAAATACCAGAACGGGGCCGTCCCCGACGGATCCCGCAAGGCGATCAACGGCGATCTCGGCGGGCGCTGGTCCGATCGGGTCGAGGACACGGTCGACGCCTATCTGCGGCTCGCCGCGGAACACGACATCGACCCGGTGCACATGGCGCTTGCGTGGCTGCAGACGCGGCCCTTCGCCTGCTCCGCGATCCTCGGCGCGACGACGGTGACGCAGCTCGAACACGGGCTCAAGGCGCAGGACATGGTGCTGTCCGACGAGCTGGTCGCGGCAATCGACGATCTGAACCGTGCGCATCCGCTGCCCTACTGATGATGCCGATCCGCCCTGCCAGGACCGGCGACGCGGCAGCCTGCGTGGCGATCCTCGCGGAGTGGATCGAAGCGACGCCCTGGATGCCGCGGCTGCACTCCGACGACGCGATGCTGACGTTCTGGCGCGGACGCCTGGCGGCCTGCCCGGGCTGGGTGGCGGAGGACGGGGAAGGCATCGCGGGATTCTGCCTACGCGACGAAACGGTCGTGACCGCGCTCTACGTCCGTGCCATGGCTCGCGGGCGCGGACACGGCCGGATGCTCCTCGCGGCGGCGATGGCGGGGCAGGAACGCGTCACGCTCTGGACGTTCCGCGCGAACATGCCGGCACGAACCTTCTACGCCACCGCCGGCTTCCGCGAGATCGCCCGCTCGGAGGGCGACAACGAGGAGGGGCTGTCCGACGTACGGCTCGCATGGGATGCGGACGAAAAAAGGACATGACGTGAAAGCCTGGGATCTCGAACTTTCGCCCACCGCGCGGCGCGACCACCCGGACGCGCTCGGCTGGTGCTTCGGCCTGCCACCCGGGATCGCGCCCGGCCAGTGGCCGCTCGACCCGAACACCGGCTATCCGATGCAGCACGGCTTCACCCTGCGACTGCCGGAGGGTTATGCCGCGCCGGGCAGCGACGTCCACGCGATCGCCTTCTTCGGCACCCCGGCAGATCAGAACGACGGCGGGCCGGTCATCACCCCGGGCGTCCGGGACGTCATCCTGTCGCCGGAGGCGACAGCGCCGGCCGACGCCGATCTGCGCGTCCTCTGGGAGCAGGCGCGCGGGGCGCATCCGCGCCTGCATCGAATGTGGGACATCCTCGACCTCGCCTGGGCCGTCGTGCCGCTCACGGAAGACGAGTTCGACGGCCCGCCCTGCCCCGTGCCGGAAACCCACGATCTGGCCATCCTGCGCGGGGTGCCGCGCCCCGGCTGGCTCGACGGGGGATCCGCTCTGGCGACATGGCGCTTCCACGGCGACTGGGCGCTGACGCGACCGGAGGCGGGGCGGCGCGTGACCCGCACGATCCTCGCCACCGCCCGGGCGAATGACCCGAACGCCGGCAAGAAGCCGGTGGCGAGCTGGGATGTGAACTCGGGCGGCTATGTCGACGCCTTTGACCCGGACACCTTCGAGATCCTCGATTGGGCCAAGGGGTTCGGACCGAACCATCTCGGCGGCACGATGATGCCGTCGCAAGGCATCCCCCCGGGGGTCGGCCCCGCCTACATCGAGTTCGGGGAGGATTTCGGCGGCTGGAACTTCGGCGGCGGCAACGCGCAGCTCGATCTGCGCAGCTACGCCTTCGACTGGGCACAGTAGGACGGCTCACTCCCCGACGGCGGCGAGCCAGCGTTCGACCCGGGCCTCGTTAACCCCGAGATCGGAATGGCCGAAGCGCGACCGGCTGTAGAGCCGCAGCGCCACGTCCTCGCCCGCGGCCGTCGCCGTGACCGAAATCGCATCGGGGTAGCCCATGAGCGGCGTCCGTTGAACGTAGGTGACGTGACCGTCTTGCGGGCTGCCGGCGAGCCGGGTCACGCCCTTCTCCGCCGTGGCAATCGCATCGAGCTGCGCCAACGCGGCCTCGGGCGTCGCGCCGGTCACGATCACCGGCGCGCGGTCGCCGCCCTCGGAGACGAGGTAGTCGTTGGGCTTGCCGCTGCGCGTCACCGTCGCGGGATCGACGTGCCAGGCCGTGGCGTCCATGGGCGCGAAGCGAACGTAGGCCGCGCCGGCGGCGGCACCGGCCACGGCAAGGAAGAGAAGGGAGCGGATAATCATGTCCGCAGACATAGCATCCGCCGCGCGGCTGTCAGCCCCCGTCAGCCGACGCGCAGGATCTGCAGGTCGGCGACATTGGTGCCCGTCCCGCCCGTCATCAGAAGGTCGCCCGCCGCCGCGAGCAATGGATAGCTGTCGTTGCGTGCAAGCGCCGCGTCGAGGTCGAAGCCCGCCGCCGCGATCCGCGCCAGCGTTCCGTCGTCGACCAGCGCCCCGGCGGCATCCGTGGGGCCGTCGCGCCCGTCGGTGCCGCCCGAGAGGAACGCCCAGGGCCGCCCCAATCCGTCAAGGGCGCGCGCCACGCGAAGGGCGAGCTCTTGGTTGCGGCCGCCGCGCCCGTCGCCGCGCAGCACCACGGTCGTCTCCCCGCCCCAGAGCGTGAGCGCCGGGCCATCGGCCGCGCGGCCCGCGACGCGCGCGGCCGCCTCGGCCACGTCGCCCTCCAGCGGGACGGGGTCGAGCGTGGCCCCGGGTGCCGCGGCCAGCATCGCCTCGGCCGAGAGCCGGTTCGAACCGATCAGCCGGGTCTCGACGGGAGGCACCGGCTCCGCCACGTCCCGTGCGAGCGCGCGACGGCAGCTTTCGGGGATGCGCCCCCAGAGGTCGGCGCGCTCCAGCACCGCGCGCGCCTGCAAGGGCGGTCCGAGGGGTGGCACCGTCGGGCCCGAGGCGATCGCGGCCAGATCGTCGCCCACGACATCGGAGAGGATGAGCGCCTGCATCGTCGCAGGCGCGCAGGTCCGGGCGAGGCCCCCGCCCTTCAGCCGACTGAGGTTCTGACGCACGAGGTTCATCGCCGTGACATCAAGACCGGCTCCCAGCAGCAAGCGCGAGACCTCGGCCTTTTCCTCGAGCGTGACGCCCGGTGCCGGTGCCACCGCCAGCGCAGAACCGCCGCCCGAGATGAGCGCGAGGCAGCGCTGCCCTTCGGTCAACCTCTCCACGGCATCGAGGACGGCTGTACCGGCCTCGGCGCTGCCGGCGTCGGGCACGGGATGACCACCGAGAATCACGCGTGCGCCGTCGAGTTCCGCTGCGTTCTCCGGGTTCGTGACCACGAGGCAGGGCGTGCCGGGGAAGCGCGTGAGCGCGGCGCGCGCCATGGCGATCGCCGCCTTGCCGAGAGCGACGATCAGATCGGGCGTGGTCACCTCAGGCAGCGCGTCGGTCACCGCCGCCGCCGGATCCGCCCGCCGCACACCGGCCTCGAAAATCTCGATCATGTCGTCGCGCATCCGGCCCTCCATCCCCTCGACGTCCAATGGCCCCATGACGCCGGGGAAGGTCAAGACCCGCCGGGCCGCTGCGCATCATCCTCGGGCGCGACCCGAGGATTTCCCGATCCGGACCAGCGCACGGGCCGGGTCAGGCCCGACCATGACGGTCGACGCGAGAAACCTGTGGTGCGGGTGAAGGGACTCGAACCCCCACGCCTTGCGGCGCCAGATCCTAAATCTGGTGCGTCTACCAGTTCCGCCACACCCGCACTGATGTCGCAGTAGCACCGGTCAATTCGACAGGAAAGGCCCAGAAGAGTCCCGCATCTTGCCCAGATCGTGCCCCAATTAACCATCAGGTAACTTTTACTGCCAAAGCCATACCGACAGGATCACTGCCATGACCGTCCAGCTCCGCCAGAATGCCGAAACCCTTGCGAAGACCGACGCCGCCGTCGTCGTCGCGCAAACGATCAAGGGCGGCATCGCCCGGGGCACCGTGATCCTGACCGCCCGGGGCGAAGTCCCCGTCGAACACCTGCGGGCCGGCGACCGCGTCATCACCCGCGAGCGCGGCATGTCCGTCCTCAAGGCCGTGACCGGCCTGACGGCCGCGGCCTGCTCCATCCGGACCGACAGCCTGGGCCTCGGCCGGCCCGAGCGCGACACGACCGTCGCCTGCGATCAGCACATCGCCGTGCGCGACTGGCGCGCCGAAGCGCTCTTCGATGCCGGTGCCGCCCTCGTCCCCGCCCGTCGCCTGGCCGACGGCAAGCAGATCGCGGCCTTCGGAGAGGCGGACTTCTTCCGCCTCGACTTCGGCACGCCGCTGACCGTCTACGCCAACGGCCTCGAAACGCCGGTCGGCCGCACCGAGGACGGCATCGTCGACATTTCGACGGCGGGCTGACGCCAACCCGATACGTTTCCCGACTGGCAGGTCGCGACGTCGACCCGGATGCAGGCGCGTCCGGGTCTTTTTCATGTCCGAATTGTGGCAACCCTCACCGGGGCGACACATCGAAGCCCGCCGATCGCCGGAGATGGCAGAAAAAGGCTGCACCGCGCGCGGGGCACGTCCTAGGCTCGAGGCATAACAAGCGAACAATCGCACGAGCAGCAGATGAATATCCTACCCCCCCCGCCGGCTCCGCTCGGCGTGCCGGTCCTGGCCGACCAGAGCCTGCGCCACGCCCTTCCGGCCGGCAGCCGCATCCTGACCGCCAAGGGCGAAGTGCCCGTCGAGAGCGTCGCGGCCGGCGACCGCGTCATCACGCGCGACCACGGCATGGCGGTCGTGCGCGAGGCGATCCGCGTCGACGCGCCGCGTGGCGCGCCGATGGTGCGCCTTCCGGCCCATGCGCTCGGGCGCGGACGTCCGGAGCGCGACGTCCTCCTGCCACGGGATCAACCGGTCGTCCTGCGCGACTGGCGCGCGAAGGCGATCTTCGGCGCGAAGGAGGCCCGCGTCGCGGCGCAGCGTCTCGTGGACGGTGCGATCATCCGGTCCGACGTCTCGGACGGAAGCGCCCTCTGGTGTCTGGTGCTCGACACGCCCTCGGCCCTCTACGTGGACGGGCTGGAGCTGGTCTCGGGCGCGCTCTCGGCGGTGCGCGTCTAGTCGGGCCGCAGAGCCCGCAGCACAGCCGGCAGCGCCTCGGGCAAGTCTTCGGCGATGAGCCCCGGGCCGACGCGAACCGCGGCCTCGACATGCAGCCAGACGCTCGCCACCGTCGCCTCGGCCGGGGTGCCTCCCCGTGCCAGCAGGCCGGCGATGAGACCGGCCAACACGTCCCCCGCGCCCGCCGTCGCGAGCCACGGCACGGCCCGGTCGCCGTCGGCCCGATGAAGCCAGGTCCGACCGTCGGGCTTGGCCACCGCCGTCTCCGCCCCCTTGAGCAGAACGACGCAGCCGGCCCGCTCCGCCGCATTCCGCACCGCCCGGGGCTTGTCGGTCTCCGCCTGCGCCGCGAGGTCGGGGAAGAGCCGGGCGAACTCGCCGCCATGCGGGGTCAGAACGCAGCGGTCGTGGAGCCCCGCGAAGGGGTCCGCCCGCCTGGAGAGGAGCGTCAGCGCGTCGGCGTCGAGGACCGCTGCACGCTTCGACGCCAACGCCACATCGAGGAGGCCCGCCGCCCTCTCGTCGAGCCCGAGCCCCGGCCCGAGGCAGAGCGCGTTGAACCGCCGGTCGTCGAGCAGCGCCAAAAGGTCGGCCCCGCCGTCGCAGCGGCGCAGCATCACCGCCGTCAGCTGCGTCGCGCACTCGAGGAGCGCGGAGCCGGGAGCGGCGCAGGTCACCAGCCCCGCCCCGATCCGCAGGCAGGCCCGCGCCGCCAGCCGCGCCGCCCCCGTGCGCCCGAAGCCGCCGGTCAGGACGAGCGCCGCGCCGTGGTCGAACTTGTGGCCCGACCCGGACTTCAGGACGGCTCGACGCAGATCATCCGGCAAGGTGCCTTCGAGGATCGTCGTCGTCACAGCCCGATGTCCACGACCCGGACCGTGCCGCAACGCCCGGGCCCCGCACCCTGCCGGTGACCGGGTTTCTCCGTATGGAAGGTCACGGTGAGATCGGCGGCGAGGAAGAACGGCTGAAGCTCCGCGCCCGTGTCCGCGTCGAGGCCGGTCGGGACGTCGATCGCCACCACCGGCGCGCGGCACCAGTTCCGCTCGTAGTAGACGCGATGCAGCATCGACGTCACCGCCTCCGGCAGCGCGCGGGTCTGGCCGATGCCGAAGATCGCATCGACCCAGAGGTCCGGGTGACGGGCGAGGCGCGCGTCGCGCGGGTCCTGCTGCGGCGGGAAAGGGTGCACCGGGCCGATGTCGCGCCAGCGATCGTGGTTCGTGCGCGCGTCGAGCGGCAGGCGGGCCGGATCGCCCCAGAGGAACGTCTCCACGTCCCATCCGCGCGCCGCCAGAAGGCGCGCGACGACGAACCCGTCGCCTCCGTTGTTGCCCGGCCCGCAGAGGACGACGGCGCGATGGGGCCCGTCGGCGAGGACGGGGTATTCCGAGAGAATCGCCTCGACCGCCCCCTGCCCCGCACGCTCCATCAGCGCCTCTCCGGTGACCGTGCCCGCGTCCATCGCACCGCGTTCGAGGGCGCGCATCTCGTCGCTCGTGAGAACGGGTTTCGACATATCTTCGCCAAACGCCTGTTTTTTAATCGCATCGCCCAAACATTGATCGCGTCGTCGGGATTCCACCGGCGCAACCCTGCCCCGCCGAGCCTATGCGATTGTCGCCCCGCGTCCAGACTGCGAAGCCGTCGGCAAGACTTCGGGAGGATCCTGCGCATGAAGAAGATCGAGGCCATCATCAAACCGTTCAAACTGGACGAGGTGAAGGAGGCCCTTCAGGACATGGGAATCCAGGGCCTGTCGGTGACCGAGGTCAAGGGTTTCGGCCGCCAGAAGGGCCACACCGAACTCTACCGCGGGGCCGAATACGTGGTCGACTTCCTGCCGAAGGTGAAGATCGAGGTCGTCCTCTCCGACGATCTGGTCGAGCCGGCGGTGGAGGCGATCATCGCCGCCGCGCGCACCGACAAGATCGGGGACGGCAAGATCTTCGTCTCCCCCGTCGAGCAGGCCATCCGCATCCGCACCGGCGAGACCGGCGACGACGCGATCTGACACCAGACACGAGATTACCAAGGGAAAGGGAAATCATGGCAAACGCCCTGACGAAACTCATCAAGGACGAAGACGTCGAATACGTCGACATCCGCTTTACCGATCCGCGCGGCAAACTTCAGCACGTCACCGTGATGGCCGACCTCGTGGACGAGGACTTCATCGAGGAAGGCTTCATGTTCGACGGTTCGTCGATCGCCGGCTGGAAGTCGATCGAAGCCTCGGACATGAAGCTGATGCTCGACATCGACAGCGCCTACGTCGACCCCTTCTACGCCGAGAAGACCGTCTGCGTGCATTGCTCGGTCGTGGAACCCGACACCGGCGAAGCCTATGAGCGCGACCCGCGCGGTACCGCAGAGAAGGCCGAGGCCTATCTCGTCTCCTCGGGCATCGGCGACAAGTTCTTCTGCGGTCCCGAGGCCGAGTTCTTCCTGTTCGACGACGTGCGTTTCTCGAACTCGATGAACAAGGTCGGCTTCGAGGTCGACGCGGCCGACGCCGCCTGGAACACCGGCACCGAATACGAGATGGGCAACATGGGTCACCGCCCGGGCGTCAAGGGCGGCTACTTCCCCGTCAACCCGACCGACGGTGCCATGGACCTGCGCTCCGAGATGCTCTCCACGATGAAGCGCATCGGCATGAAGGTCGACAAGCACCACCACGAGGTCGCGTCCTGCCAGCACGAGCTGGGCCTCATCTTCGACAGCCTGACGAAGCAGGCCGACGAGCTGCAGAAGTACAAGTACGTCATCCACAACGTCGCCCACGCCTACGGCAAGTCGGCGACCTTCATGCCGAAGCCCATCGCGGGCGACAACGGCACGGGAATGCACGTCAACATGTCGATCTGGAAGGACGGCAAGCCGCTCTTCGCCGGCGACCAATACGCCGACCTGTCGGAAGAGGCGCTCTTCTTCATCGGCGGCATCCTGAAGCACGCGAAGGCCCTCAACGCCTTCACGAACCCCTCGACCAACTCCTACAAGCGCCTGATACCGGGCTTCGAGGCCCCCGTGCTGCGCGCCTATTCTGCCCGCAACCGCTCGGGCTGCGTCCGAATCCCGTGGACGGAGAGCCCGAAGGCCAAGCGCGTCGAGGCCCGCTTCCCCGACCCGTCGGCGAACCCCTACCTCTGCTTCGCGGCCCTGCTGATGGCCGGCCTCGACGGGATCAAGAACAAGATCCACCCGGGCGACCCGTCGGACAAGGATCTCTACGACCTGCCCGCCGAGGAACTGGCCGCGATTCCGACCGTCTGCGCGTCGCTCCGCGAGGCGCTGGAGGAGCTCGAGAAGGATCACGACTTCCTGATCGCCGGCGACGTGTTCACCAAGGACCAGATCGAGGGCTACATGGCGCTCAAGTGGGACGAGGTCTACGCCTACGAGCACACGCCCCACCCGGTCGAGTACCAGCTCTACTACTCCTGCTGAGAGCGGCGGGCGCGACCCGCGAGTATCGAACGGAAAAGGCGGCCTCCGGGGCCGCCTTTTTCATGTCCGTGGCCCCGTCAGAGCGCGGCGCGAAAGCGCTCGGCCGCGGCGGCGATCAGATCCCGGTCCTCCCCGCCGATCAGCAGGAAGCCATAGCCGCCGTCGACCCAATGCGCGGCGGCCATCCCTTCGAGGACCGTCGCCGTCGTGGGGCGATCTTCGGCGTCGGGCTGGGCGACGATACAGAGCGCGACGGGAGTACCGGCCGGGCCGACGTAGGCCAGCTGGATCAGGGGCCGCCCCTCGTAGCCCAGCATCTGCCCGCGCCGGAACGCGAGATCCGTCTCGGCGAGCGCACCCGACAGGTCGCGCCCGAGGCGCGTGCCGAGACCGGCCAGCTGCGCCTCCGCGACATCGGGTGCCGGAGCCGCCATGGCCAGCGTCTCGGGCACGTAGAGGGCCTGATAGGACGCTACGTCGTCCATCCAGCCCGGCTCGGCGGCGTCGCGGGCGATCGTCGCCGGCAGAAGGCTTCCAAGGCCGATCCCGATGACCGCCGCCACCGCGACGGCAGCGCCCTGCGCCCGGCCGATGACGGGCCGCATCGCCTGCTCGGGCGGCAGGTCCGGCATCGCCGGGGCCGCCGACAGAAGATGGTCCATCGCCCCCGGCAGGCCCTCGGTCAGCCCGGCGAGCCGCTCCATCCGCGCCGCAAGCATGGGGTCGGACGCCACGGCCGCCTCGACGTCCCGCGCCAGTGCGGCCCCGGCCTCGCCGTCCAGAACGGCGGTCAACTCCTCGTCGGTGAAGTCGCGCATGGTCTAGCTCGTCCCCGTCTTCGCATCTTCCATCGCCTCGGATACCTTGCGGCGGGCCGTCGACAGCCGACTCATGATCGTCCCGATCGGAACCTCCAGGATCTCCGCCGCTTCGGCATAGCTGAAGCCCTCCACGTAGACGAGTGTGACACTTGCCCGCTGCGCCTCGGGCAGGGCCGATATGCGGGACAACACCTGGCCCACGAGAATATTCGTCTCCGCGCCCGGCCCGGGATCCGGCAGGGCGATGTCCTCCACCGGTTGCAGGCCCCCGCCCCGACGCACGGCCTGCGACCTCAACTCGTTGAGCCAGATCCGCTGCGCCATCTTGAAGAGCCAGCTGTCGAGCCGCGTGCCCGGCGTGTAGCCCGCGGCCTTGTCGAGCGCGCGAAGGCAGGTCGCCTGCGCGAGGTCGTCGGCCGCATCCCGGCTCGACGACAGGATCAGCGCGAACCTCCACAGCCGCGGATAGAGCACCGGCAGACCCGCGCGGATCTCGCGTTCAGAAGACCTTTTGCCGAACACCCGTCGTTCTCCGATCCCGTCCCTGCATGACAGCATGGTCACGGGAAGGGCACAGTCAACCGCACGTCCGCGTGACCGCCGCGCACGGGCGCACGAACTCGCGATTTCCCTTGCCTTGCCGCCAAGGCGCGGGATCAATGCCGCCATGACCGATCGACGACAGACGGGCGAGGCCACGCGCCGCGCCGTGCTGGGCGACGCCCATGTGGACCGGACGGAGGCTGCGGCCAGTGCGCTCGACGCGCCGTTTCGCGATCTCATCACCGAGGGGGCCTGGGGCACCGTCTGGGCGTCGGACGCCATCAGCCTGCGGGAGCGGTCGATGCTCACGCTCGCCCTTCTCGCCGCGCTCGGCAATTTCGACGAGATCCCGATGCACGTCCGCGCCACCGTCCGGACAGGCGCGAGCGCCAGCGATCTGGCCGAGGCGATGCAGCATGTCGCCATCTACGCCGGCGTTCCGCGCGCCAACCATGCGCTGAAGCTCATCCGTAAAACCCTTGCCGAAATGGAGGCCGAGTGAGCGGCGTCTTCACCGGCCGCCTGCGCACGCGCGCCACCGGCCTGCACCCGCCGGCCGACGCATCCGCCTATCGCAGCACCGCGTTGCGCAGCCCGCGGCACGCGCCGATCCAACTTCCTTCGACCGCGTCGGAGGAGACGGGGCCCGTCTTCGGCCATGACCTGATCGGACCGACCGACGCCGACCTGACGCGCAACTTCGGCCCAGGCGGCGCGATCGGCGAGCAGATCATCGTCACCGGGCACCTGCGGGACGAGGGCGGCCGGCCCGTGCCGCAAGCCCTTATCGAGATCTGGCAGGCCAACGCGGGCGGGCGCTACAGGCACCGAAACGACGGCTACACCGCACCGCTCGACCCCGGCTTCGGCGGCTGCGGGCGCTGCCTGACCGACGCGCAGGGGGCCTATGCGTTCCGCACGATCCGGCCCGGGGCCTACCCCTGGCCCAACGGCGGGAACGACTGGCGACCCGCGCATATCCACTTCTCCGTCTTCGGGGCCGCGTTCGGGCAGCGCCTCGTCACGCAGATGTACTTCGAGGGCGACCCCCATATCGCGCTCTGCCCGATCGTGCAGTCCGTGCCCGACGCGCGCGCCATCGACCGGCTGACCGCGCGCCTCGACATGGACGCGACGATCCCCTTCGACGCCCGCGCCTGGCGTTTCGACATCACCTTGCGGGGCCTCGACGCCACGCCCTTCGAGGGCCGCCCATGACCCGCGAAAGCGCCAGCCAGACCGCGGGCCCCTACCTCCACATCGGGCTTGCGCCGAATGCGGCCGGGCTGCCGATGTTCGGCGGCGACCTCGGCGCACGCATGGTCGGCGACGGTGCCGAAGGGACGAGGATGGTTCTGACGGGTGAGATCCGCGACGGGTCCGGTGCCGCGGTCACGGATGCGCTCGTCGAGATGTGGCAGGCGGATGCGGCCGGTCACTGCCCCGCGCGGGATCCGGCCTTCACCGGTTGGGGGCGGACGACCTGCGACACTGCGGGCCGCTTCCGTTTCGAGACGCTGCGCCCCGGAGCCCTCGACGGTCAGGCCCCGCATGTCACGCTCTGGATCGCGGCGCGCGGCATCGGCCTCGCCCTGCAGACCCGTGTCTACTTTCCGGATGCCCCGGAGAACGCGACCGACCCCGTGCTCTCGCGCGTCCCCGAAAGCCGCCGTGACACGCTGATCGCCGCCGCGACCCCCGAGGGCTACAACATTAAGATCACCCTTCAGGGCGCTGACGAGACAGTCTTTTTCGATATATAGAAAAGGCGGCCGCACGAACGGCACCGCCTCTCCGTCTTCCTGCCGGACATACTCCGGGGAGCGCGAGGGGCTGGCCCCTCGCACCGCCATCTTACATCTTCAGCCGCTCGCCCTTCGGGTCATACATCGGCCTGAACGACGCCTCCGCCGCGACGCGCCGCCCTGCAACCTCGATCTCGTAGGTGGACGACAGGCTGTCGTCGATGCTCTCGCCCTCGCAGGGCACGTAGCCGAGCCCCATGGCCCCGCCGAGCGTATGGCCATAGGCCCCCGAGGCGATATGACCGACGATCTTGCCGTCGCGCACGATCGGCTCGTTGTGGTAGAGCATCACCTCCGGGTCGGTCACCCGAAACTGCAGCATCCGGCGCTTCAGCCCTTCCTCGCGCTTCTTAAGAACGGCGTCCTTCCCGATGAAATCGCAGGATTTCTTGGTCTTCACCGCGAAGCCCAGCCCGGCCTCAACCACGTGATCTTCGGGCGTGATGTCGTGGCCCATGTGCCGGAACGCGCGCTCGATGCGGCAGTTGTCCATCGTATGCAGGCCCACCGGGCGCGCACCGGTCTCCGCCTGGATCAGCGTCTCCATGACGTGGGCGGCCATGTCGGAGGGGATGTAGACCTCCCACCCGAGTTCACCCACATAGGAGACGCGATGGGCGCGGGCGAGGCCCAGGCCGATGTCGATGTCCTGCGCGGTGCCAAAGGGGAAGGCCTCGTTCGAGAAGTCCGCCGGGCTGATCGCCTGCAACACCTCGCGCGAGCCGGGTCCCATCACGGCAAGCACAGCCTCTCCGGCGGTGATGTCGGTGATGAAGACGGCATCCTCCGGGTCCTCGTGGCGGCGCAGCCAGGCCATGTCCTTCACCAGAGTCGCCGCCGGCGTGACCATGAGATAGCTGAATTCGCTCAGGCGCGTCACGGTAACGTCGGCCTCGACGCCACCGCGGGAGTTGAGCATCTGCGTATAGACGATCTTGCCGGGCTCGACCGACATGTCCCCCCCGCAGACGCGGTTGAGGAACGCCTCGGCGTGCAGCCCGTCGATCTTGATCTTGCCGAAGGACGACATGTCGTAGAAGCCGCATTTCTCGCGGATGAGGGCGTGTTCGTGGGCCGCGTTCGCGAACCAGTTCTGCTTGCCCCAGGCGTAGCGGTATTCCCGCGGCTCGCCCGGCCAGGCGAACCAGTTGGCCCGCTCCCAGCCCGCGAATTCTCCGAAGACCGCGCCCAGCTCTTCAAGCTGCGCGTGGAAAGGCGAGCGGCGGATGCCGCGCGCGGTCTCCTTCTGGCGGAAGGGCCAATGGTCGGCGAAGAGGAGACCCAGGCTCTCGGTCGCGCGCTCCTTCAGGTAGCGGCGGTTGCGCTGGAAGGTCTGGTTGCGGGCGACGTCGACCTCGACAAGGTCGAAGGGCATTTCGCCGCCATCCATCCACTGCGCGAGCGCCATGCCGGCTCCGCCGGCCGACTGGATGCCGATGGAGTTGAAACCTGCGGCGACCCACATGTTCGGCACCTCGGGCGACGGCCCGAGGTGGTAGGCGTCATCCGGCGTGAAGCTCTCGGGACCGTTGAAGAACGTGTGGATCCCCGCCTCGGCCAGCATGGGCACGCGCTCGACCGCCTTCTCGAGGATCGGCTCGAAATGGTCGAAATCGGGCGGCAGCTCGTCGAACTCGAAGCTCTCGGGGATGCCGTCCATGCCCCAGGGCTTGGCCTTGGGCTCGAAGGCCCCGAGCAGGATCTTGCCCGCGTCCTCCTTGTAGTAGGCACATTCTTCGGGCACCCGCAGCACCGGCAGGCGGGCGAGCTCGGGGATGTTCTCCGTCACGATGTAGAAGTGCTCGCACGCATGGAGCGGCACGTTGACGCCGGCCATCCTGCCGACCTCGTGGGCCCACATGCCGCCGCAGTTGACGACGTGCTCGCAGGTGATCGAGCCCTGCGCGCCATCGGCCTCCCACTCCACGGAACGGACGGTGCGGTGATCGGACGTCATGCCGGTGACGCGCGCGCCCTCCACGATCTGCACACCGTTCTGCCGCGCGCCCTTGGCAAGCGCGAGCGCGATGTTGGCCGGGTCGCCCTGACCGTCGCCCGGCAGCCAGACGCCACCGTGCACCCCGTCGAGGTTGATGTGCGGATACTTCTCCAGCACGCCATCGGGCGTCAGTTCCTCGACCTCCACGCCGAAGGCGCGCGCCATGGACGCGGTCCGCAGAAGCTCCTCCTTGCGCGCCTCCGAAAGTGCGACGGAAACGGAGCCGTGGTGGCGCAGGCCGGTGGCGACGCCGGTTTCCGCTTCAAGTTTGGCATACAAGTCATTGGAATATTTCGCGAGACGCGTCGCCGGCTGCGACGAGCGCAGCTGCGCGATCAGGCCCGCGGCATGCCAGGTGGTGCCGGAGGTGAGCTTCTTGCGCTCGAGGAGGACGATGTCCTTCCAGCCCTGCTTCGCCAGATGATAGGCCACGGAACAGCCGATGACCCCGCCGCCGACAATGACGACGCGGGCATGGTTCGGGATGTGCTTGGTCATGCGCGGATCCGATCGTTCTCAGCGTCCCACATCGCGCCATCGGCGTGCACGGTCGCGTTCACCTTGTGGCCGAAGACCTCGACCTCGACGGTCTGGCCCTCCGAGCCGCGGGGCAGCATCGCCATGGCAAGCGGCTTGCCGACGCGATGGCCGAAGTTGGCCGAGGTAACCTCGCCCACGATCTCGCCCCCCGCCCGGATGGGCGACATGGGCAACGGGTCGTAACCGATGTCTTCGAGCACCAGCACATGCAGGCAGCGCGCCGGATCCTCCCCGCGGTCCTCCTTGCGGATGAAGCGGTCGGCCCCGACCTCGCGCAGCGTATAGCCGGGCGACAGGTCCGTGCCCCAGGCGCGGTAGCCTTTCTCGATGCGCATGGAGTCGAGGGCGAACATGCCGAAGGGCTTGGCCTCGGTCTCCATCAGGGTGGCGTAGATCGTCGGCATGTCGTCGCGCGCGCCATGGATTTCCCAGCCGAGTTCCCCGGCAAAGCTGACCCGCTGCAGGCGGACCGGCTTGCCGCAGACCGTGGTTTCCTGAACCGACAGCCAGGAGGCCGAGAGATCCCCCTCGGTCATCGGCGCGAGGATGTCGCGCGACGTCGGGCCGGTGACGAGCAGGCAGGACATGTCCTCCGACCGGTCGGTCAGCGTCAGCCCCTCGGGCATCGCGTGGGTGAGGAGGTCGCGGTCATGATCGCGCGCGACGGCGGCGGTGATCAGCGTGAAGCGATCCTCACCCCAGCGGCTCACCGACATCTCGGTGGCGAACTTGCCGGTCGGTCCGTTGAAGTAGCAGAGCGTCATGCGACCGACCTTCGGCAGACGGCCGGCAATCATACCGGCAAGCCAGTCGGCGGCCCCCTCGCCCTCGAGGTCGAAGCGGGAGAAGCCCGACAGGTCGAGGACGCCGGTGCCCGTCTTCACGTTCTCGACCTCCTCGGCGACGCGCTTCAGCCACGGCCCCTCGCGCTTCCAGGTCTGGGTCGATTCCCAGCTGGTGTCGTCCCCCTCCTGCGCGAACCAGGTCGCCCGCTCCCAGCCGCCGAAGGGCGCGAACTGCGCGCCCTGCGCCGCGAGCGTCTCGTGGTTGGGCGAGGTCAGCATGTTCGCGCCGGCGGGCCAGCGCATGTGCTGGAAGTGCATCCCGTACTCGTGGCCATAGACCTCTTCGGCCTTGGCCTTGCAGTAGGCGGGATCGGAGGCATAGGCCCCGAAACGGCGCGGATCGACATCGAAGCAGTCCCAGTCGGGCGCGCCCTTGACGATCCAGTCGGCCAGCACCTTGCCCGCGCCGCCGCCCTGGGCGATGCCGAAGGTGAAGACGTTGGCGTCGTAGGCGTTCTTGACGCCCGGCATCGGCCCGATCAGCGGCAGACCGTCAGGGCTATAGGGGATCGGTCCGTTGATGACCGAGCTCACACCCGCGGTGGCCAGCGGCGGCACGCGCTCCATCGCATCCGCGATGTAGTCCTCGATCCGATCGAGGTCTTCCTGCCAGAGCTGGAAGGAGAAATCCTCGGGCATCTCGCCGCCGTTCTCGGGGCCCGTCCAGACCGACACGCAGTTGCGCTCGTAGGGCCCGAGGTTCAGGCCCGTCTTCTCCTGCCGCAGGTAGTAGGAGATGTCCGGGTCGCGCACCATCGGCAGCTTGCCGCCGTGTTCCTTGGTCCATTCCTCGATCTCGGGAATCGGCTCGGTCAGCAGGTACTGGTGGGACATGACGACCATCGGCAGCGGCGGGCGGCCGTATTCCTCGAACCACTTGCCCACGCGGGCGGCGTAGTAGCCGGCGGCGTTGACCACGTAGTCGCAGGCGACATCGCCCTGCTCGGTATGGACGATCCAGCCTTCGCCGGCCTGCGTGACGCCGGTGACGGGGCAGTTGCGGACGATCTTCGCGCCGAGGTCCCGCGCGCCCTTCGCCAGCGCCTGCGTCAGCTGCGCGGGGTCGATGTCGCCGTCTTCCGGATCCCAGAGACCGCCGACGAGGTCGTGCGTCTCGCCGATCGGGTACTTCTCCTTCATCTCCTCGATCGTCATCCGGGTCATCTTCAGACCCTGGAGGTCGCCCATGGCGCGGACGTGCTCGAACTCCTCCATCCGCTCCTGGCTGTGCGCGTAGCGGATCGTCCCCGAGACGTGGTAGTTCATCGGGTAGTCGACCTCTTCGGCCAGACCGCGATAAAGCGCCATAGAGTAGCGCTGGATGTTCATGATCGCCCAGGAGCCGGCGAAGTTCGGACAATTGCCCGCCGCGTGCCAGGTCGAACCGGCGGTCAACTCGTTGCGCTCGAGGAGGAGGCAATCCGTCCAGCCGAGCTTGGCAAGATGGTAGAGCGACGACACGCCGACCGCGCCCCCGCCGATGATGATGACTTTGGCCTTTTCGGGCAGGCGGCCCTTCTCGGTGGTATTCATGTGATGCTCGCTTGGGTGGCCGGGGCCGATGCGGGAAAGCGGACTGCGGGCGTCTGGTCGCAGCCGGTCGTCTCAGACGGCGGCGCGATCCGGCGGAGCGTCCATCGCGTGCATCAACTCGACGGCGACGGAGATCCGCGTCCGATCCCCAAGGATCGGGCCAAGACGAGCAGAAAGACTGATACGAGTCGGATAGGTCAAACGATACCTCCGGTCTCAAAATCCACGATCGGTCCAAATCCCGCAAGCGGTCGCATCAATCTGGACCTAAGAAAATCCCGCGCCCTAAGTCCACACGTTTCGGCGTTGGAATGATCCGGCCCTTCGGCTACGACGGGTCAACGAAAGGCGGGACGATGACCAAGACGCTGATCCTGAACGGTCCGAACCTCAATCTGCTCGGGCAGCGACAGCCGGAGATCTACGGTGCCGAGACGCTCGCCGATGTGGAGGCGGCCTGCACCGACCTCGCGCAATCGCTGGGCCTCGGGCCCGTCACCTGCCGGCAGTCGAACCACGAGGGCGAACTCGTCGACTGGATCCAGGAGGCGCGGGGCACGCAGGATGCCATCGTCATCAACCCCGGAGCCTATTCGCACACGTCCATCGCGATCCTCGATGCGCTCAACGCCTTCGAGGGCCGCGTCGTCGAGGTGCATATCTCCAACATCCACGCGCGCGAGGCCTTCCGGCATCACTCCCACGTCTCGGCCCGCGCGGATGCGGTGATCGCGGGCCTCGGGACCGAGGGGTATCTGGCGGCGTTGCGCTATCTCGCGCGCCTTGGCTGAGATCGCCGCACTGGCGCAGCGCCTCGCCGCGCTCCCGCCGGGCCGCCGCCTGATCGCGGTCGCAGGGCCGCCCGCCGCCGGCAAGTCCACGGTGACCGCGCCGCTCGCCGCGGCTCTGACGCGAGCGGGACGTGCCGCGCAGGTCGTGCCCATGGACGGCTTCCACCTCGACAACGCGACACTGGATGCCCGCGGACTCCGCGCGCGCAAGGGCGCGCCCGAAACATTCGACGTCGCCGGTCTCCTCGCCCTCGTCCGCGCGATCCGGGCCGGGGGCGACGTGCCCTTTCCCACCTTCGACCGCGCCGCCGACGCCACGGTGCCGAACGGCGGCCTCTTCACCGCCGAGATCGCCCTCGTCGAAGGCAACTACCTGCTGCTCGACGAAGCGCCCTGGCGTGCGCTGCATCCGCTCTGGGACGCGACGGTGATGCTCGACGTGCCCGAGGGCGTCTTGCGAGACCGGCTCCTACGCCGCTGGACGGACCTCGGTTTCGACGTCGACACCGCCCGCGCCCGGGCCGGGGCCAACGACCTGCCGAACGCGCGGCGCGTCCGCGACGGCTCGATCGCCGCCGATCACGTGGTCGCGAACGTCTGACGGGACATTGACCTTTCGCGCACCGCGCCGCACCTCACCCCCATGGATTTCACGCTGACCGCCCTGCCCGCCGCCGCGCCGCCCGATTTCGACGACGTCATCGACGTCCGCTCGCCCGCCGAGTTCGCGGAGGACCATATCCCCGGCGCGATCAACCTGCCCGCGCTGTCGGATGCGGAGCGGGCCGAGGTCGGCACGATCTACGTCCGGCAGGACCGGTTCCTCGCCCGCAAGATCGGCGCGGCCCTCGTCTCGCGCAACGTGGCCGCGCAACTCGAAGGGCCGCTCGCCGACCGCGATGGAGGCTGGCGGCCGCTCGTCTACTGCTGGCGCGGGGGGCAGCGGTCGGGCTCGGTCGCGACCATCTTCGAGCAGATCGGCTGGCGCGTGGCCCGCCTCGAGGGCGGCTACAAAGCCTATCGCCGCAAGGTGTCGGAACGGCTCTACGAGATGCCGCTAGGCCTGCGCCTCGTCCTGATCGAGGGGGGAACCGGCACCGGCAAGACGCAACTGCTGGAGCATCTCGCACGTCTCGGCACGCAGGTGATCGACCTCGAAGGCCTCGCGAACCACCGGGGCTCGAACTTCGGCGGCTGGCCCGGTGGACAGCCTGCGCAGAAGATGTTCGAAAGCCGCCTCGCCGCGGAAATCGCGGCGCTCGACCCGGCGCGTCCCGTCTTCGTCGAGGCGGAGAGCAACGCGATCGGTCGCCTGTTGCTGCCGCCCACCCTCTGGACGGCGATGAACGCGGCCGAGGTCGTCACGCTCCGCGCACCGCTCGCCGGACGCGCGCGGTTTCTGACGACGACCTATCCGGACCTGACCGCGGATGCGGAGCTGCTCCGCAAACGGATCGAGACGATGCGCCCCTATCAGCCTGCGGACCGCATCGCCGCTTGGCATGCGCTGGCCGCCGAAGGGGCTTATGCGTCCCTCGCCGAAGGGCTGATCGCGCACCACTACGACCCGCGCTATCGCCGCCCGACCGGAGCCACCCGCCACGAGATCGGCAGTGTCGAGATGACGGATGTGAGCGACGCGGAGCTGGCGCGGGCGGCGGAAGAGATCGTGAAGCTGGCCGGGCCGTCAGACTAGGCGACGTCCGGCTCCGCGTCATACTCGGGCTCGACCCGAGGATCTCCCGATATCCGGTTCCATCCGACGTGCCGCGCCGCCAGAGCCCTCACCGACAGGTGACGCCCGGCATCCCCTCGACGAACTTCCCGATCCGGGCAGCCCCGTGCCCCGCCTCGCGCAAGGCCGCGACCAGACCTTCCGCCTCCGCCGACGGGACTGCCGCGAGCAGGCCCCCGGCCGTCTGCGGGTCGTGCAGGAGCTCCAGGCGCGCGCCCTGCCCACCCGTGACCGGAGCCGCCGCCCGGTTCGCGGCATGGAGCGAGGAGACGTGGCCTGCCGCCGAAAGATCGAGCGCACCGCCGTAGACCGGCACCGCCGCCAGATCGAGCTCGGCAGCGACCCCGCTTGCCCGGCAGATCGCCATCAGATGGCCGGCAAGGCCGAAGCCGGTCACGTCGGTCATCGCCCGCGCGCCCGAAAGCAGGCGTGCCGCATCGCCCTGTGGCCGCGTCATCGTCGCGAAGAGATCGAGCACGTCGCGCCCCCGCGCCGCGCCGGCCATCTCGGCGGCGAGGATCACGCCGCTGCCGATGGGCCGGGTCAGCACGATCGCGTCGTCCGCGCGCGCGCCGTCCTGCCCGATGGGGGCGCTGGCGAGGCCCGTGACGCTGAACCCGATGGTCATTTCGGCTCCCATCGTCGAATGGCCGCCCACGAGGTCCGCCCCGGCGGCCGCGAAGACCTCCGACGCGGCCCCGAGCACCTCGCGCAGGCTGCGGGCCTGCAACGTCTCCGAGAGGCGCGGCAGGGTCACCTGCGCCACGGCTGCCTGCGGCTCGGCCCCCATGGCCCAGATGTCGCCGAGTGCGTGGACGGCGGCGATGCGCGCCATCAGCGCCGGATCGTGGGTGAAGGCGCGCAGGTGATCAGTCGTCATCACCTGCCGCCCCGCCCCGTGGCGCAACACCGCCGCATCGTCGCCGGGGCGCGAGAGCACGTCGTCCCGCGCCACCGCGGGGATCGCGGCGAGCGCAGAGGCCAGTGCCCCGCCCGCCACCTTGGAACCGCAGCCGGCGCAGAGCATCTTCGGGCCCTCGGCCCCCGCGGCGCGTTCCTTTGGCGGCGCGGGCGGCCCCATCGCCGGCAGCCTGGTCAGCCGGTCCATGAAACTGCGGTCGATGTGGTCCTTCCGGCGCCAGAGCGCCGGCCCCGAGAACGTGAGCCCCGCCTTCTCGGCCAGCGCGGACTTTCCGCCGAGCGAGATGAGCTTCAGGTAGGTCGATTGCGGCCGGAAGATCCGCCCCGGCCGCCCCTGCAGGGCCGCGCGCAGGTTCGCGTGCAGAACGGGGGCCGCGCGCACGGCGAAGACCCCCGCCTTGGGACGCGGTGCATGGACAATATGCGCGCAATCGCCGGCGGCGAAGAGGTCGGCGTGGCCCTCGACGGCGAGGGTTCGCCCGACGCGGATGAACCCGTTTTCGAGCGGCAGGCCGGTGTTCGCGATCCAGCCGTGCGGCCGCGCGCCCGCGCAGCCGACGGTGAAGACCGAGGGCACGGTGCCGCCTCCCTCGAGAACGACGGCATCGGCCTCGATCCGCGCGACCGTCGCGCCGGGCCGCAGGATGACTCCGAGGTCGGCCATCGCCTCTCCCAGCACCCGCCGCGCCCTTGGCCCCGTGCCTGTGATGTCCGACGCGGCTTCGATCACCGAGACCTCGGGCGTCCGCCCCGCCGCGCGCATCGCGTGCGCCATGGCGAGCGCCAGCTCCACGCCCGCGACGCCGCCGCCGATGACGGCCACCTGCGGCGGGCGGCTTTCGTCCGTCACCTCGGCCAGAAAGGCCCGCCAGCGGGCCGCGAAGGGGCCGAGCGGTTTCGCGCCCAGCCCATGCTCCGCGAAGCCCTCGATCTCGGGCATCTCGGCGGTGATGCCCACGTCGATCGAGGCCACGTCGTAGTCGAGCCAGCCCCAGTCGCGGATGTGGACGCGCTGCGCCCCGGCCTCGATCCGGTCGACGGCTCCGTCGATCATCCGCGCGCCGGCGAACCGGGAGAGGCGCACCAGGTCGATGTCGAGGTCGTCGCGTCCGTAGTGCCCCGCAACATGGCCCGGCAGCATCCCCGTGTAAGGCGCGGTCGGGCCGGGATTGATGACCGTGAGCCGCGCGCCCGGCAGCGGATCCATCCCCCAGGCCCGCATCACGAGCGCATGGGCATGACCGCCACCGATCAGAAGCAGGTCGCGCGTCAGGGGAAGGTCGGTCTGCATCTGCGGCTCCGGCGTTGATGACGGGCAGTTGCCCGCAATCCGACGCGGAGGTCAAACCCGCGGCCATCGCAATCGCGTGTGCGCGCGGTTGCGCCGCAGCGTGGGGCGCGGCAAGGCTGTGCCGAACGCCAGCCGCCCGGAGCCCCGATGACACCCGACGACCTCAAGGCCCGCCTTCACGCCTATCGGACCGCGATGGAAACCGCGCAACCGGAGACGCTGCAGGCCGCACTCGACGCGACCTTCGCGCCCGACGCCACGTTCCGCATGTGCCATCCCTTCGGCACGCTCGAAGGCCCGGCCGCCTTCCGGGAGGCATGCCTCGACCCGCTTCTGGCCGCCCTGCCCGACCTCGAGCGGCGCGACATGATCCTGATGGCCGGCACCACCGAGCAAGGCGACGATTGGGTCGGCTGCATGGGCAGCTACATGGGCAGCTTCCTCGCCCCCTTCCTCGACATCCCGCCGACGGGCCACCTCGCCCACATGCGTTACCACGAGTTCTTCCGCATCGAGGCGGGGCACGTGACGGAGGTTCAGGCGATCTGGGACATTCCGGAGTTGATGATGCAGGCCGGGGCCTGGCCGATGGCACCGCAGCTCGGGGCTTATCTGAACACGCCGGCACCCATGTCGGGCGACGGGCTTGCCGTTGCGGGCGACGGTCGCGCGGCGCTCAAGCGCGTGGTCGACATGCTGACCGACCTCTGCAAGCACCCCGCCGACCCGGACCCCGCGGTGATGAACCTCGACGCGCATTGGCACCCGCGCGTCAACTGGTACGGACCGGCGGGTATCGGCACGGCACGCGGCACGGCGGGCTTCCGGCACTGGCACCAGATCCCGTTCCTCAACGCCATGCCAGACCGCAAGCTCGATTCGATGGGCGACCTGATGTCCCACTGGATCGGCGAGGGCGACTACGTTTGCGAGACAGGCTGGCCCAACATGCGGCTGACGCTCTCGGAGGGGGGCTGGATGGGGATCGCACCGCCGGGCAAGGAGGTGCTGCTGCGGTCGCTCGACTTCTGGCGCGTCGAGGGCGACCTGATCCGCGAGAACTGGGTGCTCGTCGACCTGCTGGACCTCTACCGCCAGATCGGCGTCGACGTGCTGGGCCGGATGCGGGAGTTCAACAAGGCGCGGCCCGGTGGAGTGATTGCCTACCCGGATGCGATGGGCGTGCGGCGCTAGGGACGCACCACCCCTTCACACCGTCGCCCCGGGAACGAGCGGCGTCGGCAGGACCTGCACGTCCCGCACCGCGTCTCCACGAAGGCGCATCACCATCGCTTCCGCGGCCAGCTTGCCGAGGCGCGCGGCCGGAATCTCCGTCGTCGTCAACCGATGCGGCAGGATCGCCGCCGCCTCCATCGCGCCCCAGCCGGCGACGCCGATATCACCGGGCACCGAAATGCCCTTGGCGCGCAGATAGGCCATACCGCCGATCGCCATCTCGTCGTCGTGGAAGTAGAGCGCGTCTAGATCGCGCCGCCGCGACAGGATCGTCTCCGTCCCGATGTAGCCCGCGTAGAAGCCGGGCCGGTCGTGCATCACTTCCGACGCGACGAGCGCCGCCCCCGCGTCCTGCAGGGCCGCCTCGAAGCCCGCCTGCCGAGCGCGGGCCATCGTGTCGACGCCGGCGAGCGCGCCGACGTAGCCGACCCGTCGCCGGCCCCGCGACGCGACGAAGCGGCCCATGTCGTAGCCGCTGTCGTGGTGGGAGAAGCCGATGGACATATCGAGGGGCGCGGTCGTGAGATCCCAGATCTCGGTCACCGGCACGGCGAGGTCGCGCAGGAGCGCCTGCGTCTCCGCCGTGTGCCGGGTGCCCGCCAGAAGGACACCCGCCGGTTGCCATGACGCGAGCGAGCGGATCCAGAGTTCCTCGTCGGCGGGCACCTGATCGTGGCTCCCGATCATGGTCTGATAGCCGAGCCGCGTGAAGTTCGCGTTGAGCGCCTCCAGAACCTGCCCGAAGAGCGACGAGGTGAAGCGCGGCACGCAGACGCCAACGAGCGTGCTGGCCCCCGCCGACCCGAAGGCCGCGGCAAGCCGATTCGGGAGGTAGTTGAGCCGCGCGGCCTCGGCCATGACCTTGTCGCGCGTCTCCTCGGAGAAGCCCGTGCCCCCGCGCAACACGCGGCTGACGGTCATCTTCGAGACGCCCGCACCGCGGGCGATGTCTTCAAGGTTTGCCTTTGTTCTACGGGCCATCGGCCGGCGTATGCTCCCTTTCGGATCTTGTATCAGGTGATGCGATAGTTATCGATAACAAAATATCTTGACAGCTTGCGTCTTCCTCCGAATGCTATGTCAACGTTACCGGTAAACCAAGGGCGGGAGGGCCAGTGGAGCCGCGTAGCCGGGAGAATGACATGCAGCCCAGCGATGGCCTTTTCTTCGACAGCATCGTCAAGACCTTCGGCGGCACCCATGCGCTTTCGGGCGTGTCGCTCAAGGTCGAGCGCGGCGAGATCGTCGCCCTCCTGGGCGAGAACGGGGCCGGCAAGTCGACCCTCATCAAGACGCTCGGCGGCATCCACGCGCCCGACAGCGGCGACGTCCTCGTCGACGGCACGCCCTATCGGCACGTCGCCGGCAAGGTCAGCCAGAAACAGGCCGTCGCCTTCATCCACCAAGATCTCGGGCTGATCGAATGGATGTCGGTCGCCGAGAACATCGCGCTCGCCATCGGCTACGAGCGCCGCGCCGGCCGCATCGACTGGCCCGCGACCGAGGCCCGCGCCCGCGCCGCCCTCGCCCATGTCGAGGCCGATTTCGAGCCGACGACGCGGGTGGCCAACCTGAGCCGGACCGAGAAATCGCTCGTCGCCATCGCCCGTGCGCTGGCCGTCGAATGCGACTTCCTCGTCCTCGACGAGCCCACGGCCTCCCTGCCCGCCGACGAGGTGGAGCGCCTGTTTCGCGCATTGCGACCCTTGCGTGACAAGGGTGTCGGTATGATCTACGTCTCCCACCGCCTCGACGAAATCTTCCAGATCGCGGATCGCGTCGCCGTTCTGCGCGACGGCAAGATGGTCGGGATGCGCGACATCGCCCATACGAATGCAGAGGACCTCGTCAGCCTGATCGTCGGGCGCAAGGCCCGCGAAATTGCCCGCCCGGACGCGCAGGAGGGGGCGGAAGTTCTCTCCGTCGCCAACCTCTCGACCCGCAACGTCGAGGACGTGTCGTTCAAGGTGCAGCGCGGGGAACTCGTGGGGCTCGTCGGCCTGCGCGGCGCGGGGCACGAGGACGTGGGCCGCGCGCTCTTCGGGCTGGTCGACCACGCGGGCGAGGTGCGCCTCGACGGGACTACGCCCGACCTGACGAACGCGCGCACGGCCATGAAGTCGGGCATCGGCTTCGTCGCGCGCGACCGCGTCGTCGAGAGCATCGCCCCTGCCCTCACGATCCGCGAGAATGCCTTCCTCAACCCCGAGGCCACGGGCCGGAGCCTCTTGAGCTTCCTGCGCCCCGCTGCCGAGGATGAGATGACCTCCAAGCTGGGCAAGCGCGTCGGCCTGTCGCCCAACGACCCGACGCTGGCCATCGAGGCGCTGTCGGGTGGCAACCAGCAAAAGGTCGTCGTCGGCCGCTGGCTCGATACCGGGCGCCGCTTCCTGATCGCCGAAGACCCGACCGCCGGTGTCGACGTGGGCGCGAAGGCCGAGATCTATCATCTGCTCTACGAGGCGCTCGCCTCGGGCATGGGCGTCCTCGTCGTCTCCACCGACTTCGAGGAAATCGCCAACATCTGCCATCGCGCCATCGTCTTCAGCCGGGGTCGCATCGTCGACGAGCTGAAGGGCGTGAGCCTGTCCACCCAATCCCTGATCCAGGCCGCCTCGGCCTCTGACGCCGCCTGACCCCCGGAGACCGACCATGAATTCCGTTGAATCCGACGCCCTGGAGCCCACCCGTGACGAATTGGTCGGCCTGTCGCTCGGCGCGAAGTTGATCCGGCTGATCCCCGTCTATGGCCTTCTGATCCTGATGGTCGGGCTGATCCTCTTGTTCTCGATCCTGCTGCCGAACACCTTTCCCACCGTCCTGAACCTGCGGGCGATCATTTCGGACAAGGCGATCATCGCGATCCTTTCGCTCGCCGCGATGATCCCGATGGTCGCGGGGCGCATCGACCTGACGGTGGGCTACGGCATCGTGCTCTGGCACATCCTCGCGATCTCGCTGCAGACGCTCTACGGCATCCCCTGGCCCATCGCCTGCGTGATCGTCCTCGCCCTCGGGGCCTTCACCGGCCTTCTGAACGGGTTCCTGGTCGAGATCGCCAAGATCGACGCCTTCATCGCCACGCTGGGCACGGGCACCGTCCTCTACGCGCTGGCGCTCTGGCACACCGGCGGGCGGCAGGTGGTGGGCGTGCTGCCGCAGGGGTTCTACGACCTCAACGGCACCTTCGTCTTCGGCCTGCCGATCACCGGCTTCTACGTGCTCGCCATCACCGTCGCGCTCTGGCTGGTGCTCGAGTACACGCCGATCGGCCGCTACCTCTATGCCATCGGCGCGAACCCGAAGGCGGCGGAGCTGAACGGCATCCCCACGCGCAAGTTCGTCGTCGGGGCCTTCATCACCAGCGGGACGATGACTGCGCTCGCCGGCGTCCTGCTCGCATCGAAGCTGCGCATCGGGCAGGCGAGCGTGGGCCTGGAATTCCTGCTGCCGGCGCTCGTCGGGGCCTTCCTCGGCTCGACCACGATCAAGCCCGGGCGCGTGAACGTCTGGGGCACCATCGTCGGCGTGGTGATCCTGGCGGTCGGCATCTCGGGCATCCAGCAGTTCGGCGGCTCCTTCTGGGTCGAGCCGATGTTCAACGGCCTCACCCTTCTCATCGCCATCGGCATCGCCGGCTACGCGCAGCGCAAGAAGGGTGCCGCGCACAAATAGGGTTCAACGTTTCCAAGGGAGGAAGAACGATGAAGAGAAGAACGATCCTGAGCACGATGCTCGCCACGACCGTGGTTGCCGGCCTCACACTGCCCGCAACCGCGCAGGAAGCCTTCGACGGCCCGACCGAAGGACCGGCGGGCGCGGACGGCAAGACCATCGTGGTGCTGGCCGGCGACCTGAAGAACGGCGGCATCCTCGGCGTGACCGAGGGCGTGGAAGAGGCCGCCGGCACCATCGGCTGGGAGGTCCGCGTGCTCGACGGGGCCGGCTCCGTCCAGGGGCGCACGGCGGCCATCGGACAGGCGGTCGCGCTGCAACCCGACGGCATCGTCATCAACGGCTTCGACGCGGTCGAGCAGCAGGCCGCGCTCGAAGCGGTCGTGGCCGCCGAGATCCCGATGGTCGCCTGGCACTCAGGGCCCGTGATCGGCTGCGACGCGCCGGGCGGCATCTTTGCCAATGTCTCGACCGACGCGATGCGCGTCTCGGAAGTGGCCGCGGAATGGGCCATCGACGAGGGCGGAGAGGACATCGGCGTGGTGATCTTCACCGACAGCACCTACCAGATCGCCATCGACAAGGCCGACCGCATCAAGGAGACGATCGAGGCCGCCGGCGGCACCGTGCTCGAATATGTCGACACGCCCATCGCCGACACCTCGAGCCGGATGGGACCGCTGACCACCTCGCTTCTGCAGAAGTACGGCGACCAGTGGACCCACGCGCTCGCCATCAACGATCTCTACTTCGACTTCATGGGCCCGGCGCTCGCCGCCGCGGGCTTCTCCCCCGAGGACGGCCCGCAGGCCGGATCGGCGGGCGACGGCTCGGAAGCCGCGTTCCAGCGTATCCGCGCCGAGCAGTATCAGGCGATCACCGTGGCCGAGCCGCTCAACCTGCAGGGCTGGCAGCTCGTCGATGAGTTGAACCGCGCGATCCAGGGCGAAGCCTGCTCGGGCTACGTTACCTCGCCCGCGCTGGTCACGACCGAAGGGCTCGCCAAGCTCGGCGAAAGCAACGCCTTCGATCCCGATGTGCCCTACCGCGAGGCCTACACGGCCATCTGGCAGCAGTAGAGCGACCCGACCGGGGCGGCACGGCCGCGTGTCGCCCCTCTCTTTCGATCCGAAGTGTTAACGATACCAAGCGGAGGACGCCCATGACGACCACCGACCCGATCATCGAGATGCGCGGGATCACCAAGCGGTTCGGGGGCGTGACGGCCCTGAACGACGTGGACCTGCGCGCCTACCCCGGCGAAGTGCTCGCCATCGTCGGCGACAATGGGGCCGGCAAGTCGACCCTCATCAAGGTGCTGACCGGGGTGTATCAACCCACCTCCGGGACGATCCACTACGAGGGCAAGCCCCTCGCCATGGCGAGCCACGCCGATGCCATCGAGAACGGCATCGACGCGGTCTATCAGAACCTCGCCATCGCCGATCACCTGACCCCGGCCGAGAACCTCTTCCTCGGCTCCGAACTGACGCGCAGGATCGCCGGGATCACCTTCCTCGACAACCGCGCCATGAAGGAACAGGCCACCGCCGTTCTGAAGGACCGGCTGGGCGTGCAGCTGAAGTCCATGGACGTCGCCACCGAGAGCCTCTCGGGCGGGCAGCGGCAGGCCGTCGCCATCGCCCGCGCCGTCCGGCACGAAGATCTGAAGGTCCTCGTCATGGACGAACCCACCGCCGCCCTCGGCCCGCAGGAGACGGCGCGTACGCTCAAGCTCATCCAGACGCTGAAGGCGCAGGGGCTGGCCGTGATCCTGATTTCCCACGCCCTCGACGACGTCTTCGACGTCTCGGACCGCATCCACGTGATGCGCCGCGGCGAATGCGCGGGCGTCGTGCGCACCGCCGAGACGACCAGTGAGGAAGTCCTCGGCCTGCTGACCGGAGCGACCAAGATGGCGAAGGAGGCCATGCTGTGACCGACGCGACCGCCCCCACCCCACGCCCGGGTCTCGCCGCCCGGATCGAACCCTATATCGGCATCCTGGGTCCCATGGTGATGATCGCGCTCATCGCGCTCTTCATGGGTGTCGTGGAGCCCGCACGGTATTTCCGCGTCTCCAACATCAACCAGATCCTGCTCGACGCGGCGCTCTACATGCCGATGGCCATGGCGATGACCTTCGTCATCACGCAGCGCGGCATCGACCTGTCGATCGGCTCGGTCGCCGCGCTCTCGGCGATCATCATGGCCTTCCTCATCAAGCAGTACGACTTCAGCGCGCCCGTCGCCTTCGTCATCTGCCTGGTCCTCGGGGCCGGCATGGGGCTCATCAACGGGCTCGTCATCACCCGCTTTCGCGTGCCCGACCTGATCGGGACGCTGGCGATGGACCTCGTCTACCGCGGCTTCGCCCTGGTGTTGGCCAAGGGTCTCGTCCTCGCGCGCTTCCCCGACCTCATCACCGAGATCGGGCGCGGACAGTCGCTGATCTTCCTGCCGACGCCGGTGGTCATCGGCCTCCTGACGCTGGTGGCGGGCTACGTCGCCCTGCGCGCCACGCATTTCGGCCGCTACACCATCGCCATCGGTTCGAACCCCGAGGCGACCGAGATGACCGGGATCAGCGTCGACCGCCACCGCGTCTATGCCTATGTCCTGATGGGCACGATGGCGGCGCTGGCGGGCGTGATGCTGACGGGCAAGCTGAACGCGGTGCAGGCCACCTCGGCTCCCTACTTCAACCTGCACGTCATCGCGGCCGTGGTCGTAGGCGGGACGTCGCTCTTCGGTGGCCGCGCCTCGATGATCGGATCGCTGGCGGGGGTTCTGCTCCTGTCGATGATGATCAACGCGCTCGTCACCCTGCGCATCGAGTTCTTCTGGCAGTCCGTCGCCTCGGGCGTGGTCATCATCACCTCGGTCGCGATCTACACCTGGCTGCAGAAGAAGGACCGCGACGGCTCGGGCGGGATCCGGGCGATCTTCGACAACCCCGACAACCGGAAGCTCACGATGCTCGCGGGGCTCATCATCGCCGCGCTCATCCTGCTTCTCGGCCTCGGGGCCGCCACCGCAACCGCCCCCGCGGCGTGACCAACCACCCGGGGGGCAATCCCGCCCCCTTCATCTTTCTGGGAGGAAACAAGATGAAAACGATCACCACACTTCTGATGACCAGCATCCTGGCCGCCGGCATGGCACAGGCCGACGGGCATCTGCCGCTCAAGACGCTGCCCGACGACGGGGACCGCGATTACTGGCTGCCCGAGCAGGTGAACGCCGAGGGGACGCTCGACGCGCTGCAGGCCGTCGTCGGCGCCGAGGCCGAGCCCTTCAAGGGCACGCTCGAGAACCCGCTCCAGATCGCGCTGATCTATCCGTCGGCCGACACGTCGGACTTCTGGGCGCGCAACTACCTGGCGCTGACCAAGCGGCTCGACGAGCTCGGCATCGCCTACGAGACGACCGAATTCGCCAGCCGCCAGATCGAGCATTCGCTGCAGGCCACCTACGCCAGCCAGGTGGATCAGGACGCGGATCTCTACGACTTCGTCATCTTCGGCCCCTCGGAACTCGCCACGCAGGCCGACAACATCGACAAGCTCGCCGCGAACCCAGACATCACCACCTTCGTCTGGGCTTTCCACACGCCGCTGCAGTACCTCGAAAACCAGCCGGCCAACTGGTTCGACTTCTCCTCGGCCGCCGGCGCGCTGATCATCTGCGACTACATGGTCGAGCGTCTGGGCAACGACGTGACCTATGCCATGAACCGCGGCATCCCGGGCATCACCGACAATCAGCGTTCGGGCGACTGGGCCG
Organism: Jannaschia marina; assembly: GCF_013404595.1. Classification (GTDB taxonomy): domain Bacteria; phylum Pseudomonadota; class Alphaproteobacteria; order Rhodobacterales; family Rhodobacteraceae; genus Jannaschia; species Jannaschia marina. The sequence goes on along the minus strand of NZ_JABVAX010000003.1, from coordinate 104,806 downwards.
CCTGCGTCGAGGAGAAGGGCAACTGGGAGCTCGCCTATGAACACTACGGCGAATACACCCGCGAGGGCGGCTTCGAGGGCACCTCGCTCATCCTGCAGGCCTACCCCGAGGCGACCGTCATCCATAACGCGAACACGGCCATGTCCATGGGCTCTGTCGAAGCGCAGCTGGCCGTCGACAAGGCGGGCGACGTCTTCTCGACCGGTTGGGGCGGCACCGGGCTCGAACTCGACGCGATCCGCCGGGGCGAACTGGATGCCACGCCGATGCGCATGGGGGACGACGTGGGGGCCGCGACGGCCGAGGCGATCAAGTACCACCTGGAGGAGCGGGCGGAAGAGCTGCCCTTCGTCTTCCTGGGCCGGATCCAGATCGCCCACGACCAGATGTCGGCCGAAGAGCTCGACGCGCTCCAGACCGAAGCCTTCCGTTTCTCGGGCGTCGGCGCGCTCGAACGCTAAGGCCGCGCAGCCTCTCCCCCTGAGCGGCCGGGCCATCCCTTCGGGGGTGGCCCTTTTGCGTCAGCTTCGGACGGTCGACTGTCCGACCTTCAGGACGGGCGTGATCCGCGTCAGCGCCGGGCCAGCCGGCGCGCCGATCAGGTCGAGGACGAGGCTCGCGGCCTCCTCCCCGATGCGGGCCGGCATCGGATCGACGGTGGTGAGCGTCGGCACGCAGATGCCCGCGATGTCGTAGGCCCCGAAGCCCGCGACCGCGATGTCGCCCGGGACGTCCACACCACGGCGCTGGCATTCGGTGAGCGCCCCAAAGGCAGAGAGATCGGAGACACAGATCACCGCGTCCGTGTCCGACTGGCTGTCGAGGAGATGGGCCATCGCCACGGCCCCCTCGTGCATGGAAATCGGCGGCTGCCCCGCCCGGATCAGGCGGCCCGCGTCGAGGCCTCGCGCCTCCATCGCCGCGACGAAGCCGCGCCGACGGTCGGAACCGCGGGTGTCGCCATCGACGTCGCCGCCGATGAAGGCGATCCGGCTCAACCCCTGCTCCACCAGATGCGCAACGAGTAGGTCCATGCAGGCCGCGTTGGAGAAGCCGACGACATGGCCGATCGGGTCGGGCGGCAGATCCCACGTCTCGATCACCGGGACGCCCGACTGCGCCAGGAGCCTGCGGGCGCGGTCGGTGTGGCGGCCGCCGGTGACGACGACGGCCTCGGGGCGGCGGCTCAGGAACTCCTCGATGAGCTGCTCTTCGCGCAGGATGTCGTAGTTCGTATGGCCGAGCAGAACCTGATAGCCCGATTGCGACAGCCGGGTCGTCATCGCCTCGACGGTGCCGGCAAAATTGCCGTTGTTGATCGAGGGGATGGTGACGGCGACGAAATGGCTGCGCTGGCTACGCAGGTTGGCGGCGGTGCTGTCGAAGACGTAGCCCAGGTCGTCCGCCGCAGCCCGGATCCGCTTGCGCGTCTCGTCGCCCACCGAAGCGTCGCTCTTGAAGGCGCGGCTCACGGTCATCACCGAGACGCCGGCCGCCTTCGCCACGTCTTTCATCGTCGGGGTGCGCGCCATGTCCTGCCTCATGTTAACGATACCATAAGACCGGATCAGGCCCCGGCTTGCAACCGCGTCGTCCCGCCCGGCTGCACCTCGACGGCGAGGGGCGTGGCCCGCGCGCCGCGCACGCCGTTGAGCCGCGCAAGCAGACTGCGCGCCCCCATGACACCCATCTGCCGGCGCGGGGTGGAAACGGTCGTCAGCCGCACGGGCAGCACCGTGTTGAGACCGAGCGCGTTGAACCCGACGATCCCGAGATCGCCGGGAACGCCGCGCCCCGCCGCCTCGGCCGCCGTCAGGCCACCGAAGGCCATCAGATCGTTGAGAAAGAAGATGACGTCGGGCTCCCCTTCCGTGAGGGCGGCCCGCAGTCCGGCCGCCCCGACCCGGAACGGATTGTCATGGGTCAGAACCGGCCGCAGAAGCGGCGTGTCGAAGACCGAACCGACCCCAACCGCCCGCGCATCCGCCCGCGGATCCGTTCCCGGGCTCGCCCCCACGAAAGCGGGTCGCCGGTATCCGAGGCCCTTCACGTAGGCGGCCACCTCGGCCCCCGCCGCGCGATGGTCGACACCGACGCAGATGTCGATCGGGTCGGGCGCGAAATCCCAGGTTTCGAGCGTGGGTATACCGGCGTCACGCAGCATAGGTTTCAGATCGGGGTGGTGATGCACCCCCGTCAGCACGAGCGCGGCGGGCCGCCACGACAGAAGGCGCGACACCCACCGCAATTCCCGCGCCTCGTCGTATTCGGTCGTGTCGATGACGGTGGAGTAGCCGGCCCGCTCGAAGGTGCCTCGCATCCCGTCGAGAATATCGGCGAAGACGTCGTTCACGAGCGTCGGCAGGGAAATCCCGATCAGGTCGGCATTGGTCTGCGAAAGAGCCCGCGCGTTCGAGTTGGGCACATAGTTGAGACGTCGCGCGATCTGCAGAATCGCCTCGCGCTTCTTGGCCGAAACGCCCTCCACCCCGCGCATGGCCCGGCTCACCGTCATCACGCTCACGCCCGCCTCTGCGGCGACCGTGTAGATGCCGGAGGTCGATGTCCGCGGACGGCGCGTCATGCAACTCGTTCTCACCGAAAAGTTTTAACATTGGCACGTTAACGTTAACGTTGTTGCCGCACAAGCCGCCTTCCCCGATGACAGATGGGTTGTAAAGTTAACGATACCAACTGGCATGGGAGGGCCGGGTGCCTGAAATCGTCTTCGACAACGTCGAGAAATCCTTCGGTGCCGTCCGCGTGCTCGAACCGTTCAACCTGCACCTCGACGACAGCGAGTTCACCGTGCTCGTCGGCCCCTCGGGCTGCGGCAAGTCGACGACGCTGCGCATTCTGGCCGGTCTCGAAACGCTCTCGGGCGGGGAAATCACCTTCGATGGCAAGCCGATCAGCCATCTCGATCCGAAGGCCCGCGACATCGCGATGGTGTTTCAGGACTACGCGCTCTACCCGCACATGAACATCGCACGGAACATGTCCTTCGCGCTGCGCCTCGCGAAAGTCTCGAAGTCCGAGATCGACGATCGCGTGAAGCGCACGGCGGAGCTTCTCAACATCGCCCACCTCCTCGACCGCAAGCCGGCGGAGCTTTCGGGCGGACAGCGCCAGCGGGTCGCCATGGGCCGGGCGATGGTGCGCGACGCGGGCACGTTCCTCTTCGACGAGCCGCTCTCGAACCTCGATGCCAAGCTGCGCGCCAAGATGCGCACCGAACTCGCCGAGATGCGCAATACGATCGACAAGAACATGGTCTACGTCACCCACGATCAGGTCGAGGCGATGACGCTCGGCGACCGGATCGTCGTCATGGCGAACGGCCGCATCCAGCAGCAGGGCACGCCCGAGGAACTCTTCAAGTCGCCCGTCAACAGGTTCGTCGCGGGGTTCATCGGCAGCCCGACGATGAACTTTCTCGACGGCGAGTTGACGGAGGCGGACGGCGCGCTCCGCGTCCGGGGCGACGGCTTCGACCTGCCACTGCCCGAAGCCCTCGCCACGCGCGGCCGCGCGCACGCTGCCCGGACGGTCACACTGGGCCTGCGCCCGTCGTCGGTCACGCTCGACACCGTGCCCGGCGCGGAGATCGAGCTGCGCGTCGTCGTCTCGGAGTATCTCGGCGCGCAATCTGTCCTGGTGACCCGCTGCGGCGACGAAGAAGTCCTCGTGGAAGCCAACAGCGCGACGCCGATCGCGCCGGGCACGACCCGCGCCTTCGGCGTGCTCACCGATGAATTGATGATCTTCGACCGCGAAAGCGGGCTCAGGATCTGATCGATAACGACAGCATCTTCAGGGAGGAAACCAAATGCTGCATCTCAAGACCACGCTCAGCGGCGCAGCCGTCGCCGCGCTGACGGCGACGACGGCGCTCGCCAACCCCTATGCGCCCTATGAGGGAACGACCCTCGTCGTGAACTTCCCCGCGCACCCGCACTACGACGCGGCGATCAACGTCCTCGACCAGTTCACCGAGGAGACGGGCATCGAGGTCGAGGTCGACCAGCTTCAGTACCTCAAGATGCGCGAGCGTCAGACGCTCGAGCTAACAAAGGACGAGGGCGACTACGACCTCATCTCCTACGTTGTCTTCTCCAAGGCCGACTACGTTTATGCCGACCAGCTGGAGAACCTCGCCAAGTACTTCATGAACCCGGCGCTGGCCGATCCGAACTATGACCAGTCGGACCTCATCACCGGCTATGTCGAGAACATCGGCGTCGCCGGCGGGTCCAAGGGCTATCTGCCCGGCCAGCTGGGCTCCGCCTTCGGCATCCCCTTCGGTTCCGAGACCTCGGTGCTCGCCTACCGCAAGGACATCTTCGAGAAGCACGGGATCGAGGTGCCGACGAACTACGACGAACTGCTGGAAATCGCCTGCCAGATCCCCGAGCTGGAGCCCGGCATGGGCGGCATGGCCTCGCGCGCGGCTTCCGGCCACCAGGCAAGCCACGCCTTCCTGCTGCACCTTGCCCCGCTCGGCGGTCGGGTCTTCGACGACAACTGGGAGCCGATCATCAACAACGAGGCAGGCGTCGCCGCGGCCAACGCGCTCAAGACCATCGTGGATTGCGGCCCCGAGGGTGGCACGACCTTCGGCCCGGCCGAGGCCGCCGCGGCCTTCAAGCAGGGTCAGGCCGCGATGTTTATGGACAGCATCGCCTTCGCGGCGGGCTTCGAAGACCCGTCGCAGTCGACCGTCGCCGGCAACGTCGGCTATGCGATGCACCCCGAGGGCGTGCGCCGCGGCAGCCAGACCGGCGGCTTCGGTCTCGCCATCCCGTCGAATGCGCCCAACAAGGAGGCGGCCTTCCTGCTGATGCAGTGGCTCACCTCCAAGAAGGGCGACCTGGCCGTGGCGATGGAGGGCGGCAACCCGTCGCGCTTCTCGACGTACCAGAACGCGGAGCTGAACGAGAAGTATCCCTACTCGGCCACCTTCGGCGAGGCGCTAGAGTTCGCGGACCCCGACTGGCGCCCGATCATCCCGACCTGGGGCCAGATCAACGCCGACATCGGCACCACCATGAGCCAGGTGCTGACCGAAGGGCTCGACCCGCAGGAAGCCCTCGACGGCGTGGCCGAGCGGGCCCGCGCGACCATGGAGGAAGCCGGCTACTACGCCTGGCAGGACGCCGAGTGATCGCGCCCAGCTGACAGAGGGTCCGGCGCTCCGGCGCCGGTCCCCGCACCGTCATCCTCGGGCTCGACCCGAGGATCTCCCGACCAAGAGGTCCTCGGGTCGAGCCCGAGGACGACGCCACCCCGACGGGAAAGACCATGCTCGCCAACGCCAATCGCCTGACGCCCTACCTCTTCCTTGCGCCGGCTGTCGCGATCCTCGTGGTCGCCCTGCTCTATCCGGTCGGCTACATGGTCTGGGCCAGCTTCCTCGACTGGAACCCGAGCCAGCGCATCGGCGAGGCCGAGTTCGTCGGCCTGCGCAACTACGTCAATCTCCTCGGCGACGAGGCCTTCCTCGAAAGCCTCGGCGTGACACTTCGCTTCGCGGCCATCGTCGTCACCGTCGAGATGGTGCTCGGCGTGGGCCTCGCCCTTCTCCTCGACCGGCAGCTCAAGGGCATGTCGATCCTGCGGACGGTCTTCATCCTGCCGATGATGATCGCGCCGATCGTGGTCGGCCTAATGTGGCGCTACATGTACCACCCCACGGTGGGCATCCTGAACCGGACGCTGAAGTCCATGGGCCTCGACCCTGTGCCCTGGCTTTCGGACGGTGGCTGGGCCTTCACCTCGGTCGTCATCGCCGACATCTGGCAGTGGACGCCCTTCATCTTCATCCTGGCGCTCGCCGCGCTGCAGTCGTTGCCGCGTTCCGCGATGGAGGCCGCGCGCATCGACGGGGCGACCGGCTGGCAGCTCATCCTCTACATCAAGCTGCCGCTGATGCTGCCCGTCCTGATCGTGACCGCGCTCCTGCGCCTGATCGACGCCTTCAAGGTGCTGGAGGTCATCCTCGTGATGACGAACGGGGGGCCGGGCCTCTCGACCGAGATCCTGGCGCTGCGCATCTCGCGCACGGCATCCGAGTTCCGGGAGCTGGGCTATGCCGCCGCCATGTCGAACCTGCTCCTGATCCTGCTGATGGTCCTGACGCTCGCCATGTTCTTCTACGGCAAGGTCATGGACGCCCGCGCCGCCCGCATCCGCGCCGAAGCCGAGGAGGACGCCTGATGGCCGCCCGCGACACCAACGCGCCGAACCCGGCGTTCTATGCCCTCCTCGTCGCGCTCGTCGTGATGTCGGCGGGGCCGATCGTCCTGATGCTCGCGACGTCGTTCAAACTGAACGTCGACATCATGTCGAGCACTGCCGGCCTCTTCTTCATGCCGACGATCCAGAATTACGAGACCGCGCTCTGCGACATGCTCTGGTACGAGGTGGAGCACATCCGCCGCTGCGACCCGACCTTCGGGCGCGCGCTCGTCAACTCGCTCATCGTGGCCACGGTCTCCACCGCGCTGACGCTCATCATCGGCTGCATGGCCGCCTATGCGCTCGTCCGCTTCCGCTTCATGGGGCGCGATACCGTGTCGATGACGACGCTGATGATGCGGATGGTACCGCCCGCCGTCCTCCTCGTGCCGGTCTTCGGCATCTGGACGTTCCAGTACGGCATCGACGGCACACGGATGGGCCTCATCTTGATCTACACGGCAATGAACCTGCCGTTCGTCGTCTGGATCCTGCAGAGCTTCATCGTCCAGGTCCCGATCCAGCTGGAGGAGGCCGCGCGCATGGACGGGGCGAACCCGTTCCAGACGTTCTTCCTCGTGGTCCTGCCGCTCATCAAGCCGGGGCTCGCCGCCGCCGCGATCTTCACGTTCCGCGTGGCCTGGAACGAGTTCCTGCTCGGCAACGCGCTCGCCGATCGCAACAGCCGGACGGTACCCGTCACCATCGTCAACAGCCTGACGGAATACGACATCGACTGGGGGGTCATCATGGCGACGGGAATGCTCCTCGCCGTGCCGCCGATCATCTTCACCTTCGTCGCCTCCCGCCAGATCATCACCGGCATGACCGCCGGGGCGGTCAAGGGGTGAGCGCCGATGTGGGAGTGGCTCCTCCAACCCATCGATGCGGGCCGGGCCCATGACCTTGGCGCGGTGATCTCCTGGCACGGGCGGATGATGACGCTGGCCTGGGGGGTGATCGCACCGCTCGCCGTTCTGGTCGCGCGTTACATGAAGGTCATCCCGGGGCAGGATTATCCCGCCAACCTCGACAGCCAGGTCTGGTGGAACACCCACCGCATCGCGCAGGTCGTGGCCGTACTGCTGATGTTCCTCGGTGTCGCGATCATCCTGCGCTCGCCCGGCGCGACCTCGACCACGGGGACGCTCTGGCTCCATCACTGGATGGGCTGGACGATGGCGAGTTTCGGCGCACTGCAGGCCGCCTCTGGGTTCCTGCGCGGCACCAAGGGCGGGCCGACCGACCCGATGGGGATGCGCGGGGATCACTACGACATGACCGTCCGGCGCATCGTATTCGAGGTGGTCCACAAGGGCCTCGGCTACGGCGTGCTGGCCCTTGGTGCGCTGACGATCCTGACCGGCATGTGGCAGGCCAACGGGCCGGTCTGGATGTGGATCGTCATCCTCTCCTGGTGGCTGCTTCTGCTGCTCGTCGCGTGGTTCCTGCAGCGTCTGGGCCTCGCCATGGACAGCTATCGCGCGATCTGGGGACCGGAGACGCCGCAACCGCGCAACTTCGGTCGCCCCTCCCACGGAGAGTAGCGGTCGCGCCGTCAGAGCGGGAAGGCGTGCGCCGTCGTGACGTGGTGATGGATGCGCCCCTCGAAAAACCGCGGCAGCAGCGCCTCGGTCGCGGCCTTGCCTTCGGTGCGCGCGGGGCTGGCGAGCGCGGCCTCGACCGCCGCTATATCGGGATAGTCGACGGCAAGGATGAGCGGAAACTCCGGCGCGCCGGGATCGCGGGCGTCCCCGAAGGTCACGCGAACGGCCAAAGCGCCCGGAAAGGCTTTCCACTTCGGCAACAGCTCTTCAAGGACGGCCGCGCGGAAGGCGGCCTCCTGGCCTTCGGTCACGGTGCCTTCGAACAGCGCGTAGCGGGTGATCATGGCGCAAGCTCCTCGGGGCCATTGAAGAATTCCATCAGCGCCGCCTGATCCTCACCGCCAAGGCCCGCCGCCGTCATCAGGCGGTGCACCTCGGCGCACAGCGCGGTCATCGGCATGGGGGTGTGCGTGCGGCGCGCGAGATCCTGCGCGCCGTTCAGGTCCTTGACCATGTTGTCGATCCGGCCCGTCCGACGGTAGTCGCGCTCCACGTAGCGGGGCATGTATTCCTGCAGGATCGAGCTGTCGGCCCGCCCGCCCTTCAGCGCCTGCGGGATCTTCGCGGCATCGACGCCCGCGTCCTGCGCGAGCTTCGTGGCCTCGGCCACGGCCAGGAAGTTCAGCCCGCACAGCACCTGGTTGATGAGTTTCGTCGTCTGCCCCGCGCCGACCGGGCCCATGTGGGTATAGTTGGTGGCGACATGCCGCAGCACCTCATGGGCGTCCGCCACGTCCTGCGCGTCGCCCCCGGCCATGAGCGTCAACTCTCCGATGAGCGCCTTGGGCGCGCCGCCCGACAGCGGGCTGTCGACCCAGCGCAGGCCCGTCTCGCTGGCTTTCGCGGCAAGATCCTTCGTTGCGTCGGGGTCGATCGAGGACATGTCGATGACGAGCGTGCCGGGCTTCGCGCCCGCGGCCACGCCATCCGCGCCGAAGACCGCGGCCTCGACGATATGCGGGCCATTGAGCGAGGTGATGACATAGTCGACCGTCGACGCCGCATCCGCCGCCGAGGTCGCGGCCGTCGCGCCCTTGTCGACAAGCGCCTGCACGGCCTGCGCGTTCAGGTCGAAGACGGCGAGGCTCTGTCCGGTCTCCACGAGGCGCGCTCCGATGGCGCCGCCCATGGCGCCGGCCCCGATGAGGGCGATCTTGAGGGTCATGTCCGTGTCTCCTTCAGGGCGGCGACCGCCTCGGCGACGAGCGCCTCGGGGGTCTTGTCGATGTCGATCGTGACGACCGGCTCATCCGGGGCCGGCATCTCGAGCGTGGCGAGCTGACTGTCGAGCAGCTTCGTCGGCATGAAGTGCCCTTCCCGGTTCTTCATCCGCTCCGAAAGAACGGCATAGCTGCCGTGAAGATGGAGGAAGAACACGTCCGTCCCCGCCGCGGCTGCGATCCGCTCACGGTAGGCGCGCTTGAGCGCCGAGCAGGCGATGACGCGCGGCGGCACCCCCTGCCCGAGCGTCTCGCCCACCTGCTGCAGCCACGGCCAGCGATCCGCGTCGGTGAGCGGCTCGCCCCGCGACATCTTCTCGATGTTCGACTGCGGATGCAGGTCGTCGCCGTCGACGTAGGTGCCGCCCAAAGCCGCTGCCACGCCCTCGGCCACGGTGCTCTTGCCGCAGCCCGAGACCCCCATGACGACGATACGATCCCTCACAGCGATGCCGTGATCCCGCCGTCCACGAACACCGTCGTGCCGTTGACGAAACTCGACGCCTCCGACGACAGGAAGATACAGGTCCCGACCAGCTCCTCGACCTTGCCCCAGCGCCCCGCAGGCGTGCGGTTCGATAGCCATTCCGTGAACTTCGGGTCGTCGACCAGCGCCTGGTTGAGCGGCGTCTCGAAGTATCCGGGGGCGAGGCCGTTGCACTGCAATCCGTGCTTGGCCCAGTCGGTCGCCATCCCCTTGGTGAGGTTGGCGACGGCCCCCTTGGTGGCGGTGTAGGGCGCGATGCCGGGCCGCGCGAGCGCGGTCTGGACGGAACAGATGTTCACGATCTTCCCGGCCCCACGCCCGATCATGTGACGCGCGACGGCCTGTCCGACGTGGAAGACGCTGGCGATGTTGGTCTGCAGGAGACGCTCGAAGGCATCGGCCGGAAAATCCTCCAACGGCGTGCGGTGCTGCATCCCGGCGTTGTTCACGAGGATGTCGATCGCCCCGGTCCCGGCCTCGAAGCCGTCGACGGCGGCGCGGACGGCGTCGTGGTCGGTCGCGTCGAAGGCGAGCGTCTCGACCGTCGCCCCCTCGCCGCGCAGGGTGTCCGCCGCCGCCTCGAGCTTCGCCGCGTCCCGCCCGTTCAGCACGACGGAGGCCCCGGCGGCCGCCAGCCCGCGCGCCAGCGCGAACCCGATGCCCTGGGACGACCCGGTGACGAGCGCGCGTTTGCCGGTCAGATCGAAAAGAGAGAGGCTCATGGCAAAGTCCTTGGTCTCGACAGCTGTGGTTGGGCCGTTTATGTTATCGTTAACAACTCCGAGTCAACCGCTCGCCCCAACTTCGCAGGTCCGGCCCCATGCATAGCAAATCCATCGTCATCCATGCCCCGCACGACCTGCGCGTCGAGAGCGCGGAAGTCGCGCCGCCGGCGGCCGGCGAGGTGCAGATCCGGATGGCCGCGGGCGGTATCTGCGGATCGGACCTGCACTACTACCACAATGGCGGCTTCGGCACGATCAAGCTGCGCGAGCCGATGGTGCTCGGCCACGAGGTCGCCGGCCACGTCGCGGCGCTCGGCGAGGGCGTGACCGGCGTCGAGGTCGGCCAACTGGTCGCGGTCTCGCCCTCCCGGCCCTGCAACCGCTGCAAGTTCTGCCTCGAGGGCGCGCAGAACCAGTGCCTCAACATGCGCTTCTATGGATCGGCCATGCCGTTCCCGCACATCCAGGGGGCGTTTCGCGAAGTCCTGAATGTCGACCCCGCCCAATGCGCGCCAGCCACAGGTCTGACGCCGGGCGAAGCGGCGATGGCCGAGCCGCTCGCCGTTTGCCTGCATGCGACGCGGCGGGCGGGCAACCTCGTGGGCAAGTCCGTCCTGGTGACGGGGTGCGGGCCGATCGGCATCCTGTCGATCCTCTGCGCGCGGCGTGCGGGCGCGGATTTCATCGTGGCGACGGACCTCTCGGATTTTACGCTCGAAATGGCCCGGCAGGTCGGCGCGGACGTGACCATCAACATGGGAGCCGAGACCGACGGCCTCGCCCAGTTCACGCCTGACAAGGGCACCTTCGACGTGCTCTATGAATGCTCCGGCGCGGCCCCTGCCCTTGCCGCGGGCATCCACGCCATGCGCCCGGGCGGCACGATCATGCAACTCGGCCTCGGCGGCGACATGTCCCTGCCGATGCAGGCGATCACGGCGAAGGAGCTGTCGCTCAAGGGCTCCTTCCGCTTCCACGAGGAATTCCACACCGGCGTCAGCCTGATGCAGAAGGGCCTGATCGACGTGAAGCCGCTCATCACGCACACTGTCGGCATCGACGAGGCGGTGGCGGGTTTCGACCTCGCCGGTGACCGCAGCCGCGCGATGAAGGCGCAGATCAGCTTCGCCTAGACCTCGGCTCCGACGGCGCTGAGCGCGGCCTCGGCGACCGCGATGTCCTGCTCGCCCGTCCCGGAGCCGACACCGATCCCGCCCAGGAGCACTCCGTCGATGCGGATCGGCAACCCGCCCGGCAGACCCGTGACCACTCCGTCGGTCGCGGCGGCGATCGCCGGGCGCACGTCCTCGGGGATGTTCGTCGTCGCCGCCCCGATGCTCGCCGCCGTGAGGGCCTTCGCGCGGGCCGACTTGCGGCTCAGGAACTTCGCCCCGGTCATCCGAACTTCGGCCAGCAGCTCGCCGCTCGCGTCGACGATGACGATGCACTGCGGCTGGCCGATCTCCTCCGCCCGGCCGATGGCGGCGGCGAGCATCTGCATTGCGCCCGCATGGGTCAGGAGGCGGGTCTCTTGGGTCGCGGGCATGGCGGCTCCGGGGTTTGACGGCTGAATATGTTAACGATACCAATCTGGCACGGCAGCAGCACGGAGGACAACGCCCATGTCAGATTTCGAGATCGTCGATCCGGCCTTCGGAACCTATGTCCTCGGCAACGCGCCGCTCAAACAGCTCGCCACGGGCTTCGACTGGGTCGAGGGGCCGGTCTGGTTCGGCGACGCGGACTGCCTCCTGTTCTCGGACATCCCGAACAATCGCATCCTGCGCTGGACCGAGGGGACAGGCATCTCCACCTACCGCGCGCCCTCGAACTACTCCAATGGGCACACCCGCGACCTTCAGGGTCGGCTCGTCAGCTGCGAGCACGGCACCCGGCGCGTGACGCGGACGGAGCATGACGGCTCGATCACGGTCATCGCCGATGGTTTCGACGGCAAGCGGCTCAACTCTCCGAACGACGTCATCGTGAAGTCCGATGGCTCGATCTGGTTCAGCGATCCGCACTACGGGATCAAGACCGACTACGAGGGCTACAAGTCGGAACAGGAGCTGCCCTGCGTCGTCTACCGAGTCGATGCGGAGACGGGCGAGATGCGCGTGATGGTCTCTGACATGAACTGCCCCAATGGGCTCGCATTTTCCCCTGACGAGAGCCGCCTCTACGTCGCCGACACGGGACGGATGTTCTCGGACGATCCCCAGCACATCCGCGTCTACCCCGTGGAAGGCGAGGGCCTCGGCGCGGGCACGCTGTTCCACACCGTCGCGCCGGGCTGCGCCGACGGGTTCCGCTTTGACGAGTTGGGCAACCTCTGGACCTCCGCCGGCGACGGCGTGCATTGCATCGCGCCCGACGGCCGACTTCTGGGCAAGATCCGGGTGCCGGAGGTCGTCTCGAACATCTGCTTCGGCGGGCGGGCGAAGCATCAACTCTACATCACCGCCTCCACGAGCCTCTACCGCATCACGCTGACGGTCAGCGGCGTGCAGCGGCCCTAGAGAAACGCCGGGGTCACCGTCCCCGGTCGCAGACCTTCGATCAGGCTCAGGATGTCCGTGACCGGCAGATCCGTCGCCGTGCGGATTGCGGCCTTGTAGGGCGGCAGGTTCGTGCATTCGAGGAGGATGTGCCGGTGGCGCGCGGTCTGCCGGCCCCGGACGAGCGCGACGAGGTCGGCCCCCGCCCGTGCCTGATCAAGATCGGGCAGGTCGTTCGCGATGACGCGCCGAAGGTGGTCGTCGTCGGGCAAGCCGATCACGTCCACGGCCGCCCCGCCCAGATGCGCATTCGTCAGGCGCGCGGCGTCGAAGGTCACGACAAGGATTTCGCCGGCTGCGTGTCTTCGTAGCAAATCGGGCAGAGCGCATAAAGCGGAGGCCGTGAAAGGCCGGTCAGTCCGCGCGGCCAGATGCGACTGCCAAGGGGCGAGAAACCCGCAGGACGTCGCGATGACGTCGCCCTTGGCTGCGTCCATTGCACGCTCGAACGGCGCGATGTCGACCTGCTCCGGTCGATCCGTGACCACCTGCCCTACCGTCGCGCGCGGCACGCGCAGGATCTCGGGCGGCTCGACGTAGGTCTCGGCGCAGGTCACGTCCCCCGGAATGCGTGGGAACGCCGTATCCAGCTGCAGGACCGTGAGCGCCGTCACCGCAGGTTGTTCGGCAGCCAGGTCGCGAGGCCCGGAAACGCCACCAGCAGCACGATCATCAGGAGCATCAGCCCGACCATCGGCAGCGCCACCTTGGAGATGTAGCCGATCTCGTGCCGGGTCATCCCTTGCAGCACGAAGAGGTTGAAGCCGATGGGCGGCGTGACCTGCGCCATCTCGACCACGACCACGATGAAGATGCCGAACCAGATCGGGTCGATCCCCGCCTGCCGGATCATCGGCTCCACGATCGCCATGGTCAGGACGACCGAGGAGATGCCGTCGAGGAACATGCCCAGGATGATGTAGAAGACCGTGAGCGCCGCGATGAGCGCGATCGGGGACAGGCCGATGCCGTCGATCCAGGCGGCCAGCGCGCGCGGCAGTCCGGTGAACCCCATGCTGAGCGACAGGAAGGCCGCGCCCATCAGGATGAGCGCGATCATGGCCGAGGTGCGGGTCGCGCCCATGAGGCTCGCGAAGAAGGAGGCTGAGGTGAGCGAGCGCTGGAACGCGGCCAGCGTCAGCGCGCCCAGCACGCCCACCGCCGCGGCTTCGGTCGCGGTGGCCCAGCCGAAGTACATCGAGCCGATGACTGCGAAGACGAGGCAGAGGACGGGGATGAGGAACCGGCTCTCGCGCAGCATCTCGGAGAGGGACATCGGGGCTTCCCCTGCCGGGCGCTGCCCCGGCCGCAGGAGGTGCCAGCCGACGATGTAGGACATGAAGAGCCCGGCCAGCACGAGGCCCGGCACGATGCCCGCCATGAAGAGCTTGATGATGCTCTCGTTGATCGAGACACCATAGACGATCAGCGTGAGCGACGGCGGGATCATCAGGCCGAGCGTCGCCGCGCCCGCAAGCGTGCCCACGATCATGTATTCGGGATACCCGCGCTTGCGCAGCTCCGGGATCGACATCTTCCCCACGGTCGTCAACGTCGCCGCCGAGGAGCCGGAGACGGCCGCGAAGATCGTGCAGCCCGCTATGTTGGTGTGCAGCAGGCCACCGGGCAGGAAGCGCATCCACGGGGCGAGGCCGCGGAACATGTCTTCGCTCAGGCGCGTGCGATAGAGGATCTCGCCCATCCAGATGAAGAGCGGCAGCGCCGTGAGCGTCCAGCTGCTCGACGAGGCCCAGATGACTGTGATCATCGCGTCACCCGCGGGTCGCGTCGTAAAGAGCTCCATGCCGACGAAGGCCACGCCCATGAGCGCCAGTCCGATCCAGACCGAGGAGCCGAGGAGGGCGAAGAGCACGAAGAGAAAGACGATCGTGGCGTAGGCTTCGGTCATTCCACCGCCTCCGTCACGATGGGGTTCGCGCCCGTCACCGCCAGACGTGTCAGCGTGTCCCAGAGCGCGATCGCGAGAAGGACCGACCCGATCGACATGGCGAGTTGGGGCACCCAGAGCGGCGTGTAGGTCAGGCCATCGCCCGCCGCGGCCATCGTCTCGCCCCAGGTCCTCGGTGCCTTCGACGGCAGCGACAGGAGCGAGACCAGCCACTCGGGGATCCGGTCCTGGCCCTGCGTGCGGTCGTTGAGGAGGGCAGAGAAGCCGTTGGCCTTGATCGCGTAGCGCGCGAAGTAGGTGGCGATGACCGCCGCGCCGAAGACGGCGAGCGGATCGAGCCAGCGCCGAAGCCGGTCGTTCGCGTTCAGGACGATCGACACGCGGATATGCGCCCCCCGCATCAGCGCATGGGCCAGCGCGAAGAAGGATGTGGCCGCCATGGCGTAGCCCGCGAACTCGGTCGTCCCCGGAAGGGAGGTGCCCGTCCAGCGCGCGAGCATCTGCGTGACGATCAGGCCAAGGATCGTGACCATGAAGAGCGCCGCCACGCAGCCCGCGGCGAAGTAGACGCCGTCGAGCACCCGCCAGACCGGGGCGAGGACCCGCGCCGCACGGGCGCGGGCGGCGAAGCAGGCCAGCGCGATCAGGCTCGGCAGCCCGAAGAGCCAGGCCCAGAGCGGCAGGCCCAGGAAGGGTGCCCAGTCGGTCATTCGGATGTCCCCGATGGAAGACGGGTCGGCCCGCGCGGGACCGGCCCGTCGCGCCTCACTCGGCGGCGTAGGCGTCGAGGATGGCCTGCCCGGCCTCCCCGGTATCGGCGAGCCAGGCTTCGGTCATCGTGGCCCCGATCGCTTCCAGTTCCGCCAGGAACTCCGGCCCCGCGTCGGTCACCTCCATCCCGTTCTCCGCGAGGCCGTCGAAATAGAAGTTGGTCAACTCCTCGGACTTGGCGAGGCAGCTCGCCCCGGTCTCGTCGGCGGCGCGCTGGATGGCGGCCTGCGTGTCGGCATCAAGCCCGTCCCAGACGGTCTTGTTGACCATGACGTAGTTGCGCGGCAGCCAGGCGTTGACCTTGTAATAGTGGCTCAGATGCTCCCACACCTTGCGGTCGTAGCCGGTCGAACCGGAGGAGATGAACGCCTCCGCCACCCCCGTCGCGAGCGCCTGGCTCAGCTCCGCCGCTTCGATCTGCACGGGCACCATCCCGAGCTCTTCGGCGAAGGTGGCCGTCGCCGTGTTGTAGGAGCGGAACTTGAGGCCCTGCGTGTCGGCCGATGAGGTCACTTCCTTGTTGAAGTAGAACCCCTGCCCCGGCCACGGGCAGGTGTAGAGCGTCACCAGCTGCTGTGCAGCCAGTTCCTCGTTCACGACGTCCTTCGCGGCCTGCCATAGCTTCTCGTTCGCCTCGTAGCTCGTCGCCACGAAGGGCAGGTTGTCCCACCCAAGAAGCGGCGTCTCGTTCGCGTGACCCGACATCAGGCGCTCGCCGATCGGCACCTGCCCGGTCTGGATCGCGCGCTTGATGTCGCCGCCGCCGAAGAGCGAGCCGCCGGGATGCACGGTGATGTCGATCGCGCCATCGGTGTACTCGCGCACCTTGTCGGCGAAGATCACGCCCTGTTCGGAGTGGAAGTTCGAGGCCGCATAGGCCATCGGCATGTCCCAGGTCTGGGCGTGTCCGTCGGCCAGCGCGGGACCCGCGGCAAGGGCGGCCAGCGCGGTGGCCGTGGCGAAGGTCTTCGTCGGTGTCATCTGTCTCTCCCAGTCGTCGTGCCGTCTCTCGCGGCGTATTTGCGGAGGTCGAAAGGACCGAGGTCGATGTTCGGGGCCTCTCCTCCGATCAGTCCCGCGATGATGCGACCCGTTTTGGGGCCACCTGTCAAGCCGACGTGCTGATGCCCGAAGGCCGCGAAACTGCGCCCTTTGCCCCCCATCGGCCCGATCAGGGGCAGGCTGTCGGCGGTGGCCGGACGGTGGCCCATCCACTCGGTCGTGTCGGACCAGGTGAGGCCGGGCAGCAACGCCGCCACCTGCCGACGCAGGAAGTCGAGCGGCGCATGGCGCGGCCCGGCGTCGAGACCGCCGAACTCGATCACTCCGGCGGCGCGCAATCGCCCCTCCATGGGTGTCAGGACGAACTTGCCCGCGGCGACCATCATCGGATCGCGCGGCATCACCGAGGGGTCGTGAAACTCGATATGGTAGCCCCGCTCGCTCTCGAACGGCAGGCGAAGGCCCAACTTTTGCGCAATCGGTTTCGACCAGGGCCCGAGGGCGAAGACGATGCGGTCGGCCCGCAGCGGACCCTCGGGCGTGTGCAGCGCCGTCACCTCGCCGCCGGCGACGTCGATGTCGGTGATCTCGGTCAGGGCCAGATGCCCGCCCTCGGCAACGAAATGGTCCGCCAGCGCCGCGACATAGGCCCCGGGGTCGCTGATCCGCCCGTGATCGCGGCAGCGCACGACGGTCCCGAAGGCGCCGGCAAAGGCGGGATCGGCCGTCCCCTCCTCCACCTCGAAGCGGACGCCCGCGGCGCGGCGTACCGACCAGGCGTAGCCATCGGCCTCGAAGGCAGCACAGTCGGCGTAGCCGAAGCAATAATCGTCACGGCTCAGGTAGCGCTCGGCCGGCGTGCCGTTTGCCAGCGCCGCGTGCTGATCGGCACTGTCGAGGAGGAGCGCGCCCATGGCCGCGGCGTAGCGCCGGACGTGGGCGTCGGTCGCGTGCGACAGGTAGCGCGCGAGGAACGGCACGAGCCGCGGCAGGTAAGTCCAGCGGAGGAAAAGCGGCTGATCGGGCGACAACAGCATCCCCGGCGCGCGGCGCATGAGCCCCGGCGTCGTCACCGGCACCACGCCCCCGGCGGCCAGCACGCCGCCGTTGCCGTGGCTCGTGCCCCGCCCCGGCCCCGCGCGGTCGAGGAGCGTCACGCGATGCCCGGCCCGCTGCAGCCAGATCGCCGTCGAGACACCAACGATCCCCGCGCCGGCGACGATGACGTCGAGCGGCTCAGCCAAGGGGCAACCGCAGGCCGTCGCGCCCGATGTGCAGCGGCCCGTCCCAGTGTTGCCGGACGGCGGCGACCCAGTCATCCTCGGTGATCCCCGGCAGGCCGTCGGGCACGAAGTGGTTGAGCGCAAGCGCCTTCACCCCGGTACGCGCCGCGAGCGCCCCAACCTCCTCGGCCGGCGTATGGGCGCGCAGGATGTGCGCCTTCAGCCGCGGGTCGGGATGCGCAAGACCCGCGATCACCGCATCGACGCCCCGCGTCAGCATCGCCTCGTGGACGAGGAGGTCTGCCCCGGCGACGAAGGCATCCCACCCCGCGAAGGGTGCGGTGTCGCCCGAGAGGACGACCCGGCGCGCGCCGTCCCAGAGCCGCAGCGCGTAGCTTTCCTCGATCGGGGGATGCGCGTTCAGGATCGCCTCGATCCGAAGGGGGCCGTCGCGCCACACCTCGCCCTCCGCCATCTCGCGCAGGTCAGCCACGGGCGCGAGCGGCACGCGGCCTTCGTCGGCAATCCTGAGGTCGATGTCGAAGGCCATCGCATCGAGAAACCGCTCCCAATACTGCCGCAGCCCCGGCGGCCCGAGGATGGGTACGGGCCGCGTCAGACCGGCCGTCCAGGCGGTGTGCAGAAGCGGCCCGAGTTCGAGGTAGTGGTCGGAATGGAGATGCGTCACGAGGATCAGGTCGATCCCGGTCAGGGCCACGCCCTGGTCGCAGACCGCCCGCGTCACCCCGAGCCCCGCATCCACGAGGATCGTCCGCCCCCCGAGGCGCAGCAGGATCGACGTCGGCATGTTCGAGCCCGGCCGGATCGCCGGTCCGCCCTTGACGCCCAAAAGCGCGATACACGGCTCGTCCATGCGGTCCCTCCCCGTCCTCGGGTCCAGAATGACGGCACGGGCGGGCGACGCAAGGGCCTGCGACTTGCCATCCGCCCCCCCTGCCCCCACTCTCTGACGGTCGAGATGCCAGGGGGGCCAGGACAATGAGCCGAGATACCAAGGGCCTGCGCCACGCCCGCGAGGTCGAACACCACCTCGGGTGGCTCGACAGCTTCACCTCCGCCGCCCTCGGCGTGCTGGCCGTGGCCTCGGGCATCTACACCTACCTCGGCGTGCGCGGGCTCCTGAGCGACGGTGGCGCGCTCTCGCTCTTTGCCGCCGTCGCCTATTCGGCGGCGGTCTCGACGGGCATCTTCGTCTTCTGGTCCTACCTGCTGCGCCTGCTGCCCGCGATGCGGACGGCGGCGACACGGCTCTGGCTGACGCTCGCCATGGTGATCGGCTCGGCCGCGATCGTCGCGATGTCGTCCTGGCTGAACGCGGCGGCCCTCGCCGGGTCGGCCGCGGTGGAGCAGCATCTGGCGCGCACGGTGCAGGACTATCAGGCCTCGCTCGAACGCGCGCACGAAATCACGCTGCAGGGTCAGGCGCTCGCCCTCGACGTCGGCCGCACGCGGCAGGGGTTCGACGACCTCTCGGAGCAGGAAGCGGGCGGCGGCCTGTCGGGTCTGGCGGGACGCGGGGCCGTCTTCCGCGTGCTGACCCAGAAGTCCGACGAACTGGCCGCGCTCGAAGAGCTGATCGCCGCGCAGGAAGGGCGCGTGGCGGCGGCCTTCGCCGAGGGCAACGCGATCCTGAGCCGCATGCGCGCGCTCACGGTCGCCGCCGGGTCGGTCGAGGACCGCTCGGTCGAGTTTTCGGAAGAAGCCGTGCGCCTCACCGGGGTCATCACGACGCTGAGGCAACTGTCGGTCGCCCCCCTCGTCGACCGGGCGGCACGCGATCTGGCGCAATCCGTCGTGCTGCCACGGCTCGACGCGGGCGACGCTGGCGGACAGGCCGCGCAGCAGGCCACGATCACATCGCTCCTCGAAGTGCTCGCGCGGCGGGCCGAAACCTTGCAGACGGCCGCCTCCGAAGTGCTGGCGCTGGAACCGGCGGCGGAGGTCGTCTACACGCCGATCTCCACCGCCGATGCCGTCATCCGCTATGCCCGCAACTTCGCCCCCTCCTGGGCCGGGGCCATCGCGATCGACCTTCTACCGGCCGTGCTCGTGCTGATCGTGGCGGTGGCGCAAGCCGCGATCCGCGTCGGGCGCGACCCGGCGGAGCCGGAGGACGCGATGACCGTGGCCGAACTACGCGCCGCGGTGATCGCCCTGCGCGACATCGACGACGTCGATCCGCGCGGCCCCACGGCGCAAGTCCTTCTCGACGAGGGGCCGGACATTCCGACGGTCAAGCGCGGCCCGCGCCCGCCCGAGGCCGCGGAATGAGCACGCCCGAGACACCGGATGCCTCGCCCGAACGGCGAACGTTGCGATGGCTCCTCGGCGGGCAGATCGTGCTCGCCGTCCTGCTGATCGGGATCGACCTCGCCCCCGGCCTCCCGGGCCTCGTCTCGCCGTCGAGCGCGCCGGAACTCGATGCGCCCACGCGGCCGGGCGACCAGACCCGCCGCTACCGCCCGACCGCGCCGTCGAACCCCGGGCCGGGCGTCTCGTCCGACATGCCGCGCCGCCTCGTGGCCGAGATAACCGAAGCCGGACTGCGACTGCGCGGGGCCATCGCCCCCGGCGACGGCGCGCGCATCGTGACGGAATTGCGGGCCGCCGCGCCCGGGACCGTCACCCTCGACAGCCCCGGCGGCAGCGTCTCGGATGCGCTCGAGATCGGCCGCTTCCTGCGGGACGCCGACGTCACCACCCGGATCGAGGATGGCGCGGTCTGCCTCTCGGCCTGTCCCTACGCATTTGCCGGGGGAACGACGCGGGAGGTTGCGGAGGGTGGACGGCTCGGCGTGCACCAGCACAGCTTCGGTGAATCCACCGTGCTGCCCGCCTTCCTCGCCACCGAGGACATCCAGCGTGGGCAGGCCGAAGTCCTCGCCCACCTCGACGCCATGGGGATCGACCTGCGCATCATGGGGCCGGCGATGGCGACGCCGGCGAACGAGATCTACATCCTCACGCCGCAGGAACTCTCGGACTGGAACGTCGTGACAGCGCCCGAGTGAGCCCCCGACGGAACGCATCGCGCGGCAGGCGGTTGAGGCAGGACACTCCTGCAATTCGAGAGGTTCCAAGATGAACGAGCACGTCAAGATCCCCGCCCAGGCCCAGGATGCGATGCCCGCGGCCGAGCACGAGATGACGCCCGCGCCCGACTACATGCCGCGCCACCCGGGCGTCGGCAAACTCAAGGACAAGGTCGCGCTCATCACCGGCGGCGACAGCGGGATCGGCCGCGCCGTGGCCGTCCTCTTTGCCCGCGAAGGCGCAAAGGTCGCCATCGCCTACTACGACGAGGACCGCGACGCCGAGAAGACGCGCGAATTGATCGAGGCCGAGGGCTCCGAGGCGCTGCTCCTGCCCGGCGATCTGGGAGACAAGGCGGTGGCGACGGCTGCCGTGGACAAGACGGTCGAGCGGTTCGGCGGGCTCGACATCCTCATCAACAACGCCGCGATGCAATGGCTCGACGAAGACCTGACGGAGCTTTCCGAAGAGCGTCTGCGGCGGACCTTCGACAGCAACGTGATGGCGTATTTCTTCTGCACGCAGGCCGCGTTGCCGCACCTGAAGGAGGGCGCCGCGATCGTGAACACCTCTTCGGTCAACGCCTTCGCGGGCATGGGCTCCCTCATCAGCTATTCGACCACGCGCGGCGCGAGCCTCGCCTTTTCCCGCTCGCTGGCCGAAAACCTCGTGGAGAAGGGCATCCGCGTGAACACCGTGGCCCCCGGCCCGATCTGGACGCCCTTCATCCCGGGCACGATGCCGGCCGAGGCGGTCGAGGACTTCGGCTCCAAGGTTCCGATGGGCCGCGCCGGGCAGCCCTGGGAAGTGGCGACGAGCTTCCTCTTCCTCGCCTCCTCCGACGGCAGCTACTTCAACGGCCAAACCCTGCACCCGAACGGGGGCATGATCGTCGGTGCTTAGGGGCGACTGGCCGAAGAACCCGGCGATCTATCAGGTCTACCCCCGTTCCTTCCTCGACACGACGGGGTCGGGCGAGGGCGACTTGGCCGGGATCACGCGCAAAATGAGCTGGATCGCCGACCTCGGGGTCGATGCGGTCTGGCTCTCGCCTTTCTTCGTCTCCCCCATGGTCGACGGCGGCTACGACGTGGCCGACCACAAGGCCGTCGATCCCCGCTTCGGGACGATGGCCGACTTCGAGGCACTGGTCGAGGCGGCGCACGGCGCGGGCCTCCGCGTGATGATCGACCAGGTTCTCAACCACACGAGCGACCGGCACCCCCTTTTCCAGGCCGCGATCGCGGGCGACGAGTTCGCCGCCGACTGCTATCTCTGGCGTGACCCGAAGCCCGACGGGACGCAGCCCAACAACTGGCTCAGCCAGTTCGGTCAGCCGGCCTGGACGTGGAACCACCGGCGGCGGCAGTACTACTTTCACCAGTTCCTCGCCGTGCAGCCGAGCCTCAACCTGCGCAACCCGCACGTGCAGGATCTGCACCGTGACGAGATCACCTTCTGGCGCGGCAAGGGCGTCGACGGCTTCCGCTTCGATGCAGTGACGTCCTACCTCTTCGACGAGAGCTTGAAGGACAATCCGCCCGCATCGCCCGAGGTGCAGGACAGGGTCTCGGGCGCGAACTTCGTGCCCTACACCTATCAGGACCATGTCTACGACATGCTGCCCGGCGACGGCGCGGCCTATGCCGAGAAGCTGCGCGACTGGGCCGGGGACGACGCCTATCTGATCGGGGAGAGCACCTCGGGCAATCAGCAGCTGACGCTCGCGCTCGCCTTCACAGAGCCCGGCCGCCTCGATGGGTGCTACACGATCGACATGCCCGAGAAGGGAGCCACGCCGGAGGTCCTGCAGGCGATCTTCGACCAGATCGACGACCCGGCCCGCGTGCCCAAGTGGCTGTCGAGCCACGATCAGCCGCGCCACGTCTCGTCGGCGGGCGACGGCACCGACCGGGACGCACGGTTCTTCGCGCTGATGATGGCGGCGCTTCCCGGACCGTGGCTTCTCTTCCAGGGGGAGGAACTGGGTCTGCCGCAGGCCACGCTCTCGCAGGAGGAGACAGTCGATCCGCTCGATCTGCTCTACTGGCCCGACGGCCCCGGGCGCGACGGCGCGCGCGTGCCCCTGCCCTGGTCGGACGGCCCGAACTGCGGCTTCACCGGCGGCACGCCCTGGCTTCCGATGCGCTGGTCCGACGATCGAAGCGTCGCCGCCCAGTCCGAGCAGTCGATCCGCGGGTTCTACCGCGAGGTCATCGCCGCGCGGCGCGACGCCGGCTGGGGCGACGGGCGGGTGACGGCGCATGGGCTGGAGGACGATCTTCTGACGGTCGAGACCGAGGCGGCGGACACCCGCTGGCGCGTCCGCATCAACTATGGCCCCGAGACCGTGGAGACCGACGACGGCCCGCCGTTTCTGTCGAGCCAGCCCAGCACCGGGGCCGTCATGGGGCGCAGCGTCGCCGTCTGGAAGGCCGGCTGAGGCACCCCACGCTCAGAGCGAGACGAGGTGGTTGTCCCAATTGCACGGGTGCTTCCGCGTGCCCCTCTCCGTCAGGATGCCGCCCAACCCGTCGGTAAAGGCGAAGCCCCCGCCGGCCGCGGTGACGCCGCAGATGTCGGGCCGGTGCAGCAATTCGATCTCCGCGCCGTCCCAGATCGCCGCCCGATTGCCCCGGGGGGCCGTCACGGCGAGGCGCGTGCCGTCCCTGGACCACGCGACCGAACCCACATAGCCCGCGAAGCCGGGGGCGAGATGCGCGCCATACACCGTCGGCGGGCCACCGCGGCGATGCGTGGCGAACATCGGGACCGTCTCTTCCGGGGCTCGCTCCGATTGGAGGCCCATGCCGACTGTGCCGTCCGCCCGCGCGGCAATGTGCCGGATCGAGAGCTTCGGGTCAGGCAGTTCGATCCGCTCCACCACTGCACCGTCGTCGAGATAGGCGAGGTTTGGGCGCATCTTATCGAGGTTGAGCTTCTCGCGCCCGTGCGCCGGGTGCGTCCGGATCCCGCCGTTCGCGACCGCGAGAATCTCCGTCCCCGGCAGGCGGATCACCTCATGCGGGCCGATGCCGCCCGAGGCCACCTCCCCGATGCGCCGATAGCCTGCATCCGCATCCCAGAACCCGATGCGGCCCGCGCCGCTCGCGTAGGCGTTCTCCGTCGTCGCGAGGACGCGCCCGCCGTCGAGGAACGCGCCGTGGCCATAGAAGTGCCGCCCGTCCGGAGCCGCGAGCCGGCGCACGACCTGGCCGTCCGAGCAGTCGAGGACGAGCGCGAAGGTGCCCGGACGGCGCGCGAAGGCGACGGCCTCGGGCCGGGTCGGATGGGCCGCGGCCGCGTGGCCCCGCGCCGTAAGCGGCACGCGGAAAGCGATGTCTCCGCCATCCGTCAGGCCGCAGAGCGCGTAGTCCCCGCTCGGCTCCCGCGCGGCGGCGAGGAAACGCGCCCCGCCAAGGGCCGCCCAGGCCGGGGCGACGGTGCTGGCCGCTCCGGCGGCGAGGAAGAGACGACGCGACCACATCTCAGTCGCCATCCGCCGAATTGAACCCCTGCGCGATGCCGAGGCCCTGACCGATCTCGACGTCGGCGACTTGCCGGATCGCGTCCACCGCCGTCTGCAGCGCCTCAACCCGCAGACGCCCTCCGGGCTCGGCCACCTGGCTCAGATCGGGCGTGTCGACGCGACGCGCGGCGTCGAGCGCGCGGGCGAAGGCGGCGTCGGTCTCGGGCGCGTCGGCCATCGCCGCGGCCAGCTCGCGCATGCCCTCGAGCGCGGCGACGACCATCGCAAGCGAAAGGCCCGACCGCCGCAACTCCGCCCGGGCGGGGCGCGGTTCGGCGAAGGTGCCGAGCGGCGCTCCGAGGCGGCGGTCCGACAGATGCTCGAGCCCGGACATGAGCGCGGTGAAGAACGCGGCCCGCACCTCGCTCTCGTCGAGAAAGCGCGCGTTGCCCGCTGTGCCGGGCGTGCGCATCAGATCGGCGAACCCGTTCGTCCAGCCCGTCTCGATCCGGGCCGCGGTATCGGCAAGATCGCGGGTGAGCGCGCGGGTGAGCGCGCAAGGCTCGGCCTCCGCCTCCCAGATCAGCCGTTCGAGCGCGCCGAGCCCGCGCGCCGCCGCCGAGGCCCGGGCGATGCCCTCCGGCGTCCAGCCCTCCGCCCCGCGCTCGCGCAGGAGCGCGAGGCCCCGCCGCGTCGCATCCCGTCCGTCGGGCCAGAAGAGCACGACCTGTCCCCTGCCCTCTGCCTCGACCGGACCGAGGGTCAGATGCGACATGGCGGCCCATGCGGTCGCCGCCGGCGCGTAGGCGGCCTTGAGCGCATCGACGTCGCAATCCGTCTGCGCCAATGCTTCGGTCGCCCCGGCGAAGGCCGCGACGCGGGGCAGCACATGGTCGTCGAGCGGATTCGCGGCGGCAGGGGCGGTAAGGGCGAGGACGAGGGCGAGCGAGCGGATCATAGCGACTCCAGGAAAGCGATGAGGGCGGCGCGGTCGGCGGGCGGGAAGGCGGCGAAGCGGTCGCGGGCCCCCTGCCCCTCGCCGCCGTGCCAGAGAATGGCCTCGGTGAGCGTCCGCGCGCGCCCGTCGTGCAGGAACTGCCGCTGCCCCGCGACCTGCTCCGTCAGGCCGAGACCCCAGAGCGGCGGCGTGCGCCATTCGGAGCCGCTGGCCTGCCCGGCCGGCAGACCGTCGGCGAGCCCCGACCCCATGTCGTGAAGCAGGAAATCGCTGTAGGGCCAGATCAGCTGGAAGCTGTCCTCCGGCCGGTCGGTCAGGCGGTGTGTGACGAACTTCGGCACGTGGCACGCCGAACAGCGCGCGTCGTGGAAGAGCGCCTTGCCGCGCAGCACCTCGGGGTCGGAGACGCGCGCGCGCTTCGGCACGGCGAGGTTGGCCGAGTAGAAGGTCACCAGATCGAGGCTCTGGCGCGATACTTCGAAGCCCCCCTGCTCCGCGTCGCGCCCGTCGGGAGCGGCACGGCAGGCGACCTGCGCATCGGTGCAGTCGCCCGCCGGATCGGGTCTTAGCGGCGTGGCGATACCGATGTCGGCGTTGAAGGCATCCGCCGCCTGCTGGCGCAGCGTCGGCGTGGTCGCGCGTACGCCGAAGCGGCCGAGCATTTCGACCTCGTATTCGGGCGACCAGACGAGATGCGGCCGTCCCGACACCCCGTCGCCGTCGCGGTCCTCCGGGTCGGCATAGGCAAGGATGTCCGCCGCCGGGATCGCCTCCACGAGGCCAAGGCCGATCATCTGCGGCGCGACGCGCGGGCTGATCGCCGTTCCGGGGTCGAGCGGGCCGTATGCCAGATCGTCGAGCGACCAGACCGGCCGCCGCAGCGCCACAGTCTCGCCGCCCGCGAGCATCACGCGCTCGGCCTCCTCCCAGGTGACGCGGATGCGCCCCTCGGCCGGGACACCGGCGATCGAATTGTCGGAAAACTGATGGCCGTAGACCGGATCGGGATCCGCGCCGAGGTAGCGGGCGAGGCCCTCCGGATCGGGCACGGGGATGCCGAGGCGGACGACGAGACTGCCGGCGTCGTCCTCGGCGTTGGCCGGCGCATGGCCCCGACCATCCTTGATGTGGCAGTCCTGACAGGAGCGCATGTTGAACATCGGCCCGAGCCCGTCGGAGGCGATGGTCGAGGCCGGGGCCGTGACCCAGAGGCGCTCGAAGAGGCCGTTGCCGACGGCGAAGTCCCCCTCCTGTGCGAAGCTGAGGTTGGCCTGCGGCAGGCTGAACGCCTGCGCGTCCGACCGGCGGCGCACCGATCCGGCACCGCCGGGGTTCGCCTCGAACCGCTCGGCGTGAGAGAAGTCGTCGGGCGGGGCCGTGATTGCCCCGACGCGCGCCGTCTCGGCCTCGGTGCGCGGCTCGATGGAAAGATGCGGCTCGGCGGGCCCATCGGCCACAGCCGGCAACGTCAGAAGTGTCGTCGGGACAATCACGCAGAAGAGGCGACGAAGGGGGTTCATAAGGCTCGCAAAGTTGACTATGTTAGTCGGGTATCAGGAACCCACCGCGACGTATAGGTGCCATTTGGCCGCTCTCCAGCCGCTCCCCGCCGAGACCCGCAGCGCGCCGCCGCCGGCCATCGCGCTCCTCCGTCTGGCCGCCCTCGACTGTCGCGCCGCTCCACGGCAGGCACTCCACGCCTGCGCGGTTCTCGCGCACGAAGCGGGGCCGATCGAGCACTGCATGATGCTGGCCCGTGCCCTGCAAAGCGCGTCGGACCGCCGGTTCGTGCTATGGGAACCGGGATCGGAGGGCCTCTCCTTCGACGAAGGCTGGCTCATGGCGCTCCTCGAGGCGCGCACGCGCGGCGACGGCGACAGCGAGCGGTTCCTGCTGGCCCGCCGCGTGCGCCCGCAGGCCTGGCCGGTGCTGCGGCTCCTCCTCGACGGGATGTGCGACACGCTGCGATAAAGGGGGCTCTCACCCGGCCTTGCGCACCACCGAGGGCACCTTGCGCCCCTTCTTGAGCGCGCGCTTCAGGTAAGCGGGCCGCCAGTGCGCGTAGCGCCCCATGGCCGACTGCTGCGCCATGACGAGCGCGATGAAGCCCTCCATCCGCGAGGGCTTCTTGAGCGATTTCCCGACCTCTTTCTGTGCCTTCGTCATCGAGCAGCCGATGCAATGCGCTCCGGCCGGACCGGTGCGACGGAACTTGCAGACGCCGATGCAGGGAGAGGACAGTTTGGCCATGCGAAACCTCTTTCGCGAAGATCGTCGGGCATCCGACGACAGGTAGCGGCCGCGCCCCGGCTTTCGAGGCGCGGCCAAGGGTGGCTATTCGAAGACGGCCTCGGGATTGTCGAGGCTGTCGGAGCCCTCGAAGGCGATCTCCTCCTCGCCGAGTGCGGCGACCGCGCGCTCGATCTCCCGCGTCTGGGCCACGAGCCCGTCGATCGCGGCCTGAATGAGCGCGCCGCCCGCTTCGTTGTCGGGGTTGAGCATCATGTCATACTTCAGCCCCGCCTCCGCGGCGAGCTTCATCTCGGTCATCTCCATCTGGGTGACGTCGAGCGCCGCGCCGAGCGCGGCCGCGACGTCCGGATCGCTGGCGGCGACGAGATCGCGGAGCGAGGGGCCGGAGGTCACCGTGCCGTCCACGCCCACGTAGGAGCCGTTATAGACGTTGCGGATTCCGAGCGCGTCGTAGAAGTGGTCGTTATGGGTGTTGTCGGCGAAGCAGGAGTGTTCCTCCTCCGGGTCGTTGAGCAGGAGGCCCAGCTGCATCCGCTCGCCCGCCTGCTCTCCGTAGGAGAGCGAGCCCATGCCGGTCAGGATGCGGTTCACCCCGTCGGCGTCGGCCATGATCTCGGCGCGTGCCTCGCCGCCCTCGGCCCAGGCCTCGGCCATGAAGGTGAGATCGCTGACCAAAAGGTCGGTGGCGGCCTTGAGGTAGGCTCCGCGACGGTCGCAGTTGCCGCCGGTGCAGGCGTCGCCCGCGGCGTAATCCGTCCACGGCCGCTGGCCCGCGGTCGCGTCGTAGGCCCCGAGATCCTGCCCCCAGAGCAGGAACTCGATCGCATGATAGCCCGTCGCGACGTTCGCCTCGGCCCCTCCGGCCTCGTGCAGCACATCGGCGAGGAGCGCGGGCGTGATCTCGTTCGCGTCGACCTCCTCGCCCGAGAGCGTGAACGTCGCGTTGGCGATGACGTTCAACCCGGCGGCCGGGTTCTCGTCGTAGCCCTCGGTCGGGGCGCTGCCCTCCGCGGAGACATAGTCGATCAGCCCCTCGTCGAGCGGCCAGGCGTTCACCTTGCCCTCCCAGTCGTCGACCATCGGGTTGCCGAAGCGATAGACCTCGGTCTGCTGGTACGGCACGCGGCTGGCGAGCCAAGCGTCGCGCGCCGCCTGCAGCGTCTCTGCCGAAGGTGCGGCAAGAAACGCGTCGACGGTCGTCTGCAGCGTCTCGGCGGTGGCGAGGCTGTCGCCGTAGGCCGCCGCCGCGATGTCGGCGTAGGTGGTCAGAACGGCCTCCTCTGTCGCATGGCCGTCGGCAACGGCCGGGGCCGCGAAGGCGGTGCACAGGAGTGTGGTCGTCAGGTATCGCATGGTCTCTCCAAAGGTTGGCAGCGAGTGGGTCGCGCGGTCGGTGATGCGGAAACGGCCGCCGTCACATCCTCATCGCGGAGCGGCATCCAGCCGGTCGAGAAGCGCCTCGACCTGAAACTCGATCGGCACCTGGCCATCGAGAAGCATCCGGATCAGGGCTCCCCTCCGGACCTCGGCCGGAATGGGGGACGTCTGTTTCTGCGGGGCCGTCGGTCTCTGCACGTCGGGTCCTTCGGAAAGAGGGGGCTGTCTGTCCGGCTGGTCCGAGGGATCGGATTGGCTCCGTCAATTCTGACCAATTAAATCAGATAAAGCAAGCCAAGAGAAAAGTCGCCACGCCAAGCCCCGGATCGCGCACCGGTGGCGGCGCGAAGATGGCATGACGGAAACGGCGCGGCGACGGGGCTGGCCCGCGTGGTCAGGCGGCGGCGTAGGCCGCGAGCGTGGCGCGCACGCCGTCCGTTTCTAGGCGCGTGCAGGCGCTCTCGAAGGCCGACACGAAAGCGGGGCGCAGATGCGCCGCCCCGTAGATGTCGGACTGCCCGAGCCAGGCCTCCGGCCGGTCGCGCGCGGCCCGCGCCGCCGAGGCGAGGCTGTCCCAATTGGGATCATTCGCCTCGATCCGGCTGCCGTCCTCGCGGGTGCCGCGGCACATGCGGCACCAGAGCGCCTCCACGAGGGCGAGCCCCGCAACATCCTCCCCTGCGTCAAGACGGTCACTCAGGATCGGCAGGACGAAGCCCGTGTGCCGGGACGAGCCGTCGAAGGCGACCCGGCGCACGGTGTCGCGGATCTCGGGGTTGGCGAAGCGCCGTTCGATCAGCGCGAGATAGTCGCCCGGCGTCACCCCGGGCACCGGGTCGACATGGGGCAGGATCTCCTCGACCTGCACCTTGCGAAAGAAGGCGCTCAGATCCGCGTCGGCCATGCAGTCGGCGATGGTCGGAATGCCCAAGAGCTCGCCCGCATTCGCGAGCACCTGGTGACCTGCGTTGAGGATGCGGATCTTCATCGACTCAAAGGGATGCACGTCAGCCGTGAGCGTGGCCCCGACGACCTCCCACGGGGGGCGGCCGGCGCAGAAGTCGTTCTCGATGACCCATTGGCGGAAGGTCTCGTGCGTGACCGGGGCCGCGTCCTCCACCCCGAGCGCGCGCGCGCGGGCGATCTCCGCCGGGCCAGTCGCAGGAACGATGCAATCGACCATGGAGTTCGGGAAGCACGCCGCCTCCTCGATCCAGTCGGCGAGGGACGGGTCGCTCAGCCGGGCGAGGCCGAGCACCGTGCGGCGCAGAACCACGCCGTTGTCGCGCAGGTTGTCGCAGGATTGCAGGGTGAAGGGTGCCTGCCCCGCCGCGCGCCGGTTCCGCAGGGCCGCGACGATGGCTCCGAAGGCGGTGCCGGGCCGGTCTGGCGTCTCGGCGTCCTGCCGGATTTCGGGATGCGTCGGATCGAAGCCACCCGCGGCGTCCTGATAGTAGCCTCCCTCCGTCACCGTGAGCGAGACGATGCGGATCTCCGGGTCGGACATGGCGGCGATCAGCGAGCGATTGTCGGGCTCCACCGGAAGGAAGTCGATCATCGAGCCCACGACCTCGGCCGAAGTGCCGGAAGGGTCGAGTTCGATCAGCGTCGTCAGACAGTCCTGCGCCAAAAGCCGCTCCCGCATCCGCACGTCGCCCCGCCGGACGCCTGCGCCGATGATCGCCCAGTCGTGGGCAAGCCCCTGCTGCATCAGACGGTGGAGGTACCAGGCCTGATGCGCGCGGTGGAAGTTGCCCGTGCCGATATGGACGATACCGGCCGTCAGCTTCGACCGGTCGTAGGTCGGGACGGAGATGCCCGGGGGAAGCGCGCCGAGCGTCGCATCGCTCAGTGCCACCGGAGAGACATGCCTGTTCATCAGCTCATCCACTGCCCGCCATCCACGTTGTAGCATTGGGCGACGACGTATTCGGCCTCGTCCGAGGCGAGGAACACGGCCATACCCGTCAGATCCTCCGCGCGGCCCATCCGGCCGTAGGGCACACACGCCGCGACTTCCTTCTTCTTCTGGCCCGGCGCCTTGCCCTCGTATTTCGCGAAGAAGGCGTCGACACCGTCCCAATGCTCACCGTCGACGACGCCAGGCGCGATGGCGTTGACGTTGATGCCGTGGGAAATGAGGTTCAGCCCCGCAGACTGGGTGAGCGAGATCACCGCGGCCTTCGTCGCGCAGTAAACGGCGACGAGCGGCTCACCCCGGCGGCCAGCCTGGCTCGCCATGTTGATGATGCGCCCGCCCTGCCCCGCGGCGATCATGTGCCGCGCGACCGCCTGCATGGTAAAGAGCGTGCCGGCCACGTTGATGCCGAAGACGCGGTCGTAGTCGGCACGCGTGATCTCGACGAGCGGCGCGGCCGTGAAGAGGGCCGCGTTGTTGACGAGGATGTCGATGCCGCCGAGGCGACGGGCGGTCTCGGCCACCGCCGCCTCGATGCTGTCCTGATCGGAGACGTCCATATGCACCGCCTGCGCGCCGATTTCGGCGGCAGCGGCCTCGGCCCGGGTGATGTCGATGTCGGCGATCATCACCTCCGCGCCCTCGCGGCGGTAGGCCCGCGCGAAGGCAAGGCCGATGCCCCGAGCGGCCCCGGTGACGAGGGCGCGTTTTCCGTGCAGCCGGCTCATGCCATCCGCTCGCCCGCAGCGTCGAACCGGTGCAGAAGATCCTCGCGCGGCGTCATATGGATGGTATCGCCATTGCGGAAGCTCACCTCGCCCGTCGCCCGCACCGTCAGCGTCTCGGCGAGGCCAGTGTCATGGACATAGAAGAACGTGTCCGAGCCCAAATGCTCGGCCACCCCAACCTTGCCCGTCCACGTGCCCTCGCTCGCGCTGACGGCAATATGCTCGGGGCGGATGCCGATGGTTTGCGCGCCGTGCTTCGCGGCCTCCTCACCGGTGATGAAGTTCATCGTCGGCGAGCCGATGAAGCCCGCCACGAAGAGGTTGCGCGGCGTTCGGTAGAGCTCGAGCGGGCTGCCGACCTGTTCGATGTGGCCCGCCCGCAGAACGACGATCTTGTTGGCCATGGTCATGGCCTCGACCTGATCGTGGGTGACGTAGATCATCGTCGTCTTGAGCCGCTCGTGCAGCTCAGAGATTTCGAGCCGCATTCCCACGCGCAGGGCGGCATCGAGGTTCGAGAGCGGCTCGTCGAATAGGAACGCCGTCGGCTGGCGCACGATGGCACGGCCGATGGCGACGCGCTGCCGCTGCCCGCCCGAAAGCTGGCCCGGGCGCTTCTCGAGATAGTCACCGAGGTTGAGGATCGACGCCGCGCGGTCGACCGCCGCGTCGATCTCCCCCTGCTCCATCTTGGCCATGCGCAACGGGAAAGCGATGTTCTTGCGCACCGACATGTGCGGATAGAGCGCGTAGGTCTGGAAGACCATAGCGAGACCGCGCTTCGACGGCGAGACCTCGGTCACGTCCTCTCCGTCGATGAGGATGCGGCCCGAGGTGGTCTCCTCCAGCCCGGCGATCAGGCGCAGGAGCGTGGACTTGCCGCAGCCCGAAGGCCCGACGAAGACCGCGAATTCCCCGTCCTCGATGGTGAGGTCGAGCGGCGGGATGACCTCCGCGTCCCCGAAGGACTTGGTGACGTTTTCCAGAACGATGCGTCCCATGATCTTTTCCTTTGCCCGCGCGGCGCGGATTTCTATTTGACGGCCCCGAAGGTCAGGCCCTGAACGAGTTGCTTCTGACAGAACCAGCCGAGGACGATGATCGGCCCGACGGCGGCGGCGGAGACGGCGGAGAGGCGCCCGAAGAACAGCCCCTCCGGCGCGCGGTTGCCCTCGATCAGCTTCGAAAGCGTCGCGGCCTCCGTCGTCGTCAGGCGGACGGTCCAGTAGGCCTCGTTCCAGCAGAAGATGAAGCACAGGAGCGCCGTCGAGACGATGCCGCCCCAGGCGAGCGGGATCAGGATCTCGCGGATCTCGCCCCATGTGCTGACGCCGTCCATCTGGGCGGCCTCGATGATCTCGCGCGGGATCTCCTTGAAATAGGTGAAGAGCATCCAGATCACGATCGGCAGGTTGATGAGCATGAGCACGACGATCACCATGAAATGCGTATCGAAGAGACCGACGCTCTTGGTGATGTAGGTCATCGGGTAGAGGACCGCCGCCGCCGGCAGCATCTTGGTCGACAGCATCCACATCAGTACGTCCTTGGTGTGGCGGCTGGGATTGAAAGCCATGGCATAGGCGCAGGGGATACCCACGGCGAGCGCGAAGGCGGTGGCGAAGACCGAGGTGATGACCGAGTTCCGGGCGAAGCGCCAGTAGTCGTAGTTGTCGGTCATGTTGAGATAGTTATCGAGCGTCGGCGTGAAGAAGAGCAGGTACTGCGGCTTCACCGCGTCGGCGTCCGTCTTGAAGCTGGTCAGGACCATCCAGAAGATCGGGAAGAAGAACAGGAGGGCGACGATCCAGGCGAGGGTCGCGCGGCTGATGCGTCCCGTCCTGGAGCTTTGTGCGACGATGGCCATGGGTCACTCCATCAGGGTCTTGCCGATCATCCGCAGAAGGAAGATCGCGACGATATTTGCGAGGATCACGGCGAAGATGCCGGTGGCGCTGGCCGCGCCGATGTTGTTGTTGGCGAACTCGCCGATCAGATACGGCAGGTTCTTGTTGCCGTTGCCGCGGCTGACGATCTCGATCTCCGCGTAGAGCGACAGGTGGAAGATCGCCTGGATCATCACGACGATCGCGATGGGCCGACCGAGGTGCGGCAACGTCAGGAACCGGAACTGCGACCAGGCTCCCGCCCCGTCGAGGATCGCGGCCTCCTTCTGCTGCTGGTCCTCGGACTGCAGCGAGGTCATGAAGATGAGCACGGCGAAGGGCGTCCACTGCCAGGTCACCATGATGATGACGGCATAGGCCGAGGTCTGCGTCGCGCGGAAGGAGATGGGCGAAAGCTCGGGCCAGAGGCCGAAGAAGGCTCCGAGCACCGGCAGGTTCTGCAGATCCCGGATCAGGGCGTTGATCCCGTCGACGGCGATGCCCTGAAGCCCGAGCACCGGATCGAGGATCATGTTGATCCAGAGCACCGCGTTCACCGCCGGCATCACGAAGAAGGGCGAGATCAGCAGGACGCGCACGATCCCGCGCCCCGGGAAGGCCTTGTTGATGAGAACGGCGATCAGCACACCGAGGATGACGGTCAGGAACAGGATCGAACAGACGATCAGCAGGCTGTTCTGCACGGCGAGGAGGAAATCCTTGTTGCCGAGAACGAAGTCGTAGTTGCCGAACCCGCGCCAGTTCTCGATCGAGGGCGTCGTCCATTCCGGACGGCGCAGGCTGTTGAGCACATAGCGGATGAAGGAGAAGAAGAGCGTCATCCCGAGCGGGATCAGCATCCAGACGAGCAGTAGCACGACGGCCGGGCTCTGAAGCAGGCGTGGCATTGTTCGTTTCGACATGATCCTATCCCTCCGGTGAAACGGCAGTTTCACCAAACGTCGCCGGTTGCGTCCATGCGGTCGGGTGATGCGGCGCGTCCCTGCCTGTGGATTGGGACGCGCCGCGGGAGGAAGGGGCCGCCGCATCGGCGGCCCGTTCACTGTCCGTGGAGCGCAGGTCTCAGTAGCCCGCTTCCTCCATGATCGACTCTGCGGCGGCCTGCGATGCGGCCAGGGCCTCGTCGACCGATTTTGCGCCCGAGAGGGCCGCGGCCATCTCCTGCGCGACGGCGGAGCCGACTTCCGGGAACTCCGGGATCGCCGCGAACTGAACGCCGACGTAGGGCTTCAGATCGGTCGCTTCGGGCGCGGCCGACTCGATGGCCGCAAGCTCGGCCTCGGCGAAGGCGGCGACCTCCTGGAATTCCGGGTTGGCGTAGGTCGAGGCGCGCTGGCCCGTCGGAACGCTGGCCCAACCGAACTCCGGGTGATCGGCGACCGCCTGGACATAGTCCTTGGAGGTGGCCCACTCGATAAACGCCTTGGCCTCTTCCGCGTTCTCGGTGCCCGACGGCACGGCCATCGCCCAGGCCCAGAGCCAGTTGGCCCCGACCGGGTTGCCGGCGTTCGGCGACTGTGCATAGGCGACGCCGTCGACCTCGAGGAAGGACGCCGCGATCGTGGCGTCGATCCACATGCCGCACTTGCCTTCGTTGTAGAGCGCGAGGATCTCGTTGAAGGAGTTCCCTTCCGAGCCCGGCGGGCCGTAGTTGCCCAAGAGATCGACGTAGAACTCGATCGCGGCCTTCCACTCGGGCGAGTCGATCGTCGGCTGGAAGTCGGCGTCGAACCAGGCCCCGCCGAAGGAGTTCACCATCGTCGTGATGAAGGCCATGTTGTCGCCCCAGCCGGGCTTGCCGCGCAGGCAGACGCCGTAGACGCCGTTCTCGGGATCGTGGATCGCCTCGGCGGCGGCCTTGATGTTCTCCCAGCTGTCGTTGTCGCTGATCGAGACGCCGGCCGCGTCCATCAGGTCCTTGCGGTACATGACCATGGAGCTTTCGCCGTAGAACGGCGCGGCGTACATCGTGCCCTCGTGCGACAAGCCCGCACGGATCGCCGGCAGGATGTCGTCCGTGTCGTAGTCGTCGCCGAACTCGAGCGGCTCGATCCAGCCGGCCGCGCCCCAGATCGGCGCTTCCTGCATACCGATGTTGATGATGTCGTACTGCCCGCCGCCGGTGGCGGTGTCGGAGGTCACCTGCTCGCGCAGGACGCCCTCTTCGAGCGAAACCCAGTTGAGCGCGACGCCGGTCTCCTCGGTGTAGGCCTCGGCCACCTTCTGCATGTTGATCATGTGACCGTTGTTGACGATCGCGATCGTCAGCTCTTTCGCGTGGCCGTCCGCAAAGACCGGGCCCGCGACAAGCGACAGCGCCGTCGCTGCACGAAGTGCGTGCTTGATAGACATCCGACTCCTCCCTGATTTGGATGTTATGGCGAGACGCTACTCTCGGGGTCCGCGCGCCGTCAATAAATTTTTTACGCGCGATAATTTTTTTCCTATCACGCCGAAGCCCGCATGATGAGCTTGCCCTCGAAGAGCGTCGTCTCCGCGGGGGCCTCGCCGCCCTCGACGAGATCCATCAGCGTCTGCACCGCGTGCCGCGAGACAGAAGCGTAGTCCTGCGCCACCGTCGTCAGCGGTGGGCAGGTGAAGCGCGAGAACGGATGGTCGTCCTGCCCGGCCACCCGGATCGCCGCGCCCTCGTCGCGCCCGACCCGAAGTCCGCGCTCGTAACAGGCGGCGAGAAAACCGATGGCGAGCCGGTCGTTGCTGCACAGGACGGTATCGGTCGCGAACCGGCGCGCGTCGAGCGCGGCCAGCCCGCCCTCGTGGCCGATCTCCTCGAAGGCCCAGCCCGATCCGGGCACCGACACGACATGGGGCTCGAAGCCGCGGACCTCCATCGCCTCGACATAGGCCTGGCGGCGCTTCTTGGCGTTCGGGTTCGCCGGGGTGGCCATTTCGAAGAAGCTGGGCGGCTCCGCCGTGCGGCAGAGGTATTCCACG
Organism: Jannaschia marina; assembly: GCF_013404595.1. Classification (GTDB taxonomy): domain Bacteria; phylum Pseudomonadota; class Alphaproteobacteria; order Rhodobacterales; family Rhodobacteraceae; genus Jannaschia; species Jannaschia marina. The sequence continues at coordinate 68,448 of NZ_JABVAX010000003.1, read as the reverse complement.
ATGAGGTTGGTGAACTGCGGATTGTCCGAACCCACAAAGGGAGCCCCGACGCCCGGCAGGCTGCTGTCGAAGAGGACGGTCGGCACGTCGGTGCAGAATTTCTCCACGGCGGCACGATCCGAGGCGCGCCCAAGCGGCGCGAGCAACACGCCCGCCGGTTTGAGCGACCGCAGCCCGTCGAGGATCTCACCTTCGAGCGCAGGATCGCCGTGGGAGCTGTAGAGCGTCGGGCGATAGCCTGCGTCGATGCAGCGCTGTTCGATATTGCGGGCGATCTCGGCAAAGAACGGGTCGGCCAGATAGGGCACCACGATGCCGACGTTCTTCGTCAGCTTCCGGTTCTGGTTCATCGCATAGATGTTCGGGCGGTAGTCATGCGCCTTGAGCGCCGCCTCGATTCGCTCGCGGGTGGAGGTCTTGACGCTCTCCGGGTCGTTGAAGAACTTCGAGACCGTCGGCCGCGACAACCCGATCGCCGCCGCGAACTCCTCCATGTTGCGAATGGTCTTGGTGCTCATCTGCCCACCTTTTTTACAAGGGCTAACGAGGCAGCGGTTAAAACTCAACACGCAGTTGGCGCGCGCAAATTTCCGTTCTTTACGCGTCCGCCCGTGCAACCATCGTCAGAAGCTCATAGGTCGCGACCTCCGCGTTCTCCGCGTCGAGCACCCGCGCGTGCCAGCGGACTTCGCCGTATTCGGGCACGCGGGGGTGCCGCGCCATGACGGTCAGTTCGACGCGGATCCGCGTGCCGGGCACGACCGGCTTCAGGAAGCGCAGCGCGTCGAGGCCGGTGTTCGCGAGCACGGGACCTTCCGCCGGCTCGACGAAAAGCCCGGCCGCGAAAGACAGGAGCAGATAGCCATGGGCCACGCGGCCCGGGAAGAACGGGTTTCGACGGGCGGCGGCCTCGTCCATGTGGGCATAGAAGGTATCGCCGGTGAAATGGGCGAAGGTCTCCAAGTCTTCGAGCGTCACCTCCCGTGCGTCCGTCGTGAGCGACAGGCCCGGCGTCAGGTCGTCATAGCGCAGGCGGAAGGGATGCGTCTTCGCAGGCGTCCTCGGTGCACCCGGAACCCAGCGACCGGTCACGGCGGCAAGGTGCGCGGGGCTGCCCTGCACCGCCGTACGCTGCATGAAATGGGTCACGCCGCGGATGCCACCCAGTTCCTCGCCACCGCCCGCGCGGCCCGGTCCGCCGTGGACCATATGCGGCATGGGGGCCCCGTGGCCGGTCGATTCCGCCATCGCGTCGCGATCGTTGAAATAGAGCCGCCCGTGCCAGGCCCCCGCGACTTCCACGACACGACGCGCAACCTCCGGGTCGTGCGTGATGACCGAGGCCACAAGGCTCCCGCCCCCGCGGTTGGCGATGGCGACGGCATGATCCAGATCGCGGTACGGCATGAGCGTGCTGACGGGGCCGAAGGCTTCGACGCCGTGGACGGCGCGTGCCGCATCGGGATCATCGCAGCGCAGGAGCGTCGGCGCGACGAAGGCGCCGCCCGCGACGCCTTTGCCCAGAGGCTGGGTTACGCTCCCGAATGCGAGCGCTGTCTCCGACCGCAGGGTCTCGACCTTTGCGAGCACGTCGGCTTTCTGCGCTCCGCTGACGAGAGCACCCATCCGCACGTCCGCCTGGCGGGGATCGCCCACCGTCGTCTTGGCAAGCCGCGCCGACAGCGCCTCGGTCAGCGCGTCGAGATGGGTCGCGGGCGCGAGGATGCGGCGGATCGCAGTGCATTTCTGCCCGGCTTTCGTCGTCATCTCGCGATGCGCCTCCTTCACGAAGAGGTCGAACTCCGGCGTGCCCGGCGCGGCATCGGGGCCGAGGATCGAGGCGTTGAGGCTGTCCTGCTCGGCCGTGAAGCGCACGCCCGCGCGCAGGAGCTCCCCATGGGATCGCAGCTTCAGCGCCGTCTCGGCCGAGCCGGTGAAGGTGACCGCATCCTGCGGCCCGAGGTGATCGAGCATGTTGCCGAGGCCGCCCGCGACCATCTGCAACGCACCCTCGGGCAGCAGACCCGCTTCGAGGATCATCCGCACGCAGGCTTCGGTCACGTAGGAGGTGGCCGTCGCGGGCTTCACGATGCTCGGCACCCCGGCAAGGAGCGCGGGCGCAAACTTCTCGAGCATCCCCCAGACGGGAAAGTTGTAGGCGTTCACATGGACGGCGACGCCCCGCAGCGGCGTCCAGACGTGCTGCCCGAGGAAGCTGCCGTCGCGCGAAAGCTGCTCGACCGCGCCATCGACGAGGACCGTGTCGTCGGGCATCTCGCGCCGGCCCTTGGAGGCGTAGACGAACATCGTGCCGATGCCGCCGTCGATGTCGAAGAGATGGTCCTTCGCGGTCGCGCCGGTGTCGTAGGACAACTCGTAGAGCGCCTCGCGCCGGTCCTGCAGATACAGCGCCAGCGCCTTCAGGAGGCGCGCGCGATCGTGGAAGGACATCTGCCGCAGAGCCGGGCCGCCGCGGTCGCGCGCGTAGGCCAGCATCGCGGCACTGTCGAGCGGGGCACCGCCCGCGCGCGCGATCTGCGCTCCGGTGATCGCGCTCTCGATGGGGCGGGCATCTGCGCCCGGCCCGATCCAGCGCCCCGCGGCGAAGCTCGAAACATCCAGCATGGGCCGGCCCTCCTCCCGATCCGTTTCGGAAGGTATTATCGACCGATCGGTCGGCTTTGCAAGCGGTGCGCCCGCAGGGCGTCAGACGGCGAGGCTGTGACGGCCCTCGTCGGCGATGTAGGCGTCGATCTCCATGGCGATCATCCGGGCCAGATACGCGTTCTCCCGCGGCAGCCGGATCGCGCCGCCAGGCAGCTCGTCGATCGCGGCACGCCAAGGCGCAACGGCTGCTCCGAGCAGGCCGCGCACCCGTTCGGGACGCGAGAACTCCGCCGGATCGACCGCGAGATCGCACAGCAGCCGCTCGATCATCGCCCCGCGCAGCAGGTCGTCGGCGCTGAACCGGTGCCCGCGCGCGGCGGCCAGCCGGCCGTCGGCGATCCGTGCGGCCCAGGCCGCTGTATGGGCCGCGTTCTGCACGTAGCCGTGGGGCAGACGCGAGATGGACGACGCTCCGAGACCGACGAGCGTGGGGCTCGCGTCGGTCGTATAGCCCTGGAAGTTGCGATGCAGGACGCCTGCCGCCGCCGCACGAGCCATCGGATCGTCGGGGCGTGCGAAATGGTCGATGCCGACGGCGACGTAGCCCGCCTCCTGCAGGGTTGCGGCGGCGCGGGCGGCGAGATCGAGCCGCTCGACCGGCGTGGGCAGCGTGTCCTCCTGGATCATCACCTGGCGCTTCGACGCCCAGGGCACATGGGCGTAGCCATAGAGCGCAAGCCGGTCGGGGGCCATTTCGAGCACGATGTCGAGCGTCCGGGCGAGCGACTCGGACGTCTGGTGCGGCAGGCCATAGAGCAGGTCGATATTGAGACTGCCGACGCCCCGGGCACGCGCCCCGTCGACGACCGCACGGGTCTGGGCGATGGATTGCGGCCGGCCGATCGCGGCCTGCACCTCGGGCTCGAAGTCCTGCACGCCGAGGCTCGCCCGGGTCATGCCGGCGGCGGCGAAGGCATCGAGACGGGCGTCGTCGATCTCGGTCGGGTCGATCTCGACCGACATCTCGGCTCCTTCGGCGCGGGGAAACCGGGCGTCGAGGCGGGCCATCAGCTGCGCCAGCAGGTCCGGCGGCAGCATCGTCGGCGTCCCGCCCCCGAGGTGCATGTGGCTGACCCGGCGCGGCCGGCCGATGGCGTCGGCGACGAGGTTCACCTCACGCATCAGGATGTCGATATAGGGAAAGAGCGGCGCATCCGTCTTGGAACCTTGCGTCCGGCAGGCGCAGAACCAGCAGAGCCTGCGGCAGAACGGCACGTGCACGTAGAGCGAGATCGGCTCATTCGGCAATCGGCCGAGCCAGGTGCGCGCCTCGCTCTCGCCCACGATGCGGGAGAACTGGGTCGCCGGCGGGTAGGAGGTATAGCGCGGCGCGCGGGCGGCGAGGGCGCGGGCGGTCAGCTTGGGATCAACCTGTGTCATGTTGCCGCCCTATCCCGGGACGGTCCGGTCGTCCTTGATGCAGGTCAATCGACATGACAGGTTGCGATGACACAACCACACTTCAAGGGGTTCAACGGGATGTCTCGGATCGACCTCGACCTTGCGAAGCAGTCCTGCGCGGGCTGCCCGATTCGCCACCGCGCGGTCTGCGCGACCTGCGAGCCCGACGAGCTCGACCAGCTCGAGGCGATGAAGTCGTACGGCACCTGGTCGGCCGGCGAAACCATCGTGCTCGAGGGCGAGAAACTGCCCTTCGTGGCCTCGGTCGTCTTCGGCTGCGCCACGCTCACGCGCTCGCTTGAGGACGGGCGGGTGCAGATGCTGGGGCTTCTCCTGCCCTCCGATTTCCTGGGCCGTCCGGGCCGCGGAACCGCCCCCTACGAGGTGGTCGCCGCCACCGACCTGACGCTCTGCATGTTCGAGCGCGACGCCTTCGAACGCCTGATCGAGGACACGCCGCACCTGGCGCTTCGCCTTCTGGAAATGTCGCTCGACGAACTCGACGCGGCGCGAGACTGGATGCTCCTCCTCGGGCGCAAGACCGCGCGCGAGAAGGTCGCCACCTTCCTCGCCTACGTCCTGAAACGCGCGTCGACGGCCCATGGCCCGCTGCGGGCCGACCTGCCGCTCAGCCGGGGCGACATGGCGTCCTATCTCGGCCTGACGATCGAGACGGTGAGCCGGCAGATGACGGCCCTGAAACGCGAGGGCATCATCGATCTCGAGGGCAAGCGAGGACTTCTCTGCCCCGACATGGCGGCGCTCCTGATCGAGGCCGGGGACGACGACGACGGCGCGGTCATCGCCTGACCGCGCGTCAGCGCACAGAGGATTGATTCAAGTCAAGGACCGGCTCCGAGAGCCCGTGGCATCCGTCCTTTCGAACGACCGGAAGGAAGACAGATGAACTCGGACGTCCTCAAGCTGGTGGCCCTTGGGTTGCTGGTTCTTTTTGCCGCCATCGCCGCCGATTGGGCCCGCGATGTCGCCTACATGGTCCACGCGATCATGATAATGCTGATCGCTGCGGGCCTGTTCGTATGGACCCTCAGGACAATGCCCGCGATGGGAGCCCCGATCGAGGCCAGACCGGCACCGACGGGCTATATGGACGGTCCCGTCCGCGCCGGTGTGATCGCCACGGCCTTCTGGGGCATCGCCGGCTTTCTCGTCGGCACCTTCATCGCCTTCCAGCTGGCCTTCCCCGGGCTCAATTTCGACTGGGGCCAGCCCTTCACCAACTTCGGACGCCTGCGCCCGCTCCACACGAGCGCGGTGATCTTCGCCTTCGGGGGCAACGCGCTGATCGCGTCGTCGCTCTACATCGTGCAGCGCACCTCGGGCGCGCGGCTCTGGGGCGGCAACCTCGCCTGGTTCGTCTTCTGGGGCTACAACCTCTTCATCGTGCTGGCGGCGACGGGCTACCTGCTCGGGGCCACGCAATCGAAGGAATACGCCGAGCCCGAGTGGTACATCGACCTCTGGCTCACGATCGTCTGGGTCGTCTATCTCGCCGTCTTCCTCGGCACGGTTCTGAAGCGGCGCGAGAAGCATATCTACGTCGCCAACTGGTTCCTGCTGAGCTTCATCGTGACCGTCGCGATGCTGCACATCGTCAACAACCTGGCCATCCCCGTCAGCCTCTTCGGCTCGAAGAGCGTGCAGGTCTTCGCGGGCGTACAGGACGCCATGGTGCAGTGGTGGTACGGCCACAATGCCGTGGGTTTCTTCCTGACCGCCGGCTTCCTCGGGATGATGTACTACTTCGTCCCGAAGCAGGCCGAACGGCCGGTCTATTCCTACAAGCTCTCGATCATCCACTTCTGGGCGCTGATCTTCCTCTACATCTGGGCGGGTCCGCACCACCTGCACTATACCGCGCTGCCCGACTGGGCCTCGACGCTCGGCATGGTGTTCTCGGTGATCCTGTGGATGCCGAGCTGGGGCGGCATGATCAACGGCCTGATGACGCTCCAGGGCGCATGGGACAAGATCCGTACCGACCCGATCATCCGGATGTTCGTGGCCTCGCTCGCCTTCTACGGCATGTCGACCTTCGAGGGTCCGATGATGTCGATCCGCGCGGTCAACAGCCTGAGCCACTACACCGACTGGACCATCGGCCACGTCCACTCCGGCGCACTCGGCTGGAACGGCCTCATCACCTTCGGCGCGCTCTACTTCCTGACGCCGCGCCTGTGGGGCCGGAAGCAGATGCACAGCCTGGCCGCGATCAACCTGCACTTCTGGCTCGCGACCGTCGGCATCGTCCTCTACGCGGCGTCGATGTGGGTGACCGGTATCATGGAAGGCCTGATGTGGCGCGAGGTCGACGCGAACGGCTTCCTCGTCAACTCCTTCGCCGACACCGTCGATGCCAAGTTCATCATGTACATCGTACGGGCTCTGGGCGGGGTGCTCTACCTCGCGGGGGCCGGGGTGATGGTCTGGAACATGTGGATGACGATCCGGGCACCGCGTGCCGCGTCCGCCGTCGCCACCCCTGCGGAGTAAACGAATGACCAAGGATCCGAGAAACCCCGACTACGACCCGGCCGACGACCCCAAGGTCGTCACCGCCGGAGAGGGTGTCACCGAGGGCAAGGTCCCCAACGAGCTGCCGCCCGAAACCGAGACGATCACCTTCCACCAGCGCCTGGAGCGCAATGCCACGCTCCTGCTCGCCGCCTCCTTCGCGGTGGTCACGGTGGGCGGGATCATCGAGATCGCTCCGCTCTTCTGGCTCGAGAATACGATCGAGAACGTGGAGGGGATGCGCCCCTACAGCCCGCTGGAGCTGGCCGGGCGCGAGATCTACGTGCGCGAGGGCTGCTATGTCTGCCACAGCCAGATGATCCGGCCCATGCGCGACGAGGTCGAACGCTACGGCCACTACTCGCTGGCGGCCGAGTCGATGTACGACCACCCGTTCCAGTGGGGCTCGAAGCGGACGGGGCCCGACCTCGCCCGCGTCGGCGGCCGCTATTCGGACGAATGGCACGTCGACCACCTCCTCGACCCGCAGAGCGTCGTCCCCGAGAGCGTGATGCCGAAATACGCCTTCCTCGCCGACGCGCGGCTCGACCCCGAGCAGATCGGCGATCTCGTGGCCACCCACGCCTTCGTCGGCGTGCCCTACGACGACGAGATGATCGACGCGGCCGTCGCCGACGTGCGGGTGCAGGTCGATCCCTTCGGCGACACCGACGGGCTGCTCGAGCGCTACCCGGGCGCGCAGGTCCGCAACTTCGATGGGCTCGACGCGCTGACCGAGATGGACGCGCTCATCGCCTACCTTCAGATGCTGGGCACGCTGGTCGACTTCTCGACCTTCACGCCCGACGCCAACCGGTAAGGGGCTGACATGGAAACCTATTCCTTCCTGCGCGAACTCGCGGACAGCTGGGTCCTGCTCGCGCTGACCGTCTTCTTCCTGGGCGTCTGGGTCTGGGCCTTCCGGCCGGGCTCCCGCGCGCTGCACGACGATGCGGCCCACGTCCCGTTCCGCCATGACACACCCTCGGACGAGGAGGACGCCCCGTGACGACCGACCGCAAGACCCCGCGCCCCGCGACGGCGAAAGGCCCCGTGCCCTGCGCGAAGGCCTGCCCCGGCTGCACCTGCAAGCCCCCCCTCCCGAAGGAGACCCGAAATGGCTGACAAGACCCGCATCGACCCGACCACGGGCGTCGAGACCACGGGCCACGACTGGGACGGGATCGAGGAGCTAAACACACCCCTGCCGCGCTGGTGGCTCTGGACCTTCTACGGCACCATCGTCTGGGGGGTGATCTACGTGATCCTCTTTCCGGCCTGGCCCCTCGTGACGCAGGCCACGGGCGGCGTTCTCGGCTGGTCCTCGCGCGGTGAGGTCACCGCGGATATCGAGCGCGTGAACCTGTCGAACGCCGAACTGACCGAGAGCCTCGCCACGGTCGACCTCGCCGTGCTGGACGAGAACGGGCCGCTGCACGACTTCGCCGTCTCCGCGGGCGAGTCGGTCTTCCGCAACAACTGCTCGCAATGCCACGGGGCCGGAGCGGCCGGCGTCGCCGCGAGCGGCTACCCGAACCTGCTCGACGACGACTGGCTCTGGGGCGGCACGCTCGAGGACATCGCCTTCACCGTGCGCCACGGCATCCGCAACGAGGAGGACGGCGAGGCCCGCTTCTCCGAGATGCCCGCCTTCGACTGGCTGGAGGAGGAGCAGATCACGGCCATCGCCGCCCACGTGCGCAGCCTTTCGGACCTCGAACACGACGCCGCGGTCGCGGCCGAGGGTGCGACGCTCTTCGTCGAGAACTGCAGCTCCTGCCACGGCGACGACGGGCGCGGCGACCGTGAGGTGGGGGCCCCGAACCTCGCCGACGCCATCTGGCTGCGCGGCAGCAGCCAGGAGGCGATCGAGGCGCAGCTGATCGCGCCCCGTCACGGCGTCATGCCCCCCTGGGGCGAGCGTCTGGGCGAAGCCCAGGTTCGCGCCGTCTCGGCCTATGTCCACGCCCTCGGCGGCGGGGAAGAGCAGGTCTCGGGCGACTGAACCAACAACCGCGCGCGCGGCCGCAAAGACGGCCCCGCTTGAGCGAGGTCAAGGCACCGCCCGCGCGGATCGGCGATCACGGGGGACAAACCATGGAACGACCAATGAACGACAACCCCCCTCTCTTTGCGCCCACCGAGCCGATCTTCCCGCGCCGCGTCAGCGGCTTTTATCGTACGCTCAAGTGGTGGATCCTCTTCGCCACGCTCGGCATCTACTATCTGACCCCCTGGATCCGCTGGGACCGGGGGCCGAACCTGCCCGACCAGGCCGTCCTCGTGGATCTGGCCAACCGGCGCTTCTATTTCTTCTGGATCGAGATCTGGCCGCACGAGTTCTACTTCGTCGCCGGGCTTCTCATCATGGCGGGGCTCGGGCTCTTCCTCTTCACCTCCGCGCTCGGCCGGGTCTGGTGCGGCTACACCTGCCCCCAGACCGTCTGGACCGACCTCTTCTTCGCCGTGGAGCGCTGGATCGAGGGCGACCGGAACGCGCGGATACGGCTCTGGAACGCCCCCTGGGATACCCGCAAGGCAAGCCTTCGGCTGACGAAATGGGCGGTCTGGCTCCTGATCGCGATCTGCACGGGCGGGGCCTGGGTGTTCTATTTCGCCGATGCGCCGACGCTTCTGCGGCAACTCGTCGCCTTCGAGGCTCCCTTCGTGGCCTATGCGACGATCGGCGTGCTTACGGCGACGACCTTCATCCTCGGCGGCTTCCTGCGCGAGCAGGTCTGCATCTACATGTGCCCCTGGCCGCGCATCCAGGCGGCGATGGTCGACCCGGGCACGCTGACCGTCGGCTACCGCGAGTGGCGCGGTGAGCCGCGCGGCAAGGGCAACGCCAAGCGCGCCGCCGTGGCCGAGGACGTCGACAGCCAGGGCGCGCGCGTCCGCTACGGCGCTGCGCTCGACAAGGACCACGCCGCGCCCCGCATCTCGCGCGAGGGCGAGACGCTCGGGGACTGCATCGACTGCATGGCCTGCGTGAACGTCTGCCCAATGGGCATCGACATCCGCGAGGGGCAACAGATGGAGTGCATCACCTGCGCACTCTGCATCGACGCCTGCGACGACGTGATGGCCAAGATCGGCCGGCCGCGCGGGCTGATCGACTACCTCGCGCTGGAAGACACGCCGCCGACCGTCCCCGCCCCGGAGGGCTGGCAGCCGACAGCCGCGTGGCGGCATGTCCTGCGCCCGCGCACGATCGTCTATACGCTGGCCTGGGCGGCCATCGGCGTAGCGCTCGTGGTGGCCCTCTTCGTGCGCCCCGAGATCGACGTCACCGTGGCCCCGGTGCGCAACCCGACCTTCGTGACGCTCTCCGACGGGTCGATCCGCAACGCCTACGACCTGCGGTTGCGCAACAAGCATGCCGAACCCCGCGCCTTCCACGTCGCCCTCTCCGCCGACACCGTCCTGCGGATCGCGCTCGAGGGCGAGGACGATCTGGTCGTCGACGTTCCGGCGAGCGCGACCGTGCGGCAGCGGATCTACGTGACCGCGCGACCGCAGGATCCGGCCGCGGCCGTGGACCACACGGACCTGCGGCTCTGGATCGAGGATCTCACCTCGGGCGAACGCGCCCATGCAGACACCATCTTCAACGGGAGGGAGAGCAATGACGACTGAGACCGGAAAGGGCCTGACCGGCAGACGTGTAGCCGCACTCTTCGTCGGGGGCTTCGCCATCATCATCGGCGCGAACGTCACCCTCGCCGTGAATGCGGTGCGCAGCTTCCCCGGGATCGAGACGAAGAACGTCTACGTCGTGAGCCAGCACTTCGAGGCGGCCCGCAAAGCGCAGGACGCGCTCGGCTGGGACGTCGACGCGACCTGGACCGACGGCACCCTGCGCCTCGCCGTGGCGGACGCGGAGGGTCCGGTGCGCCCGCGCATCGACCACGCCACCTTCGGTCGCGCCACCACGACGGCCGACGACGTCGCCCCGGCCTTCGATTGGGACGGCACCGCCTGGCGGGCCCCGGTGGACGCGCGGGCCGGCAACTGGAACCTGAGGGTCGAGATGACGGCCCCCGACGGCACGCCCTTCCGCCGCCGCATCCCCGTGCGGGTGCCGCGATGACCGCCGCCTGCCCCGCCTGCGCGGTCGCGCCCGTGGGCGACGGCCCCGCCCCGGACGCCGAAGGAGAGGTGCTGCACCTCTCGCTGCCCGACATCCACTGCGCGAGCTGCATCCGGGGGGTGGAGCGCACGCTCGCCGCCCTGCCCGGCGTGCGTGCGGCGCGGGTCAACCTCGGCCGGCGGCGCGTACGCGTCGTCACCGCGCCCGAGCTCGACCCGGGGGACGTCTGCGACGCCCTGAGCGGGGCGGGCTACACCGCGCTGGAACTCGACGAGGCCGCTCTCGCCCCCTCGGGCGACCCGGCGGCGCGGCTCCTGCTTGCGCGGATCGCGGTGGCGGGCTTCGCCATGATGAACGTCATGGGGCTGTCGATCGCGGTCTGGGCGGGCGCAGAGGAGGCGACGCGCGCTCTCTTCCACTGGATCGCGGCGGCCATCGCCCTGCCGGCGCTGGCCTTCTCGGCCGTGCCCTTCTTCGCCTCCGCGCGCGATGCGCTACGCGCGGGCCGGCTCAACATGGACGTGCCGATCGCGCTCGCCATCGCACTCGCCGGCGCGACCTCGCTCTACGAGACGATCACGCACGAAGGCACCCACGCCTGGTTCGAGGCCGCGCTTTCGCTGACGTTCTTCCTGCTGGCTGGACGCTATCTCGATCTGCGGGCCCGCGCCGCGGCGCGGTCCGCGGCGGCCGAACTGACGGCGCTCGAAGTGCCGCGCGCCACGCGGATCGAGGGCACCGCCCGACGCGTCGTCGCCATCGCCGACGTGCGCGCCGGCGACCGCCTCGCACTGGCACCGGCCGACCGCGCGCCGGTGGACGGCACCGCCGAGAGCGCCGCGCTGATCGACCGATCCGCCGTCACCGGGGAGGCCGACCCGGTCGCGGTGGATGCCGGCGGGGCGATCTGCGCGGGCGAGATCGTGCTGGGCAGCCCGCTCACGCTCCGCGCCACGGCCCGGGCGGAGGACAGCACCCTGCGCCGCCTCGCCCGCCTCGTGGAGATCGCCGAGACCGGCCGCCACCGCCATCAGGGCATCGCCGACCGGGCCGCGCGCATGTATGCGCCCCTCGTCCACCTGCTGGCGGGGCTCGCCTTCGCCGGCTGGTGGTTCGGCACGGGGAGCGTCGGCACCGGCATCGCCGTGGCGACGGCGGTTCTCATCATCACCTGTCCCTGCGCGCTCGGGCTCGCCGTGCCCACCGTCACGGCCAGCATGACCGGCCGCCTCTTCCGGGGCGGCATCCTCCTGAAGTCCGACACCGCGCTCGAACGGCTGGCCGAGATCGACACGGTCGTCTTCGACAAGACCGGAACACTGACCGAAGGCCGGATGCAGGTCGCGCTCGACGGGGCGGCGGCCGGGGTGGCCCGCGCCCTCGCCCAGGCCTCCGGTCACCCGGTCGCGCGTGCCGTCGATGCGGCGCTGGCCGGACACGTCCCTGCCCCGCTGACCGACCTGCGAGAAGTGACGGGCGAGGGTGTCCACGGCCTCTGGGACGGGGCTCCCGTCTTCCTCGGGCGCGGGTCCGCGGGGACGGAGCTGCATCTGCCCGACCGCGTCGTGCCCCTGCCGCTCGAGGAGGTGCTGCGGCCCGGCGCGGAGGAGGTCGTCGCCGATCTGCGCGCTCAGGGCCTCGACATCCACATGCTGACCGGTGATACGGCGGCCCGCGGCGGAGCGCTTGCCGGACGGCTCGGCATCACCGAGGTCGCGAGCGCGGTCTCGCCCGAGGGCAAGGCTCGGGCCATCGCAGCCCTCGCGGACGGCGGCCGCCGCGTCCTGATGGTGGGTGACGGCATCAACGACGCCGCCGCGCTCGCCGCGGCCCATGCCTCCCTCGCGCCGGCTTCGGCCCTCGACGCGGCGCGCGTGGCGGCCGACGGCGTCCTCCTCGGCGGCGACCTGCGCGCGATCGCGCGGACGACACGCACGGCGCGCGGGGCGCTCGCGCGCATCCGGCAGAACCTCTGGATCGCATCGCTCTACAACGCGATCGCCATCCCGATCGCCCTCGCCGGCCTCGCCACGCCGCTCGCGGCGGCGATCGCCATGTCGACATCCTCGGTGACGGTCGTGCTGAACGCGGTGCGGCGATGAACGTGCTCGTCGTGCTCATCCCCGTGTCGATCGCACTCGGCGCGCTTGGTCTTCTCGCCTGTCTCTGGACGTTGCGCCACGGGCAATACGAGGATCTCGAGGGGGACGCGGCCCGCGTGCTGCTCGACGACGAGACCGAACCGCCCGAGACCTGAGGCCTTCGCTCAGGCGATCGCCCGGGCCACGGCGCGGGCGATCACCCGCTCCTCGTCGGTGGGGATCACCAGCGCGCGGGTCGCGCCCGCCCCGATCTCGCGCGCGTTCGCGTCGTTCGCCGCGGCATCGAGCGACAGCCCGAGCCAATCCATCCCCTGGAGCACGCGCGCCCGGATCGGGGCCGCGTTCTCGCCGATCCCGCCGCAGAAGACGAGCGCATCGACGCCGCAGAGCACGGCCGCCATCGCGCCGAGCTCCCGACGGATCCGGAAGACGTAGTAGTCGATCGCCTGCATGGCTTCGGGCCTGTCGGACGCCAGAAGCGCGCGCATGTCGTGGCCGATGCCCGACAGACCCGTCAGCCCGCTTTCGCGGTAGAGGATCGTCTTGATCTCGTCCGCGCCGTGCCCCGTTTCGAGCAGGTAGAGCACGACGCCCGGGTCGAGCTGCCCGCAGCGGGTGCCCATCGGAAGCCCGTCGAGCGCAGAAAACCCCATGGTCGACCCGACGCTCCTGCCGGCCCGGACGGCGCACATCGATGCCCCGTTCCCGAGGTGCGCGATGACGACCCGGCCCGCGTGGAGATCGGGATAGTCCCGCGCCAGCACGCCGGAGATGTAGTCGTAGGAAAGGCCGTGAAACCCGTAGCGCCGCACCCCGGCCTCGTAGAACCGCCGCGGCAGGCCGAACGTGTCGTTCACCCAGGGATGGCCGCGATGGAAGGCCGTATCGAAGCAACCGACGTGGACGGCCCCGGGAAAGGCCTCCGCGGCGGCCGCCACCATCGACAGGTTGTGCGGCTGATGCAGCGGGGCGAGCGGGATCAGCGCGGCGAGGCGCTGGCGGATCCCCGCGTCGAGACGGACGGGAGCGTCGAACTCCACTCCGCCATGCACGATCCGGTGCCCGACACCGACGACGCGCCGGCCGTCGAGCGTGGGCGATATGGCGGTCAGGATCGCGGTGAGCGCGGCGGCGTGGTCCGCGCCGCCGATCTCGCGCACGTCCTTCGGCTCGCCCTCGATCACCAGTCGGGCGGCGGGGCCGAGGTTCTCGACCTGACCCTCGAGCAGGAGCGCCGGCTCGGCCGCCGCCGCCCAGACGGAGAACTTGACCGAGGAACTGCCGGCGTTGAGCGTAAGGAGCGTATCGGTCATCGGCGTGCCGCCTGCAGCGCCGCGATGGCGCAGGAGGCCAGGCGCGCGGTCTCGTCGTCGGCCCGGCTCGTCAGGATGATCGGAACCTGGGCCCCCATGACGATGCCGCCGGCTTCGGCGTGGGCGAGGAAGGTCAGCTCCTTGGCGAGCATGTTGCCCGCCTCGAGGTTCGGCGCGAGGAGGATATCGGCCCGCCCGGCCACGAGCGAGGTGATGCCCTTCGCCCGCGCGGCCCCGACATCGACGGCGTTGTCCATCGCCAGCGGCCCGTCGACGAGCCCGCCCGTGATCTGCCCGCGGTCGGCCATCTTCGAAAGGCCCGCCGCATCGAGCGTCGAGGGGATCGCCGGGTTCACCGTCTCGACGGCCGAGAGCACGCCGACGCGGGGCGTCTCGACCCCGAGGGCGCGGGCGAGGTCGATGGCGTTCTGCGCGATATCCGCCTTCGCGAGGAGATCGGGCGCGATGTTGATCGCCGCATCGGTAATCATCAGCAGATGATCGAGGCCCGGCACGTCCATCACGAAGACATGGCTGAGCCGCCGCCCCGTCCGCAACCCGCCGGTGCGGGCGACCACGGCCTTCAGGAGGACGTCGGTGTGAAGGTGCCCCTTCATCACCGCCCGCGCCCGCCCCTCGTGGACGAGGGCGACCGCCCGGGCCGCGGCCTCGGCATGGTCGGCGACCGCGACGATTTCCTGACCGGCGAGATCGAGACCCTCGGCCTCCGCAGCATCGGCGATCCGGGCCGGGTCGCCGACGAGAATGGGCGCGATCAGCGTGTGTCGCGCGCCGAGCATTGCCCCGCCGAGCGCATCGGGCGTCTCGGGTGCGACGACCGCCGTGGGGATCGGCGGCAGCGGCTCGGCCAGCGCGAGCAGGCGTTCGAAGTGCAGGTGGCGGCGCACGGTCAGCCCCGGTACGGCCCGCGTGTCGACCGGGATGGCCCGCGCGGGGGCCGTGACCTCGGCCTCGCCCGTGACGAGACGTCCGTTTGGCCCCTCGACCCGGGTCGCGAAGCGCAACACCCGGTCGGGCAGCTTCTCGATGAGGCGTACATGCGCCGTCAGCGTGTCGCCGGCCCGCGCCTCTCCGGTGAAGCGCAGGGTCTGGCTGCGATAGACGGTGCCGGGCCCGGGCAACAGGTTGCCCAGGACGGCCGAAATGAGCGAGGCGATCCACATGCCGGGGGCCACGCCCTCCGGTCTGCCATCTCCGTCGCCATCGCGGTCCGGCAAATGCAGCGCGTTGAAACTGCCCGAGGCGTTGGCGAAAACGAAGAGATCCTCCTCGCGGCACAGACGTTCGAGCCTTGCTTCCGCACCCGGCTCCAACAGATCCCAGGGCCCCCCGGTCATTCGGCGGCCGTTTGCGGGGCGTCGTTCAGGAAATGGTGAATCCGCTGCAACGCCGCGCGGCTTTCCCCCGTCAAATCGTCCTCGCCCCCCAGCACGAAGGCGATGATGTCGCGCGCCGTATTCCGGTCGCGCTCGGTACGGATGAGATCGGGCAGCGTCTCGATCGCGCGCTCCGTGTCGAACCGGACGATCAGCAGTTGCCGATGGATGAGCTTCGCCCGGGCCGCTGCCTCCATCCCCCGGAAAGGCGCGCGCGTCGTCAGCGCCGCGGAGGATCGCTCGAGCCGGTCGAGCCGCACGCGGCCGCGCGGCCCGGCCAGGAGAAGGAGCAACCGGACGATCCCCGCGGCCGCCCCGCCCTCCGAGGCGCAGGCGATGGCCGCCTCGACCGTGGGGGCCAGCTCCTGCCGGGGGGTCGGACGGCGGGTGTGGTCGAAGGGCTTGCCGTAGGCCATCGCCCACGGATTTGCCCAGGTGGCCAGGAAGGCGATCTCAGTGGCCGCCTCCTTCCAGTCGCGGGCGGCGTTCCAGCCGGCCTCCGCCATGTCGGCCCAGAGCCGTTCGACCAGCAGGAAGGGGTTGTCCGCCGCCACCGGCGTCCGCGCCCGGGCGAGCGTCTCCGCCGTGCGCTCGATCCACCCCATGCCGGGACGGTCGCTGGCGAAGGCACGACGCATCGACCGCGCCGGATGCGCCGCGCGCATCCGCCCCGCCAGTTCGGGATCTACCGCCCGCTTCAGCATCGGCGCGACCGCCGTGTCGTAGACCTCGGCCAGAGCCTCGGAGGCCCGGGCGGCCCCGGCGAAGGCGGCCTCGTCGGCGCGCCCGCCGGTGACGGCGGAAAGCTCCTCGAAGCTGCGCCGCGCAAAGCTGACTTCGAAACGCTTGTCCTCGCCCCGCCCCTGCACGTCTTCGATCACCATCTCGTAGAGACCCGGCGGAAAGGCCTCGAGCGTCTTGAGCGTGGAGACGAATTCCTCGTGCTCGCGCCGCGCGACCGAGGAAGAGACGAAGATGCCCAGATGCCCGATCGTCTCGTGCACGACGTAGATGATCCGCTGCCCTGCGATCTCGATCTCGCGCTCGTCGGCGTAGGTGTCCATGATCCAGTCGAGCGCCTGCGCGGGCGGCGTGATGTTGTCGCCCTGCGAGGCGAAACAGATGATCGGCGCGCGGATGGCCTTCAGGTCGATCGGCACGCCCGGCTCCAGCTGCGCCTCGTTCTTGGCGAGGCGGTTGCCGACGAAGAGGTTCTCGACGATCCAGCGGATCTCCTCGCCGGTCATCATGTAGAAGCAAGTCCACCAGCGCTCGAATTCGAGGAAACGCGCGGGCCCTCCGTCGATGTCGCGAAAGAGGTCGTAGTATTTGCGCAGCCAGTTCCGCCCCGGGTTCTGTGCCTCGAAGTTCACCACGAGGTTCGCCCCGTCGAAGACGCCGCCGCCCAGGTCGGAGGCCAGAAGCGCCGGTGTCACCCCGCCGAGGAGACCGCCGGCGTAGCGCATCGGGTATTCCCCGATCCGGCCGGCCCAGTAGGACATGGGCGCGCCGTTCAGGATGATCGGCCCCGTCAGCGCCGGATGCGTCGCGGCGAGAACGGCCGTGGCCCAGCCGCCCTGACAGTTGCCGACGATTGCCGGGGCCGGGCTCTCGGGGTGGCGGCGGCGGACCTCGGCCACGAAGGCGGCCTCGGACCGGGTCACGTCGGCGACGGTCTGGCCCGGCTCGGGCATCTGATGGAAGGCCACGAAATAGACGGGGTGTCCGTCGGCCAGCGCGACGCCGACCTGGCTTTCCAGCTTGAACCCCCCGATGCCCGGCCCATGCCCCGCGCGCGGGTCGATGATGACATAGGGCCGTTTCCCCTCGCCCTCCGGCGGGCTGCCCTCGGGTGGCGTGATCTTGAGCAGCGCGTAGTTCGACGGCCGGTCGAGCGTCGCGCCTTCGAGGATCGTCTCGTAGTCGTAGATCAGGACCGGCGGCGCGCCCGCGGCCTCATGGGCGATCTGCATGTCCGACCATTGCCGCAGCGCATCGAGTGTCAGGACCGTTCGTTGCCCCGCGTCCTGCAGGTAGCCCTGCCATGCCGCCGCGAGGGCGACGGGGGTTCGCAGGTCACGCAGGCCGGCACCGATCCGCGCCGCCTGCGCCCCGACCTGCGCCGCCGTGGCCCGGCCGGCCGTTAGGCCATCCTTCCCCCGCACGCCCGCCGCCTGCGCGAGGAACGCCTGCTGCAACGCGAAGTCGTCCCGCGCGTCGCGTCCGGTGTAGTCTGCCATCCGCTGCATGAGAGCCTCCTAGCCGATGATCTGATAGCCGCCGTCGATAGGATGGACGACTCCTGTGACGTTTTTTGCCTCGTCGCTGGCGAGGAAGGCGGCATAGGCCCCGACGTCCTCGATCGTCGCCAGCGTCCGGGTCGGGGCCTTCGCGGCCGCCCGTGCGAGCATCTCGTCGAAATGCGCGATCCCGCTCGCGGCGCGCGTGGCCAGCGGTCCGGGCGACAGCGCGTGGACGCTGATGCCCTTCTGCCCCAGTTCCGCGGCCGCGTAGCGGGTGACCGATTCGAGCGCGGCCTTGACCGGGCCCATGATGTTGTAGTCCTCGACCACCTTCTCGGATCCGTAGAAGCTGACGGTCATGCAGGTGCCGCCCCGCGGCATCAGCGGCTCTGCCGCGCGGATCATCCGCAGGAAGGAATGGACCGAGACGTCCATCGCCGCCGCGAACCCCTCGGCCGAGCAGTCGACGACACGGCCATGGAGATCCTCCGCGCGGCAGAAGGCGATCGAATGGAGCAGGACATCGAGACTCCCCCACTGCGCGGCGATGCGGGCGAAGAGGCTGTCGAGCTGTCCGTCGACGGAGACGTCGAGCGGCGCGACGATCTCCGCCCCGAGCGCTTCGGCGAGCGGGCGGACGTGCGGCTCCGCCTTCGCGTTCAGATAGGTGATCGCCAGCTCCGCGCCCCGCGCCCGCAACGCCCGGGCACAGCCCCAGGCAATCGACTGGTCGTTGGCAACGCCGACGACGAGGGCCCGCTTGCCGGTCAGATCGAACATCGTCCGTGCCTCATGGTTGCATGGGTCGAGCATATTGCACATGCAGCATCGCCGCTACCGCGGCGCGGCATTTTCGCCGTCGGAGCGCGCGCCCGGCGGCTCCGCGTCGGCAGGGACATCCGGTGCCTGCATGCCGACCCTGGCGATCCGCGCGTCGATCCGGCCCAGCAGGTCGTCATAGGCCGGCGTGCCCGAAGCGGCGTAGTGGAAGTTCTTGAAAAGCCCCGTCAGTTCGGTGAACCAGGTTCGCGCTTCGGCCTTGCCCGGGAAGGTCGGCCTCCCGTCGGCCACGGTATGGACGCGCTCGAAGACCGCCTTCTGCCGCGCGAGGGGCACGCGCGAGTCGACCTCGTCGAAGGCGTCCTGCTGAAGGTAGACCATGTCGACGAAGAGTGCCTGCTGGTGCGTGACGAAATCCTCCATCGTGACCCCCTCCTCGCCCGTCACCTGCATCATCTGCTCGACCTGCGCGCCACGCTCCAGCAGCGATTGCAGCGTCTTCACCCGGTCGATCCAGCCGGCCCCCAGGGTATCGGCGTACCAGCCCTGCATCTGCTCGAGGTAACGCGACCACGACATCAGGGGGTCGACCGCGGGATAGAACCGCTTGTAGGCGCGCTCGGACGACAGGCCGAGGAAGCATTTGACCGTCGAGAGCGTCGATTGCGTGACCGGTTCGTCGAAATTGCCGCCCGCCGGCGAGACGGTGCCGATCATCGTCAGGCTGCCGCGGTCGCCGTCGTTGGTGCGCAGGACGCCCGCGCGCTCGTAGAGACCCTTGATCGAGCTTTCGAGGTAGGCCGGGAAGCCCTCCTCGCCCGGGATCTCCTCGAGCCGGCCCGAGGTTTCGCGCATGGCCTGCGCCCAGCGGGACGTGCTGTCGGCGATCAGGAGGACGTCGAGCCCCATCTGACGATAGTATTCGCCGAGCGTGATGCCGGTGAAGATCGACGCCTCGCGCGCGGCCACCGGCATCGAGGAAGTGTTGCAGATGATGATCGTGCGATCCATCAGGCTCCCGCCCGAGGTCGGATCCGTCATGCCCGGATACTCCTGGATCGTCTCGACCACCTCGCCCGCGCGCTCGCCGCAGGCCACGACGATCACCACGTCGACCTCGGCGTTTCGCGCGATGACGTTCTGGAGCACCGTCTTGCCCGCGCCGAACGGCCCGGGGATGCAGGCGGTTCCGCCGCGGGCGATGGGGAAGAACGTGTCGATGAGCCGCTGCGCCGTGAGCACCGGCTCGGTCGGAAACTCGCGGCGGGAGACGGCCCGCTTCAGGAGCGCGGACGGCAGGGCGCGGCGCACGGGCCAGGTCTGGACGAGCGAGACCTCGCGTTCCTGACCGCCTGCCGACCGAAGCCGCGCCACCGTGTCGCGCAGCCTTCCCGGGCCCTCGCGCAGCCAGGCCACCTGCCAGTCTCCGGCCCAACCGAAGGGCACCATGATCTTGTGCGCGAACCGCCCCTCGGGAACCGTCCCGAGCGGATCGCCGGCGCGGAGGGTGTCGCCCACCGTCACCCTTGCGGTGAAGTTCCATTTCACGTCGGTCCCGAGCGGCGCGACCGCCGCGCCCCGGGGCAGGAAGATGCCGTATTCGGCAGCCACCTGCGCCAGCGGGGCCTGCAACCCGTCGTAGACCGAACCGAGGAGGCCGGGGCCAAGCTCGACCGACAGAAGCTCGCCCGTCTGCTCCACCGGGTCGCCCACGGCGATGCCCCGCGTGCTCTCGTAGACCTGCGCGTCGGCCGTCGCCCCGCGCACACGCAGGACCTCGGCCTTGAGCCGCTCCTGCCGCTCCGATCCGCGCGGTGGGGGCAGGATATGGACGACCTCGTTCTTCGTGAGCCGGCCGGGCGTGCCGTCGGGCCCGGGTCGGGCCTCGATACGCACGAGGTCGTCTTGCACGGCGACGATCCGGGCGGTCGGGTTGTCGGGGGAAGGGTCGGTCATGTCATCGTTCCTGTCGGGGGAGGCCCGTGAAGCCCGCCAGCGCCTGGGCCGTCAGCGCGTCGAAGCGGGCCGTGGCCGCGCGGGCGTCGGCACGGGCCCAGCGGTCGAAGATGGTCCAGCGCAGCACGTAGAGGACCACGGCCTCGAGGTCGAAATGGTGCCGCATGGCGTGGCGGGAGAGTTGCGCGTGGGCGATCTCGAGGATCTTGCGTTCGGCAGGCAGGGGCGCGCGGGCATCGATGAGGGCCGCAAGCTCCCGCAGGCCGGGCACCCGTAGCTCCAGCGCGAAGGTCGGGTCGCTCCAGTTGGCCGCGACGATCCGTGCGAGGCGCGACGGCGACCACCCTGGCGGCGGCGGACCCGCCCCGTCGCGGCGCATCCGCAGCGCGGCGACGGCCGTGCGCAGGTCGAGCCGCTCGCGGATCACGGCCCGGAGCGTCGCGCTTCGGGTGGCCAAGGTCGCCGCGCGGGCGCGATGGGCGAGTTCGCCCGCGTCCTCGTCCATGGCGTAGCCGCCCCAGTCGAGCAGTCGCTCGATCCGGTCCAGCACCGCGCGATCCTCCGGCGCGAGCACGGCGAGCCGCTTCTCCAGCCGCAGTCGGGACAGGGGCGGCTGCTTGGCGCGAAACAGCCGTTCGGGCCCGGGCAGACCGGCCATGAGCGAGACATATGCGTCGGACTGCGACATGGGCTAGCGCAGCACCCCTTCCATCACCGCGCGGAACCGCGGCTGCAGATGCTGCATCAGCAGGCTGGCGATCGCCGCATCCGAGAGGTCGATCTCGAGGTCCTCCCCGTCGACCCGGACGCGGATGCCGGCCTCGAGGTCCTCCGCCGCGTGCAGTTCGATCCCCTCTCGCAGCATCTCGGCGGTGAGACCGAGGACGAAGCCAGTGAGCCGGCTGCCCCGCACGCTGCCCGGATCCGCGCGGATCGCATCGGGACCGACGACCTCGGCCGGGAGGATGACCGCGGCCCCGTCGTCGCCCGCCGGGCGCGCACGGCCCGCGACCTCGAGGACCATGTCCCTGATCGTGTCCGGATCGGCGCTGGCCTGCGTGACCATGGCGCGCACATCGGCCTCGAATTGACGCATGAGGCCGGACTTCATGGTAAGCACAGCGTCGCGCATGGCGATTTCCAGCGCCTCCTCGCCAGCCTTGCGGTAGGCGTCGGTCTCGCGCCGGGCCGAGGTTTTCAGCGCCTCGGCGTCCGCCGTCGCGTCGCGCAGGACGCGCGCGGCCTCCGTTTTCGCCTCCGCCGTCAGCCGGGCGGCCTCGGCCTCTCCGGCCGCCACGCCATCGGCGCGCAGCCGCTCCAGCAGCGCCTCGACGCCCTTCGAGACCGCCGCCATCAGGCGATCCCCGCACTGACGACGAGGGCGAAGACGAAGGCGAAGACACCGAAACCCTCGATGATCGCCGCGGGCGCGAGCGACAGGCCGAAGATCTCGGGTTTCTCCTTCGAGGCCGCGATGGCCGCGGCGCAGGCCCGGCCCTGATAAACCCCGCAATAGAGAAGCGCGATGCCCGACATCAGACCGACGCCGAAGAGCCCGCCCGCGTTCAGCGCCGTCACCTCGCGGTTCAGGGTGAACATGATGACGATCCCGTAGATTACGAAGGTCGACGGAAAGGCCGAGATGCCGACGAACCGGCCGTAGCCGCCGTCGACCTCCGTCATCGCGCCGATGCTCGCCTGTCCGGCGATCGAACAACCGATGGCGCTTGCCACCGCGCCCAGCGCCATGGGGGCGAAGATGCCCGTCCAGCCGAGGGCGAGAACCAGTTCGTTCATTCCTGAACCTCCTTTCGGGCCAGGGGTCGGAAGGCAGTCCCCTCCTCCGGCAGGCCCCATTTGAAGAACTCGATGTAGTTGAGCCGCAGCCCGTGAACGACGCCCGACATCAGCGCGAGGCCGAAGTTGAGCACATGCCCGAGCGCGAGGATGAGAAGCGCGAGCAGAAGCCCCACACCGGGCACCGCGTCGCGGACCTGGGCCGCGAGATCGTTGAAGGTGAGCGCGAGCGAGGCCGAGGCGAGGCCGAGCGCGAAAAGCCGCATGTAGCTCAGCACGTCGCCGAAAAGGCCCATCGCACCGCTCAGGGCACGCAGGCCGTCGACCGCGCGCCAGGCCCAGTCCGAGGGTGCCGCGACGGGCCTGTCCGACGCGAAACCCGCGACCGCGACGAGACCACCCGCGAGGAGGCCAGTACCCAGGGTCGCCAAGCCGCCGTCCCGGTCGCCGAGCCAGAGGACCAGCCCGCCGAGGATCGCGGCGATCCATCCAAGACGTGCGATCGCCGAACGGCGGTCGCGGTGGACCCAGGCGCTCATCGCGAGAGCGAAGACGAGATGCGCGACGCCGACGCCGATGGAGAGCCGCATCATCGTGTCGAAGTCGTCGAGGCTCAGCACGGCGAACGCGCCGAGCGGGCTTGCCGGATCGGGAGCCACGCCGAAGTAGCTGCCGACGAGGGCACCGTAGAGCACGGTCGCGACCGCGACGACGAACCCCAGTCGCCGCCATCCGCGCAGCGCCGTCGAGCGATCGAGCCGTCGCCAGCCGATCAGCAGCCCGCAAAGAAGCAAGAGCCCGTAGCCCGCATCCGCCACGATCATCGCGAAGAAGAGTGCGAAGGACCAGGTCAGGATGCGTGTCGGATCCCAGTCAATCGCGCTCGGCACCTGATAGAACATGGCGAGCGAGACGCCCGCGGCGGCCTCGGGCGGCTGCTCGAGCTTGGTCGGCGGCACTTCGTTCCAGGCGGGCTCTTCCACGATCGTCGCCAGGCCCTCGGCTTCGGCACAGGCCTCGACGGCGGGCATGTCGTCCGCCGGCACCCACCCCTGAGCCGCGAACAGGCGATCGGCGTCGCGGGTCTGGTAGGCGGCGAAATCGAGTTCCGCTCGGCTCTCCGCCGCGCCCATGTCGGCGCGCAAGAGATCGAGGTAGCGGGTCAATGCCAGACGTTCGTCCTGCAGCCGCTCCAGGCTCAGTTCGGCCTCCTCGAGATCGCGCTCGAGCGCCGAGAGGGGGCGACTGCCCATCCGCACGCGTGCCACCGGCAGCAGATCGGCGGGCGGGGCCTGCGGCGCGATGACGGCGACGTAGTCGAAACGCTGATCCGAGGCCACGACCTCCCACGGCAGGTCGAGCGCGTCGAGGGCCGCGCGCTCCCTGACCGGCAGCCGATAGAACCAGAGACGGGGCGCACCGGGCCGGTGCGCGGGACCGAAGTCGATCTCCCCCCAGGGCCTGACTTCGGCGATCTGTTCGGCCAGCACATCGCGTCGGTCGCGGGCGGCCCGCATCCGCTGCCGCAGGTCGAGGACGCGGCCCACGAAGGTCGTCGCGTCCCACTCCGGGTCGTGGCGTACCTGCCGGCGGTCACCTGCCACCTGCGCCAGGAACCGAAGCGCCTTCGTCGCCTCCTCCGCTCCGCGAACCGGTGCGGCCTCGGGCGGCACTTCGGCGGCGGAGACCGGAATGAGGTGCATGCAACCGAGATCCTGCAGCTGCCGCAGCACCTCGACCTTCCGCACCGCCTTGCCCGCGAGGGTGACCTTCAGCATCCGCGCGATGCTCATACGCGCACCCTCTTGCGCTTGGAGAGCTTCGAGCGGACGACCGCCGCCATCGCCTCGTCGGAGAGCGCGATGCGGATCCGCTTGATGTTGGACCGCGCCCCCGGGATGAGTACCTTGTCGAAGAGGTTCACGCGCTGCGTCACGGTCGCGACCGCCGCCTCCAGCAGGCGCACTCTCTCCCGCGCGACCTCGACACGCAGCTTGGCCTCCAGCATGTCGTGCAGGAGGCGCGCGACGTCGTCGACCCAGTGCGGCTTGGTCATCGGATCGTAGGGCCGGACGGCGACCTCGACCCGTTCCAGCACAGGCAGCCTGGTGCCGACGACGTTCTCGGTACCGAGATGGTGATCCTTGAGGGTCACCAGCTCGTCGAGATCGACCCGCTCGTTCCCGAGCATCGGCAGATCGCGCCCGACCGCCGCGGCGAAGTCGCGCACCCGTTTCTCGAGCGCGGCGACCTTTGCCACCGCCGTCGCGCGCTCGCCCATGAGCTGCTGGCGTTTCAGGTCAAGCGAGGGCAGGAACCGCTCGTAGGTCCGCAGGGCGGCCTGCTCGCGGGCGAGCGACGACTTATTGAGCTGCAAGCGGGCCATCGGCCTCCTTCGGGAAGTAGGCATCCACGAGGGTCTGCTTCATCAGGAGCTGCTCGGGACGGAAGCACTCGGCCAGCGTCACCCAGCAGAGGTCGAGCGCCTCTTCGAGCGGCAACGCGATGTCGAGCTTCATGAACCGCTCCCGGAAGAGCGCGCCGAACTTCAGCACCTGACGGTCGTAGTCCGACAGCTCGAACGCCATCGCCTGCTTCTGGGCCGCGTCGCGGGCCTCGGAGTAGAAGCGGATCATGGTGTTCATGATCTGGCCGTGATCTTCGCGCGTTTCCTTGCCGACAACGTTCTGCTTGAGCCGCGAGAGACTGCCGAAAGGGTCGATGACGCCGGAGTGCAGGTAGAACTGACCCTCCGTGATGTAGCCGGTATTGTCGGGTACCGGATGGGTGACGTCGCCGCCCGGCATGGTCGTCGCCGCGAGGATCGTGACGGAGCCGCCCTTCGCGTAGTCGCAGGCCTTCTCGTAGCGGCGCGCGAGCTGCGAGTAGAGATCGCCCATGTAGCCGCGGTTCGAGGGCACCCGCTCCTGGCTGATGCCGACCTCCTTCATCGCGTCCGCATAGGCCGTCATGTCGGTCAGGAGAACGAGCACGCGCTTGCCCTGCTCGACCGCGTATTTCTCGGCCACGGCCAGCGCCATGTCGGGCACAAGGAGGCGCTCGACCAGCGGATCCGACGCCTGGTTCACGAACATCACCGTCCGTGCGAAGACGCCCGCATCCTCGAACGCCTGCCGGAAGGCGTGGTAGTCGTCGAAGATGAGGCCGAGGCCGCCGAAGACCACGATATCGGCGTCGGCCTGGATGCCGATGCGGGCGAGGAAGGGATTGAAGGGTTCTCCCGAGACCGAGAAGATCGGGATCTTCTGGCTCTCGACCAGCGTGTTGAAGACGTCGATCATCGGCACGTCGGTGCGGATCATGCGGCGCGGCACCCGCCGCTCGGCCGGGTTCACCGAAGGCCCGCCGATGTCGTAGCGCGGCTCTGCCGAGAGGTCGGGGCCCCCGTCGATCGACGCGCCCGCTCCGTCGAAGACCCGCCCGAGAATGTTTTCGGAGAACGGCACCTGCATCGGATGGCCGAGGAAGGTCGCCGTAGCGGCGGTCGAGATGCCTTTCGTCCCGGAGAAGACCTGAAGCGTCACGTCCTCCCGGTCGATGTCGATCACCTGCGCGAGCGAGCGCGCGCCCTCCGTCCCCTCGATGACGGCGAGATCGCCGAAGCGTACGGCGACGTCCGCCCCCTCGCCCGTCGGCACGCGGATACGCATGGTATCGCCCACGATCTCGAGCACGCGGGTGTAGCGGGTCAGGTCACGCATCGGAGACCCGTTTCGATCGTATACGTATCACGAGTGTTCCGCCCTCATTCCATCGATTTCGATTGAACCGATACGGTGGGTCCGGGCGGGTGCGGATCAGCCGCCGTCCGCCGTGGAGCCGTCACTCGTTATGCGTCGCTCGCAAGCTAGCCGATCCTGCGATGCCGCGGACAGCGGCAACCGGGAAAGCTTGGTCGTCGAGGTCCGAGCCGTTCGACCGCAGGAGACGCACCGGACTTTTGAACGACTGTCGCCGCGCCGGCAAGAGCTTCCCGCCGGTCTTTCGAGATTGACCGGCTGTCGCCCCGCGCGCCTTGGCCGACACCACACGTGGACAACCTGCATCCGGCGGCAGCGGGGTTCACTGCCGCCGGATCGCGGGCCGGCGACGTGCCGCGCTCACTCCTGCTCGATGAAGGTGCGCGCGATGCGCTTCCGGAAGGGGCTGATGAGATAGTTCAGCGCCGTCTGCTCCCCGGTCGAGAAGAAAAGGTCCGCCGGCATCCCGGGTACCAGGTCGAGCGCGGCGACCGGGGCGGGCTGCATCTCGTCAAGGACCGTACGCACCAGGTAGAAGCGATCGCCCGTGCGCTCGTCGAGCAGGCTGTCGGCGGAGATGTCGGTGATCTCGGCGCTGGCCTCGGGGATGTCGCCCTGCTCGTAGGCAGACAGACGCACGCGCGCCCGCTGACCGATTCGCAGCGCCTCGATGTCGCCGGTGTTCACGCGGGCCTCGACCACGAGGTCGCCGTCCTCGGGCACGATGTCCATCAGCTGTACACCCGGTCGCACGACACCGCCGACGGTGAAAAGCGAAAGGTCGACCACACGGCCCGAGACCGGCGCGACGATGCGCACGCGCTCGAGCCGGTCCAGGACGCCTTCGTACTGCGGACGAAGGGCCGCAACCTGCGCATGGATGGCGGCGATCTCGGACGCGGCGGTCTCCTGGCGCAGACGGGTCTCACCCAGGGCGGCGAGGCGGAGCGACCCGATCTGGTCGGTCAGCTGCGCCTGCTGGGTGCGGAAGGAGGCATCGGCCCCGCGCAGCCGTTCGATCTCGATCTCTCGGGCGTTCACGCGCGGGGCGACGACGAGGCCGCTGGCCAGAAGACTGCGAAGCCCCTCGAGCTCCTTCAGTCCGATCTCAAGCTGGCGTCGGTTGAAGTCGCGCTGCTCCTCGAGGCCGGCGATCTGCGCGTTCAGGCTGTCGATCCGCTGCGCGAGAATCGCCTCCTCGCTCCGACGAGCCGAAAGTTCCCGCGTGAAAAGCTCCTGCTGCGCTACGAAGGCCGCGCGCCAGTAGGCCTCGGGCACGGGCACCGCGCCGACGATGGCCGACCGGTCGAATTGCTCCGCCCCGGCGAGCTGTGCGCGCAGCCGGGCCTCCCGCACGGTGAGTTCGCCCAGTTGGCTGCCGAGGACGTCGAGGTCCACGGCGATCTCCGCGCCGTCAAGCTCGGCTAGAACCTGGCCCGCCTCCACCATATCACCGTCGGCCACGTGAATCGCGCGGAGAATGCCGCCGTCGATGTGATCGACGGTCTTGCGGTTGCCCTCCACGACGAAGGAGGCCGGTGCGACGATGGCCCCGTCGAGCCGCTGGGTGGCAGCCCAGAAGACGGCCCCGCCGGCAAAGAACAGCACGACGAGAAGGCCGGCGAAGACGAAACCCGCGATGCGCGGGGTCGCTCCCAAAATCTCGGCATCCTCGATATAGGGCGCGGGCGCGGGGGGACGGGCATTGATGGTCATCGGGGTCATGTCAGGGCTCCTGCGGTTCGGGGCGTGGGGGTGGCGGTGACGGGGCGTGCCGCACCGGAAGTCTGGATGACGTTGCGCCGGGTGGCGCGCAGCACTTCGTCCCGGTCGCCGAAGGCAGCCTGGCGGCCGCCCTTGAGGATCAGGACCTTGGAGACGGCCTGAAGCGTGCTCGGCCGGTGAGTCATCACGATCGTGATCGCCCCCCGGGCCTTGGCCGCGAGGATCGCGCGGCGCAGCGCCGTCTCGCCCGTGGTGTCGAGGTCGGAGTTGGGCTCGTCGAGGACGAGGAGGAACGGATTGCCGTAGAGCGCCCGCGCCAGCGCGATGCGCTGCCGCTGGCCGCCAGAGAGGTGGAACCCCTGACCGAGCTGCGTCTCGTAGCCGTCGGGCAGCGCGGTGATGAGGTCATGTACATCAGCCTCCTGCGCCGCAGAGAGGACTTGCGCGTCGTCGATCTCGGTCGCGAAGCGGGCGATGTTCTCGCGGATGGTGCCGTCGAAGAGCTCCACGTCCTGCGGAAGGTAGCCGACATGTCGGCCGAGGATCTCCGGGTTCCAGATGGCCGTGGGCGAGCCATCGAGGCGAACGTCGCCCTTTTGCGGCATCCAGATCCCGGCGAGCATCCGCGCCAGCGTCGACTTCCCGGCCCCGCTCGGACCGATCACCGCGACGGTATCACCTGCCTCGAGATTGAACGAAAGGCCGGTGAGCGTGGCATTGCGCGCTTCGGGCGGGCCGGCCTGCGCGATGGCGACGTCGAGCGTGCGGAAGGGGTTCGGCAAGTTCAGGCGACGCGCATACTCAGGGTGGTCCCGCGTGAGCGCGTCGATCCGCGCGTAGGATCCGCGCGCCGCAAGGAAGCCACGCCACTGGCCGATCAACTGGTCAATGGGCGCGAGCGCGCGGGCGAGGATGATGGTCGAGGCGATCATGACACCGGCGGTGGACTGACCCAGGATCGTCAGCGCCGCGCCGAGGCCCAGCATCCCGGATTGCAGCGCCATGCGCAGGGATTTCGACAGCACTAGGAAGCTCGTCACCCGATCGCCGGCCTGTGTTCTGTGGCGATGTCCGGCAACCTGCAACGTGGCCCAGCGGCGCGCGAGCGCGGCCCGCATCCCCATGGCCTGTGCCAGTTCCGCGTTGCGCTCGGCCGTCCCGAAGAGCGCATCGGCCCGCCCGCGCGCCTCGGAGGCGGCCATCGTGGGGCCGTGGGCACGGGCGTTGTTGACGAGCGCGAGGATCGTGAGCGTCAGCGCCCCGACGAGACCGAGCGCCCCGAGGTAGGGGTGCAGCGCATAGAGGATGAAGAGATAGATCGGGATCCACGGCGCATCGAAGAAGGCGGTGGGCGTCGTACCCGAGATGAAGTCGCGAAAGCCGTTGATGTCGGCCGTCAGCGCCTCGCCCGAGCGGGCCCGGCTCAATACTCGGCGGCGCATGGCCGCGCGCAGGATCGGCGTGCCGATCCGGAACTCGAATCGCGCGCCGAGGCGCGCCAGGATGCGCATCCGCACGAGATCGAGGAGTGCGGTGACGACGAAGACGCCGCCGAGCAGGACGCTCAGGGCGATCAGGGTGTCGAGGTTCTGGCTGGTCAGGACGCGGTCGTAGACCTGCAGCATGTAGAGGGGCGCGGCGAGCATCAGAAGGTTCAGGACCAGGCTGAAGAGAGCCACCCCGAGGAAGCCGCGGCGCAGGCTCTTCCAGGCGTGGCGAACGGGGGAGGAACGATCGGGCATGGGAGATCTCCGGTTGGGCACGGGAAGGTGGGACGGCGGCGGGGGCCGCCGTCCCGAGTCAATGGTCTGGCTCAGGCGAGGAAGTCGTCTTCGCTGAACTGGGTGGCGTCGACGCCCACCAGCCGAACCGTCGACCCGTCCTCGAAGGTCAGCAGCGCATCGCTGCCATCCTGGGTCAGGGCATCGGAGGCCGAGAAGTCGGGCCCGAAGTCGTCGATCTGCAGCCGGTCGGTGCCGAGCTGGAAATCGGTCACGACGTCGTTGCCGTCGCCCGGCGCGAAGCGGAAGGTGTCCGCCCCCGCGCCCCCGGTGAGGATGTCGTCGCCACCCTCGCCCGACAGCAGGTCGTCGCCGTCACCGCCGACGAGCCGGTTGTCAACGTCGGAACCGATGAGCACGTCTGCATCGTCCGAGGCGGTGACGTTCTCGATCGACGACAGGACGTCGACTTCAAGCACCTCGTCGATGACATCGGCACCGACGACGCCAATCTCGCCCGGCCCTGCATCAACGTCGAGCGTGGCACCCGCGTCGATCAGCGTATCCTGCACGACCGGCCCGTTCGCACCCGCCGGAGCATTGTGCAGGTGGATCGGCGAGACGACCCCCGGGATCGGCGTTGCGAGATCCGCATCGCTGATCCCCTTGACCGACAGATCGCTCGAGTAGGTCACCTCACCCGTCTCAAGGTTCTGGATGATGGTGACGGTGGCCTGACCGGTGGCTTCGCTGTCCGAGATCGGATCGGGTTCCTGCGCGGCGTCGAGGCCGCCGGAAAGCTCGATCGTGCGGATCCCGTGCTCGGTGACGTCGGAGTCGACCGCGAGCTGGCCGCGGATCTCGCCACCGGGGAAGTCAGTCGTGTGCACGTTGTAGTAGAGGTTGCTCTCCAACGCTTGCTGCACGAAGGCCGCCCCGTCGGCGATGGCCGAGCCGAACTGAGCCGGATTTGCCACGACGGCATTCTGCACGCTGACCGAGAAGCCGGTCTCGCGCGTGGCGGTCCCGTTTCCGTTCGCGCCCAGATCGACGGTGACGCCCACATCCAGGTCGGAGAAGTCGGCCGTGTCGATACCATCTCCCCCGTCGAGGAAGTCGTTGCCGATCCCGCCGACGAGGACGTTGTCTCCCTCGCCCGCGATCAGCACGTCGCCGCCGCCGCCGCCGTCGATCACGCCCTCGATCCGGCCGAGGTCGACGAGGATGTCGTCGCCGTCGCCCAGAAGGACGTTGCCGTCGAGTAGACCGTCGTCATCGTTGACGATGGTCACGGCGGCCGCGTCGGTCGCGTCGATGGCATTCACCGCGCCGCGGACGACGCCGTCGTTGACGATCGCGCCGAGAAGATCGACATCGCCGTCCACGCGGATACCTGCGGCGGCCTCGTTGCCCTCGGCACCGGCGATCAGCCCGTCGTTCTGGATCAGTCCGGCGAAGCTCGCGTCCTCGACGTTCGAGAAGACCCGCAGACCGTCGCCGATCTGGTTGCCCTCGGTGGCGTCGCCGCGACCCTGGATCGTGCCGCTGTTCTCGACGATGGCCGAGACGACATCGCCGTCCACGTCACCCGTCTGCAGCGAGACGCCGGAGCCGTTGTTGCCTTCGCCCGCATCGACCGTGCCGGTGTTGGTGAAGCTGTACTGGTCGGCGGTGCCGTCGGAGTAGACCGTGCCGTTCCGCTGGTTGCCGGTGCCGAGGATCTCGCCGGTGTTGACGACCGAGAGGCCCTCGCCGTCGATGTTCACCGCCCGGCTGTCCGAGGTCACGAGGCCCTCGTTCACGAAGGAGCCGCCGGTGTGGTCGCCGGTGCCGAAGTAGACGCCGTTGTTGGCGCCCGCGAAGGTGCCGCCGGCCTCGTTGCGCAGCTCGCCCTGGAAGTTCACGCCGTTGACGGCGCGGAACGCACCCGTGGAGCCCTGGTCGCTTTCGGAGGTGACGGTGCCCTGGTTGGTGATCGTGCCCTCGAAGAGCGCGGGCGCGAAGCCTTCCTCGACGCGCACGCCTTCGAGCCGGATGCCGTCGCCGGCGGTGCCACCGGCCGGTGAGGCCTGACCGCGACCGGCGATGAGGCCGGCGTTGTCGATGCTGACCTCGCCGTTGCCGTCCTCGGCGAGCGAGAGCGACACGCCCGATCCCTGGTTGCCTTCGCCGGCATCGATGGTGCCGGTGGTGGCGTTGGTGATCGAGAAGTCGCGGGCGGTGTCGTCCGAATAGACGGTGCCGTTGCGCTGATCGCCGGTGCCGAGGATATCGCCGGTGTTGACGAGATCCACGTCCGAGCCGTCGATGTTCACCGCGCGGCTGCCCGACTGGATGGTGCCGGCATTGACGATGTCGAGATCGTGCTCGGCGTTGCCCACGTAGAGACCGTTGCGTGCGCCCTCGATCACACCGGTCGTGGTGTTGACGATGGTGCCCTCGGCTCCCACGCCGTCGGCGATGCGCAGGCCGGCGGCCGTGCCCTGTTCGCTGTCGGAAGTGATGAGACCGGCGTTCACGATGTCGGTGCCCGACACGGTGCCCTCGGCCCCGTTATTGATGCGAATGCCGTCACCGGCCTGGCCTGTGTTCGCCGCCGCCTGGCCGCGGCCCTCGATGGTCGCGCCGACGCCGTTGAAGATGGTGTTCGACACCACGTCCCCGGCTTCGTCACCCACCTGCAGCGAGATGCCCGCGCCGAGGTTGCCTTCACCCGCGTCGATCGTGCCGCCGGTGAAGTTCGAGATCGAGACGTCCTCGGCCCCGGCGTCGGTATAGATCGTGCCGTTGCGTTGGTCGCCGGTGCCCAGGATGTCACCGAAGTTGCGCACCGAGACGCCTTGGCCCTGAATGTTCACCGCGCGGCTGTCGGAAGTGATGACCCCGCCGCGGAAGTTGTCGAGCGTGCCCGAGCTGTTGGCACCCGAGAAGCTGACACCGTTGAAATCGCCCGAGATCGCGCCGAAGTTGCGAACCGCGGCGCTGCCTGTGACGTCGATGGCGGTGGCCAGCGCGTCGGGGCCGGAGTTCGCGTCGATCGACCCGGAGCGGAAGTTGAAGACCTGCGCGTCCTCGCCAGGGACGGCGACGGCGGCGGGCGCGTTGTTGGTCTGGATCTGGCCGAAGTTCAGCAGACGCGACAGATCGTTCTGGAGAATGAAGGCCGGAGTGTTGTCGACGATCGTGCTCTGGAAGACGCCGTTGGTCAGCGTCTGACCGTCGCGGACGGTTTCCTGCGAAAGGGAGGATGTCTGGAGAAGACGGGCCCGGAGGCCGGCAAGGAAGTCGGATAGCATGGTAAGCTCCATCTGGTTTCTGCGTCGGGCCCGGAGAGACGGGGCGATCGCTGATCCAAGGGCTAGAAAGCGCGCCGAGTCGGCGAAAATACCGAAGTCGAATGGCCCCCATAGGCAAATGCGATAGTCACGCGTGCTGTGATCGGCGCATGGGCGACAGGGCCAGGTCCGCATGGGTTTTCTCGGGCTTGGCGGCACAGCCCTTTTCCATTCACCCACGGACATTCACGAAAACGTCGCCACTCGTGTTGGCTTTTGAAGCCGTAGATCCGTCTCCTGGGGCGGCGAAACGTAATGCGCCGCCCGGGGGAACGGGCGGCGCGGATCTGTCGGATCGGGGTCGATGTGTCAGACGCGAAGAGGCTCGGGCAGCGGGCGCGGGGTGAGCCGGGCGGCCGGGACCTGCGTACCGGCGGGCGGGTTGTCGGCGATATAGGCACGCATCGCCTCCACGACCTCGTAGCGGGGGCATCCCGGTCGACTGATCGCGCCGAGCTCGCGCAGGTTGCCCGCGTCCCGAAAGGGCACGAAGGCGAGGCCGAACCCGTCGGCCATGAATTGCATCGCGGCAACGCCGTTTACCAGCGTGCAAGCGTCGTTCTGCGCGACATGGCGGCACACGGTCTCGAACCGGGCGGTGCGCACGTCGATGCCCACCCGCGCCGCATTGTCGGCATCCGAGGTCGGCAGATCCGCCTCGAGGTCATAACCGAAGGGCGTATCAAACCGGATGAGCATGTCCGGCGGCACGTCACGGGCATGGATGCCCTGCGATTCCGACAGCGAATGACCGGTCGGTACGGCCAGATAGGCCGGCTCGAGCCAGAGCGGGGTGAAGGCCATGGGAGCAACGCTCTCGGCGTACAGGGCCGTGTGGCTCTTACGGGCCAGAAAGGCGACATCGACCGCCTTCGTCTCGACCATTCGCGCCAGGGCGGCGGGCTTCTCCTCGACGATCACAAGCGGCAGACCCGGGTAGAGCGTGGCGAGCATCTGGCGGAAGTAGCCCGAGAGATACGCCGCCAGAGTAGGTGTGAGACCCAGCCGAACGGGAGCGGCGTCGACCGACTTCATGGCGCTGGCCCGATCGTGGATCCGGTCGGCGAGCGCGATCATCTCGCGCGCGATCTCGACGAGTTCCTCACCGAAGGCGGTCAGGGTCACCTCGGTACGCCCCCGTTCGAAGATCTTCTGTTCGAGGGTCGTCTCGAGTTTCTTGATCTTGCTCGACAGGGCGGGCTGGCTGATGGCGGCGATGTCGGCGGCGCGCGTGAAGTTGCGGTGGTCCGCAACGGCGATGAGATGACGGAGATCTCTGAGATTCATGGACTCACCAGGACTGCAACTGCTTCTTTCCTAGGGAGTGGATGCGCGGGTGAACAAGTCGCCGGTGCCCGGTTTCGCCCGCTTGTGAAGGGACGTGAACGCAAGCCGTCCCGGCGGCGGGTTCGCCGGTCGGATTTAGTCTCTCGAGCTGTCCTCTCAGCGGACGACGTCCCCGCAGTCCAAGTAGGAGGGATTGAAGCCTGTGAGGGCAAGCGCTCCGGCGAGATCGTCGAACCGCACATGTCCCTTGCGAAAGGTGAGCACCCCGTCCTTGCGCAGTTTGCCAAGGACGCGGTTCACGTGGACCGCGCTCATCCCAAGTGCGTCGGCGAGATGATACTGCGACAGCGGGCACGGATACCCCGTGTCATCCGCAAGCCCCACTTTGCGCAGCCTGCTCCAACATTCGAGGAGGAAAAGCAGGATCCGTTGGGTCGCATCGCGCCGGCCGAGACTGACGAGGCGCTCGATCATCATGCTTTCGTTCATCAGCGCCGACGCGCGCAGCAACGCACGCAGATCGGATGGTGTGTTGAACGACTCTGTCAGGCTGCCCTTTATCAGCTTCGCCGCGCGGATCTTCGTGATGGGTTGGATATTGTGGTCCGACCGACCGAGCAGGACAGTCCTGAGCCCCAGAATGTCTCCCTGTATCTGAAAGCCGATAATCAGGCGTTCACCCGAACTGAGCATCTTATAGGCGCAGGTCCAGCCTTCGCGGAGAACGTAAGCTGCAGGCTCCAACTGTCCGTCATGAACCAGATCGACACCCGAAGGATAGTCCCGGGTGTGACCGGCCAGCCCCTCCAAGGCCGTCCGACTGTCATCGAACCCCGGCCTGACACAGGGGGATGCCCACTGCGGCGGCGTATCGCCGCCATATACGCTTCTCGCAACCATACGATTAATTAACAAAACAACGTTAATGGTCGTGACTTAGCATAGTATTTCCTTTCAGGGTATTGACCGTCACGAATTCGTGAAATCCGTCACATTCGACCTTTCCGTTCCAGCACGACGCCGCAGCTCGTGCTCGCCTCGATCCAGGGATGCGTCGATACGGAATGGGACAGCGCTGTGATGGTCCAACGGTCGAGCGTGCGGTAGTCCATCGCTGCGATCTCGGCCTCGAACTCCGTCCGGTTCCTGATCTGGTAAGGGACGCGCGACATCCCGATCCGCTCGAGGGTGAACCGGGTCGGCCCCCGCCCCACGGCCACCTTGTTGAGCAGGATGAACCGCGGCCGCGCGGGCAGGTCGGCCACGAAGCGCTCGAAAGGCATGTCGAGATACTGCAGCAGCCCGGATGCCAGCAGGACATCCGCCTCGGGCGCATCGGCGAGCCGGTCGACGAACCGCAGCGCAGCGGGCAGGTCGCCCCCGGCCTGTCGGGCGCGGGCGAGCCGGACGGTGGCCGGCAGGTCGTAGACCGTCCACTCGACCGCGCCGAGATCGAGAAGCGGCTCGAAGGCCAGATACTTGCTGCCCATGTGCCCGCCCGCGTCCAGCAGTGCGGGATGATCGGGCAGGATCCGCGAGAGCCAGTGGATGATCGGGTAGTCCCACGTCGCGCGCCGGCGCATCACGTCGAACGACAGCTCGGACGCGGCATCGTCGTCGTATCCCGGCGCATCCCCGCAGGCCGCCATCGCGGCCGAACGATCCGTGAAATGGCCGGTGAACCGGGGCGCTCGGCGCGTCTTGCGCAGGGAACGGGCCACGGCGCAGCCCGGCAGTGCCCGGCCGACCGAGGCGGCACGCCGCAGATGCGATCGCCAGGTCACGACAGCCGCCCGCGCCGCTGCAGCACGCCGGCCCGCAGCGCAGGCGTCATCAGAAGCGCGAGCCCACCGAGGACCGCAGCGCCGGCAAGACCCGAGACCCCGGCTTGCACGACCTCTGGCCAATCGACCAGTGCCGGATGCGCCTTCAGCAAGGCGATCGTTGCCGTGCCGCACCCGAGGGGCAGCACCGTCGACAGGAGCGGCCCGCCCACGATGCGCCAGCGCACCGACGCGAAGCGCGCGAAGAACCAGACCGTCGAGACGAGCACCACCACCGAGACCGCGACCTGCGACCAGGCAAGGGCGTGCAGACCGGCCGGTGCCGCCGCGAGCGTGAGCGCCACCGAACAGACGAAGATGACCGCCGTGAACCAGGGCAGACGCCCCGCCTGTCCCATGACCGACATCAACGGTTCGGTCATCACGCCGGGCAGCAGCAGGAGCCGCGAGAGCGCGAGGATGGCGACGAGCGGCGCGGCGGCGGCCCAGTCGGGCCCGAGGAGGCCGCCGACGATCTCCTCGCGCATCAGCATTGCCCAGAGGAGGAGCGGCGCGCCCAGCATGACCACGCCGTAGAGGAGCCGCGCGGCCGCGACGTTGACACGGTTGGCGGGGTTCTGTTCGCCGGCGTCCCGCGCCCGCCGCAGAAGTGACCACGCCATGATCTGCCCCGGTACGTTGATGAGTTCGGCCAGCGCCCCGACGAGCCGGTCGGCCGCGCGGAAGATCCCGGCGGCGGCCGGCCCGAGCACGGTGCCGACGATCAGGGTGATGAAATGGAGCCGCAGGTGGATCAGCATCCGCGCGCTGAAGATCTGCGCTGAAAAGACGCGGAGCGCCTGCATCTGCGCGCGCGGTAGCCCGCGACGGGGCAGTTGCCGGGTGATGAGGAAACTGCCGGTCAGCGTGACGGCGACCGTGGCGAGCCGCCCGTAGATCAGGGCGAAGACGCCCGCGCCCGCGGTGAGCGCCGCGAGCGTCGTGACCAGCGCGGCACATTCGCCGGCGATCTCGCAAAGCGCGGCGGCCCGGATCCGGCCGAGCCAGATCAGGAGGCCCTTCTGTGCCGAGGCCGCATTCGCCAGGGCGACCCAGAGCCCGAACCACAGCATCAGCGCCACGAGGTCGGGGGCGAGACCGAAGACCTGACCGGCGGTCAGAACGGCCGCACCGCCCGCGACGCCGATCGCGGCCCCGGCGAGGACGGCGACGTAGAGCACCTGCAGCGGCACGGTGATGTCGCCGGACCACGACAGGATGAACGGAGCCCAGCCCGCCTCGGCCACCCGCAGAAGCAGGGCCGCGACGGCGGAGGCCAGCGCGAAGATGCCGAACTCCGCAGGGCCTAGGACACGGGCCGCGACCACGAAAACGACGAATTGCGCCAGCAGCGCGAAGGCCCGCTCGAGGACGCTGAACGTCACGTCCAGCGCAGCCTTGCGCGGGCGGACCTCAGTATGCGCCATGACCGGTGAGGACCACGCGCACCGTGCGGAACAGGATGCGCAGGTCGCCCATGAGCGTGCGGTTCAGGTTGTAGTTCACGTCGAGCGCCACACGCTCCTCGTAGGTCGTGTGATTGCGGCCGCTGACCTGCCAGAGCCCGGTGATGCCCGGAACGGCGGCATAGTAGTGCACGACGTCGGCCCCGTAGTTCTCCAGTTCCTCCTCCGTCACCGGACGCGGCCCCACGAGGCTCATCTCGCCGCGCAGCACGTTGAAGAGCTGCGGCAGTTCGTCGAGGCTCGACACCCGCAGGAGATGCCCGACCCGGCTGATGCGGGGGTCCTCCTTGAGCTTGCGCGTCCGGTGCCACTCGGCGCGGCGGGCGGGACATTCGGCAAGGCACGCCGCGAGGATCTCCGCGGAGTCGCGATGCATCGTGCGGAACTTCAGACACCGAAACGACCTGCCCCCCTGCCCGACGCGCCAATGCCCGAAGAGGACGGGGCCGTCGCCGCAGGCCAGTAGAGCCAGAGCGATCATCCCCATCACAGGGGCGAAGAACAGGAGCAGAAGCGCCGCGCCGACGACATCCATCGCCCGCTTGGCCACGGGACCGTTCATAAATCGTTTCAGCGGGTTGGCCGTACTCGCGGAACGAAAGCCGCCGGAAAATCGCGCGGCGGGCGGGTCTCGCCTTGCCCCAAGAAGTCGCTCGTTCATCTCTATCCCCCTAAAATCCTCGTTAAAATCAAACTGACGCCACGATATTCCCCCTGCGGCGCACCAAACGTTGTCTCGCTATGTGATCCTTGCTAGGCGCCTCCGCATAAAGCACCATGAGCCCCTATCGCGCGCCGCCGACATGATCAGTCGCGCCGAGCCGACAATTGCAGGAACGTTGACAGATGAAGCAGGACGGCTCCGTTGTGGATCACACACCAGAGCGCGCCTCCGCCCGGTCGGGCAGCGACGAAGCACGTCTCGGCCGCACGCTCCGCATTGCGGCGATCGCGGTCTGCGTGATTGTCTGGGCTGGGGCGATCTATCTGCTTTTCGCATAGCGGCCCTCCATTTCGTTCAGCAGCCGCTCGATCTCGCGGGCGGCCTCGGCGACGCCGATGTTCCGGCCCTGGGCGATCGAGAGTTCCGGCAGGTTGACGATGCGCAGGTCGCCGCGCACCAGGTCGGCCCAGCCCATGGTCGGATCGAAGGCGCGGCCCTGCGGGGCGTCGCCCGTCACGAAATGCAGGACGGTGCCCTCGTAGGGGTCGGGGCGGTGCGCGTCGCGCGCGCGGCTCAGGTAGTTGATGAACCCCTCCTGCTCGGCGTCGAGGTCGGTGTGGCGCACGCGGTCCATCAGCCCGAGCCGGATGGCGAGCCCGAGGAGTCCCGAGCGCCGCAGCGGCCCGACGCTTCCGAGGAAGGCGGCGAGCGAGATGTCGCCGCGCCTCAGGAAGCGCAGGCGGTTGCGCCAGGCGTGCACGCGGTCGAGGAAGGACGCCCAGCGGGAGGTGCCGATGCGCACGGCATAGCGCGGCTCCCAGACGTCCTTGAGGATGACGGCGGCGACCTCCTCGCCCTCGGCCTGTAGCTGCCGCGCGACCTCCACCGCGATGTTGCCGTGCACGCAGACCCCAAAGAGCGCGTAGGGCCCCTCGGGCTGCGCGGCGCGGACGGCCTCGACGTAGGCGCTCGCGATTTCGTCGAAGCTGCGCGCGGGCAGCGGCTCGTCGCGGCTGGCGTCGTAGATGCGCACGGCGGTCGCGGGGCGCAGGTCGATGAAGGTGTTGCTGAGCGCGAAGACGGTCTGGGCGTTGTTGATCGCGATGATCGGCAGGCCCGCGCCCTCCGTCTGCAGCGGCAGGACGCGCCAGTCGCCGGGCGCGGGTGCGGCCTCGCCCGTTTCGACCTGTCGTGTGAGCCGCCAGGCCAGCGCGCGCAGGGTGGGCGCGTGGTAGACGTCGGCCAGGCTCAGCCGTTGGCCGAACTCCGCCTCGATCCGGGTGAGCATCCGCACCGTCAGGAGGGAGTGGCCGCCCAGGTCGAAGAAATTGTCCGCGGGCGCGACGCGCGGCAGGCCCAGGATGTCGCACCAGATGCGCGCGACCGCGTCTTCGACGTCGCTCGCCTCGGTCGGCACCTCCGAGGGCACGGGGGCCGTGGCGGCTTCGGGCGCGCGGGTCGGCAGGTGGGGCATGTCGGCCAGTCGGCCCTGCGGCGTGTCGAAGGCGAAGGCGAAGGCCGCCTGCCAAATCTCCAGGAGCGCCTGCGCCGTCTCTTGCGTGAAGAGGTCGGCGCTGTATTCCAGCGTCATCCGCCAGCCGGTGGGGCGGCCGATGAGGATGAAATTCAGGTCGTAGATCGTGCCCGGCGCGTGGGAGGGCGCGCTCGCGAGTTCGAAATCGCCGTAGCGCGCGGCCTCCAGGAAGACGTTCTGCAGGATGAAGTTGACCGAGATCAGCGGCGTGCGCGCCGGGTCGCGCGGCGGGTTGAGCACCTCGACCAGCTTGTTGAACGGCACGTTCTGCGCCATCAGCGCCTCCTGCACGACGGTGCGGGCGCGGGCGAGGTGATCGGCGAGCGTCGCGTCATCAGGCGTGGGGAAGCGCATGACGACATTGTTGATGAAGACGCCGATGAGTGGCTCCAGGTCGACCTCGGTGCGGCCGGCGACCTGCGTGCCCATGACGACCTCGTCCGCGTCGGTGCTGCGCCCGAGCGCGGCGCTCAGCACACCTGCCCCGAAGGCGAAGGGCGAGAGGCCCTGCGCCTGCGCGGCGGCCTTGAGGCGCTTGCCGAAGACGGGCGGCAGATCGGTCATCACCATGTCGCAGGCCGCGCCGCGCGCCGCCGGGCGGGGCTTGTCGGGGGGCAGTTCGAAATAGGGGGCATCGGCCAGGCGGTCGCGCAGCGGGGCGACGTCGGCGGCAAAGGCGTCGCTGTCGAAATAGGCGCGCTGCCAGAGGGCGTAGTCTCCGTATTGCAGCGGCAGCTCCTCCATCGCGGGGCCGCCACCACCCATGTGCGCGGCGGCGCGGGTGCCGACCTCCCGGCCGAGGACGCCGATCGACCAGCCGTCGAAACAGCTCTGGTGGATGGTGATGGCGAGGAGGGCGTCGTCCTCGGCGAGGCGGATCATCGTCGCCCGGATGAGGCCCGGCTGCGTCAGGTCGAAGGGGAGCACGGCGGCCTCGGCGGCGATCTCCTCGATACGGGCGGGCTGGTCTGCGGGGGCGACCGCGCGCAGGTCGATCTCGGCAAGATGGAAATCGACCCGATCGGCCACCTGCTGCACCGGGCGGCCCCCCTCCTCCGCGAAGGCGGTGCGCAGGATCTCGTGCCGGGCGATCACATCGCGGAAGGCGGCCTCGAAGGCGGCAGCCGTGAAGCGGCCCTTGACCGACCAGCGCACCGCGACGTTGAGCGCGGGCGTGCCCGGGGCCATGCGGTCGAGGAACCAGCACCGCTCCTGCGAGGCGGAACAGGGGAAGCGCGTTGGCGCGAGCGCCTCGGTGTCGGGGGTCATCACGTTCATGACGCCACCTCCACCGTGCGCGCCGCGCCGCGGCGAAAGTCCTTGAGCGAGGGGGCCTTGGCGGCGCCCGTGCGGCTCTCGGCGAAGGCGGCGACGGACTTGATCGTCGGGTGCTGCATCAGGTGCCGGGCCTCGATGCCCATGTCACGGTCGAGGGTGCGGGCTGCGATGCGGAAGATCGAAAGCGAATCCGCCCCGAGTTCGAAGAGGTCGTCCTCCGTCCCGATGCCGTCCACGCCCAGCACCTCCTGCCAGATGGCGAGCAGGTCGCGCTCGAGATCGGTCGCGGGCGGGGTGGCGGCGGCGCGGATGGGCGCGGCACCCACCTCCGGCAGGGCGCGCCGGTCGAGCTTGCCGCTTCCGGTCAGGGGCAGCGCGTCGATGCGGCGCAGACCCGTGGGCACCATGTAGGCCGGCAGGCGCTCGGCCAGGCGCGCGGCCATGTCGGGCAGCTCGGCCCCGGCCACGTAGAACCCGGCGAGCATCGGCCCGGCCGGCCCGTCGCGCAGGCAGGCGGCGGCCCCGGTGACGCCCGGCAGGCTACGCATCGCGGCCTCGATGTCGCCCAGTTCGATGCGGAAGCCGCGCAGCTTCACCTGCCCGTCCTGGCGCCCGAGAAGGCGGATCGAGCCGTCGGGCATCCGCCGCGCCAGATCGCCCGTGCGGTAGAGCCGCTGCGTCCGGCCGTCGATTTCGACGTCGCGGAAGGCGGCTTCGGTCAGGTCGGGGCGGTTGAAGTAGCCGGTCGCCACCCCCGCGCCGCCGATGTTGAGCTCGCCGACCGCGCCGACGGGGGCCAGCCGGTCACCGCCGTCGAGGACGTGCATCGCGGTGTTGAGCGTGGGCGTCCCGATGTCGATGGGGCCGTCGCCGACCTGTCCGCAGGACGACCAGATCGTCGTCTCGGTCGGCCCGTACATGTTCCACAGCTCGCAGCCGAAACCGCGCAGCGCATCGGCGAGGTCGCGGGGCAGCACCTCGCCGCCGACCATGATCTTGAGGTCCGCGTCGGGCTCCATCCCCGCTTCGAGCAGCATCTGCCAATAGGTCGGCGTGGCCTGCATCACGGTGACGTCGCCCTTCAGCAGGCGGGAGACGATGGGGAAGGTCTCGCGCACGTCCTCCTCGCGGGCGAGGACGAGCGTGCCGCCGGTGACGAGCGGCAGGAAGAGCTCCAGTGCGGCGATGTCGAAGGCGACGGTGGTGACGGCCAGCATCGTGTCGCCCGCGCCGAAACCCGGCCGTTCGGCCATCGAGAGGAGCAGCGTGGCCAGCGCATCATGGGGCACCTCGACGCCCTTGGGCGTGCCCGTCGTGCCGGAGGTGAAGATCACATAGGCCGCATCCGTGTCCCGCCCCGAGAGGAGCGCGGGGTCGGCGGCGTAGTCGCCGCCGGCGTCGATGCAGGGGATCGCGCCCGCATTCTCGGGCGCATCGCCCAGATGCAGGATCGCGCCGACCTCCGCCGCCTCCAGCACGGCGGCCCGCCGCGCGGCGGGATGCTTCGGGTCCATCGGGACATAGGTGAGGCCCGCCTTCATCACAGCGAGGAGCGAGGTGACGAGCGTGACGCTCCGGTCCTGCAACACGGCCACGCGGCCCCCGGCGGGCAGCCTGCGGGCAAGTTCGGCGGCCAGCCGGTCGCTCGCGGCGTCGATCTCGGCGTAGCTGTGGCGCCCCGTGGCATCCTCCACCGCGATGGCGTCGGGGGTGGCGGCAGCGCGGGCAGAGACCATCGCGTCGGTGCGCAGGGGCTCCGGCAGACTGCGCGTCTCGGGGGTGCCGAGGGCGGCGATCCGGGCCTCTTCGCTCGCATCCATCAGGGGCAGCGTGCCGAGCGTGGCGTCGAGATGCGCGGGCAGCGCGCTCAGGAGCGCATCGTAATGGGCGCACCAGCGCGCGACGGTCTCCGCGTCGAGGATGTCGGTCGCATAGGTCAGGTCGATGCGCAGCCCCTCGCCCCCCTCGGTCACGTTGACGACGAGGTCGAAGTTCGTGTGCGCCCGCGGGTTGCTGGCCAGATCGGTCTGCAGGCCGGGGAAGCCGAAATCGTCGGGCTGCTGATCGAGGTTGAATTGCACCTCGGTCAGCGGCTGGCGCGTCGGGTCGGGGCGGGCCCCGAGCGACTGAATGATGTCACCGTAGGTCGTGTCGCCATGGTCGAAGCAATCGAGGATGCGCGCCGAGACGGCCGAGAGCGCGTCGGCGGCGGTGGCATCGCGGTCGAGCGCCATGGGCACGGGCAACAGGTTGACGAGGTGACCGACGAGCCGGTCGTCGGGCAGCGCCGTCTGCCCGGCGGTCGGCACGGCGAGGACGACGTCGCCCCCCGGGGCCAGACGGTCGACGAGCGCGGCGAGCGTGCCCGAGAGCGCGGCGAAGAGCGTGATGCCCCGCCCGGCGGCGGCGGTCTTGACGGCCTGCGCCACGTCCTTGCCGATGCGGTGCACATGCGTCGCGCCGGCGAAGCTGCGGTGGCCCGTGCGCGTGCGGTCGGTGGGCAGGTCGGGCAGCTCCGGCAGGGCGGGGAAGGTCTCGGCCCAGAAGGCGGCGGTTGCGGCGGGCGTCTCCTCCGTTCCGGTGCCGCGTGCGTAGTCCGCGAAGCTCACGGGGGCGGGCAGGTCGGCCTCGGACCCTTTCGCATGGGCGGTGTAGAGCGCGGCCAGGTCCTCGATCATCAGGTAGGTGGACCAGCCGTCGCAGACGATGTGATGCGTCGTCAGCACGAGCACATGCTCCTCCGCCCCGAGACGCGCGAGGCGGGCGCGGATGAGCGGCCCTTCGGTCAGGTCGAAGGGCGTCGTCGCGTCCTCGGCCAGGACGGCGTCGAGTTCGGCACGGGTCATGTCCTGGGGGGGAGCGGTCACGGAGACGCTTTCCATGACCCGTGCCGTCTCGCCGCTCGGCGAGAACCGGAGCCGCAGCGCGTCGTGCCGGGCAATCACGTCGTTGAGGGCGCGTTCGAGCGCGGGCGCGTCGAGGGTGCCGGTGAGCGAGAGGCTCACGCTTTCGATGAAGACGCCCGAGGCGGCATCGCCCATCTGGGCCGCCATCCAGATCTCCTTCTGGGGCGGGGTGAGCGGCAGCACACGGGGATCGGCCAGGATGCCCACGGCCTGCAGCCGGTCGAGCGCGCCTTCGAAGACCTCGACCACGCGGTCGAAATCCTCCTCCGCATGGGCCGTCGTGGCAAACCAGGGGTAGCCGTCGTGCACGTGGATGCCGCCGAGGCGCATCAGCGGGTAGATCAGCGCCGCGCGCGGGTCGAGCGACGTCAGGTCCACGATCATCCAGCTGGCGTAGCCAGTGACGGCGCGCGGCAGGCCACGGGCCTCGAGCGCGTCGTTCATCGCGTCCTTCATCGCCGCGGTGCGGTCGGCGACGCGGCCATAGAGCTCATCGCCCGCGGCCTCGACGTGGTCGAGCACCGCCGACATGGCTGCAAGCACCAGCGGGTGCCGCACGAAGGTGCCGGCAAAGAAGGTGGGCGCGACCTCGGGCTGGCTGTCATCGCCGAAGGACCAGTGGCCGCCGTCGAGCGCATCGAGGAACCGCCCCGATCCGGCGAGGACGCCGACGGGCATGCCCCCGCCCACGACCTTGCCGTAGGTGGCCATGTCGGGCGTGATCTCCCAGACCTGCGCCATGCCGCCGCGCGCGACGCGGAAGCCCGTCACGATCTCGTCGAAGATGAGCGCGACGCTGGCCTTCTGGGTGATCTCGCGGACCTCCTTGCAGAAGTCGTGGGGCCGCAGGTCGGGGCGGCGGCTCTGGATCGGCTCCACAAGGACGGCGGCGATCTCGTCGATGTTGTCGCGGATCCAGTCGCGGGCCGCGTCCGAGCCGTAGTCGAGCACGACCATGTTCGAGACCGAGTGATC
Source organism: Jannaschia marina (assembly GCF_013404595.1). Taxonomy (GTDB): domain Bacteria; phylum Pseudomonadota; class Alphaproteobacteria; order Rhodobacterales; family Rhodobacteraceae; genus Jannaschia; species Jannaschia marina. Next base: position 23,689 of record NZ_JABVAX010000003.1, on the reverse strand, counting down.
GGGCACCCCGGCCACCGCCGGCAACGCGGTGGGGTCGCCCGCCTTGCGGCCCTTCACGAGCACCTCGTCGAACTGGCCGTGGTAGTCGCCCTTGAAGGTGACGATCGTGTCGCGTCCGGTGACGGTGCGCGCGAGCCGCATGGCCGCCATGACCGCCTCGGACCCGGTGTTGCAGAAGGTGACGCGGTCGTGCCCCGTCACCCTGCGCACCTTGGCGGCGACCTCATGGGCGAGCGGCGTCTGCGGCCCGATGGCGAAGCCGAGGCCCATCTGCGCGGCGACGGCCTCGGTCACGAAGTCGGGCGAATGGCCGAAGGCCGTCTGGCCGAAGCCGTTGACGAAATCCACGAAACGGTTGCCGTCGGGGTCGGTCAGGTAGGCGCCCTTCGCCTCCTCGGCGATGACGGGGAACGTCAGCTCCTTCCACTCGGGGCGGAAGCCGGCGGCGGTGCGCGGGTCGGCGAGCGCGCGGCGCCCCTCCTGCGCGCGGGCCTTCGACGTTGGGTAGGCGGTGGAATATTCCGCGCAGAGCGTGTCGACGAAGGCCTGCTGCGCCGGGGTCAGCGCGGCCTGCGCGGCGGCCCGGCGGTTGAGGTCATGGCGCGACGTCCCCGCCTCGGCACTGGCGGCGACAGGCGCGCGCCCCCTCCGCTCGGGGGCGGCTTGGGTCGGAGCGGCCGTCGGCGCTCCGGACTGACCCAGATTGCGCATCTGGCTTTCGAAGAGGGCGAGCATCGCGTTCGTCTGCGCCTGCATCAGCGCGGCGGCGTCGTTCGTCACGGCGGAGGGGACAGGCGGGACAGACGGCATCGCCTGCGCTCCCTCCGCCGCTGGCTCGATCTCAGGCTGCGATGGGGATTGGGGCAAAACCTGATCGAGATGGGTGACCAGCGCGTCGACGCTGGGAAAATCCTTCATCAGCTGGCGGAACGTCAGCGACACGTCCCACGTGCGGCCGAGCTTCTGCGTCAGCTGGCCGAGGAGGAGCGAGTCGAACCCGAGTTCGAGGAAGGTCGCGCCCGCGTCCTCGGCGGTGAAGCTGTCGCCCGAGAGGTAGGCGAGATGGGCGAAGACCTGATCGCGCAGGGCCTCGGTGCGGTCGGCGGGGGCGGAGACGGGTGCGGACATGGCGGGACTCGTTTCTGTGGCAAGCGGTGTGGGGGCGAGGGCCGGCGTGGCGCGGGTCAGCGGCACGGGCGGCTCGACCCAGTGACGCGATTTCTCGAAGGGATAGGTCGGCAGCGAGATGCGGCGGGCGTCGCCGTCGCGCATCGGGGCCCAGTCGATGGGTACGCCCGCCGCCCAGAGGCCGCCAAAGGCGCTGGCAAGCATCGGGGCATCGCCCTCGGGATCGGTATGTTCGGGCAGCGACTGCAGGATGGTGGCGCGGTCGCCACGTCCCGTGCTCTGCGCGGCGAAGGCCCCGAGCGTGCGGCCCGGCCCGACTTCCACGAGCGCGGGCGGCATGTCGGCGCAGAGCGTGCGGATCGCCGTCTCGAAGTTCACGCAGGCCCGGCAGTGCCGCGCCCAATAGGCGGGGTCGGTGGCCTCTGCCGTCGTGATCCAGGTGCCGGTGACGCAGGAGACATAGGGGATCGTCGGCGCGGCGAAGTCATGCGTGCGGGCCTCGGCCTCGAGCGCGGCGCAGACCGGATCCATCATCGCGGAATGGAAGGCGTGGGAGGTGTGCAGGCGCGTGCAGGCGATGCCCTGCGCTTCGAGGTCGGCGCGGAAGGCGTCGATGGCCTCGTCCGGTCCGGCATAGACGGTGAGCTTCGGCGCGTTGCGCGCGGCGAGGTCGATGCCGGCGGGCACGCGACCGGCCAGATCGTCAACCCCCGCGCGGACCGAGAGCATCCCGCCTGCGGGCTGATCCTGCATCAGCCGGCCGCGCGCGGCGATGAGCGCGAGGCCCGTCTCGAAGGAGAAGACCCCGGCGAGCGTCGCGGCCACGAATTCGCCGACCGAATGGCCGATCATCGCGGCGGGGGCGACGCCCCGGTCCTGCCAGAGGCGGGCGATGGCGTATTCCACGAGGTAGAGCGCGGGCTGCGTCACCCGCGTATCGCGCAGGACGCGGGCGGCCGCCCCGGGGTCGTCGCGATAGAGGAGCGCCGCGAGGTCGAGGCCCAGAAGCGGCTTCAGGATCTCGCTGCCGGCGTTCAGGATGCGGGCGAAGGTGGGGTCGTCGCGGTAGAGCGTCGCCCCCATCAGCGGATATTGCGCCCCCTGCCCCGGGAACATGAAGACGACCGGCGGTGCATCGGCCTGCGCCTCGGTGCCGCGCCCGGAGGCGCGCAGGGCGGCGATGGCCCCGGCCGTGTCGCGCGCCACCACCGCGCGGCGATAATCGAAGGCGCGGCGGCCCTCCTGCAACGTGAGTGCCACGTCGCGCAGCTCAGGTGCATCGGCGGCCTCCAGCCGGGTGGCGAGGGCCTCGGCCTGGGCCGCGAGTGCCGCGTCGGAGCGGGCCGAAAGCGGCAGGACATGCAGCGCCTCCGTTTCCGGCGGACGCACCGCGCGCGCGGGGGCTTCCTCGAGGATGACATGGGCGTTCGTGCCGCCGACGCCGAGCGCGCTGACCGCGGCGCGGCGGGGCCCGTCCTCGACCCAGTCGGTCGCCTCCCGCTCGATGCGGAAGGGGCTGCCGTCGAGGGCGATCATCGGGTTCGGCGCGCTGTAGTTCGCCATGGGCGGCAGCACGCGATGCCGCAGGGCCAGCGTCGCCTTCATCAGCCCGATCACGCCCGCGGCGGCGTCGCAATGGCCGATGTTCGCCTTGACCGAGCCGAGCGCGGTGCGCCCCGGCGCGACGCCGGCGAAGGCCTGGCTCAGCCCCTCGAACTCCACCGGGTCGCCCAGCGGCGTGCCCGTACCGTGGCACTCGACGTAGCCGATGCTCTCCGGCCCGATGCCCGCCGCGCCCTGCGCCTGCGCGATGGCCATGGCCTGGCCGGTGACGCTGGGCGCGGTGAAGGCGATCTTGTCGGACCCGTCGTTGTTGAGCCCCGTGCCCCGGATGACGGCGTGGATCGGGTCGCCGTCCTCCAGCGCGTCCTCGATCCGGCGCAGGGTGACGACGCCGCAGCCGTGGCCGAAGACCGTGCCGCTCGCTTCCGCGTCGAAGGGGCGGCAGCGGCCGTCGCGGCTGACCATGCCGCCCTCCTGGTAGAGGTAGCCCCGTTCCTGCGGGAAGGTGATCGAGACGCCCCCGGCGAGCGCCGTGTCGCATTGGAACGCCGCCAGCGCCTGGCACGCCTGCGCGACGGCTACGAGCGAGGTGGAGCAGGCCGTCGAGACGGTCATCGCCGGCCCCGTCAGTCCCAGCCGGAAGGCCACGCGGGTGGCCAGCGTGTCGCCGAGGGCGCCCATGAACTGCTGGTAATCGCCGAGCTGGTAGGTGGAGACGAAATCCTCGATCGCGGCGCGATCGTGCAGGATGTTGTTCAGGAAGTAGGTCGACATCGAGGCCCCGCCGAAGACGCCCACGGGGCCGTCCGCCCGTGTCGGGTCCAGCCCCGCGTCCTCCAGCGCCTGCCAGCAGCATTCGAGGAAGACGCGGAACTGCGGGTCCATCTGCGCGGCTTCGCGCGGGTTCATCCCGAAGAAGGGTGCGTCGAACATGTCGGCCCCGTCGATGGCGGGGCGGACAGGGACGTAGGCGTCGCTCGCGCGCTGCGCATCGGTGAAATTGTCGGCCAGGGTGTCGGCGGCGTGGGGCCGGATCAGGTCGCGCCCCTCGCGGATCGCCGTCCAAAACTCGCCCATCGAGCCGGCCCCGGGGAAGCGTCCGGCCATGCCGGTGATCGCGATCGCGCCGGCAAGGTCCATCGTGGTTTCCGTGTTGACGTCTTTCATCCCTGTCCCCTCCGCCGGGCCATCCGCATTCGTTGTGCCGCCACCGCGTCGATGGCGGGGGCCTCCCCAAGAAGCCGCTCCAGGTCGCGCAGGCGCGGCGCCTGGAAGAGCTTCGCGATCTCGAAGGTCCGCCCGAGCCGCGCCTGCAGCGCCGCATGGGCGGCGATCAGCTGCAGCGACGTGCCGCCGAGGTCGAAGAACGTCGCCTCGGTGTCGGGGATCTCGCGCTCCAGCACCTCGGACCAGACGGCGCGGATCGTCGCGCGCAGGCCCGCGTCCGCCGGAGCCGCGGCCCGTGCCGGGCGTGGCGCGTCGAGCTCCGCGGCAAGCCGCTTGCGGTCGACCTTGCCCGACCCCGAGAGCGGCAGCGCGTCGCGCAGGTCGATGCGAGCGGGCACGGCCGCCTCCGGCAGGCGCGTCCGCAGCCCGGCCAGCACCGCCTCGACCGTGGTGCCCGCGTCGGCGACGACGAAGGCCACGATCCGGCGGCTCCCGTCCTCGCGCCGGGCGGCCAGCGCGGCCGCATCCCGGATCGCGGGATCCGCGCGCAAAGCGTGTTCGACGCTGTCGAGTTCGACGCGCTGTCCGTTGATCTTGATCTGGCGGTCGGCCCGACCGTGGAACCGGATCAGCCCGCCCGCGTCCCGCACGACGAGGTCGCCGGTGAGATAGAAGAGCCCGTCCTGCCCCGGCACCGGCACGAAGGCCGCCGCCGTCAGATCGGGCCGCCCGAGGTAGCCGAGCGCGACGCCCGGCCCGCCAACGGCAAGCTGCCCGATGGTGCCGTCGGCCACCGGTGCCCGCGCCTCGTCGAGCACCAGAAGCCGGTCGCCCGCCAGGCCGTAGCCGATGGGCACCGGCCCGCCGTCCCAGCGGTCGTCGATCGGGAAGCAGCAGGTGAAGACCGTGTTCTCGGTCGGCCCGTAGCCGTTGATCATCCGCAGGTCGGGAAGCGCCGCGCGCATCCGCTCCACATGGGGCTGAGAGAGGACGTCGCCGCAGGGAAACACCTGCTGCAGCGGTGCGAGGATGCGGGGGTCGCGCTCGGCGATGACATGGAAGAGGCCCGCGGTCACATAGGCGATCGTGACGCCGTGGTCGGCGATGACCTGCGCGATGCGGTCGAGCGACGGCACCGCGTCGGGCAGGATGACGAGCCGGCCGCCGTTGAGAAGCGCACTGTAGATCTCGCCGATGCTCGCGTCGAAGCCGACGGCCGCCATGTTCAACATCACCTGGTCCGGCCCGAGGTCGGCATAGCTCTGCCCGCGTACCAGCCGGCAGACGCCGCGATGGGCGACCATCACGCCCTTGGGCCGCCCGGTGGAGCCCGACGTGTAGATCACGTAGGCGAGATCGTCGGCACGGAGACCGGGATCGGGCACAAAGCACGCGGTCTCGTCCGCGATCAGCGTCAGCGGCAGGACGGGGCATCCGCGGGGGGCGACCTCCTTCGCGAGCCCGGCAAGGTCGGGGGAGCAGACCAGCGCGGCAATCTCCGCTTCTCCCGCCACCGTCGCGGCCACCTTGGGTCCGGCGGGATCGAGCGGTACGAAGGCGGCCCCGATGGAGACCGTGGCCAGTTGCGCCGCGACCCCGAGGATCGACCGCCCGCAGAGTAGCCCGACGCGCGCACCCGGCGTCACGCCGGCGGCCCGCAACGCGGTGACGTGGCTTGCGACGAGGCGACCGAGTTCGCCGTAGGTGAGCGAGATATCGTCCTGCACGACGGCCGTGTCGTCAGCGCAATGAGCCACCTGAGCGGCAAAGAGCGCGGGAATAGTCATCTCGCGCGCGTAAATGTCATGCGAAACGAAGATCGAATTTCTTGACTGATTACCCACTGGATCACGTTCCACAATTCAGCGCCGGATGCGCAGTTCAAAGATACCAAGCCCTTCCCGTTCGAAAGGCGGGATCACAAAAGAGGAGACATCCTCCAATTCAGGAAGGATCGGCAACAACGTCAGTGCTGCGGGATATCCGGCGAGCCGGGAAAACAAAAATACTATACGTTTTCCCGGGCCCGTCGGACGAAAATTAAAAATCGAATACTTCGATGGCGGTCAACCAACAGGAGCGGGACGACCGCTGTAAATGCTCAGTCCCCTACATAGATTTCGGTCTGTCGTTCATTTCAATGTCTCTCAGTAAGTGGCGATTCTCCGCTCGCGCCACTTACCTATGTTAACTTTCCGTTAACCTCTACTGCTTCATATTATTTTATTGTTTAAAATCAATTATTTGATATCAATAAAGTATAGATATCCTTACCTCCGAACCCACACTTATTTGAAGCTGTCAAAGAAAATCTGCTTGGGAAATTTCCACTTTTCGGCAGAATACCTCCACCGAGTCGGCGAAAATGCGCCGCAGTTGAAAACACGTCGGCACCGCTGCCGCCACACCTCTCGCTGCGCAGTCGAGGCGTATCAGACCAATGCAACTCTATCCGGCAACACCTGTCTTCCTCGTGCTTCTGGCCCTCTGCGTGATCGGGGGGCCGCGCCGCCTGCTGATCCTGCTGTCGGCGATGCTTCCGTTCGGGATGTTCGCCGCCCTGTCGCTTCCCGCGGTCGGCGGCCTGTCGATCCTCGCGGTCAACCTCACGGCGGCGGTTCTGGCCGGGTTCGGCGCGCTGGCCCTGATCGGAAATCTCATGCGCGGCAGGTCGATCACGGTCGAGCCCGCCGCGATCGCCCTGCTTCTGTTCACCGCCTATGCCATCTTTTCCGCGACGGTCCTCGTGCGCCTCTTCGCCGGGGAGATGATGGTCTTCCCCCTTTCCCGCAACGAGACGGGTGTTCGAGTCAGCGTCCTGTTTTCGTGGGGGAAAGTCTGGCTCGGGCCGACCTCGTCCAATATCTCCCAGACCTTCTACGTCGCGCTCGCCTGCGGGTTCTTCATCGCCGCCTGCCGCGCGCTCGCCGCGCAGGGGGCAGCCTTCGGTGGGCGCTGCATGGCAGTCGCGGCGAGCGTCAACATCGCACTCGGCTCACTCGATCTGGCCGGCCTCGACGATCTTCTCTCCTACGTCCGGACCGCAAACTACACCTTGGCCAACAGCGCGTCGGTCAACGGTCTGGCCCGCATCATCGGCGGCTACTCGGAAGCAGCCAGCTTCGGGACGGCCAGCGCGGTCTTCTACGCCTATTTCGCCTCGGCCGCGACCAACGGCGGGCGCAGGACCGACACCCTCCTGGCCGCCGGCAGCGCGCTTTGCACCGTCCTGGCCCTGTCGTCGACGGGGCTGATCGCCCTGGCCGTCACGACCTTGCTGCTTGCGATCCGGGGGGTGGCGCGCCTGCCGTCGCGGGTGACGGCCGAGACCGTGCTGCGCCTCGTCGCGGGGCTGCTGACGATGGCGCTGACGACGGCGGCGGTGCTCCTTCTCACCGATGCGCCCGACATCATCATGGCGGTCCTCGACGACCTGATATTCGAGAAATCGTCCTCCTCCTCGGGCCAGGAGCGCATGGCCTGGTCTCTGGGCGGCCTCGCGGCGCTACGCGACACCTGGGGGCTCGGAGCGGGGACCGGCTCGATCCGATCGAACGGGCTCGTCTTCGTGCTGCTCGGCAGCGTCGGCCTCCCCGGCACGGCCCTCTTCGCGGCCTTCCTCTGGCTCGCCTTCGCGGGTCGCGCCGCCCCCGGTCAGGAGGCCCATCTGTCGAACGCCCGCCTCGCCGCCGTCGCCGTTCTCGTCTCGATGCTGCTCGCCGCGACCGTGCCCGACCCGGGTGTACCGCTGATCCTGCTGGCGGCCATCGCGGTCACGGCGCGGCGCGCACGCCCCGAGCCGGCACTCCGCTCTCCGGTCCTAATTCTGCGTCGACCGATTTTCACCCGATCAAACCCTGTCTGATTTATTTATTTTCGACACCGCTATGCTAGTCTTGCGAAATTGCACCGCGATTCTTTTCGAAAAAACTACCGCCCGAAGATATTGAAAGGACCATTACCCGTGCCGTTTCCGATTAAGCCCATGTTCAAATGAAACTCACCGTCGCGATCGCGACCGCAGGCCGCCCCGACATAATGGCGCAGGCTATCGGCGACCTCGGTCGACAGAGCCGTCCGCCCGACCGCATCGTCGTCTCGGCCCCCGCGTCCGAAGACGTCGGCCCCGTCCCCTGGACCGCGCCGCCCGTCGAAATCCTGCTCGGCACCCGCGGCCTCACGCGGCAGCGCAACGCGGTGCTCGATGCCCTCGAAGACGAGGACGCCGTGCTTTTCCTCGACGACGATTTCGTCATGGCCCCCGACTATCTTGCCGAGCTCGACGCGCTCCTGACGGCTGCGCCCGAAATCGTCGCCGTCACCGGCACGGTGCTCGCCGATGGCATCAAGACACGAGGCATTTCCCATGACGCGGCCCGCACGCTTCTCACGCAAGCCGCGCCGATTGGCACCGGCCTTCACCCCGTCAACAACGGCTACGGCTGCAACATGGCGTTCCGCGTCACGCCGATCCGCGACCACGGGCCGCGCTTCGACGAGCGGTTGCCGCTCTACGGCTGGCTCGAGGACGTGGATTTCTCGCGCAAGGTCGCTCGGCACGGTCGCTGCGTGCGGGCCGAGGCCCTGCGCGGCGTACATCTCGGCACCAAAGGCGGACGGACGAGCGGGCTGCGGCTCGGCTATTCGCAGATCGCCAACCCGGCCTACCTGACGCGGCAATCGACTATGCGACCCGGCCACGCGATCCGGCTCGCCGCGCGCAACGTCGCGGCCAACCTCGGGCGCGCGCTCTGGCCCGAACCCTGGGTCGACCGGCGCGGACGGCTCCGCGGAAACCTTCTGGCGCTCGGCGATCTCATGCGCGGGCGGGTCGATCCGGGCCGGATCCTCAGCCTCGGGGACGCGGGCCGTGGCACCTCCTGAACGCGTCGTCCTCCTCAACGATTTCTCGACGGGCCGCGGCGGCGCGGGCTACCTCGCCGATGCGCTGACGCGCGGCCTGGCCCAGCGCGGAGTGCCGGTCACCTTTGTCGCGGGCGACGGCGGACGCACCGACTGGCGCGAAGGCGTAACCCAGTTGGCCCTTGGCCAAAGCGCCCTTCTCGACGGCAACCGGGCGGTTCAGGCGATGCGCGGCCTCCGGAACCGGCCTGCCGCCGCCCGCATCGGCGACTGGATCGCGCGGAACGATACCGGGGGCACCGTCTATCACCTCCACAACTGGTCCAATATCTTCTCGCCGTCCGTCTTCGATGCGCTGGCCCCGGTCGCGCGGCGCGTCGTCGTCCACGCGCATGACTTCTTCCTCGCCTGCCCGAACGGCATGTTCCTCGACTTCCCGCGCGCGGAGGTCTGCCCCCGGACGGCCCTCTCCCCGGCGTGCCTCTCCACACAATGCGACAAGCGCAACTACGCCCAGAAGCTCTGGCGCAGCGCGCGGCACAAGCGACTGACCGCGGCCCTGCGACCCCACCTGCGACAGGCGACATTCGTCGCCATTCACGGTGCAATGCGCCCCCGGCTGCGGGCGGCGCATCGCATCGAACGCCTGACGGTGATCCGCAACCCGGTCACGCCCTTCGGCCCGACGGTGACCGCGCCGCAGGCACAACGCGGGATTGCCCATATCGGCCAGGTGCAGAGGCTCAAGGGCGTCTACGACCTCGCCGAGGCCGGCCGGCGGCTCGACGCGACCGTCGACTTCTTCGGGACCGGCGAAGATCTCGCGGATCTGCGCGCCCGTTACCCCGAACACCGCTACCACGGGTGGACCGACCGGGCCGGCATCGCCGCGGCGATGGCCAGGACGCGCGCCGTCGTCGTGGCGACGCAAAGCCCCGAACCGTTCTGCCTGTCGGCCTTCGAGGCCGTGGCGACCGGCCTGCCACTCGTCGTCTCCGATGCGATCCTGGCCGCGCCGGAGCTCACCCGGGACGGGGCGGCCCTGCCCTTCGCCTCAGGCGACGTCGGATCGCTCACCACGGCGCTCGGGCGTCTCCTGAGCAACGACCGCCTCGTCGCCGCACTCGCTGCAGCCGCCCGGCACAGCCCCGTGGACCAGACGCTCGACAGCTGGGTCGATGCCCATGCCGCGCTCTACCGGTCCGTGCTGTCCCCCAACCCAGAGAGGGAGCCTACCCTTGTTCTGTCCTGACGCGCTCGCCTTAAGGGGCTTTCCATGATCTCGCGCCGGCTTCTGATGCGCGCCGCGGGGGTCGCCGCCCTCGCCGGCGTCGCCACGCGACCATCGGCGGCACAGGGCACGCCCGGGCTTGCCGATCTCAAGCGGATCCCGCCGGCGCAATCCCCCGTGCGTATCGAGGGACAGGGCTGGTTCGACGCGGTGCCCGCCGAGGGGGAAGCAGACGGCATCCTTCGCATCGCCGGACCCGACGGCGCGCAATGGGTACGCCGGGGAGGTGACGGCACGCTCGATCCCCGCTGGTTCGCCGACGGGGCCGACGGGGCCGACGACGCGCCGATGATCCAGCGCGCCTGCGATCACGCGGCGCGCTTCGGCCCCTTCCTGATCGATCTGGGCAACCGTCGCTATCGCTGCGAAACGCCGCTCTCGCTCGATCCCACCCGCGTCGCCCTGCGCGGGGTCGACGCACTCCTCGACTTCTCGAGCCGGACCCCGCCGCCACCGGGCGACCCGCTGCTCACGCTCGATCGCATCGCCGAAGGCAACGGCTGGCGGATGGCGGACGGTGCGTTTTCCGCAGGGGCCGAGGCCGCCCCGCTCGCCACCTATCTCACCCTGCCCGACGACGGGCGCTATCGCGTCGAGTTCACCGTCGGCACGCTCGGATCCCAGTCCGACTACCCGTCGCTGACGGTCGAGATGTCGACCGTCCGCGCCGATGTCACCGCGGGGCTGACGGTAATCGCGCCGGGTCGCTACACCTTCGAGGTCGACGGCCCGCTCACCGCGGCGCGCCTCACCCTCTCGGCCAGTGCGGACGTCCGCCTCGACGCGCTGACTGTCACGGCCGAGGGACGGCGGGAGTGCATCCGCGTCACAGCGGGCACCGACAGCCCGCAATACGGTCACAAGTGGATCGAGGGGATCGACGTGCTCGGCCCCGGACCGGGCGGCGGTCTGCATGGCATTCGGTTCGAGACGCGGGAGACGGCCAAGTCCTCCCGCCTCGCGCTCCGGCAGGTCAGCGTGCGCGGCTTCGACACCGGCCTCGTCTTCTCGCATCGCGCCTATCTCATCCACGGCACCCGCCTGCGCATCGCCTGCGACACGGGCCTCCACTTCCTCGGCGGGAGCGAGGACGCGGGCGAGCTCATCACCCTCACCGACAGCGTGATTGACGGCGGGCGCATCGCGCTGCGCAACGACGGCGGCGAATTCGTGATGACCGGCTGCGCCATCGACTTCGTCGATCAGGTCATGGTCGGTGCCGGCCGTCTCACGCTGCAGGGCTGCCACCTGGAGGTGAACCGCCCCAAGGCCGCCGACGCCCCGCTCTTCGACGTGACCGAGGGGGTCGTCGCGATCACCGGGGGTTCCTTCGGCGTGACCGGTCACGACTTCGAGGCCGGCAACGCCTGCGACCACATCTTCGAGCTGCGCTCCCGCGCGGCGACGGCCACGATGTCCGACGTCGCCGTCTACAACCTGCGCAGCCAGAGCAACGCACTCGCCGGCGGTCCGGGCTGGCTCGACGTGGCGCGGGTGCGCGGCCGCCGGCCCCGGCATATGGCCCCGATCGTGCAATTCGATCCGGCCCGCAACTGCCTCGGCCCGCTGCCTCTCGACCTGCGCACGAGTGCCACGGCCGACGGCACATTCGAACGCTTCCCGACCGCCGAGCCGCGCTTCAAGGTCTCGCCCGCCTTCCGCTACGTGTGGCTCTTCGGGACGGCCCCTGCGGGGGTCGAACTCGGCGCGGCGCTCCAGGTGAAGACGGATCGGCCTGGGCAGATGCTGTTGCTGCTGCAGGCGTTCAATGGTGCGGCCCGCGTGCCCATCGGCGAGAGCTGGCCCGTCGATGTCACGACCGAGTGGCAGCGCCTTGCCGAGCACACCGGGGACAGCCACCCGACGGTGCCCGCCGGTGGGCGTGTGCCCGCAGGCTATCAGGCCATCGCGCTGATGCTAGACCTTTCGGGCCTCGAGGGGACGGTCGAGATCGCGAACCCCTTCGTCACAGCGACCTGAGCGCCGGGTCACCCGCACGCGGCGCCCCTCGGCCCGGACGGCGAGCGCCCCGGCGACACCCTCGCCCGGTGCGAGGTCGAGGAGCGTCCAGGCCCCCGGGACGTCTCCTGCGCAGGACAGAAGGCGCGGCGCGGCGTCGAGCGTGACCGTGAAACTGGCAAGGTCGGTCATCAGCCCCGTCCCCACGGCCTTCAGCCAGGCCTCCTTGCGCGTCCAGCAGCGATGGAAGGCCCGGACGGCCCTCCCCTTCGGCAATGCGCGGAGCGCGGCATACTCCGAAGGCGCGAAATGGGTGCGGGCCACGCCCATCTCGATCGGGCGCACCGCCTCGATGTCGACCCCGAGCGCCAGATCCGCCCCCGGCAGCACGGCCAGCATGGCCAGGTCGCCCGTGTGGCTGAGATTGAAGGTCAGCCCCTCGACCTGCGGCTTGCCGTGCGGGCCATAGCGGAAGGCGACCTCCGTCGGATGGAGGCCCAGATATCCGGCGAGGATACGGCGCAGCCGGCCCCGCCCGGCGATGTAGCGGTCCCGGTCGCGGGCGAAGACGAAGCGGCTCGCGCGGACATGCTCCTCGGGGCTGAGCGGTCCGGGGTCGGGCGCGCAGAGCGGCCAGTCCCAGAGATCGACGGCCAGCGCACTCATGGGGTGCCCGTCCGCGCCGCCTTGGCCGCCCGGGCCACGTCGATTGCATCCTGCAATTCGCGCCGGAACCGGTCGGCGGCGAACCCGCGCGCATGGGCGGCGATCGCCTCCGCGTCGAACTGCGCGCGCCGGGACTCGAAGTCCTGAACCGCGGCGCGCAGGGCCTCGGGCGTCTGCTCGTGGAAGAAGAGCCCCGTCACGCCGTCCTTGACCGAGTCGAGCGCCCCGCCCCGGCCGAGCGCGATGACCGGCGTGCCGCAGGCCATGGCCTCCACCGGCACGATCCCGAAATCCTCTTCCGCCGGAAAGATCAGCGCCCGTGCCCCGCGATAGAGATCGGGCAGGTCGGCGTCCGGCACCCGGCCCAGAAGCTCCACGTTCGGCCCCGCCATCGCTTCGAGCCGCGCCGCATCCGGCCCCGAGCCCGCGACCTTCAACGGCAGGTCGAGCCCGCGGAACGCCTCCACCGCCAGATCGGCGCGCTTGTAGGGCACGAGCTCCGACAGGAAGAGGTAGTAGCCACGCGCGCCCGCCTCCCGCGGTCCGAAGCGATCGAGGTCGACGGGCGGATGCACCACCGAGGCCTCCCGCCCGTAGGTCCGGTTGATCCGCGCGGCGATGAACCGCGAATTGGCCACGAAGGCATCCACGCGCGCCGCCGACGTCACGTCCCAGAGCCGCAGCCGGTGGGCGAGGCGCGAGAAATACGCCCGCTTCAGCCGCCCGAGCGTCGCGCGATAGGTCGGGTAGTGATCCCAGATGTAGCGCATGGGCGAATGGCAGTAGCAGAGGTGCGTGGCGTCCGGCCGGGCGATCACGCCCTTCGCCGGCCCGGACTCGGACGACAGCACGAGGTCGTAGGCCGACAGGTCCAGCTCCTCCAGCGCGCGGGGCATGAAGCCGAGATACTTCTGGTAGTGCCGCCGCGCGCCGGGCAACCGGGCAACTGACGTCTCCGTGATCCGCGCCTCCTTCAGAAGCGGGCTGAGCGTCGCGCGGTCGACCACATGGGTGAAGACGTCGGCGTCGGGGTAGAGGCGCAGCATCTCCTCGAGCACCCGCTCGCCGCCGCGCATCCCCAAGAGCCAGTAATGCACCAGCGCGACCCGTTTCGGGGCGGGGAGCGACGACATGCGTCTACCCCTGCGCCGGCACGTCGAAGGCGGCGGGCGCGGGCGGGGTGCGCCGTGTCAGCCCCAAGGCCATGGCGTTGCGTCCGCCGAACGACAGGACGGCCCCGGCCACGTTCGCCCCCGACTTCAGCAGAAGATCCGCGGCAAGGGCCACGACATAGGACCGGGAACGGTGGGAGCGCGCGACCAGCAGGACGCTGTCCGCCTGCGCCGCGATCCTGCGCGTTATGGCGGATTCGTTCACCGGCGGCGCGTCGACAATCACCACGTCGCAGTGGCGGACCGGCCCGCTGGCGGAGGAATAGGCCACCGCCATGGCTTCGGCGCGGGCGCGCAGGTCTTCCCCCGACTCCAGCCGATAGAAAAAGAGGTTCGGTTCGACCTCCGTGCCGTCCGCCACCGCGCGCCCGCTGCCGAGGCGCTTGCGAAGTGCCGTGCGGCTCGGGTCGGCTTCGACGATGGCGACGCGTTCGCCGGCCCGGGCCGACAGCCGCGCGAGGCCGAGCGCCGTGGTCGTGGCTCCGGCCCCCTCTTCCGAGCCCGTCACCAGAAGCACCTGTCCGCGCGTCCAGTCGGTCGCGCGCAACGTTCCGTGCAGCATCGTCAGCGCCTGCACGTAGCGCGACGGTTTCACGCGCCTGAGGTGTCGCGTCTGCCAGGCCCCGGCCCGGCCGAAGAAACGACCGCGCCGCCAGACCTCGGGCACCACGCCGATCACCGGAAGGTTCGTCAGACCCGAAAGATCGCGCGCCGTCCGCGGGGCCGGGTCGTTCACTTCACGGATGAGCGCCGCGACCATCCCCAGAACCGTCCCCAGCACCAGCGCGACCGCCAGGATCAGCTTGCCGCGCGGCCGCGCGGGGGCGAGCGCCGGCTCGGCCCGGGTGATGACGCGGGCGTCGGGCCGCTGGAACTCCAGCTGCTGCGTCGTTTCCTGGAAGCGGGCCAGGAAGCTCTCATAGACCTGCCGCATCGCGCTCGCGGATCGGCTGAGCTGGCTCAGGCGCACCGAGGCGCGCGACAGGTCCACCTGCAGGAGTTGCGCCGTCTGGATGTCGGCCGCGATCGAAGCTTCGCGACCGTAGGCCTGCGCCACTTCGGCCTCGAGTTCGGCCACCCCGGCGCGGATCGCGTCGAGCCGGTCGCGACGCAGATCGTCGAGCGCCAGTTGCACCTCCAGCATCTCCGGATGCCGCGGCCCGAGACGGGTGGCCAGCTGCGCGCGCTCCCGCTCCAGCGCCGCAAGCTCCCCGTCGAGCCGGACGAGGCGCGGCGTGTCGAGCGCGGCGGCGGCCCCTTCGGGCCCGGTCTCCGCCATCAGGCTGCGGGTGTGCGAAAGACGGGCCTCGGCCGCCGCGCGGTCGTCGCGGGCGGCGACGATCATCCGGTTCATCTCGGCGAGTTGAAGCGCCACGCTCTGCTCGTCGCCCCCCTCCTCGAT
Organism: Jannaschia marina; assembly: GCF_013404595.1. Classification (GTDB taxonomy): domain Bacteria; phylum Pseudomonadota; class Alphaproteobacteria; order Rhodobacterales; family Rhodobacteraceae; genus Jannaschia; species Jannaschia marina. The sequence goes on along the minus strand of NZ_JABVAX010000003.1, from coordinate 8,478 downwards.
GACCTGCTGCGCGGTGAAGTCGACGACCGCGTCCTCGGCTTCTCGCAGCTGCGTCTCGAGCTCGATCAACCGGTTGTCGAGCCAGGCGATCGCCCGCTGCGTGGCCGAGAGTTTCGCGTTCAGCTGATCCTGGATGTATTGTTCGGCCACGGCATTCGCCACGGCGGCGGCCAACTCCGGGTCATGGGCGCGCATCGACACGCTGATGACATAGGAGATGCCGTCCTGATAGGCGCTGAGGTTGCGGCGCACCTTCCAGATGACGATATTGCGTCGGTCGGCTTCGGTCAGCCCGGTCTCGGGCGTGCCTTCGGCCTCGGGCATCGGCTCCGCCCATCCGAGCCGGATCATCGCCCGGTCGATCAGCGACGGCCCGCTGTCGAGCGTCGGATCGAAATCCGGATGCGTGACGAGGCCCAGATCGTCGACCACACGGCCGAGCAGCACGTTCGAACGCATCACCGCGATCTCGCCGGCAACGACCGAATTGGTGACGTTGAGGTCCGAGACCACCTGTTCGACGCCCACGACACGCTCCTGCCGGGTATCGAGCAAGACCTCGACATAGGAAAAATACGACGGCCGGATCAGCTTGACGGAGGCATAGGCCAACGCTCCGGCAAGCACGACGCACAGGAGGATGATCCACTTGCTCCGCCGCAGGCCCGCCAGCAGCGTGCCGAGTTCGATCCCGCCGTCCTGCGGTTCGGGCGTCGGGCGAAACGGCTGGGACGGAGGCACGCGCTGGTTCACTGGATGGGCTCCATCTGCGGCAGATCCTCGAGCGCCGCGCGCACGATCACGACGTCCCCCGGCAACACGGCATCCGTCGCGGAAAGCTCGATCGCCGCGCCCGTGGCGTCGGGCCCGCCGCGCCTGACGAAATAGGTGAGCTGCACCTCCGCCGCGGCGTCCGTGAAATGTTCGGACCAGGCGCGCAACAGCGCGATCCGGTCCAGCACGCCCGCGCGATCGGCCTCCAATTGAGCCGTCCGCAGGCTGCTTTCGGCGAGCGCCTCGCGCCAGGTCTGCATCCGGCGGTAACCGAGGTTCAGATCCTCCCGCATCAGACCAAGCCGGAAACGGCGCGTCGCCGCGAGATCGGTGCGCAGGCGCAGCATATCCGTCTCCTCGTCGGCAACCCGCCGGCGCAGGTCGGCCAGCGCCGTTCCGGCCAGCAGGCCGCGTTCGTTGAGGTCGATCGAGCCGGCGAGTTGCTCGTCGTAACTGCGGATGCGCCGCGCCTGGGCCTCGATCTGGCTCTCGGTCAACTCCACCTGAAGCGTGATCTCGGTCAGCGCGTCGGAGATCAGGCGGCGCTCGGCCTCGAACTGCTCCTGCTCGGCGGCGATGATCGCATCGGCCTGCCGGATCAGCGTGGCGACGAGCGCGGCCTCCGCCTCCGCGTGGACGGGCGTGTCACCGACTTCGATCCGAGCCGACCCCGCGAGTTGAGTGTCGAGCCGCGCTGTCTCGATCGCCTCGCGCAGGAGCGCCGCATCGAGGCGTGCAAGCTCGGCGCGGAGCGCGATCCGCTGGGTGGCACGCGCTTCCTCGCCGCCCGACTGCCGTACCGGCCCGCCAGCGAGACCGACGGCCACCTCGACCGTCATATCGGCGTGGTGCTCGTAGAGACCCGGCGTCTGCACGTCCCCGACCACCGAAATCGGGCGCAGGCTGACGACCGAGATCTCGAGACGGGGCGCGACGAAGATGTCGCCGTCGACATAGGCCGCGGCGATCACCTCCCGCGCTTCGGAAAGCGGTTTGCCGACCAGCGCGAAGGTTCCGAGATACGGAAGCTGCACCGCCCCGTCGTTGCCCACGCTGAGTTCGAACGGCCCCTCCCGATCATCGAGGAAATCGATCAGAAGCTCATCCCCGACGGAGACTTCGTAACTTGAAAGGTCAGATGCGGTTTCCTGCGCGTGCCCCGAAAGAGGCATCAGCAACCCCAAAGCGACAGCCGCGCACAGGGAAATGCTCCGGATAATCGGCGTCAGCCCCGCCAAGGAACGCAATTGGTCCATCTCACACCTCCTCGAGCCGGAAATGAGCTCTCGGTGCGGGCAAAGGTTGGCGAAATTGCCAAAACGCGGATACAGAATGAAACAACTAACTCGGCACCCGGGTCGTCCCGCGGATCACATGACAATGCAGGTCGCGGTCAATTCGTTAACTAACATAGATCAACTTCCCGCGGCGAAGTCGGAAACAGCCGCGGTCCCGCCACGGACAATCCACGCGCGAGATAAAACACACCACACGCCGTTGTACGGTTCCGTATCTTTTGCCATCTCGAGCTAACCCCGGGCGTAGACATCCTCGTAGCGGATGATGTCGTCCTCCCCGAGGTAGGACCCGGTCTGGACCTCGATCAGCACCATCGGCACCTTGCCCGGGTTCTCCATCCTGTGGCGGGCGCCCAGCGGCACGTAGATCGACTCGTTTTCGCTCACGAGCTTCACCTCGTCGTCCACCGTCACCCGGGCCGTGCCCGATACCACGATCCAGTGTTCGGCCCTGTGCACGTGGCTTTGCAGACTGAGCGCCGCACCCGGATGAACGTGGATCCGCTTGACCTGGAACCGGTCGGCCAGCACCAGCGTCTCGAACCAGCCCCAGGGACGATGGTCGACCGGGAACTGCTGCGCCTGCTTCGCGCCCCGCGCCTTGAGAACCGACACGGCCGTCTTGACGTTCTGTGCCTGCGAGATGTCGGCCACCATGACGGCATCGCGCATCGCGATGGCCACGGTGTCCTTCAGCCCGATGCCCACGAGCTCGATCTCGTCGGACTCCGATCTCAGAAGGCTCCGCTCGCAGTCGAGGGCCGTCGCGAGACCGGCGGTCGCGTTCCGGGCCCCGTCCTGCTCCGACTCGAGCCAGACCGCCTCCCAACCGCCGAGGTCCGACCAATGGCCCTCGAAGCGCACCACCGAGACCGCCTCGGCCTTCTCCATCACCGCGTAGTCGATGCTGTCCTCGGGGATGCTGGCCCAGAGGCGCGGGTCGAGCCGGGTGAAACCGAGGTCCGCCTGCGCTGCGTCGAGCGCCATCTGTGCGCCCTGCAGGATCGCCGGAGCGTGGGTACGGAACGCCTCGATCAGGGTCCGTGCCGAAGCCAGCACGACGCCCGCGTTCCACATGTTCGCCCCGTCGGCGAAGAGCGTCTCGGCGCGCGCCGCGTCCGGCTTCTCGATAAAGCGGCTCAGGCGATGGACGCCCGGGGCGGTTTCCTCGCCGAGCTCGAGCCAGCCGAAGCCCGTCTCGGCCCGGGTGGGCCGGATACCGAAGGTTACGATCTGTCCAGCCTCGGCGGCGGGTCGTCCGGTCTCCACGGCGGCGCGGAAGGCCCCCGGGTCCGCAACCGCATGGTCGGAGGGAACCAGCAGGATCAGCGCCCGCGGGTCGATCCCTGCCGCGAAGAGAGCGGCGGCGGCTGCCGCCGGCGCGGTGTTTCGCCCCTCCGGCTCGATCAGGATACCGGCTGGCGTCACGCCCACGCGTTCGAGTTGCTCGGTCACGATGAAGCGGAAATCGTTGCCGGTGATGACGACGGGATCTCCAAATCCCTCCCCCCTGAAGCGCCTGGCCGAGGATTCGAAAAGACTATTGTCACCGATCACATCGGTAAATTGTTTCGGAAAGCTCTGGCGCGACAGCGGCCAAAGACGCGTGCCGGATCCGCCGCACAGAAGAATGGGTATTATCATGGAACAACCTTTTTCTAATCATTAAACAAGCTGGGCGTTGACCGATTGCAGTCGCCCGCCCCACCACGGATACAATTTCGTCCGGCAAAACGCCGGTCGGTCGGGACCGTAAATTAAGGGTAGATGCCCCGCGGCGTCTCGGTCAACTCCGGCGCAGTTCCGATGGACGCGGCGGCTGGTGAGAAGACCGCGATCAGAGTCTTGGCGGGTCTCGGTTGCCGGTGGACGACCCGCGTAAGGATCAGGTTGTGGAACAGGAACAGCCAGTCGCGATGAACCCGCTCCCACGCCGCCGCGCAAAAAGATGCAATGACATCAGGGGCGCAAGATGTGGTTTCGCGGATCGAAGGTCTTCGACGCATTCCTTCCGTTCATGAACCTTGTACGGGTATCGGGACCAAGATAGTGACTTGCGATCACCGCCCGCTCAATCGCCGCTCGGACCCGGGAAGTGGCAGGCGGCGCGGTGACCCGGGCTCTTCTCTTCCAACGCCGGCCGCGTCTCGCGACAGAGGGCCTCGGCACGCGGACAGCGGGAGGCGAACATGCAGCCGGGCGGCGGGTTCAGCGGGTCGGGCGTCTCCCCCGTCGCCTTGACCGCCGACCGCCCCCGGCGACGCCGGTCGATCGAGGGCACCGCCGCCAGAAGCGCCTGCGTGTAAGGGTGCAGCGGGGCCGAGAACAGCGGGCCGCGATCCGCCTCCTCCACAATGCGCCCCATGTACATCACCGCCACGCGGTCCGACATGTGCTGCACCACGCCGAGGTCATGCGAGATGAAGAGGAACGTGAGGCCAAGCTCCGCCTGCAGACGCCTGAGCAGGTTCAGGATCTGCGCCTGTACCGCCACGTCGAGCGCCGAGACCGCCTCGTCGCAGACGATCAGCTCGGGGCGCGTGGCCAGCGCACGCGCGATGCCGATCCGCTGCCGCTGCCCGCCCGAGAACTGATGCGGAAAGAGCGCCTGTTGCTCGGGCCGCAAGCCCACCTGCGCGAAGAGCTCGGCCACGCGATCCGCGCGCTCCGCCTTCGGCGGCGTGTTGAGCGCATCCATCGGCTCGCGCACGATGGCCCCGGCCCGCAGGCGCGGGTTGAGCGAGGAATAGGGATCCTGGAAAATCACCTGGACGCGGGCCCGGGCCCGGCGCAGCGTCTCGCCCTCGAGCGTCAAGAGGTCCGTCCCGTCGAGCCGCACCGCCCCCTCGCTCGCGGGTACGAGGCGCGCGGCGGCCAGCGCGGCGGTCGTCTTGCCCGACCCGCTCTCGCCCACCAGCGCGAGCGTCTTGCCCCGCGGCAGCGACAGCGACACGTCGTCGACCGCATGGAGCCAGGCCGAGCGCCCCCAGCCGCCCTTGATGCGAAACCGCACCGAGAGGTTCTCGATCTCCAGAAGGCTCATGCCCGCTCCTCCAGCCAGCAGGCCGCGCGCTGCCCGGCCGGGCAGTCGAAGGCGGGCGGGCGCGCCCCGTGGCAGCGGTCGTGAACATGGGCGCAGCGCGACGCGAAGAGACAGGCCGACGCCCCTAAGGACGCCAGCGGCGGCACGATCCCCGGGATCTCGGTCAGGTCGCCGCGCGCCGCCTCCGGGTCGGCGGTCAGATGCGGCACGCAGGCGATGAGGCCGCGCGTATAGGGGTGGCGCGGGTCGTCGAGAATGGCCTCCACCGGCCCTGCCTCGGCGGCGCGACCCGCGTACATGACGACCACGTCGTCGGCCATCTCGGCCACCGCGCCCATGTCGTGGGTGATCAGGATGAGCGCCGTCCCGGTGTCATGCGCGAGGTCGCGCAGCAACTCGAAGATCTGCGCCTGCACGGTCACGTCGAGCGCCGTCGTCGGCTCGTCGGCGATGATGAGGCGCGGCGCGCAGGCCAGCGCCATGGCGATCATCACGCGCTGCCGCTGCCCGCCCGACATCTCGTGCGGATAGGCGGTGACGCGCGACCGGGCGTTCGGAATGCGCACCGCATCCAGAAGCTCGACGGCGCGGGCGGTGGCGTCCCGGCCCGTCATCCCCCTGTGCCGGCGCAGCACCTCGGCGATCTGCTCGCCCACGGTGTAGACGGGGTTGAGCGAGGTCATCGGCTCCTGGAAGATCATCGAGATCTCGTTGCCCCGGATCTGCCGCAGCCGCGCATCGGGCAGCGTCGTCAGGTCCGCGCCGTCGAAGGTGATCGACCCGGCCGCCACCCGCCCGACATCCGGCAACAGGCCCATGATCGCCAGCGCCGTCATCGACTTGCCGCAGCCCGATTCGCCCACGAACGACAGCGTCCGCCCGGCCTCCAGCGTGAACGACAGGTCGTCGATCACCGGGGCCGGCCCGGCGCGCAGCGCAAGTTCGATGCGCAGGTTCTCGACCGACAGGAGGCTCATCGCGCGCGCAGCTTCGGGTTCAGCGCGTCGTTGAGCCCGTCGCCCACCAGGCTGATGGCGAGGACGGTGACGAAGATGGCGATGCCGGGCACGGTCACGGTGTAGCTCGCGTCGAGGATATAGGGCCGGTTCGCCCCGATGATCTGCCCCCAGGAGGCGACGTTCGGGTCGGTCAGGCCGAGGAAGCTGAGCCCCGCCTCGAAGAGGATCGCGCTGCCGACCATGAGCGCGGCCTGCACGATGATCGGCGGGGCCGCGTTGGGCAGGATCACGCGGAAGATCAGCCGGCCGTTGCGCACCCCGCCCGCGCGGGCCGCGGCGACGTATTCCAATTCGCGGATGCGCAGGAACTCCGCCCGCGTGATCCGCGCCACCGCCGGCCAGGAGACGAGGCCAATGGCGAGCGTGATCATAGGCAGCGACGCCCCGAAGAGCGCGACGATGACCATCGAGAAGAGAAGCGTCGGCAGCACCTGGAAGAACTCGGTCAGCCGCATCAGCGCCTCTTCCACGAGGCCCCGGAAGAACCCGGCGAGCGCGCCGACCGTGATCCCGATCGTGACCGTGACGAGGGCCGCGGCAAGGCCCACGGTGATCGAGACGCGCGCGCCGTGGATCATCAGGGTCATGATGTCGCGCCCGAGGTAATCCGTCCCGAAGAGGTAGCCCTGCTCCCCCGGTGGCGAGAAGGGTGTCCAGACCATCATGAACGGGTCCTCCGGGTAGAGGAGCGGGCCGAAGGCCGCGATCCCGATCACCGCGATCAGCACGACGAGCCCGGCGACAGCGGCGTGGTTGCGGCGGAACATCTCGAAGGCTTCGGCAGCGGGGGAACGCGGCTTTTCCACCGGCGGCGCGCCCGCCATGTCCGGACGGTCGGTCATGCGCGCCCCCTGAGGCGCGGGTCGAGCGCGCGCAGCACCGCATCCGTCACCAGGTTGCCCACGATCACGACGAGCGCCGAGAAGAACAGGATGCCGAGGATCGTCGGAGTATCCCGCGCGAGGATCGACGTCAGCGCCAGCTGCCCGAGCCCCGGCCAGGAATAGACCGTCTCCACCAGCACGGCCCCCGAGATCACCGCGCTGAACTGCAACCCCGCCAGCGTCACCACGGGCGGCAGCGCGTTCTTGAGCGCGTGTTTCATCGTCACCTCCCGCCCCGTCAGCCCCTTGGCGCGCGCGGTGCGGATATAGTCGGAGCCCAGCACCTCCAGCATCGACGCCCGGCAGAGCCGCGAATAGAGCGCGAAGAAGATCGTCGAGAGCGTCACCATCGGCAGCACCAGATGATGCGCCACGTCGAGCGCCCGGGCGAAGAAACCGCCCGTCACCGTCACGTCCTGCATACCCGCCACAGGAAAGAGCGGGATCTTCAGCGAGAACGCGATGAGGAGCAGGATGCCCGTCCAGAAGACCGGCGCCGCGTAGCCGAAGAGCGCGAAGAGCGTCACGAAATGGCTCAGCAGCCCGCGCGGATTGCGCGCCGCATAGACCCCGAGGAGCGTGCCGACGACAAGCGCCAGAAGCTGCGCCGAGACCACGAGGAGGAGCGTGGAGGTGCTCCCCGATCCTTGGACAGGATCTGGCGTTTTCTAAGCTACTCTCTGGGCCTCCTGGTCGGGTTGCATGATCGTCGTGCCGGCGCGGTAGACCACGTCCGGTGGTTGTCCGTCGAGGGCGGCGTGAGGCCGCCGGTGGTTGTAGAAATTGAACCAGGTCTGAAGGCCTGCGCGAGCCTCGGACCCTGTCTCCCAGGCGTGCAGGTAGACGCACTCATACTTCACCGACCGCCAAAGGCGCTCGATGAAGATGTTGTCGAGGAAGCGGCCCTTCCCGTCCATCGAGATGCGGATGCCCGCCTTCCGCAGCGGGTCGGTCCACGCGAAGGCCGTGAACTGCGAGCCTTGGTCCGTGTTCATGATCTCTGGCGGGCCGAAGTGCGCGATAGCCTCGTCGAGCGCGTCGGCGCAGAACTCGGCTTCCAGCGTGTTCGATAGTCGCCAGGACAGCACCCGGCGGCTGTGCCAGTCCATGATGGCCACGAGGTAGAGGAAGCCGCGACGCATTGGAATGTAGGTGATGTCGGCGCACCAGACCTGGTTCGGCCGATCGATCGCCAGCCCGCGGAGCAGGTAGGGATACGGCCGTCGTCCCTTGTCCGGCTTGCTGGTGTTCGGCTTCCGGTAGATCGGCATCAAACCCATCAGCCGCATGAGCCGCCGCACGCGCTTCGGGTTCACGGCATGACCCTCGTTGCGCAAGTGCCATGTCATCTGGCGCACGCCGAAGAACGGCGTCTCCATGAACTGCCGGTCGATGATCCGCATCAGCACCAGGTTCTCGACCGTCTCGCCCGCCGGCCGGTGGTAGAAGCTCGACCGCGG
>NZ_JABVAX010000034.1 GCF_013404595.1 Jannaschia marina | reverse complement strand
GGTTGGCGGCACCGATGCGGCCGTCGATGGCAGCACCATCGAGGCGGACGCGAACAAAATGCGCAAGGACACGCCGCAGGAGATCAAAGACCTCTGGTCGCGCAAGGAACAGGTTCAGCGCCCGGTTGCGGAATACCTGGCGAAGCTGGCCGAGGCCGCACCTCGCTCCGAGTCGGGTCCGACCCACAAACCGCCGAAGTATATCTCGGAAACCGATCCAGAGGCCGCCTGGTCGGTGAAGGACGGGCCGGGCCGGTTTAGCTATGAGACCAACTACCTGGTCGATACCGATCATGGAATCATCGTGGATGTGGAAGCGACACCGGCACGCCTGTCGCAGGAGATCGTCGCCGCGAAGGCCATGCTGGAGCGCAGCCGTCAGCGGCACGACTTTCAGCCTGATCGCCTTGCGGCCGATGGCTCTTATGGCACCGGCCCGTTCCTGGCCTGGCTGATGAAGCGCAAGGTTACGCCGCATGTCCCGGTGCTGGACCGCCAGCACCAGTCCAAGGGCAAGTATGACCTGAGCCACTTTCGATACGACCCTGAACGCGACAGCTACACCTGCCTCGAAGGCCATGAGATGCCGCTGCGCCGGATCAGGGAAGACACCCGCATAAAGGTCTATCGAACGGATAAGGACACCTGTGGTGCCTGCCCGATCAAGAAGGCCTGCACCGACGCGCCCTACAGGACCGTAACCCGGCACATGGACGAGGATGCCCGTCAGGCGGTCCGCGATCTGCGCGATACCCGGCAATACGATGAGAGCCGACGACGACGGAAGAAGGTCGAGATGCTGTTCGCCCATCTGAAGCGGCATCTCGGCCTGAAACGCCTCCGGCTCCGGGGCCTATCGGGAGCCACAGAAGAATTCCTTCTCGCTGCAACAGCTCAGAACCTAAAACGCCTCGCCAAAATGGTTCCCTGCTGAAGGCTGAAGCGACCCCATCCAATACCGACCAAAAACACTGCCTTTGCCCGCGATCACAGCGGGTTGGGAGGGCTCGCCCGGCCCAAACACAACATCTGGTAGATCGAGTTTTTCACCTATATC
>NZ_JABVAX010000033.1 GCF_013404595.1 Jannaschia marina | reverse complement strand
TCTCCTCCACCGAGGATGTCGTCACCGAAATTGCCGGCGATCGTATCGTCACCGTTCCGGCCCTGAAGGGTGTCCCTTCCGTCGTCGCCGAGGATCATGTCCGCGCCGTCGCCCCCGGAGGCGAAGTCGTCACCTTCCTGGCCTTCCAGCGTGTCGTCGCCCGCATTCCCGTAGAGAGTATCGGCCCCTTCGCCACCGTCGAGCAGATCGTCGCCGTTGCCGCCGGCGAGCGTATCGGACTCGTTGCCCCCGAACTGCCGGTCGGCCCCGTCGCCGCCGAGCAGCATGTCGTCGCCCGCGTTGCCCGCCAGCAGGTCGTTTCCGGCCTCCCCGACGAGGCTGTCATCTCCGTCCTGGCCGCGGATGGAATCGTTCCCGTCTCCCCCGAAGATCGTGTCGTTGCCGTCGAGCCCGCGAAAATCGTCCGACCAGGGAGTGCCCGTCCAGACATCGGCGCCGTTCGTGAAGGCGTTGTTTTCGAGCGTGATCGTGATCTGGATCAGCTCATAGGCGTCGATCACGAGCGAAAACGTTCCGTCCACGTCGAGCCGATCGGTGACATCGACGATCTCCGCGTCCTGGTGGTTCCGGTTCGTCAAGCCGCCGCCCGCCACCGGATCCACGTCGATGGAGATCCCCCGCAGGTTCACGACCGTGTCGTCGCCGATCAGGTGCCGAAGATCCATCGAGAGGGTTTCGGTCACTCCGGTCCGCGACGAGAGGAACAGCACGAATTCGGTATCGGCCGGCCCCGACGGGTTATCCTCGAAGATGGTGACGTCGTAGTCGAGGGCGGTGCCTGGGGCGCTTTCGACATGATCGACGGACCAGGTCGTGTCGAACAGGTTGTAGCCCACCACGGTCTGCCGCAGCAGGTCGAAGACCGCCACGCGGGACGAATTGCCGACGAGCGTCAGCCCGGCGACCTCGACCGTCTGAACACCGTCCCCGCCGCCCGGAATCCCGGACGCGCCCTCCTCGTCGCCTTCGAGAAACAGCGACGTCTGATTGAACGTCTGGTAGAGCGCCCAGACGTCCGCCGATGTGACCCCCGAGTCGACGAGATGCACGAATTGCTCCAGGAACATCGTGGCCCCGTGTTCGGCCGTATTGACCGCAGTGTCACCGCGCGCCACGCTCGTCTTCACATTGTACTCCCCGACCCGGAGCACGACGTCGCCTCCCGCCCAGTCGTCCCAGCCCGAGAATGTCCGTTCCAACCGGGAGACGAGGCCGCCGCTGGTCTGGTAGTCGTTGGTGAAACCGCCCTCGGTCGCGATATCCCAGAAGCTGTTGCGGATGACGCCGTCCACCAGGTCGCTGACCGTGTACAGGGCATTGTTCAGGCCCGACATCGACACGCCCTGGTCGAAACCCGCCTGGATGTTCTCGTTTGCCCGCTCGATGACGCGCCCGCCGGACGAAACGGCGGCGAGGGCGCCGCTGACGGCCTGAATGAAGATGTCGACGTCTCCGTCGCCCTCACCCGACCCCGCCGCATCGTCCACACCCCGCTGGATCGCGACGGCGGCCTGACCGGCCGCGCGTCCGTATTCGCCTTCGAGGCTGGTCCCGGAAAGATCGCGCTCCGCACGGGCCCAATACTCGTTGTCGAGTTCGATTTGGCGGACCACCGACCCGTAGTCTTCGTCGAGCAGTTCGGCGAGCTGCCGGAGATCGTCGTAGAACGCGGCGCGCACGCCACCCGGCGCGGCGTCCCAGGCATCGTAGGACGTGTCGGTCGGCTTGACCGGCACGACGAGCGTGACCGTCAGGCCCTGCGCTTTCGCGTCGTCCAGAAATGCCGCGAGGGCGGCCGGAATGTCGTTGTTGT
>NZ_JABVAX010000032.1 GCF_013404595.1 Jannaschia marina | reverse complement strand
CGCCTTGAACGCGGCCGCGTGCCGCTTCCTCTTCGCCATCTCGTCCGTCTCCTTCTCGAAGACCAAGATGACCTCAGATCGTAGCTCCCGTCAGCGTCCAATTTCCAGGGAGCACCTCACCTGGCGGGGACACTGCGCGGACGGAACCTGTTCTAACAGTGGTCGTGGCCATTTGATCCGTGGTTCCTTCAACCAACACAACCGTGTCTTCAGGAAACTCTAGACGGTCAGGGTAAACGGTCATCCCCTGTTGCGCAGCCATGGCCACGAAACCATCGACCTCGGCGGGTTCCAACCACACTTCCCATGCGATGGGATCGGCGGACTGCGGAAAAGGCTTGGTGGGGTGACGCCACAAATCCCGCAGTTCGATCTCCGCAAACATACCAACACTGTTTGCAAGATCGGCGTTGTAGGGGTTCCTCACCCCTTTCTTGTTTGGTGGCCGAAGCTCTCCGGCGAACTGGTTGAGCTTACTCTTGAGGTTAGCGATCCCACCCGTGGAACGATCCGCTTTGACGATGGCACGTCCTGCAATCTGCTGGTCGATGTCAGCATTCTGAGTGGAAAGCAGTGATAGTCCACTTACGTTGAACTTGTCTGCTATCAGCGGCTCACCAGGACGGCCTTCGACAGCAAGGTAGGTTGATTTGGCAGTCTCAGCGACCGGAATAGCGTCCAGTGCTGCTACCAACCGCTGCGCATGAGTTTGACGGTTCTGAACCGGCGATGGCCTCGGACTTCCACGCCCGCTCCGACCTTTGAACTCTTTGACTGACGAGACACCATCAAGAACGATGTGAGGAAGAACCCGATCCGCCATGTTTAGCACCCAACGCCTGTAAGTCGCGTCGGCGGCCAATTGAACGGAGAAGGTCGTCCGACGATATGCTCTTTTTCGAGTCTAATACGGCTCGTCGGGCTGCATCCATAGCGGCCTGAATGACATCAGAGGATGAAAGACCCTGAGCCTGCTCAACCACATCGTCCCAGATTACTTCTGACAAATCAAACCCGATCAGGCGTCGGGACATAGCCTTCTGCATCGCATCTGCCGTTGGCAGTTCATACATCAGAACCAGATCGAACCTACGCAATATAGCCTTATCCAGGATGCGCGGCAGGTTCGTGGTGGCGATGATCAAAGAGGGACCCGTATCTTCCTCCATGAACTGGAGGAACGAGTTCAATGTGCGGCGGGCTTCGCCCACATCGTTGTCACCATCCCTGGCAGCGGCGAGGGCATCGATTTCATCAAACAGGTAGACACCACGCTGTGTTCTCACGGCCTCAAAGATCGCATTCAGCTTGGATGCGGTCTCCCCCATGAATTTGGAAATCAAACCGTGCAGCAGAACTGAATAAAGTGGCAGCTTCAGTTCGCCCGCCAGGGCCGACGCGCTCATCGTCTTTCCGGTGCCAGGAGGTCCCGCCAATAGAACACGCTGCCGGGGCGAAAGCCCGTGCTTCTCAAGCATAGCCCGTTTACGGAACTCTGTGACCAATTGGTCTAGCTCAGACGACACAGCATCTGGCAGGATCAGGTCGTTCAGCCTCGTTTCTGGGTAAGCGGTGCCAATGATAGCACCCAGTTCACCACGTGGCTTGGCGATTGGAGTTGGCGAGGCTGTTGTCGGCTTGGGCTGCTGTCCAGCCTCAACCCACTGGCGAAGCTGCTCTGCCAATCTGGTATGACCCTTCTGCTCTTCCGCAGACGCAAGCTGGAGCGCGAGATCGAAGAATCGTTCTTCATTCCCCTCAACGTGACTCTTCAAGAGTCCAATGAGTTGCTGTGCGGTCGCCACGACTGTCGTCTCCCTGTTGTCAAGAGTTTACACCGATTGCCGGGGATTGCGACCGCGACGTGACGCCACGAGCAGGTCTGTTTGCGACTGTTGCATGAGCCCCTACCAGGCTTATGGCAGACCCTCGGACGCATAGATTTGAAGAAATGTGGCAAAGTTGAAGGATCGTTCAGATGATCTGACTTCTCCAGTTTCCCGCTCCATCTCCGCCTCCGCCCTCGCATATACTCGATGAAGCTGACTCAGCCTTCCTGGGATTCCCGATTGCCCCTCGATCTGAGAGTATGCCGCCTTCACGTAGGGCCAGAGCTTCATCTCATAAACGAGATCGGACATTCTCATGGGTTCATCAGACTGATGGGCAGCCACCATAGGAAGCCGCCGCATAAATCTTAGGAGGTCGCTATTACCGACACTGTGCAGAAATGCCATCGCACCTGTTGGATCGTAGTCGGTGCGCTCAAACGTGTGCGCATGGTCACCGAGCACAAGAATATCATGCTGATCTGTTGCCATAGAACTCTCCCTATTCATACCACGTGGGTATTTAGGGAATTGGGCTGACATGTCGGTCAGGTTTGTTTAGGTCGCATCAAATATCGATATACGGATGATCTTGCGATACCCATGTGTTGAGCGATACGTGAAGGCCCCATACCAGCTTCCGTAAGCTCCCTGACCTTGATGCCGTTGATCGTTGCGGGACGCCCCCTGAAGGGACTATCACCACCTTTGGCCAACGCAGCATCGATACCTTCGCGTTGACGTTCTGCGCGTATACTTGCTTCAAACTCACCGAATGCGCCCAAGAGGGTGAAAAACAGTTTACCCGCAGGTGAAGATGTATCGACCGGCTGCTCAAGCACCCGTAGGTCAACTCCCTTGTCATCGAGCACATCAGCGATCCGGAGAAGGTCACGTGTCGACCTTGCCAATCTGTCGAGCCTTGTCACCAGCACGGTATCGCCTCGCCGAATACCTCGTTTGAGCATGTCATCAAGAACTCGTCGTCCTTCACGGCTCCGGCCAGATACCTTTTCAGTGTAAAGATGATCCTTTCCGACCCCAGCCTCGATCAATGCGGCTTTCTGGATTTCCAACGACTGACTTCGGCTACTGACCCTTCCGTATCCGATAAGCTCTCCCAATCTCGATCTCCTGTCCTGTTTAAGTGTCCGACAAAAGCCTATTGTTCGATAAATGATTCGTTAAGTCTAATGAGACAATTCTGGTCGGTTTTAGATTGTGTTGAGAGAGTATACTCATCCCGGACAGTAGTTCCGTCTACCTCGGGCCAAACTGCTTTCGATAGGGGGCGGGGGGGAACATCCTTAATAGACATACTTAGTGACAGTGTTACATTCCCCCTGTAGCCGCGAAGCGGATGCACGGGCGTCTACTACTGCGAACGCAGTGAGCAGGTGGTAGAACGCTTGGGGTGCGAAGTGCTTCAGGAGTGCCGTAGGCACGATTGAAGCGCAAGGACCCCTCACGGATTTACAGACTACTGAGCTTGGCGATAGAGAATTGATATCTAGGTGACCCCACATTGGGGATACTGGCACCACTAAGTCCATCAAGGTCGCGAAACAGACTGCCTGAGGTGCTCCCTGGAAATTGGACGCTGACGGGAGCTACGATCTGAGGTCATCTTGGTCTTCGAGAAGGAGACGGACGAGATGGCGAAGAGGAAGCGGCACGCGGCCGCGTTCAAGGCGA
>NZ_JABVAX010000031.1 GCF_013404595.1 Jannaschia marina | reverse complement strand
GTGCCGCCCGCGCGCAGCACGTCGGCACCATCGTTGCCGTAGAGCGTGTCGCTGCCGCCGTCGGCGCGCAGGCTGTCGTCTCCGGCACCGCCCACGAGGAGGTCGTTGCCCGCTCCGCCCTGCAGCGTGTCGTCGCCCGCCCCGCCGTAGAGCCGGTCGGCGTCGGCCCCGCCGAAGAGGAGGGAGCCGGTGCCGCCCGCGCGCAGCACATCGTCGCCGTCGTTGCCGTAGAGCGTGTCGCGGCCGCCGTCGGCGCGCAGGCTGTCGTCGCCCGCGCCGCCCACGAGGAGGTCGTTGCCCGCGCCGCCCTGCAGCGTGTCGTCGCCCGCCCCGCCGTAGAGCCGGTCGGCGTCGGCCCCGCCCGAAAGGAACGCGCCGTCCTCGCCCGCGCGCAGCAGATCGCGGCCCGCGTTGCCGTAGAGCGTATCGGTGCCCGCCCCGCCCAGCAGGCTGTCGTCGCCGGCACCGCCCACGAGGAGGTCGTCGTCCGCGCCGCCCCGGAGCGTGTCGTCGCCCGTCCCGCCGTAAAGCCGGTCGGCCCAGGCTCCGCCGGTCAGCGCGTCGCCGCTGTCGCCCGCGCGCAGCAGGCGGCCCGGGGTGTCGTCGTGGCGAGCGGTGTCGACGCCCACGGTCACGCGGTCGGCCCAGTCGAAGCGCGCGCCGAAGAGATCCTCGACCGAGAGCGGGGTGCCGTCGCGCGACTCGACCCGCAGCTCGCGGTCGCGGTAGCTGACCCGCGCGCCCCAGTCGGTCGAGACCACGTGCAGCGCGGCGGGGTCGCGCAGCATCGGCCAGTCCGAGAGGTCGATGCGGTCCATGCCGCGCTGGAAGTCGCGGATGCGCGCGTCGTCGGCCTCGGCCCCGAGCACGAAGACGTCGCGCCCGTTGCCGCCCTCGAGCACCGTGCGCCCCGGCCCGGCGATCAGCAGGTCGTCGCCCGAGCCGGCCTCGAGCGTGTCGTTCTCGCCCGTGGCGACCAGCGTGTCGTCGCGCCAGCTGCCGCGGAGCCGGTCGGCCCCCTGCGTCCCCTCGAGGAAGGCGCCCGCCCGCGTGAGGTCGAGGGCGAAGAGGCTCGCGCCCGCGTCGGCCTCGGTGGCGACGGCGATCCGCACCTGCGTGCCGTCGCGCCAGGCGTCGATGGCGGTGACGTTGGTGAGCGCCAGTTCGGCCGTGTCCTCGAGGGTCGCGCGCCAGACCATCCGCCCGTCGGGCAGGAGCGTGAAGACGGTCAGCCCGTCGTCGCCGCCGCCCGCGATCACCAGCGCCTGGTCGCCGAGGTCGACGACCGAGAGCGCCTGCACCCCGGCGAAACGGGTCTCGAGCGTGTCGATCAGGTGGTCGGTCAGCACCAGCTCGCCGTCGGCGGTCAGGCGCATCACCGTGAGCGAGGACGAACCGGCCGCGGCCAGCACGACGAAGGTGGTACCGCCGATCTCCACCGTGGCCATGTCGGTGGGCAGCCCGACGCCCAGACCCTCGGCCGCGCCCATGCGCGCCGCCAGGTGGGTCTCGCCGCTCGCCGGGTCGAGGAGGAGCACGGCCACTTCCTGCAGGCCCTGGTCGGCGAGGAGGACGAAGTCGCTGTCCCCGACCGAGACCGAGGTGGCGATCTGGCCGAAGTCCCGCGGCAGCCCGTCGGGCATCACGAGGCCCGGCACGCCCGCCATGTGGGCGAGCGCCGCGCCGCCCGACGCCTCGGCCAGCAGGTCGGCCGCGGCGCGCCCGGCGAGCGTGGTCTGGCCGTCGAAGCGCCCCGCGGCGTCGATCTCCACGCGCCAGAGCGTGCCGCCGTCGCCCTCGACCACGGCCGAGATCGTGCCGCCGGCCTCCAGCAGCATCAGCCCGTCGTCGCGCACGAGGCCCGTCGCCTCGGGGAAGGCCAGCTCGTCATGGAGCCGCCAGCCGCCCGCGTCGGTCTGGCGGTAGATGGCGAGCCCGCCGGTGCGGCCGCTGGTGGTCACGAGGAAGGTCGTGCCGCCGATCTCGGCGACGCGCAGGTCGCCGATGCCGATGTCGAAGAGGTCGTCGCCGCTCTGGAGGGTTCCAGTGGAATGGAGAAGCATGGAAGGTCACCCGGAAATTCGTGTCGGGATGAGCTTCGGAAGCGGCGGTGGCGGCCCCGGGGGCCGAAATACGACCGCCCCGCGCCCCTTCGGTCGGATGCGAGACGAATGCGCGACGAATTGTCTGGAAGGCTCCGGGGGGCGGGGGTAGCGTCCGGCCCGTGCCGACCCCCGCCGTCTCCGTCCTGATGCCCTTCCACGGGGCCGCGCCCTTCCTGGGCGCGAGCATCGCCTCGGTGTGCGCGCAGACCCGGACCGACTGGGAGCTGATGCTCGTCGCCGATGCCCCCGGGGCGGAAGCGCGCGCCGTGGCGCGGGCCGCCGCCGAAGGCGACCCCCGCATCCGCCTCCTCGACACCGGGGCGCGGGGCCCGGCCGGACGGGGGGCGGCGCAGGCGCGCAACCTCGGCCTCGCGCAGGCCCGGGGCGGCCATATCGCCTTCCTCGACGCCGACGATCTCTGGGCCCCCGAGAAGCTCGAACGGCAGCTCGCCTTCATGGCCGAAACCGGCGCGACGCTCAGCCATACCGCCTATATTCGTGCGTCCGGGGAGCATCGGACCCGGGTGGCGGCGCGGGACCGGCTCGACTACGCGGCGATGCTCGGGCCCAACCCCATGGGCTGCCTGACGGTGATCTACGACCGCCACCGCCTCGGCGCGCAGCCCATGCCCGAGCTGCCGCTGCAGCACGACTACGCGCTCTGGCTGCGCCTCGTCCGGCTCGGCGGGCCGGCGCGGGGGCTCGACGAGGTGCTGGCCACCTATCGCGTCGCCCCCGCCTCGCTGTCGGCGGACAAGCGCGCCGCGGTGCGTGACATCTGGCGGGTCTGGCGCCGGGAGGAGGGGCTCTCCCGGCGGAGAAGCGCCGGCGCGCTCTGGCGCTACGCGGTCTTCAGCCTACGCCATCGCCGGGGCGGGATCGGGCGGCTCCTGCCGGGCCGATAGCCGCCGATGCGCGACAAATGCGGGGCAAACGCCCGCTTGTCGCGCCATGCGGGTCATGTTCCTGCCACGGGTGGACGGGTATTTTAACCACGATCATCCCCAATGCCGGATCCGACCATGACCCCTGCCACCGAACTCGAACGATATTTCGTCTCTCTCGTGAACGCCGCGCGCGCCGAGGAGGGGCTTGCGCCCCTCCGCGTGGAGCTCAACATGAACCGCGCCGCCGACGCCCACAGCGACTGGATGGGCGGGACCGACACCTTCAGCCACACCGGCGCGGGCGGCAGCCGC
The DNA here is from genome assembly GCF_013404595.1 of Jannaschia marina. Lineage (GTDB taxonomy): Bacteria > Pseudomonadota > Alphaproteobacteria > Rhodobacterales > Rhodobacteraceae > Jannaschia > Jannaschia marina. Next base: position 473 of record NZ_JABVAX010000031.1, on the reverse strand, counting down.
CCCTCGGACCGGCTGCGCGACGCGAACTACGACCTGCGCGCCCCCTCCCGGGTGACCGAGAACATCGCCGCGGTCTCGATCCAGGGGGCGGACGACTTCCGCGACGAGGTGCAGCGGCTGCACCAGAACCTGATGAACAGCCCGGGCCATTACGCCAACCTGATGGATCCGGACGTCACCTCCATCGGCCTCGGCCTCTCCGAGGGGCGGCTCACCTACGAGAGCGGCGCCAACCTCCCCACCCTCTTCGTGACCCAGAAGTTCGCCCGCACCGAGGGGCGGGAGGATTGGGACCTCTGGGGCGACGGCGGCCGCGACACGCTCGAGGGCGGCGCGGGCACGGACCACATCGACGGCCTCGGCGGCAACGACCTGCTGCGCGGGCTGGACGGGGTCGACACGCTCCGGGGCGGCGACGGGGCCGATGCGCTCTCGGGCGGGTCGGGCGCGGACGAGCTGCGCGGCGGCGCGGG
>NZ_JABVAX010000030.1 GCF_013404595.1 Jannaschia marina | reverse complement strand
CAGTTCCTTTTCCAGTTCAACTATGCGCTCCAATCCTCTGGTTTCCAACGCAACAGGAGGGCGTTGCGCGTCGTTGCTTTCAGCTTGTTGCGCATCGCGTTGCGCCGTTGCGGGCGGGAAGACACGGTGCAGTTCAGCCGGGTCGATCTCGTATGCTCCAGAGGCCCCTTTCGTCGCTGAAATTTTGCCATTCTTGATGGCTCTCTGGATTGTTGTTTTGTTTTTTCCGGTCGCTTTTGCGGCCTCGGAAAGTGAGTACTTCATAGCGTTGCGCGCCGTTGCATGCATCGAGTTGCGCAACGATAAGGCGCATTACCTGTCATGCTCGTCCCCGTCGTAGCGCGGATCGTGGGTTGCAGGCAGATCATGCTCCATACTGGGAAAAGAGGGCTCCGATGGCGGGGGGAGGCCTGGGCCGGTTGGAAGCTGCTGCTCGCCTCGGCCGATCGAAGGCACCCTGCGTAGCGGCTCCTGATAGCCGATCTGATCGCGGTCCGGCTGCTCCTCGTCCGAGACGACCACGGAAGCGCTAAACAGGCTGTAACGGATGCCGTCGCGCTTCCCGGTCCAGGCCACGCGGTCGTTGATGATATAGGCGTTTACGGTGCCGTTCTGGCCGACCTGCCTCACCTCGATCCATCGGTCTTCCACGAGGACGGTCAGAGCACGCTGAACCGTCCGGCGCGAGGTCTTGGTTAGAGCCATGAGAGTATTTTGACTGACCACAACGGCATTATGCGGTCCGACCCGCGCGACGAGGACGTGCATGAGCTGCGCCGCCTTCGGGGCCTTAGCGATGAGCGCACCCCATGCCTCATGGGCAGCTCTCTCCGTCTGGACCCAGTTGCCCCCACGAGAACGCGTATCTGGAAGCTGTTGCATATGGCGCACCCCTGCGTCGATTTTGACCAGTTTTCGGTCACAGAAGCCCACATTCTGACGGCGTCTGCAAGCTAAAAATTCGTCACTTGTGACCGAAAACTGGTCACGAAAGGCGCACCCCTGCGTCACCAGTTATGACGCACCCCTGCGTCACCAGTTATGACGCACCCCCCCCTGGTAAGTTATTGAAAATAAAGACCGCAGAATTTGCTCTTTCTTATGATCTAATAGGAGGGGAAAAAATCCACGGTCGTTCGGACGGGAGCGCCCGCCAGGTAGCGAACGACCGGCCGGGCGGCGGTGGACTTTTTCCTCGACCGGATGGCGAAGCCGTCCGTTTCTCCAACTTCAATCTTTGTGCTTCGCTCAAACGTAGCTCGACCGTAACACAATGCGCAGCGGCCCCGGATGGGGTGGGTCAGATAGGGAGGGGAAGGGTTATCCCCACAGACTGAGGAGTAGCGCCTGTGGTAGGCGTAATCAGGCTGGGAATGAAGACTTGCAACACGGTAGCGCCTAGGTTAGCTATCTTAGGAACTTCTTGAGAGGTCTGTCATGCGTGAGTTTTCTTCCACCGACCTGGCCAATCGGACAGGGGACGTTCTAGCAGCCGCTGCCCGAGACACTGTACGGATCAAACGGCACGGCACGGCACGCTTCGTGGTGATGTCAGTGGAGCGGTTCGAGGAGATGGCCGAGCAGGGCCGGACCCAACGGGCGATCCATGTGGCCGACATGAGCGACGACGAGGCGGACACACTTCTCGCTGCGCTGGAGGCCGATGAGCTGGCCCAGGATGGCAACGAAGATCCGAACGGCCGAGCTGGCCGGTGAACACGGATTACGATCCGCCTGCGGTCGGGGACGTCTGGTCCTATCCCTACCTATGGGCGCGTCAGGCCAAGAGCGGGGAGACGGAGGGGCGCAAGACGCGGCCTTGTGCGTTGATCCTGCTGTTGCGCCAGGACGACGGCCGGACATTGGTGGTCCTGCTCGCAATCACCACGCAGCCGCCTTTGCCGGGTCAGACTGCTATCGAGGTGCCGCAGATCGAGCGACGACGGGCTGGGCTCGACGTGGACCGCCCGCTTTGGGTGATCGTGGACGAACGCAACGAGGATGTGCTGCCTGGATCCTACGACTTCGAGCCGGGTGGACGGATCGGGCGGTTCGGAGCCGCGTTCACGAGCCAGCTTCGGCGCGCAAAGATGGAGGCGATCCGCAGCCGTCGATCACGGCGGGTGCCGCGTCAGGAGTGATCCGGTTCTGCGCTCACCGCTCGGCTTCCGGCCGCTTGATCCAGATGGCGCAGTAGCTGGACCCGTCGGGTTGTTCGATGACCTGACCGCCTGCGTTGCCGCAGTAGATACCGGGGTACTGCCCGAACTCACGCGCATCGCCGCGCCCCGCAATCCACGCCATCGCCAGCGCCCCGATAACCACCCCTGTGGTGCCAATGGCGGCGATCCAGACCCAGAAACCCCCGAAGTAGCGCCAGGCCTCTCTGCGGGCCTCTCCTGCGGCTGTGGCGAGTTTGGCGCGTTCGTTGTCCAGATCCTGCCGAATGCCCCCCAGAACGCTCTCAGCGGCCCGTACGGCCGCCTCCGTGGCGTTGTGGGCCATCTGTGGTCCCGATCGACCTTGAGGGCCGCTCCCAGGGCCTCTGGCGCCCCCCGTGTGGCCTTGCGCATCTGCTCGACCCCTTGGGCCACGATCTCATGCAGCGCCTCGGCCTCGTCGCGATCGAGCGACGTCCGGCGCAGATCGTCCATGTCCTTGCGGATCAGTGTCAGTTCGTCGGCCAGGATCTGGAATGGGTCTTTGCTCATGGCCGGTCCTCGACATTACGAGGTGCAGCCGTCTTCGCCGCCTTGTCCAGCTCCGCCAGCAAGCCGACCAGCTCCTTTTGATCGACTTCGCGCGTCACGGCCCGTCGCAGGAGAGCGGCCAAGGCGCGTGCCTTCTCGGGTTCCTTAAGCGCGTTGGAGATGACGACGGAGCCGACGATGATCTTGCGGCGGGTTTCGGAGGCCTTTTGGCGCGACTTGAGGCGGGCGAGCTTGGCCTGCGTTGCGGCAATCTGCTGGTCGATTGTGCGCGCCATTCGGGACCTTTCGGCTAGTGTGGATGTTGACTTTGTGGGAGCCTGTGATGTCAGGTGCAAGCACGAAGTGCCCACTTATACAAACGCGGCGGCTGATGCCTTGGTTTGTGTGGGCGGGGGAGACTAGCGTTTCCCCTCGACCCCTAAGCCCGCCCGAACGCATGCTCGGGCAAAGAGCGCGGCACCCCGATGGCGATCTACCACCTGCGCGCCTCCGTCATCTCCCGCTCTCAAGGGCGGTCGGCGACGGCCGCCATCGCCTACCGCGTGGCCGAGCGGATCACCGATCGGCGCACGGGGCTGGTGTTCGACTATGCCGCGAAGGCCGGCGTCGAGCATACGGAGATCCTCGCGCCGTCCCACGCGCCGGACTGGGTCTCCGACCGGTCCGAGCTGTGGAACCGCGTCGAGGAAGCCGAGACCCGCAAGAACAGTCAAGTCGCCCGCGAGGTCCGGGTGGCCCTGCCCGACGAGCTGTCCCACGCCGAGCGGGTCGAGCTAGTGCGGGGGTTCGTGCGGGAGCAGTTCGTGGAGCGGGGCATGGTGGCGGACGTGGCCATCCACGCACCCGGCCGCGAGGGGGACGAACGCAACCACCACGCCCACATCCTCCTGACCACCCGGGAGGTGGGGGAGAACGGGTTCACCGCCAAGAACCGCGACTGGAACAAGGTCGAGGTCCTGGCAAGCTGGCGGGAGGCCTGGGCGCGGGACACCAACGCCGCGCTGGAGCGGGCGCAGGTGGCCGAGCGCGTGGACCATCGCACGCTCGCCGCGCAGCGCGAGGAGGCGCTGGAGATGGCCACGGCGGCCCGCGATTGCGGCGACGAGCGCGAGGAGCTGGCGCAGACGGTGCGGGCCGTGGAGCTGGACCGGTCGCCCCTGCCGCAGCTCTCCCCCGGGGCCTGGCAGATGAAAGAGCGCGGCCACGAGGTCGGGCGGGTCGCGGCCTGGCACGAGGCCAAGGCGCGGGCGGCCGAGGTGCGCGAGATCGCCGCCGACCTCGCGCGCGAGGTCGGGACGTGGATCGCCGAGCGGGCCGCCGGGGTCGTGGACCGTGTGCGCGAGCGGGTGGGGCCGGGGCAGGACGAACTGGCGCTGGTTGAGGGTAGCGTGAGGCGTGAGGCGCCGGAGGACAGCCGCGACCTCGCCACGCGGCTCAGGGCGGCGTGGGACGCTCGACAGGGCGCATCACATGGGCAGGAGCGGGCGGCCGGGGCGGAGGGACCAGAGCGGTCCGAGGTTGAGACGGCGGGTCGGGATGGCGCACGGGACGCGCCGACCGCAGACGGCCAGGACCTCGCGGAGCGGCTGCGCGCTGCCGCCGCTGGGATCGACCGTGACGGTCTCGCGGAGCGGGTCGCCGCGCTGCGCGAGGGTCGCGAGGCCGAGGAACGGCAGGCCGCAGAGGCGCAGGCGCTGGACGCCGCCCGCGAACGAGAGCGAGAAATCGAGCTGGAGAAGGAAAAGCAGGCCGAGCGCAATCGGGATAGCGGGTGGGATTATGGGCTGTAGGCCGCCTGTCTATGCGGGGCGTCTGGCCTTCGCGCCCGCCCCGTCGCAATGTCCGGGAACGGCGACCCGGCAAGACAGGCACCGCATGACCACAGGCGCGGACGACAGCGACTACTGGACCAACCTCCCCGGTCCCTCGGTCGAGGGCGGAGATGGTGCATCCACGCCTGCGCTGAACGTCGAGACCATCGAGGGCGTGGAGCCGCTGGACGCGCAACTCGGCGTGGCGGAGCCCCTCACCGTCCCGCCCGCCCTCTACGAGGCGCTCTTCGGGCAGCCGGAGGTGATCGAGGGCCGGGCGATCCTGCCGCTCCACACCTACGCCGTGCTCGACGCCGCCAAGCTGCCCGGCCTGCCCGAGATGCTGGAAACCTCGGGCCTCGACCACGCCTGCCTCTTCCAGGGTGCGGCCGCCGAAGAGCTGCGCGACGTCGCCCCTTACCTCGTGCGCCTGGAGGAAGGGCACCGCTTCACCCGGGGGCTCTTCACCCAAGGCGAAGGGCCAGGAGACATGTGGGACAGGGAATCGGGCATCTTCCTGCGCTCGCAAGGATCGCTAAACGATCTGCGCAAGCACCTGCGCAAGTTCACGAAGTTGCAGGATGGAGAAGGCAAGTGGTTCTACTTTCGGTTTTGGGAACACCACGTCCAAGAAGCTCTGATCCATGGCGGAGCAGGTACACGGGCATTTTCGAACAACATGCTCGCTCCGATTGGGGGCTGGTCCCAGCGTTGGTTGATAGCCGATGTGGCTGCGGGGCGTCTGATTTGTTTGGAAGGGCCGGCCGTTGAAGGCTGGTCCTCTTCGCCAATCTGGCTCGACCCGGATACTTTCGCCGCCCTAGGCACTGCCACGCGGATTCGTCTCATGCGCGACGAAGCCATTGCAGCGCTGTGCCTATCGCCACAACGACAACGCGAAGATCGGATATTTCCTTCGGATTTGGAGGAGCTTTGGAGTCGGCTGCGGAAGACTGGCTTTGCGGAACCGAAAGATCGGATACAGGCAATGTCACTGTACTTGCGATATCATGCTTCCGGTCGGCATGAAGAGGCCTGGGCCGTGTTGAGCGAGCCGGGACCTGGCCCGGGAATCCGGCTCTGGCGCCTGTCACAGGCTATCGTGGAGCAATCGTAAGATGCGATCCTCAATACTCGGAGGCATGCTCCTCCTGCTAATGGAAGGTGGTGCGGCGATGGCTGATGCGATCGAGTTCAGGACGTGGTGCATCGGGCACCACCATTTCGAGGTTCCCATGATCCTCGAGCCGGTCGAACAGTATTCCGTGCTGCGCACCATGACCGTCGACCGGCTCGGGCCGGGTGGCGAGAAGGACCTGGATCGGATGGTGCGTGCTCGGATCGCCGCGTTGCGGGCTGGGGAAACTGAGCAGGAAGGTGTCCTGATCCTGTTTCGCGATGAGATGCGCGAGGGGGATGTCTGGATCGTGTCGCACGTCGTGGATACCTCGCTGCTGGGGGTTCCGGCCGACGATTGGACCGAGGAGGCCTATGTGGCCAGCGACGGCGTTCTGTTTCGCGTGACCCGCGCCATGTTTCCCGAAGATGCCGAGGTTGCCCGAGCGGAGTTGTTGACGTTGGCGCGGAGCCTGTTTCCGCGTGCGGATCACGCACCCGTCGAGCGGGGAGCGGTCTGTCTTCCCGGCGCAGGTGCCCGGGTACCGCCCACCACCGAAGCCCATGGGGTCACGTTCGCTCCCTCGGATGGAACGCGGCCGGTCGGTCTGCGGGTCGAGATCGTGCATCGCGCTGTCGGCGACCCACCCCTCGACGTCTCGGACGCTCTGCCAAGCGGGCTCGGTTCTCGACCGGCGCAGTTGGGCGATCTCGACGGTCGCGCGTTCGCCGCGAACGGTCGAGAGGTCGGGCGGTTATTGGTCGTGGGGCGACCGAATGATGTGGGCCACGCTGGCATTCGTATCATCGCCGAATATTACGACGAGCGAGACGATGCGGGCGCCGAGCCATACGGACCCGAATGGACTGAAACGGTATGGAACCGCTTGCTCGGTAGTTTCGCCCCGAAGCGGGCGGTTCGATGAACGACGCTGTTCAGACCTGTCCCGAACCGGTCTCCCTTCCGATCATATTCGTGCCGGGCATCATGGGGAGCCGGCTACGCAACCGCGCTAGCGGCCGGATGGTATGGGACCCTGATCGCTATACGGGGCGTGGATCCCTAGCGGCACAAGCCATGAGCTTCACGGCCGGCAAGCGTCGCGCGCTCGTCGGGCCACCGGGTCGGGGTTTCAGTCCAGACTATCTGGAAGTCGACCGAGGCACGCCGGGACGCGGCCTCACGCCGGATCGAATTCAACGTGGATGGGGTGGTGTTCACCAAGGCTCATATATCAGCTTCCTAAGCTGGCTAGACATGACTGCCGAGACCCCTGCCGGCGGACAGGTGCCGCGAGGTTGCTTCAACCTGAAGTACGAGGTTTGGGTTCATCCCTACAACTGGACGGATGACAACGCCAACTCGGCCCGCAGACTTGGTGACACGGTCGCTGCTGCAGCAAACAGTATGCGCCGCTTCGAGCGGCTTGGCTACCGAACGTTGAAGCCCATTCTCGTGACGCATTCCATGGGTGGCCTCGTGGCCCGTGCCTACACCCAACTGCATGGCGGAGGCGGGGACGTTCACGGCGTCATCCACGGTGCCATGCCGACCGATGGGTCTCCCGCTACCTACAAGCGGATGCGGGCGGGATTTGAAGGCGTGGAGTCGCAAGTCCTCGGACGGAACCAGTCCGAGTCGACCGCGACCGCAGGCAATCTTCCCGGCCCGTTAGAGCTGTTGCCGAATGGGCGTCATCGCTCTGTGAACGGGACAACCAATTGGCTGCGTGGAACGGGGCAGGGCGGCGGCCGGCTCTGGGCCAGGCCGGCCGCCAATCCATATGGCGAAATTTACGTCAACCAAGCCGACTGGTGGCGATTGATCTATCGTCAATATCTTGATCCCGACGGCGACCCTGACGGGCGGTCGGCTTTCAGACAGAGCCGGACCCAGATCATCGCGGCCGCATCCTATCACAGCCGCCTCGGGTCCTCAGGCTACCATCCCAACACCCGGATGTTTTACGCCGCCGATCGAGGGCATCCATGTTGGGATCATATAGAGTGGCGGCAAACGTCTCGTGTCGATACCCCTTCCAATGCGCAGCCACAACGCAACGACGAGAACGGAACGGTGGAATGGGGTCGCTGGTCCGATCCCGTCTATACGCCCTACGGAGCCAATCCTCCGGTTTTCATCGCCGATACCCGTTACGAGATACAGGAGCCAGACGCGCCAGGCGACGGCACCGTTCATGCCGGGTCGGGAAAGTACGTGTCCGGCCCGATGTCCGTGCCGACGCGGAACGGTTTCGTGCACCAGTCCGCGTTCGATCTTGGGGAAGCACGGCGTTTCGTGTCCGAATGGCTCTTCGCCATGGTTCAAGAGCAACTGTAGATGGTTGGACAGAATTATTCGACAGCAGATCGTGGACGCGCTCGTGGCCGTTCCACAAGTGCACCCTCACGCACCCCCGTGTGAAACGTCCAGCGCGTTTCATTAGGATCGGTTCAAGGATTCCGAAATGTTGCCGAGAGTACGTCTAGGGGCTAACGGGACGCTATGAGCGTCCCCAAGGCCACCAGCCTCGCCGCTTCTGCGGCGGTGCCACAAGCAGGGCCGTCACACGCTCCTCTGAGCGGTCCAGGCGCCTGCGAAGATCCTCGATCGTTTCGCTCATCTGTTGCCGCTGTTCTTCGAGGCCGATGCTTCGGGATTTGGCGACAGCCAGTTCCTTTTCCAGTTCAACTATGCGCTCCAATCCTCTGGTTTCCAACGCAACAGGAGGGCGTTGCGCGTCGTTGCTTTCAGCTTGTTGCGCATCGCGTTGCGCCGTTGCGGGCGGGAAG